>NZ_GG695972.1:293524-310052 GCF_000159955.1 Paenibacillus sp. oral taxon 786 str. D14 | reverse complement strand
CGCCGCCCCGGGTCCACCCCGAGCTCGCCGCGCAGCGACTCCTCGGTGAGCAGCACCCCGGCTTCCGCCATCCCCGGCGGAAGCGCGCGGGGAATGCCGATATAGCGGACGATCACGTCCCCCGCCGCCTTCGCGCCCGGATACTGCGTCAGCCCCGCCTTCAAGAAGGCGAGACAGACGGTGATCCGGGCCTCTATGCACGGGTCGTGTACCGCGCCGGTATCGGCATCCAGCCCGCTGGGGATGTCGGCTGCCACGATCGGCAGCCGGCTCTCATTCGCCTCCCGAATCAGGGAGGCGTAGGCCCCCCGGGGCGCTCCTTTCGCCCCGGTGCCCAGCAAGGCGTCCACGATCCCCGTCACCCCGCGGGATCGGGCCGCCGCCACCGCGCCGGGCGTGTACACCTCGCCCGGCAGCCCCAGCGCTGCAGCGATCGCATGCTGCAGCGCAGCTTCGCCGCCGAGTCGCTCCGGCTCCTCGGCGTACAGCAGGCTCACCCGAACGCCCGCATCCACCAAATGGCGGGCGCACACCAGGCCGTCGCCACCGTTATTTCCCTTGCCGATGAGAATCAGCCAATGCTCTTCCGGCCACGCTGGCGGGCTGCCCAGATCCCGGTCCAAGCTGTCCGCACCAGCTGGACGCTCGCGGATCGTCTCCTCGGGGCGCTCCGGCAGCCGCCCTTCCCGCCGTTGCCGGCAAAAAAGCAGCACCTCCTCGGCAATCGCCCGCCCGGCGTTCTCCATTAACGCGACCGCCGGAATGCCGATCTGCTCAATCGCATAGCGGTCGACGGCACGCATTTGCTCGGATGTCACGAATTTCACTGGTTCTCCTCCCCCATCTAACCTAGTACCCTACGGTAAAACGGGTGCCGATATAATACGGGTCCTCCGCTTCGTCCAGGAGGGCTGCTGCGTAATCCTCCGCCGTAATCCGGCTGTGATCCCGTTCGTCGACGACCAGACGGTCTAACCCTAAGCGGAACATCCCTGTGCGCTTCCCGGGCTCGATGAGCGCCGGCGGACTTAACACCGTCCACTCCAGGTCCGACGCCCGGTAGAGGTTCAGCGCTTCTTCATGGGCCCGGGCCAACGGCCGCACCTCCTCCGGAAACTCGGGCGTGTCCATGAGCCGCACACCTGGAGCAACTTCCAAGCCGCCTGCTCCGCCCACAGCGATCAGACGGCGGACACCGCCGCGCTTTACGCCTTCAATCAGCGAACGCGTGGCTTCCAGGAGCTCGTCCTCCTCCCCCAAGCGCGGCCCATACGCGCTGATCACAAGGTCTTGTCCTTGAACCAGCCGGGCGATGGAATCGGGGACCAAAATATCCCCTTCCTTCCGTATCAAATGCCCGGCCCTTTTGGAATCCGTCGGAACGAGATCAGTCACCCCCGTTTCGGCCGCCCGCGCCGGATCTCTGACCACTGCCGTCACTTCATGCCCGCGTTGCAGCGCCTCCACCGCGATTCTTTTTCCAATCATGCCCGTTGCGCCAAATAATACGATCTTCATCTATCGGTACGCCCTTTCTTCGCTGTTGGATGCGATTCCCAAGTTTTGCTGCTTACATTATAATCATCCTGCCCCCGCAAGTCCAAAAACAAAAGGGCTTCCCCCGCCGCGCGGTCAGAAAGCCCCAGATTCCCGCTGATTCCCTTAGCCCGCCTTCCCCAAAGCGAAGCTCAGGATCAAGATGATAAACACAATGGCAGTAATAACTACGTACCGGTAGTCCTTCTCCGCCCAGAACAAAAAGAGCGAGACGAACACCCGAAATACCGGCGTCAAAATGAGCAGCAGCAAACCGGTCTGGATGACCGCAACCGACTTCAAGGCCAGCAAGCCGGACATGATCGCGCCAAAGCTGGTAGGGTACGTATCCCCCGGGTATCCGCTGTCGCCCGTGACCAAAAACTGGATGAGCCCAATTACGATCACAGCGGCAGCGAGGATCACGCCAACCCGGAGCATTTTGCTGATGGCCGTCTCAATCTCAAAGGTGCGGTTTTGCGTTGTCTCGTTACGGTCGCCCATGTCAGCCCCTCCATCCTTGATAGATCATTTGAAACGCCACGTACACCATGACCGGGATAAACAGCTTGCGGATCGTTTTACTCTTCATGCGCTGCATCAGGCGTGAACCGACGGTGGCTCCGATCAAAACGCCCAGGGCAACGGGAGCCGAAATCACCGGAATTATGTCCCCGCGGAGCAAATAGATCCCCGCACTGGCCGCCGCCGTAACGCCCATCATAAAATTGCTGGTGGCACTCGACACTTTCAGCGGCATTTTCATAAACACGTCCATCGCCATCACCTTAAAACTCCCGCTGCCAATGCCCAATAGCCCGGAAATGACGCCCGCACCGTACATGACTCCAAAGCCTTCGTACACACGGTCTACGTTATAGGCGACGGTCTTGCCCAGCGCCTTGTCGTAATACTCCCCTTGCAGCCCCAGCTTTTCGGCCACCGGATGCAGCGGAACGTTTTCCGGAACCTCTTGTTTGCTTTTTTTGATCATGGCATAGGCCGAGTAGAGCAGCAGTAAGGCAAAAATAATATACAAAAACCGCGGGGCAATCAACGCCCCGATAAATGCTCCGGTAATCGCCCCGACCGTCGTGGCGATCTCCAGAAACATGCCGACCCGCAAATTGGTGATCCGGTCGCGAATGTACGCCACCGCCGATCCGCTTGAAGTGGCGATGACGGAAATGATGCTCGCCCCGATGGCATGGTTGATGTCCACGCCAAACAGCAGCGTCAGCGCAGGGGTCACGATAATTCCGCCGCCCAATCCGAGAATCGAGCCCACGATCCCCGCCAGAATCGCGATCATAAAAATTTCAATTACTGTCGTAGTCAATCCGATGGCATCTCCTTTGCCCTTTACTCACCGGAGGGCTTCACTTGCTGCAAGCCTTCCCCTTGCTCACGCTATCGTTGTCTCCAATACATCCCCAGTCCGCCAGGAGCGGTATATTCGAAGCCGAAACGCCGGTACAACTTGTCTGCCGGCACATCCGCGATCAGGCTGACATAAGTTAAAGGCGGCGCATGTTGCTCCAGGAACCCCATAATTTCGCTCATGATCAATGTGCCTAAGCCCTTTCCCTGAAGATCCGGGCGCACAGCGATGTCCACCACCTGCAAAAAGCAGCCTCCATCTCCCACGACTCTTCCCATCCCCGCTAATCCCGCATCATCGTACAACGAGACGGCGAAGATGGAGTTGCTTAGGCCAATCTCTGCTCCTTCTGCGCTGCGCGGACTCATTCCCGCTAGTTCACGAAGCCTCAGGTAATCCGTAACTTCGGGCGCTTCGTATCTGATCTTCACATCGGCCCCCGATTGTTGTTCATTCATGCCGTTCCCTCCGCCTGCCGTTTTTTTGTGTAAGTTTTCACCAATTTCAAGTATATCATATTTACAAAACTCCTGACTCAAGCTTGAATCCGAACGGCACCTGTGCAATAGTGAAAGGAGGAATATGGAAAGGGTGATCGCCGTGTCACTTTCGGAATGGGTTTCTTGGCTACAGAGCCCTGATCATGCCGCGCTGGCTGCCTTTCTGGCATTGTCTGCGTTCCTTGCACTTTATGTCGCATCGCGCAACAAACTCATTCGGGACGAGCGAATCCGGCTGGATTACATTAACTCGACCTTGGAACGCTATGCGGCAGCTGCGGGGTCGTTGATGTCTGCAACGGAATCATCTTCGTCAACGCTCCCGGACCCCAGCGCCCTGCGGGACAAGCTGCTGGCTTGCCGGGCCGCGCCTTATGTCAGCGAAAATGTGCTCGCGCAAATCTCCGCGTTTACCGAGGATGATGACGCCTCTCGCCTGCCTCTGCTGCTGAGAACCATCGAGCGGGAAAGCGAGACGCTGATCGCCGAACGGGACAAGCTGCTCCGCCAAATGGAAGGTCCTGGCTGGGGAAGCTGGCTATGGCGCATTTTTCGGCCCGTTTTGCCGGGAGTGCTCGCCGCCGCCTTCTTTATCTCACTGCTCTGGTTGTGGCACCTGCTGGACACAAGCCTCTCCAGCGGTGCGGGAAGCGAAAGCGCGCGGGAATTGGCGCTCGACTGGATGCAACTGGCCTCGACCTGGTTTGCGCTGCTCATGCTTTCCTTGGCCGTGATGGGCGGGCGGAACCGGCACGTTAACGCGGTACCGGCCCGGCTGCTAGCGGCCTTGATCGCCGTGCTGGCCGTAGGACATTGGGCCGGTTCTTGGCTTGCCCCATATCTACTCGGGGCACAGCTGCTGCTGTTTCTCGGCGGTTTCCGCCTCAACAGCCGCAAACCGCGGAGGGCGCGTCCGTACGTTGGCCATGATCCGCTGCCGATGACACCCAAGGCTTCAGACGCCGTCTCCTCCGAAGCCGTGCAAGCGCTAAGCCATAAGGGCGACGAAGGCGAAACGACGCAATAAGAAAAAAATCTGAAACGCAAACAACCCCGATTCCTTGAGGCGGACAGGCCTTCTGCCTGACTGCCCGGAATCGGGGTTGTTTTTTGCCTTGGATGATGTTTTCGATGTTATTCGGCTTGTTGTTTTCGTGTTGCTCCTCGTTCTCCATTTTGGATTCAGTCTTTGTGCTCGTTCTGGTTCTGGTTCTTGTGGAGCCTGGCAGCCGCTTAACGCTGTCTAGATTCACGCAAAGGTTTGGCCGTATGACGGGAAGCTCCGGTAGCCCTGGAGGCATTGCCCGGGTTCAACTCGTAACGTCTGCGCTCCGTACGTTCCATTTGCACGATTTGGCCTTCATGGACAACGATGTTCAATGAACCGAATTCCATGCCGCCCAGCAGCTCAGCAATCCGTTCCAGCCAAATTTCATCAACTTGCAATGGTTTCGCCATCCCCCTACCCCTCCCCTGATTTAGGTATATAGGTAAATCAATAGTTCTCGCTGGATCCCAGGCACTTTCGCTAAACAGCCCAGTCAGCGCCCAATCTTGAATTCAGCCGAGCCTTCCGACCACTTGCAACATCCCTACGCCAAGCTCATGCTCAAACGACTGCATGTTTCCACGTTCGTCACACACTTCTAACGGAACCTAGCGCCGCTAATTGTGCTTTTCGCGGGTGTTTCCAATTCTAACGGAACGAGGAGACCTTATTTCGGACGATCTCTGTTCTTTCTCTACTTTTTCTGCCCAATAAGGTCTCTTGGTTCCGTTACAGCGGGAAATGTCCGGGAAATAGGCCAATAAGGGCTTTACGTTCCGTTAGATGCTGAGCCCCACAGGATCTGGCGTGCGCTTGCACAGAATCCAGCCTTCACCCTTCGCGGAACCGCCTCCCCGGAAGCTATCCCCGGCTTCACCCAGAAGGCTCTCCCCGTGCTTCCCCGCTCCATCTCTTCCCAAGGCCAGCCTGCGCAACTGGCGCACCCCTTGTCCCTGGTCTCAACCCTCCCTAATGACGGCTTTGGCGAGTGAACCAGCCTTTGAGCAGCAGGGTCACAAGCGCCAGCAGAAGCAAGAGAGAGGCTACCGCAAAGGACGCGGAAAATTGGTATTCGTTATACAAAATCTCCACGTGCAGCGGCAATGTGTTGGTTTCTCCCCGGATGTGGCCCGAGACGACGGAGACAGCGCCGAATTCTCCCATCGCTCGCGCATTACAAAGAACAATTCCGTACAATAAACCCCATTTGATGTTCGGGAGCGTGACCTTCCAGAAGATCCGGAAGCCCCGCGCTCCCAGCGTGATTGCAGCTTCCTCCTCCTGCTGCCCCTGGTCCTCCATCAGCGGAATGAGCTCACGGGCTACAAACGGGAAGGTCACGAACAACGTCGCCAAGATGATGCCTGGCAGAGCAAAAATAATCGAGATATGATGCTCCTCCAGCCACGGTCCGAACCACCCGTGCGAGCCATAGACCAGCACGTAGATCAGACCGCCGATCACCGGCGATACGGCAAACGGCAAGTCGATTAACGTGACCAGCACCTGCTTGCCGCGAAATTTAAATTTGGTGACGGCCCAGGCGGCAGCCACTCCAAAGATGGTATTCAGCGGGACGGTAATCAAAGCGACGAGCAGCGTCAGCCGCAGTGCGGATAATGCATCCGGGTCACGGATGGCTGCTACGTAGACGTCCCAGCCTTTCTTGAGCGCCTCCGTCAGGACGACGGCAAGCGGCAACACGATGAGCCACAGCAGGACCAGTGCGGCCGCCGTGATCAGCACCCACTTGATTACGCCAGAACCCTGCCCCGCCTGCTTCCGCGGAGCCGTTGGCTTGCTTGCTGCTAATGGCACAGAACCGGCCATCCTCTTCCCTCCCTATCGATTGGCGTTCCCGAGCTTGCCTATGCTCACCGGGCAGATAGCATCTCGTGATCGTCAGCTCTCCCCATCGGCAACACTCGTTATCGTGAGTCCGCGCTCTCAATCTCCTACCGCGCGGTCTTGCGAATCCGGCGCTGCAGCGTGTTGATGAGCAGCAGCAGCACAAACGAGATCAGCAGCAGCATCAGTGCAACCGCCGTCGCCCCGGCGTAGTCGAATTGCTCCAGCCTCGACATGATGAGCAACGGGGCGATCTCCGTCTTCATCGGCATGTTGCCGGAGATGAAGACAACGGAGCCGTATTCGCCGATGCCGCGGGCAAACGCGAGCGCAAACCCCGTTAACATCGGGGGCAGCAGCTCCGGCAGCACCACTTGGCGGAAGGTGCGGAAGCGGCTAGCGCCAAGCGTGGCCGCCGCCTCCTCCACTTCGGCATCCAGGTCCTGCAGCACTGGCTGTACGGTGCGCACAACAAACGGGATGCCGATAAACATCAGCGCAAGCGTGATGCCCGCCGGCGTAAACGCGATGCGAATCCCCAGCGGTTCGAACAAGGAACCGATCCAGCCATTGGCCGAATAGATCGCGGTGAGGGAAACCCCGGCCACCGCCGTCGGAAGGGCAAAAGGAAGGTCGATCATGGCATCAAAAATGTTTTTGCCGGGAAAATCGTACCGGACCAGCACCCAGGCCAGCAGCAGCCCAAGCACCGCATCGATCAATCCGGCCACCGCCGCGGTCACAAAGCTCACTCTGTATGAAGCAAGCACGCGCGGGTCTGTTGCGATATCCCAAAATTTCTCCCAGGTTAGTCCTGTAGAATTCAGCAGCAAGGCGGAAAGCGGGATCAGCACGATCAAGCTGAGGTACAGCACGCTAAATCCCATCGTCAGCCCGAAGCCGGGCAGAACGCCGCGCTTTGCGGTGCTACTGTGCATATTCTTCGCCTCCGATTCGTTACGGTCGGTTCGTATTATTGCGGTACGTAAATTTGGTTAAAGATGCCGCCGTCATTGAAATGCTTCGTTTGGGCTTCTGCCCAGCCGCCAAATTCCTCAATCGTAAACAGCTTGATCTCCGGGAATTTGTCGGCATACTCCGCCTTGACGCTGTCGAGCGTTGGGCGATAGTAATTCTCCGCAGCGATCTTCTGTCCTTCTTCCGAATACAGGTATTTCAAATAAGCCTCGGCGACTTCGCGGGTGCCGCCTGCATCTACGTTTTTGTCGACCACGGCAACCGGCGGTTCAGCCAGTATGCTCTCCGACGGATAGACGATATCGAATTTATCCGGCCCCAGCTCCTGCACGGACAACCAGGCCTCGTTCTCCCAAGCCAGCAGCACGTCGCCGAGTCCACGTTCTACGAACGTCGTAGTAGCGCCGCGCGCCCCGCTGTCGAGAACCGGAACATGCTTGAACAGCTCTTGCACGAACTCCCGTGCTTTAGTTTCATCGTTATTGTTTTGATGCAGGGCATATCCCCATGCCGCCAGGTAATTCCACCGCGCCCCGCCAGAGGTTTGCGGGTTTGGCGTGATCACCTCAACGCCATCCTTGATCAGATCGTTCCAATCCTTGATGTCTTTGGGATTGCCTTTACGAACCAGAAATACGATCGTGGAGGTATAGGGCGAGCTGTTATGCTCGAACTTTTGCTGCCAGCCTTCATTGATCAGCCCGGTTTCCGCAATGGCGTCAATGTCGTATCCCAGCGCCAGGGTAACCACATCGGCTTTCAACCCGTCAATGACAGCCCGGCTTTGCTTGCCCGATCCGCCATGCGACTGTTTAATGGTGACCTTCTGTCCTTTTTCTTTCTCCCAATATGCCGCAAAAGCTTTGTTATAATTTTCGTATAATTCCCGGGTCGGGTCGTAGGATACGTTCAGCAATTCCACCGCTTTGGGCTTCTCCCCGCCGCCGGAATTCCCGGCTGCCGCGCTGGCCGCATCGTTGCCGCCGCTCGTGTTGGACGAGCAAGCCGCCAGGACCCCAACCAATATCAATGCCAGACTCATCAGAACCCCTTGCTTCAACCTTCTGTTCATCGTATCACTCCCCATACTCTTTTCTCGCTTTACTAGGGCAGGGCAGGCATCCACCGTATCAACCACTTGACAACGGAAAACGGAGAAACGCCCCACCCCCTACGGTCAAACCGAGCCACTACCCGTGTCTGCCAAGGCAAGTAGAGCGTTCCTCCGTCCGTACGGTGAGAACATTTTTAATTATTCCTACCTGTTTAGTATGCTATGGTGTTATTTTATATGCGGCAGCCCAGAAATGTCAAACCTTTTTATGCAAAAAAATCAATTTTTTTATAAGCCTCCCTTATAGCCGGTACAGGCTGCGGCATGGGTTGCGGACCTCCCTTCCAGACAATGCAAAACACCCGAAGACCGGCAAAATGCAGGCCTTCGGGTGTCTGGATCGGATCCTTCGTCCGCTTGGATATGAGATGAAGCTTCTGATTCACATGGAACCTGCCGGCTGCTTACCCACGGCAAAGTCTGCCGGCAGCGGTTCAATGCAGGAGGGTTTGCTGATACTCAAGCTATGCTCCGCAGGCGTCAGACTGCCGCTCTCGGGATCACGCCGCAAGGCGGCGATATTGCCGCTGTACTGATTCGCCACCAGCACATAGTCGTCCAGGACGGCGAAGTTCCGCGGCCAGCTGCCCCCCACACTCGTCCATTCCGGGTCCTCGAGGCGACCGGTGTGCCGATCGATGCGGAAACGGACAATGCTGTCATGTCCGCGGTTGGAGCCGTATACGTAACGTCCGTCCGGCGAGAAGTGAATATCGGCCGGATAGTTTTCCCCGCGGAAATCATCCGGCAGGGAGCTGACGTGCTGGATCGCCTCAAGCCGCCCCTCCACCGGATCGAAAGTATATGCCGTCATCGTATTGTTCAACTCGTTCATGCCGTAAGCAAACCGTTCCGACGGATGGAGCACGAAATGCCGTGGACCTGTCCCCGGCGGCAAATGGGTTACCCCGTGCTTTACTAGCCGTCCGCACTCCAACCGATAGATCACTATCTGGTCGGTTCCCAGGTCGGAGACGAAGGCGAACCGTCCATCATGGCTAGGCACAATGCTGTGAGCATGAGCCGATTCCTGGCGCTCCTGGTTTACACTACTTCCCTCATGGCGGATCAGGGCCGTCATTTCCCCTAACGACCCATCCGCTTCCAGTGCAAAGGCATTCACATGCCCGCTGGAATAGTTGGCGACCAGCAAAAACGGATCCCGCCCACATTTCAAAGCCAGATGGCACGGGTCGGCCCCATGCGTTGCCCGTTCGCTGTGCAACATCGTCAGCTTCCCATCCTTAGGATCAACCGCAAATCCAGCAACCTGCCCTTCGGTCTGTTCACTTACCGCATACAATCGCATACCCTTCGCATCGAAGGTCACAAAGGAAGGGTTGGTGAGGCCCGCAGTCTCGTGGATAACCCGCATCTCGCCGGTATCCCTCTGCAGCTCGCAGAGATAAATTCCTGGCTCCCCGCGATCAGCATAAGAACCCACAAAAAAGTGCCAATTCGGTCCAGCTTCCTTGCTCACCGATTTCTCTTCCTTCTCTTTCTCAAATTCATCCAGCATCTGCTTCACTTCAGACAACGGAAGCCGATCAAAAAACATCTCCACCTGTTTCTCTGCCCCGCTGTAGATCTGGTTCATCACGGCAGGGATGTTCGAGGAGATATTACAGGAAGAGTGCTCGCTGCCGGAACACCAGTTGGGATGCAGCGATCCTTGAGCGAAGATGCGGTACAAATCGCCGAGAGTAACCTGCGAAAGCTCGCACTTTAGCAAGTACCCGCCGCGGGCCCCTTCCTTCGTCGTCACCAGGTCGTGGCGGCGAAGCAGGCTGAGCACCTTACGTACACGGGCCGGATGGGTCGCGACGCTGCAGGCGATCTGTTCGCTATTGGCCATGCGATCCTCCTTGGAATCTAAATACAACAAGCAATGGACGGCGACCGTTAATTCGCTATTCATCTTCCTTCTTCCCCTTCCCTTACCAAGTTTGAAACAAGTGCAGACGAGTATGTTATAATGTTCTCGCGAATCGCTATTCGCTAGTCACTTTATTCCATTTCGCTAAATACTCAATATATACATACTATATACTTACAGAAAGGGAACCTCTATGAACCTAATGAATCCCTCTTATATGCAAGCCGCCTTTACCGTTGGTGCGATGGCCATGGCCGTCGCTGTTCTGTTTATCCGTCTGAAAGCCAGTCGTCGGCCTGTCACGGTGAAGAAAATCATCATTCCCCCGCTAGGAATGACAACCGGCCTCTTCATGTTTGTTGTGCCGGAAACGCACATTCCTCTCCTGTGGGGCGTAATCGCCTTCGCTTTCGGTTGGCTCCTGTTCTCCTATCCGTTGATTCGGACAACCAAGTTCGAGAACATCGGCGGCGAAATTTACGCGGAACGTTCCCGCAGCTTTATCTTTATCCTGATTGGACTGCTTGTCGTCCGTCTCTTGCTGCATGAGGCCGTAGAACAATACGTCTCCGTCATGCAAACCGCGGCGCTGTTCTTCCTGCTCGCTTACGGCATGATTATTCGCTGGCGGCTGTATATGCTCAAGCAATACCGGGCAATGACCGGGAATACCGCCTCCTCATGATTCACGAAACCGTTGCAGCACCTCAAACATATTAAATTTTCTATATAGATGCAATCCTTTTATGGAGATTTTATTTTTGCATCACTTTCCAATCTATCACCCGGATGAATACAACAACAGCCGTACTCGCATGAAGCGAATACGGCTGTTGTTGCTCACCGCGCTCTCCGATTCCGGCAGCAGCTTTCGCCTATGCCTTCTTGGACGACGATCTTTGATCGGAGCTTGGATTGCTCAGTTGAGGGAGCATGCGCATCCCCATGACCATCTCGGACGAGCAGAGCGGACATACGGGGCTATATTCAAAGGTGAAATTGTCCCGCATCCACCCGTTGCAGTCATCGCTAGTGCAGGTCCATACCGGCGTATTTTCCTCAGGAATTTCCTCTAACGTCTTTTTACGGTAGTTCATAAATTCCCCTCCTCTTCAAGGTGAACGTTCCAACCAGGTGAATCGATGTAATTGTTGCAACTTTATATGTACCATCAGAAGCGGACTTCTGAAAAATTAACCTCATGAATGATCTTCGCGAAGAAAAACTGCCCTTAATGCGAGCACGCATTAAGAGCAGTTCCTAACTAACTTACAGTTTTACAACGTTCTCGGCTTGCGGGCCGCGGTTGCCTTGAACCACGTTGAATTGTACGCGTTGGCCTTCGTCGAGGGTTTTGAAGCCTTCGCCGGTGATTGCGCTGAAATGAACGAATACGTCATTTCCGCCTTCCACTTCGATGAAGCCAAAACCTTTCTCAGCGTTAAACCATTTCACTGTTCCGGTTTCCATGGGGAATACCTCCTGTTTCAAGATTAACATGATTCATTTTTTTAACAGAAGTCGCTCAATAAAGGCTGACCCTTATTGAACATGCACCACTTGTATAAAAAAATTCACACATTGAAAAAAGTTCCAGTTTTATAAAGTGACACCCTTTTCAATGCGTGAATGATATCCTCTTTCAAAACCATGATTTGAACTCATTATATCCTTTTGCCAGATAAAAAGCAAATCCCCTGGTTTTTGCAAGCTGGTCCGGAAAGACTGGACAAATCCAGTTGGCGAAAACTATAATGACAGATGTAATCTGCAGTCATATTGTTCAGGGGTGCTGGAATTGGCCGGCTGAGAGTGTATCCCTCCAAGATACTGACCCTTCAACCTGATCTGGATAATGCCAGCGTAGGGAGCCATACCATGGTGATGAACTTATTTTACATGTCATTTCCATTGCCTATTGCGTCCCGGATCCGGGACGTTTTTTTGTATCCGGAAGTTGGAAGTTACGCTTAAGGACGCACATCCAGGGTTATACCAAGAACAAGCTGCGGAAATCTACACCAACGAAGGAGAGTAGAAGTCGTGAAAGTTCAAGTACGTACCGCACTGGCCATGTTTCTCGGTTGCTTGCTGCTGATATTGTCCGCCTGCGGCGGAGCGAATGGGAACAGCGCCGGGAAGGCGAAAGCCGGAAACCCAAGCGGGCAAAATACCGAAGCCGCCGCACCAAATCAAGGTTCTAACACAGAGCTGCAAGATGTTAAAGTCGTGCTCGACTGGAGCCCGAATACGAACCACACCGGGCTTTACGTCGCCAAGGATCAAGGCTATTTCGCCGAGGAAGGGCTGAATGTGGACATCCTCTTGCCCGGTTCCGGCGGTGCTGAGGCGATGGTTGCCTCCGGAGAGGTGCCGTTTGGCGTCAGCGTGCAGGAGAACGTAACGCAAAGCCGGATCCAAGGCGTCCCGCTCGTCTCGATTGCCGCGATCATTCAGCACAATACGTCCGGCTTCGCTGCCCCCGTAGACAAGAATATTAAATCGCCTAAAGACTTCGAAGGCAAAGCCTACGGCGGCTGGGGCTCTCCGGTGGAACAAGCGGTGATCCAATCGATTATGGACCTGCAAGGCGCTGATGTCAACAAGGTGAAATTCGTTAATATCGGGGATGCCGATTATTTTACGGCGGTGAAGCGGGATATTGATTTTGCCTGGATTTTCTACGCCTGGACAGGCATTGAGGCCGAGCTGCGGGGCGAGCCGATCGACATGCTGTATGTCAAGGATTTCTCCGAGAAGCTGGACTACTACACCCCGGTACTCGTGACAAACGAGAAGACGATCAAGGACAACCCCGAGCTGGTAAAGGCTTTTATGCGGGCCGTGTCTAAAGGTTACAATTATGCGATCGACCATCCGGAAGAAGCGGCGCAGATCCTGTTGAAAGCCGTACCGGAGCTCGACAAGGACCTGGTGGTGGCCAGTCAAAAATGGCTGAGCCCGAAATACAAGGACGATGCTCCGCGCTGGGGCGAGCAGAAGAAAGAAGTATGGCAGAACTACTCCGATTGGATGTTTGAGCGCAAGCTGCTGGAAAAACCGCTTGACGTAGATGCCGCTTTTACCAACGAGTTTTTGCCAAGCGAATAATTTACTATACTTTAACCCAATAATGCCAAATCCCTATTCGAAAGGATGAACCCACCCATGCCAAACGCGTTATTAAGCATTCAGATCATTCCGAAGACACCCAACGGCGAAGACGTCATTCCCTATGTAGACCGGGCCATTGAAGTGATTCAAGCATCCGGGGTCAAATATCAGGTGAACCCCCTGGAGACGACCATGGAGGGGGATCTCGACGAGCTGCTGGCCATCGTGAAGAAAATGAACGAAGCCGTCATTGAGTTCGGCAGTACGGGCATCATTTCGCAAATTAAAATTTCGTACAATCCCAAAGGCGTCAGCATGGATAAGCTGATTGAAAAATATCGGCCATGAATCTCCGCAGCCTTTGGCACAACATCTGGCCGCCCCTCGTGGCGGTCATCTTGTTTTTGCTGATCTGGCAGGGCGCTACCGCCTGGTTCCACATCGAGAAGTGGATTCTCCCCAGCCCGGTGGATATCGGTCGTGAAGCGGCTGCCGGTGCGGCCAGCTTAGGGGAACACACGGCGGCGACGCTGCGGCTGATGTTTATCGGCTTTGCCATCGGGACGCTCGTAGGCTTGCTGACGGCGTTTGTCCTGCATTATGTCCCGTTTCTGAAGGCGTCGCTATATCCGCTGATCATCCTAAGTCAAAACGTGCCAACCATTGCGCTGGCGCCGCTGCTGATGATCTGGTTTGGATTTGGCATCCTGCCGAAGATTATCGTCATTACGCTCGTCTGCTTCTTCCCTGTCACCGTGGCGGCCATGGACGGACTGAGCCGCACGGATCGGGCGATGCTCGATTATATGCGAATGATCGGTGCGTCCAAGGCGGATATTTTCCGCAAGCTGGAGGTGCCCTACGCGATCCCTTCGATCATGTCCGGGGTGAAAATCGCCGCAACGTACAGCGTCATGGGGGCGGTCATTGCCGAGTGGATCGGCGCGGACAAGGGCATCGGCTACTATATGATGCTGCAGAAGGCGTCGTTCCGCACGGATAAGATCTTTGTCGCCATCGCCATCATCGTGGCGATCAGCCTCGCGATGTTCGCCTGCGTCGCTTTGTTGGAAAAATGGCTTGTCCGCTATAAACCGGCGAACGACCGGAGATAGGGCAGCTTACGGAAAGGAAGGCTTGGTTCATGAGCGAAGCATCAACGCATAGAGATAACGCCATCCCCGCGCTGGAGGTCCGGCAGATCCATAAAACGTTCCGCGACCGACGCCGGGAGGTCCCGGTCCTTCAAGACATTTCGCTGCGGGTGCCGGCCGGCGAATTCGTGTCGATCATCGGCCCATCCGGCTGCGGCAAAAGCACGCTGTTTCACGTCATCGGCGGCCTGACTGCGCCGGATCAAGGCGAAGTGCTCCTTCAGGGACGCCCAGTCACCGGCCAGCGCGGACATATCAGTTACGTGCCGCAGCAGCCGGCGTTATTCCCTTGGCGGACGATCGAGGAGAACGTCGTGCTGGCGCAGGAAATCGCCGAGGCCGGAAGCCGGAGCTCCCGTGCGGACATCCAGCACTGGCTCCAAAAAGCCGGGTTAAGCGGGTTTGAACGGGCTTATCCCCATATGTTATCCGGCGGCATGCAGCAGCGAGCTTCGTTCCTGCGGGGCCTGCTCGCCCCCCAGGAAGTGATGTGCCTGGACGAGCCGTTTAGTGCGCTGGACGCCTTAACGCGCAGCGAAATGCAGCGCTGGCTGCTGGACATTTGGGAAGAGAATAAGCGCTCCGTCCTGATGATTACGCACAGCATCGAGGAGGCACTGATGCTCTCGGACACGATTGTTTTATTTTCAAACCGGCCAGCCCGTGTGCTGCATACCATTCAGGTGCCGTTTCCCCGGCCGCGGCGCGAAGAAATGACGGAGGATCCCGATTTTATGCGATTAAAACGGGAGATTGCGGCCATGATGGCGGCGGAACAACGCAAAACAGCAGCAGGAGGAGTCTGAATCAGACTTCCTCCTGCTGCTAGAAATCCATCGCAACCTCAGTAACCTCCACCTGATCCACATCCAGCATCAGTTCGACCCATCGTTGCAGATGCTTGGCTTCCCCTGCAAAGGCGATCAGCCAGGTCACCGATTCGATGGATTCTAAAGGTTCCGCCGGATCTGAGAGATTCGGCGTCCGGTCCAGCACCTGCTCATAGGCGCTTAACTTCATGTCAATCAGCCGGAATCGCTCCAGCTTCTGTGTGCAATCGGGAATTAAGGTCACGCGCAGGTAGAGCAAAGTCCTCCCTATCCGGTTGGCTTCCTCCAGTTCCTCCGGAGTAACGGGACGGCTCCAGGACCTTTTTTCCATGTCCATTCCCCCTGATATCCGCTGATTACATAATGGAGTAAATATTCAGCATTTCATCGGAAAGCTCCATTAACGCATCCACTACTTCCGGATCGAATTGGGTCTCACGATGTTGGTGCAATTCCAGCTTGGCTTCAGCCATAGTCAGCTTCCGTTCCCGGTAATGCCGGTCCGATGTCATCGAATCGAAGGCGTCAACCACCGCGCAAATTCTCGCCTTATAGGGGATTTGCTTCCCCTTCAGCCCATCCGGGTACCCCGCCCCGTCCCAACGCTCATGATGCCAGCGGACGATATCCGCAATGCCCGGTCCAAACGCAGGATCCGCTTCTACCAGCTCTGCCCCGATGACCGGATGCAGCTTAATGATCCTCCACTGTATCTCCGTCAGCGGCTCCTGCTGCTCAATGATCGCGCGGGGGATCATCGTTTTGCCGATATCATGCATAAAGCACCCGCGGACCAGCATGTCCTTCTCAGCTCCGGTGATCTTCAGCGGCTCGGCGATTTTCTCTGCCAGCATAGCAACCCGTATACTATGGTGATAGGTTTCCGGATGTTTGCGCACCAGCAGGTTAAACCACTTCACGGCTTCCGGGCTATAGTCCATGTACCAATCGTCGACGAACTCATTAAAAACAGTCAACCGTTCTGCCCCCTAAAAAACCTGTGTCGTCATTCGTCTCTCCCGTCTCGGAGTCGACGTTCCTTATTTCCCGAAAGAAAAAAGTTATTTTGGCTAATAATTTGCTTAATCCCCGTTAAATTTTAACGCTTTTTACCCGATGATGATTCAGAGCAAACGGATGAAAAACAGA
>NZ_GG695972.1:284537-292335 GCF_000159955.1 Paenibacillus sp. oral taxon 786 str. D14 | reverse complement strand
CCCGGTTTCGCAGTAAGATTTAACCTTTTACATGATGGGCATTCTCTAACCAAAAAACGAAGAAATCCCGTGGCATCCGCTGAAACCTACCTAAAAACAGGTATAATGAGTACAAGCGGTTAACCTGTTTCTGGAAAGGGTCTGGTGAGATGTCCAACAATCTTTTTCGCGGTTTACCGAAGGGAATCCAACTCCCGTTCATTGATGCCCATATTCATATAGACCTTTACGACGAAGATACCCGTGAACGCCTGCTGCAGGAACTGCCGGGCTGCGGAGTGGAAGCCGTCATTGCCGTTTCGATGCATTTAGCCTCCTGCAAGCTGAACAACGCTTTGGCGGAGCGCTATCCGAACCTGGTGCGCCCGGCATTCGGATTCCACCCCGAGCAGCCTATCCCTGAGGATCGGGAGATCGATCTCCTGCTGAATTGGATCAAGCAGCATGCCGAGGATATGATTGCCGTTGGTGAAGTCGGGCTTCCATATTATGCGCGGCAAGAAGCTCTCCAGCAAGGAAAGGGCTTTGAGCTTGAGCCCTACGTGGACCTGCTGGAGAAGTTTGTGATGCTTGCCAAGGCGTTAGACAAACCGATTGTGATGCATGCGGTATACGAGGACGCCGAGCTTGCCTGCGACCTGCTGGAACGCCACGGCGTCACCAAAGCACATTTCCACTGGTTCAAGGGAGCCGAATCCACAGTGCGCCGCATGGCGGATCGCGGTTATGCGATCTCTTTTACGCCGGATATCGTCTACGAATCGAAAATCCAAGACCTCGCCCGGCGCTATCCTCCCGAGCAGGTGATGGCCGAAACGGACGGGCCTTGGCCGTTTGAAGGACCGTTTGCCGGTCAGATCACCCACCCGCGCATGACCCGTCACGTCGCCTTGGCCTGGGCGAATCTTCTGGGCATCTCTCCGGAAGAGGCCGCAGCGACGTTGTACCGGAACACGCGAAGTTTTTACGGATTATAACTTAACGACGAAAAACCGGCTAATGTTTGTCAACCCCAAGTGATTGGATTATGGCAAAGATACTGTTATACTATTTTTGTGCAGCACAAAGAAGCCTCCGTTGGCGCGGATGCTTCTGGGTAAATTTGATATTATGCTTTGTAGGGCTTGCCCTCTTTCCTTACACCATTTCCACCATACTCAGCAAAGCCGTCTGTTGTGCTTTGCTTGACTTGCTTAGAGACGGTAACGCCTGAATCTTCTCTTGAATCTTCTCTGCCTTTGTCTGAATCCAAGCCTTGCTGTGTGGCGATCCTGCCGTTTCCCGAATCGTTTCTACCGTGATACTGTTTCCATACGGCTTATTTCGATCTGTAAACGCTTGGAGCACACTTGTCCCTTTCGACACATCCAATCCAATAACCGGTCTCATGTCATCTCCTCCTGAATAATAGCCGGCACTCCCACGATGGTTCGAATCTCACAGCTTCGCTTGTGATTCGAGGTCCGATGCCTCAACCAGCTCAAACATGGTCATTGGGGGTAGTGGGAGAACAGTTTTTGTGACGGGATCATTGCCCCTAAAAGCTGCACGTTCTCCCGGCTACCGCCATCTGACAGCGCCTAAGAAAAAAGGCCAACCAGAAATTCTGGTTGACCTAATAATACGAAAAAGCTGTCCCCGGGTACGACCCGATTAGGACAGCTTTTTTTGCCATTATTTCAAGGTAAAGCCGCGCTTCTCTAAAAATTCGCGCATATGCAGCCGCGCCGGCTGTGCCAGCTTCTCGGCCATGAGCTCCGACCAAGGGGTATCCTTCGCCCCTCCTGTCCGTTCACTCAGATACTTGGACATAACCTCGTCATAGGCCGCCACCTGTTCCTCTTGCCCGGCGGTATCATACTGGTTCCAGTGCAGAATTGCCGGCAGCGGAAGCCGTGGACGCACCCCTGGATTTTGATCCGGATAGCCGAGACACATCCCGAATACAGGATACGAAAGGTGGGGCAGGTCCAAGAGATCCGCCACCTCCTCGCTATGGTTGCGGATACCGCCGATATACACGATGCCAAGGCCCAGCGATTCTGCGGCTATGGCGGCATTTTGCGCTGCCAGCGCCGTATCGACCGTAGCTACAATAAAGTTCTCCGTCGTGCCTTCATAAGTCGTTTCCGAAGGAAGATGCCGCTCCGCTGCCCGTTTGAGTCTTGACAAATCTGCGCACCAGACTAGGAAAACAGGACACTCCGCCACATAAGCCTGATTCCCGCAAAGCTCGGCCAGCTTCGCTTTCCGATCCGCGTCCGTCACGGCAATCACGGTATAGGCTTGTACATTGCTGGAACTGGAGGCCATTTGGCCTGCGGATATGATTTGTTCCACCAGCTCTCGGGTCACCGGACGATCGCTGTATTTACGAATGGAACGGTGCTCCAGCATTTTGGATATCGTCTCGTTCATCTCCTCACTCCTATCCCTTGCTTTATGTTATTCCTAATTATGGAACTTTCCCCAACAGGAAGCAAGCCGCTTGCATCCCAGTGTCATACTGAGCTTCAAGGCTCCCCGCCGCCCTACTTCAAGTGATCAGCGACCACGGCACCGATCATATATAACGCCATCCCCCAGACGATAAGCGCAGACAATCGATTGATCCCCTGGAGCAGTTGACCTCCCCGGTCCAAGCTACCGAGCGTTTTGCCTGCCCATGCCAATCCGAAAAACCAGACCCACGACACCAGAATCGCAGCCAGCGTAAACGCCCCTTTCGCCCCGCCGGTATAATCCAGAGAGCTTGTCCCGATCACGCCAACTGTATCCAGAATCGCATGGGGATTCAAAAACGTCACCGACAATGCAAACACCACCTGCTGTTTAGCTGGCAGCCCGGATGGCCCGGCGGAAGACGGTTTGGACACGTCCCTCCAGATGGTCCAGCCAATGTATAGCATAAAGACAGCGCCTGCCGCAAAGAGTACGGTTTTCAGCCAAGTCCATGACAAGACCAGCACCGAGACCCCCAACACAGCTAGCAAAATCAATATCGTATCCCCAAAGCGGCGGTCAGAACAGCCGGCAAGGCCCGGCGGAGCTTTCGTCCGGCAGCCCCCTGGTTAAACACAAACACATTCTGCACGCCTAATGGCAAAATAAGTCCAACCGCCAGAAAGAACCCATGAATCGCAGCACTAAACATCTCTCTCCCCCTCTGATCTCTGTCTCGAACCCTATTGTACCCGCCCCCTCCCGATTTAGCTCCATCCATTTGGATGGATCAGAAACCAACCAAACGATATAATAGGGGAAAATAACGTCGTTCGCGCAAAAAATCTACAGTTCTGCAGATAGGGGGTATTCCGCATGAATCATTCGACCTGGCGTCCCAGCCGAAATTTGCCCATTCCGCTCCATCGCCAAATCATGGAGCATCTTTGTGATCGAATTGCCAGCGGCGAATGGCCGGTGGGGACACGCATCCCGTCCCAGCGGGAGCTGGCCGCGCGGTTTGGCGTCAACCGCAGCACAGTCGTCGCCGCGCTGGACGAGCTGATCGCAGCCGGGCTGCTTCAGGGCGACCGGGGCGGCGGCACCCGCGTCGTTAACCGGACCTGGGGCGTGCTGACCGCCTCCCCGCCGCCCGATTGGAACGAATACGTCAGCTCCGGCGTGCAGTACCCTAATTTGCCTGCCGTGCAGGAGATTAACCGGGCTGAGTTCCAGCCCGGCATTTTGCGACTCGGCACCGGCGAGATGGGCCCGGACCTGCTGCCGCAATCCGAAATGGCCGAGCTGTTGGGTCGGATGGCCACCAATGTCCCAAACCTGGGCTATGGCGAGCCCAACGGGGACCTGCGGCTCCGGGAGGCCATCGCCGCCCGGCTGAGCCTCCAAGGCATCACCGTATCGCCGGCTTCGCTGCTGATAATCTCCGGCGCTTTGCAGGCGCTCCAGCTCATTGCCGTCGGCCTGCTCCCCCAGGGCTCGACGGTACTGACCGAACGACCGTCGTATCTGTATTCGGTTCCCGTTTTTCAGAGCGCCGGAATGAAGCTGCGCGGTGTCCCGATGGATGAACAAGGCCTGCGCGCCGACCTGGTTTCTGTGTACGCCAAGCAATATGCGGGCGCATTGCTGTATACCATTCCGACCTTCTATAATCCAAGCGGAACGGTTATGAGCGAAGCGCGGCGACGTCAGCTGCTGGACGTCTGCGAGGCAGCCCGTTTCCCCCTCGTTGAAGATGATGTCTACCGCGAGTTGTGGCTGGACGCCCCGCCGCCCCTGCCGCTGAAGGCTCATGACGCTAGCGGCAGCGTACTGTATCTGGGCAGCTTGTCCAAATCCCTCAGCCCCGGCCTGCGGATTGGCTGGATTGCCGGACCGCAGCCCGTCATCGAGCGGCTTGCAGACATCAAGATGCAAAGCGATTACGGCTCTAGCGCCCTCTCGCAACAGATGGCAGCGGAATGGCTGGAAAGCGGCAGCTACGACCGCCATCTTGAACGGCTGCGGGCGGCGCTCCGCCTGCGGCGAGAGGCGGCGGTGGACGCGTTGGAGCGGTATTTTCGCGATATCGCGGACTGGAAGGTGCCGCAGGGAGGGTTTTACATCTGGCTGAACCTGCACAACTCCCCCTCCCCGCGCAAAATATTTGACGCCGCCCTAAAAGCCGGCCTTCTGATCAACCCCGGCCACCTGTACAACCGCGCCTCCGGCAGCCACCTGCGCCTCTCCTACGCCTACGCCACCGCCGAAGAACTGACGGAAGGCATCGCCCGTCTAAGCGAAATCGTACGCTCCTTGGATTAAGCCCATGAAACATCGCACTACGGTACAGGCGCCCCCTTCTAGGCAGGAGGTGGATCACAGACGTTCGGGGACGTCTACACTATATCCAGAGCTACGCTGGGGACGAAGCTAATGGTGCGGGCAGCCTGGACTGCCTGGATAGCCCGCACCTGGCGGCGGTACCGTCAGCCCCTATTGCGAGTACGACGGGACGGGCTAAACCTGCCGGTCGTGCTCTGATCAGCTAAGGCCCGGCTGTCCCTGTCTGTTGCACCCCGACTGCTACGGTACGGGCGTTCCTGTCTGTCGCACCCTGACAGCTAAGATACGGCCGTCCCCGTCTATCTTGCCCTGGATCAGCAGCGATTCCAGTTGTCCACGCATAATCCCGTTTGATCAGCCGCGGTTCCACTTGCACACGCCTATCCCGTTCGATCAGCCGCGAGGCCGTCTCCGCTTCCAACCTCATTCCCTCCCCATTCCATCCCATAAGACACCATCCTCATCTCCATCCTCATCTCCATCCTCATCTCCATCCTCATCTTCACTCCCATCCAAGCTTCAATTGGTTCACACAGTTCTGCTCCATCGATAACTATTCTATCTGAGCGAAGGGGATAATCATGTAAAAGCCCCCGGCAGAGAATATCGCCGTCTCATATTTACATTATTTTGCAAAAGTGATATCATATAAATATCAATTTAATATGTGAAGGAGTGTCACTTTATATGAAAGAAAAAGAAATTTCGTGCCTAAACGGTTTTGTTGCCCTGTTGTTCATTTTCGGATTTATTGCGTTGGGGACATTTCTCGTCACGTTAAACGATGTCGTTCCCGTGGCCGGCGGTGTGCTCTCCTTCGTCATCGCCTTCGTGCTCTTGACCGGGCTGACGATCGTACAGCCAAACCAATCGGCTGTCGTCACCTTCTTCGGCCGTTACCTCGGCGTGATCCGCAAGAGCGGCTTCTATCTTGCCATCCCGTTCTCAACTCGCAAAAAAGTTTCGCTGCGCGTTCGCAACTTCAACAGCGCCAAACTGAAAGTCAATGATGTCAAAGGGAACCCGATCGAAATCGCCACTGTTGTCGTGTTTTCGGTGGTCGACTCCGCCAAAGCGCTATTTGAAGTGGATGAATACGAAACCTTCGTGGAAATTCAGAGCGAAGCTGCACTGCGCCACGTCGCCAGCAAATATCCGTACGACCAATTGGACGATTCCGACACCGGCTTCTCCCTGCGCGCCAATACGGAAGAGATTGCGTTGGAGCTCACCAGCGAATTGCAGAACCGTCTGGCCATCGCCGGCGTTAAGGTCATTGAGTCGCGTTTGACGCATCTGGCCTACTCGACCGAAATCGCAAGCGCGATGCTGCAACGCCAACAAGCCGAAGCGATCATTGCGGCTCGCGAGAAAATCGTCGACGGCGCCGTCACCATGGTTCAAATGGCGATCGAACGGCTGCAGGCCGGTCAAGTTGTCGAGCTGGATGACGAACGTAAAGCCGCGATGATTAACAACCTGCTCGTCGCTGTCGTATCCGACCGTTCCGCCCAGCCGGTCATCAATACTAGCACGTTGTATTAATTAGGGGCATCCATTCACGATGGCCAGCAAGAAGAGCTTCCCACTTCGCCTTGACCCGACTCTTTATCAGGCTTTGGAACGCTGGGCAGCGGATGAATTCCGAAGCGTGAATGGGCATATCGAATACCTGCTGCGAGAAGCATTGCGCCGCGAGGGAAGACTGCCTTCCACCCGGGCGCCGGGCAAGGAGGAAGAGAAGCATGACGCAGACGACAGTAAAAAGTAAACCGTGGTGGGAACCGAAGTCGACAGCCCTGCTGAAAGAGTATGCCAGAACCTCTGGAGGGACTTACGCCGCAGGAACGTTCAGGAACTGGAAGTATAAGGGGCAGCATGTCCGTCTGCCGCTTTCCCCACGCTTCGGATCCTGTAAGGTGACGATCACCGACCCGAATAACGACACCTCCGGTAACGAGTACGCGATCACCGTGAAATACAGCTACCGGCCGCGCCGTAAGCTGGAGTTCGTGTTATTTTCGGCCAAACGACATGTCTTGGCCTGGTTTACCAGGGGGCTCCGGGAAGCCTCACTCCCAAACTCCGCAATGAATAAGAAGTTTCAAGCAAAAGCTTCCCATCCCAGTCTGCTGCGATCGGTATTGAAGTACGAAGGGATCGAAGAGTTGCTGAACCTTCATTCCAAGATCCATGTACGGCTGCGGATCAAGAACGGACATGCCACTTTGACCTGTACGGAGAAATTAAAGAAGCCCGACGTGCCAGCCATTACGGCAACCGTCGAACTCATGAAGAAGCTGCTTCTCGCCCTGGAGGATCAAGGCATTATCGGTGATCCCCTCACCCATCCAAAAAAATAGAATCTACATCAAAAAAACGAGCCTTCCCTCGCAAGACCGGAACAAAATCCGGAACCTTACGGCCTGGAAGGCTCGTTTCGTTTGGCATTGTATAGTTACAACTTCACCCGCTGCAAACGCAGCGCGTTCAGCACAACGGAGACAGAACTAAGCGCCATCGCAGCCCCGGCCAGCCACGGAGCCAGAAAGCCCGCAGCGGCTACAGGAATGCCGATCGTATTGTAGGCGAGCGCCCAGAACAAGTTCTGCTTGATATTGCCCATCGTGCGCTTGCTCATAGCGATCGCATCCGGCACGCCCTCCAGGTCGCCGCGCATCAGCGTGACGTCGGCGGCCTCCATGGCCACGTCGGTGCCCGTGCCGATGGCGATGCCTACGTCGGCCACGGCAAGTGCCGGAGCGTCGTTAATGCCGTCTCCAACCATCGCCGTCTTCAGGCCGCGGGCCTGGAGCTTTTTCACCTCGGCGGCTTTGCCTTCCGGGAGCACCTCGGCCAGCACCTCGTCGATCCCGACCTCGGCGGCGATCGCCTGGGCGGTGCGCACGTTGTCGCCGGTGATCATCACCACGTGAAGGCCCATCTCCTTCAGCCGCGCTACTGCGGCCTTGGACGTCTCCTTCACGGTGTCGCTCACGGCGACCATGCC
>NZ_GG695972.1:254081-284167 GCF_000159955.1 Paenibacillus sp. oral taxon 786 str. D14 | reverse complement strand
GCAGCTCCGGCTGCCCCCGTGTGATCGTGCCGGTCTTATCCAGCACGATCGCTTGCAGCCCTTGGGCGGCCTCGAGGTGCTCGCCGCCCTTAAACAGGATGCCGTACTCCGCGGCCCGTCCGGACCCGGCCATAATCGACGTTGGCGTCGCCAGCCCCAACGCGCAAGGGCATGCGATGACCAGCACGGCGATCGCCTTTTCCAGCGCCACGGCGAAGCTGCCCGGCGCCACGAAGAAAAACCACACCAAGAACGTAACTACAGCGATCCCAACCACAATCGGGACAAAAATCCCGGAAATCACATCCGCTACCCGCTGAATTGGCGCTTTCGAGCCTTGTGCTTCTTCTACAACGCGGATGATTTGCGCCAGCGCGGTTTCGCTGCCAACCTTGGCCGCTTGCACGCGCAGCACGCCATGTTTGTTGACGGTCGCGCCGATGACCGTGTCGCCTTCCTTCTTCTCCACCGGGATACTCTCCCCAGTTAACATCGATTCATCGACGGACGAGACGCCGCCGATGACTACCCCATCGACCGGGATCTTTTCGCCCGGTTTGACGATCAATACGTCCCCCGGGACAACCGCTTCGATCGGTACCACCGTTTCAACGCCGTCTTTGAGGATCAGCGCCGTTTTGGCCTGCAGCCCCATCAACGTTTTGATCGCTTGGGAGGAGCGGCCTTTGGCTAACGCCTCAAACCATTTGCCGAGCAGGATCAACGTAATCAGGATCGAGCTCGTTTCATAATACAGCTGGGGGGTATGCCCGTGAGGCATCGACAAAGACTCCAAGCTCAAATACAGACTGTAAAAATACGCCGCCGACGTACCGAGCGCGACCAATACGTCCATGTTAGCGCTGCGGCTGCGCAGCGCTTTGTACGCCCCGACGTAAAAGCCCCAGCCGATCATAAATTGCACCGGCGTCGCCAGCACGAGCTGGAACCACGGGTTCATAAACAGCTCCGGCGTCCAGATCCATGAGGTGAAGGAAAAATGCCCGGCCATCGCCCACAGCAGCGGGAACGCGAGCACTGCCGACACGATCAGCTTATTTCTTTGCTTCCGGATTTCCCGCGCGCGGATATCCCCGGACTCCTTCTCCGACGGCTTCAACACCGCACCGTAGCCCAACTGGCTTACCTTATCGATGATCTGCTCGATCGAGACCGTCCCCGGCTCATACCGCACTTGCGCCGTTTCAAGCGCCAGATTGACGTTGGCTTGTTTCACGCCGGGCAGCCGGTTTAACCCCTTCTCGATCCGTGCCGCACAGGCAGCGCAGGTCATCCCGGTAATTTGCAACGTCGTTTGGTCGTGATTCGCGCCGGCGGCAGGCAATGCTTTTTCCATGACAATCCTCCATCTCAAAACCCGCATATTTCATACCCCATAGGGGTATATCAAGGGCAAATAAAAATACTTCCACATCCCACTCCCCGTCCCTTAAGACGCACGGCTAATTCGCTCGCACGTCTTATAGGTCCGTGAAAAAGGCTTCGGATCAAACGACGTCGTATCCTTGATCCTCAATCGCTTCTTTGATTTGTTCAACCGTCACTTTCGTTTCGTCGAAAGTCACTTCCACCTTCTTCGCGGCCAGATCCACTTTCCCTGTAGCGCCCAGCCCGGCGATGGCTCCTTCTACCGATTTGACACAATGATTGCAGGACATACCTTCAACGTTTAACGTAATATTTTGCATGAACAATTCCTCCCATGAGTTTAATAATGGCTTCATCTTGCAGCGTACCCCCAGGGGTTCCGCCGTTATTTCATCAGCTTGTTGACCGTGACTAGCAACTCGTCGAGCACTTCGGTCTCACCTGCTTGAATTCGCTCGATCACGCAGCTCTTCATGTGTCCCTCCAGCAGCAGCCGGCCCACGCTGTTCAGCGCAGATTGCACGGCGGCGATCTGGTTCAGCACATCGTCACAGTAAGTATCTCTCTCGATCAGCCCTTTGATTCCGCGGATTTGCCCTTCAATCCGGTTCAATCGGCTGATCAGGTTGCTCTTCATCGCTTCAGAATGGTGGCTGCGCCGTACCGGCTTGCCATTCTCCGTTTCCGATACGCTATGATGCCCGCCATGCTCCTCGCAGTGTGCGGACGCCAAATGTTCCTGTCCCTCGACCTTCGCCATACATGACTCCTTTCCAAACCAACGTGGTTTGCTGTGGTACGCTCATTATAATATACCCCCATGGGGTATGTAAAGAGTCTCCGTTCAACTTTTTTCTAACATAACGGACCTCAAAGACCTTATCTGTCATTTCCCGGCTCATTTCCCGCACTAACGGACCCTGTGGACCTTATTGACACGTAAGAGGGCCCACCCTTCGCAAAATCCGCAAAATAACGGCCGTGAAGTCCGTTAGCCCTTCGTCAACGCCAACCAACATCATTTAACGGCGCTACGGTCCGTTAGCGTTAACGACTCTTCTATCCTAGCTTCCCCCGCTAACGCCAAAAAACCCGCTGCCACATACGTGACAACGGGTTTTTTTCTGATATTCGACTGTGCTCTTATTGGTAACCCCAAATCATCGTCAGCAAGGTACCAAACACGGTCACTAGCCCGACGAACAGGGCGTATACGAGGTTAGCATACAATGCACCTTTACTGCGGTTCTCGCCGATGTGCATGAACATGAACAGCTGCACCGACATCTGTACGGCCGCGCAGACAAGCAGGATCGTCATGCCAACGGCAAACGACATATCCCAGAATACCACCGACAGCGCTACAGCAGAAAGGATCAGTGAGAACACATATCCCATGACGTGTTGAATCGGGAACAGTTTTTTCATGTCACATCAGTCCTTTCAAGTATACAAAGCTGAAGATGAAGATCCAGACCACGTCCAGGAAGTGCCAGTACAGCGAGAAAATAAACGATTTGTTCGCCGTATCATGGGTAAACCCTTCGCGTTTCACCTGAATCATCAGCCCGCTGCCCCACAGCAGCCCCAGCGTTACGTGGGCGCCGTGCGTCCCCAGCAGGACGAACAAGCTCGACAGGAACGCACTGGTTTGCATCGTTGCGCCTTCATGAACGTACGTAACGAATTCGGTAATCTCGATACCAAGGAACCCGAGGCCCAGCAGCAGCGTGATGGCGAAGAACGCCATAAACGGTTTTCTCAGCCCCAGACGCATACTGTGTACCGCCAAGCCGCAGGTAAAGCTGCTGGTCAACAGCAAGAACGTTTCGCCCAGCACCGGTCCGATTTCGAAGATTTCCGCTCCGTTCGGGCCGCTGCCGGTCCGGTTCCACAGCGTCAGATACACCGAGAACAGCGTGGCGAAGAGCACGATTTCCGCGCCCAGGAACAGCCAGAACCCAAGAACCCGGTTACTGTTCTCTTCCGTTTGATATTCCAAAGGCAAAGTATGATCTACCTTCATGCGTGTTCACCCCGCAATCCTGCATCCGTGTCCAACCGATTGGCCAAAGCCTGCTCGGTTTTGATGATTTCGCTGACCGGAATATGTCGGCCGTGGTCGCGTTCGAACGAACGTACCGCCAGCATGACGAGAATCCCCAGGCCGGCGATAATCGCCGGTACCCACCAGCTAAAGACCATAAAGAATCCGAAGAAGAAGAAAATCACACCCAGGATAAACGGTTGACCGCTGTTGTTCGGCATATGAATCTCTTCGATTTTATCCGTATACAGCGATTTACCCGTTTTCTTCGCTTTCCAGAACGGATCGAGCGAATCCACTTTAGGCACAACCGCAAAGTTGTACTCCGGCACCGGAGAATGCGTGCTCCATTCCAGCGTACGTGCGTTCCAAGGATCGCCGGTTTTGTCCCGCTCCGCATAACGGAAGCTCCAGTAAATGTTGTACACCAGCACGATAAACCCGATGGCGAGCCCCACCGCACCGATCGAAGCGATCAGGTTCAGCGGACCAAAGCCTGTGCTTTCCGAATAGGTATACATCCGCCGGGTCATCCCTTTCAAACCAAGGAAGAACAACGGCATGAAGGTCACGTTAAAGCTAATGGCAATAATCCAGAAGGCCAGCTTGCCTTGACGCTCGTTGAGCCGGAAACCGAACAATTTCGGGAACCAGTAATAGAACCCTGCGATCACCGCGAATACGGTACCTGGAATCAGCACATAGTGGAAATGCGCCACCAGGAACATCGTATTATGGTATTGATAGTCGGCGCTCGCCATCGCCAGCATGACCCCGGTCACCCCACCGATCGTAAAGATCGGAATAAAGGCGAGGGAATACAGCATTGGCGTTGTAAATTCGATGCGCCCTTTTTGCAGCGTAAACAGCCAGTTGAAGATTTTAACCCCGGTTGGAACGGCGATCGCCATCGTCGTAATCGAGAAGATCCCGTTGACCATGACGCCGTGACCCATCGTATAGAAGTGGTGCGCCCATACGATAAAAGATAGCAGCGAAATAACGATCATACTCCATACCATGGATTTATAGCCGTACAAGTTTTTGCGTGAGAACGTCGAAATGACTTCACTGTAAATCCCGAAGGCCGGCAAAATAACGATATAAACCTCCGGATGGCCCCATACCCAGAACAGGTTGGCCCAGAGCATATCCATCCCGCCGTTGGCCATCGTAAAGAACTGCGTACCAAACAGGCGGTCGAACATCATCAGTGCCAGCGCCACAGTCAATACCGGGAACGCAAACAAAATAATGATGTTCGTAATGAGGATCGACCAGGTAAACATCGGCATTTTCATCAACGTCATACCTGGTGCGCGCATTTTCAGGATCGTTACCAGGAAGTTCACTGCGGTCATCAGTGTCCCAATCCCTGCAATTTGAATCGCAATCGAGTAATAGTTGTTACCTACGCTCGGGCTGAACTCAACGCTGGCCAGCGGGAAATACGCCGTCCAACCGGCATCCGGGGAACCCCCGATGACGAAAGAGATATTAAACAACATCGCCCCAGCGAAAAACAGCCAGAAGCTGACGGCATTCAAACGCGGGAATGCTACGTCACGCGCGCCGATTTGCAGCGGGATTACGACGTTCATCAACCCGACAACAAACGGCATCGCCATAAACAGGATCATAATGACCCCGTGTGTCGTAAAAATTTCGTTATAGTGCTGCGCATCCAGCAGCCCGTTCTCCGGTACCGCCAGCTGCGCCCGCATGAGCAGCGCATCCACGCCGCCGCGGAAGAGCATCAGCAGTGCGGAGATGATATACATGATGCCGATCCGCTTGTGGTCGACGGTCGTTAACCATTCGCGCCACAGCCAGCCCCATTTCTTAAAATAGGTTAATCCGATGACGATCGCCAGCGATACAACAACGATGCTGACCATCGCGCCATAGATCATCGGCTCACCCGTGACGAAAAATTCGTCCCATTTCATGTTCAGGTACTCCCTTCCCGTTGATTAGTTATGCGCTTCGTGTCCGCTAGATTCTTCCGTCATGTCCATGTCGGAGTGGTCCATCGTAGAGTGGTCCATCGTAGAGTGGTCCATCTCCTCGCTTCCGTTCTCGCCGCCATGATTATGGCCGGCGTTCTCCCCTTCCGGTGCAGGACGGAAGTCCAGATGGGTCGAGCTGTACGTTTGGCGGCCAACATGCGCGGTCTCCAGCAACTTGTCGAACTCCGACTCGGTCAGCTCAGGAGCGGTGTCCTTCACTTCTTTGACCCATTTGTCATATTCCGAAGGCGCCATGGCCAGCGCTTCAAATTCCATGTGTGCGAAGCCCTCACCGGAGAAGTTGGAGTTCTTGCCCATATACGAGCCTTCATGCTCGGCAACGATGTTCAGCGTATTCACCATATCGCTCATCGCGTATTTCTGTCCCGCCAGCTGCGGAATCCAGAAGCTCGTAATCGGTCCGTACGAATACAACCGGAACTCCACTGGACGGTTCGTTGGGAAGTTCACATAGTTAACGGTCTCGATCCCTTCCTCCGGATAGCTAAAATGCCATTTCCAGTTGGAGGAAGCGGCGTAAATCACGAGCGGCTTTTGATCCTCATAGCCTTTCGGCACTTTTTCTACAGCCGACGTACTGCGGACGGTCACAACCGACAGCACCGCTACGATAATGATCGGAATCGTAATCCAAGTGATTTCCAGCCATTTGCTGCCTTCCACATGCGGCGGTTCGTAGTCCGGCGCTGCTTTGGAAGCACGATATTTCGTTAACATATAGATGTACAGCGTGTAAACGACCAGCAAAATAAAGGCCATCGTTACAATCGAAAAAATGATGACTTGTGATTGGGTCTTGGCCACCGGACCTTTCGGGTCTAACACCGTCAACTGATTACACCCGGTCAGGAGGACAAGAAGGGCTGAAAATAAAGCTAACAGCAACCCTTTCCTTTTCATAGGATACCGATACCCCTTTCTTCATTGTGAACACCATCCCCCAAGGCTTCGGGAATGGCTTCGTTCGATCAGCTACTTTTATGTTAGGAAAGGGGGGATTGAATAACAATTCATATAGAATGTTAATTATGTAAAATTATTACATTATATAGTGTGACTTTTATCCTTTACATCGCATGAAAAGTTGATTTAAGACGATTTTCGGCCATTATCCGGAAAAATCGGCGATTTTGATAATTGTTCACAATGCGGTCTCAGCCTACCAGAGTTCGCAGAATTGTCATAGATAATCCGTATTTTGTGATTCGGTTCACAATATTTCGTGTTACGTTTTGCTTCACACCCCCACATCTCCCCTTGATATCAAGGGAGAATGTGACGTTTTCGTGACATTTTTGATTGAGACCAAACAAAGAGGCTGCCCCTAAGCAAAACCTCCCTTGCCTTCAGGACAACCTCTTACCTCAATATTTATGCTATTTATCGCATAGATAGACGAAACAAATGAAGCCGCGCCCGCTGTATGCGGAATCTTCTGCCTACAACAGCTCTTTACGCAGTTGCTCCGGCGATTTCGGCGACAACAGGCCGAACGGAATATCGAAGACTGTTTTCGCCCCCGACTCTCCAGCTTGCGATAGCTTGTACGCTGCGCGGGCGTATGCAACCAGCACGCTAGCCGTAAATTCCGGATTGCTGTCCAGCTTCAGGCTGAACTCGATCAGCTGCGTGCTGTTTGCGCCGGTCCGGCCGCTGCGCAGCACCATACCGCCGTGCGGCATCGCGGAGTGGTTCGCCTTCAATTCTTCCTCACTAATGAAGTGAACAATTGTGTCGTAATCCGCAAAATAGTTTGGCATCGACTTGATCTCCTGCTCAATCTTCGCCAGATCCGCCCCTTCCTCCGCAACGACGAAGCATTCGCGTAGGTGTTTTTCGCGAGTGGACAATTCTGGATTTTCGCCTTGGCGCACACGCTCAACCGCCGCCTCAACCGGAATCGTATACTGAACGCCGTTCTTCACGCCCGCCACGCGGCGAATCGCATCGGAGTGCCCTTGGCTGACGCCTTTGCCCCAGAACGTGTAGTCTTTTCCTTCCGGCAGCACCGATTCGGCCAGAAGCCGGTTCAGCGAGAACAAGCCAGGATCCCATCCGGTCGAAATGACGCTGACCGTTCCTGCTTTCTCCGCTGCTTCATTGACTTTTGCAAAGTATTCCGGAATTCTCGCATGCGTATCAAAGCTATCGACAGTATTAAACATCGCCGCCAATTGCGGCCCTTGCTCCGGCAGATCTGTAGCCGACCCGCCGCACAGGATCATTACGTCGATTTCACCTTTATATTTTTCAATTTCGGAAATATGAACCACGCCGCTAGCGGCTGCCACCTCGTCCGGTTGTCTGCGCGAAAAAATCGCTTTCAGTTGAAAATCGGGATTCTGTTTCAGCGCCATTTCCACGCCCCGTCCCAAATTTCCGTAACCTACGATACCGACATTAATTGTTGCCACTTAATATCCCCCTTCATTATGGTCAAACTCGTCATAACCCATAGACTAACCCCCATTGTAATTGACCCTAATCATTTTTTAAATAGTTTACATGCAAGGTTAGTGTTTTTGTTTAAACATTCTGCATATTTGTGCAAATCTTTTTACGTTTTATGCAAATCTTGGCTAGCCGAGCTTCACAAATCAGACACAATTAGACAGAGATTAGGGTGCGATATGGCCCATTCTAGTCATACTCAGGCGTAATTAATCCATGTAAAATGGTAATCATTGTGAGGAAGCTCATAGACTATCTGAATTGAGGATGAATTCGATTGAAAATATTTCTTCGTAAATGGACATGTTTCGCGGTTGCCGCTTGCATCATCCTTCTCGTACTAGCACCAACTTCTGCTTTTGCCCACGCGTATGTCGTTTCTTCCAATCCGGCGGCAAACGAGACATTAGATACGTCCCCTGAGATGATCGTCATCGAGTTTAATGAACCTATTGAGGCAGGCTTCCATAAACTCGAGGTCATCGGTCCAAACGGAGATGACGTAACGGATGGAGAAGCGGAAATCGATCCCCAGAAGCCGTCCCGGCTGACCGTCTCCTTGCAGCCGAATTTGCCGGAGGGGCTGTATACGGCAAAATGGAACGTGGTTTCCGGCGATGGACACACCATCTCCGGTACGATTCCGTTTCAGATCGGGCGCGGCGATCAGGGCATGGAGAGCGGGCCCCCGGTCCATCCAACGACGGATAGTGGCAGCTCGTTCCCGGGCTGGAGCCTGCTGATTGTCCGCTGGTTATTTTATGGCGGAATGGCGGGCTATCTTGGGGCGGTCGTCTTTCATGCGTGGCTTCTTCCCCGTCTGGACAATGCCTGGCCCGAACGTTTGAAGCGGCGCAGCCGAGTCATGTGGCTGAGCGGGCTGATCGCTTCCTCCGCCGGCATTCTGCTTAGTTTGCCGCAGCAAACCGCTGACGATGCAGGAGGGGGATGGAGAGAAGCGTTTGATCCGGCGCTTTGGCGGCAAACGCTCGTGTATACCACCTTCGGGGAGATTTGGAAGGTTCAGCTCCTATTGCTGGGAGGTTTGCTCTTATGGACGCTGTACCTGCTGCGCGCCAGCAGAAGCAACCGACCGTCTCAGCTTCCTTTGCTTGGGGCTATGCTGCTTGGCTTAGGGCTGCTGCTCTCCAAGGCATTTATCGGGCATGCCGCCACGGCAGACCTGCGAGGACCTGCCATAACGGCGGACTTCCTGCACTTGGCCTCATCGTTGATCTGGTTGGGCGGTGTTGGCGCTTTAGCGTTTTTGCTTCCGGCAGCAACTCAGCCATCCGCTAAAAAAGAAGAGGCCCGGCATTCTGCACCGTCGCAACTTCCCCTGTCTTGGCAGACGGTTCGGCGTTTTTCCATACTCGCCTTCATTATGGTAGCCATCCTGTTACTCTCTGGCGTGTATGGGAGCTTGCTGCACGTGCCAACGCTGTACTCGCTTACGCATACGACGTATGGTCTTGTACTGTTGGCCAAAATTGCCCTGACCCTGATCTGCCTGCTGCTCGGAGGTTGCTCCTTCCTGCGCAGAAGACAGGCAAGAAAGCCGCTGAGCGCCGCCGGCGTATGGACCGAATTGGGGACTGGACTGGCTGTCCTTCTATTGGCTGCTGTCCTGGCGAACTTGCCCACGGCTGCTGCATTCCCCGGTCCCGCTGCTCTGACCCATCAACTGGATGACGGGACAAAGGTCACGATCCACATAACTCCAAACGTCGCAGGCACCAACACCTTTCAGGTGAACGTGCTGGGTCTGGATGGACAACCCCGCAACGATGTGGACCAAGTGACGCTGGAGCTGACGTCAAAGGAGATGGATATGGGCACAATAGAAATCCTCTTCCCCGGCGGCTCCCCTCCCGAGGTGAGCGAATTGATTACGATGGGCGGCCGTTGGAACGTACACGTCCATATTTTGACGAGTTCACTGGACAGTTACGATTACGATACAGAGCTGGTAATAGGAAATCCGTAGAGAGGTTATCAAACTACGATCAAAGGAGATTTAGCCATGTTGAATCCAATATGTAATTTGAAAAAAACGTTTTGGCGTTACGCAGCCGGTTCCGCTATTGTGTGGGTCCTGACTTTCGCTTTCTTCACCGCCACGGCCGGCGCACACGTAACGGTTAAGCCAAGCCAATCCGCCCCGGGAGCCTGGGAAACCTACAGCCTTAAAGTACCTGTTGAAAAAGACGTCAACACGGTGAAAGTCGCGCTAAAGATCCCAGACGGCGTCGCCTTCAAACAGTACCGTCCCTTACCGGACTGGAGCGTAGAACTGACGATCGCGGAAGATGGAACGGTCACGGCCGTCACCTGGACGGCCGAAGGCGCTGGCATCGGCCCCGGCGAGTTCCAGCAGTTTGAATTCGTTGTACAAAATCCCGGCGAACCCGCGGAACTAGCCTGGGATGCCTTCCAATATTACAGCGACGGCAGCGTCGTGGAATGGACCGGCGCGGAAGGTACCGATCGGCCCCATTCGCTGACGGTGGTGAGCGCCGCGGAAGGTGCCGCGGATATTGCCGGTTCCCACACCGGAGTGGACGCCGGGGCGGGCACCACGGAGGACGCCGGGCATGATCACGGCAGCGCCAATGAAGGTGCTGCAGCCAATACTACGGAATCGAACGGTTCAGACACCGAAGCCTCCTCCGCGCCTCTGTCCAACGACAGTGGCAGTGGTTCCTCGGCCGGCACGACGGCCCTTGTACTTTCGGCTTGCGCGCTGCTCGTATCGCTGGTCGCTTTAGGGCTGGCTTTACGCGTCAGACGCAAGCACGCTTGACACAAAAAAACAGCGGGTCTCCCAAACGCTTCGCCGCGCTGGGACCCCCGCTGTTTTTTACATCACAGAGATATCAATTTATTTCATGCCGATGGGCGCCTGATCGAACGGCTCCTTACCTGAGCGCTGCTGCTCCCGGGGGATACCGAAAAGGCAGCACAGCGCCAGCAGCATCCCCGCGGATGCGCTGATGAACAGCGCCGGATAACCAAACACGTCGATCACCCAGCCGAGCAGCGGAGGCGACGTAATCGCGGCCAGGGACGAAACGAAATAATAGATCCCCGTACGCGTCCCGATGCTCTCCTCCCGCCCGGTGGAGACAACCCACGGGTAAGAGTTGATGTTGATGCACGCCCAGAAAATGCCCCCGACAATAAGCAGCAGCCGCAGCCACAGGACGGAATCAACGAAAATCATGACGCCGAAGACAACAAACAATCCGGCAACTCCGGTGGAGATGATCGCTTTTTTCCCATAACGAGCTCCCAGCCAACCGCTTGGCAAAGCAAATAACAGGAACGCAAGCGAGAAGAACGTCAACGAAAAAGAAGCTTCAGCATCGCTCATCCCAATCTGCTTGGTACCATACAACGTGAACAATGCCTCAACGCCTTGATAGGCCACAAACCAGAAGAAGATGGCCCCCAAAATCAGTACCGTCGTCTTGTCAAGCTGGTCCTTGATGCGAATCTGCGGTTTCGGGTTCTCTCCGGCCGCGTTGTTCCCGGCGAACCCCGTCACGAACGCTGCCGCTGGTTCACGGATAACCGTCTTCAGTACGAACAAACAAATTAACATAACAACTCCGGCAAACAGAAACGGCATATACGAGCCGATCCCGTAGAGCTGAGAGCCGATGCCAAAGGCCAGCACTGAGCCGATGCCGCCCATGAAGTTGATAATGCCGTTTGCTTTGGTCCGCTGCGGCTCCGGCGTAATGTCAGGCATAAGTGCAACCGTCGGCGCGCGGAACAAGCTCATCGACAAATTCATTAACACCATGAACAAAACAAGCGTCACAAACCCGGTATGCCAAGGGATCAAAGCCGCAAACACAGCACCTAACGGCATGCCAATCAGCAGATAAGGCATCCGCCGTCCGTATCGGGTATTCGTCTTATCACTGCGGTGTCCAATCCATGGCTGCAATACAATGGCGAAATAATTATCGATCGTCATCATAAACCCGATCATCGCGGCGCTCTTCAAATAATCGTCCAAAAACAGCGGAACAAACGCATTGTACAGCGCCCAGGTCAAGCTAATGCTAAAAAAACCGAGACCCAGCAGCCATGTTTTTCTCATCCGTTCACGCTCCTTATTTGGCCAGCAGTTCTGCCAAGCGGTCCGGGTAATCGGTAATGATACCGGCCACGCCTGCCGCGATCAGCGCCTGCATCAGCTTCGAATCGTTTACCGTAAACGGATGATAAACCACTCCGTTTGCCTTAGCTTCCGCCACCAGCTCCGGCGTCAGCGCATATTGGTAAGCGTGGAGCGCCTCCGCGCCCACCCGCTTCGCATAACCCCACGGTTCATACAAGCCTTCCATGTACAAAATGCCGGTACGGATGTCTGGAGCCAGTTTTTTGCATTCGACCAGAGAATAGTGATTAAAGCTGGAAATGATGATCCGTTCGCTTAAGCCAAAGCGGCGTACCGTATCCAGTACCTTTTGCTCAATGCCGGGGTACAAGACGACGCCGGTTTTCAACTCGAGGTTGACGATCGTGTCCGTGTTCCGAACTAGGTCCAGCAGCTCCTCCAGCGTCGGAATGCGTTCGCCCGCAAAATCCTCGTGGAACCAGGAGCCCGCCTCCCGTTGCTTGATTTCGGCCAAGGTCAAATCCTTCACCCACTCCGGCGTTCCTGCCGTCCGCTGCAACGTCTCGTCATGGATCAAGACCAGCTCCCCGTCACGCGTCATCTGCACGTCCGTTTCGATACCGGTCGCCCCGAGCTCCAGCGCTTTGGCAAAAGCCAGCATCGTGTTCTCCGGGTAATACCCCGCAGCTCCGCGATGCGCAAAATTAATAATATCGCTCAAAAGGATCATCCTCCCAGGCATTTATTTAAAATTAATATTAAACATTCCCCTACTATAATCCTGCATTGTTAGGCCTGTATAAAAAAGCACCCCATAGCGAGATCGATAAAGGGATCCTCTCGCTGCGCCTCTTTGCACGATTATCCCCTTTGCTCAGAATTGGGGGATCTAGGAAGAGAGTCTTCTAGCTACCTCTTTGCACCATTATCCCTTTTAATCAGAATGGGGATCGAGAAAAGGGATCCTCTTACTGCACCTCATTGCACGAATATCCCTTTTGTTTCAGAATGCGGGATCTCTTCTAGTCTCTTTGCACGATTATCCCCTTTGCTCAGAATTGGGAAATCCATGAACGGGATTGAAATGAGGTGGCCCGTGGAGCTGATCATTCCGATTTTTACGAAGATAAGATGGTTATCTGGGATTTTTTTCTTGATTAACGAACATATGTTTGATATAATGACAAAAAAGAGAACGTACGTGCGTATTTAGTGAACTAGAGGAATTTGAATTGGAGGGATCGGACTTGGAATTAGGTATGAATCCGGAGCTTCAATCTATCAGCAGCCGTTTTCAAAGTGAGGCCGACTGCATCGAGGCGATCATCGCTATGAAGTGGCCAAACGGCTTCGTCTGCCCGCGCTGCGCTTTTACCGAATGTACCCGCGTGTCCTCCCGTCGCCTTCCTTTGTTTGAATGTGGAAGATGCAGCTATCAAGCCTCGCCTTTGGTTGGCACCATATTTGAAAGAACTCATCTGCCCCTGGTGAAGTGGTTTCAAGCCTTGGAGCTGTTCCTGCTTCCCGACGGCATCTCGGCGCTCCGTTTGAGTCAGGTAATCCAAGTTACCTACAAGACCGCTTGGCTCATGCTGCACAAAATCCGCCATAGCCTCAGCGAATGTGATGCCCGAAATCTGCTCTCTGGAGAGGTAAAGGTGAACCGCGATCAGTATGGAACGGATCCCAACCGTTTTCATCCAGTTTCTCAACCTTATGCCACCGCAGTCGTCGCCGGTTGCACGGTAACTGAGTCTGGTGAACCCGGGCGAGTGAAGATCCAACTGGTATCACATAAAAGAGGAAGCGAGCAATGGGCTACTCGGTGCGATCTCGTCGCGTTCATCAACAAACATGTAGACGTCCATACCTCAACCAAGCGGTGGTTCCCTTTCGTTTATCGGATGTATCTGCCCTTACGGAGAGTCGTGAGACAAGCAAGGGACTCGATCAGACGCACGTATGTCGCCTTGGGGTTAACACATTTGCAGGCGTATTTGAATGAGTACACCGTCCGCCGTCACCTGCGCATGTCCTGTTCCGAGGAAGAGATGCGCCAGAACCTGCTACAGATGTGCTTGTCCATTCCTGCGATCCCTTACCGCCAGTTAATCGCACGCCACCAGAACGCACGCCATCGGAAGCCGTTCCTTGCAACAGCGGCGTAAATTGAAACGCTCGGGGCATTAAACTTGTCTTTATAATCTGGACTTGAACTTCTTGTCCTCTTCAATCTGAATTTCACTTTCAATTCTGGACGATCTATTACTTCCTTTAACTTTTGTAACTTGCCTTCTTGCCTCAGCTTCAATCTGCCATATTGGTCATACTCCTAGGTCGTATTCCTAGGGCTATCTTAGGTTTTTTACGATTAAGTAAGGACTTAGCTCTCGACTGCTTCAAAGCAGGCTATTCTCCTCAGACAAAGCGCTTTTTCGTAACAACGATTTCTCTTTCTCTACTGCCTGATTCAACGGGATAATCATGAAAAAGAGGGCGGCTGCATAGGTTCCTACCTATCTTCGACAAAGGGAGCATAAGAAAAACGTGCCGCTGCAAATGCAACCGCACGTCGGTCTTCCATCTGTCTATGAAAGTAAAGATCAGGAACGATTCACCGCCAACGGCTCGGCTTTCCGTAGCTCGGCGTTTAGCGCCGCAGCCTCGCGGATCGCCCGGGCGTCCTTGAAGATCTCGCCCGGTCTGCTGGCTTTGCCGATCACATAACCGGCAAACGGTAACCCCACGAAATCAAACGTGTACTGCAGCTGTTGAATGAGCGGCAGCGCTTTGATCCGCGGATTATCGCCGCCGACCACGACGGCATAGGCTGTTTTGGCCGCCATCCGCTCTTTAAAGTTGAAACGGACATCGCGCAAGCTTTGCGACCAGCGATCGATGAAGTTCTTCATCAAGCCGGATGGCCCGTACCAATATACCGGCGTGGCGAAGATCAAAATATCATGCTCCAGCACCTGCAGGATCAGCTCGTCGTAATCATCGTCCACGGGATCGAAGCCGCCTTCGTCGTGCCGTTGATCGTGGATCGGTTTGATTTCTTTCTCCCGCAGGATGATATTCGTATAGGGTAACCCCTCTAAAACCAGCCGCGTCAGTTCCTCCGTGTTCCCTCCATTCCTTGCACTTCCCTGAATGACAGCAATGCGCATTCCCTGCACTCCCCTCCGAATTCTCAAGCGAAACTTCCCGAAGTTGCGCCTGCTTTACGCCTATTTATTGTTATGCGACAGGCATCTGAAATATATGCAATCTTCATAAGTTTATGGCGTTTTTTCGGGAAACGTGCAGGGGGTTGTCTAGTGATACGTAGGTAGAACGACACCGGGACCTGCCAAAGCTTCAGCAGAAGCTGACTTTGGCCCTGATCCGGGACTAGAAACCGCGCTATCCCGATTCAATCGCCAAACCTCGTTCCCGCCGAGGTTTACCGGATAAGCTCGGCCCCCAAATTCCAGCAGACCCTCCACCGTCCGAACGCTCATCCCGATGAGCGCTTTAGGCTCACCGCGTCGATCGGTGACGAGACGGGTCCCGTAGGGAAACCGGCAGTACGGCTCCCCGTCCCGGTATACGGTGCTGCCTTCACGCGTATTGACCAGCTCGAATACCGTGCCGTCCACTTTCCGGGCATACGCGGTTTCCTCGGCCGGTACTTCCCCGTGATCCATCGGATAAGGCAGCAGCCCGGTGAACCACAGCTCTTCCTCCGGCGTCGGCAGGATGCCGCACAACCGCTCCACATAGTCGAGCAGACACAAAATCGCAGGGGAGTAGGTCTCGGTGAAGCCTTCCTCTCCCGTCCAAGGGCTGAGGCACTGGGCGAAACGCTCCATGCGGGCCATCGCCGACAGAATCGGCTGCAGTACCCAGGTTAGCTCCACATGCCGCCCGTGGTACTCAAACGCATGCGGAGCACGGATTAAGCTAAGGAAGTTTGTCGTCCCCGCCCAGGTGTTGTAGGCCGACGACGGATCAAACCGCGGGTCGTCCATGGCAATCGAAGTGAAGGGATACTTGGCAAAAAACTTCCGCGTATTCAGCAAATATCGTCGCAGCGACGAAGCGAAAAATTCCCCGTCCCCCACCTCGCAAGCCAATACGCGCAGCAGCACGTCAGACTGGATGCGGACGAACTGTCCGCTAGAGTCCACGTCGTAGAAGAACCCGTCTTCCGCATCATAGCAATGCTTCATCAGGCTGGACAGGCTCGCCTCCGCTTTAGCTGCCCACTCCGGTCCTGCTGCCGCCCCCAGCTCCGCGGCGATGGCCGCCAAATAACGCCGCTGACAGTAGACGTTAGCCGTCAGATCCGGCGCCAAAAACGGCAGCACCGGCGAGTCCGGATCGTACCGGCGCGGGTCGCCCAGATGCGACGTATCCGGCACATGCCAGAAGCGCGGAGATAGATCATGCCCCGTATCGAACGTGCAAAACGCCTCCACGCAGCCCGTCCCCCGCGTATCACGGAACGCGGCCAGCCAGGCGTCGTGCCGCTCCATGGCGCGGTACATCTTGTCCAGGAACTCCCGGTCCGCCCGGCCGTTCAGGCGGTAGTGGTTCCATACCGAGCGGGCCAGCGGCGTGACCATCTGGATTTGCCGGTATGCCGGTCCCGAGCCGGTCACCTTGTAGGGCATGAGGCCATCGGAGCGTTGGTAATCGGCAAACAAGGTGAAGGTCGCCTGCGCCACCGATGGCACAAAGCGGCTGAGCAGCTCGGCATTGATCGTGCCGGTGCTCTCCAGCCAAGTGCCGAGGTACACGCCGCCTTCATGCAGCACCGGCACGCCGCTTACCGACGGCACGATGCAATCGAGCAGCTTGCGCACGCCAGCGTAATAGACCCGCTCCAGCGGGCTCCCTTCGTTCGCCGCGAATTTGACGCCCGAAGCGGCAAACTCCTCCAGCACGGCTTGATCCGTGCTCTTACGCAAACCTTCTCCGCTTACAGCTGACGCAACCTCCATCTTGCGCAACCGCTCCAACACGCCCATCTCTCCCATTTCCCCCATCTGTCCCACCTCACCTATCTCTGCACTTCTTTCGGATGCGCGTATAATCGCCCGTCCTGCTCCGTCACCGGGATGAAGATCGGACGTTCATTGGGGCTGTCGTTTGGCGTATGAATCGCCAGTCGCAGCTCGCCCGCGAACGTGCGGAACACCATCCCGTGGCCGCCATCCCGTTTATACAACGGCTCTGTGTCCTGCACCCACGGGCCGGTAATGTCTCCACCAGCTTGGCGAGCGCAGCCGATCGTGTAGCCGCCGTCGCTAAAGCTGGACCAGAGCAGCAGCAGCTCGCCGTTATCAGCGCGGTACAGGAAGGGGCCGTCCGTGACGTAATTGGCCCCGCCGCGAATCCCTTCGGCCCATGGTGCCTCCGAAGCCCGGAACAATAGCACAGGCTCAGACACCGCCCGGTCCAGCTCGCGGCTTAGACGCACCGCGCAAATCTCCCCATCCTGCACCTGTACCCATTCATGGCAGAACACCATCCAGGGCTCGCCCTGCGGGTCGACGTAAAATGTCCCGTCCAAGCACTCCCAATCGCGCGGCGTCAACGGCCCGTCCCCAAGCGGCTGGAACGGGCCCAGCGGGCTGTCCGCCACCAGCGTTTGCGTGCCCCGGCATCGGCCGTCTGCCTTGAAGGTGGCGAACATGTAGTAGCGCCCCTGCCACTCATGCACCTCCGGCGCCCAGTAGTTGAAGTCCGACCAGAAATCCGGCTCCGGGCGGAACGCCGGGTAAGGACCTTCCCATGCCGCCAAATCCGTGCTCACGCAAACGTCAAACCCGCGCGGTTTGCCCTTCCAGCACGTCTCTCCGATCGTGCCGTACATATAATATTTGCCTTCCGCCGGCATCGGCAGGAGGAACGGATCCCGAATATGGATGTCCGATAACGCCAAGGTCATAACCAATCCCTCCTAGAAGTCGTGTACAGTTCACCGTCCTGTCAGCTTACTTCAGCCCCGTCGTCGAGATTCCTTCGACGATATAACGCTGGAAGATCAGGAAGATCACGATGACCGGCGCAACCGCCACCGTCGACATCGCCATCAACGAGCCCCAGTTCGACGTGCTGGTGGAGTCAATTAACGAGCGCAAACCGATCATTACCGTAAACAGCTTAGGACTGTTCAGGTAAATCATTTGCCCAAAGAAGTCGTCCCACGTCCAGTAGAACGTAAAGATCGACGTTGTAATCACCGCCGGTACGCACAGCGGCATAATGATCCGCAAGTATATCTGCCAAGGTCCACAGCCGTCGATCCGGGCGCTTTCGTCCAATTCCATCGGTAACCCGCGAATAAACTGCACCATCAGCAGCACGAAAAACGCATCCAATGCAAAAAACTTCGGCACAACGAGCGGAAGAAACGTATTCACCCATCCAAACGTGTGGAACAGAATATATTGCGGAATGAGCGTCACTTGAAACGGCAGCATCAGCGTCATCAGCATCATGCTGAACCAGAATTTTTGACCCGCAAAATTCAAACGCGCAAAGGCAAAGGCCGCCAGCGAGCAGGAGATTACGTTGCCAATCACCGCCAGCGCCGCAATAATAAAGGAATTGATCAGGAAATGCCCAAATGAATACCCCTGAATCCCCCGCCAGCCGTTAACGTAATTGGAGAACGTGAAGGAATCCGGCCACAATCCCATGTCCGAGAAGATTTCCGCGTTTGGCTTGAACGAGCTGCTGATCATCCACAACACCGGATAAATCATGATCGTCCCGATCACGATCACCACCACGTGTCTCCACAGTTTGCTTAAGCTTAGCCTCAACACCATCTCTCTCAGCCCCTTTCGTCCTTGCCGTCGCCGTAATAAACCCAATACTTGGAGGAAGCGAACACGATCGCCGTAAAAATACCGATAATCACCAGCATCACCCAAGCCATAGCCGAGGCGTAACCCATATTAAAGTAAGAGAACCCCTTCAAATACAGGTACAGCGAGTAGAACATCGTCGAGTCGATCGGCCCGCCATGACCGTCCCCGATAATGTACCCGGAGGTAAACACCTGGAACGAGCTGATCATGTTCATCACCAGGTTAAACAGGATAACCGGCGACAACAGCGGCAGCGTGATCCGCAGAAACTGACGCGTCCGGCTGATGCCGTCCACCGCCGCAGCCTCGTAGATTTCCCCCGGGATCTGCTTCAGTCCCGCCAGGAAAATCACCATCGACGAGCCAAATTGCCAAACCGACAGCGCGACGATGGAATAAATAATGTAGCTCGGATTGGCCACCCAATCGGGGGCATCAATATGAAAAATCCCGAGGAACCGGTTAAACAACCCGTCACCGGAGAAGATTTTTTTCCAAACCACCGCAATCGCCACGCTCCCCCCTAACAACGAAGGGATGTAATAGACGGTCCGATATAGGCCAAGCAGCCGTAACCCTTTATTCAAAATAATCGCGACCGCCAGTGCGAACACCAACCGCAGAGGAACGGAGAGGAACACGTATTGAAATGTCAGCTTCAACGAATGGGTAAACGTGGCATCTCCCGTAAACATCTCCGTAAAATTCTGAAGCCCAATCCAAGCGGGCGCTTTCAACATGTTATAGTTCGTAAAGGACAAATACAGCGAAGCCAGAATCGGCCCAATCGCCATGCAAAAAAATCCAATCAACCAGGGCAGCAGAAACAAATAACCCGTCAAGTTCCGTTTCAGGGATCGACGTCGTTTTGGCTTTACCATCGTTTGGGTTGCCACACCTGTCACCGAATCCATAAGTAAACACCTCCGTAACCATCATTCCTTGGGTTCAGAAAAAGGGGAACCCAACGGATCCCCTCTTTCGTGTGACAGGCCGGTTAATTTGTCGTTGCACTTAAGTTTGCCTGTAAGATTTTTTGTCCCTGTGCATAAAAATCTTCTGCTGCCTTCGCGATGTCCATCCGTCCGAATGCCACGTTCTGGCTGGCTTTCAGCAGCTCTTGCTTAAACTCGTTGGAGCCCGGAACGTTGTACAACAGGTCGACATCATCCACCGCCACGATATCCAGGTAATCGTATACCACTTTATCCGTTTCGGAAGCCTCCGCCTTCAGTACGGCCCGCATCTCCGAGGAGACTGGCACGCCGCGGTTGTTGCCAAGGATTTTGGCTGCGTCCGGATCGTTCACCCAGAAGTCCATCAGCATCGCTACTTCCTTCGGATGCTTGGTATTGGCATAACCCACGATGTTCTGGCTCGATTGAACGGAGATCATGCTGCCGTTTGGTCCCATCGGAACCGGGATGAGCGTCAGCTTATCCTGGGACATTTTTTGGAAATCAGCAAACTGGTTCGTCGGAATAAACTGCATCGCCACTTGGCCTTTCGTCACCAGGGACATGCTTGTATCGTCCGGATCGGCCGAAATTTGCAGCTCCGGCGTAACGATGCTGCCGGCTTTGCGCATGCCTTCCCAGAGCGTGAACCACTCGGCGACGTCCGCCGCCTCGAAGCCCAGCTTCTTCTCCGGCTCATTGTAGATCATCTTGTCCCGCTGAGTCAGGTATACCCCAAACTGGTCCATCTCGCCGGAATAATCGTAAGAGCCGTAAATGTCTTTACCGGTAGCCGCAATCTGTTCATTGATCTTGATAAAATCGTCCCAAGTCCATTCCTTCGTCGGCAAAGGAAGACCGGCTTTCTCAAACAGCGCCGTATTCGCGAGAATCGCTGTCGAGTTCGCCCCAATCGAGATCCCCCGCAGCTTACCATCAAACGTATTCACGTTGATGAGCTGCGGCGAAATTTTGCTGGTATCGACTTCATTGCCGACGTACGGAGTGATATCCAGCAGTACATCCCGTGTGGCATATTCCAAGATATTGCTCCCTAACGTAAACAGGTCCGGGGCCGTCCCCGATGCCAGCTGCGTATTCAGCTTATCGAAATATCCATCAAAAGGAGAAAACTCGGGGATCACCTTGATGTTCGGGTGTTTCTCCTCGAACTTCTTCAGCATGGCCGTGGTAATGTCAGCCCGGGTTTGGTCCCCCCACCACATGACGCGAAGCTCAACTTGCTCCTCGCTGGCGGCGCCTCCTGCCTCCGACGGCTGGTTCGTATTCCCCGTAGTTACACTCCCGGCATTGTTGTTACCGGAGCCGCACGCCGAGACCAAGATGGCCGTAACAAGAAACAAACTGGCCAACAACATCGCCTTCGTCTTCTTCATCTCTTCCTTCCCCCTTCATGAGAATGGTCTTGCTGATTAAATGGTAGCGCATACAAAAAAGGAGAAGAATCCAATTTCTTTGGGCGTTGGACTTTTACTTTTTTTAGATGTTCTTATCCTTCTGCCGGTACTCGGACGGACTGATGCCAAATACCTTCTTGAATTTCGTGCTGAAGTAGCTGGCATTGGAGAAGCCCGTCAGCTCCGCGATATCGCTTAAGGACAGCGGGGTTTCGTCAAGCAGCTGCACCGCTTTGTTCATGCGTACATCGGTCAGGTATTGGAGAAAGGATTTGCCGGTTTTTGTTTTAAACAGATCGGACAAATAAGACAGGTTATAGTGGTACTGCTCGGCGATTTGCGACAGGTTCAGATCGTTCATGTAATTCAGCTCGATCATTTCCTTCATCGCTTCCACGATGGAGGGCTCCTCCCTCGTGCTGTCCCCCTTCTTCAGCGAAAACAGCGGCTCCGCCAGCCCATACAGGAACCCGCAGGCTTTGGATACGGTGCCGAGCCCCCATACTCGCTCCGGATCCAACCAGATCTCGTCCTTCTCCCGCAGCGCAAGCCCCATGGCATCCGCTGCCGCTTCGATGGCCAAGCAGCATTGGAAAATCAGCTTGATAAACTGCGGGTGCGAGAACGCCAGCGCGGCGGCGAGCTCCTCCTCCACCAGCTTCTCAAACGCTGCCTTGCGGCCGTCGGCCAAATGCCGCTGCAGCAGCTTCAGCTTGTCCTGGGCCGCCAGCTGTGCCGGATCCGCCGGGCCCCGCGTAGGCTCCGCTCCGGCTTGCTGCGTGTGCCGGCTCATATACCAGGCCAGCACGGAGGAAAGGTACCCCTCTCGCCATGCCTCCAGACCTTGCACGGGTTCGCCGGCCATCACCAGCGCCTTCTGTTTCAAATAGCTGCGGACAATATCAGCCACTTGGCTGGAGAAGCTTTGCACAGCGGCCGTGTCGCCCGGCACGATGGCAAACAGCAAGTCAGGATGCTTCGCTTCCCGAAAGACCGGGATACCGGGAGCAGAACCGGTTGTACCCGCCAGCTCGCGGCAAAGCAGCTCAAACGGCAGACGCAGGCCGGATTCCTCCGGCGCTTCTTCCGGTGCCGGCGGTAACCCGATCGCCACAAAACGCACCGGTTGCTCCGCCAGTTCATTTAAGCCAAACAACCGAACCCGTTCCGGCCACAGGTGGCTGCTGCCTGGATAAGCTCGGATCACGCTCTGAATAAATTGCTCCTTCATTTCCTCCAAGTAGCGGGACAGCTTCCATTCCGCCAGCTTCCGCTCCGACTGCGCCGAGCGCTCCTGGTCCAGCTCAGAAGCGACCCTGCCCAAGGCTCCGGCCAGTTCGCTCCGCGTCACCGGCTTGAGCAGCAGGTCGCTGGCGCGATTTTTGATCGCCGCATGGGCATACTGAAAATCGTCATATCCCGTCAGCACGATCAGACGAATATCCGGATATTGCCGGGAACAGCTTTCGAGCAGCTCCACCCCGTCCATGATCGGCATGCGCATATCGGTAATGATAATGTCGCAGTCCCCGGTCTGAAGCCACTCCAGCGCCTCCTGACCATTCCCCGCTTCCCCGGCGATCTGGAGGCCCAGCTGCTGCCAATCAATTTTTAGCCTTAGTCCTTGACGAATCTCCCGTTCATCATCAACCAGCAGCACGTTATACATCCGCATTTCCCTCCCCTATCGGCAAACTCAGTGTGATCGTCGTCCCTTCCCTGGGCGCCGATTGAATCGAAAACGCAAAGCCAGCTCCATAATAAAGCGCACACCGGGCCAAAATATTCCGCAAGCCGATCTGTCTCCCGCCGGTGCTTAATACCTGCTCCAGTTGGGAATGCTGGTACTCCTCGTTCAGCTGCCGCACCAAGTCCGGCTCCATGCCAACTCCGTTGTCGGCCACCTGCAAGAGCAGCCGTTGATCCTCCTCCCAAATCCGGATGCGCACAACGGCAACGTCGTTTTTGACCTGACTGTATTTCACGGCATTTTCCACAAGCGGCTGCAAAATAAACTTCACGATATACACCGGACGGTCCGGCACCGCGTTCTCCAGCGTCAAATCCAGCTGTTCCGCAAACCGATGGTGCAGAATCGCAGCGAAAGATTCGGTATACGTCACTTCGTCACGCAACGGGATCAGATCGCTTTTGGCATTCAGCGAGAAGCGCAGCATTTTGCCTAGCGATTCGATAACGTCAACTGCATCATCCGTTCGCCTCTGGATCACCAGACTGCTGAGTAACTCCAACGTGTTAAACAAAAAATGCGGATTAATCTGCATCAGCAGCGCCCGATATTCCGCCTGTTGCCGGCGCAGCTTCAATTCAAACTCGCTTTTCAAATGGGCGCGCAGCCGTACAATCATGTTACGGAACGTGGCCGTCACGAACCCGACCTCATGGTTCACCTGCTGCCGCTCAGGAATACGCTGCTCCGCCTGGGCGAACTCCCCGCGCTGGACAAGCCGCATCGCTGCCACCAAGCCGCCCAGCGGTTTGGTAATGCTGTAGGAAATCCAGACGGCCGCAAGGACAGCGAACACCAACAGTGTCCCGGTCGCCACCAAAATCCCTGATTTCAGATTGATCAGGTTGGCCAGCAGTTCATTTTCCGAGACCGCCCCAACGAGCATCCAATCGTTAAATTGCAGTTTTTTATAGACGTAGATCATGTCCTCGCCCTGAGGTTTGGCATAAAATACGCCTTCCCGCGGCCCCCGCTCCCGGATCTCCCCCAGCTTGTTCAGGACCGGTTCGCTGAAATCTGACAACGGCTGGCCTAACAGCGGTTCACCTTCGCCGCTAAGCAAAAAAATCGTACCATGGGTTCCGAGATGCACCTGGCTGAGCGGGTCCTTGAAGTATTCAGCGCGAACGTTCACCTTCATGATGGCGGTAGCTTGGGAAACGCTGAACGTCCCGATCGGGATCAGGAAGCTAATGACCTCATGCTCCTTCAAACGCACCGGTTCAAACGGATCCACCGCCGCCGGGGCCCAATGCTGCTCAGACTCGTAAAAATTTCGATACCAGTCCGTCTCCAAAAACGACGGGGCCTGCAAGATCCGGTTGTCCAAACCGACATACAGCCCGTCTTTGCGATAAATCGAGGCGGTGGCGATGATGGAATAGTTGTTCACCGTCCGCGTCAAAAATTTGCTGAGCTGGATATTTTTCAGCATCTTCTGCCCTTCGGACTGCGTGGGATCGGAGACGAATTCGCTCCAGTCGTTCGTGATGTCACTGTTATAGATCACTGAGGAGAAATCGTAGATTTGGCCAATCGTGGAGTTGATGAGTGCGGTGTAGGCCGTCATTTTTTCCAATGCCGCCGTTTCGCTGTCAGAGCGCAAGATCGCGCTGGACTTGTTATAGCTGATCAGGAACATGACGCAGAAGGAAATGACCAATAAGACGACAAATACGGCAATCAGCCGATTGCGTAGCGAAAAAAACATCGGCGCCCCTCCCTTATGCACAACACTATAACGAAAACGTCCACTTCCCGCAATAAGCGCTTACATAGGCGTGACGTCAAGCTTTTTTTCATTTCACTTGCCAGAATCCCTCCCGCGCCCAAGCCCCTGCCCCGACTTCCAGACGAGGAACCGGCCCGACCAAGGTCCAGTTCACAAACCGTCCCCAGCCCGTTATGCCCTGCCGCCATTCCCGGTAGAATGAAGACATGAACAACGGATAACACATTCGTTCAATCGAGACTCAGTGCGGCGGGCTCGCCCAATGGCTTGGGGTTGACTCCACGGTCGTGCGGCTGATCGCCGTCGTGGCGGTATTCTTCAGCTTTGGCACCGTCGTAGCCCTGTACCTGATCGCAAGCCTCATCGTTCCCAAGGAACCGATCGGCAGCTACAGCTACGATGATCCGTTTTCCCCGTTTTGATCTGTGAAAGTTCCCAAACTCTATTAACCCTAAAGGAGAGATTCCAATGAGCAGCGTATTTGATCGTATCGCCAATCTGGCCAAGGCTTCCATTCATGAAGTGTTAAACAAACTGGAGGATCCGGTCCTGATGACCGGCCAATACTTACGCAACCTGGAGGACGACATCGCCGCCGCTGAGAAATTGTTGAAGGAGCAGCAAATGACCGCGACCGTTCAGGAGCGAAAAAGCGCAGATATCGCGCATCTGGCCAAGCAAAGTGAAATTCGGGCTTTGACCGCTCTGGAGCAAGGCGATGAAGTGACGGCGCGCCATGCGGCTGCGGAGAAAATCCGTTACGAGGAGCAAGCGCAGCTGTACGCCAAAGAAGCGCAGGAGGCCCGTGACCGCGTCGCTGAGCTGGAGATTCGCATCGCGGAAGGCAAAGCGGAGTTTGCCCGCTTGAAGGAGAAACGTAACGAGCTGGCAGCCCGTGCCCGCAAGGTACAAGTCAAAGCCGAGACCGAACGGCCGAACTTCAGCCGCGGCATCGAAAGCGGCGCAGCCGCGCGGGGCTTCGAGCGCATGGAGGAGAAGATCCTGAGCTGGGAAGCTCAGCAAGAAGTCTCCGCCAGCTACGGGAGAACGGCCGGTGTCGCGGATGCAGGCACAACCCAGTCCGCCGCCGTCAACGAAGAGCTGGAACGTCTGAAGGCGCAATTGTCGAACCGGCATTCCTGAGCCGTTCATATATAGAGGAACCGCCCGAGAGAGCGCCGATCGAGTTAAGCATGAAAAAGAGCCCGGCAAGAACAATCTCTTGCCGGGCTTCTTCATTTGAAAGCTTATGATTTGCCGTCCTTGCCGGCTTTGAACACTTCGCCAATCGCGCCGAGACTTCCCAGCGTTTCGATCGCATTCGACGGGAGAAACACCTTGTTGGCTGGTCCCTTGGCCACTTCCTTCAACGCTTCGAAGGATTGGTACGCCAAGACGGATTCGGTTAAAGCCGCATCGCGCAGCATTTCGATCCGCGTCTTTTCGGCGGCGGCAATCGACTCGATCGCTTTTGCTTGACCCAGCGCCTCCAGCTCCTGGGCTTGGCGGAAGCCTTCGGCTTCGCGAATACGCGCTTCCTTGTCGCCTTCCGCTTTCAGGATCTTACTTTGCTTGTCACCTTCCGCACGCAGGATCATATCCTGCTTGGCGGCTTCGGCCTCAAGCACGATGGCCCGTTTGTTCCGCTCGGCCTTCATTTGTTTGTCCATCGCTTCTTGGATATCGACCGGCGGCCGGATGTCGAGGACTTCTACCCGTTCGATCCGCACGCCCCACTTCTCGGTCGCTTCATCAAGCGCCGTCCGGATATCGGTCGAAATCTTCTCCCGACCGGATAACGTTTCGTCCAGCTCCATTTTACCGATGATCTGACGCAGCGTAGCTGTTGTAATGTTCCGTACCCCGTACACAAAATCAGAAATGCCGTACGTTGCTTGTTCCGGATTTACAACCTGATAGAAAATAATCGTGTCGATCTGCACCTGTACGTTATCTTTGGTGATGACGGTTTGCGGCGGCACATTCGTCTGTTGAATCCGCAAATCGTGATACGTCCGCACCTGGTCGATGATCGGGATCAGGACGTTCAGACCCGGCGTCAGCAAACGGTTAAATTTACCGAGCCGTTCAACGACACCCACTCGTTGCTGCGGTACGATTTTGACTGTCAGTGAGACAAATACGACAACAACGACAACAATGACCGCAATAATTGCCCATTGCATTAAGTAATTTCCTCCCATCTTTCTACTTCGATAATTGTACTGCTTCGCGCCAGCACCCGAACCTTCTCATCCCTGCCGATCGGGACGGAGGCCTTCGCGCTCCACGAATCTCCCCCAACCTTCACGATGCCGTATTGACCGGGTTCAATCGATTCCACAACGACGCCTTGCTTCCCTACCAGTTCGGTACCGATATCCTTAAACCCTTTTGCTGTGCGAAATTTTCTGGAAAGCGGCTTCGTAAACACCGTCAGGACTACGGCGACCAGACAGCCCAAAGCGACCTGCCAGAAGTAAGCTTCGGGGGCCACCAAAGCTACAACTACCGCAACCAGCGAACCGATGCAGAGCCATAGCAGGTAAAAAGTCATCGTCATCATCTCAAGTACCAATAAGATTCCGGCGACGATGAGCCAAATCGCCCACATTTCCATCCCCCTGTTGCACCACCTTTCAGCATTATAGTTATTTATACGGGAAACATACCAAAAAGTATCAAGGAATCGCTGGAAATAGAAAAAAAGCACCCCAGCACACCGCCGGAATGCTTAATTCAAACGTAAAGAGCTCTGATTTCCTGAGTTACCGGTACAATGCCAACAGCCGGAACGCCGCCGTTTTGCTCTCCACCTCTTCTTCTCTTCCATATTCAAAGGAGTCGACGATATAGAGCCGGTCGGCTTTCTGCAGAGCCACGGCGAAGTTTTTGACTTCCGCCAAGCTCCCCCGGAGCTGAAGCTGCAGCGACATCACGGTGAACCCCGCCGTACTGAGCTCCGCTTCATTTAACAATCCGGAAGCCCCCAATGCAGAAGGAACGCCGTCTGTCGACGATGAACCTGCGGGCAGACTGTTCAAAATGGACACACTTCCGTCCAGAGACAAGGAATTATCTACGGCCGCGGCATCAGCGGAAACCGCAAAGGACCCGCCGCTTTCCGGCCCTTCGAAGACAACCTCCCGAATCTGTACGCCGGAGGACTTGGCCGCTCGTTCCAGGTCTAGCAAAATCCCTTCCCGGTCGGGCTCCTCCGGTACCGCTGCCTCCCGCTTGGCCGTATCGGCCAAAGCGTCCGATGCTGCTGCATCTGCCCGTTTGGCCTCAACAATCGCCTGTGTTTTTTGCAGAAATAATTGTTTGGCTTCGTGGTCGGACGCCAGGTTCGCCGATTTCTCCATCTCCGGCCGGTATCCGAAGAAATAAAACGATCCCGCCGCTAGCAGCACCAGCGCAGCAACCAGCATCCAGCGGGCTCCGGCCGATCCGGAGCGATGTTCCGTATTCATTCGCCGTCACCTGCCTGTTCCGCCGTTCCCGTTCCCGGCTTCAGCTCAAATGTGCCGATATACCCCCGCCCCGGCAGCTCTTTCACCGATTGAATCAGCTCGCCGCTTAGTTCCGGCTGTTTACGCAGCGCGGTGGAATAGGCACTAGCTTCACTTAAGCTGGCGAATCGGCACGTCCAAGTGAGTACGGTCTCGTGAAAGCGTACCGTTTCCAACGTGCCCCCAGCGGGAAGCGGGGCTTCCAGGCTGGTGATGAGCGCCTTCACATCCGGCCGCTGTCCGCTTAGCTTCTCGATCAACTCGATGCCCGCCGCTCCGATTCCCGCAGTCCCCAAGCTTTGCAGTTCGCTTTGCAGCTCCGCCTGCTGCCGTTCCGTTTCGGCGATTCTCGTAGTTAATTCAGCAGCCGTCTCGTGAACGCCCCAAAAGGCATACCCAAAGTAAGCGCAAAGCCCAAGCCCGGCGAGCAGCAACAAGAGCGGGAGAAGGACTCCAGAGGAAGCCGGACGCGGCTTGGGAGGGAGCAAATTGATATCGATCATCGGCCTTCCGCTCCCTTCATGGCGAGGCCAAGGGCAATCGCATAGCTGCCTTGGTCGGCGATTTCCTGTCCAGCAAAATACGGGGACAAGTCCACTTCGGACACGCTCACCTGATCAAAAGCCGCCGACAGCTGGCGCACGATCTCCGGCTTGTCCGGCGCGGCGCCGGCAATCACGATGCCTTGCACGCGTTCATGCCCTTCATGCAGCGTATACTCATAGAAATTCATGATCCGGGTCACCGAGGAGACGATCTCCCCATACCGCCACGTATTCAGCTTGTCCCCGGACATCGGCTCCAAGGGAAACGTGCGCACGAAATCAGGCAACCCCTGGTGGTAGGTATAGACCTCCGCTTCTTTGGCTTTGAAATTAATCGCCATCACATTGCCGGATTCCCCTAGCAGGCGCTGCTGCCGAAGGATGCGCGACAGCGCAATGGCCGCCAAATCGACCGCTTCCAGACGAAGTCCAGCTTGTTCCAGTGAAGACACCATCTCTTGAATGATCGGACGCGGCACGGCGGCCACAAACGTGAGCAGCGCCTCCCCCTCCTCGCGCTCCTCGATCCAATGGTAGTCAATCACCGGATCCTCAAACGGCAGGCGAATGCTGCCTTCGATCTCCAGTTCGGTCACGCGGCGTTGCTGCCTTTTGCTCACCTTCGGGACCTGGAGCAAGCGGATAAACGATTGGGAGGTGGGCGCCGCTAGACGAACTTTCTTCCCGGCTAGTCCCCGGCGGTTCGCCCAGCGCTTCACCATCTCGGTGAAGCCGGACACGTCGGGAACCCCGTCCTCGTTCAGTTCGGCATCCACCGGCAGCAAGCCGGCCCGTTCTACGATGCCACGTTTGGCGTCAAATTTGACGAAACGGATTCCATCCTCATCGATCGTAATCCCAATGTGGGCCGACCGCCGGTTTAGTAAAAAGGAATGACGTTTTGCAGATACCAATGGATGATCTCCTTTCCATACATGTAAACCACCAGGGTGCCGATTGCCAAAAAGGGACCAAACGCCAGCGTCTGGCCGCGTCTTCTGCGGCCCCACGCCAGCTGCAGCAGTCCGGCGGCCGCGCCGGCTGCGCTGGCCAGAAACAAGGCCAGGAGCACGCCGGGAAAGCCGACGACCCAGCCAAAGACGGTCAGCAGCTTCACGTCGCCCATCCCCATCCCTTTCCCGGAGGTGAGGAGGGCGATCAGCAGCAGCAGACCGCCGCCGCCAAGCGCGCCCAGCGCTTGGCTCCACAACGGCACGCCGCCCGCCAGCGGGGCGGCGACGAGCAGCACGGCGCCGAA
>NZ_GG695972.1:229572-253857 GCF_000159955.1 Paenibacillus sp. oral taxon 786 str. D14 | reverse complement strand
CTTGCGCGCAGCAGCCCGCGCTTCGCCACCAGCCGGCGCCCGTACCACGCCAGGACCGGCCCCAGGGCCAGCCCACCGGCAACATTCAGCGCCGTCAGGATCATATTCGCGTCCATCCGCTTCAGTCTGTAGAAGAAGCAAGCTTCTTACCTGCTTTTAATTCAGAGGTTTTAAAACTGACGCTATCACTGCCGATGATCAACGTGACTACAGCATTCTCCGTATTCCAATTGTCCAGATTTACGGAAGTATTGTCGCCTAATGCCGCCCCGGTTTTGGGATCTGTAATTCCGCTCTGGATGTATTTTTCACTAACCAAGTCGGACAGCTTATGCGTCCCTGTAACTTCCCCGTTGTTTTTCGTAATCGATCTCAATCTCGCCGCTTCATACAGCTGGTTTGCCGTTGCTGTTCTGGCATTCTCCTTCGTATCGTTCAACAACCCGGAAATCAAAGGCACCGCGATTGCAGCGATCACCCCGATAATGACGATAACGGCCAGCAACTCGACGAGCGTAATCCCCTTCTCTTCCTTGCGCAATCGTTGAATCCGTTGGATAAGTGCTGTCATAATAATTAACCTCCTAAAATAATTTGCTTCACTTCGTGAGCTCAACCCAATTCAGCTGATACTTTGATAAATACTAAGCATCGGGATCATTACCGAAGCAATGATAAAGCCAACCACGCCAGCCAGCAGCAAAATCATCGCCGGCTCGATCAGCTGCTTCAGCTTGTCCACCGTGTTCTCAACGTCCCGTTCATAAAAATCGGCCACCTTGCCCAGCATCGCATCGATCGAACCGGTCTCCTCACCAACCCGAATCATCTGGGTGACCAGCGGCGGAAACACCCACGACTGGCGCAGCGGCTCTGACAGCGGCCGTCCTTGGCGCAGCGATGCCTGGCATTCCTGCAGCGTCGCTCCGATCACCCTGTTGCCGACGGCCTTCTCTACGATCGCCAAGGCTTGAAGCACCGGCACCGCGCTGGCAAACAACGAAGACAACGTCCGCGTCATCTGGGCGATCGCGCTTTTCCGATTGAGCATCCCGAACACGGGGACTTTGAGCTTGATATAATCCCAAGCATACGCCCCTCGCTCCCACTTCAAGAGCAGGTAGACCACAGCAACCGCCGCCAAAGCGGCCAGCAGCCATACGATCCAATGCTGTTCCACACTGCGGCTGAGGGTAAGCGTAAACCTCGTAATCGCGGGCAAATCACCGCCTAATTCAGCGAACATCGCTTGAAAGCGGGGAATCATAAATTTCAACAGGAAGATAATCACAAACACGGCCATCACGCTGACGATCAGCGGATAGGTCATCGCGGACTTCACTTTCTCCCGCGTGACATGCGCTTTTTCAAAATACACCGCAAGCCGCTCCAGCGTCTCTTCCATGCTGCCTGCCTCTTCCCCTGCGCGAACCATATGTACAAAGATCGACGGAAAAATCCGCGGGTACGCCGCGACCGCCCCGGAGAGCGTATTGCCCTTACGGAGCTCGGCGGTTACTTCAGCCAGCGTCTTCTTCAGCGGTTTGCTTTCCGATTGCTCCGCTAAGATCGCGGTCGCCTCCACGATCGAGATTCCCGCCTTAATCATCGTGGCAAACTGCCGGCAAAACACGACGAACTGCTCGTTCTTCACCGGGCTGCCCAGGTAAAACTCTTTATTCCACACCGTCTCGCGCTGCTCACGCAGACCCGTTACTACGATTTGCTGCCTCTTGAGTTCGGCAAGCGCGGTTGGCCGATCCGGGGCTTGCAGAGCCCCTTTGCATCGCTTCCCCACCACATCCTTGCCCTGATATACGTACTGGGGCATCTTCCATCTGTCCTTCCGCTTCACACATCTGCTGTTTACTTAACCTCGTGAATTAATGAGGGCTTTCCGCTAGGTATGGCCGGGCTGCAGCCTCATCAATGGCCCCTTGCCGCAGCAGCTCACGCAGACTCATCTCCAGCGTGTGCATCCCAAGCTGGGAGCTTGTCTGCATCACGCTTCGAATTTGGTGCACCTTCTCCGTCCGGATCAGGTTGCCGACCGCCGGCGGATTGAGCAGCAATTCCGTCGCGCACACCCGCCCTTTCCCGCTGCGGGACGGAAGCAGCCGCTGCGATAGGATTGCCAGCAACACCGAAGCCAGCTGAATCCGGATCTGCCCCTGCTGGGCCGGTGGAAAAGCATCAATGATCCGATCGATCGTTTGCGGAGCGTCCGCCGTATGTAAGGTGGCAAAGACGAGATGACCGGTTTCGGCCGCCGTGATGGCCGTCCGAATCGTCTCCGGATCGCGCATCTCGCCAACCAAGATGATATCCGGATCTTGACGAAGCGCAGCCCGCAGTCCGTTATCAAAAGACAACGTATCCAGCCCCACCTCCCGCTGATTAATGATCGACTTGTCGTGGCGGTGCAAGTATTCGATCGGATCCTCCAGCGTTACGATATGCTTGCGCTGGGTATGATTAATATGGTCAATCAACGAAGCCAACGTCGTTGATTTGCCGCTTCCCGTCGGGCCGGTAACCAGAAACAACCCTTGCGGCTTCTGCGCCAGCTTCAACAGCACCGGCGGCAAATTTAACGTTTCGAAGGGCGGGATCGAAGGCGAAATGACCCTGGCCGCGATGCTGATCGAGCCCCGCTGCCGGAAGACATTGATGCGAAACCGGGAGAGGCCCGGCACGCCGTAAGAGAAATCCAGCTCCCCGAACTCCGTGAATTTCTTATACTGCGCCGGGCTCATCAGCTCTTGCACGATCTGCTCCAGCATGGACGGCGAGAGCAGCTCTCCGTCCAGGGCGCGAAGCGCTCCATCGATGCGCAGCACCGGAGGCGAATTCACCGTCACGTGCAAATCGGAGGCGCCGGCATCAAACGCCTGCTTCAACAGTCCGTTAAACGTCCCGTCCGTCACGATCGGTCCTTGATTCATCGCTCTCCCTCTTCCACTTCACGGATGATTTCCTGCAAGGTGGTTTGTCCCTCCAGCGCTTTCTGGATCCCGTCGGCAAACAACGGCGTCATCCCTTGCTCCTTCGCCATCCGGCGCAGCTCATGAATTGAGCGGCCTTCCACAATCGCCGTGCGCAGGTCGTCGCTGATCAGCAGCGCTTCATGCACCGCCATCCGGCCACGGTAGCCGGTTTTGCCGCAGGTGCCGCAGCCGTTGCCGCGGTACAGCTTGTCCGTTTGAATGCCGAGACGCTCCAGATAAATCATTTCCTGCCGATCTGGCGTATAGGCCGTTTTGCAGTCCGGGCAGATGCAGCGCACCAGCCTCTGGGCCACGATCTCGATTAGCGACGAGGCGATCAAGTACGGCTCGATCCCCATGTCACGCAGCCGGACGACCGTACTCACCGCATCATTGGTATGTAAAGTCGAAAATACGAGATGCCCGGTTAAAGAAGCACGAATTGCAATCTCCGCCGTTTCCAGATCGCGGATTTCCCCCACCATGATAATGTTGGGATCCTGACGCAGGATGGAGCGCAACCCCCTGGCAAACGTCAATCCGGCAGCCGGATGAACCTGCATTTGGTTCACGCCGTCCAGCGTGTACTCCACCGGATCTTCGACCGTAATGATATTCGTTTCTTCCCGGTTCAAGTGCTGCAGGGCCGAATACAAGGTCGTCGTCTTCCCGCTCCCCGTTGGCCCGGTCAGCAGAACCATGCCGTGCTGCTTCTCAATCATGCGCCGGAACAGGCTTAACGTCTGCTCCGTCATGCCCAGCTTGTCCAAGCCCTTCACGCCTTCGGCAAGGTCGAGCAGCCGCATGACGATTTTTTCTCCATGGACGGTTGGCAGCGACGACAAACGGATATCGATCGTTTGGCCATCCACCAGCATTTTGATCCGGCCATCCTGCGGTAACCGCCGTTCAGCGATGTTCAGGTTGCCGAGAATCTTCAGCCTGGCGATGATGACGCCTTGCATCGACTTCGGAATCGTCCGCTCATTGCGCAGCTGTCCATCAATCCGATAACGGATCGCCAGTTGGGTCTCCATCGGATCGACGTGAATGTCGCTGGCGCCAAGGCGCACCGCCTGCTCAATCATTTGCTGCACCAGCCGGACGACAGGCGAATCCTCACCCTGAATCACCGCATCTTCAACTTCAATTTGAACGGTGCCGGCCCCAAGATCCTTGATCATTTCATTCATGGAGTCCTGCAGACCATACAACCGGGCAATGCCCCGCTGCAGCTCGCCCCGCGAAATAATCGCCGGTTCGATCGTAAAGCCGGTGCTCATTCTGAGGTCGTCGATGATAAACAGATCCAAAGGATCGGCCATTGCAACCATGAGTTTACGTCCGTCTACGCGGATCGGAAGCACTTGATACCGTCTGGCCATTTGCTCCGGAATGACCTGGCTTAATTTCGTATCAATTTGAAACCTGGATAGTGTGACATGAGGAATACCCAGCTGAAATTCCAACACCTCGATGAGCTGGTGCTCCGTCAAGACGCCTTGTGCTAACAACACGTCACCAAGCTTTTTTCTGGTGCGCTGCTGTTCCTCCAAAGCGGCTTGCAGCTGCTGCTCCGTGATGATTCCGGATTCCAGCAGAAGTTCACCCAACCTTTTCTTGATCGTGTACATGGTTCACCTCATCCCTGTTGGAGTTTTCATGCGATTTAATTAATAGTTCTATTGTCCTATTTATAGCAAACAAAAATAGTTCCAGAAAAATAAATCGTAGTAATTTAATACCGATTATATACCTTTCACTAAAACGATGCTATCATTTTTGTAGTAAAATATACCTAGATTACATAGGTCGACAGAACTCTCTATCGATTAACAACACTCTGCATATGTATCCCGTTTTGAAAGCGAGGGGACGGTCATGGAACCTGCCTATAGACAAAAAAAATCACCTCTTCTCCGGGCATTTGCGCGGGAAGACGGTCTGACCTTACTTGAGGTAGCCCTGGCGTTAGTGATTCTCTCCGTCGTCTGCTTAGCTTTGTTATCTTATTTCTCGAACAGTGCATCGCAGAGCAGACTTACGAATCAGCGTTTATCCGCAACCCATCTGGCGAACGCCCGACTGCACGAGGTGCAAGCGATGGGGTTTTCGCAGCTGCAGACTTGGGCCAGCCAATCCCCGGGAACGCTGCCGAATATCACTCGCGGAATCTATTTGCTAGAAACCGAGGTGAGCAGCCATCATTCGGACTATCCTTCCCATCCTGACATCCTGTACATCACCGTAACAGCCTATTGGCAGCCTGACCGATCCCAGGGCGCAGGCGAATATAGACACAAAGTCTCGATAACCGGGGCTGTGAAGAAAAACTACGCAATCGCCGGAGGGGGCTCGTCATGAAGCATCGATTGCGGCTGATTCGCCGGGAAGACGGAATTACGCTGGTGGAGCTGCTGGCCGCCTTGGCTTTATCCGGATTGCTGGTCGTCCTGGTGTCTACCGTGCTGACCACATCGCTGTTCGCTTTTGGACGGGTTAACCATGAAACCCAGCTTCGGAACGAAGCGATCACGCTCAGTTCAGCCCTTCAGACCAAGCTGAGAAATGCCGTGTCCATTTCGGGCTCGGGCACCTTTACGCAATTTCAAGCGGAAGTGGTCACCGATGCGCTGACGGAAACGACCCAGACGCTCCGCTTTCAGCTTGTCGGGGGACAGCTTCTCCTCAACGGCGAACGTTTCAGCGACGAGAGGTTGGATTTAACCGGCACCACTTTTTCCAAAGGCCCTAACGATCTGTGGGTGAACCTTCAAGTGGCGCTAAAGAATGAGCCCAAGGTCGAGCCAATCTATCTGTTCGTTTCCATCAAACTGATTTCGTGAGGTGCGTGTGGATGACAAAACGAGGACTAGCCACAATCCGCCAAGAGCAAGGTTATGCTTTAATCTCTGTGCTGCTCTTAGTTGCCATGCTGCTCGTGATCGGCACGCTGGTCGTGCAGTCGGTAACGAATTCTCAAGGGATGGTCAACGTCTCCGAAGATATCGTCTCCGCCCAAGCCGACGGCGAAACGAAGCTGCTGATCAAGCTTTCCGATTTGCGGGCGGCCGTGATGGCGCTGAGCGATAGGGACAAAGTGACGTTGGAAGACGTGCAAGCCGCTGCCGCCCCCTATGTAGAGGCTGAGACAGTCACCTTGGACACCGAAAACCAGCGGTACGTTGCCGTTGTCAGAGCCGATGGGGTATCGGACAAAATCACGCAAACCTTCCGGCGAAAGGTGGAGATTACGCTCGCCTTCACTCCTACCGACCCTTCTCCGGGAACCGGAACGGGCGAGTACGCCGTAGTTAGCTTTGGGTCCACGGCTTTGAACGGAACGACGATCAACGGGAATGTCTATTCGGCTGGAGCAGTAGCCAACAATCAGTCCCACATTAACGGTGTCCTTGTATCCCCTACCTTGCCGGGATCGAGTCTAACTCCGCCAAAAAGATTAGATATCACCTCCATCGTGAATCAGCTCGATCAGGACCTGAAGACGACGAAATCGGCCCTTTTTGCAACCCCGGCGACACAACTGGACTTCGAGGTTCGAACTAGCACCCAGTTCACGAAATCAACCGTATTAAATGCGATCAAATTGATGCCCAACGTTGCTTTAAAGGTGGACGGCGACCTCTGGGTAAAAGGCGGGGTTACGATGGAAGCCAATTCGTCTATCGTGGCCAGCGGGATCATTTACATTAGCGGGGATTTGTTGATCAACAACGGAAACAATATGAAATTGCAAGGCAGCTTAATTAAAGTGAACGGAACCACCAACTTTAACAGCGAACCTACGGTGAACATCACCGGCGATTTTTATGGAAGCTCCTTGAATACCAGCGGTACGCTGTTCGCCCAAAACATCTATCTCACAGGAGCCTCCAACATCAATAATATAAACGGCAGCAATCAATTTGCCTTATTCGCTGCGGGTTCGGTCAATGTGAACAACGGGACTGCCCCCTCGGCCTTAACAGGCCACATCTATACGAACGGTGCGCTTCATATTAACGGGAACAACAAAGTAACCATCAACGGTGCAGCTTCTTCCCCCGCAACTCCCGAGAAACCGTCGGAGATCAAGTTCGAGGAAAAATATTTTGTTATTAACTGAGGGGGACTCACAGGGCCAACGCTATCTCATGACCCTCGTGACCTTCGTGCCCCCCTCTGGCTCCTCTTTCCATGATTATCCCTTTCGTTCAGAAATGGAAGGATTGAGTGAGGTGATCCCCGCCCCCCCCTGATGCAACGGGATAATCATGAGAAGCGTGCGGCTGACATAGGTACCCTACACAGAAAAACCGCCGGGCATACGCCCAGCGGTTTTCGTTTGCATTTCCCATGCGATGTATTAAGCAGTCACAGCGTCCAAGTCCACGTCGCGTTTGAACGCCTCGGTGTCGTTCTCGCCCAGAATCTTGCCGGTGATTACGCCAGCGGTGATCGAATCGTTGACGTTCAGCGCCGTCCGGCCCATATCGATCAGCGGCTCGACGGAGATCAAGAGACCCGCCAAAGCAACCGGCAGGTTCATTGTCGACAGAACGATCAGCGAAGCGAACGTAGCCCCGCCGCCAACGCCGGCAACCCCAAACGAACTGATCGTTACAACCAGGATCAAGGTCAGGATAAAGTCCCAGCTCATCGGGTTGATCCCAACGGTCGGAGCGATCATAACAGCCAGCATTGCTGGGTAAATCCCGGCGCAGCCGTTTTGTCCGATCGTTGCACCAAACGAAGCCGACAAGTTGGCGATTCCTTCTGGAACGCCCAGACGTTTCGTTTGCGTCTCCACGTTCAACGGAATCGTTGCCGCACTCGAACGCGAGGTAAACGCAAATACCAGCGTCGGGAACACTTTACGTACATACTGAATTGGATTGTAGCCAAAGGCGGCCAACAGAATCAGGTGAATGATGAACATCACGATCAGCGCCACATACGAAGCTCCCACGAACTTGATCAGCTTCAAAATCTCTTCGGCGTTGGTCGTAGCAGCGACGTTCGTGATCAACGCCAAAATCCCATAAGGCGTCAAGCGCAGAACCAACGTAACGATCCGCATCACAACGGTGTAAACCGCTTCGACCATTTTGCGGAACGTATCCGCCTGCTCAGGTTTTTTCTTATCGAGTCCAAGTACCGCTACCCCGATAAATGCCGAGAAAATCACGACCGCCAAAGTCGAGGTGCTCCGCGCACCGGTCATATCCGCAAACGGATTGGTAGGAATGAAGTCGAGCACCTGCTGCGGAATTGTCTTATCTTCCACTGTGCCCAGCCGGTCTTCAAGTGCCGCCCCGCGCGCCTGCTCCCGTTCGCCTGCCTCGATTTCAATTGCCTTCAGATCGAAGCTCAAGCTGGTCACGATGCTGACGCTGGCCGCGATCGCCGTCGTAATCAGCAATACCGCGATGATCAGACCGCTCATTTTACCTAAGTTTTGTTTCCCCTTCAAATTCATGATTGCCGAAATAATCGAAACCATGATCAGCGGAATAACAACCATCTGCAGTAGCCCGACGTAACCACGCCCAGCCAGGTTAAACCAGTCGGTTGATTTCGCGATAACCTCAGAGCCGGCGCCGTAGGACACCTGCAGGATCACTCCAAACACGAGCCCAAGCCCCAGTCCGGTAAACACCCGCTTGGTAAAGGATATGTGCTTCTTCTGCATCCAAATCAGAATGCCGATCAGCACGAGCATAACGGCTACATTAATGATAATACGCAAGGTATCCATAACCTGATCTCCCCCTGAATATGTCCTTAAATTCGTGTTCGCACCTTGATAGGCAAACGCCGAGTTGCGAATTACAAATCGTATGATAACACATATACAAGTATTTTGATAGGATTAACTTTCACACAGCTTGTCACTAAATTACAAAGGTTGTCCCTGCTCCACACAGTAAGACTTTGCCTCATCCCCACATCTCAAATTCTAACGTTTGCATACTGATATATTGCATAATTGGGATAAATTAGATTCATTTTTACGGATACCAATCTAAATTTTCATGGTTTTGTTCAATAACAATTATGAGAACAGGCGATTATCTAATTAATATGGAGATAACTAATGATTTCGTCTTAATAATTATGTAATTTACTTATATTAACTGAAATTTCCTTAAATTCTCCTTGTGCAAACGTTTTATTTTTCTTGTTGCTCAGGTATGATGGTGAAATAAAGGTACTTTTGCGAAAGGAAGATGTTCGATGCAAACCCCAAGTCTTCTTCAGCGAACGAAGCTGCGGCGAAATGGAAGCGCTGTCCCGTTGCTTCCCCCGCACCTGCTTCGGATCCTGATCCTGCTCTTGGTGCTGCTGCCGATGCTGCTTGCCGGCTGTACCGATACACCGGGCAGTAAGAGCACCGCCTCGGAACCAAAAGGGAATTCCAACGATACAGCAGCCACAAGCCCGAACCCCCCTGAAGGCGGGAAAGCCGCTGCACCTAATGCGGTGGATTCCCAACCCTCTACGGTTTTTTATGAAATTTTTGTCCGTTCCTTTGCCGACTCGGACGGCGACGGCATTGGGGATTTCAAGGGGCTGATCAGCAAGCTCGACTACTTAAATGATGGGAACCCGGATACGGATACCGACCTGGGGATTGGCGGCATCTGGCTGATGCCGATTAATCCTTCGCCAAGCTATCACGGTTATGACGTCACCAACTACAGGGACATCAATCCGGATTACGGGACGATGGATGACTTCCGTACGTTTTTGAATGAGGCCCATAAGCGCGGGATAAAGGTCATTATGGATCTGGTCGTCAATCATACCAGCAAAGAGCATCCGTGGTTCACCCAATCAGCTGCCGATCCAAACAGCCCGTACCGGGATTGGTACGTTTGGGCCGAGGATCAAGGCCGTGCTGTGTCCGGCACCAGTGCCGCCGGAAGCGGCAACCCTTGGCATAGCCTGAACGGCGGCCATTACCTCGGAATCTTCTGGGACGGGATGCCGGATCTCAACCTCGATAACCCGGAAGTACGGAAAGAAATGATCGAGATCGGACAATTCTGGCTGGAGCAAGGCGTGGATGGGTTCCGCCTGGATGCAGCGAAGCATATCTACGAGGATTTGCTGACCGACAAGAGCCAAGAAACCACGAACAAAAATGTGGCTTGGTGGCAGGAGTTCCGCAGTGGGCTCAACGAAGTCAAGCCGGACGCCTATCTCGTTGGCGAGATCTGGGATCCTTCCGCAGCGCTGATTTCCTCCTATCTGGACAAAGCCTTGGATTCCGGGTTTAACTTTGGCCTGGCCGAAACGATCCTCAGCAGCGTCAAGAACGAAAAGGACGCGAACATCCCTTTTACGCTGGAGCGTACGTATAAGCTGTACAGCGAAAAATCCGGCGGCAACTTCGTCGACGCTACGTTCTTGACCAACCATGACCAGAACCGAGTCATGACCCAGCTGGAGGGAGATGTGCCGCACGCGAAGATGGCCGCGAGCCTGCTGCTCACGCTTCCCGGCAATCCGTACATCTATTACGGCGAGGAAATTGGCATGTTTGGGGCGAAGCCTGACGAGCTGATTCGCGAGCCGATGCGTTGGACGCCGGACGACAGCGAAGGCCAAACGACCTGGGAGCCCGCCAAAAACAATGCCGGCATCAAGGGCCTCAGCGTAAGCGAGCAAACCGGCGACTCCGCCTCCCTGCTGTCGCATTATCGCCAGTTGATCCGGATGCGCAACGATATTCCGGCGCTAAGGGACGGAGCAATCCAGGAATATACAACGGATCAGCCGGGAATCACCGCGTTTGTTCGCTTGACAGAAGACCAGGCGGTGCTCGTCGCTCACAACTTAACCGGTCAAGAGCTCACGGTCTCCTTGGATCCGAATCAAGCAGACGGCAAGAGCTTCACCAAGCTGTTGGCGGAAACAGGCGAAGGCGCCAGCCTCAGCGGCAATACGCTGACGCTGCCTGCGTATTCAACAGCGGTATTAGAATAGTAAAAGGCCCTGCCAGCTAACAAACAGCTGCAGGGCCTTTTTAAATGTAACGGACTGTATGGACGTTATTTGCTCATTTTTCGCATATTTCAAAAACTAATGGACTCCAGTGACGTTATTCGGGCTAAAACTAGCGTTTGGAGCTATCCAAGCAGCAAATAGCGGCTCCTGGGTCCGTTAGTTTTCGAGGATCCCGCTGATCAGCGGATATAACGGCATTTGAGTCCGCTAGCGACACGAAAACACGACAGACAATTATGGACTCGCCTCACCTTCACCTTGGAAGGCGCTAAGCGAACGCTGCAGTTGTCCCGCCAGTTCCTCCAGACGAGCCGACAGTTCAACCAACTCGGCGCTGACCCGGTGCTGCTCTTGAGACATAGAGGCCACCTCTTCGGTGGAGGCGCTGGTCTGCTCCACAACCGAGCTGACCGTGTCCACAAAATCCTGCAGGGTCGCTTGCGATTGCAGCAGCTCCTGAACGGAGGCCGACGAGCTTCGGATCTCCGTCACGAACCGCTCCATCTCCCCTTTAACGTTCTGGAAGATGCCTGCGGCTTCTTTGACGGCCTCGGTTTGTGCCGCAAACAGCGGCGCAATTCCCGTCAACACCTCCACCGTTTGTCCTATTGCCTCCTGGATTTCCTCGGTGATCGCCGATACGGTTTGGATCGATTCCCCCGAAGCGGCTGCCAGCTCGCGGATCTCCCCGGCAATGACCATAAAACCTTTGCCGGCTGCCCCGGCACGGGACGCTTCGATCGAAGCATTTAACGACAAAATGTTCGTTTGCTTGGTCATCTCCACCATCGGGGCAAGGATCGAGCGGATCGATTGGGTGCTTCGGCTGAGCTTCGCCGAATTCTCCTCTAACCGCGCCGTCATCCGCGACACGGCTTCCGTCTTCTCCACCAGTTCCTCCATATGCGCTTCCCCATTGCGGCTGACCTCGATGACACGTCCGGCCGAATCGTCCATCGCTGCGTTCAGACGAGCCACCCGGCTCATTTGATTGCCAATCTGCTCCGCTGTCTCGGTGCCCTTGTCCGCCTCCACGGCCAAGCTTTCAGCTCCGGCGGCGATTTCTCCGGTCGCCTGCGCAATCTCGGCGGCGGTCTGCGACGTATCGCGCGATGCCTTCGTCAGATTCTCCGCCGTAGCCAGCAGCTCCACGGCGGAATCATTTGTCCGGTCCACCAGCCGTGAAATTTGCTCCAGCATCCGGTTGAAGCTGTGTCCCAGCCGACCGATCTCGTCATGCCCTTTAAAGTTGGTACGCACCTGCAAATTTCCGCGTTCGCCTTCCTCCATTAATCGGCACAGCTGCTCCAAGGGCCGGCCGACCATGCGCACCAGGAAATAGCCGATCAGAGCCGCAACGACCACGGCGCCCAGAAGCACGAACAACATGACGACAAGCAGCCGATCCGTCGCACTCAAAAAGTCGTTCTCCGGAGCATATCCAACAATCCGCCAGTCGACCGTTTTCAGCGGCCGGAACACGACCAGTTGCTGAACTCCTTGCTCGTCTGGCGCCTGGAACGAGCTTTCCCCCGATTCCGCCCGTTTGGCATCTACCTTAATTATGGATTCCGTCTCCAGGAGAGCGGAATCGTTCGCATGGACAATCCGGTTATCGGCGGTAAGTACCCGCACCTGACCGGTTTTCCCGATTTGCAGGTTGCCCAAAATATCCCCCAGAGCCTGCGCCTTAATCTCAAACAGCAGGATGTACTCAGCCTCCGGGTGATTGATATTCCGCAGCAAGCGGGCCATCGTGATCGTCGGCTCGGTATAAGCGTTAAAGAAGCCCTTCTGTAACGCCGGGAACCACACGGGCTCGCCGGTTGCTTTCAATACCTCCTTCACCCGGATTTCCACCGCCTCATCCGTACGCACCGAACTGACCCCTGAAGATTTGTACGACTTCACGTCTTCCAAGTCCTTAGAAACAAGACGCACTCCCTGAAGACGTTCATCGGCACTCTTCAACGCGTCAAGCTTCTTGCGGATCCGGTCCTCGGCTTGCGTCTTCACAACGGTTCCGATTCCCGGCTGGTTCACCGTCTCCAGATCGCTCCGCAGCGTCTGATCAACGGCCAATTGCCGCGACGTAGCCTCATATTGTTCGAACAGGAAGTCGAGCTTGTCCGCTGCCTGCTCCACCGCCTGAGTGGAGGCGGAAGCCACTTGCTCCCGGATGATCTCCCTGGACGCCCGGTAAGAGCTGAACCCCAGCACCACCGACAACACCACGACTGCCGCAAATACGATCACAAACATCTTTAGGCCCACGGAATTCCAGTGCCGCCCACCGCGAAGCTTCTTCATTTCCGCATCCCCTTTTGTTTTATGTATAAAAAGGGTATAGCCCCGCTTTGACTGAGGCTATACCCAGGTGTTGATCAACTCTAGCTGCATTATCCTTTGCTGGCGCCCGAAGTTAAGCCGTCAACAAGCAGCCGCTGCAGGAACATAAACAGGATCGTGATCGGAAGCGCGATCAGAACCGCCCCTGCGGCAAACAGCGTAAAGTTGCTGTTCTGATTGCTGCTGACCATATCCCACATCCCGACGGCCAGCGTCCAATTTTCCTTCGTCCGCAGGACGAGCCGGGCAAAGATGAAGTCAACCCAGGGACCGACAAATTGGGTTAACGCCATATATGTCAGCATCGGCTTGGACAACGGCAGAATGATGCGCCGGAAGATCAGGAAGTTGCTCGCTCCGTCGATCCGCGCCGCTTCATCCAGCGATCGCGGAATTGTATCGAGGAAGCCCTTGGCGATAAACGTACCGCCCAGCGGAGCCCCAGCCGCATATACGATGATCAGAGCCAAATGCGTATCCAGCAGCTGCATCTCCCGCAGCAGCAGATAGATGGCGATCATGCTCATGAATCCCGGGAACATCCCAAGCACGAGCAGGCCGGAAAGCGCCGTTTTGCGTCCGCGGAACCGGAACCGGGAGAGCGCATAGCTCGTAAGCAGCGTCAGCAGCACGCCCAGAATCATGGAGCAGACAGCAATTTTCAACGTATTCAGGTACCAGGTGCCAAACAGATAGGTTTTGGATGTAAATAGTTCGTGATAATGATCAAACGTAAATTTTTCCGGAATCAACGTTTTGCTGTAAAGCGATTTACCCGGCCGCAGCGAACCGAAGACGACCCAAAGCACAGGGTAGACGGCGGCAATGCACAGCAGGATCAGCACAATGTAGCTGGCGCCCAGACGAATCGCGTTTCGTATTTTCCGTCTGCTCATTGGATCATATCCTCCTCTTTAAACGACTTGGTTCTGCGGTAGTTGTAAATCGAGAACGAAGCGATAATGATGAAAATGATGATCCCGATCGCAGAGGCCATGTTGTATTTGTTTTGGTTCAACGTCAGCTTGTACAGCCACGTTACCAGGAGGTCGGTCGCCCCGGCATACTGATAATCGCCCTTCACCGGATCGCCGCCCGTTAACAGGAAGATGGCGTTAAAGTTGTTGATGTTACCGGCAAATTGGGTAATCAGCGTTGGTGCGGTCGTGAACAGAATCATCGGCAGCGTGACGATCTTAAATTTCTGGAACCCGGTAGCTCCATCCACTTCCGCTGCTTCGTACAAATCCTTTGGAATCGTCGTCAGCACGCCCAGAATCAGCAGCATGGAGACCGGAATCCCCACCCACATGTTAACGACGATAACCGTCACTTTCGCCCAGAACGGGTCGGTTAACCACGGCAGCCCGCCCAGACCGAAATAACTAAGATATTGGTTGATTGGACCAAACTGACCGTTAAACATATTTCTCATGACAAGCAGCGAAATCAGCTGCGGAATAGCGTAAGGAAGAATTAAAATCGTTCTCCATAGCCCTTTGAAGCGAATGCCCTTTTGATTAATAAGTAAGGCGACAAGCATACCACCGAAATAAGTCGTTACCGTGGACAAAATCGCCCAGATAATCGTCCAGGTCAATACGCCGTAAAAGGTATGGCTCCAGGTTTTGAGTGCCACCAAATTTTTAAAGGTTTCGAAGCCAACCCAATCGACCAGCATGGCCGGCGGGATGTGCTTCGGCGCCGAATAGTTGGTGAACGCAAGCAGAATCATGAACAGAATCGGCATTACGGTAAAAAATAAAATCCCGAGGGCGGGAATGCTCAAAAATGCAACAGCGAACTTGTAATCCAGGATATAACGTACCGTTTGCTTAAAGTTATTCGGTGTCTTGCCTTTGTCCCGTTCGAGCCCGATGGCGCGAGCATCGCGGACGTTCATCACATAAACGATAATAAAAACCGCCACAAACAGCAGCGTAATCAAGCTTTGAATCATGATGAAGATCGAATGATCCCAGCTTCCGTTCATATTGGCTCCGGTTCTTGGCGTTTCACCAAGCGTAACGATTCCCCAGAGCGCAAACCCTAAGTTCCGGATCAAATAGATCACGCTAAATGCTTCAAAAAGGACGAACAACAACCCTTTGATATATTGTCGATTGTAGAGTTGTCCTAGGCCCATGCACAGTATCGACAAAAGCGTCGCCCGATCCCGATGTTGGTGTCGGTCCATTTCCCTTCCTTCTCCTCTCCCTTGGGAAATTAAGGATGACCCGCCGCTATCAGCGGCGGGCTCAACCTTCCCTCACTGGGTGACAGTTCGTTCTGCCTTACTCCGTTGCCCCTTGGTTCAAATCCCGAATTTGTGTCACGGCATTTTCCATCGCGGCTTTTGGATCTGCATTGTTGTTCCAGATTTCCGGAAGCGCAGCGTTAACAGGAGCCCAAACGTTAGCCATTTCCGGAATGGAAGGCATCGGCTGGGAGTTCTTCGCTTGCTCAGCAAAGACGGAAACGAAAGGATCGTTTTTGATTTGATCGGTTTCCAGCGCTTCCAGGTTCGTCGGTACGGCGCCGACTTTTTCGTTCAGCAGCAACTGAGCATCTTTCGTGGAAGCGAAATGAGCGAACAGTTTAGCTGCATTCGGGTATTTCGTAAAGGAGTTTACGACCCAAATTTTAATACCGGAGAAGGTGATCGCTGTTTTGCCGTTGACGGAAGGATATAGAGCAAGACCCAGGTTGTCGCCGAGAGCGGCTTTGTATCCTGCCAATTCCCAAGGACCGTTGATGTCCATTGCCACGTCGCCTTCGTTAAACAAGCTGCGTTTGATGTCCGGGTTGATGTCGCCGCTGTTGATCGGCAGAGCTTCTTTCAAGCTTTGGAACACTTTCAAGCTTTCGATCGCGCCATCGTTAGCCAAACCGATGTCGTCTGGGTTCGTACCGTTATCGCCGAACAAGTAACCGCCGGTGCTCGCAATAAACGGATAGTTGAAGTACATGTTGCCGACTTCCCACATGATGCCGTATTTGTTTTTGGATTTGTCGGTAAACGTTTTGCTGAATTCCAGAACGTCTTTGAAGTCTTTCGGCGGCTCTGGAACAAGCGATTTATTGTAATACAAAGCCACCGTTTCGGCAGCTCTAGGATAACCGTACAGTACACCGTCATAAGTTGCACCTTGAACGGCAGCTTCCGTATTGTTCTTCGTTGTTTCTTCAGCGAAGACATCGTTCGGCAGGATCAAGCCGGAAGTTGCTGCATTCCCCAGGTGGTCATGAGGGACGATCAGCACGTCAGCTGCCAGACCGGACGGTCCGTCTTGCGTCAATTTCCCGATTTGGTCGGTTGGCGATACTTCTTCAATTTTTACAGGCACGCCGTATTTTTCGGTGAATTGCTTCGCGATTTCTTCAGTGAACACTTTCTCTTCTTTACTATCCCAAATGAGCAGCTCAGCGCCCTCTTCCGGAACGATCGCATCCGCGGAAGCATTCTCTCCGGCACCGGTATTCCCCGTATTTTCAGTCTGATTCGCCGGAGCATTTGCACTTCCGTTGTTGCCGCCGTTGTTGCCCGCTCCGCAAGCCGTGATCGAAACAACCAAGGACAGCGCCGCGATCAAGGTCAATGCCTTTTTGAACTTCATGACTATAACCCCTCCTAATAATTATAAAGACGTGATGCGCAAACGTTTTCAGAAAATACTTATAACTACTTTTCCTCCACGACTTCTTCCTGGGATAGTTTAGTATTTCCCGCCCGAAAGCGCTTTATCCATGAACTCATGATACATCATACCTATGAAGTTGTAAAAACGTTTGCACAGAGAAAAAACGGGGGTTAATCATCCTCTTCCTCTGTTTTTCTTACGTTTTCTCTAATATTCGCACTTTTTATATATTCCCAACTTTGTTGTGCGCCAAGTGAACATTGCATATTTGCGCAAAATTTTCACGATTTATCAGCACAATCTACTATTTCATCGTTAGGTTATCATCTATCGTCTGCTTTCCCCTGAACATTACTTTCTCCCGTCTTGTGCAATGGTTTGAACAGTGTTATAATCCGGATCAATGAGAGCAATACTAGCTTTGCCGTTCGGTTACACAATTTGAAGGCACTGTTATCGAAAGGTACATCCTCGGCCCGTTTCTCCGGCTTGGATGTGCTTTTTTTGCTTCCAAAGCAAGTGGATACGGGGGCCTGGCGGACAAAGCTGTCCACAATCCACTAGGAGGGATTCATCATGTTACTTGAAGCGGTCTATCATCGCCCTAAGCTGAACTGGTCTTATGCTTACGACCACAAAACGCTTCATCTGCGCTTGCGCGCCAAGAAGAACGATCTCACTGAGGTCTATGCCTTTGTGGGGGACAAATACATGTGGGATCAAAGTAAAGAACTGATTCCGATGACCCTGATGATCAGCGACGAGATGTTCGACTATTGGGAATGTACCTACCAACCGCCGCTGCGCCGAACGAGATACGGCTTTCTGCTGAAGTCCGGCGACGAGCAGATCTGGATGACGGAAAGCGAGTTTACGAAAGAGCGTCCATCTGGCCCTGAGCGGCTGTTCGAATTCCCGTTCATCAATCCGGTTGACGTCTTTACGCCGCCGGCATGGGTGAAGGATGCCATCTTCTATCAAATCTTCCCTGAACGCTTCGCCAACGGCGACCCAAGCAACGATCCGAAGGGCGTATTGCCTTGGGGCGGCAAACCGGAGCGCGATAACTTCTTTGGCGGGGATTTGCAAGGCGTCATTGATCACCTCGATCATTTAAGCGAGCTTGGCATTACGGGTATCTATTTTACCCCGTTGTTCGAAGCGACAACCAACCATAAATACGATACGGCCGACTATATGAAGATCGATCCGCATTTCGGCGATATCGCTACGGTCAAGAAGCTGGTTCAAGCCTGCCATGAGCGCGGGATCAAGGTGCTCTTCGACGCCGTATTTAACCACTCCGGCAGAACCTTCGCCCCTTTCGTTGACGTGATGGAGAAAGGCGAGAAATCCCGTTACAAAGACTGGTTCCATGTGCGCGAGTATCCGCTGCAAGTGAAGGACGGCGTGCCTAGTTACGATACGTTTGCTTTCGAGCCGCTGATGCCTAAGCTGAACACGGAAAATCCGGAAGTAAAAGAATACTTGCTGAAAGTCGCTGAATTCTGGATTAAGGAAGTGGGCATCGACGGCTGGCGGCTGGACGTTGCCAACGAAGTAGACCATGCCTTCTGGCGCGATTTCCGTAAAGTCGTGAAGGCGGCCAACCCGGATGCCTACATCTTAGGCGAAATCTGGCATGAGTCCTCGGCTTGGCTGCAAGGGGACCAATTTGATGCCGTGATGAACTATCCGTTCACCGAAGCGGTGCTGGACTTCGTCGTACGCGGCACGTTGGATGCCGAGGGCTTCGCGAATGCGATCGGCAAGCAGCTGTCCCGTTATCCGCTCCAAGCAAGCGAAGTGGCGTTTAATCTGCTGGACAGCCATGACACGCCGCGCTTGCTCACACTATGCGATGGCAACAAAGCCAAAATGAAGCTGGCCGCCCTGTTCCAATTTACGTACAGCGGAACGCCTTGCATTTACTATGGCGACGAAGTTGGTCTCGACGGCGGACCGGATCCGGATTGCCGCAAATGTATGGAGTGGGATCCTAAACGCCAGGATCGCGATTTGTTTGCGTTTTATCAGAAGCTGATCAAGGTTCGCAAGCAGCTGGCTCCGCTGCGCACCGGCAGCCTGAAATTCCTGCTCGCCGAGAAGGGCGGCTCGAAGCTGGCTTATGAACGCGTACTGAACGGGGAGAAAGTACTTGTCCTGCTCAACAACTACGATGCCGGACAGACCTTTACGATCCCTGCGGATGGGAAAATGTGGCGCGACACCTTCAGCGGGCAAACCTACAACACGGCGGACGGCAAACTTGCCGTTAAGCTACCAGCATACGGTTATGCAGTATTAACGCAAGCATAATCTACAAACTGCTTTTTATACCTGCGGTCGGCCCTAACTCGATGAGAAAATGGGCCGGCCGAATTCTTTTTTAAGAGTAAAACGTTTGCGCAAAAATCTCTTGATTTTCCTGCATTGAATGCCCATTTTCGATGAGAATATGAGGAGCTTTCAGCGGTGTTATACGGGGTTATCCCTAGATTCTCTATTTACTTTCAGATTTCTTTAGATTAATATTACAGTGTAAAGCAAACGGTTCCACAGAGGAGGTTTTTTATGGCTGTCACCATCAAGGATGTTGCCAAAAAGGCCGGAGTATCGCCCTCTACCGTGTCCCGGGTGCTGTCCAATCATCCCAGAATCAGCGAGGAAACCTCGCGTAAAGTAAAGCTCATTATGGACCAGCTTGGCTATCATCCCAACATTATGGCCAAGAGTCTGGTCTCCAAAACGACAAATAGCATTTGCATCCTGCTGCCAAAGTCCGCCGAGGAATTGTTCTCCAACTTCTTCTTCATGGAACTGATCCGCGGCATTGTGACCCAAGCCAGTCGCCTGGGTTATGACGTGCTGATCAGCTCCGGAGCCAATGAGAAAGAAGAAGTCGAAAGCGTCTCCAGACTGCTGAACGGACGCCGGGTGGACGGGGTCATCTTACTGTATTCCCGGCAGAACGATCCCGTGATCGAATTTCTCCATAAAGGCGGTCATCCCTTTGTACTCATCGGGCGCAGCGAGGAATATCCTGATATTTTAACGGTGGATAACGATAATATCCAGGCGTCGTACGACGCCACAAAGCATTTGATCGCGTTAGGACACGAACGGATCGGGTTCGTCAGCGGACCGCCGGAGCTCGTTGTTTCCAAAGACCGGTTGAAAGGCTATCAGGATGCGCTTCGAGATGCAGGCTTGGAGAGTCGGCCCGAATGGATTGTCGAAGGTGAGTTTTTGCAGGACAGCGGCTATCGGGCCATGTCGTTCTTCATGAATCTACCGAACCGTCCGACGGCCTTGGTCATGATCGATGACGTCGTAGCGTTTGGCGTGCTTCGCGGCCTGCACGAGCTGAAGTACAAAGTGCCTGAAGACTTATGCCTGGTCAGCTTCAACAACATCCCGTTGTCAGAACTGTCAACGCCGCCGCTTAGCAGCATGGATATCGGCATTTACAATCTGGGGTATACCGCCTCGCAGGTGCTGATCCAAGCCGTTCAGAACAACGACGACGACAAGGCATATCCGAAACGGCAGATCATTCCCCATCGGCTGATGGTTCGCGAGTCGTCCATGTATTCAGTTCCCAAGAAGCCTTGAGGCAACAGGTTGCATTAGACATTGGAGAAAAAATAAACGGAAGCTCACGCTTCCTTTATTTTTCACGCTTTGTTCAAACGTTTGCGCTAAATCCACCATAGAGGAGGTTCGTTATGAATCCCATTCAAGCTTGTTTATTTGATCTCGACGGCGTGCTCGTGGATACCGCGAAATACCACTATCTCGCCTGGAAACGGCTGGCCGCCGAGCTCGGCTTCGAATTTACCGAACAGGACAATGAGAAGCTGAAAGGCGTCAGCCGCATGGCCTCGCTCGACATCTTGCTTAGCGTGGGCGGCCTTCAACTGGAAGACAACGTCAAGCAGGAGCTGGCTGAACGCAAAAATAACTGGTATGTCGAGTACATCTCCCAAATGGACGCGTCGGAAATTCTGCCGGGAGCGCTGGAGTTCTTGCAGCAGTGCCGGGAAAACGGATTGAAGACCGCGCTAGGATCAGCGAGCAAGAACGCCCCGATCATTTTGCGGAATACCGGGCTTACCCCGTACTTTGACGCGATCATCGACGGCACTCGCACCTCCAGCGCCAAGCCCGATCCGGAAGTTTTCCTGCTTGGCGCTACGGAGCTGGGCGTTGCCCCCGAAGCCTGCGTCGTGTTCGAGGATGCAGAGGCCGGCATCGAAGCAGCCCGGCGCGCAGGCATGCGCTGCATCGGCATCGGTTCGCCGGATACGCTGGGCAAGGCGGATCGGGTGGTCTCCTCGCTGGGCGACGTTTCGGTCGCCATGCTGCAGCAATTAGCCGCGAAATAAGCGCAGTCAACACTAGGGCCCTAGGGCAGCTTCGCAGGAAGCACAGCTCGCCTTGCTTTAATTTGTGCGGGCCGCGTGCGGCGAATACCTCTCGTTCTATTTTTGCATAATAATCTATTCGAAATGACTAAAGGAGCGGTTAGCGTGAAACAGTATTTGAAAGTGGATCCCTGGTCCATCCTGGAAGAATCGTTTGATCCGGCGAATCATGAAATTTCGGAAAGTATTTTTAGCATCGGCAACGGTTATATGGGCCAACGCGCGAATTTTGAGGAGCAGTACAGCGGCCCTTCCCTGCAAGGCAGCTACATGGCCGGCGTGTATTATCCGGACAAAACCCGGGTGGGCTGGTGGAAGAACGGCTATCCGGAGTATTTTGCCAAAGTGCTGAACAGCACCAACTGGATTGGCATTAACGTCTTCGTGGACGGCGCGGCGCTGGATTTGGCCGAGTGTCAGGTGAAGGATTTCGTTCGCGAGCTCAACATGAAGGAAGGTTACCTCTGCCGCCGCTTTACCGCCGTGATGAAGGACGGCAAAGAACTCGCCGTGGAAGCGCTGCGATTTGTCAGCATCGTACGCCATGAGATCGGGGCGATCCGCTACGCGGTAACGCCGCTCAACTTCAGCGGGGAGCTGCGCTTTGCTCCTTATCTGGACGGTGACGTGATGAATAAGGACTCCAACTACGAGGAGAAATTCTGGCTTGAGGTGGAAAAATCGGCCGGTGCCGACGTCTCCTACTTAACCGTAAAGACGAAGAAACTCGACTTCCACGTGACCTCGGTGATGGCGTTTGACGTGGAACAAGGCGGGAAACGCCTGGATCTGGCCCCTGCGTTCCACGAGCAGGAGAAGTTCGTCTCCGCCGAAGTGGCCGTGGCAGCGGTCTCCGGTGAGACGGTAACGTTGTATAAGTATGTTGCCAATGTCACCTCCCGCGATCATGGGCTGGGCGACTTGGTGAAAGCCGGCAAGGCCGCGCTGCACTCCGCGAAAGAGGCCGGTTTCGATGCCCTGAAGCGCGAGCAAGCTGAAGCCTGGGCGAAGAAATGGGAAATGAGCGACATCATCATCGAAGGCGACGTTGCGGCGCAGCAGGCGATTCGCTTTAATATTTTTCAATTAAACCAAACCTACAGCGGCGAGGACGACCGACTGAACATCGGGCCTAAAGGCTTCACCGGGGAAAAATACGGCGGCAGCACCTACTGGGATACGGAAGCCTATTGCTTGCCATTCTACCTCAGCACGGCGGAGTCGGATATCGCTCGCAATTTGCTGATTTACCGCTATAAGCATCTGGAGAAAGCGAAGGAGAACGCCCGCAAGCTTGGCTTCACCAAAGGCGCGCTCTATCCGATGGTGACGATGAACGGCGAGGAATGCCACAACGAGTGGGAAATCACGTTTGAAGAGATCCATCGGAACGGGGCGATCGCTTATGCGATTTATAACTACGTTAACTATACAGGGGATAAAGCATATTTGGGCGAGTATGGCCTGGAAGTGCTGGTGGAAATCTCCCGCTTCTGGGAAGAGCGCGTGAACTTCTCACAAGCCAAGGGCAAATACGTCATGCTCGGCGTAACCGGCCCTAACGAATACGAGAACAACGTCAACAACAACTGGTACACGAACCGGATTGCCGCCTGGACGCTCGAATACACGCTGGAAGTGCTGGCCGAGCTCAAAGTCCAAGATGCCGCGCACTATGCAGCGCTGGTGGAGAAGCTGGGGCTTCAGGAGTCGGAAACGAAGCAATGGCAGCACATCATCGACAACATGTACTATCCGTACGATGAGGAGCGCGGCGTGTTCTTGCAGCAGGACGGCTTCCTTGATAAAGAACTGATGCCGGTGAAGGAACTGGATCCGAAGCAGCTGCCGCTGAACCAGAACTGGTCGTGGGACCGGATTTTGCGCTCGTGCTTCATTAAGCAGGCGGATGTGTTGCAAGGCTTGTATTTCTTGAGCGACCGTTACGACCTGGATACGAAGAAACGTAACTTCGACTTCTACGAGCCGATGACCGTTCACGAGTCCTCCCTCTCCCCTTGCGTGCATGCGATTCTCGCCTGCGAGCTCGGGTATCAGGAGAAGGCTTACGAGATGTACCTGCGCACCGCGCGTCTGGACCTCGACAACTACAATAACGACACCGAAGACGGCTGCCATATCACCAGTATGGCCGGCACCTGGATGGCGATCGTGCAAGGCTTCGGCGGCCTGCGCGTCCGGGAGGGCGAGCTGGTGCTGCGGCCGTTCATCCCGTCGCACTGGACCTCGTTCTCGTTTAAGGTGATGTTCCGCGGCGCCCGGCTGAAAGTCAACGCAACCGCTGACAGCATCATCGTCTCGAACGAATCGGATACTCCAGCAGCGATCCGCATTTACGACCAAAGCTACACGGTCGATGCGAACAGCCAAGTGCAAGCGAAGCGCCTGGAGCCTTCGGCGCTGAGCTGAATTTATTGAACCAACCCCCATGGCTTTGCCGTGGGGGTTGGTTTTTGGGGGCGCCCGGCGTTGCGGGGGCCCCAGGGAATAATAACGGTAATAAGTTCCCTTATTTCCGGCGATTGAGCTTCATTTGAACAAATAGCGGTAAAAAATGGCCTTATTTCGGTCCGGCAGGAGCAAAAAGCCCCATTTGGGGGCTCCTGCGGGAGAATAAGGCCATCAAATACCGCTATTTTGTTCAAATGGGGCGGCTACGCGGAAATAAGGGTCAAAAATACCCTTATTTCCGCGTAGCCCGCTAGCGCCCGGCCGATCCTCACCCGGCCGCGGCGCTAAACCAAGGGCAACGGGGCTCACGCCCCTTGCCCTTGTCGCGGTTACCGCGGGACGGCGAGTACGACGACGCCGACCCCGCGCACCTCCAGCCGTGCCCCGCCGGCTGGA
>NZ_GG695972.1:198492-229274 GCF_000159955.1 Paenibacillus sp. oral taxon 786 str. D14 | reverse complement strand
CAGCTCCAGCGACAACGCGCCCGGGTTCGCGTTGTAGAGCACGTACAGGTGGCGGTCTGGATCGCCACCCGCGTGGTCGCGCAGCGTAAACGCCACGGCGTGCGGCGGCGCTGCCTCAAAGCGCAAATGCGCGCGGATCTCGTCCGCCGTCTTCAGGCGGAACGCGGGATGCGCCTTGCGCAAGGCGATCAGGCTGCGCATATAGGACACGTCGTCCTGATGCGCAGCGCAGCGCTCCCAATCGAGCCAGTTGACCTCGATCGGCGATTTATAGCTGTTCTCCACGCCGCCCTTCGTGCGCATAAATTCTTGACCGGCGTGGAGGAACGGGATGCCCTGGCTCGTCAGCACGATTGCGGAGGCGAGCCGGTGCATCGCCCGGCGTTCGTCGTCCGAAACGCCCGGCGTGGACAGCTCGATTTTGTCCCATAACGTATGGTTATCATGGCACTCCACATAGTTCACCGATTGAACCGGTTCCACCGCAAACTGCCGGAGCTGGCCTCCGTCATAGTTAATTCCCCCGGCCACGCCGCGCTTCACCCCGTCCTCGAAGCCGTCGCCGGCGCTAATAAAGCCTTTGCGGTCAAAGATAAAAATATCCCCTTTTACCGAGTCCCTCAGCCCGTCGTTAAACATACCGATGCCCGGCAGCTTCCCGGCGTTGTCCTGGTTGGCCCGACGCTCCTTGGGAAGCACCGTCTCCATCATCCAGCCTTCGCCGATCGTCAGGATCGTCGGATCGATCTCGTCCAACCGCCGGCGGATTTCATTCATCGTTTCGATGTCGATCAGTCCCATCAAATCAAAGCGGAACCCGTCAATATGGTATTCCCGCACCCAGTGCAGGATCGACTCAATCATATATTTTCTCATCATCGGCCGTTCCGAAGCGCACTCATTGCCGCAAAATGCCCCGTCCGAGAACGTCCGATCTGACTTGTACCGCAAATAATAACCCGGCACGAGCTTGGTGAAATGAATCAGATACCCGTCATAAACGTGATTGTATACTACATCCATAATCACTCGAAGTCCGCGAGCGTGCAGCGTTTGGATGAGACGTTTCAGCTCAAGGATCCGTGCGGCTGGGTTATACGGGTCCGTCGAGTAAGAGCCTTCCGGCACATTATAATTCTGAGGATCGTACCCCCAGTTGTAATGGGGTTCATCCAGGCGGCTTTCATCCACGCTTTCCTGCGAGTAATCAAAGATCGGCAGCAGTTGCACATGCGTCACGCCAAGTCCGGCAATATGGTCGAGCCCCGTTGGAATGCCGTTCGGCCCGCGAGTACCTTCCTCGGTTAAACCGAGGAACTTCCCCTTTTCGCGGATGCCGCTTCTCGGGTGAATCGACAGATCTCGAACATGCAGCTCATAAATCACCGCATCCGTCGGCGAAGCCAGCGGAGGCTTCTGATCGTTCTCCCATCCTTCCGGATTGGTGCTGCGCAGGTCGAGGATCGCCGCTTTTTTCCCGTTCACGCCCACCGCTTTCGCGTAAGGATCAACTGCCTCGTTCCACTGCTCCCCAACCTTCACACGATACGTGTAGAATAACCCCCCGCAATCTTCCGGTACCGTTAAGGTCCACGTTCCTTGCACATCCCGCTTCATGGGCAGCTCATTTACCGGCGTCCCGTCCTCGGTTTCGTACAGAATGACTTTGGCTTCGGAGGCGGTGGGGGCCCACAAGCGAAAACGAGTTTGTTCCGGGGTATACACCGCTCCTAAATCATCACCATCGTATACATACAGCTCATCAAACTTCGCATCAAACACCGAGATTCCCCCGGTGACCGCCACATCTCCGTAATCGATGGTGCCGTGGAATTCTTTTTGTACTGACAACATCCTCACTCCAATCCCGTTAAATTCAGCAGCACGTGTTTCATTTGAAGTCCGAAGAATTTCGCCCGCACCAAGCAAGGGTTAAGAAGCTGAGCCCGGTGCAGACAATTCCCGTCAACAATGTTGTCCATGCGCCAAATCCCCGCACCTTCTATGCTCATTCATCATATGGTCGCTTTTCCCCGAAACGTTCCGCAAGCTGGTGGCAGGAACCTGTAATCATCTTCCCCATCAGGTGGTTTCAAATATTCATAGACAACGTGCGCCCTGTTGGTTCTCATTAGCCAATGCTTCTCTTTCCGTTCTCTGAAAAAAACATCTGCGTCCAATGTAGAACCTTTTTTGCGCCTAACGTAAACGTTTACTTTCCTGTATGTGCTGGATTATATCACCGGTGCTAAGACTTGGTCAATCGTTTGCACAAAAGGTGGAATTACACTTGCGGTCGCTTGGTTTACCCCTTTACCGCTCCGGCCGTAATGCCAGCGATAAAGTACCGCTGCAGCAGCAGAAACAGTAAGATAATCGGGACAACAGCGATCAGCGAACCTGCGAACACGATGCCCCATTGCGTCGTATATTGCCCTTGGAAATTGGCCAGGGCAATCGGTAACGTTCTTTTCAGTGGATCATTGATGATGGTTAGTGCCCAGGGGAACTCTTCCCACACGGTCAGCGCGTTAAAGATCGTGGCTGGAACAAATGCCGGCTTGGAGAGAGGCAAAATGATGGAAGCGAATAACGTCCAGGCGCCGCCCCCTTCCATCTCCACCGACTCATCAATGTCACGGGTTATGGAATCGAAAAAGCCTTTAAGCAAGAAAGTTGTAAACGGAATGGCACCTGCGGCGTAGACAACGATAAGCCCCCACCGTGAATCGAATAAACCCAACTGACGAATCAGGACAAACTGGGGAATCAGCAACGTCAAACTTGGGATGACCAAGCCTCCCATAATAATTGCAAAGCTTAGGCTTTTTCCCTTAAAGTCAAACCGCGAGTAGGCAAAGGCTAACATGGAAGACAGCAGAAAGATAAGCGCAAAGCTAGCCAAGGTCACCAGCAAGCTATTCAACAAATATAACGCGAAATTTTGACTTCCCCACGCTTCTCTAAAATTGGACCAGGTCATTTCCGAAGGCAAAAAGCGAGGCGGAAACTCAAATAACAGCGTCATGGGTTTGAGAGCGGTTAGCAGCATATACACTAAAGGGTAAATGGATATCAGTCCGCCCGCGACAAGCAGGGCGTAGATGCAAAATGTTTTCAGCGAGCGCATATGGTTCGCCCCCTATTCCTGTTTGTTCAGACGGAACTGCACAGCCGTTAATCCAGCAATGATCACCGCAAAGACATAGGATAACGCCGATGCGTAACCCAGATCATATTCGGAGAACGCCTTCTGATACATTCTCGTCAACATCACTTCGGTCTGATGCAACGGTCCGCCATTGGTAATGAGGTACACGGATGTAAACACATTAAACGCACCGATAATTAACATCATTTGGATAAAAAACGTCGTGTTTCGAATCGATGGCAGCGTGATATAACGGATCTGGTTCCACGCATTGCAGCCGTCTAAAGAAGCCGCTTCATATTGATCTTTGGGTACCCCTTGCAGCGCGGCCATGTAGATAACCATCGCCCAGCCAACCCCTTTCCAGATCCCAAGGGCTCCGATCACGATCAAGGCTTTTCCCGGTTCACTTAACCAACTGATCGTCCGGTCCGTCAGATGAAGGATATCCGTAATGGCATAATTCAAAAAGCCCTGATCGGCAAAAACGTATTTAAATATTAACGAGGCAACGACCCAAGACGTAATGACCGGCAAGAAGTAAAGCACCCGAAACGTCTTGGTACCGGGGCGATTCTGATAAAGTGCATAGGCGACCAGAAAACCCAAAATCATTTGGCCGGGTACAGAAATGATCCCGTAGATAAAAATATTTCGTATCGAAATCCAGAACACTTCATCCCCGAACACATGCTTATAGTTATCCCATCCCACAAATTCAAGATGATTTATGTTCGTGAGCCGAAAATCATAAAAGCTGTAGATCAAATTCCGGATCAACGGGTAGAGAATAAATAAGGCAAAAAATAAAAATCCGGGCAAAAAGAACAAGTATCCGGCTGCTCCGTTTTTTTGGCGCATGTCATGTTGACTCCTTCGTAAAAGGGAGCGCCTCCCGTACGGAAAACGCTCTCCTGATAATGGACTACTCCTTCAACAAAGCATCGATGGCACGGACTGCCGCATCCAGCTCCGTTTTTACATCCGCATCCGTCATGAAAATTTTACTCATCGCATCATTAATCACGCCGTCGATTTGCGGCCAAGCACTAACCGGCGGGCGAGCTTTAGCCGTCTTCAACTGTTCAAGAAACGGTGGATAATAATCGATCGCCTTGACATCGGCATTCTCCATTGAGGCGAGGTTAACCGGAATTTGTCCGATCTTGCCCATCTCGATCTGAGCCTCTTCCGACACCATGAACTTCACGAATTTCCAGGATTCCTCCTGCTTGTCTTTACTAAAGATCCCGATATCCTCTCCGCCCAACACCTGAATGGAGCCCGCCGATCCCGCCGGAAAAGAAGCCATTTCGACGTCGAAATCAGGGAATTGCGATTGGAACTGAGCCACCGCCCACGGGCCTTCCGCCATCATGGCATAGCTTCCGCTCGCATGACCTTCCGTAACCGCTACATCTCCCGGCTTAAATCCGGAAATTTGACCGGCGTTGTAGGCGTTTTTAAGTTTCGTCAAAATTTCTACCGAAGCTGGGCTATTCAAATAACCGTCAGCCGTTGTGAAGTCAGGCGAGAGTACATCCCCACCGTTGCTCCAAATCCACGGTAAGACGTTCCAGCCTTGAAGGGCCGGTTCACCGAATCCCCAGCTTTTTTCATACTTACTTTTGATTTTACCCAAAGCTTCAAAAAACTGTTCCGTGGTTTCAGGCGCTTGCTCTACACCGCTTTGCGACAGCATCTCCTTGTTCCAGAACAACACCTTGGTATTCGTATTGAGAGGAAGTCCGTAATAGTGATCGCCTACCTTCGCTGTAGACAGCGGGCCTTCCAGCAAGCTGCCGGCAACCTCGTCAAAATCTTCAAATGCGTCTAACTGTTGCAGCAACCCGCTTTTCTGGAACTCCGGCACCCAGATAATGTCCAACCGGGCTACGTCCGGCAAATCGCCAGCGCTGCCGCTGATCTGCAGCTTCTTATGCAGGTCTTCCCAAGTAAAGGCAACAGGGTTAACTTTAATCCCGGGATTCTCCTCCTCAAATTTCGGAATAAGCACCTCTTTTAACGTCTTCTCTTCCGGAGATGCAGTACTGTAGTGGTGCCAGAATGTTATAGTGACCTCCTTGCCCGGCTTCGCATCCGAGCTTGTCCCGTTCGCCGTCTCTTGCTTCCCCTTGGAACCGCAGCCCGCCAAAACCAGGGTCACGGCGAGTAAAATCGGCAATAGCCTGCTCCATTTATTTATCATAGATTGATCTCCTTAATTCTGTTTTTGGAAAAGAATCGTATCTCCGGGACCGATGAATTCAGGCAAGTTCCCGGTATCCTGCGAATGATCCATTGTATAAGCGCCAATCAAGTCAAACCGCTTCATCACGACGTCCAAAGCTTGCCGGTCCTGCGAAAAATTGATTAAAAGCACCGCTTCTTTGGTTTCGGTGTAGCGCCGAATGACGTAACACTCCGAGTCTTCCCGGTATCTAAGCTCCGTGTTGCCGTGCTGCAGTACCGGATCGGTTGTTTTACGCCGAATCCAGGTGCGGAACTCTCTTAACAACTGCGGTTCAGCCTCGACGAGCTGCCAAGGCATGCTCCCGCGGCAGCCTGGGTCATTCTCCCCGGTCATTCCCAGTTCGTCCCCGTAATAAACGGTAGGATTCCCCGGCAGGAAGAATTGAAGGGCCAGCAGTTGCTGTAGTTTGCTTTCATCCTTCCCGCAACGCGTCAAGATTCGTTCCGTGTCATGGCTTCCTAGCAGGTTAAACATTTGATTTAGTTCAGCCAAGGAATAACGATGGAGTAAACTCACAAGTCTGGAATGGAACTCCGCAAGCAGGATGGAACGATCCAGACAGTAATCGAACAGAATCGTTCGCAGCTCATAGTTCATCACGCTGTCCACGCCGCCAGACGCCATCAGGCGCTTGGCATCATCCCAGATTTCTGCAATAATGATAGCGTTAGGATTTAATTTCTTGACACAGGATTTCAGCTCCCGCAAAAAGCTGATTTCCACCTCATCTGCGACATCGATTCTCCAGCCGTCGATGCCCGTCTCCTTCTGCCAAAAGGAAACGATATCGTATACGTACTGCTGAACTTCGGGATTCGATGTCCGCAGCTTAGGCATCCATTGATAATAACCTACAGAATCGTAACCGTCTTCGCTTCGGTGAACCGGGTACCGGTTAATATAGAACCAATCTTTATATACCGAAGCTTCTCCTTTTTTCACGACGTCCTGAAAATATGGATGATAGAACCCGCAATGATTGATTACCAGGTCGAGAATCACCTTGATATCGCGTTCGTGGCATTTTTGGACAAGCTCTTGCAGATCTTGTACCGTCCCGAATTGCGGATCGATTTGAAAGTAATCCACGGTGTCATATTTGTGGTTCGACGTAGCCGCAAATATCGGATTTAAGTACAGCGCATTAATGCCAAGCCCGCTCAGGTAATCCAATTGCTTGATGATTCCTTGAAGATCACCTCCCATATAATTGTCCCGCGTTGGCACGCTCCCCCAAGGTTCCACAGATTCCGGATCATTCTCGGGATCACCGTTACAGAAACGTTCAGGGAAGATTTGATACCATACACGGTTCCCAATCCATTCCGGAGAGTTCACCATGTCGCGATCTCCCGCATAGGCATACGAATAGCTGCCTCTGGTTCCTTCCGTCTTACATAATCCCTCAGCACCCAGCCAGTAGGATTCCCCCTTTGCAGCAAACTTGAATTTATATTGAAGGTACCGAATGCGAGATTCCATACCCGTCAATATCGTGCGATAGTACTTAAATTCCCCCGATTCCGCCCATAACGTCATCGCTTGCTTCCGAATACCATACTCCGGCTTATATTTATTCCAATAGTTTAGCGTGACTTGATTCGCATCAGCAGGGAGCTTTAGGCGAACTTCCAATTCATTCAGAGAAATTAGGGTAGCATCTACTACCGGATCGTGATACAAATATTGGGTCATCAACTTATTACCTCATTATGTTTAGTTTGTTCGATCATTTACCGATTTGCGTTGGAATCGAGATAAACGGCGGTACCCCCGATTCTTTATTCATCCGCGAAAACAGCATTTGCGCCGCTTGCTTCCCCATCATTTCCAGATCGATTTCTACGAAATGCACCGGGTATTTCAAGTATTTGGACATCGGAAAGCTGTCAAATGTAGCTAAAGCCAGCTCGGCCAAGAGAGGATTACCGTTCTCCCAGTCCAAGATTTCGAAAAGCTGTTCATGCGTACAGCAGATCAGAGCATCGGGCCGTTGCGCTTCCGATCCAGAGCGAGGGGAATCATAAAGCTTTTTCAAAAAATCGGCATGCTCGATCACTTGAGGTTCCAAGTGGTGTTGACGCATCGCTTCATGGTAGCCGTTCAGGCGATCACCCAGAAATTTGTCCCTCTTGGCGGCTGATCCGCCGGCATAAATCATGATGTTGCGACAGCCCAAATCGATTAGATGCTCGGTCAGAATCCGACCAGCCTGAACGTTATCGATATCTACCCAAGGTGCGTCCGCTTGCTTCAGCGTATTTTCGCCGGATACGACAAACGGCATGTCATGTTTGGTTAGCAATTCATAATTCCGCTCATTAAGCAGCGTATTGGGGATAATGACACCGTCAACCCGGCGCTCAACCACCACCCGCTCGAATGTTGATCTGCCGTTCTTCCCCTCATGATCGCTCATCATCAGAAACATGTGATCGTGATTGTATACGACCTCTTCAATCCCTTGAAGGACTTTGTAAAAATACGGGTTAGCATAGGCCTGTTTATTGGTGTAATCAAAACAAAAGCCGACCGTAAACGTCTTCTTCGTCGCCAATCCGCGCGCAATGGAGTTGGGGACATAGTTATACTGCTTCATGATGTCTTCGACTTTCTTCCGAGTTTTCTCGGAAATGTTCCGATTCCCGTTGATCACCCGGGATACGGTCGCCTTGTTAACACCCGCCAAAATCGCAATTTCTTGAATAGTTATCTTAGACACGATTGATCTCTCCTTAATCTGCAACCGGTTGCATAACTCATTATACAAAACGCTTTCATTCTTGGCAAGCCTGGTTTTTTTAACGAACGAAGGCAAAAAAGTCGCTCAGGCATCTACTCTATCCTGAGCGACTTTTCTATTCCAAGATCTACAAGCTAAGCTGCCACTCCCCCGATATACTCCAAATCCTCCAGCATCAGATTCGCGAAGCTCTGCTTCATGGTTAATCCGCTTTGGACGCTGATCGTGATCTTCAGCGCCTTGAGCCTGATATCGCGCTCCAGCGGGGTTTTGGCCTTTTGCAGCGAGGTGATTTGGGCTTGCAGGCTGGCGGCCGTGCCATGGGTCAAGAAATAGCCGTGATCTTTGCCCAAATCCACCAGCTCATCCAAATGCGCGATATTGATCGTAACCTGGAATGTAAATTCCACCGACGCGGTATGTCCCGCTGCATCCGTTGCTTGGACCGTTAGCTTGTGCGTACCAACCGATAAAGAGAAGGGAACGATTTCGGCTACGCCCGTGATGCTGCGTCCGTCAAGCCGGTAAGCCGTTGATTTCGGCCCGCTGACCGCGTCATTTACGGCGATGTTGAAAGGAACACTTGGGGCAACTTGGAGCACTTGGTAATCCCCTGTAAACGTCACTTCTGGTGCCAGACGATCTACATTAATATACAGGGTATTCGGCGCTTCCTCGTTACCTGCCCGATCCACGGAGCGGTATTCGATCGTATACTTCCCGTCGTTTGACAGTGTAAAAGGCTCAGCATACTGAATCCACTCCCCGCCGTTCACCCGATACTCAGTCCGTTCCAAACCGCTGCCGCCTTGATCCTCTGCGTACAAAGCTACCGTGACTTCCATCGGATTATAAACGTCCGCCCCCTCAACCCCGGCGACATCGCGCTCCGTCACCGGAGCCGTTAAATCCGCCTCGGTCGCGCTTGGTACGACATGAGCCAAGGCAAGCGGCTTCAGCTGGTAGGTCCCTCGGTATACCGAGGCGATACCGCTGATATTCACGCGGGTACCTTCAGGGTACAGCGCCAAAAAGGAATCCATCGTCACTCCGGTTCTACCATCAAACCGTACTCGGGTTGAACTGCCGTCTTCGCGGACGGCATTAAATTCAAGAGAACCCGCCGGAGTCGCAGCAACGACATCCTGCACCACTACGTTGGTCAAGGTGATCATCTGTCCTTGATTCGCCTCCGTCACCGCATCCTGAACCTGCGGCTGCGGCAGCGGAGCTGTCCCCAGCTTCTCGATCAGCACCGGATTCTCCAGCTCAACTTCCCCGTTGTACAACGTACGGGTTGCGCTGATACGGATAAGGTCACCGGCATGATAACCCGCTGCTGTTTGGAAGACGTAAATGCCTCCCGTTTCATCCTGCAAATAGAAGCCTTGACCGCCAAACACACCCGGTTCGGAAGTAATCACTCCCTGAACCGTGACGACCGTCCCTTCCGCCGCCTCACGTGCTGCGGCAATTGTGCTCGACTCCGGCACCGGCGGATGATCGCCTGGCAACGGCTCGGCATCCACATTCGCGATCTCGACCTGCTTCGTGAGTTCATTCGCGCTGCCTTTTTTCAAACGTAAGTTAGCGCTTGAGGCCGTTACCCCCGGCTTCAGTTGCACGGTCAAATCCTTGGACGCATGCCCCAGGGCATCGCCCGTCAACGAAAACGCCGGGCTGTAATTGTAATCCGACCAGCTGCCGTCCGCATTCTTGAACCGGGCGATCTGTTCACCGCCGGCCAGGTAGATGCCTACCCGCAAATCGGACACCGTCTGTCCCGGCGTTAAGCCGTCTGCGGTCACGCGGATTTGGAATTCCTGCTGGCTTGGCAGCTGTGCTTGATGGACAAAGGCAAACGTTGGCTCCGTTTCCGGTGCTTGCGACGAGCCGTACGAACCCGGCTTAAACGTAGCCGGATCATACCATTTATATCCGGGGGCCGGCTGCGCCCACGGCTCTGGCTGCGGTTCGGTGGTGGCGGCCGGCTCCTCATCTGCGTCCAGCGCAGTTGGCGTATCCAGCACCAGTCCCGGCACCTGATCAAAGGAAGTATAGTTCTCGTCATATGCCAGCCATTTCACGGTTTGCACCAGGAACAGGCCGTCGTCCACTTCCTTGAAGCCGTCATATGTCGTTTTCTTCTGCCCGTTTTCTTCCCGTACATACTTGGGTGTTGCGTCTTCCACCGGCGAAGAATCGCCGATAAACGCGGCTTTCCCAAGCCCCAGCTTGGCGATGGCTGCATAAGGGCCTTCCGCCCGGCCGCCGCCATTATAGACGCCTTCATCAACAGCATTACCCCAGGCCGGAACGCCGGTAGGGACGTAAACAAGTCCTTTGGCCTTCTGCGGATCGAGAATGGCCACGGTTGACCCTGCATGCATGGCGACCGCATCTACGCCCGCCGTAATGCCAAACGATTGCGAAGGGCTGACGATATCCGTTGCATTCACGTCACCCAGCGCGTTATAACGGAAGCGAACGCCAAAGTTGTCTGCTAACCAGTCGGAGCTGTTCACCCCCTGCATCGCAGGTGAATTGGCCTCTTCGGTTGTCATCCCTTTCGCCGGATTTTCGTAGGCCCCGCGGCGATAGCCGTTAAATACCTCTGAGGCGTCCCAGCGGTTCTTGTTACGGTCAGCATTATAATGGTCGGAGATGAAAAATACGGCGCCGCCATTTTCCACGTACTGCTCCAAAGCCTCCTGCTCAGCTGCCTTAAACGGAATGTTCGCTTCAGGAATCACAAAGACGTCATAAGGCTCTAATGCCTCGTAGGTAATGGCCGTTTCCCCAAACGTATACGGCATCGGGCGTTCCAGCGACTCTACCGTAAAACCGGCCGCCCGCAGCCCATCGGCAAAGTCGGAAAACCCGCCATCGATAACCCAATCCGCTGCGCCGGCGGTTTGGCCGTGGGCGTTGTCAAACAGCACCTTTTTGCCGGTGCCGTCCGGAAGCTGCGGGATGTCGCCCGGATCCGGATCTTGACCAGGGTCCTCACCGGGATCCTCGCCAGGCTCTTCTCCAGGATCTTCACCCGGATCTCCCGGCTGGTCCCATAATGAAATCGCGGTTACGCTTTTTAATCCAGCAAAATTGTTGTACGCCGCCAGCGACCCCGATACGATCACCGACTTCCCGATCAAATCCGGGTTGCTTTGAAGACCAAACTCCGCTCTGAAACTGGAAGGAATCTGTACGTCGATGAGCTTCGTTTTGTCCTGTTCCCCGGCTGTATCGGCAATCAGGAAGTTAAAATCGTTGCCGAAGGGCGCTTCAAAATCCGCAGTAAGCGATCCCGTCGCATGGCCCACAATGATGCCGTCCACTTCCACTGCTTCGCCGCTGTTCCCCTTGGCGATCGCTTCAGCGACGCTGAGCGGAGCGGCAGCGATCTGCAGCAAGGCCTCTCCGCTGTTCGATACTGCGTTAAGCTGCGCGCCTGCCCCGGCCCGCGATACATCGACCGTTAAATCGGCAGGCTGGGCTGCCGCCTGTGGTGCCCATCCCGGCAGACCGGTTACGACCAATGCGCCGGCTAATAAGAAACCTAACCATTTCTTGCGCCAAGCGTTCGCCTTGCCCTTACTCATAAATCATCGATTCCTCCCCATGCGCTTGATTTTTATTGGACTACCTCCTCATCATACTTATTTTAAAATTGAACATTATTTCCTGTCGATTAAAATTATGTAAAATCATTCCGCCAAAGCATGAACATCAACGATTCACGAAGAACAAAAAACGGGCACTGCCCCCGTTTCAAGGACTGTACCCGTAATCTTATGTGCTCCTTACACTCCCGCTTTCTCGATCATTCCGCGGGCGATCCATACTCCGGCCGCTCCCGCCTGGGCTAAGCCGCGTGTAATCCCCGCGCCGTCACCGCCGCAGAACAAGCCGCTGATCTCCGTTTCCAGCGATTCGCTCAGCTTCGGACGGGCCGAATAGAACTTCGCCTCCACCCCGTAGAACAACGTATGCTCCGAAGCAATCCCCGGCGTCACTTTATCGAGCGCCTCGACCATCTCGATCAGGCTCTTCATCGTATTGTACGGCAATACCAGGCCGAGATCGCCCGGCACCGCTTCCTTGAGCGTTGGCTCCAGGAAGCCTTCGGCAATCCGCGCAGCTGTGGAGCGGCGTCCGCGCAGGATATCGCCGTATTTTTGCACGATGACCCCGCCGCTCGACAAATCGTTGGCCCGCTGGCAAATTTCCCGCGCATACTCGTTTGGTTTATCAAACGGTTCGGTAAACCGATGCGATACGAGCAGCGCGAAGTTGGTATTCTGCGAACCAAGCGCCGGATCTTTGAAGGAATGACCGTTGGCCGCCATCACGCCGCTGTGGTTCTCGACGACGACATGTCCGGAAGGATTGCTGCAGAACGTGCGCACTCGCGTGCCAACCGATGTATTAAAAATAAACTTGCCCTCATACAAATGCTCGTTGATCTCCCGCATCACCACATCGGAAGTTTCCACACGAACGCCAACGTCCACCTGATTGTTCGTCATCTTCAGACGGCGTTTCTTAAGGATCTCGGTCAACCAAGCGGAACCGTCCCGGCCTGGAGCTACCATCACCAGATCGGCTTCGTACGTTTCGCCGTTCTTCAGTGTGATCCCGCGGACTTGGTGGCTTCCATCGATTTTTTCCGTGATCAGGTCTTCGACTTCTGCCTTGAACAGCATATCAATGCGCGTGTTGAGATATTCGTAGATCGATTTCAGGATTTCCAGATTCTGCTCGGTCCCCAGGTGCCGCACCTGCGCCCGCAACAGCTTGAGCCCGGCGGCGTATCCGCGTTGTTCGATCTGTCGGACCGCTTCCGTCATCGGATCGGTGATGGTGGTTGTCGCCCCGTGCTCCAAGTTGATCGCATCGACATATTTAATCAAATCCAGCACCTTGGACGGCGCGATATAATCGCTCAGCCAACCGCCGAATTCCGTCGTGATATTAAATTTCCCGTCGCTGTAGGCTCCGGCACCGCCAAATCCAGCCGTGATCGAGCAGGCCGGCAAGCATCCGGCAAACTCCTTGCGCCCGGCCGCAGGCGGGCAAAGCGTAATCTTCTCCTCCAAGATTGGGCAACGGCGGCGGTAGATATCATGCCCCTTGTCCACCAGAAGCACCTTCCAATGCGGCGCTTTCCGGGTCAGTTCGTAACAGGCGAAAATCCCGGCAGGGCCGGCTCCCACTACAATGACATCGTATTTGCTCATCTGTATCCTCCTGAGGTGATTATCATTCACATCATAAACCAAAAAATTCCTGACCTCTCATAGGTATGCGAATGCACCCTATTCGTAGTCAGGAATTTATGGTTCCTTGTAGAGACCCTCAATCCATATTATTGAGGATATACGAACTTGTTCTTTAATCTATGGACTTGTTTGTGTTTTGGAACAACCTGAGTATAAGCGGGATAAACGGATAAGTCAAGCCTAATTTAAATTTAATATTCGTGTTTTTTACCAAAACAAAAGAAAATAACGTGGATTTTTTCACAACTACTGCTAAAAACACGAACATTAACACCTAATCCGCCCCGCGAGCGGGTTCGCATGAACGGGAGAGTTTATTGTATAATAGTGATAAGATTCACGCCATTATATTAAATTATCGAGGAGTAGATGCATCGAATGGACAGTGACAGGTATTTGGTTTTAAATGTGGTTTTGGTCGTCATTCTTATCGCGTTAACGGCGTTTTTCGTCGCGGTAGAATTTGCGATCGTTCGGGTCCGGGGCAGCCGGGTCGACCAGTTTGTGGCGGAAGGACGGAAGGGTGCCGTCGCCGTCAAGCAGGTCACCTCCAACCTGGACGGATTTTTATCGGCTTGCCAGCTCGGAATTACGATCACCGCGCTGGGACTCGGATGGCTGGGTGAACCAACGGTGGAGCGCATGCTGCATCCATTGTTCCATAGCCTGAAAGTACCTGAGACTGTTGGCAGCGCGCTTTCGTTTATTATCGCGTTTGTCGTCATCACGTATTTTCACGTTGTTGTGGGTGAGTTGGCCCCTAAGACCGTGGCAATCCGCAAAGCCGAAGAAATTGCCATGATTACAGCCAAACCTTTGATTCTTTTTACGAAAGTCATGCGCCCTTTCATCTGGGCCCTAAACGGTTCGGCCAACCAGCTCGTGCGCTTGTTTGGCATTAAGCCGGCCTCCGAACATGAGGAAGCGCACTCGGAGGAAGAACTGCAGATCATCATTAACGAGAGCTTCGAAAGCGGCAAAATTAACCAAAGCGAATTTGGCTACGTGAATCGGATATTCGCATTTGATAATTTGCTCGCCAAGGAAATCATGGTACCTCGCACCGATATGGTGTGTTTATATACGGACAAGACGCGGCAGGAGAACTTGGAGATCATCCGGGAACAGCAATACACCCGTTTTCCGGTTGTTGATGGCAGCAAGGATAACGTCATCGGAATCGTAAATACGAAACAGTTCTTCTTGGCTTATGATCACAATCCAAATCTGGATTTTTCCGCTTTGCTGCAGCCGGTGATGGCCGTCTCCGAAGTAACTCCAGTGAATGAGTTGCTGAAGAAGATGCAGAAGGAAGGCACCCATATGGCGATCCTGATCGACGAATACGGAGGAACCGCTGGTCTGGTTACACTGGAGGATATTCTCGAGGAGCTTGTCGGGGAAATCCGCGACGAATTCGATAAAGAAGAGGAAGATCCGATCGTCCAGCTCGACGAATCGCATGTGGTTGCCCTCGGCACGGTGACGGTGAATCAGATCAACGAAGTGCTGCTAACCGACCTGAGCACGGAGGAAGTGGATACCATTGGCGGCTGGCTCTACGGCAGAAACCCGTCTATGGATGTCGGAGACACGCTGGAGCATGAGGATTTAACCTTCACATTGCTGGAGAAGGAACCGCATCGCTTTAAGAAACTCGAAATCGTCAAACACAGTTCCTAATGAAAAAAAGAACGCGAGCAAGCAGAGTAAATCTCTGCAGGCTCGCGTTTTTTGCGTCTAACCGCTAGGTCGATCCGGAGCACACCTGCTTCGCCTTACCGCGCAAGGCGCCGCCGCAGCTCCGCCACCTCCTCGTCTCCCGGCAGCTCTTCCCCATACCTCGTTTCATAGTACAGTTGGAGCAACGGATCAACTGCAGCTTCCAGCTTGATCTCTTCCACCAATTCCTTTGGGGTCAAATAGGGCTTGAGCGAGACCCCCCGCTGACGTTCCTTCCGCAAAAATAGTCGGTACAAAAAGCGGACGCGCTCTCGGTTATCCCTCATGTCCTCCCAACGTTCGGCTGGCTTCCCGGTACGCAGCAGGCGGGCGCCAATCCTGCGCCAGCCTTGCAGTGCCGATTCCCAAGTCAATAAACTCGTCTCCTCGTCGCGGTAAGCAGCTGGCTCCGGCGCGGCGCTTTCCCGGCGCAGCAAGTTGAGCAGGCGACTGATCGCTTTGCGCCAGTAACCCCCGGCGTTCTTATACAGCCAATACAGGACGAAGCCCAGCAGTGCCGCCAGGAGCAAGCCGCCAAACACATAAAACGCATAGTTCAAAATTTCCGACAGCAACCCCGGTTCCTGGGGTTCCGCTGGCAGCATCGGCTCCTGCGGCGGAGTTACCGCTTCCGGCTCTTCCGTCGGCGGAAGCACAGGCTCCTGCGGACGGGTTAACCAACGCACGATCGCTTGAAGCAATCTCCACAGCAGGCTGCCGATCCAGCGACCAACGCCGGCCGCCAGCAACAAAGCGGCAACAACGATCACGCCGACAAATAAGCGGTTATGGCGGCGGAGACCAGCAGGCAGCCGCTCTCCCGAGTCACCGGATTGCGAACTGTAGCACAGAAACTGATGGTTCGTCACGAACAGAGCCGTGGCCAAGTTGATAACGCCGGCCCAGGTGATGAGCGGGACCGTCGCTTGAAGCGCTTCGATTCGCGGGAAGAAGATTCCCGCTAAGAAATAGAGGCCAAGCCCAACCCAGTACAGCCGAAAATGGCGCTGGCGATTCCGAACCGTCAGCCCTTGCAGCGAGCAAAACACCCCGGCGGCAAACAGCGCCACCGTTTGCAACAGCGCAACGACGGTGGAGGCTAGCGCGGGCGTCTGGCCGGCCGATGCGGCGTTACCGAAGCCAAGCGCGCTCGCGCCCCCCGCCCAAGCGAAGGCGGCCGCGGTATACACCGCGCCAAAGGCGAGGGCCGCAGCCCCGCGCTGCCACAGCTTACGCAGCCGGGTGCCAAGCAGGACGCCGGCCAGCGAGAGCAACGGCAGCAGGCCAAGTCCCGCGACCGGAAGCTCCGGCGGCCGAAGGAACGACGCGAACAAGATCCATGCCGGCAGCAGCAGCACGTATTCCATCAGGCAGGTGAGGCCAAATCGCAGAGCCTGCACCAGGTAAGCGGATTCATTTTGATGCGGGTCTGCGTATTCGCCCTTGTCGTTCATCCCGTCATCCCTCCCGATATGTTCCTCCGATGGCCGGCTCCGGACCCTATTCCGACACCTATCCGAACGAAAAGCTCTCCTTCTTCTAGATTCATCATATCACAGAGGAGGGGGCTGCGGGCGTCGTTTATCCGAGGCTCCCCCCAAAAAAGAAGACCGATGGTTCACTGTAGTTGGTTCGCTGGATGAGCAGTGGATTTTTTCTCGCTTCCATTTCGAATTCCATCATCTCTACTAATCCATTATATAGCGAATATCGCGGCTCCCACCAGAGGATCTCCCGAACTTTGCCGTTATCAAGCACACTCTGGTCAATATCCCCCGGCTGGGCGGGACGGAATTGCGGCTGCACATGGCGGCCGGATATCTCCGATAAGACCCCCAACGCCTCCAGAATAGAGATACCGCGCCCGCTGCTGACATTTATAATCTGACTGCCCGCGCATCGCAGCGCCTGCACGTTCGCCTCTGCGATATCCTTCACATAGACGAAATCCCGCGTCTGCGAGCCATCTCCGTACACCTCCAGAGGAAGGCCCGCAATCAGTCGTTCGACGAACGCGGTCAGCACTCCATCCTCACCGGTACGCTGCTCCCGTACCCCATAAACATTGGCATAGCGAAGGATCGAATACTCCAGCCCGTAGCGCTCGCTAAACGATTGGATATACATCTCGGAAACCCGTTTCGACACACCGTAAAAAGACAAAGGCTCCGGTCGTTGCGACTCTTTGATCGGCAAATGGTCTGGATTCCCGTACACCGCGGCCGATGACGCAAAGACAATCCGCCGCACTCCGAAACGAATGCATTGCTCCAGCAGTTGGATCGTCCCCAGGATATTCGTCTCGGCGTCGGCCGTTGGGTTTTGCAAGGAGCGACGGACACTGGTTTGGGCTGCAAGGTGAATAACGGCATCCGGTCGTTCCTCGGCAAAGATCAACTCCAATTCATCGGACATAATGTCCGTCGCGTAGTATGTAACCAACTCGTCTTTTTTCCTTAGATTCCCGGGCAACCCGGTATCGACCACCACCACCTGCTCCCCCTCTTCCACCAGCCGCTTGACTGTGTGGCGCCCAATAAACCCCGCTCCCCCCGTGACTAGCACTTTCATCGGCTTGACTCCCCTATTCCCTAAAAAAATATCGGCATTCGCCCCATTTCCACCACCTTATGTAGGTCTAGTCCGAAATAGACTTGGTAAAATGCTGGAATTTCGTCATTTTTGCACGCATTCGCGCACTCTGACGCTGGCTTGGCAGATTCCTTCATTCCGAGCATACGGTTCAGATTCCACGAATATACTGCTATGAAACCCTTTCACGAGATCTACTCGAATCGCTAGAGACGGAGTGGAAAAACGAATGAAATTCAAAATCCCCAAAAAAGTGGCAATCCCGGTAATTCTTCTGCTCCTTGCGGCTTTCGGACTGCTGACCGCCTATTTGAAATACGAGCCTTCACGGCATTTTCGGGGCACCGAGATCCCGGTATTGGCTACGCCGGAGCGTACCGGTGGAGATGTACTGTCGGATACGGAGGAAGGCATCGGCGACGAAGCTTCAAGCTCTGGGCAAACTGGTGTTATTGATAATGGAACGGCAGGAAAAGCCGGTGCGGCCCCTTCGTCAGAGGAGATTCGCGGAGCCCGGGGCAGCTTTAACCTGCTGCTGCTCGCCACTGACGCTCGGGAAGGTCCAGCGCAGCGCAAGCTTCGTCTTTCCACCTGGTATTGCCGATATTCGTCCGTTTGTATGGAGCGGTTTTATCGCCGAGGTGAAATATACATACATCGTGGAGCTCCCCTACGAGATAGACCAGGCCAGCACGGAAATCCGGGCAAAAATCAAAAAAGCGACCGCCGCCGGCTACTGGACGGCGCTGACGCAGGACATGGCCGAGGTATATCAGTGCTTGCAGGGCACGGAAACGCGGCAGGGCTTCAGCCACCATCTCACGCAGCAGGATCTTGAGCTGGCCCAAAGTCTGCTCGGGGATCAAGCCTTCCGCGCCTATGTCTGTTATGCGCCGAATGGAGAGCCGGTCAGCACCAGTGTAGTTGTATCGTTGGATGGCCGCCGTGCCTTCGGCTGGATCGCAGCCAGCAAAACGGAACATCTGAACCTCGGCGTGGTTCAGCAGTCGCAAAGCTTCGCCCTTCAGGATTTATCTGACCTGGGCTTCGCCGAATTTGATTTCGCTGGGGCCAATCTCCCGACGGTCGCCTATTCCAAAACCAATTGGGGAGGCCGGGTCACCCCGTACTACCTTATACGGTCGCCGGGATTAAAGGAGATTTTCCGGGCGGGACGCGACTGGATGCGGTTTGTACGCAGATCCCGACAGCCCCTGTAGGTGAGATGAATCGAGCAGCCTGATTTCCCCCTTCCCATTTATGGAAAATGAGATATAATAAGCATAAGTATTAGTTCGTTATAACGAACATTTCAACGAATAGCGATAGCTTTCGGCACGAATTGAACGCCTCCCTCAGTCTGAGAGGGCTACATCGCAAGGAAGGGAAAGGATGGGGACGATTGAAAAGGGTGAGGTATCGGAGCTTCCGCAAATACGCCGCGGCCATTTACGCTGCGTCCATCCTCGTCGGGGTGGTATGGCATGCAGGACAGGCCAGCGCCGCAGATACCTTGAAGCTGCGGATCGGAACGGAGCTCAGCAGCGAGCTGCCGATGACCAATTTAAAGCCCGGAGACCGGGTTGAACGGACGTTTACGGTCGCGAATGACGGCAGCATCGCTTTTGATTACAAGGTGCGGACGCGTTTTGTCTCGGGGGACACCGAGTTCTTCGATGTCCTTCAGCTGACGGTAAAGGACGGGGACACCGTGATTTATGACGGCGCGCTGCATCTGCAGCAACAAGAAATCGCGTTAGGACGGCTTGCAGCCGGTGGAGAGAACGAGCTGGATTTAAGCGTGAAATTCCCGGAAGAGGCCGGCAACGAATATCAAGGCAAAGCAGCAACGATCGCGTTCGCCTTCTCCGCCTATGCCGAGGAGCCTTCCAACGGCGGGGGCGGCGGTTCCAATCCGCCGGGCGAGGGGCCGAATCAGCCCAATGATCCAACGCCGGGGAATAACGGCAATCCTCCAAGCAACCCTGGAACGAATCCGGGCCAACCCACCGAGGAGCCTTCGGGCAACCCTTCAGGGGAGGAGCCTGATCCTTCCACGCCGGAGCAACCGGAAAATCCCGCTCTGCCGCAGCCTCAGCCACAGCCGGAGGAGTCACCTCAACCGCAGCCGCCGGCCGATCCAGGGCCAGGACCAGGCGATGGCGGGTCAGGCATGATCGAGGAGCTGCCGCAAACGGCGAATCCGTGGTATAACCTGATTCTGATCAGCTTGTTTGCTACGGTCGGCACCGGCATGTTCCTCCGCAAGTCAAGACGGGAGTAACCGATGCGACGCAAACGTTCATTATTACGAATGTCCGCATGGCTGGTATTTTCCTGCTCCTTGGTTGTATTGGCGTACTCCATCTATCAGGTGATCCAGGCCCCGCTGGAAGCGCAGCAAGCCTTGCGGCAATGGGATGAACTGCAGCGGGAAACGGACAGCGAACGCGCGGTGCGGTCAGCGGACGAAAACCCGCTGTCCCCGGCCTTGGCCAGCAAGCTCCAGCAGACCGGCGGCGACGGAAAGGCCGCCGCGCCTGCGCGGATCGCCGAGGATGGCGAGCTTCTCGGCAAGATCGCCTTTCCTTCTCTCGATCAGCGCTATGCGATCCTGGAGGGAACGGGGAACGGCCCCCTCAAACTGGGGGTCGGGCATGTAACCGGCACCCCGCTCCCAGGAGAAGACGGCAACAGCGTCCTCGCCGGCCATCGGGATACCGTCTTCCGCAACATCGGCAAGCTGAAGGCAGGGGATCGGATCGAGGTAGAGACCGCCGCCGGTAACTTTATCTATGAAGTGACGGGCCGGAGAATCGTCGACGAGGACGATGCCAATGCGGTGCAAGCCTCCACCGAACCGCTGCTGACGTTGATTACCTGCTACCCGTTTACCTACGTCGGGCCAGCCCCGGAACGATTGCTGCTGACGGCAAAATTAATAGAAGAAGCGCCGGATTCCTGACCGGCGCTTCTTCTATTAGGTCTGGCGGCTCTTACACCACCGCTGGGATGTCCATCCACTCCACGCCGTTGCCGTTTTGCCGCAGCAGTTCGGCGGTTTCCACCAGCTTCTCGCCCCGGTGGCAGGAGATGATCAGATAGTCGGTATCGGTCGTCCCCGCCTCCAGCTCGATTTCCAGCAGTCGGATCATCGAGACGGTTTTGTCCAGCACCATCCGGGCCAGCGTCTCAAGCAGCAAGGTGAACTGGTCGGCGGAGGCATACGGTGCGATCCGGATCGGCTCCCTTGGCCCGTCCGCCAGGCACGCATTGCAGGCGAAGCCCGCCGCCAGGCCGCTGCGGAGCGCATGCTCGGCCACGGTCGCTGCGTAACGGATCCCCAGCTCGATGCGCTCCGGTTCGATGACCGTCTTCCACATCGAATCGCTGGTCTCCAGGTTCAGGCAAATCATCATCCGATGGTCGGCCGTGTAATCGCGTTGATGCACCTGCAGCTCGCCGGTGCGGGCCGTCGCCTTCCAGTTGATGCTGCTAAGCGGGTCGCCGGCCCGGTACTCGCGGGTGCCCGCTGTCAGGAACGGATCCTCCACGATCCAACGCCGGACGGGCAGCTCCCCCAGCCAGCTGTGATTAGGCAACGGCAGCTCCTGCAGCTCCAGAATTCGCGGGTACACCAGCAGTTCGAGGTCCAGCGGGAACCGCTTGACCTCGGCGTTCATCCCAAACGGATCGCCCGTCGTCATCGTGGCCGATTCCAGCCGATACCATCCCCGGCGCGAGCAGATTACTTGGTGGCTCCGGGTGATTTGCCGGTACGGCCGCAGGTGGAATAAGCTGCTGTGGTTCTGATAGATCTCGCCGGCATGGATATTCAAGTTGCTCTGCCGCCCAAACGTCAGGCCGGCAGCGATGCTGGATTCGAGCCGAAGCCACGGCAACGGCAGCAGCTTGGCGTTCGCGATCACCTCGACCATTTCGACGGTATCCCCTTCAAACACCGCCCGTTCCGTAAAATAACGCCGATAACGGATCCCCTTCAACGCTCGCCAGCGATAAACAAGCGCCAACGACACGATGATTCCTACGGCGCTGATAAGGAGCCATGGCAGCAGCATCGGTCAGTCCCCCTGCTTGCCCTGTGCCGCCAGCACCGTTTCAGCCGGGACCTCCACCTGCTCCAGCGCCTGACGCACCACCTCGGCACCGGGATTGTCCGCACCGCGCAAGCTGTGGCGCAGGAGCAGTCGATGCGCCAGCACCGGCACGGCCACCGCCTTGATGTCGTCCGGCGTCACGTAATCGCGGCCTCGAACCAATGCAAAGCCTTGCGAGGCGCGCAGCAGGCTCATGCTCGCCCGCGGGCTCGCGCCCAGCTTGACCTCCGGATGCTTGCGGGTTGCCTCGGTGATCGCCACGATATAAGCGAGCAGGTCCTCCGCCGCGCGGACGGACTGCGCGAACCGCTGCGCTTCCGCCACTTCCGCAGCCGAGGCAGCCGGAAGGAGATCCGCCAGCGGCTGGTGCTCCTTGAAGCGCCGAAGGATGGACACGCCCTCGTCGGATGTCGGATATCCCATGGCAATCCGCATCAGGAAGCGGTCCAATTGGGCTTCCGGCAGCGGGAACGTTCCCTGCTGATCGACCGGGTTCTGCGTAGCCATGACGAAAAACGGCGCCGCCAGCTCATGCGTCACTCCGTCGATCGTCACCTGCCGTTCCTCCATGCACTCCAGCAAGCTGGACTGCGTCCGCGGCGTCGCCCGGTTAATTTCGTCCGCCAGCAGCACATGAGTGAACACCGGCCCGGAACGGAACTCGAAATCGCCGGTCTTCTGATTATAGAAATTTATGCCGCTCAAATCGGATGGCAGCAGGTCCGGTGTAAATTGGATGCGCTTAAACTCGCCGCCAAGCGATTTCGCCAGCGCTTTAGCCAGCAGCGTTTTTCCGGTCCCCGGCACATCCTCCAGCAGCACATGCCCGTTCCCGAGCAACGCGGCGAGCAACAAATCCACCACGTTCTCCTTCCCAACCACCACCTCGCCGATATTGCGGCGAATCCGCCCGATAATCTCTACCGCTTCCCGCAGTTCCATAGGAAAAACCACCTTCATCGCAAAATTAGTCGTGCGTTGTTACCGCTTTCCAAATGCTATAACCCAAAGCAAAGCCCTTATACCCGCAGCCACTCGCTTAAATCCACCACCGAACGCATGGCGTATTCCTGCCGGACCGGCACACCGTCTTCGAGCACGATCAGACAAGGGACGCTGGCGATCCGCCACAGTTCCCGCAGGATCGGGGTATAGTTGATGTTCAGCTTGGACACCGGAATGCAGGGGCCGGACGCCAGGACGATCTCCAGCATTTTTTCCGCCAGTTGGCAGGTCCCGCAAAGAGCCGTAACGAAAAATAAAGCCTCCCTGCCGGCTTCCTTCCCCTTCTGCGCTGTCTCCCTTCTCTTCTCCGCTTGCATCAGCCATTCCTGCTCAGTGATTTCGCGTAAGCTCACGGGTCCCCATCTCCTGTCTCTTTGTCTCTGTATCCCTTTAACGCAACTCTTACCTCTTATCATAGCATAGGAAAACGCACACATTGGTGCAGGGTGAAGTCCGTTCACTGGACTTTGTACTCCGTGTAGCTCATAATAGTGACAACTATTGTCGTAATTAAAAAACAAGAATGGAGCTTCAACCTCATGTCCAAATCGAAACGGCTCATGGAGCTGATGATGACTGTAAACCGTAAACGTAGGTTCACCGTCAAGGAACTGGCCCAAGAATTCGGCGTCTCCTCCCGCACGATCCTTCGGGACCTGCAGGAGCTTAGCGAGCTTGGCGTGCCCCTGTATTCCGAGGTTGGGCCGCATGGCGGGTACCAGGTGCTAAACGAGCGGGTCCTGCCGCCGATCGCGTTCACCGAAGAGGAGGCGGTGTCGATCTTCTTCGCCAGCCACGCGCTGCGCCACTACAAATTTCTTCCGTTTGAAACGGAAGCTTCTTCGGCGCTTGGCAAGTTCTATCACTATATGTCCAGCGACGTTCGGGACCGCATCGACCAGATGAAAAACCGGGTCGACTTCGTGACCCCAACGCGGCAATCGGCTTTTCCGTATTTAGGCTTGCTGCTGGAAGGAGCTATACAGCAGCAAGTCCTTCGCATCAACTACGAATCGCGCCGCAGCGTCTCTACCTGCCGCCAGATCCAGCCGGTCGGCATTTTTGCCAGCGGCGGCTTATGGTATTGCCCGGCCTACTGCTTTGAGCGCCGCGATTTCCGCTTGTTCCGCTGCGACCGTATCACCTCGGCTGAGGCGGCCGTGGGTCCCGACGCACCAGAACCGCTCGACCTGCGCGATGTCCATCTCGGCAACTGGGAAGAGCACCTCGGCCGCAAGCCGGCTCTGCTGGACTGCCTGGTCGAGCTCACCCCGCTGGGCGTCGAGGCCTGCGAAGGCCAGCTCGTCCGCCGACGCCTGAAGCTGCACGTCCGTGAGGACGGCTCCGGTCGGCTGGAAGGATCGTTCCCGATCAGCGAGCTGTCCTACCTCGCGACGTTCTTTATTGGCCTCGGTCAGGAGGCCACCGTCCTTGAACCGCCGGAGCTGGTGGATTCGATCAAGCGAACGCTAAGCGAACTGCTGGATAAGTATCGCTCATAAGTAGAAAATCTCGACCGTTATTTTTTCGCAAATCCTTGCTTGTTCAAATAGTCCATCATTTGAGGGAGTGTACTTCTCTGGAGATGTTCTTGGATATGGTCACTCCATCCTTTGACTTTTTTCTCGGTGAAGGGAGGCGTAACCGGACGGTTCTCATAATACTTCAACATGGCTTCATCATAGACGGCTAATTTCTCTCGATCCAGTGGTTGATACTCATTTTCTAGCAAGACCATGGATTGAGGCAGCCGCGGCTTCATCCCAGGTTTCTCTCCTGCCGGGGTACCCAAGCATAACCCCACCAAAGGGATCACATACTTCGGTAATTGCAACTGGTCAGATAATTCGTCGATATTCGCTCGGACCCCCCCGATAAATACACCGCCAAGTCCCATGGATTCGGCTGCGGTTAAAGCATTTTGTGCCATCAGACCAGCGTCGAACGTACCGACCAACAGAAAATCAATATATTCAATATCCACCTCTGGGGCAATTTGATGATTCCGGTTGAAATCTGCACAGAAAATCCAAAACTCTGCGGCTTCTTCAATATAGGGTTGATTCATGCTGAGTTGCATCACTTTTTTTCGCAGATCCTGATCGGTGATTCGAATAATCGAAACGGTTTGAAGAAGACTGGAAGATGAAGTTTGACTGGCTGCTTTAAAGATGGCTTCCAGCTGTTCTTCGGTTATAGGTGTATTGGTAAAAGATCGCACAGATGCATGATTCTGAAGCAATGAAATGGTTTCATTCATGTAATCCATCTCCACATGTATTTGATACAATAAACTAAACATTGGCCAATGTTGTTCTGTCCCAGGACATTGACATTATCATAAAATGTTTCGCTACATCCGCAAAGAAGGCAATAAAAATGAACATAGTACAACTTTTTGTACCTTTAGGGGGAATACAATGAGGGTCTGCAGTGAAGGATTTGATGAAGCGTTTATCGATGAAAACAGGGATATGTACGCGATATCCTTTACCCAATATATACTTTCCGGACGTTGGAAACACTTTATTTTATGGTATCTAAGAGAAGGACCTCGTCGCTATTCGGATATCAAAAAATATCTTGGCGGTTTATCGCAAGGCTCTCTCACCAAGCAGCTTCGAGAGTTGGAGCAAGATGGAGTCATTCAACGTGAAGTTTATCCGGAAGTCCCTCCACGGGTAGAGTACTCGCTTACAGACAGGGGAAAAAAATTACTGCCGATCCTCGAGAAGATGGAAGCCTTCGGAAGAGAATACGGCGGCTAAAAACAAACCCGATCACAGATAAGAATCACTTAGCTACGATCGGGTTTTGTGTTTTACATCGACAGCGAACCCGCCGTCGCAATCTGATGGTACAATCCGTTCACATCCAGCGTGCCAAACACGTTGTTCTGATTGAACACCAACCGCTCCGCCTCCAGCTCCTCCAGCTGCGGCACCCGGCCGTTCACGTAGTCCAGCAGACGATCGCGAGCCGATGCCGCGCGGGCCAGTACACCGCCGTAGCGGATATCGAGCACTTCCCAGCCAAACGGCTTGTACGTTCCAAGCCACAGCTCCCGGTGCGCCACGCGCAGCTCCTCGACCCGACGGCTCAGCTCCGGCAGCGTCTCGTCAGCGATCCGCCGCAGCCCGTCCCGGTCCCCGGCGTCGTAAAGGCGCTTGATCGTCACGCCCAGCGTCGATTTTACGGACAGCGCGGCGGCAAGCTTTTCATAGAAGGCAAACATCGCGGTAAACGGTTCCGTCCATCCGCTTCCCTCTCCTGCAAGGTAACCCCGCCATTTCTCAGCAAGGCCGGCATAATAGTCCGGCAGCGTCCCTTCCATGCCTTCCACATGCTTGTCGAACAAGCCGATCAGCGGATCTTGCCAAAGCAGGAATTTCGACGGATTCGCGCCGTAATAGTTCCCCTCGTAGACCTCCGGCACTTCGTCCATCCCCTTCAACGCTTCGAGCGGTCCAAACAAATCAAGCCCCGTGCAGGCGGCCAGCCGCTTCTGCAGATGCTCGTCCGTCACCTCGCCGTCATGGTACCCGTATTCGGCAAACAGCTGCAGCCCCGGCAAAATTACGAAATGATTCGCCTCGTTCCCGTTGTCGCCCCACGCGGTCGCAAACACCTCGCGCAGGCCGCTCCGTTTGGCTGCCCGCAGCGCGGGGTGCATGGACGACCACGTTTTGCCGTGGTTCGGGGCCATCAGGTTCCACATATGGATGCCTCCCGCAAAAATCGGCTCCGACCCAAGCAGCCGGTGCTTATCAAACACCTCTTTGTACGCGTTCTCGTCCGTCCCCCAGTAGTTCCAGTAAACGAACCGGAGGCCTTTCGGGATTTTGGCCATATTTTCCTCAGAAAAATCCGCCTCCATGTTATACAACCCGCCCTGCACGTCGTTCGACAGCAGGTTGAAATACATGTCGCTCCAGATCATCGGCTCCAGCCCCAGCTTCCCGGTGATCTCCATCACCCGCCCGACATGCTCGTTCATGACCTCGAATCGGTCGCGGAAGCCGTTGTCCCGCAAATACCGGCCAAGTCCCACCTGAAACGCTTCGTCCATGCCGATATGGATCCGCTTTGACCGGAACGGCGCCGATGCCGCCCGAATCGCCTGCTCCAGGAATTCGTACGTTGCCGGCGCACCCGGCAGCACGATGTCCGGATGGTCGCGCAGCGGCTCCGCATACTGCCATTTCAGCGCATGAAATAAATGCCCCAGCGTCTGAATGCACGGGATCATCTCGATGCCAAACAACGCCGCGTAATCGTCGCATTCCCGCAATTCCTCCGCAGTGTACCGTCCCCGCATATACCCGAAGTAAGGAAGTTCCGGCACTTCGTACGTGTCCTCGGTGTACATCATCAGCCCGTTCAGTCCCATGACCGCCATATAGCGCAGCATCTGCTTGATCGCATCCACCCGCATCACCGCATTGCGCGACGCGTCCAGCATCGCCCCGTTGTAATCGAAGCTCGGCCGCTCAGTTAGATCAAACGACTCTTTCGTCTTGGCATGCTCCACAAACAACCCCAACGCGCGGAAAAAATGAATCCTCTCCACATATTCAATCCGACCTTTCCCGCCGCTCAGCGAGACCCGCAACTGTCCTGCATCTGGAGACAAGCGCACAACTTCCACCGGTAATCCCGAAGGGTCCATTTGGAATCCGAGCTGGGCCTCCAATTCTTTTACGCCATGAACTAATCCCTCGTCCCATCCTTGAAAAAAAAGCTTCATCCCGTGAACCTCCTCATATAGTGTAAACCCCTGCGCCCAGAGACTCACTGTCCGCCTTCGCGACGATAACTCCGCGGCGAACATCCGGTAATTCGCTTGAACACGCGCGAAAAATAAAACGTATCCTGATACCCCAGCGATTCGCCGATTTCCTTGACGCTTTTCTCCGTGTTCATCAGGACGTTCTTGGCCTCGGCCACCTTCAGTCGGTGAATGAATTCATTCAGCGGATAACCCGAATATTCGTGCACGATCCGCCGCAACGTCGACATCGAAATATGATGCCGCGCCGCCAGCTCCTCCGGCGTTGGACCGGCATACAGCGAAGCGGCAATGTCCTCGATGACCTTCATCACGAACCGACCCCGGTTTCCGGCTTCCGCCTGATCCGCCTGCGACACCAGCTCGTACAGGAACGACTCCAGCATTAGAGAAGCTCGGTCGAGATTGCTCGGCACACCGCTGTCGATCAACATGAACATGAGCTCCATCCGGTTAATGAGGGAGTCGTCGATCGTTGCTTTTTTGACCTGGTCGGGGTGTTGCAGCCAGCTGCCAAGCCATTCCTCCACCCTTGAGCCTTCCACCGTGAAATAATACTCGTCCCAATGCCCTTCCGCGTGTGGACCATACTGAAACGTTTCGTCCGGATACAGGCAAAACCAGGATCCTGCCGTAACCTCCTGCCTTTCCGCGTTGCCGGCCTGGTAATACCCGCTCCCGCCCGTGATCACCACAAACGCCCAATACCGAAACTTTGCGTCTGCACGCTGCATCGTGCGCCCGGGCAGATGACCGGCGTTAACGACGGATAACGATTGGATTTTGCGCCGGCTCGCATCCACCGCGGGATTAAACAAACGAATCGGCTCAGGGCTGATCATATAATCCAGATATTTTGTCATCCTGAACATTCTCCCTTTTAAATCGCTGTGCTAAATTAGGGGTGCCTAAACATAGATTTGAATAAATAAAACATATCCTAGCGAATGAATGCTCTCATTGTAGCAAACTCGCGCGGAGAACGAAAGGGTGCACCTGCGAAAAATGAGCCAACTGAACATCGGCCTGGTCGGCACAGGTTCCATTTCCGAGTCCCATCTGCAAGCCTACCGTGCCAACCCGCGGGCCAAGCTGCTCGCAATCTGTGACGTGAACGAGGAACGGGCTCGGAGCATGGCAAGCAAGTACGACATCCCGCACGTTTACACGGATTACCGCGATATGTTCGCCAATCCGGAAGTCCAGGCAGTCAGCATCTGCACTTGGAACAACACCCACGCCCCGATTAGCATCGCCGCCTTGGAGGCCGGCAAGCAGGTGCTCTGCGAGAAGCCGCTCTGCATCACTGTGGACGAGGCCCTGCAAGTACAACAAGCCGTGGAGCGGACCGGTAACCTGCTGCAGGTCGGATATGTAAGGCGTCATGCCTCCAACATCGCGGTGCTGAAGAAATTTATCGATGCCGGAGACCTCGGCGAGATTTATTACGCCAAAGCAAGCCTCCTGCGTCGGCTCGGCAATCCCGGCGGCTGGTTCGCCGACAAGTCGCGCTCCGGCGGCGGCCCGCTGATCGACATCGGCGTGCACGCGATCGATCTGTGCTGGTACCTGATGGGCCGGCCTAAGGTCAAATCGGTGAGCGGCAACACCTATGCGAAACTGGGGAATCGTTCGAACATCGAGAACTACTCTTTTTACCAAGCCGCGGACTATGATGCCTCCCTCAACACGGTTGAGGATATGGCCAATGCGTTAATCCGCTTCGAGAACGGCGCGTCGCTCATCGTGGACGTCAGCTTCTCCTTGCATGCCAAGCAAAATTCAGCGCTGATCAACATCTATGGCGACAAGGGCGGCGCCGAAATTGAACCGACGTTGTCGATGGTGACCGAGCGCCACAACACGATCGTGAATATCGAACCGCAGATCACTGCGCCAGGCTTTGACTTTAGCGGAGCCTTCCAGAATGAAATCAACCACTTTGTAGCCAGCTGCCTAGATGGTGTCCCGCCGATCAGCCCAGTGGAGGACGGCGTGGAGATGATCAAAATCCTGAACGCGATATACGATTCGGCCGCCGAAGGCCGTGAAATTCATTTTTAATCTTATGAAGCCCAAGGAGGCGTGAGCACGATGAAGCTAAATAACAAAATTGGCATTATCGTTGACAGCTTTGGCGTAGGCGTGAAGGAAGGCTTAAAGAAAGCGAAAGAAGCCGGAGCCGACGGCGTACAGATTTATGCCGTTTCCGGCGAGATGGATCCGGAGGTTCTAACTGGGCCAAAGCGCAAAGAACTGCGCGATTACATCAACAGCCTGGGGCTTGAAATCTCCGCCTTATGCGGCGACCTCGCCGGCCATGGATTTCAGGATGCCGCCGCCAACCCAGCCAAAATCGAAAAGTCCAAGCGAATTCTCGATCTGGCGGTTGAGCTGGGCACCAACGTGGTGACCACGCATATCGGCATCGTGCCGGAGGACACCAACAGCCCAATTTACGCGGCGATGCAGCAGGCTTGTGAGGAGCTGGGCGTGTATGCGAAGAGCCTGAACGCTTATTTTGCCATCGAGACCGGACCTGAACCAGCTGCCCATCTAAAAAGCTTCCTGGACACCCTCAGCACCAACGGTGTCTCCGTCAACTTCGACCCGGCCAACATGGTGATGGTCACCGGGGATGACCCGGTTCAAGGCGTCAAGATCCTGAAAGACTACATCGTCCATACGCACGTCAAGGACGGCGTTCGCCACCGCACGGTGGATCCGCGCGACGTGTACGGCTTCCTCGGCTACGATGCGATGAGCCACGAGAAAATCGCCGATATGGCCGCCTCCGGTGTGGGCTTCGAGGAGGTGCCGCTGGGCAAGGGCAGCGTCGACTTCCCGGCGTATTTCGCCGCCCTGCAAGAAATCGGCTACACCGGCTACCTGACGATCGAACGCGAAGTCGGCGACAACCCGGAGGAGGATATCCGTCAGGCGGTGAAGTTTATTCAGTCGTTCCGGGGATAAGTTGGTTGCCGCAACATAGAGAGCAGCCGGTCTCACCGCTGTACGCAACGGACCCTAATGACCTTATTGGCCACTTTTCTGGCAATTCCCCGCTGTAACGGACTCCAGCGACCTTATTAGGCCCAGCGTTAGGCGATTTGATCGGATTTAGCC
>NZ_GG695972.1:169891-196844 GCF_000159955.1 Paenibacillus sp. oral taxon 786 str. D14 | reverse complement strand
AAATAAATTCATCGCCCCAAAACGGGCAAATAACGCTTCTGGAGTCCGTTAGCTTGGAACTATCACTAAAGGAGATGGACCTTTCATGAAACTGGGAGTCAGTTCATACAGCCTCTATCAAGCGATGCAGGCCGGATCGATGACGCTGCTGGAGGTCATCGATTGGGTCGCCGACATCGGCGGCGAGCATATCGAAATCGTGCCGCTGGGGTTTAACTTCAACGACGATCCGGGTCTCATCGAGCGGATCCGCGAGCGCGCGGTACAGGCCGGCATCGTCGTGTCCAACTATGCGATCGGCGCCAACTTCATCGTCGACTCGGAAGAGGCTTATGCGGCAGAGATCGCCCGCGTCAAACGCGAGGTCGACCATGCCCATGCGCTTGGCGTCAAGCTGATGCGGCATGACGTCGCCTCCCGGCAGGACACCTCGATTATCCGGTTCCAGGAGGACCTGCCGCGGATCGCGAACGCCTGCCGGGAAATCGCCGATTACGCCGCACAGTACGGCATCACAACCAGCCTGGAAAACCATGGCTACTACGTGCAGGCCACTGACCGGGTGCAAGCGGTGATCCATGCCGTCGACCGGCCAAACTACAAGACGACGCTTGACGTCGGCAACTTCGTTTGCGTTGATGAGAACCCCGTCGTCGCCGTGAAAAAGAACATCGGCTACGCCTCAATGGTCCACGTCAAGGACTTCTACATCCGGCCCGAAAACCGCGACCCCGGCGCCGGCTGGTTCCGCAGCTCGGGCGGCCAGTACCTGCGCGGCGCCATCGCCGGCCAGGGCGATCTCGACCTGTGGGAGATCCTGCGCATCGTGAAGGCTTCCGGCTACGACGGCTACCTCTCCATTGAATACGAAGGCATGGAGGACTGCCGCCAAGGCACCCGCATCGCCTTCGACAACGTCCGGCGCATCTGGGACGAGGTATAGGCTCAACTCGAACTCCCCGGACACATCGCTCGATTTCGTATACAGTGTTGTGTCAGTAAGGTGAGGTATACTTTGGTATGCCTCATTTTTTATTAGTTTGTTTATGCTGGAGGGTGTAGCCCCTTGCTGTTCGGGAGCTTTTGCATGATTATCCCATTGAATCAGGTGACCACCTAGAGATCAACCATGGCCACTTCTAGCTCACCTTCTCTTGCCACCACCATCCCCATCCCCATCGCCCACACTCTCGCCTTTTCCCTGATCCCTTACCTCATCCCTTACTTCATCCCTAATCTCATCCCTAATCTCATCCCTAACCATACTCTTCCTTTGACCCTACCCTAATCATCGGTCCCCCATTTTCTTCACTCCCCCCTTCGTTTGCCTTCCACTACTCCTTCGTGCCTTCCACTCACCCTTCACCCTTCACTCGCCGTCCTCATCCTCCTTCCTCCTTCCTCTTTCTCTATCACCTCTCTGAACAAAAGGGATAATCGCGTAAAAAAGCCCCAAAGACAAAACAAAAAGGTTACCCCGCCATAACATAACAAGTTATGGCAGGATAACCTTTAATCCTTAACTTCCCGGTTCAGGTTCAAGCGTTCCCCTGATTATTACCGGCGAACTCCGATGGTTACGATCTCGCATGGGCCGGCTAGCAGGGACAAGCTGCCTGCTGCGTTCTTGGCCAGCGGTGCCGCTTCTTCTTCGAGAATCGTTGTTTTATAGAAATGCTCATGTGGGATGTTCAGGCCGAGCGTCAGCTCTGATGCTTGCTTGCTCATGTTGAACCAACGCAGCAGCAGGTCGCCGGTCGTCTCGTTCATTTTGAGCGAGGAGAATGCCATCTCTTGGCCTTCCCATTGGAACGGTGTATACGACGGGGACAAGGTTCCCTCGTGCATTTCCGTTTGGCTGAGCGTCCACGGAATCTGGAACTGGTAAGCTTCCGTAAACGCGCCGGACGCAATGCCGTCGCCGTTATGCGGAATCAGTTCCATCCGGGCGGTGTGCACGCCCAGGCACTGTGCTTCCGGCGTCGGGAACAAGCCCCAGTCGCCGAGCTCGCCCACAGAGCGGAGCAACGTCACGGCGATCGTGTTCCGGCCGTCGCGCAGCACTTCATATTCGTTTAAGCCAAGGTTGGCTACGGTCAGACCGGCCCCTTCACCGCTCACGTCCACGAACGCTTGCTGATGTTGGGTGTTGCTTGGGTTTTCCCACTCCGGTGCCGGTTCAATGCTCCGTTCGGCGATTTCAAACATCGAATCCACTTGATGGACCGATGCTTTCAGGTCAGTTGGGAACAAGGCACGGATGCGATGATCCTTCGCCGTGTTATCGATTGTCGTCTCGATGTGAACGCCTTTGCCGGCCGCCTCCAGCGAAATGACCGTACGCAGCTTCAGCGTCGTCAGCTTGCTGCTGCGCTGCGCTTTGCGGTGCGGATAGTAAACCAGCTCGCGCATTTCTTCGTCCAGCTTCTCATCAGCGGACGCCGGGATCTCCCAGTCATGGCAAATTTCCACGGAAGCGCGGTACGGTTCGTCCTCTACGATGCGGATTTGCGCAGCCAGTCCTTTCGTGGTCAGCGGCTTTTCGCCTTCCGGCTGTTTGTACATGTACTCGTTGCCGATATCGCCGGTGTCCTCATAGACGCCGAGATCACGGTACACTTGGCCCGTCGCTTTATCGGTCAATGTAAACGATCCGTCTTCGGCAATTTCCACCTTCAGGTTCTCGTTCTCCATGACCCGGTTGCCCGTGAACAACGAGGTCGGCTTGGTGGCAGCTGCCGCCGATTTCCGACGCACCCACGCATAGGTGCGCAGACCCAGCGCAGCCACATCGGAAGCCTGGAACGTCAGCTTGACGCGGCGGCACATGTACGGCTGACGGAACTTGTCGTCCGGCAAATCATAGCCGAACAGCAGCCCGAGATCCTCCACCGTGCAAGGCACCGTGTTCCCCTGCTCGTCGACCAGCTCGCGGCCTGACAGGTCGACCGCCTTCATGCGGCGGCCGGTCTCCTCGAGGCCGAGGCCGTCGCGCAAATACAGGCGGGCAGCGTCCAGCTCGATGGACACTGTGCCCGTGCGGCTCCAGCCGGTCGTGTTAAACACGACCAGCGGCAGCGGGTCTTCGCCATACTGGGCGAAGACGGAGGTGTTCACCGCATCCGCGATCACCCGCTTGCTGTCGTCGATGAGCGCCTCAGCAACGTGGCGGCTCTTCGCGAAGCGGGTGACCATCTCGCGGTGAACCTCGTCTACGCTGCATCCGCAAATGCTGTCGTGCGGATGGTTTTGCATCAAGGTTTTCCACGCATACGTAAACAGGTGATGCGGGTAATCCTTCCCGAGCAGATTCGCGATCGAGGCGAGCGGCTCGGCGACTTTTTCCAGCAAGGCCTGGCCGACCTGGTTCATCTGCTTCAGATACACGCGCGAGGAGGCGGTGTTCACCAGCGTCCCCCAACCGTCGGTGCGCTGGCTGCGCAGCTCGCCCTTGACGGTGGACAGCTCGCGGCCTTCCAGCGCCGCTTCCAGCTCGCGCAAATAATCCGGGAAGTTCGAATGGATGAACTTCGTGTCCGGGTACAGCTTCTCCGCCGTACGAATCGCTTCCGGCAGGTCCAGTTGCAGCGGCTGATGGTCGCAGCCGTTCATGAAGAGCAGCTCGCCGGTGGCTGCGTATTTCTCCGCATCCGCCAGCTTGCGATCCCAGAACGCCTTCGCTTCCGCTTCGTCCACCGGCACCTCATTGCCGTTGGAATACCAGTTGGCGAACAGGATCCCCAGCACCTTGGAGCCGTCCGGTCCTTCCCAGATCAGCTCTGAGAAGGAGGACTCATACCCGCCGTCGGATACGGTATTGTTGAAGCCGGTCGGCTTCACGCCGCGGCCAAAAAAGGCGTTACGAATCCCGGATTGCAACATCAATTGCGGGATTTGCCCGACGAGGCCGAAGGTGTCGGGGAAATAGCCGATCTTCGCGGGCGCACCGTATTTTAACGCGTCCTGATGGCCGATTTGCATGTTGCGGATATTCGCTTCTCCGCTCGTTAGGAACGCATCCTGCAAAATGTACCAAGGTCCGATGAGGATGCGGCCTTCGCGGATGTATTTTTCCAGACGCTCCTTGTTCTCCGGTCGTACTTGCAAGTAATCTTCGATGATGATCGTTTGACCGTCGAGATAAAAGCTGCGGAACGCCGAATCGCCGTCCAGCTTATCGAGCAGCGCATCCACCAGCTCAACCAGACGAACGTGATGCTTCTCGTACGGCAAATACCATTCCCGGTCCCAGTGCGTATGGGAGATGATATGGGCCGTTCTTTGCTTGCTCATTTCTCTAACCCCCGCTTTCCTCCGTGGTTTGTAATTTTGTAGATGAGCTTTTGTTCCTCACGCTTCTGTCTCCAGCGGATATTCTTCCATGTACTTCAGCAGCTCGTCCACGGTAGTGAAGGCCAGGCCGGTAACTGTATCCGCACAGCCGTAGTAGATCGCGATCCGGCCGGTTTCGGCGTCAGTCAAAGCGGCGCAAGGGAACGTCACGTTTGGCACGTCGCCGACGCATTCGTACAGCTCTTCTGGACCGAGGATATAGTTACGCGAACGCGCTTTGACGATCCACGGTTTGTCGATGTCCAGCAGGGCGCAGCCCATGCGGTAAACGAAGCCGTTGCAGGTATTGATGACGCCGTGGTAGATCAGCAGCCAGCCTTGGTCGGTTTCGATCGGAACCGGTCCTGGGCCGATTTTTTTCGATTGCCATGCAGAAGCATCGCCGTTAATCGTACCCATCACATAGCGATGTTTGCCCCAGAAGGTCAGGTCTGGGCTTTCGCTGTAGAAAATATCGCCAAACGGCGTGTGGCCCGTGTCACTTGGGCGGCTGAGCATCGCGTAACGTTCACCGATCTTGCGCGGGAACAGCACACCATTGCGATTGTACGGCAAAAAGGCGTTTTCCAGCTGATGGAACGTCTTGAAGTCCGTCGTGTACGCAATACCGATCGTTGGGCCATGGTAGCCGTTACACCAGGTGATGTAGTAGCGGTCGCCGATTTTGCAGACGCGCGGGTCGTAGCGGTATTCCCGTTTGGTCACTTCCTCGTCGCCTTCGAATTGGATTGGCTCGTGGTTGATTTTCCAGTTGATGCCGTCGTCACTGAATCCTGCAAAAATATCCATGCTGACCGAACGCGAATCGCAGCGGAACACACCGGCAAATCCGCCTTCAAAAGGCACGACCGCGGAGTTAAACACGCTGTTGGAGTTCGGGATCGCATGACGCTCTATGATTGGGTTTTGAGAGTAACGCCATACCGGGGCATTCGAGCCGGCCGGTTTGTCTTGCCAAGGGATATTTTTTAAAGGTTCGCCGATAATTTTGCTCATGGTCAAGTCTCCTTTGAGATATGTGGGATATGAATTGGGGGCGCGTTCGCATCCTAACGGACACTTTCAGCGCCGCTTGCAGATCGATGCGTTACAATATACCTTCCTGCATCGCCTGGTACACCAGCTGCGAGAACAAGCTGTTCGACCAAGCGAACCATTTGCGCGTAAACGTATTTGGATCGTCGGCGTGGAAGCCTTCATGCATGTAGCCGGTTCCGGCGTCGGTCGCCTCCAGCATTGCGATCATTTCCAGCTTCTCTTCCTTCGTTTGCGCGGTGAGCCCCTGCATCGACAAGGCCATATGCCAGATGTAATTCTCTGGTGTATGCGGGCTGCCGATGCCTTTGGCTGCTTTACCTTCGAAGTAGAACGGATTCTCTTTGCTCAGGGCAAAACGCCGTGTATTTTGATAAATCGGATCGTCTGCGCTAACGTAGCCCAGGTACGGAATGGACATGAGGCCCGGCGTGCCGGCGTCATCCATCAAGCAGTAGTTGCCAAAGCCGTCGGTTTCGTAGGCGTAAATCGGACCGAATTCCGGATGGCGGTAGATCCCGTACAGCTTAATGCCGTGGTCAACCTCAAACTCCAGTTCCTTCAGTTCGGCCAGGAAGTCCATGTCGCGGAAGACCCACTCGGCGAATTCCTGCATTTGACGCAGCGCCACAACCGCAAACATGTTGCCCGGAATGTTGTAATGGAAATCGCAGGCGTCGTCGCTGGAACGGAAGCCCGACCAGATCATTCCCGTATAGTTCACCGGCATGCCCATTCCGTTGTTCCGCAAGGAATCGGTAGGGATTCCGTTGTTGCGGGTAAAGCGATATGGCGATTTCTCGAAGTGATGCTGCTCGGTTTTGAACACTTCGTAGATTTTCCGCATTGCGGATTTAAAGCCGGCATCAAAAATATCGGTCTGCTCCGTTTCCTTCCAATACGTGTAGGCCAAGCGGACCACGAAGCACAAGGAGTCGATTTCGAATTTGCGCTCCCACACCCATGGGGACATCTCGGTCACGTCAGTTGTATTCCAGTGCCAGTCGTTGGCCGACTCGTTAAATGCGTTCGCGTACGGATCGATATGAACATAATGAATATGGCGTTTGATCAGTCCGCTGATGATCCGCTGCAAATCGGGATCGTTCTTGGCGAACGGCACATAGTGGATTACTTGCTCCACGGAATCGCGCAGCCAAGAAGCCGGGATGTCTCCGGTGATGACGAAGGTGGTTCCGTCGTCCATCAGCTTGGTTGTCGTCTCGAGCGTGTTCGGAAAACAATTCTTGAACAGCTGCAGCAATTTCGGACGATGCGCCAGTTTCGTTTCGGCCTCGGCCAGTACATCCTTAATGGATTGCGGCAATTCCAGCGGCGGCATCGGTATTTTCGGGAGTCTAAATTGTTCCATGAGCTTGTCTTCTCGCTCCTTTATAGGTCATTTCATTTGGCTTCGTTTCGTTTCGCTTCTATGATCTTGAGGGCGGTTGGGCTGGCGGGCGACGGGCAATCTGCAAATTAACGGTAAATCCTACTGTTAATTCGCCAGTTTCCCGCTAAATCGTTCATTTAACGGTAAATCGTACAGTTAATTTAGCCTCATTGGCCGAAGTCGGCGAAAATTCGTTAAATTAACGGTAGAAATTCCAGTTAAATTACATCCATCCTAAGAAAATGGCTGAATTAGCGGTACTTTTTCCAGTTAACAGTCTGATAGCTTTCCTGCCACCATTCCTGCTAACCTGCTAGCATTCCTGCTAACCTGCTAGCATTCCAGCTAACGTTCCCGTCAACTATCTTCTGACTATCTTGCTAACCATCCCGTTAACTTGCGAGCTGACTTCCCGCTGCCAACGTGCACCAACCCATCTTCACCCATTACTTCAACTTCAGCGTCTTAATTTCATACGGGGCAAAATCGAGCTCGATCCGCCCTCCGTCCGCCAGCGTAATCGGCTCCAGCTCCCGCTCCAAAGCGTCGGACCGGAACGCCGCCGAAACCGGCTCGTTCCAATTTAGCGCCACGCGTTCGCGGCCGCCTGCCGATTCGTACAGGCGCAGGATCACGCCGTCGCCGTCCTCGGCCAGTTTCACCGTGTCGAGCACCACGTGCTCGCCTGTAAACCCGAGCAACGCCCCGGTGGAAGGCAGCGAGCCTTCATGCGATTCTGCCGCCCATACTGCCGGCGCATGGTTGAGCTCTGCCGCCGCGCGCACCGTGTGCGCAGTCTGCCAGTCGCCTTGGTGCGGGTACAGCGAATACGTAAATTCATGCTCGCCCAGATCGGCGGTCACGTCCGGCCATTTTGGCGCCCGCAGCAGCGACAGGCGAATCGTGCTGCCTTGGATGTCGTAGCCGTATTTGCAGTCATTTAGCAGGCTGACGCCGTATCCGCGTTCGGAAACGTCGGCGAACCGGTGTCCGCACACCTCAAATTGCGCCTGCTCCCAGCTCGTATTGCGATGTGTTGGACGTTCCAGCGCCCCGAACGGAATTTCGTAAGTCGCTTTGTCCGTAACGAGGTCGATCGGGAACCCAACCTTCAGCAGCTTGTGAGCTTCGTTCCAATTCACCTTCGTTTGGAAATCAATCCGCTTGTTGTGATGATACAGAATCAGATCCTGCGTGATTTCCGATTGACCAATACTCCAGCGGAAGCGCAGTACGTCTTGGACGGGCCCGCTTGCAACCAGACCGCTCTCCAGCAATACAGCCTCGCCGGCCGGTTGCTGTTCATAGCGCGGGTCAATGTCCCAAGCATCCCACAGCGTAGGACGGTCGTGATAGAAGTGGAAGCGGTTTGCGCTTTCCCCGGATTTCACGATCTCCCGTCCGGCTTCCTTATCCCACAGGCTGACGATCTCGCCGCGGTCGTTAAATTTCAGGCGGTAGAACTCCGTTTCCCACTCGCCTTGGAACGCTTGGCTTCCGTCCAGGGAATCCGCCTTAGTTCGGGCAACTGCTCCCGCTTCGTTCCGCAGCCAAATCGTCTTGTAGCCAAACGCCGGAACCTCCGGCACGCGGACCCAAGCCGCGGTTTCTCCGCCAAGATCCGTCCGCACATCCAGTTCAAGCCGTGTCCCCTGCTCGTCGTATGCAGCCGCGCCGCTCCGATAAGCTTGTTCCGGAAGGGACACGATCACATCGCGCGTCCAGCCTAGGCTGTTAAAGACGATGTACGGCGTACCTTCGCCCGTGGTCGATACCCGTTCAGCCAAAGTCGTCAGGCCCTGACGCAGCCCGGCGTTTCCTTTCTCAAAAATCTCTCCATATTCTTTCGTCGATGTCTCGTACGCTTCGGTAATCGCCGAACCCGGAATGATGTCGTGGAACTGGTTCAACAGGATCAGCTTCCAGCCCTCCTGCAGCGTTCTTTGCGCCTCGCGTTGCTGATCCTTCAGCATCGCCGGAGCGGCCAACGCGTTCCATAGCTCCGCCTCGCGGTACAGGATCTCCGCTTTGCGATTGCTGCGCTTGTTGCGCCCGTGGGTCGTATACGTCCCCCGGTGCAATTCAAGGTACAGGTCGCCGTGCCATGCCGGCAATTTCGGCTGCGCTGCTTCGATGCCAGCAAAGAACTCCGCTGCCGTGCTATATTCGCTTGCCGGCTGACCTACCATCAGATCAGCGCGGTGAATGTACTCCAGCATTTCACGGGTCACCCCGCCGCCGCCGTCGCCATGTCCGTAAAGCAGCATTTGCTCCGGATGGACCGCTTTTTGGCGATACGATTGCCAGTGATCGTGAACGTCCTTCGGCAACGTATTTTCATTTACGCCGTGGTTCAGATACGACAGCATTGGCGTACCGTCAATGCCGACCCAATGGAACAGGTCGTACGGGAATACGTTAGTGTCGTTCCAGCCAAGCTTGGTCGTCATAAAATAGCGAATCCCGCCATGCTTCAAAATTTGCGGCAATGATGCGCAATAACCAAACGTGTCTGGCAGCCATTCAATCTCCGAGGTGAAGCCGAACTCCTCCTGATAGAAACGTTGCCCGTACAGCATCTGCCGCATCAGCGATTCGCCGCTTGGCAGGTTCAAATCCGGCTCTACCCACATGCCGCCAACCAATTCCCAGCGCCCCTCCTTGATCCGTGCCTTCACCCGCTCGTACAACTCGGGGTCGTTCTCTTTCAGGAAGGCGAACAGCAGCGGTTGGCTTTGGGTGTAGCGGTATTCCGGGTATTCGCGCATCAGCGCATCAACCGTCGAGAACGTCCGGCTCGTCTTGCGCACCGTCTCCCGCACCGGCCACAGCCAGGCGATGTCGATATGCGACTGGCCGACCATGTGGATCAGGCCTTCGGCATTGCCGCCGATCGCCTTCACCCGCTCGGTGAGCCGCTGTTCCAGCTCGGTAATCGCTCCACCCTCGCGAATCGCTTCCTTGTCCAGCGCCACGAACCCGTCCATGGCGGCATACAGCGCCTCGATCAGGCGGGTGCGCCGAAAATCCTGTTCCGGCAGCAGCACCGTGGCATCGCGGACAACCGTTGCCGTATACATCAAGCTTTGCACCGGCCGGTTCACCAGTACCAGACGGCTGTCGATCCGCGAAATCGGCGGCTGAATCACCGCTTGTTGGTTCAGCGGATCCACCGGTTCAGGGATCGGGTCATACAGCTCGATTTCCAGCGAGAGCGGGCCTTGTCCCAACTCCTGCGGAAGCGTCACGAACGTATGGTTCCGGTCCAGGCCCTGGGCCGATTTGCCATTGATGCGCAGCAGCCCTTCGCCGCCGGAGGCAAAGATGAGGCCCACCTGCCCGCCGCGCCACCCTTTCGGAATCTCCAGCTGGGTACGGAAGAAATACGTGGTTCCCTGCGTGCTAGGGAAGCGCTCGAAGGCTTGTCCCTCCGAATATTCAGTTTCCTTCGTGTAGCTGCCGGGAACCTGGTATACGGAAGAAGTGATCTCCCACCCGCGCAGCTGGATTTGATCCAGCCACTGGGCTTCCGATAGTTCCCGGATAAAACGTCTGATGCGTTCCATATCAATTAATCCTCCCGCACAAAGAGATTGGCGCTCAGCGTATCATTTACGTTCTTGCCGACGTGCACCCGGAATTCGCCCGGCTCCACCACCGGTTTATAATTCTGGCCGATGTATTGCAGCTGCTCTGGACCGACCGTAAATTCCACGGTCTGGGTCTCGCCCGGTTGCAGGAATATTTTACGGAAGCCTTTCAACTCCTTCGCCGGCCGGGTTACCTTACTTGCAACATCGGTAATATACAGTTGAATGACTTCCGCACCAGCACGTTCGCCGACGTTCGTCACTTCAACCGTCACCTTCGTTGAGCCGTCCTTATTAATCGTATCGGACTCCAGCTTTAAATTGTTATAGGTGAATTCGGTATAGCTCAGTCCGTACCCAAACGGATAACGCGGCTGCGAATCGCCTTCCAGATACCGTTTGCCCCGCGAACGTTTGCCGTGGTAGTAGACCGGAACCTGTCCAACATGCTTTGGAATCGAGATCGTCAGACGTCCCGATGGATTCACGTCGCCGAAGAGGATGTCGGCGATCGCATGCCCGCCTTCTTGCCCCGGATACCAGGCTTCGAGGATCGCATCGGCGTGCTCGTCGATCCACGGCTCGGCAATCGGCCGTCCGTTGATATAAACCACCACGAGCGGCTTACCCAATTTATGAATTTCTTGAATCAGCTCCAGCTGTACGCCGGATAAGCTGAGGTTCATGCGGTCAATGCCTTCGCCGCAATCCATGTCGCTCTCCGCATTGTCGGTCACTTTGGAAGCGCCGGTGCGAAGGTCAATGGTCCCCTCGCCAAAGTCCCGTGCGCTTGAGCCACCCACGACCATAACCACCGTATCCGCCTTCTCCGCGCAAGACAACGCCACGTCAAAACCTTCCCGGGAATTGCCGTTGATCCGGCAGCCCGGCGCATACAGCACCCGTTCCGGCGTTTCAGCCAGCTTGCTGCGGATTCCGCCGAGCACGGTCGTAACCTTGGACCGCGGCTGTGGCGAGGTGTAGTCGCCCAGCTGGTTGTACCCCGCATCAGCGTTCGGCCCGATAACGGCGATGGTACCGGCGTCCGCCGACAGCGGCAGCACGCCGTCTTTGTTCTTGAGCAGCACAACGCCTTCGCTGGCCAGTTGCCGGGCCAGCTCCACATGTTCCGCGCTGCCAATCACCCGCTCGGCCCGCTCTGGGTCGGCGTACGGACGTTCAAACAGCCCGAGGCGGAATTTCAGCGTCAATACGCGGCGTACCGCGCGATCGAGCACTTCCTCCTCCAGCTGTCCCGACCGTACCGCCTCCACCAGATGCTTGCCGAACATCACGCCGGACATCTCCATATCGATGCCCGCGCGGATCGCTTGGATCGCCGCGTCCCGTCCGTCCTCTGCCACATCGTGGCCGGAGGCGAGCATGTCGATCGCGCCGCAGTCGGTGATGACCATGCCGTCAAACCCCCACTCGCCGCGCAGGACGCCGTCCAACAATTCCTCATTGGTCGTACATGGAACGCCGTCGATCTCGTTGTAGGCCGGCATGATCGAAGCCGCACCGGCTTCCACCGCCTTGCGGAACGGCAGCAGGTCGACCTCCAGCAGTTCGCGCCGTCCCATATGGACTGGGCCGGCATTTCGGCCGCCCTCGGAGCTGCCGTAGCCGACGAAGTGCTTCAGCGTAGCCGCCACGCTGTCCTCTCCGTCCAAGCTCTCCCCTTGCAAGCCTTCGACCGAAGCCACGGCCATTTCGCTGATCAAATAAGCGTCTTCGCCAAAGCATTCTTCGGTCCGGCCCCAGCGGGGATCACGCACAACGTCGAGGACTGGAGAATACGTGACCGCGCCGCCCTGGGCGCGCGTCTCCCGGGCCACCGCCCGGCACATCTCGCGATACAGCTCCACGTTCCAGGTGCTGCCGAGCGACAGCGGTACCGGAAACACCGTGGCGCCAATGGCCATATGGCCGTGCGAGCACTCTTCCCCGATCAGAATCGGGATGCCGAGGCGCGAGTTCTCGATGGCGTACCGCTGGATGGCGTTCACCGCCTCCGTACCTTCGCGCGGCGACAAGCCGGTTTCCAGCGTCACGCCCGTCCACGGATCGGCGCGCAGTACGCCGTATAACGAACCGACGCCGCCGTTTTTCACCTGCGCCTTAAACGCTTCGGTCAGCTTAATCTCTCCATCTTTATGCTCATAGGTCTGCCAGCCGAAGGGCTGAACCAGCTGGCCGGCCTTTTCTTCCAATGTCATCAGCCCGAGCAAATGCTCTACTCGTTCCGGGATGGGCTTCGAGCTGTCTTTATATAGCAACATCTCCACCTCGCTCCTTTCATTTTTCTCCTTGATTCCAAAAGAGTTCAAAAATGATTCAAACTAGAAAATTCACTTTTCAGCATCGAGAAGGTTGGATGAAGCTATATTTATTCTTTGACAGCGCCTACCGTAAGTCCTTGTACAAAATACCGTTGAAAGAACGGATATGCAAAAATAATTGGCAACGTTGCCAGCACGACCATCGCCATCCGCGAAGTGTCCTGCGGAATAGATTGCATCGCGGCCAAGCTAAGCGAAGTGTTCTGCGAGTTTTGCTGAATAAACGCAATACTCGATTCGATCCGCATCAGCATCGACTGCAGCGGCACCAAATTCGGATTGTCGATATACAGAAGTGCGTTAAACCAGTCGTTCCAGTAACCCAGCGTGCTGAACAAGCCGATCGTAGCAAGACCTGGGAGCGACAGCGGCAAGACGATCCGCAGGAAAATATAGAAATCGCCGGCACCGTCAATCCGCGCCGATTCAATAACTGCTTCAGGAACGCTTGTACTATAAAACGTACGTAAGATCATGATGTAGAACGCATTCATTGCAAGCGGCAAAATTAGCGCCCACAACGTATCTTTCAGACCCATCAGTTGGGATACCACCATATAGGTTGGAATCATCCCTCCGTTAAACAGCATGGTCACAATCGCAAATACGGAGAAAAATCTCCGGTACCGGAAGCTCTTCCGAGAAATCGCGTAAGCATAAAGCGCAATCATTGCCAAGCTAAGGATCGTACCTACCAGCGTGACAACGATCGTTACGCCATACGAACGAAGCAGAGAGTCGCCGCTCTCAAACACGAAGCGGTAAGCTTCGAGACTCCATTTGGCCGGCAGCAGCCGGTAACCGTCTGTTGCCAGCGTCTTCTCATCGGTAAAGGAAATAATCACAACAAAGATAAAGGGAAACACACACATAAACGAAAAAATACCGGCGATCAGGTGCAATACGGCGTTCCAGCCGCGAGAGACATGATGAAAATCTTTGCTTTTTCTAGCCATCTCCGCCATACCTTGACACTCCTTTCAGCTGTTTTAAAATAGGGCGCTGTCTTTATCCATTTTGCGCACGATGAAGTTAGAAACCATGACGAGAATAAAGCCTACCACCGATTGATAAAGACCGGCCGCCGTACTCATGCCGATTTCCCCGGTTGTTTTTAGACCGCGGTATACGTAAGTGTCGATGACGTTCGTGACTTGATAGAGCGTACCCGAATCTCTTGGCACTTGGTAGAATAAGCCGAAGTCGGCGTAGAAGATCCGCCCTACCGCCAGCAGTGTCATGATAATGATGATTGGGGAGAGCAGGGGAACCGTGATGTTGCGGATTTGCTGCCATTTGGTCGCACCGTCAATCATCGCCGCTTCATAAAGCGATTTGTCGATACCCATGATCGAAGCCAGGTAAACGACACTGTTGTAGCCGATCGTTTTCCATAGGTTGACGAATATCAAAATATAAGGCCAATATTTTGGCTCCGAATACCAGTTAATTCGCTCCACGCCAAACCAACCTAAAATCTGGTTAATCATCCCCCGGTCCATGCTCAGGAAGCTGAACGCAAAGTAGCCGACGATAACCCAGGAAAGGAAGTAGGGCAGGAACATCCCGGTTTGATACACTTTGGCCATGGTCTTGCCGACCAGCTCAGACAACAGAATCGCCATCGCCACGGAAAGGATGAGTCCAATGAAAATAAAAGCAAGGTTGTATAACAACGTGTTGCGGGTAATGGTAAAGGCATCGTTTGTACTGAACAGGAACTTGAAGTTTTCCCAACCTACCCACTCACTCCGCGCGATACTCGCCCAGAATCCGTCACGGCTGAAGCGGTATTGCTTAAACGCCGTAATCGTACCGACCAGCGGAAGGTACGAGAAGAAGAAAAACCAAACGGCACCCGGCAACACCATAAATAACATGACTTTATTCTTAAGCAGGTTTTTGAAAAATGCAGCCATGATGTTCCCCTCCTGTCGAAAAATAATGAAAAAGGATCGGGCGCAACTATCACCCGCCCGATCCCTCTCTATCTCTATAATGATTACTTGTTGTTTTCAGCTCTCCAGGCATCGAGCTGAGCTTGGGCTTCAGCAATCACCTTGTCCAGGCCTGCCTCTTTGAATTTTTTGATTGCTTTTGGCAGGTATTCCGCCGGATCAACCGTACCCGTCATCAACGAGGACCAGAATTGCTCTTTTACGTTTTGTACAGCGGCCATTTCGGTAGCTACTTTCGTGCTGTCGAAGTTGAAGCTCAGGATTGGCGAATTCACGCCTTCTGCGTTAAACTTCTTGAATTGCTCCCATTTGTCGTCTGGGTCGTTGGCATTCAAGTACAGGAGCATGTTGTTACCCAAAGAGTACGAAGGCATGTCGTAGTTTTTCGATTCTGCCAGGTTTTCGTAGTGGGTGTCATCGATTTTCTTGTAGTGAACGCCTTCGATACCGGAGTCAACCATGTTGCGCAGCACCGGATCGGTGTTCAGCAGGTTCAGGAATTCCATTGCTTTCTCCGGATGTTCGGAGTTCGCGGAGATCGCCATGATCGAACCTTGTACGGAAGTGTTCGTGATAATCGCGTCACTTGCCGGTGTAGATACTACAGGGTAGCCGTAGCTTGCAGACCACAGGTTATCCGCCAGCGGCTGGGTTTGTGCACGGTCCATGAACCATTGACCGGAAGTCATCAGGTCGCTGGTAGAGCCAGTTGTAGCCGCTTCCGGAGCTACGTAACCTGCTTTATAGTACTTGTGCATCAAGTTCAGAGCTTCTTGCATTTCCGGCGTTTCCAGGATGTTTACGATTTTATAATCGGTCGTATCCAGTTTTACCGCCATCGGCAGGTTTTGAATAATGTAATCGTAAGGAACATACGGAACGTATTCTTTGTTCATTGCGAACGGCGTTACGCCCGGTTCATTTTCTTTAATCGTTTTCAACAATGGCTCGATGCTTTCCAAGGAACGAACGTTCGAGATGTCCAGGTTATACTTGTCCAAGAACGTTTTGTTGAAGCGCCATACTTCTTGTTGCGGAAGTTCTTTGTTCGCCGGGATCCCGTAGTTATGCCCGTCGACTTTGGAGCCTTCCAAGAACGCAGGGTCGATAGTGTTCTTCAGGTCTTGTCCATATTGCTCGAGCAGCTCGTCCAGTTGCAGGAACGCGCCTTTTCTAGCGTTTTGCACGTAGTCGAAACCACCTGCGGAAGTGAAGATGATATCCATCGGTTCACCGGAAGCGACGTTCACTTGCATCTTTTGTGCGTAGTCGCCCCAGTCGATCATTTTCATCGTAATTGTTGCATTGATTTTCTCTTTGGTGTACTTGCTGACTTCTTCCATTACGCGGTCTACGTCTTTTTGAGGCGTACCGATCGTGTACCAAATCAGGTTAACCGGTTCCTCCGAGTTGCCCGCTGCGGCTCCGCTGTTGCTGCCGCTGTCCGCGTTCTTGCTTCCGCCGCATGCGCTCAGAACAAGCACCATGGCCATCAGAGTGGCAAGGACGAAAGAAAAACTTCTTTTGCTTTTACTCATGCTGATCCTCCCTTTTGAATCTCTTTTGTTTTGTTCGACTAACCTAACCTTACCGAATGAAAGCCATTACAAAAAGAAGATAAACTTAAAAAATTAAGGTACAAATTAAAGAAAAGGACAATACCCCGGAACCAAGGAAAACCAACCGATTTAGGTGGTTAAAAATCTCCTTGCTCCAGGGTACCCTCCCCTATTCGATCTAATGCAGTGCCTTAAAGTCGGTGGGGGAGATCCCCACGTATTTCCGGAACTGCTTATAGAAATAACCGATCTCCCAGTAGCCCACGCTCCGCGCGATTTCGTGCACTTTGAGATTGGTATTTTTGAGTTGTTGCTTCGCCTTTTCGATCCGGTACTTGTTAATATACTCGGCAAAGGACATCCCCGTCTCCTTGTGAAATAACTGCCCGAGATACACCGGATGAATATGGTATTGCGCGCCCAGCGTTTTGAGCGACAGTTCGTCGGCGTAATGCGAGTCGATGTAGTTCAACACCTGATGCACCACCGGATTCTTAGCATCCTGTAGAAGCGAACCAACCGTCTCCTCCGCCAAATTTACGAGACTTTGGACCAGCTCTTGAAACGAATCACAGCGCTGGACACGTTGAAGCGTGTTCTTAAACAAGTCTGTCTCTTCCGTATATTTAATATGCTGAAGCTCCATTTTAAAGCGGACCACCAGTTCCAAGGCGATATTCTGCACATCCTCGGGACGAATGCCCTCCGTCTGCTTCAACCGCTCGAAATCTTGGCAAATCCGTTTTCTTAATCCATCCTTATCCTTCGCCAAAATCAACTTGGCGTAATCGTCCCAGCCTAGCGGATAGCCGCTCTCCAATACGCCGCCGGCGCGGGTACTCTCTAGCTGCTTGTATTCCATCGTCCGCCGTTCCGGATAAATCAAGTAATATTCAAGGGCACGCTTGGCTTGCTTATAGCTGAGAGATGCCGCTTCAGGCAACCGTCCCACATTACCTACGCCCATTTGAATCGTCTGGTTCATGACTGACAATTCCAGGGACAGATGCTCCATCAGTTCGGCAAAAGTCCGCTTCTCCTCTGCCCCGGCAGGAAGGGAAGCCACGATTCCAATATCGCCATCTACATCGTGGAATAGGGTGATTCCCCGCCACGCCTTGAGGTAACGTTCAGCGCGATCAAATACTTCGGCCGAGTTGCCTTCGGTGCGCAGCATCGCCACCGCAACATAAGGCCCCTGCAAATGCAAGCCCAGCAGCTCGGCTCGCTCCTCGAATTCCGCAGCCGCCATCTGCCCGTTCAGCCAGCGGTAAAGCGTGTTGTCCTTCAGGATTTGGATATCATAGGCGTCGTAGAGTCCGTTTGTATCCACGCTGTCCAGCTTCTGCACCGTGTTGCGCAGCGTCGATTCCATCTCCTCAACATTAATCGGCTTCAGCAGGTAGTTTTCAATGCCAAGCTTCATGCCCTCTTTGAGGTAATCAAACTCGTTAAATCCGCTCAAAATAATGACCTTCAATTCCTTGTGCAGCTTCCGCGCCTCGGAAATCAGCGTTAACCCGTTCATGACCGGCATGGAGATGTCCGTGATTAATACATCCACCGGCTTCGTAGCAAGGGCGTCCAGCGCCTGCTGGCCGTTCTCTGCGTGTCCGACAATTTCCAAGCCAAACTGCGGCCAGTCCACGATATCGTATAAGCCTTCGATGATGAACGGTTCGTCATCGACGATAAATACCTTATACATCTTCCCCCTCCATTCCTTCCCGATTCGGAAAACGAACTGTGATGGTTGTCCCGGTGCCGGGCGTGCTCTCGATCTTGATTCCGTAGTCCGGGCCGTACAGGAAACGCAGCCGCGAATGTACGCTGCGAAGTCCAAACATTTGCCCGGTTTCTTCTTCCCGCTCCAGCTCCCGATGGATTTCCGCCAGCCGGTCGGGATCGATTCCCTTCCCGTTATCCTTGACCACGGCCACCAGCGAATCCCCGTCTTCCCGCACCTCGATCTTAATCCGGTTGTCGCTTTGGTCGGTTTGGATGCCGTGGACGATATAGTTCTCCACGATAGGCTGCAGGGACAAACGGACGATCGCTTTGCCCAGAAGCGAAGGGTCGGCTTGAATCTCATAGCTAAAGCGATCCCGGTAACGGATACGGAACAACTCTAGATATAATCGGCAAGCTTCCAGTTCGTCCTTAAGGGTGTAGTTCTTCTTTTGCTGCACCATGCTTTTGAACAGGACGGACAAGCTGTAGATCATCTCGCCCACATCTTTCGCGCCTTGGGAAACGGCCCGCATCCGGATAACCTCCAGCGTATTGTACAGGAAGTGCGGATTGATCCGCGCCTGCAACGCAACGAGCTCGGTTTGCTGCTGCTTAATCTCCGCTTTGAACACCCGGTCGATGTATACATTCAGCTCGTCCAGCATGTCATTAAAGCTCTTGGAGATCTGCCCCAGCTCGTCCTCCCGGAACTCGTCGATCCGTGCGGTGAGATCCCCGTTGCGAACTCTGCGGGTAAACCGAATAATATTTCGCGTGCGTTTGGCGAAATTGCTGATAAACAGCGCCGGGATCAGGATCGCAAACAAAATGCAAATGGAGCTGATGGTAAAGATCGTGTTGCGGAGTCCGTGATAAGTTTTGGCCAGCTCCTCTTTTGGAACGGTACTGAGTACGGTGTAACCTCCCTGGCTTTGCGTCAGCTTAGTGGCAATCAGCCCTTCACCCAGCACCCCGGTATCGTACATAGAATTAATTTGTTCGGCATACGGGTATTTCTGATCATAATAGGTTCCGGAGGAATCAAATAATACGCTGCCATCAGCGGACAGCACCAAGATGGATCCTTTGAGTTCATCTTCGTACATCGCGAGGCTGCCCCATACCTTGTCGGTATCGAAATACACGTCGAGCTGCCCGATGTTGCGAAGCGATTGCTTATTATTGATGGGGATGCGGACCGAATACATCGGGAGATCTGGCAGGCCCACCGTTTTGCGCACCCAGATGTTAGCGGCTCCCACGTTCACGCCTTCCTCCTGATACATCACATCAGGGATGAAGGATCGGGCCTGATTGGTAGGGATAATCTTAAATTGCTTATCGCTGCCAAAAACATATAACTGTTGCAGATCTGCGCTATATAACATCAAACTGCGAATGTCCGGATCGTCGTCGACCACGTTACGGAAATACAGAACGGTGTCGGTTGACGAATTATTTTCCGTATAAAAACGGTCCAAGCGGTAATTCACGTAATCCTGATACGGATGCTCCAAGAAAAAAGAAGTGTTCGAGGCCAACTCCTCGTCACGATAAATGCCCCGTACCATTGCCTGTACGGATTCGTATTTGCTGCCAATGTAATCGCTGACACTTTCGATTGCCCGCTTCTAAATGTCCAGTTGTCTCTGTACCGCGGACTCTGACATAAACATAAACATCAAATACGAAAAAGTAATAATCGTAACGATGGTGATGACTGAAAAAAACAAAAGAATCTTCATGAACAAATTGTTCTTGAAGTAATTGCGGTAGATGCTCCGGATGAACATGTCTTCCCTCCTCGCACAAGGTCAATTATACCATGCCTTTGGCACTGCATGGGTTTGCAGTTCTTGGCTCAGCAGCACCATATCCAAATTGAAAAACGCCTATTCCCCATGGGAACAGGCGTTTATGGGCAGATCCTTGTGCAAGCTTATCCGCGGAATTCCTGCAGCCCTTCGTTCAGCGAGCGGGTTGCTGCATAAACTTGCTGATACAGATTGAATAAGCGGGCGTACTTCTCCACATTAGCCGGGATCGGCTCATAGGTCTTCGCATACCCGATGAAGGCATCGGCGCATTCTTTCAAGCTGCCGAACCAGCCGCTGCCGACAGCAGCCATCATCGCCGCGCCCATCGCCGGGCCTTGCTCGTTCTTGAGCGCCACAACCGGCTTACCGAAAATATCGGCCTGCATTTGCAGCCAGACCGGATTCTTCGCGCCGCCGCCGATGGAAATCACGCGTTCAACCTCGATGCCGGCCGCGTCGAACAGATCAAACGACTCCTGCAGCGAGAAGGTGATGCCTTCCATTACCGCGCGGGCCAGATGCTCCCGGCGATGCGTGCCGGACAAGCCGATGAAGCTGCCGCGAATGACGCTGTCCGCATGCGGCGTGCGTTCCCCGACCAGATACGGGGTGAACAGCAGCCCTTCCGAACCCGGCGGAATGTCGCCCACCGGCTTCAGCAGCTCGTCAAAGCTAAGCTCCGGCGCCAGCGATTCCTTGAACCAGCTCAAGGAATACCCTGCGGCCAACGTCACGCCCATCGCGTAAAAAGCGCCCGGATGCGCATGGTTAAAGAAATGCACCTTGCCGGCAAAATCCTTGTTCTTGTCTTCTTCGTAGGTCAGCACCACGCCAGACGTACCCACGCTGCACAGCGCGTCACCTTTACGGACGATACCTGCGCCAACCGCGCCGCAGGCGTTGTCAGCGCCGCCGCCAAACACCTTCGTGCCAGCCGCCAGGCCGGACTCGGCGGCAAATTCCGGCAGCAGCGTGCCGGTAAACTCGGTGCTGCCCACAATCGGCGGGCAGAAGCCAGCCGGAAGCCCGAAGGCGGCAGCGATCTCCTCGCTCCACTTGCCTTCCGGCACGTTCAGCAGCAGCGTTCCCGCCGCGTCGGAGATTTCCATTTGCACTTGGCCGGTCATGCGGTAACGCAAATAATCCTTCGGCAGTACGAAACGCGCGGCTTTGGCAAACAACTCCGGCTCATGCTCCTGCACCCAAAGGATTTTTGGCAACGTAAACCCTTCCAACGCAGCGTTGCGCGTAATGTCGAGCAGCTTGTCGCCCAGCTTCGCTTCAATTTGACGGCATTGCTTTGTTGTCCGGGTATCGTTCCACAAAATCGCGTTGCGCAGCACGTTGTTCTGCTCATCAAGCAGCACTAAGCCGTGCATTTGACCGGAGAAGGAGACACCCTCGATGTCTTCGGCAGCTACGCCGCTTTCCTTCAGCAGCTGCTGCAAACAAGCAATCGTCCCTTTGACCCATTCCTCCGGATTTTGTTCGCTGTACCCCGGACGCTCTTGGATCAGCGGATAAGCTGCAGACGCCTCCCCGGCGATCTCGCCGTTTTGGTTCACGAGCAACGTCTTCACCGAGCTGGTCCCCAAATCGATGCCAATCACATACTTCATTGCGATACTCTCCCTTCGCATGTCCCCCAAAGGGGGCCTTATACCACAAAAAGGGACGGCAGGCGTCCCCTTTTGGATAGGTTGTTTAACAAGTGTCTCTCTACGCTTATTTCGTGCCGAAAATGTATTCGTTCAGGCGGGCTTTCACCAGTTCGAGATGGTTCGATTTGTTCACGATATGGCTGTGCTCCAGAGCATAAGCTTCCAGCGTTTTGAAGTTTGCTTTGCCGGACACGATATCCGCGCCGATGCCGGATTTGAAGCTAGCATAACGTTCTTCAATCAGGTTTTCGATGAAGTTGTCTTCGATCATTTTGCCGGCTACTTTCAAGCCTTTCGCGAAGGTGTCCATACCCGCAATATGAGCATAGAACAGGTCTTCCGGTTCGAAGGAAGTACGTCTTACCTTCGCGTCGAAGTTCACCCCGCCGGAGCCCAAGCCGCCGTTTTTCAGGATTTCATACATCGCCAGCGTTACGGCATACAGGTCTGTTGGGAATTCGTCGGTATCCCAGCCGAGCAGCATATCGCCTTGGTTCGCGTCGATCGAACCCAGCATGTTGTTGATGCGGGCTACGCGCAGCTCGTGTTCAAACGTATGGCCGGCCAGCGTCGCATGGTTTGCTTCCAGGTTCAGCTTGAAGTGGTCTTGCAAGCCGTATTTTTGCAGGAATGCAATTGTCGTAGCAGCATCGAAATCGTATTGGTGTTTCGTAGGCTCTTTTGGTTTCGGCTCGATCAGGAATTGACCTTTGAAGCCGATTTCTTTTGCATAATCGATGGCCATTTGGAAGAATCTCGCCAGGTTGTCGAGTTCCAGAGCCATATCTGTGTTCAGCAGGGACTCGTAACCTTCACGGCCGCCCCAGAATACATAGTTTTCAGCGCCCAGCTCAACAGCGGTTTCCAGACCTTTCTTCACTTGAGCTGCAGCATAAGCGAAGACGTCAGCATTGGAAGTCGTTGCAGCGCCATGTACGTAACGCGGGTTGGAGAACATGTTAGCTGTGTTCCAAAGCAGCTTCACGCCGGTTTGCTTCATGCCTTCTTTGATTTTAGCGACGATGACGTCCAGATTTTCATTGGATTCTTTAAGGGTCGCACCTTCTGGAGCAACGTCCACGTCATGGAAGCAAAAATACGGAGCGCCGAGTTTCTCCAGGAATTCAAAGTTAACTTCTACACGGGCTTTCGCCAGATCCATACCGCTTACCGTTTCCCAAGGACGAATCATGTTGCCTTGACCAAAAGGGTCGCTGCCGTTCATTGTCAACGTGTGCCAGTAAGCTACTGCGAAACGCAGATGCTCCTTCATTGTTTTGCCGAGTACAACTTCATTCTCGTTATAATGTTTAAATGCCAGCGGATTGTCGGAACCTGCGCCTTCATACTGAATTTTGCTAATGTTCTTGAAATAACTCACCACGAATTCCTCCCACCAGAGATTTAATTTAAGTAAGCCTTTACATCCTGTCGATTTTAAGTAGCATGCCCATTTACTAATGCGAGCATGCCGTCTACACCTAGATCGTATCACGTTCCACTTAGTTTGTCTAGTAAACTAACAAAGTTGTTGATTTTACCTGGGACGTTTATGTTATGATGCGTATAGACACAATTTTGCCATGCCGAGAGGCTTGGGTAGAACGAGGGAGTTTATATGAAAATCACAGGCGACCAACAGCTGATCAAAAAAATGAATAAAACGATCGTCCTGGATACGATTCGTCAGCGTCAACCCTTGTCTCGTGCGGATATCTCCGCTGCGATTGGCTTGAACAAGGCGACCGTATCGTCCCTCGTCTCCGAGTTGATCGACAGTCATCTGGTTACCGAGATCGGCCCCGGCGAATCCAGCGGCGGGCGGAAGCCGACATTACTGCTCTTCAACCGTAGTGCCGGGTATGCCATTGGCATCGACATCCGCGTCAATGATTTACTGGCTGTGCTGGTTGATCTGGAGGGCCACGTGCTTCAGGAAAAACTGGTGCCGCTTAGCGACTTCAGTCCGGAACACGTGCTGGAACAGATTCGCCAAACGATCCGCCAGTTTAAAGAGCAGCTGCCCGAATCCCCGTACGGGATCGTTGGGATCGGCATTGGCGTACCAGGGCTCGTCGACGACAAGAGCCGGGTGATCTCCGCGCCCAACCTGGACTGGAACAAAGTTGAATTATACGAACCGCTGGCCTCCGAGTTCGGGGCCAATCTTCATATTGATAACGAGGCCAATGCCGGCGCGATTGGCGAGAAGCTCTTTGGGGCCGGACGCGAGGCCCAAAATTTGATCTACCTCAGCATCGGCATCGGCATCGGTTCCGGCATTATCGTCGGCGGCGAGCTGTACCGCGGCACGTCGAATTTCTCCGGCGAGGTTGGTCATATGACCATCGCCGAGAACGGCCCGCTCTGCCGCTGCGGCAACCGCGGCTGCTGGGAGACGCTCGCCTCGGAGAAGGCGTTGCTTGACCGGGCCGCCAAGCTGTGGGGGGATAAGCACCCCGACTTGGAGGAGATGATTCAACTGGCCCACAGCGGCGATTCCCGGGCGATAGAGCTCCTGAATGAAATCGGTGCCCAGCTTGGCGTTGGATTGGCCAATTTGGTCAACATCCTCAATCCGGAGCTGATCGTTATCGGCAACCGTCTGTCGCTAGCCGGTGACCTCATCCAGGATGCGATGCTGCGCACCATCGAGAACCGCAGCTTATCCTACCACCGGAAGAAGTCCGGAGTCGCCTTCGCCAACTTAGGCATCCGATCGACAGCACTCGGCGCCGCCTCCATGCCGATTACTGCGTTTCTGAGTGAACCGGATCCCGTTCCTGTGCAAGAAAGCAGCTCAACGGCCGGTCTTTGATCCAAAAAGCAATAACCCGCAGCATCGTGTCTCTATTCCACGAGTCTGCGGGTTATTTTTATGTCATCTGATCAGGCCGGAAGCTTCGCAGCAAATCGCGCACCCCCCGCCTCCGGAAGCGGCTTGCTGATATAGTACCCCTGAATGATATCGCATTTCGCGCGGCGCACATGCTCCATTTGCTGCTCCGTCTCCACGCCTTCGGCAATGACCTGCAGCCATAGACACCTCCCTATGAGAAGATGTCTGACTGAACCTGTACTTATTTCGACGTACCGGAAGCATCCTCCGCATCCAAATACGGCTTGTTGGCAAAATAGTACATAAAGCCCATCAGCAGCACCCCGCCAACCAAATTGCCAAGCGTCACGGGAATCAGGTTGTGGAGAACGCCGCCAAACGAGATCGTGGCGGGATGGTCCAGCACCAAAGCGATGGCAAAGGTGCACATATTCGCAATACTATGTTCGTAGCCGGAGATAAAGAAGCAGAAGACGAACAGCATCATCGCAAACATCTTCGCCCCATCCCCTTGGAGCGCCATCGGAATGAAAAAAGCCAGACATACCAGCCAGTTACAAAGAATTGCGCGGAAGAACAATTCCGTGATTGGGGTAGTCATTTTATGTTCGACCACGCTCAGCAGGAAACTATTCACCGAAGCGTCGGCAAATAAGCCGGTCAAGTAAATCAATAAGGCGAATGCGGCTGCGCCCAGGATATTGCCGAGGTAGCTGAATACCCATAACTTGGTGACATCCAGCCATTTCAGCCGTTTTCTTAAAGCCGCGTATGTATAATAGAACGTATTTCCGGTAAATAGATCCCCGCCCCCGTATGCGATGAGGATAATCGCAGCGCCAAAGGTCACGGCGGCCATCGGATAGGTCAGCGGCGAATGCTCCAGGTAGAGGAAGTTCCCGCTCTTGAACGCAACGATCACCCCAAACCCGATAAACATGCTCGCCAGCATCGCTCTAGCAATATACCGGAGATGGCTTTGCATAAAGATTTTATATTTCTTGATTGCCAATTCCTCAACTTTTAACAGCGATTCTGTCTCCATAACGCCCCCCGTTTATTCATGCTTGGTGTTCGTTTGAGGTTAGCTTATCCCTCTTTGGTTACGGCCATCCATCATACACCATTTTCGTTTAAATCTAAAATAAACGGTATTACTGCTATTTACAAGCGATACGGATTTGTGCATAATAAAAATTAGGATTATGTGATAATGATTATCATTATTAATTCGGAGCTGGCCTGGTTTATCCAACGAACAACAGCGTAAGAGGAGAGAATGCCCATGAGATTGTTAGCCGCCCGCAGAAAGACAAGGCTGGACATCGATGACTACTTGGATCTGCTCAATCTTGCCGCCCATTTGGGCGACCGCCAGTGGCAAAAGGAGATAATCCGCAAGCTGGAAATGATGCAGTCCGAGGTAACCGACGTCAAGTAGTCAACCCTATTAAAATAAGTGCGAGCTTAGGGACCACCTAAGCTCGCTTTTTTTGCATCTTGTCAAGAGTTAAGCTCTTGCGGACAACTGCAGCCCTGCCTCGTCATTCTCCATGATTTCCGTAATCACCAAGTCCGTTTTGCGCATGAGATCAATTTCATAAGGTGATTTTACTTCTGAACCGTCCGCTTCCCGAATGATCTTCAGCGTCGGTCGGTGTACCAAGTTGGAATCCAAAGAGGTTACGACGCCTAACTGGCCGCTGCTAAGTTTTACGATGGAGGAAAGGGGGTAAATACTGATATGACGTAAATACTTCTGAATTAATTCGAGGCTGAAATAACGATCCCCTGCAGCGAGCAAATATTCAATCGCTTCGCCGGGAGTATAGGCCAGTCGGTAGTTCCGGCGAGAGATCAACGCGTGATAAGTGTCGGCAATCGCCACGATCTGGGCGTATTCATCGATTTCATGATGCTTGAGGCGGGAAGGATAGCCTGTCCCGTTATATCGCTCATGATGCTGCAGCGCACATAAGGCCGAACGCCTCGATACACCTTGCATCTCGCACATGATCTGGAAGCCTGCCTCCGGATGACGCCGCAACGCCTCACGATCGGCTCCGGTCAAGCTGCCGGGACGCCGGATGATGTGGGACGGCAGTTCCGTCATTCCGATATCAAACAGCAACGCACCTACACAAAGGTCGATCATTTCCGCACCGGAGTATTGACCCGCGATGCCAAGAATAGCGGAATACGCCGTGACATGAAAGGAATGATCAAGCAGGTAAGGATCGTTTTGCTGCAGACGAATCAAGCCGTCGAGCACTTGCTCATGACTGGTGATATCGTACAGGATGTTGCGGAACATCCGGCGAAACTGCTCATCCACGTGAGGAGTGGACAGGCGCCCCAATCCCAGATCGGAGTCAGCCAAACGGACCAGCATTTGCCGGATTTCCTTTCGTGCCTCGCGTTTCTCCTTGAGGTCTTGGAACTTCAACATCGAAGATTGCTTCTTCACATCGACCTCTTGGAAGGAACCATCCAATTCCTTGTTGCGGACGATCGCGGTTTGAATCCCCAGCTTCTTCAGACGAGCAATAAGGTTCTCCGTTAATGCAGTTCCCGCCCCAAGCATCGTCATCCCGTATTGATTCACTATTGGCTCGGCCAAGACATCACCGGGTTCGAGCAATCTGACATCAACCTGTCTCATGACATCACCTCTT
>NZ_GG695972.1:161171-168827 GCF_000159955.1 Paenibacillus sp. oral taxon 786 str. D14 | reverse complement strand
ATATGAAAAAATTCAACTATCAATGAAGAACGCTTGCGCATCTATGTTTATTCACTAAGCCTTTTGGCCTAGAAGAAATTCTTATTCTCCAAGATCGAATTTATCATGACGACAGAAAATGAGACATTACCCCAAAGTATACTTTGGAAAAGCATAGTTCGACATAATTATACAAAAAGTCACTATTCCAACTTTAAATTCAGCGATATTCTGAACTATGATAACATAAATGGTAAAATGGCGAGGGGGGGTGAAGAACGATGAGGCTAACACAACATGAGCACCAGGACCCTGGTTGGCCATCCCGGATCGTAGGTCGTGAGTGGGAGTTGGAGGTCTTTTCGTTATATCTAAAGCACTATTCTAGTATGGAGCGAATCATCAACATCTACGGCTCCTCCGGTGTAGGAAAAAGCTCTCTAGCTGAGGAATTTCAGAAGCAAGCCGCAAAACAAGGCGCAGCCGTAATCACACTTGATGCCGCGAAAATCAAAACCACACCCGAAGAAATCTGCCGGCAAATCCTGTTCCAGCTCGGTTTGTTGGACACCCTCCCCTCATTATCCGATCCCGACTTTATCATCAGAGCTGCCATCGAGGCCGTCAATAAACGAGCTAATTTGGGGGCTGTGCTTTTATTTATTGATACGTATGAACTGCTGGAGACGATGGATGATTGGTTTCGTGATTTTTTTATTCCGCAAATTAAGGACCGTTGCCTCAGCATCATCACCGGCCGGAATCCGTTGTCCAGCAAGTGGACGGGATGCCCGCTGTGGAAATATACCATCTATCGGATGCCGCTCAAGAACCTGGACTATCACAGCGTTGTCGCTTTTTTGCGGGGACGCGGAATCGTTGAACCGGACCAAATTCAGCGCATCTGGAAGCAAACGGACGGCTTGCCTGTGATGCTCACTTCGCTGCTCGGTGAGCACAACGCCAACGACGGCGAACCGGCCCTTCCAGGCCTGCGTGACGAGGCACGCCCGAGAGGCTGTGAAGCGATGGTCTTGGATGGCTCCCCGGCCCCGGAGAGTCTGCCGAAGTTGAAGCCGGAGGCGGCCATTTACGCCCGCACGGATTTGACCCATCGCGAGAAGGAGGTTGCCGCTCTCGCCTCCGAGGGGCTGACCAACCGTGACATCGCCTCCCGCCTTTTTCTCAGCGAAGTCACAATTAAGAAGCATATGCGCTCCATTTTTCAAAAAGTGGGGGCCAGCAACCGGACACAACTGCTTAAGCTGTTAATCTCTGTTCCGACCGGTTCGAAATGACAAGTTCTCTATCATTACGAATCCTGGCAGTTAGGTGGAAGGATGTGCGTCTATCGTCGCAGCTTATTGGAAAAATCGATTGCCATCGGTGCCATGCCGCATGTATGATGGATTCATAAGCTAAAGTTTTATTGGATTCTCCCGTATGACGCACATCGTCGGTTATTCTACTTCTTCAGCGGATCATTTCGAGGAGGCTTTGTATTGTGGAAGACGACCAGATAAGCTCCCTATTCCGGCCAGAATTCATGCTCACCGCTTCGGCCTTGCTTCAGGCCATTGACAGGATGGGCGTTGGCTTGGCCATTACAAATCCGAATCTTCCGGACAATCCGTTGGTCTATGTCAATCAAGGGTTTGAGAAGATTACCGGATACAAGCGAGAAGAAGTTCTCAACCGAAATCTCCGTTTCCTTCAGGGGAAAGAGACCAACAAGGAACATCTCGCCGTCATTCGGAAAGCGATCAAGGAAATTGGAGCCGCTACAGTAACGATCAAGAACTATAAAAAGGACGGCAGCACCTTCTGGAACCAATTTGTCATCAGTCCCATTTTGGATGCGGAGGGGCATCTTCTCTATTTCATCGGGCTTCAGTTCGACGTGACCCGGGAAGTGGAGAAGCAGCAGGCTTCAACGGAACAGCTCCGCCAGTTGTCCCATTTCGATCCGGCGACCCACCTGATGAGTTCGAACTATTTTAAGGAACTGATGTACGCCGAGCTGCTTTCGGCCCAAGCCGAGCATACCACGGCCGCCGTCATTTGCATCAACCTAAACCGTTTCCGGCTGATTAATGAAAGCCATGGCGAGAGCAAAGGCAATGAGCTGCTGCGTCAAGTCGCAGAAAGACTGCGCCGTTCTTTCCCGGATGGAACCCCGATGTGTCGGAATTTTGCGGATGAATTTTTCGTGTTGGTGTCGAACATAACGGATCCATTATACATACATACACTTGCACTAGATTTGAACCAAGCGCTCAGAGAGCCTTACACCCTATCCGGCGAAGCGTTCCAGGTCGGTTTCGGAATGGGGATCAGCCTCTACCCGGACGACGGCTCCGACATCCATCAACTGCTGCAGCATGCGGAAATGGCGATGAAAGAAGCCAAGAAGGAAGCGCTGGAAGGCCCGCATTACTATGATCAATACCTGATGGACCGGCTGAAGACCCAAATCACGTTAGAGAAAAAAATGATCCGCGCACTGGCGGAAGGGGAGTTCGAGCTGCACTTCCAGCCCAAGGTGAATGCCTCAACCAAAGAGCTGACCGGCTTTGAAGCGCTGATCCGTTGGAAGGATCCGGTGCAGGGATACATTCCGCCAAACTCTTTTATTCCGATCGCCGAGGAGAATGGGTTTATCGTTGAATTGGGCGAATGGGTCCTGCGGGAAGCGTGCAAAGCGAACAAACGATGGCAAGATGCCGGGCATCCGAAGCTGCCGGTATCGGTGAATGTCTCGGCAGTGCAGTTCCGGCATCCGCAATTCTTGCGTACCGTTGAACAAGTGCTGAACGAGACGGGTTTGGCCCCGCAGTATTTGGAGCTGGAGGTAACCGAATCGTTATTAAACGATCATGTGATGATCAAGGATACCTTAACTGCCTTGCAGCAAAAAGGCATCTCGCTCTCTGTAGACGATTTTGGGACAGGCTACTCCTCGATTCATTACTTAAAATCGCTCCCGGTTCAGGTGCTGAAAATCGACCGCACCTTCGTGCAGGAGACCCCGTGCTCCGAACGCGACAACTCTCTGCTGCGCTCCATCATCCAGTTAGGCAAATCGCTGGGCATGACGGTGCTGGCCGAGGGCGTCGAGACGAAAGCTCAGTTCGAATTCCTGCAGCAAAACGGCTGCGATCAAATTCAAGGCTACTATTACAGCCGTCCGCTTAACGCGGAAGCCATAGAGGGATTGCTGAAATCGAGTTAATGCGCGTCATGGCTCTCGATACACTCCGGTCACGACGTTCTCTTCCCCAAAGGGAATAAGTAAAAAAATAACCATGCCAGCAGCAAGGCTCCAGCCGGTATCCCGCTAAGCATCCATCGGATGCCGATCGCGGCCGATGCCGGCTGTTCGTTTAATGCGGCGTCGTAACCGCTCGCCTCCAGGATGAGCCCCATGCAAGCAGCCTGCAGCGAAACTCCCCATCTCACGATAAATCCGTTCATGCCGAAGTACATGCCCTCCCGTCTTGCGCCGGTACGCCGCTCATCCTCATCGATCACCTCAGACAACAGGACGTCGAGCAGCACCAGCAACCCTGCCAATCCGATGCCGACGGCAGCGGCGGTGGCAATCGCCCCTCCTGCCTGTGTCACCCAGCCGAACGGCAGCAACGCCGCTGTATAGCAGCCCATCGCAATGAGGATCCCCTGCCGGGCGCCGTATTTCGCTGTGATCCGTCCCCACAGGAATACGCAAGGAATGGCGGTGAGAAAGATCCCCCCTAGCAGCAAGGTGTTGTAGCTTTCCTCGCGGCCCAGAACGTATTTGGTGTAGAACGGAATCCCGGCGGGCAGCAGCGCAAATGTAAACTGCACCAGGAAACTTCCGGTCACGTACAGGACAAACGCTCGGTTTCCCAGAGTATGTCGAACCGCTGTGGTCAAACGGAAGGTGGCACGTACCGTATCGTGATGTTCCCGGCTGCCCCAAAGGGATAACGCTAGGAATACGGCCGACAATACAGCAAATATAACCCCCATGGAGCCCCAACCGATCTGTGAATAGAGGAGCGGCGGAATGGCGACACCTACAATCATGCCCACGATCCCCATCATTTGCCGCCACGAAGAGACATACGCTCGGTCCTTGATGCTCTGAAACATCTCCGGGAACAAGGCCGAGTAATTCAGAACAACCAAGACGAATAATGCATCGTACAGGATTACGGTTCCTATAAAATAAGGAAAGGCCGCCCCTTCCGCCGCCGGCGGCGTCCACAGCAACGCAAACGCTGCGGCCAGCGGAACCAGGCCAAAACCGATATAGGGAAGGCGTCTGCCGAACCGGGTGCGGGTCCGGTCGGACAGATGGCCAAACAGCGGGTTCAGCACGGCATTCAGCACGCCGTGAAATATCATCGCCAAGCTGATCCAGGCGGGCCTTACGCCCAGCACGTCGACGTAATAATAGACGAGATAGGTTGCAAAAGCTTGCGACATCAAATTTACCGCCAGATTGCCCGAGCTGTAGGCTACCTTTTGAAGCTCCGTCCGGTTTCCCGGATTTGCGGTTCGCATCATCCGCCCTGCCTCCTTTATTCGATCCGCCGGCCGGCCTTAGGGCCGCTGCTGTGACATCTGAAGGTCCTGCAAGTCCTTCCAGCGGATCATCTCGATGCCTTCCTCCGCAAGAACCGCCTTAATGTCCGGATCACGGAACAGTTGATAATCCCATTGTCTTTTTTCCCATTCGTTGTGGATGGCCTTCAGTTCTTCCGTCGCGAGCGCCGGATGGATGATAATCTCCGAGACACCGGGACGGAGCGCTTTAAGGACGGTGATCATATCGCGTTTGTAGCTTTCGTACGTTTCGCCCGGCTGCTTGCCAAAGGGCAAACCGATGAGATCACCGAGGAGGATCACGCCCATCCGATCGGCGAGCTCGGTGACCTGATGAATCAGGGCGTTCGCCTCCGGCGGCAATTTCCCTACCTGCGGCAACGAACGCGGCAAACGGAAGGGCAGGCCGTAATCCGCACAAATCTCAAACGCCACATCAAGGAAATGATGGCCGGTTGCCAATCCATACAAGCTGCCCATGTGGTTATCGAGGTGTGTAGGTGCTAAGCCTAACGCCAGCGCCGTCTCCACCTGGTTAATCATCTCAAGGCGCACTTGCGGCCGGCTGGCTTGCAATTCGAAGCGAGCAACGTCCTCGGGAAAATAACCTTCCTCTGTCACCAATGTCCGCACGTCCCCATCCCGGGTGACCGGCCCCCACTTATATCCGTTCCATTCGCTGGTGAACGTCAGATGGACCCCCACATCGAATTCCGGATTGGCAACGCTCCACGCCACCGCCTCCTTGGCCCAGGAGCAAGGGATCATGACCGTCGCCGAGGAGACCGCCCGTTCCTGTAGCAGTTGGGTTATCGCCGTATTTTCCGCATGGCACATTCCAAAATCGTCCGCATTCACAATCAACAGTTTGGCTTCCCGCCCGTACCCCAATCGCTCTGCCAATGTCATTTGCCTTCTCCTCCGTTTCTGCTCTAATTTCAATGAGCTTGATAATTAAAACGCTTACATAAATGGTGGAAATAACCGAAGTGTACCTTCGGTTATGGATAAAACTGCGAATCCCGATTGATGACGAACGTATCACAGAGCTCAGCCCTTTCTTTGGCCGATGAATTTATATACCAAGTGTATGTTGGAACCTAAGCCTATAGTTCATAAGTTTGTAATTTCGCTTACACCCTGATAATTCCTGCTCAGGCAAAAAAAATAAGGGCAATCGGTATCCGACTGCCCTTTCCGTTATCAGCTATTGAGAACTCTGTAATGATATTCCGACACGACCGTAAAGCCAAGCTTATTATAGAGCTCCAACGCCGGTGCGTTGTTCGCCAGCACTTGCAGGTGCATACCTTCCGCGCCGTTCTCTATCGCCCAAGACGCTAGCGCACGCAGGAGGCGGCCGGCGATCCCCTTGCGGCGGTGGCGTGCATCGACAACAACATTGCTGATCCCGGCCCGGCCCTTCTCAATGACCACGGTAGCTAAGCCCACCGGCTCACCCGCTTCATAGATTGCCGCAAACGCCTTAGGTGTGGGCATTGCTGTAAAGATCGACGTATATCCGGCCCGGCGTTCCTCCGGAAATCCCTCCATCCGTAGAAATGCGTCCATCCATGACTCGACCGGTCCCGCTTTATAAACCAACTCCACATCGTCAGCCTCGTAAACGGTGGATCGCTGAAGTACATCCTGGCTAGAAGCCGCCAGCAGCAGGCAGTTCATCGAGATCTCATACCCCGCCGCGGCCAGCAGCCCATCCAACTCTTGAGGTGAAGATTCACTGACGTGAAAGCAGGGTCTCAGTCCACGTTCCCGGTAAAAGTGCTCCACGATGGCAAGCCAATCGCCCTCTGGAAAAGGTCCGGCTGCCAGCACACTGTTCGCCCTTGTTGTGACGCCGTCGTTTGCCCGAAGCCGCCAAGTGCCAAGCCATTCCAACTCGCGCGGAGGCCACCCACTTGCGGCCAATTGCTCCAATCGATCAGCTACCTCGGTTTCTTCCGTCCGCCCGCTCATTTGAGCCACTCTCCAAAGAAGCGCTCGTATCCTCTCTTCATCACTGTCGCCGAAAACTTCTCAAAGGCGTAATCCCGGTTGTCCCTGGAATACTTCAGCGGTGAGGCTGCCGCCATGTTGACCAGTTCAAACCAGTTGTTCTCGTTGCCGGCAAAGGCGTGACGGGAGCTAATGTGACCATAGCAGGGATGCTCCGGCTTGACGACGATTTTGCCCATCGCGAGCGCTTCGGTCAGCGGCATTGCAAAGGTATCAAACCGGGAGCAGCTCCAGTACACCTTGGCCGAGTTCATCAGCGAAAACACTTCATCCTGGCTTAACGCAAACCGCAGGGTGACGTTGTGGGGGATGTTGTATTTTTTCACACTTTCCTTGTAACGCTCCCCGCCAAACACCATCACGACGTCCTTGTCCGGATTTTGCCGCGCATATTCCAGCACCAGGTCCGGCCGCCGGTTCTCCTCGTCCCGTCCGATCCAGAGTACCCGATTCTCCACGATAACCGAGGGGTCAAAAAACCGCTCCGCCAACGCTTCGTTAAATCCGATGGGAATCACGTCCACATCCGTCACACCGAACACGTCGTTCATTTGCTTCCGCAAAAACTCCGTCTGTACGATCGCCTTGTCCACAATCCCGTAAAACGGCTTCATCATCTCATACCCGGTCAACGCCGGGTCAGGGAAACTGTGTGGGAACAGTACGCTCTTGGGGAGGAACATTTTGAGAAAAGTAAACCCGGATACCGTATAAATCACGTGCTCGATGTTCTGCGAATAAATTTGGTCCAGCACGATATCGTAATTGACCAGATCGCCCTTCTCGTGCTCATAGCCGGGAAGCCAATCGTGTCCGCTGACATGGCGCTCCGGCGAGATAAATACAACCTCCACGCCTAGCTCCCGGCCGATGTCGCGCAGCCGCTCCGCAAACACGCGCGGGCCTTGGGCTTCCGCAAACTGGATTTTTCGCATGACTAAACCGACTTTCTTCATTTGATCCCGCCTCTAGTTGTTATAGTAATATGTGCTTGCCACGTCATGTCTTGCTTCGTCAACCGCTAACGGACCTGAGGGACGTTAATCGCTACGAATTCGGGACTACGAGGTT
>NZ_GG695972.1:148982-159536 GCF_000159955.1 Paenibacillus sp. oral taxon 786 str. D14 | reverse complement strand
TTGAGAGACCTTATTGTGGGCAAATCCGATAGAAACACCTCTTTATAGCCCAAATAGCGGCTTTCAGGTCCGTTAAAGCGGGAAATATTCCGAAAATGAGCTGATAAGGTCACTACAGTCCGTTAGCAGATCGTAAGTGTTCATATGCTACCCATGGTTCTCCAGCAGTTCAAGGCATCCGTCCAAGCCGTCCAACGTCTCTTCCCACTGTCGCAGCAGCCCTTCCGTCGTCCACACGCCGCCGCCTCGGTGCAGATCTCCTTCGATTAACAAGAGCATCCATATCGAAAAGATCGCAGCAAACCAAGCGTACTCCCGGATCATCACATCCTTGACCCATGGCGTGCCCTGTTTATCCGCTTCCGTAAGATAGGTTTCAAGCAGATGCATCCGATCCTCTGCCGACATCCTCTTCGGAAACCGGGGATGCGACATGTCGATCAGATGATACAAATCCCAATACGGGAGGCTCCGGTGCGCATGCTCCCAATCGAGCAACACCACGCGCCCCGCCTCTGTCACGGCGTAGTTGCCCTGATGCAGATCGCCGTGCGACAGCACTTGCCGTTGGGCTGTGAAGCCGCGACCGTCCCGGACCGCTGAGACGACTGCCGAATCCAACCATTGATCCGGCAGTCCCCGTCCGCTAAGGACAGCCGACGCCTCTTCCCGCCGCTTCAGCACATCTGCGGCGATGGCTGCGATGCCGGGCTTCGGGCCTTGGGCAAGCAAGCCCGGCCATTGTTCCGCGGGAGCCGCGTGCAAGCGGGCCAGCTGCTTGGCTGCCGCCTGGGCGCACTCCAGCCGATAGACATGGTCCAGCGGCCCGAGGTTCTCGAAGATCGCCCAGCTCTTGGCGCCGCTCCCCTCCGGCGAGGCGGCAAGCAGCATCGGTGCGGTGATCTCAGGCAGCTCCGCCAGTACGTTCCGGTACACCCACGCCTCCCGGTCTGCCGATTCACCGTTCGTCAGCGGCTTGAAAATAAAGCTCTGCCCCGGGGCGATGTAGATCCGCTCCACCCACTGGCCGTTCATGCCTTGGTACATCGGTTCCCTTCGCCAGATCTTGCTATCGTCCAGCGTTCCGTCCGCTTTGACCACTTCATCGATTTTCCGCATTCGGTTTCCTTCCCGCTCCCTAGTTTGACCTTAATGTTACATAAATTTTGAAAAGATTGTCAATCCACCGCCGGCGTATAGCAAATTGCAGGCAAAAAAGAGCGGCGCCTTAAGCGAACCGCTCTTTTCTGAATATTTTTCTATTTACAAATAGCTTATGGTGTGGCTGGCGTTGTTACTGAAATGGGTCCGGTAATGGCATAGTTGCTGGAACTGCTCATATCCGGAACCGAAATGACGTAAACGCTATAGGAGTTGTTCTCAAAATCCAGCGTTTTCCCTTCATAATCCTTATCCAGAATAACGGAATAAGGTCCCGACTTCGATACGGTTGCCCCTTGGTAACTTTCGGATGCTACGATAGCCGGAGCCCCCGAAGTCGGCACCGCAATGACAAGATATCTGCTGATGCTTTGATCGTTGCTTGGTTTGCTGAAAACCACCTCAATGCCGGAGCCATTCACTCTAGCACTCACATCGGTTGCAGCAGGTACAGGTACAGTACTTGGATCAACCTTTAGCTTCACTTGACCGGATGGACCGGACAACAGATTCGTCATACCCGAACCGGATTTTGCTACCGTCAGCACAAATACTTGATAGGTTGTATTGGCATCCAACGGTACGCCATATGCTGTATTCGGCTTGCCTAAAGAAACCTGAATGTTCCGTCCGTTCGGTTTCACAGCCGTATAGTTATCTTCCAGAGTCACCGTATTGGCATATTCCAGATTAAAGCTGCTCACATTCGCTGCCGGAACAACCATGATGCGGTATTCCTCAACGTTGCTTTCATTCGGCTGTTTGTTGAAGCTTACCACGATATCGCTGTAGGAATAACCGCTACCTGTGACATCAGCCGAAACGCTTAATGGCTGAAGCGCTGTGCTATTCACCAGCGTAACCTCGTTCGAATATCCCGACAGAACGTTCGATCCGCCGCCGCTTGCGGCAACCGACAGGACGTACACCCGGTAAGGAACTCCGTTGCGAATCGCTTCTCCATCGGTGTCCTTCGCGCCGTTAAGGTTTACGCTTAAGGTAGCCCCGTTTTTGTTGACAGTCGTATAGTAGTTCGACGAATTGGCTGCGTTCAGATTAAAGCTTCCGGTCTTCGACGCTTTCACCACAAGCACCTTGTAATAGCTAATATACGTTTCATTCGCAGCACGGGTAAAGGTTACCCGCAGATCACGGCCGTCCCCATAATCGCTGACGTCCGCCGCACTCAAGTTCGAAACCGCGCTAACCATATTGTTCGACAATGTAATCGGCGAGGAGTAAGAAGACAACGCATTGCTCAGGTTATATCCGTTGCTGGCTACCGACAGGACAAACACCCGATAGCTGACGCCGTTGCGGATCGTGGCTCCGTCGACATCTCTCGCCCCCGATTTCAGAACCGTGGAAAGTGTATAGCCGTTCTTGCTCACCGTCGTATAATTGGCGCTGCCAACATTGTTAGCCTTGGCTAACGTAAAGTTATTCGCATCCGAGGTTTTAACCACCAGGATCCGATAATTGCTGATATACGTTTCGTTCGCAGCCCGAGTGAAGGTTACTTTCAGGTCGCGGCCGTCCCCATAATCGCTCACGTCTTCGACCGTGACGTTCGATACCATATCCACCGTGCTGCCATTGGTTAACGTGATCGCAGCCGAAGCGGACGACAGCGTATTGTTTCCTGCGTAAGCCCCGGTACCCACGGCCATAACGAATACCCGATAGCTGACACCGTTGCGAATCGTGGCTCCGTCGACATCCCGGGCATTGGAGGACAAGGCATACGAAGTAATATTCGAACCGGTCTTGTTCACCTGCGTATAGTTCACGCTGGAGACTTGGTTTGCTTTGGCCAGGCTGAAGTTCGCATAGTCACTGGCTTTCACAACGAAGATCCGGTACGAGCTGATCCGCGTTTCATCCGAGATCCGGTTGAAGCTCACCCGCAGGTCGCGGCCGTCGCCGTAGTCGTTCCAGTCTTCCACCTTCGTGATGACCGGCGCGATAATCGAGCCTTGTGAGAGCGTAATCGCCGAGGAGCCGGACGACAATTTGTTCGCATATCCCGTACTATTGCTCACAGATAACACAAACACTGTGTAGGACACGCTGTTCTTGATCAGATCACCGGACGTATCCCGCGTGGAAGAGGACAACTGACCGGTTAACGTCGATCCGCTCCCTGATTTGGACACAAGCGTGTAGTAAGAGCTGGACAGGTTGTTCGCCGTGCTCACTGTAAAGCTGCTAGCGTCCTTCGTCTTGACGACGAACACGCGATAGTTCGCGATGTTGCTTTCATTTTGCGCTCTTGTAAAGGTGACGCTCAGGTCGCGGCCATCGCCGTAATCGCTCACGTCACTGACTTTAACGTTCGTTGGAGCCGCAACGGACACGGTGTTGGTCAACGTAAAGGCCGGTGATGGATTCGACAACGTATTGGCGCTGTTGCCCTTGCCGATCACCAATACATAAGCAACGTAGGATTGATCCTCACGAATCGCTGCTCCGTCCACATCCCGTGCGCTGGCTGACAGCGTTAAGGACGGATCGGATCCTGACGGAGACAACGAAGTGTAATTGGCCGAGCCGACTTTCTGGGCGGCTGCCAGATTAAAGCTGGAAGCATTCGCTGCCTTCACGACCATCACGCGATACTGTTCAACGCGCGATTCGTTCGAGGATTTCGAGAAGCTGATTTGCAAATCCCGTCCATCCCCGTAATTTCCTACATCACGGGCCGTGACGTAGGTTACCGGACCAGGATCACTTCCGTTATCCGAGCCGCCCGATCCGCCCGATCCAAAGCCGGATTTAATCGTTACGATTTTGGCGGAATTGTTCCACCCGACTTGCTGCCCTAACGCCTCACTGACGAAGCGGACGGGCACCATTGTTCTGCCTTTCACGCTTTGTGCCGGCACGTCGAGCAAAACCGTCTCATTGTTGATGGTTGCCGAACGCGACATCAGCTTCAGCGTGATCGTGGTACCGTCTTTGTAGGCGGTAACGGTCTTCAACGTCTGGTTGTAGTTCACTTTGGCGTCCAGCGCTTCAAAGATAGCCCGGAGCGGCAGCATCACCCGTCCGCTAATGATAACCGGATCCTGGTCGGTAGTCAGCCGGTTACCATCAATGTAAATGCTGATCGGCGTAGCCGCTTGCGCCGTCGTCTGTTGAAAGATTGGTATTATTAAGAGTGCGGCTAAGAGCGAAGCCCAAATTTTTTTCAAATATCTCATCCTCCCCTTGCTAATGCACAGCTAAAGAAAAAGTAACTCTTCCCATTTGACGTGCGATACCAGGTAAAAGTTTCTATGTTTCCCGCTTGTAAAAAAATTTCACTCCCGGATGCCTATCCCCGAACAAAAAAAGCCGCTTCCCATCACGGGCAGCGGATTTAATGAAAGACGCTATTTGCCGGCCAATCGATTCAACCGGGCCGTCAACTGTTCACGCCAGCTGGCTGACAACTCCTCCACGGCTAAAATACGCCGGATCCCTTCGGCATCCTCTTTGTCGACGTGCATTACGCGGTTGGCAAACGCCAGCGTGACTCCTGCGGGGTGCCTCTCGACAAGCTCCAGTTGATCCCCGGGCCGAACCTCTCCTTCCTGGAGCACCCGGAAATAATATCCGGTGTATCCGGTTTGCTGGATCGCCTGCGGCAGCTCGGGCAAACCATGCTTAACGCCCAGCTTGAAGCAAGGCTGCCGTGGTTGGCTGACCTGAACCATCGTGCCGCCCATACGAAACCGGTCACCGATGCAGATCTCGTCTTCGAGCATCCCTTCGGTCGTGATATTTTCCCCAAATGCCCCAAGTTCCAAGGTGATCCCGAACTTCTCCTCCCAATAAGCATAGCGCTCGTACGGATAAACGCAGACCGCCTTGTCCGGTCCCCCGTGAAATTTAAGGTCCGCTTGCTCATCACCGGCAAAATTCACCGACGATAAATACCTCGCTTCCGTCACCGGCATTTTGAATATGCCTGTTCGTACTGTTTTGCCTTGATGCTCCACCTCGATCGGCTTTCCCACGTTGAGCGAACGAACCGTCATATGATCGCCCATTCCTCTCAGCCCCCTCTGTTCCGAAATTCAGCGTGAAATAAATTCCATTATAAGGGACAACTTCATCCAGCACCACCTTATATTCCAAGGGAGCTGCCGGACGATTGAAACTTACCGGGCACCTGAACCGTATTACTAATAGGCATCAATGATCTCACGACAATCATTTATTACGATGAATACTATCCCTTGCACCAAAGAGAGGAATTAAATCTATGAAATTTAAGCTTAAAAAAGTCGTTATTCTTGGCACGATGGCCCTTGTGATTACGATAAACCCCAGCATGTCCAGTTTTGTAACCAGCCTGAGCTATGCGGCTCACCCCTCCAAGCAATTCAACCAAAGCAATAAGGCGGAGCGTCAGGAGGACGAGCTGAACCGAGTGCTGGGCGCTTCCTCCGACCGGGAGGTTTACGACGCTTTGCTTGAAGGCCAGTCGCTGGCGGATATTGCCGAATCCCACGGCCAAGATGCGAACCAGGTTGTCCAGCTGCAAATTGCCCAACTGCAGGAGCAGCTGCAGAAACGGTTAGACGAAGGCAGCATCACCCGTGAAGTTTATGAGCTTCAGCTGCAAGAGCTGCCGGAGCTGGTTGCCGAGAGCGCGAAAACGAGGTATACAATTCTCGGCTAATTTATTAAAACGAAGGCCCTGCTATGGCACCGCTTATTGCTTGCGGTATCCAGCAGGGCCTTGTTGCGTTTATTTTCCCCGTTTCGGGAGGAGCTTGACATATTCATCGGAGAGCTTCATCAGCTGCAAAATGTAATCGTAGTCGCTGCGGTACGGCGCAATATCGGTGACAGGCTGCAGTGTGTCCAGTGAAACCGCGGTGCCGTCGTCAAAGCCAGCGCCCGGCACGAACATGACTTCATCGTTAAAGAACGAGCCTGTCGGCAGATAATACCGCATCCCCACCACATTACGGTCCAAATTCAACAAGTCGTGCCCGAAGGCGGTAAATCCCTCATTCTCCAGCGAGATTCCGAGAAGATTGGCTACGGTCGGCAAAATATCGACCTGGCCTCCGGTGCGCTCGACGACTTGACCTTGTTCTTGGCCAGGGATGTGAATGATCAGTGGGATGTTGAACCGGCTGATCCGCTCGTCGTAAGCGATCCCCAGCTTCTCACTGATTTGCTTAGCGGGAACGTCCTTCTCCTGAAGGCCAAAGTGATCCCCATAGAACACCAGCATCGTATGGTCCCACAGACCCGTTTGCTTCAACCCGTCAATCAGCTTGCCGATCGCATAATCCGTGTAGTTGACCGCCTCGATATAATTCCCGAGCATCGTGCCTTCTAGATCGGCCGGCAGTTCGATTTGGCAGCGATCCTTCGGCACGACAAACGGATTATGGCTTGAGGTGGTGACGAATTGGGCGTAAAACGGATTGCCTTGCGCCTTTAGCTCGGCCAGCTTTTCGACGCCAACCCGGTACATTTCCTCATCGGACGCGCCAAAATCGTTAAAATGATCGTTTGTATAATACGGCTTATCGTAATATTTATCGAAGTTCAGCGCCGGGTACATTTTGTTCCGATCCCAAAATGTCACCTTATTGATGTGGAACGTATTCGCCGTGTACCCGTATTTTTGCAGCAGGCGCGGCAGACTGGGAAGCTCCCGATCACCATAGCCGGTCGACATCGCCTCCGCAGCTGTCGGATAGATCGACGTATTGGACATAAACTCGGCATCGGACGTATTGCCGGGGCCGATCTGCTGGAACACGTGCGGGAAATAGAAGCCTTCCTTCGCTAAACCGTTAAGTACGGGCGTAATTTCTTGACCGTTAATTTTCAGGTTCAACGGGAAGTTCTGGAACGACTCCATCTGCACGATGATCAAGTTCATCCCTCGGGCTGCGCCAAAATAAGCCGGTACCCCTGTAACATCCATTTTGTAAGGATAGCTGCTCTCAAGCTGCCGGACTTTGGCCGCCGTCTCCTGCAGATTACCTTCCGCGATCATCCGCTCTTCCTCCTGGTTGCGGATCGCCGCATCGACCTGGAAGTTAAAGAAACCTACGCTTTCGGCGCGCACCAGCTCGTTGTCGATGTCTTTTCCCCAGCGGATATAAAGGCCGGACAGCATGAGGCTGACGATCAGGACGAAAGCCACCCCCACCTTCCACGCCAACGAGCCGCGCGGCCGGTCGTTACGGAAGCTGAGGCTCCCCGCCAGATAGAATCCCCGGGAAGCCCGGCGCCTGCGAGCCGTACGAAAGATGCGAACCGCAATCAGCACTGGCAGATCGATGAAATATAGAAATTGTTCAGGCCTTAGCAGCGAAGCAACGCTGGCTTTGACCTCAGGAACCTGGTTGAGCCCGCTCAGCACCGCATACGTTGGTACCGTGCCAAAGTAGGCGTTATATACCGTCGCCGCAAACAGGGTCACGGAGATAATCCAGTTCAATCCGAGGTACACTCCCCATTTGACCTTAGCCGGCGTCAACAGCTCAACCAAACACATCAGCGCCAGCACCGATAGCCATTCACCGGGCAATCCCTGAACCCCAAGGCTCCCATAGAAAAAATATCGCAGCAATAACAGCTTCATGCCAATCAGCACAAACGTGACGACAAAATGAATTCGACTTGAGTTACTTGAGTTACGTATGATCTCCATCTCTTTTCTCCGGAATTTACCGTGTTTTTACAAAACACGCAATTTCTATTCGTTTATTATAACACGGTAAAATCCGGAGTCGATATTAGACGAAGTCTGCCATAGAGCGGACCGTCAGCTTGCCGGGGTGGCCCACGACAAAGGGCTCTGCGCTGCCTGTACCGCCCCGCCGCCGGAACTCCACCGTGACCGGAACGCCGGGAATGAGATCGAAGTAATTATCGGAGAAAATCCCTTCTTCTTCCGCTGAAATCCACACTTGACGCGCCAAGACGTCGCTGATCAGGGTATATTGGCTGCCGCCGCTCCCGGCCACTTCTTGAAATGTAATATTTGCCTGCGGCAACGAAAGCTCTTTAGCTGAAGTGAAGTAAAAAGGTTTGCTGTCCACGGCCTGTCCCTCGATCTCCAAAACCGCATATAGCACAACCTGATGCGGATCATAGCCTTCCAGCCATTCCGCCCGGGTGAATACTCCTGCTTCGACCACCGCATCGGCAGGGGCGTGAACCTCCAACGTCTGTTCTTTCAACAAGCCCCCCTGGAAGTCATAGAGCAATAACCGCAACCGACCCGTCACCGGCTTCTGCAGATCAGACACGACGCTGACCGAAATTGGGCCATCCTCCGGCTCATAGATCGCCAGCATGACCTCGCGGAAGCTGCGGCGTACCGCATACTGCAACGCCTTCCAGCGTCCGTAATAGTCCATCCCTGCCCAGGACGCCACCGGCCAGCAATCGTTCATCTGCCAGTATAACGTCCCCATGCAGTAAGGCTTGTTACGGCGATGCGCTTCAATCGCCGTGCGGATCGCCTCGGCCTGCAGCACCTGACTCATGTACAGGAACGAAGGGAAATCCTTCGGCTCCGGCAGATAAAGGTCCATGTACTCCTTGATCAACTGGTTCCCTCGGCCATTCTTCTGATGGGCCAGCATGATCTCGGACTCCAGCGCCAGCTCGCTCTCCGGCGCGTAAGTCAGCACCGATTTCAGCTCCGGAAAGGATTGAAAGCCGTATTCGCTCATGAAACGGCCTACCCGGAGGTTATAGTTATCAAACGGCTCAACCGCATGCCAGACCCCCCAGTAATGGACGTCCCCTTCACCGGTGACTTGAAGTGCATGTTGATCCGCGTCCCCCGTCAATCTACGGATCGGCGAAGACGGCAAGTAGGCGACGCCGCCGCCATGACGTTCCACGGCCTGAGGAAGAATTCGATGGAAGATCGCCTCGTAATCCGCCCAAATCTGTTCACGCTGCTCTGCGGTGTAATTCTTTTTCCACCCCCAGCCCCCATCCTCGACATAGTGGGCCCAAGCCGAATCGATTTCATTGTTTCCGCACCACAATGCGATACAGGGATGATTCCGCAACCGCTTGAGGTTGTCCTCCGCTTCCCGCGTAACGCTGTCCAGAAACTCCGAATCCCCCGGGTACATACTGCACGCAAACATGAAGTCCTGCCAGACCATGATTCCGTATTCATCGCACAGCTCGTAGAAAATATCCTGCTCATAAAGGCCGCCGCCCCAGACGCGAAGCATATTCATGCCGCTTTCGGCTGCCGTGGCGATTTCATGGCGATAACGCTCCTCCGTCACTTCAGTCAAAAAGCTGTCGTTCGGGATATGGTTCGCCCCTTTGGCGAAAACTGGCACGCCGTTTAACTCGAAGCGGAAGCAAGCCCCTGCATCGTCCTTCTCACGAACCAGCCGGATGTCGCGCAGCCCGGTTCGAACAGACGCTTCGGCGACCGCTTCCTGCCCGCCGTCCGTCACAAGCTTGGCATGGAAGTTATACATCGCCGGTTCGCCCAGCCCCCGGCACCACCACAGCTTCGGCTCCGCAATGACCGCCGACACCTCTACTACATTCGTTCCCGGCTCTAATACCACAGGACGTTCCCAGGTCAACTCGCCGTCAGTGAGCTGCAGCTGACCTTCCCAGCGCTCAGCGGTTTCAATTTCCGCCAAGGCGGTAAGCTCCGCAACCGAGACGTTGACCCGGTCTTGGCGAATAAACAGGTCGCGAATAACCGGGCCGCTCCAGCCCTCAAGACGCACCTCGCGCCAAATCCCGCTGGTCACAAAGCGCGGCCCCCAATCCCAGCCGTAATGATACGGCGCTTTGCGGGCAAACACGCTGACCCGGCGGTCGCCTAACCCGCCCAGCTCCGATTGGTCGTTCGCCGCTGGCAGGCCATACCCCAGCTTCTCGAGCTTAGGCAAATCCTCCGCGATGGGAGAGCGGAAGCGTACGGCAACCGTATTGTCGCCTTCGCGCAGCAGCGGCTTCACATCGATTCGCCAAACGCGGAACATATTGTCGGCCGACAAGACGTGCGTCCCGTTCACCGTGACATCGGCATACGTATCCAAGCCGTCGAAGACAAGCTCCAACCGCGGCAAAGCGGACCAAGCCTCATCCAATTCGAAGGAGGCTTCGTATTCCCAATCTTTTCGATCAATCCACTGCAGGTCATGCTCGTTAGTTCCATAGAACGGGTCAGGGATCAACCCGTTGCGGTGCAGATCCGTATGCACGGTGCCCGGCACGCGGGCCGGCTTCCACTCTGTCTCATCACTCGCTTTGAAGCTCCAATTGTTCAGTATAAGTTGTTGTTGTTGACCGCTCATAGATCCTCCCAAGTAAACGTAGTAATACTTTCATTATCTCTGTTTATTCGCAAATAGCAATCATTTTGTTATTATTTTGTTA
>NZ_GG695972.1:128168-147363 GCF_000159955.1 Paenibacillus sp. oral taxon 786 str. D14 | reverse complement strand
TAGTTTTTAATTAGAACAAAAATTTGAAATTTCAGAAACCATGTATGAGTTACAGGTTGGAATTCCCCATAAAACAGCACAATTGAAGACAATAAATAGTAATCGGGAACATTTCAATGCACTAACAAGTGAGATAAAATTAGGCTGTAAGCGCTAACAAATATACTAATAAGGGGCGATGAAAGCATGAAGAAGAAAAGCATCTTGATGGCATTCATGATGATCTTCGCACTATCCGCCGTATTGGCGGGCTGCAGCGGCGGAAATAACGGAAACGGAACAACCGCCGATACCGGGAACTCCGGAGGCACGAACACGGCGACCGCAAATTCCGGAAGCGAAGGATCCGGCGAGACAACGCTCAGCGGCAAAGTGACCTTCCTGACCAACCGCACGGACATGATCGGCAAGGAGTACGACGAATATCTCAAACGATTTAACGAGAAGTATCCCAACATCAAAGTCGAATTCGAAGGCGGCCAGAGCGACTACAACCAGCAATTAAAAGTCCGGATGGCGAGCGGAGAACTGCCTGATCTGATGTTCGTTCCTGACATTCCGAACTCGGATTTGCCGAAATACTTCGCCCCGCTGGATGATATGACGTTCAGCAGCGAGTTGACGTTCAAGGATTTCAAATCTTACGAAGGCAAGTTGTACGGCATTACGACCGGGAACGCAAGCTCCGGAATTGTATATAACAAGAAGGCCTTCGCCGATGCCGGCATCACGGAAACCCCGAAAACCTGGGATGAATTTCTAGCTGCCTGCAAAAAACTGAAGCAAAACGGCATCATTCCTCTGGCCTCCAACTTCAAGGACAAATGGCCGCTGGGCAGTTGGGTTTACGATTTACCGAGGCTGATCGAAAACAATCCCAACTTCCCTAACGAAAAGTTGAATACCGATACTCCCTTCACCATGGACAACGGTTACGGCAAATCGTTAAGCCTGCTGAAGGAGCTAGCCGATAGAGGTTATCTGGAAAAGGACATCAACTCCACCAACTGGGAACAATCGAAAAAGGATGTCGCCAACGGCAAAATGGCTATGTACTACCTCGGCAATTGGGTGATCAATCAAGTTATCGGCGTAGGGGCCGATGCCGACAATATCGGGTTTTTCCCGCTCCCTTACGACAATTCGGGCCAAATCAGAGCCGCATTAAGCCCTGACTTCTTCTATGCCGTCAACAAGGACAGCAAAAACCTTGAGGCAACAAAGGCGTTTCTATCCTGGCTGATCGAGGAATCCGGCTACGAGGACTTCGCAGGTTTTATGTCCCCGCTGGAGGGCCGTGAGTCAAAGCTTCCGCAGCTTGCCGAGTTCCAGGCACAGGCCTTGGAGCTTCAGGAAGGTGTAGCGGATGATCCTCAGGTCATTCAAATCTCGAATAAGGCGCAAATCGATTTGCCGGCGATCGCGCAGGAATTCGTTCTCGCCAAGGACCCGCAAACGGTGTTTGACAAGTGGAATAAGGCCTGGGCCAAAGCGAAGAAAGATCTTGGTTACTAATCCCACCGGAGGCAAAATGGATTATCGGCCTTTTCGATAATCCATTTTGCTTTCGTAACAAGCAGGACCCATACAATTCAGCGGAAAGAAGGGACTCCAGCATGCTCGGCTCCATGTCGTACTTGAAGCAAAAAAGGATCATTATTTTCACATTCCTGCTCATTCCAGTGAGCTTGCTCTTATTGTTTACCTACTATCCTGCGGCCAAGCTCGTCTACTTTAGTTTTACTGCGTGGGATGGTTACAGCCCGGAGAAGCCTTGGGTCGGACTTGATAATTACCGGGAAGTATTCTTAAATCCTGATATTTTCGGGGTATTCGCGCATAACTTTGCTTATTTTGTCGTGGGGCTTGTTCAGAACGTGATCGCCATTTACTTTGCCGTCATCCTGAATTCCCGGCTCCGCGGCAAAAACGTATTCCGGCTGCTGCTTTTTCTCCCGTACATTATGAACGGCGTGGCGGTTGCCTTTATGTTCGGCTATGTCTTCGATACGACGCAAGGCTCGTTAAACCTGTTCCTGAACAGCATCGGGTTGACCAATCTGAGCGAAACCAGCTGGCTCGGCACCCCGGGGCTCGTCAACTACGCTCTGGCCTCCACCGGTCTGTGGCGATTCATGGGATACAACATGGTGATCTATATCGCCTCCCTGCAAGCGATCCCGGCCGATATTTACGAGGCCGCCAAAATCGACGGCGCCAATGCCTGGCAGACTTTTTGGCGCATTACATTGCCGAATATGAGGCCAGTCATCCAGTTGAACTTGTTCCTGACGGTCACCGGCGCACTTGAAGTCTTCGACCTGCCCTTCGTCCTGACCAAGGGCGGCCCGGCCGGAGCGAGCCAGACGTATGTGCAGCGCGTCGTCGAAACCGCGTTTGCCTACAACAACTACGGTCTCGCCTCCGCGATGAGCATCATTTTATTGTTCTTTGTTATCGTTGTTGTCGGATTGCAGCAGTTTGTACTAAGCAGAGGGGGGAGCGGCAAATGATTCGAATCCATACGATTGTCAATACGTTTAAATATATCACGCTGTTGATCGGAGTTTTCGTTGTCCTGTTCCCGCCTTATGTGGTCATTGTCAACTCCTTTAAAGCCGATGAGGAATTCAACACGGGCAGCACGATGGCTTTGCCGGAGAGCTTCTTCAACTTCGACAACTTTAGAGCCGTGTTTGAGCGGGGCGGGCTGATTAACGGCTTTACCAATACGCTGATCATCATTTGCGTCTCTCTGGCCTTCAACATCCTGTTCGGCACGATGGTTGCCTATGTGCTCGGCCGATTCGAGTTTCGGATGAAAAAAGCTGTCTTCGCCCTCTACCTGTTCGCTACCGTCATTCCGGGAATCACCACCCAGGTTGCCACGTTCGGAATTATAAAATCGCTGGGCTTGTACAATACGATAGGAGCGCCAATCATTTTGTACATTGGTGCGGATGTGATACAGATCATCCTGTATTTACAATTTATTCGCAACATCCCGGTCGATCTCGACGAGAACGCCATGGTCGAAGGGGCTTCCTTGTTTCGGATTTACCGGTCGATTCTCTTCCCGCTACTGACGCCGGCGACATCGACCCTGATTATTTTGAAGTCGATCAGCATTTATAACGACATGTACACCCCCTACCTCTATATGCCGAAGCAGACCCTCGGCGTCGTTACTACGGTGCTGATGCGGTTCCAGAGCCTGAACGTCGCCAACTGGAATCTGATTAGCGCAGCGATCCTGCTCATTTTACTGCCTACCGTCATCCTGTACTTTTTCCTGCAAAAATATATCTTTGAAGGCGTGACGAGCGGTGCTGTAAAATAGGAAGAAGTCGATGTGAGAGAGTCAGGGGATAAAAGTTGAAAAGGCTTTGGACTTTATTCGCCAATTTTTCGATGCAAAAAAAGCTGGTTGTCATCTTCGTGTTTCTCATCACGCTTCCGATCATTTATGTCAGCTATTCGTCCTACCGGACCAACTCGAATGCGAAGCTCGCGAGCACGACGGAATCGGCTGGCCAGTTAGCGGACAACGCCATGGATAAAGTGGACCGTTATATCGCAGACCTCAAGCGGTATACGATTTTGCCGTTGTACAATAAAGATGTTCAAAGACTTCTCGACCAGGAAGGAACTGACTGGGAGAAAAATTCCACGGTCCATATGTTTCTTTCGTACTTGACACACATGAAGGATGAAATCTCCGCGGTTTATATGACCGACCGGTATGGAATGATTTTTTACAATAATAAATCGGGGCAACATGAACCGTATCCTTATGAGCGGTTAGCGGAATGGAAGAAGCAAACCGCCGCGGCCGGGGTTGCTCCGGTTCTTGTCGGCACGCATCCGATTCGGGTCAACGGTTCCGAGGAGCTGCAGGTGTTCAGCGTCATGCGCTCCATCCAATCGATCAGTACGCTGGAGTACATCGGAATGATCGTTATCGATGTCGATGCCCGGCTGTTCGAAGGGATCATCCAGCCCTTGAACAACGTGACCCACGGCAATGCCGTCATCGTTGATGAGAACGGCAGGATTGTATACGACAGTGATCCTGCCCGGCTGGGCCAGGACTTGACCGGAAGCCCCCTGCTGGCCGGAGCGACGGAGTCCCGCGGCAGCTTCCGCCTGAATATTGGGGGTGAGCCTTATATCGCCGTATATTCCGTATCCGGGCAGACGGGGTGGAAAACACTGGTGACCATTCCGCTGAAGGAATTGCTCGCCCCCATCAAACAAAGCCGCAATTCCATGATGGTCATGACCTTGTCCATCCTCGGCATTGCCCTGGCGGCGGCCATGTTGATCTCCTATGCGCTGACGAAACCGCTGAAGCAGACGGTGCAGCTGATGAAACAGGTGCAGCGAGGGAAGCTTGACGTGCGGGTTCGCGTTAAATATAACGATGAAATTGGCCTGCTGGGCAGTCACTTCAACCGGATGATATCCCGCATTAGGGAGCTGCTCGACGAGGTGGCCGAGACGGAGAAAAGCAAGCAAAAAGCGGATATGCTGGCACTGCAAAACCAGATCAATCCGCATTTTATATACAACACGCTGGAATCGATCCGCATGCTGGCGGAGCTAAACGACGACGATCAGGTCGCGGAACTCACTTACCTGCTCGGCCTTCTGCTTCGCTACAGCATTACGCGAAGCGCTGATGAAATCGTCACTATTCGCCAGGAGATCGACCATGTCCGGAACTATTTGCTGCTGTTGCAGATCCGTTTTCCGGATAAGTTTAATTTTCGGTTCGAAATTCCGGAGTCTTTTTACGCGCTGCCGATCATAAAGCTGGTCTTCCAACCCATCGTCGAAAACGCTGTATTCCACGGGTTGGAGAAACGCCAAGGCTCGGGGACGATCACCATCCGGGCATGGAGCGACGGCGGGGATGCGGTTTTTACCGTGCACGACGACGGCGTTGGGATGACCGAAGAGCGGTTGGTTACGTTAAATCACAGCCTGACAGACGGCAAAACCGATAAGTTTGGGATCGGCCTGCGCAACGTCCATGAACGGATTCGGCTGCACTACGGCCACGGCTCCCGGCTTACGGTCAGCAGCAGGCTGGGCGAAGGCACTACCGTCACGCTGAGAATTGCCGGCTTGTTGAGCGGCGACGAGAATAATTTCGGTATAAATGCGGGTCCGTAATTCAAGGAGGGGATTCAATGCTGCGCATCGCGATTGTGGACGATGAGGCCTCGATTCGAGAAGGCTTGGGAAAAATGATCGGCAAAGAAAGCGGGAAGTTTGTGGTTGAAGGCTTGTTCCCCCATGGGCAAGACTTGTTGAACCGCCTGCTCCTTCGCCAAATCGAAATCGACGTAATCATTACCGATATTCGCATGCCTGTCGTGGATGGGCTGGAGTTGATCAAACAGGTCAAAGACCTGCGCCCGGACATCCGCTGCATCCTGATGAGCGGTTTTACCGATTTCGAGTACGCCAGACAGGCCCTGCGTTGTTCTGCGGTCGATTATTTGCTGAAGCCAATCAACAAAAAACAATTGTTCGCACTCTTGTACAACCTTGAGCAGGAACAAGCAGCCCGCCGCAGCAAGGAACAGTATCTCCGGATGGGCTTGCTGCTAACCTATCTCCAAAGCTCCCCCAGCTTATGCACCAAACTGCCGAAGCTGACTTTGCCTACCAATTCTTATTTCGTCCTCGTGCTCAAAGGTGTCGATCCCGTCACGCTACGCACCGGTCTCGACCGTCTGGGGACTGGCGATTCGCCAGCCTGGGATCTCGTTGACACGGAGGATCAAGCGCTTGCCCTTGTCTGCTACACCCCAGCGGAGCCGGAGGAAGCCGACATTCGCGGTTTTACCGACAGGCTAAGGGCGGGACTTCCCGCCTCGCGAATATTGGCCGGTTCGAGTTCGGCCTATCGGGACCCGGCCTGCTTAAGCCAAGCATACGCCGAGGCGAAACGCGCCTGTGAGCTTGGAGTCTACGGCGAATCCGCCTGGAATTACCACCCGGTCACGGAACTTCCCGAGCGGGAGCCCAAGGCGGAAATCAGCGAATGGTTTGCCGGGTACCGCGATGAGCTAAGCCAGCAATTGCAGATTTTAGATATCGCCTGGACGACCGCTTGCTTGGAGCGCCTGTTTGAACAGCTCCGACAGAACCGGGCGTCGGTCGAACTCGTGCTGCTTGTTTGCCGACTGATGCTGGAAACGGCTGCGGCCGAACTGCACGAATGGAGCAAACTGCAAAGCCAGGCATCCGTCAAAATGCTGGAAACTAAGCTATCCTCCTGCCTTCGCTTTCACGACATGCAGACGACGTTTATCGCCGAATTCACCGGCGTGCTGAAGCAAATCCGCGATGCCCGCCTGGCGCAGGCCGGGAAATCGGTGGAAACCGTCAAACGCTGGATCGCCGAGCATTACGACCAGCCCGCAGAACTGAGCCATCTGGCAAGCTTGGTGTATCTCACCCCGAGTTATCTCAGCAAACGGTTCAAGTCCGAAACGGGCATGACGATTACCGATTATTTGATCGAGGTACGCATCAAAAAAGCAAAGCAACTGCTTCGCCAGGCGAACGACCTGAAAGTTCATGAAGTCGGCAGCGTCGTTGGTTATCCCGATCCCGCCTACTTCAACAAGCTGTTCAAACGCATTGTTGGCGTGACGCCAAATGAGTATAAGCGGCTTTCGCAGTAGGATTTGAACCCGCCCGGCCTAATCTCATCTCCGCCCTTGGAACGAACGAAGCTGGTGCCGAAGGAACCCGGCCAGCACCACCAACCAGGCGGAGATGGCTATCACCACCATAAAGCGCGGAATCACAACCAAAAATGGCAAATCCAACGCCTGTGACAACTGATAGGTACTGGTTGTATACATGGCCAGCGGGAATACCATTCCCCAAAACTGAGGGTCGTACATTAAAGGGTAACGATGGTAGACGTGTCGCCAAATCATCAGGATAAAAAGCAACGGAATCCACCAGCTGCCGGTAATCCAGAAGAATAAAGTAAATCCCCGCAAAAAGGGAACCAGCTCAGTTAAAAACGACCATTTCGCGGCATGCAGCATCAAGGTGGAGCCTGCCAGAGTTGTAATCGCGACCGCCCCCATATTGATCCAATAGGGTGGTGTCAATGCGGCATACTTCAGGTCGACGAAGGTGAACCGGTAGAAAATTAACGTGATGATGTTCAAGTACAGCATGCATCCCAGCAAATACATACATAACGTAAAAAACAGCACGACCTCACGGCCATCCGTCAGAAAGGAAGAGATCAGCGTGCCCAGAATGGAAACGGATTGGGTGGCGACAGCGGCAATTAACCAAGCGCCGTTAATGCCTTCGGCCAGGGTCGGCTTCTCTTTTCTTACCGTAACTGCCGTAAAGAAGGTGTACATAATGACAACCCAAAGTGAGATGCCAAAACCCATAACCCGGTTGCAACGGTTCCGTTATGCGCGACTATAACCCATTGGCTGCCGTATACACAGGTTGCGGCCGTGCACGTGAAAAAGCCGGGGCCTTGACTATGGCTCGTCAAATCTGCCCGTACCCGCGGGAAATATTTAAATAAGCGAATCAAGGTGAGAATCGACAAGGTGACATAAATGCAGGTGTTCAGGTAGAGCAGAATCTTGGGAGCAAGCGGAATCTTCAGCAGTTCCATCGCAATCGATAAGGCCCCGGTAGCCATCGCCATGGAAAAATACCCCGGAAATAAACTTTCGATCTTCTCCTCCATTACCTTCCACAGCATGAACCATCCCCGCCTCTGCAGACTTAGCCCCTGCCACGGATCGAGCAGCAGGAACCCTAGTCTCAATTTAGCACGATGAGAATCTGCGGCTTTGTGACTCTGCTAACCCCAACCCGAGGAATCCTCTCAAATCCATCATTATCATTTATGGCGAATCATAGTATGATGATGTCGAAGTTCCTCTCTTTTTTGAACTGTTCTTATGAAAGGGGTTTCATATGAAGAAGATTTGGATGGTGTACTTGCTGCTCTTCGCTTGCTTTGCGCTATACGTGCTCGATTACCGCTCCCAGATTCGTTTGAACGACGAATGGAATTCCGGGGGCCTCCGAGGTTCCATCGATGAGAAATACGTGATGGTGACGTTTCAAATGGGTATCGACTATTGGAAAAGCGGGCTGAAAGGCTTCGAAGACGCCGCCCAGGCGCTAAACGTCTCCGTAGAATACCGCGGCTCCACCCAGCGCGATATTCATGAGCAAATCACGGTGTTGGAGCAAGCCATTGCTAAAAAACCGGCCGGCATCGCGATCTCCGCGATTCATCCAACCGAACTCACCGCCACGATTAACAAAGCGGTCGACGCCGGCATTCCGGTCGTCTTGTTCGATTCCGACGCCCCCGGCAGCCGCGCTTTTTCCTTCCTTGGCACCGACAACTATTCCGCCGGCGTTGAGGCCGCGCGGAAAATGGCCGAGCTCACCGGCGAACGCGGGGAGGTCGCCGTCGTCACCGTGCCGGATCAACAAAATCATCAAGAACGCACCGAAGGTTTTTCCGATACCATTACCCAGGAATTCCCCAACATGCACATTGTCGCCACCAAAAACGGCAAAGGCGATGAGCTGTACTCGCGGCAAGCGGCGGAGGAAATCCTGCACGACTTCCCCGAAATCGCAGGCATTTTCACCACCGAAGCCAACGGCGGTATCGGCGTTGCGGAGGCCGTAAAGGCCTTTGGCCCGACCTCCTCCAGTCCGAAGATCATCAGCTTCGACACCGATAAGGGCACCTTGGACTTGGTCAAAAGCGGAGATATCGCCGCCACGATGGCCCAGGGCACCTGGAACATGGGATATTGGTCGCTGCAGCTGCTCTTTTCGTTGAAGCACGATTCCGATGGATCTTCGCCCCCCGGCCCTCGCGTTCCCCAGCGTTTGGATACCGGCATCACCGTCGTCACACGGCAGAATGTGAATGATTACTATGCGAAATAGATATGGAAAGCGATCCTGGGAAATCCGTCGTTTTTCGCTGAATAACTTGCCCATCCGCTACAAATTAATCGTCCACTTTATGTTGATCAGCATCCTTCCTTCGATCGGGCTGGGCGTGCTGACGAATTGGACGGTCGACCGCATTATCGAACGCCAGATTACGAACAACACGCTGCAGTTAATTGGCAAAGTGAACCGGTCGTTGGAGACGTATGTGGAGAATTTGCAAAACATGACGTTCCTCATCTCCTTTAACCCGGACGTGCTGCAGTTTCTCGAGAACAACAACGAGGCGGAACTCGTTCTATCGGCACCGTCAGTCAAAACACCTCCACGAACAACAACACCGGTAGATACCGATCACTACGAAATTCGCAAGTTCCTGCAGGGCTTCACCACCTTGTATTCGGAAGTCGCGGGCATTCTAATCGTCAACAGCCGCGGCGAATATATCAGCAACGAAATGTATGCCCGCACCGCAGAAAACCTGACCCGGGAAGAGTGGTACCAAGAAGCGGTCCGCAATAAAGGAATCTTTAAGATCATCGGTCATCCGCGAGACCGCAACGTCACTACGCATGTCAACTACAAGGACAGTGAAGTCGTCTCTGCCGTAAGGGCGATTCTCGACCCCGAAACCCAGCAGGTCAAAGGCGTCGTCTTAATCGACCTCAAACTGCGGGTCATTGCCGAGACCGCTCAGGACGTTCGTTTGGGGAAAACGGGCTATCTAACGGTGGTGGACGGCAACGGGGAACTGATCTATGCCCCGCCAGCCCCCTATATCAACCGCGTTCCGCTGGAGCGGCTCGGTCAGGACGGCTCAGGAACCTACGCAGAACGGGTGGGCGGCCGCGATTTACAGTTCATCTACCGACATTCGCCGTTTACAAACTGGACGACGGTCGGCGTCTTTTCCATGGCGGAGTCCGCTACGGAAATGCGGGAAATTCGTTTTTACGTGGTTAGCTTTGTTTTTATCGTCTGTTTGCTGGGGATGACGGCCTCTTTCTATCTGGCTCACACGATTTCCAGGCCAATCGGGCAGCTGGCGTCCTTTATGCAAAAAGCCCAGTCCGGCGATCTGACCATTCGCCACTGGAGCGACCGAACCGATGAAATCGGCCTGCTTGGCCGCCGTTTCAACGCCATGCTGCAGCAGATCCACCGACTGCTCTCCCTGACCGAACTGCAGGAGCGTCAGAAGCGGGAGGCGGAGCTAAGAAGCCTGCAGGCGCATATCAAGCCGCATTTTTTGTACAATACCCTGGATACGATTCATTGGATGGCCCGCCGCAACGGCTCGGAGGATATCGCGGAAATGGCGGAGTCCTTGTCGAAGCTGTTCCGAATCGGCCTTAGCAAGGGGAATGACATCATCCCCCTGAACGATGAAATCGAGCATGTTCGCAGTTACTTGCATATTCAACACGTCCGTTATCAAAGCAAACTCGATTACTCGCTGCACATCGCTCCGGAAATTCGCGGTGTCTATGTGTTGAAGCTGATCCTTCAGCCGATTGTGGAAAATGCCATCTACCATGGAATCAAGGAACGCCGGGGGCCGGGCCGCGTGGTCATCGAAGCCGCCGAGGATGCCGGCATGTTGGTGATCACCATCCGGGATGATGGGAAAGGCATTCCGCCGGATAAGCTGGCCCGGCTGCAAAAAGAACTGCAGTCCGCAGGCACCGCGGATGGCCGGGAAAAGGGCTCCGAACCGGCAGGGGCATCCAATGCAGGCGAAGGCGGACAGGGATATGGGATGCTGAATGTGCAAGCTCGGATCGCATTAACCTTTGGTCCGAAATATGGCCTGACGATCCAAAGTGAGGAAGGCCGAGGAACCGTAGTAACCGTCACCCACCCGATCATTCGGGATGAACAAACCCGTTGGGAGAGGATTGAATCATGAGCGGAACCTACTCAGAAACTCGTTGGAGGGTGCTCATCGCCGACGATGAGTGCATTATTCGCGAAGGGATACGCGACAGCGTGGACTGGGAGAGCTTGCGCCTTACGGTAGTAGCTGAAGCGGAGGATGGCGAGGAGGCGCTGGAGAAGGCGATCCGGCACGACGTCCACATCATGCTCGTTGATCTCAACATGCCGATCATGGACGGGATCGAACTTATGAAGCAGGTGCGTGAGCGGCTGCCGGACTGTAAAATCGTCATCATCACCGGCCATGACGAGTTTGCTTACGCCCAGAAGGCGATTCGCCTTCAGGTCAAGGATTACATCCTGAAGCCGGCCAATCCCGAGCAGTTAGAGAAAGTCCTGCGACAGGTGCGCGGAGAGCTGGAGGAAGAAGCGTCCAGGCAGCAGCAATGGCAGCAGGCCGCGCGGCAGCTGTCCCGCAGTTATCCGCTTCTGAGGGAGCGATTTGGCCAGCAATGGCTGGACGGGGGCATGACCGCCGCTGAAATCTCCGAGCAGCTGCGGTTCTTGCAGCTGCCGGACGCCTGCCCGGATTGGCTGGGCGTCATCCGCTTGCCAGAACCCGCCGCCTCGCCCGCTTTGTTCAAGGAGGACGAACGGCAGCTGTATAGCTTTGCAGTGGAGAATATCGCCGCCGAAGTACTTGCCTCCTATCCCAAGACGATCTTCCGCGACCCCTTTGGCCTGATCGTTGTCCTGCTGTGGGGGGTGGAAGCTGAGGCCGATTTTTACCGTATTGAAACCTTGGTGCGAACCCACTTGAAAATCGCTGCCGAGGTGTATTTGGCCGAGGGCGCTGGTGACGTGCTGGAGCTTCCTTCCGTATACCGGAAAGCGAAATCCGCCGTGAACAAGGAGAACGCCGTTTCCCCGCTGGTACGCCGGGCCAAGCAATATATGCTGGAGCATTTCAGCAACAGCGGGCTGACGCTGGAAGCGATGGCGCAAGCCCTGCAAACTTCCCCGGCTTATTTAAGCCGCATGATCAAGCAGGAGCTGGGCACCACGTTTAACAGCTATTTGACGCAGCTCCGCATCCGTCGGGCGAGCCGCCTATTAATCGCCACCGAGCTGACAATAGCCGAAATCGCCGAGCAAGTCGGCTACGAAACTCAACACTATTTCAGCACGGCGTTCAAGCGCGCGACCGGCCTTTCCCCACTGCAATACCGCAAAGGCGCATTTGAACATGAAGATGCTCAGGGGGAGTAAATCTCCCCCCTCTCAGCCTCCTATTTTGGAGTCATGCCCCTCCATAAAGGTTCGATTTTTATAAAAAGAGTCAAACCACTGTAAATACGACCTCCCCCTTCGCTTGCTATACTCCGAACTGTAAACGCATTCATTTCAAGTATAGGGGGAATCGACTTTGAAGAAGGTAACGGCCATTTTACTTGCTTTGGTGATGGTATTCACCCTCGCGGCTTGCGCCAACGGCGGAAACGGCGGCGGCAGCGGATCGGGCAACAGTGAGAAGGGAACGATCGGCATTGCCATGCCAACGAAATCGTCCGAACGCTGGGTGAACGACGGAAACAATATGGTCAAGGAGTTTAAGGCTCTTGGCTATGGCACGGATCTGCAATACGGAGAAGACGTCATCGAAAACCAGGTGTCGCAAATCGAAAATATGATTACCAAGGGCGTGAAGGTCCTCGTCATCGCCGCGATTGACGGTGGTTCCTTAACCGACGTACTGCAAAAAGCCCACGATCAAGGCATTCAAGTCGTCGCCTACGACCGGCTGATCATGAACAGCGAGTACGTCGACTACTACGCAACCTTCGATAATTTCAAGGTTGGCGTGCAGCAGGCTTCCTATATTGAAGAAAAGCTGGGACTCAAGGACGGCAAAGGCCCTTTCAATATCGAGCTGTTCGGGGGCTCTCCAGACGACAACAATGCCTACTTCTTCTATGACGGCGCTATGTCCGTACTGCAGCCGTACATCGATTCCGGCAAGCTGATCGTACGCAGCGGACAAACCGAAATGGAACAAATCGCCACGCTGCGCTGGGACGGCGCCACCGCCCAGGCTCGCATGGACAATTTGCTGAGCGCTCACTATACCACGGAGAATATCGACGCCGTGCTTTCCCCTTATGACGGAATCAGCATCGGCATCCTCTCCTCGCTCAAAGGTGTGGGTTACGGCTCCGGAAGCAAACCGATGCCGATCGTAACTGGCCAGGATGCCGAGCTGGCATCGGTCAAATCGATTCTTGCCGGGGAGCAAACGCAAACCGTCTTCAAGGATACGCGCGAGTTGGCGAAAAAGGTTGTCTCCATGGTCCAAAGCATTCTGGAAGGCACGGAAGCCGAAGTCAACGACACGAAAACCTACGATAACGGTGTGAAGGTTGTTCCTTCTTACCTGCTCGAACCGGTCTCGGTCGACAAGGATAATGTTGAACAGGCGCTCGTCGACACCGGCTACTACTCCAAGGAAGATCTGGGACTCTAAACATCATTAACTTGTGGTGACCGGCATAGCGGCGGACGCGGATTCGGGCGACCGTCGCTATGCACTTACCGTGAGCGAAAGGCCAGGTGACGCATGTGAGCAATACGATTTTGGAAATGCGGGGCATTACGAAGACGTTCCCGGGGGTTAAGGCGCTCAGCAATGTCAACTTCAAGGTCAGATCCGGGGAAATCCATGCTCTGTGTGGGGAGAACGGGGCTGGCAAATCGACATTGATGAAGGTGTTAAGCGGCGTCTATCCGCATGGCTCTTATGAAGGCGAGATCTTGTTCGAAGGCAAGGTCTGCGAATTTAAAGATATCAAAGAAAGCGAGCAGCTGGGGATCGTTATTATCCATCAGGAGCTGGCGCTGATCCCCTATCTCTCCATCGCGGAGAACATTTTTCTTGGCAATGAGCAAAGCAAACACGGACTGATCGACTGGAACGAAACGACGGTCAAAACCAAAGCGTTGCTGAAACGGGTGGGCTTAAACGAATCCCCGGCCACACGCGTATTGGAGCTGGGCGTCGGCAAGCAACAGCTGGTGGAAATCGCCAAAGCCTTATCCAAACAGGTCAAGCTGTTAATTTTGGACGAACCCACGGCCGCCCTAAACGAAAATGACAGCGAAAACCTGCTGGAGTTGATCCTGGAGCTGAAGAAACAAGGCATCACCTCCATCATCATTTCCCACAAATTGAACGAAATCAGTAAAGTTGCCGATTCGATTACCATTCTCCGGGATGGCCGGACGATTCAGACCTTAGATATGAAGGCCGATCAGGTGACCGAGGATCTCATCATCAAGGGCATGGTTGGCCGCGATCTCACCCACCGCTATCCGGAGCGGGTTCCCCGGATCGGTGAAGTGATCTTTGAAGTACGGGGTTGGGAGGTAACCCACCCGCAACAAGAGGATCGTAAAGTGCTGGACAATATTAACCTCAATATTCGCCGCGGAGAAATCGTTGGGATCGCTGGCTTGATGGGTGCCGGCCGGACCGAACTCGCAATGAGCTTATTCGGCCGATCCTATGGGCGGCATATTAAAGGTCAGCTGTTCCTACACGGCAAAGAGGTACGATTTAACGACATCAGTCAGGCGATTAAGCATGGCATCGCTTATGTTACCGAAGATCGCAAGCAATACGGCTTAATTTTAATCGACGATATTAAACGCAACATCTCGCTGGCTTCGTTAAAGAAGCTGTCCCGCCGAGGCGTAATCAATGAACGGGAAGAAGTGCTGGTCGCGGAGGAATATCGGAGCAAGCTGAACATTAAAACGCCCAGCATTTTGCAGAAAACGGTCAATCTGAGCGGCGGCAATCAGCAGAAGGTCGTCCTTAGCAAGTGGATCTTCGCACAACCGGAAATCTTGATTCTCGATGAGCCAACGCGCGGCATTGATGTCGGAGCCAAATATGAAATCTATTCGATCGTCAATCAACTGGCGGACGAGGGCAAAGGCATTTTGTTCATCTCCTCGGAGCTCCCGGAGATTCTCGGGATGTGCGACCGCATCTACGTCATGAGCGAAGGCCGGATCACCGGGGAAGTGCTACGCGAGGACGCCACCCAGGAAGTATTGATGAAATCCATGACTCGAGGCAGGGGGTAGACCGATGCAAGCGGTTAGCGAACTTTTTCGAAAAAACATACGTCAGTACGGCATGATTATCGCCTTAATCTTCATTACCATCTTGTTTCAAATTTTGACGGGCGGCATCTTACTCAAACCGCTCAACATTACGAATCTGATCTTGCAAAACAGCTACATTTTGGTGCTGGCCATCGGGATGGTGCTTGTGATCATCACTGGACATATCGATTTGTCCGTCGGCTCCATCGCCGCCTTTATCGGGGCTTTGGCTGCCATCATGTTGGTGGATTTTCAGTTGCCAACGTTCCTTACCATTATCATTTCACTGGTGATCGGCGGGCTGATCGGTGCCTGGCAAGGATTTTGGGTCGCTTACGTAAAAATCCCCGCCTTTATCGTCACATTAGCCGGGATGCTGCTGTTCCGGGGCTTGACGATGATCGTGCTTGGCGGCCAGTCGATCGCACCATTCCCGAAATCGTTCCAACGCATCAGTTCCGGCTTCATTCCCGACTGGTTTGGCGGCAGCAGCCTTCATATCCTGACGATTCTGCTTGGTCTGGCGCTCTCCCTTCTCCTCATTTGGCAGGAATGGAAGGAGCGGCGAACCCAGCTCAAATATCAGTTTGAGGTCGCGCCGATTTGGGTGTTCGTCACGAAGCTCGTACTGCTCGTTGCCATCATCAACATATTTACCTTTGTGCTGGCAACCTACAACGGGCTGCCGAACATCTTGATCATCCTGTTCTTCCTGATCGTCATTTATTCGTTCGTTATGAACCGAATGGTGGCGGGCCGCCATATCTATGCGCTTGGAGGCAATGAGAAGGCCGCCAAACTCTCCGGCGTCAAAACCAAAAAGGTGACGTTCTGGGTCTTCGTCAACATGGGCGCCCTGGCTGCACTGTCCGGCCTGATCTTCGCCGCCCGCCTCAACTCGGCTACGCCGAAGGCCGGGACGAACTTTGAGCTCGACGCGATCGCGGCCTGCTTCATCGGTGGCGCCTCTGCCTCCGGCGGCATCGGTACCGTCATCGGCGCGATTATCGGCGGCCTGGTCATGGGCGTGATGAACAATGGCATGTCGCTGATCGGGCTTGGGGTGGATTGGCAGCAAGGCATCAAAGGGCTGGTCCTGCTTCTCGCCGTCGCTTTCGATATTTACAATAAGTCGAAGACGACTTAACCCCAGGACCTTGATGTTCCTAAACCTCCGCTATCGATTTGGCGGAGGGATCGCTTCACTGGCAGGGGCCGCGTTCCTGATTCGAGACTGTGATTTTCCCGGTCAGAATATTCATGTGTTGGAGGAAATGAAGGTGCTGGGCGGCAGTAACGACGGTGCCGGAGACGGTGAACGCGGATATGTGATCCGCGGCGGCCGAATGCTGAATGATGAGACTTATGAAAATACATGGGATTTACTGCGCTCCATCCCTTCCTTAGACCATCCGGAGCTCTCGGTGCGAGATGAAATCATCGCTTTCGATACCGCCCACCCAACCCATTCCAACGCAAGGTTAGTAAACCGAGACGGCCAAGTGGCGGACGTCACCTCGATGGGCTTTGATATGGCGGACCGGCTTGCGATGGTCAAGCTGATCATGACCCCGGAAGAGAACCTGGGCACCGCGCGAATCAATGACTGGTTTGGCCCGCATTTTTTTAAGACAAATTTCTGCTACATGTGGGCAACAACCTTTGCCTTCCAGCCCTGGCACAGCGCCGTGGAGTTCAAAAGATACATTTTTCGGTTTATGCATGAATTCCCGCGAGTCCATACGCTGGAGGGAGTCACCCGCACACCTTATAACCAATACGACTCCGTCATTCTCCCGCTGCAAAAATATTTGGAGGGGCACGGCGTAGACTTTTCGCTGAAATGCACAGTTACGGATCTGGACTTCCGCGAAGGCGATGAAATCACCGTGACGCGGATGCACTATCTGAAAGACGGAGAGCCCCGAGTCCTGGATTTAGGAGAAGGGGATCTGGTGATCGTCACCAACGGTTCGATGACCGAGGGCTACAGCCTGGGCTCCATGAACACCCCGCCGAAGCTGAACGGCAAAGGCAGCTCTTGGCAGTTATGGGAGCGGATTGCCGCCAAGAAACCGGGCCTTGGACGTCCATCTGTCTTCGCCGACCATATCGACGAGTCCAAATGGGAGTCGTTTACGGTGACTTGTCAGGGCTCGCGCTTTTTTGACCGGATGGAAGCTTTCTCCCGCAACAAGGCGGGAACCGGCGCACTGGTGACCTTTAAAGATTCAAGCTGGTTCATGTCCATCGTGCTGGCTCATCAGCCGCATTTCCGTAATCAGCCGGAGCATGTGAAGGTCTTCTGGGGCTATGGATTATTCCCGGATGGCATTGGGGATTATGTGCCTAAAAAAATGTCCGAATGTACCGGTGAGGAGATTCTCACCGAGTTGCTGCACCATCTCCACTTCCAAGAAGACATGGAAGCGATCTCTCCACCGCCAACTGTATTCCATGTATGATGCCGTTCATCACCTCGCAGTTCATGCCTAGAGCGATTGATGATCGGCCGAAGGTTATCCCGGACGGCTCCACAAATTTAGCATTTATCGGCCAATTCTGCGAAATTCCGGACGACGTTGTCTTCACTGAAGAATACTCTGTTCGGACGGCCCGTATGGCCGTGTATGGCCTGTTGGGACTGAACAAGCCGATTGTCCCTATCAATCAGTACCAGTACGATGTACGTACGTTGCTGCAAAGCTTGGTCACTTCCTTCCGTTAAGAATGGACAGGGGTGATAAAAATTGCCAAAACGACCCATTTCGGATAAACTAGGCTTAATTGAATCTTAAGCAAAGTGAAGCACACTTACGCATCTGTCCATCTTGGCGCGCGTAGTGTGCTTTTTTGCGTTTGGAAAGGAAGTGTGACCTGTTGTTGGTATCAACATCATCTTTAGTCCAACAAGTCGGTGAGGAATCGCAAAGCGGGAACTATGGGAAGAAAATCATCCCTCATGACGAAGCGTTTAAAAAGCTGTTGCATACGTTTTTCGCGGAATTTATCGCATTGTTTTTTCCTGAACTTGAATCGCAGCTGGACTTCAGCCAAACCCGTTTCCTTATGCAAGAGCAGCTTGTGGATGTGGTGGGAGAAGAAGCGCGTACGCTCGATCTCCTGCTGGAAACCAAATATATCGGTACGGATGCCTTCATCCTCATCCATCTGGAGCCTCAATCGTACCGACAAGCAGACTTCCACGAACGGATGTTTATCTACTTCAGCCGGCTCTTTGAGCGGCACCGGAAAGAGCACCAGCTCATCATCCCTATCGCCATCTTTACATCCGCAGAGAGTAAAAATGAGCGAAATTCCTTAAACATGTCGATTCTGGGAGAGGATATCCTCCAATTTCGGTTTCTGAAAGTCGAGCTCATCAACCAACCCTGGCGCAGATTCATTGATTCCAACAACCCCGTGGCTGCTGCATTACTCGCTAAAATGGGCTACAATAAAGGGGAGGAACGGGAGCTCCGTCTAGCCTATCTGCGCATGCTGCTGCAGCTCAGCCAAAGACTGGATCAAGCCCGTCTAGCGCTAGTGATGTCTATCGCCGATTTATATTTCGAGCCGGATCCCCGGCAGGATGAAGAAATGCTTCGGGAGCTGGCGAAACAATATGCAAAGGAGAGTGAAGTGATCATGGAATTAATGCCCGCATGGATGCGTCAAGGATATGAGAAAGGGTTGGAAGAAGGCCTGGAGAAAGGTATAGAACAAGGGATCGAAAAAGGATTTGAAAAAGGGATCGAACAAGGCACCCTCATAGAACGCCGGCAAATCGCGCGCAGGTTGTTATCCAAGGGCTTCACTCTGGAAGAAATTGCGGATATGACCCAATTGTCTATCGAGGAAATCAAAAAGATTATGAATTAAGGAATTAGCCAACGGACAAAGAAAAGAAGCCGCATCTACGCGATCGGCTTCCTTCTTCGGTAATTGGAATATATGACTTGGCTATATTTATTTAACAAGCGGTCAAGAACAACCGACTGATGGAGAACCCGTGCATGGCGCATTCCGTATCTCTGTGCGAGCCGATTTAATTCTTGTCTTTCCAATTCGATCCGAAATCTGATTTTTTCAGAATTGTTCATCACTATCACCCTAGGAACATATTAGAAGAGGTTGCCAAATATTGCATAATGAGACCTAA
>NZ_GG695972.1:106777-126551 GCF_000159955.1 Paenibacillus sp. oral taxon 786 str. D14 | reverse complement strand
TAATGCAAGAAACAAAAAAAATTCCATTTTTTGAAATGGAACGGCCTGGCATGTTCCTCACTCTGTCTCTGTATACGCTATACAATAAAAATAGGGTCAGTCCCAAGGACTGATCCCTACTTTTTTTGAATGGTTCAAGACGAAATATATTATCCCCAATAACCGTGTGCCAATGTTGCAATTAAACCAGCACCACTAGCTAAACCTACCAAACTAAGCATTTTCATAGCCGAAACCGTAGAGAACATTTTCTTTTTCATTTTCCCACACCTTTCTACATAGTTCTTCAAAATTTTTATATTGCTCATCTGTAACAAACTTGCGATTCAGTTCAAACAAAGTCATGCAATTTACGATCAAAGATTTGTTATTCAAAGAAATTGCCATCTTCAAGCTATACAGTAAACTCCTTATACCTTCTTCATAATCCCCTTTCCTCAGATTATAAATTGCGTAATTCTGGAAAAAAACGGAACAGCGATTCATACTTACTACCGATTCTGAAAACCACTTATCTTTTCCAATCAACCTGTATTTTTCGATTTCTTCGGAAAAGCGATCAAGAATATCATCAATGAAAAACTGGTGGCGATTGGCTGATTCTACTAATGTTATCAAGCCTTCAACAAGTTCATCGGGTTCTTCTTCCAAAAATTGAACATACTTAGGAATTTTGGATCGATCCCCAGCTTTAATATCCAAGCAAAGATAATTGGCTTGTGCAAACATTTTAAATTGTTCTATAACGGCAGTTTGGTTTTCATCATCGGCATCAAACCAACTTAAATTCGCATATTCTGCAATCCATTTCTTTGATTCCTCAAACATTCCTCTATATTCATAAGAGCCAGCTTTAAGAAGATAGCCCCTACCATAATAATAAACAAGAGGACGGAGCGGCTTAAAATCACTATATTTCCATACTTTTTTTTCATACAATGCTTTAGCTAATTGGCAAAGTTCATCTGCGTAAACTTCGGCTTCAGACCAATTAAACTTAAGCGAATAAACTTCGACCAACATTAGTAATCCATCGAGCGCATACACTTCCGGCAATCGATGTCTGTAGGGTAAAAATTGCATTGCAGTCTTAAAACCCTTGTCACTATCCATGCGATGAATTTTAAACAACCTGTAGTAACTCATCGCCAAGCGTTCGGAGTGGCTAGATCGCTCACTTTCGATAACGCTTTCATAGAGTATAACCGCAGCCTCTTTCCAACCTTGTTCATACATCATTTCGGCTGTATCGAAAATGCCCGCGATTTGTTTCAAATCCTCTAACAAACGGTTTAGAACCTGTTTAATGCAGTCATGCTTCTGCAACTCGGCGCATCTCAGCAGGAACGGCCGCAGCCTCCTCCAATGCGGAGCCGTTGAAGTAAAACATTCATCTGCGTATAAATCGTAAAAGTGTCCTTCAGGCAACCCCATCGCAGCCGTAATCCGATCCAATTGTCCGATGGCAATCGGCCGGTTCCCGTTAATAATTCCGCTTAACGTTCCGACGTTCACCCCGGCGGATTCCGAGAAACGGTGCAGGGTTGTCCCTTCGCTCTTGATGTAATCTTCCAGTTCTGCGCGAATCGTGGTTGTAGATATCAAAAAATTATCACCCCCCAATTCCGCGACCTTCTGCGAGCCAAAGGATTCTCGGCTAACAGAGGAGTCAAACGACATCCAATGACATCAAGCAACACCATATCCTACTAAACTTCCAATATATGTTTACATAATAATCCTAAATTTGACAATCGTCAATATGAAAAAAGACCGATAAGCAAACTTTTTGTCTGCTTATCGATCTTTATGGGGGTTCTTAGATTTCCAGCTCCGCCGCAGCCGCATTAGCCTCCACTTGCGCAGGGTTCTTGCAGCCCGGAATCACCGTGCTGACAACAGGATTCTTCAGGCACCAGGCCAAGGCCCACTGAGCCATGTCCACACCCTCCGGCACTTCATTCCGCCGAATCTCTTCCACTTCCTCCAGCTTGCGCCGGGTGCTTTCCGGATCATGACGATGGCGTACATCGGTTTCGCTGAACACCGCGCCCGGTTTATACTTGCCGCTCAGATAACCGCTCGCCAGAGGAACTCTTGCAAGCACACCGAGTTGCTGGCGCTCGCAGGACGGGAACACCCGATTCTCCGGCACGCGGTCGAGCCGGTTATAAACCACCTGAATCGCCTCCACCCCTACCTTCGTTGAAGCTTCGGTCTGATGCAGGTTGTCGTTGCTGCCGATCGACGTGCCCAGATGGAGGATTTTCCCGGCTTGCTTTTGCTTATCCAGCAGCGTCCAAAGTTCATCATTATCAAACGCCGCATCCGGGCCGGAATGAAACTGATACAGATCGATATAGTCCGTCTTCAACGCTTTCAGCGAAGCATCAAGCTGTTGTAGTACCGCCGCAGCATCAAAGCGGTCCGTCCGCGTAAACCGTTCATGAAATTGATGCCCAAATTTCGTGGCGATCAGCCAGTCCTCCCGGTTGCGCCGGCTCAGATAATCCCCGATAAACGATTCGGACAGATGGTCGCCATAACATTCTGCCGTATCGATCAGATTGATGCCCAGCTCCCGGCCCCGATCCAAGATCGCATCCACTTCCGCTTGCGTGTAGTTTAAACCCCACTCCCCGCCGAATTGCCAAGTTCCAATGCCGACCACGGAAACGTTGAGACCGGTTTTTCCTAATGTCCGATATTTCATGTTCAAGAATCCCTCCGATTCGTCGCTACTTCAAATAAAAAATCTCGCGCATCGGCACGATCGGCTGCGGTTCATTAAAGTCAAATGACCCTTCCACCATGCCTGATGTAATCGCGTTCCACCGCTGGCAAACCTCGCTGGCTGCAATATACTTGAACGCCGCATCCGGATCATCACATTCAAAGCAGTAGAAGAACTGATTTCCCTGCTGAAAAATCGAATAATTCCGAATCCCCGCTTTGCGATGCTCCTCCAGCACCTCGGGCCAAGGGTTCAAATGCATCTCCACATAGGCCTCCAGTTGATCTTCCTTCACCCGCCAGGTCCAGGCAAACTTCCGGCTTGAACTCATTTCCATGATCATCCCTCCCATGAAATTGTCATCCCATTTGACACCTGAGACGGCATCCTTACTTGAAGAAACGTCGAATCAGCTTCAGCTTGCCCGCCGTATAAGGCGGATAGATGAAGCTCAAGTTCACCCGCGTGGACTTCTTCAGCACACTTTTTCGATGAGAGAAGGTTTCATAGCTGTAACGGCCGTGGTAGGCTCCCATCCCCGAAGATCCGACTCCGCCAAAAGGCAAATACGGGCTCACCAGATGCATGACCGTATCATTCACGCACCCGCCGCCAAATGAAACGGACTCCATTACCTTCCGTTCCGTGGCGGCATTGCTCGTAAACAAGTACAGCGCCAGCGGCTTAGGCCGCTCACCAATCTTCCGGAGCGCCGCATCCAGGTCTCGATACTCCAGCACCGGCAAAATCGGTCCAAAAATCTCTTCCTGCATCACGGGGTCCTCCCAGTTGACACGCTCCATGATCGTCGGCCCTAAATACAGATCCTCACGATCGCCATCCCCGCCAACCACCACTTTAGACGGTTCGAGCAAACCCATCAGCCGGCTCCACTGCCGCTCATTCACAATCCGCCCGTAGTCAGGGCTTTGCCTTGGATCCTCACCGTAGAAGGCTTTGATCTGCGCCTTCATTTTGGCAACCAGCTCCGCTCGCACCGACTCGTGAACGAGTACATAGTCCGGAGCCACGCAGGTCTGACCTGTATTTAGGAACTTGCCCCAAACGATACGCTGCGCAGCCAGATCGAGGTCCGCCTCTTGATCCACGATGCAAGGACTCTTCCCGCCAAGCTCCAGGATAACCGGCACCAAATGCTCCGCAGCGGCCGCCATGACGATCTTTCCAACCCGAATACTTCCGGTGAAAAAAATAAAATCCAGCGGCGCATGGATCAGCGCAGACGTCGCCTCCGGCCCTCCCTCTATGACTCGTATGTAATCGGGTTCAAAATATTCGCCAAGCATCTCGGCGATCACCCTGGAGACATGAGGGGTATACTCCGAAGGCTTCACGATCGCGGCGTTTCCCGCAGAGATCGCTCCGATCAACGGGTCGATCACCAGCATAAACGGATAGTTAAACGGGCCGATGATCAAGGTCGAGCCGTAAGGCTCCCGATAGATGTAGCTGCTGGAGCCGATATGGGCCAGCGGAGTTCGAACCCGCTCCGGCTTGGCCCAACGCCTCAGATGCTTCATCACGTAGCGGATGCTGTCGTAAGCATAACCCACTTCCGTGCTGTAGCCTTCAAATTCAGGCTTGCGCAAATCTCGCTGCAGCGCTTCCAAAATGCGCGTTTCATAACGTTTAATCGCGGTCTTCAGACGTTCCAGCTGACGCAGCCTGAATTCTACCGGCCGCGTGGCACCGGATCGGACGAATTGCTGCTGCGCGCGGACGACCTCCGAAATAGTTTGCTCTAAGGTTTGCGCCGGTTGCGGTTCGGTTGGAGCTTGGGTAGAATTTGCAATTTGGCTCAAGGCGGTTCCCTCTTTTCCCGAATAATCAATGTCATTCCTGTCTGTCTCTTCTATTGTAACCCGAAATGGGGGAGCTGGGCATCTTTGGACATTAAGCTTCAATTCAGGTTAGCGGCGTATGATGGTCTTGCCTGCTGCCAAGCCCTATCTATCTTGGCTTGAGGCGAACCTCAATGCAACACGGAATGGAGTGAAAGACCCATGAGCGAAAATCTCAAGAGGGCCGGCCGTCGCACTTCGAAAAAGAAGCTGGCCATTTATTTCCTCGTGCCTCTTTAGGGGCATTGGCGGGATTTTATATGGTTTGGTGGACCGCTATTTGATCGAGCATGTGGAAGTGGTTGTAACTCACCTATTACGTGGCAGATGTGCAAGTGAAGGATGCTCAGGTGCTGCAGTCCGCTTTTGCAGAAGACAGCTTTGGACGTAACATCACACAGACTACGTACCGGGATCCCCTAGGACACGATCCGTCAAGTGGCTCGGGGATTCGCCGGGGCAAAGCGCGGAATGGTTCTTACCGCGCGGGGGTTGGAGCAGCAGGTGAACGGCGTGGAGCATACGCTGCAGTACATGTCGTCGTCGACCTGTTCGAGACGGAGACGTCCGCCTACGCGGATTGGCTGCTGCCCGGCACGTCCTTCCTCGAAGTGGAAGAGACGATGACGAACCTCGAGGGCCGGGTGTTCTGCCGGCCCCGGGTGTTTGAGCCAGCCGGCGCGGCGCTGCCGGACGCCTGGCTGCTGTGCGCCCTCGCCGAACGGCCGGGCCCGCTTGACCACGCTGCGCGGGTCGCTGGAGGTCGCCGCCAAGGTGACGGCGGACATCCATCCGCGCACGATGTTTGCATGGATAAGTTGCTTGCTGCCAAGTTAGTCCAGAGGTGACGGCGGACATCCATCCGCGCACGATGTTTGTCCCGTTCCATTGGGGCGGCGACTTAGCTGTGAACCGGCTGACGAACGACGCCCTGCACCCCGTCAGCCGAATGCCGGAGTTTAAGATCTCCGCCGTTAGGGCGGAAAGCGTGGAAGCGGGGGACACTGGTTCCGGCGCAGACACAAGTGCTGACGGCGCTTCTTGGGGCAGCGCCCGGGACGACGGGGAGGCCAAGTACACTGCTGTGCAACACACTGCCGAGCGCACCGTTGATCCCGCCGCTCTTGTGGCATCTCGTCATGAGCGAAGCTGATGATTTATGTAACACAAAGGAGGCTATCCTCTCCAGCAAATTTGCTGGAGGGATAGCCCCTGTTTATATTAATCGCCGTCTTGAATTTGGATGCGTTTGGAGCGGGTCGGTTGCCGTTTCGGCACCTCCAGCTTCAGAACGCCATCCTTCAAGGACGCGCGAATATCTTCTTCAGCAATGTCCTGCACGTAGAATCTGCGTACGTATTCGCCGTGCCGGCGTTCCTTCCGAACGATTTGATGGTTCGTATCCTCCATGTTGTGGTCTTCATTACGAACCGCTTTGATTGTCAAGTAAGGTGCGGCATAGTCGATCTCGATGTCCTCTTTTCGGAAACCAGGCAATTCCGCTTCAACCAGATACGCTTGATCCGTTTCACGGATGTCCGTTCTGAAAGAAAGCGGCGAATTTTTAAACGGTGCAAAAAAGTCATCATTGAACACATCATTAAACGTTTTAGCCAACTGTCCAAACGCATCTTCCCTGTGTCTGCCAAAAGGAATCAAATCAAACATGATTATTCATTCCCCTTTCTTTAGTTTGACCTTATTTGACCTTACATCCTCATTATATGCTTCCACGACCAAAGTGACAAAAGTGATTTTAGCCCAAACAGCCTTGTATCGGGCGATTTTCGCGAATTTTTCCTCGTCGCTTAGGGCTTGACTTTTGATTTGACCTTCTTTGACCTTTGATCTTCACCAAATTTCCTCATAAAGATTTTCTGTCCTGCTGCCCTTTGGATGTGGAAGTAACGCTATCGTTAAGATACCTCGAGACATCGCAACCTATTCATGGTAAAAGTAAGATAACGAATTTATATCCTTACTGTTTACATGCCCGGACTAATGGTTTTTACATGGAGGTGGAGTTCTTGAACAAAACCATCAAACTTCGCATCGCCTGGATCATCCCAAACGTATTAATGTATCTTCTTTTCATCGGTATTGGTACTTTTATACTTTGCAATGCGAAGGGTCTAAGGGAAATCCATCGATTTGGCTATCTAAAAACTCGAAGGCTACGAAAAAAAGCGACTTCAACGTCGCTTTTCATAAGACTTAATATGAATATCCTATTATGTCCGTGAATTAGTCGGTTTCCGCCAGCTCCGCCTCAATCGCCGCCGCCAACTCCTCGTAGGAAGCGCTTGGCAGCAGCTCCCCGTTCACCATGAATTGAGGGGTTCCGTTGACCCCGTAGTAACCACCTGTTTTGAAATCTTCTTTGACCGGCAGCATGTAGGTATATTCTTTTAAATCCTTCGCGAACCGATCATAGTCGATCCCCTCGATATTCTTCTTCACGAAGTCCAGCAAAAAGTCAGGTGTCGCCCAAATTTTCGTCTCATCGCCTTGGTGTTCATACAGCTTACGCTTGAACTCCCAGAACTTCTCGTTGCTCTGCGCCGCGATCGCCTCGCCCGCGCTGGCCGCCATGATCGAATCCCGGTCAATAAACGCATAATTAATGAAAAATAACTCGATTTTACCGGTATCGATGAAGTCCTGCTGCAGCTGGTCCATATAAGTTTCTTCCCACTTCTTGCAGGCCGGGCATTTGAAATCAGCGAACTCGATGACTTTGACCTTGGCGTTCGGATCGCCCAAATGCGGCTGTTTCTCATACTTCAAGCCCTCGGCCGTGTAGTCGCCTTTGATTTCCGTGTAGTTCGGGAGATCCTTTAATTCAGAAGTATCCGAATCTTTCAGGAACACAACAGCCAGGGTGATGACCAAGACTCCGATTAAAATGAGAGAACTAACGAAAATCAAACCGGATTTCGTACTCCCCCGACCGTTTTCTGATCTGCTGGCAGCTTTACCTGCCTTCCCCTTGCCGATGTTCTTGTTGTCAGGGGTTGTCCGGTTGGATACCGTCTTGTGGGTTGAGGCTGGTTTCCCGCCGCCGCTCCGATTGCTTCCCTTGTTATGGGCCATCCGCTATCCTACCTCCATCTGGATACGTTTCGTCCTCATTCTAGCGTATCGCCCGTTGCAAGGGAGTAATAAAGGTCACAAAGGTTGTGTATCCAGTTATAACCGCCTCAAATAGACAAACCAGCTGGCGTAATCGCCGGCCAAGGTCAGCGGCAGACCTAGACGCATCAAGGTGGAGCCGTGCCAAACAGCATTCGCGGCCGAGGCGGCGGCAGTGCCGGCAGATCGGTTGTCGCGTTGATCGGCGGTGTTGTCCGCCTCCGCGGGTAGTGCCTCCCCCGGCACTGCAACCCGATACCGTGCATCCGGCTCTAACCCCCGCAGGCGCAGCCGCAGCTCCGCGTCGCCAAAATATTGTGCCTGGCGAAAGGCAAACACGGCGATTTCATCCCGGTCTCGGGCCACATACTGCCATGCGGCGACATCACCTTCCGCAAAAGAGGCCAGCCGATACAAATCGCCCTCAGCCACCAGATGACGCACCTTTTTATACAGCGCCACATAACGGCTGGCTTCGGCTATTTCCGCCTCGGACCAGCGGGCGATGTTCGCGCCGATGCCCAGCCCGCCCAGCATGGCGCTGTGGAAGCGGAACGACAGCGGCAGCCGCCGGCCGTTCATACCGTGCGGGGACTCCGTGACCCAGCACATCATGACGGAGGGGCTGTAGGCGTAGGAGAAGCCCTCCTGGATCGTCAGCCGGTCCCGGGCATCCGTATTGTCGCTGATCCAAGCCTGGTCCGCAAACCGCAGCATGCCGAGATCGATCCGCGAACCGCCTCCGGCGCAGGTCTCGAACTCCACCCGCGGGAAACGGCGCCGGAGCTCGGCCCAAATCTCGTACAAGTGGTTGACGTGCTTGATCCATACCGACTCCTCGGCGTGCTCGTGCAGCGGGATTGCGCCCGGCTCCGTGATCGTGCGGTTCATATCCCATTTGACGAAGGCGATGTCGTAGGTACTGAGCAGATCCGTCATAAACTCAAGCACAAACGCCTTGACCTCCGGCTTGCCCAAGTTCAGCATCAATTGATTGCGCAGCAGCGTTCCTTCACGCGTTGGGAATTGATAGACCCAATCGGGATGGTTCCGGTACAACTCGCTGTCCGGATTGACCGATTCGGGTTCAACCCACAGTCCGAAATCCATGCCAAGCCGTTTCACCTCGTCGATCAACTCCTGCAGTCCGTTCGGGAATTTCTGAGGGTTCACCTGCCAGTCGCCGAGACCGGCCCGGTCGCTGTGGCGCGCGCCAAACCAACCATCGTCGACGACAAACCGCTCCGCGCCGATCCGGGCCGCCTGTTTAGCCAACTCGATTTGCTCCCGGACGTTCACCGCGAATTCCGTCGCTTCCCAGGAGTTGTACAACACTTTTCGTTCCCGTGATCCGGGAAGCACGTAGTCCCGTTGATAGTTGTGCAAATTCCGGCTCATCTCTCCGAAGCCGCCGGAGACAAAGCCCCCCGTAAACACGGGGGAGGTGTAGCTCTCCCCGGGGCCCAAGGTAAACGCCCCATCGAAGTCATTGACCCCGCCAACAACGCGGACATGGCCAAAGGTGGTGGATTCCAGGACGATTTTCCAGTTGCCGCTCCAACTTAACGCGCCGAACCAAACGTTCCCGGATATCTCGTCCGCCTTGCCGCCATCCAGCGCAAACCAAGGATTGGCATGCGCACCGGTGAAGCCCTGCCGCGATTCCAGCACCTTTTTGCCTTCGGTGAGCGGGGCCCGCCGGAGTTGGTATTCACCGGCCCAGCGGCCGGTCACATGCGTCAGCCGGACGGACAGCTCGGCTGGGACAGACCAGGCCGCCGCCATGACTTGATCGATGCGAATCGGCCTCCCCTCCTCGTTCACTACCTTGGCCGAGCGTTCAATTAAATCATATTCCTCAATGACCCGGTAATGCAGTTCCACCCGCAAGCGATAATACTCGTCGCTCAGGCGGACCATCAATTGGCCGCCCCGCTCGCTACTTCCAATCTCGTATCCTTCATAACGCAGCCGCAAATCGCGGACGCCGTTTTAAAACCTCACCTTCAGGCAGGGCTCTGCATATAAAGTACCGCCCCAACCTCCATACTCCTCTCGTTCCCGATTCACCTCGGCATCGAAGGAACTGTGGTGACGGAGGTGAAGCAAATCGGCGCATTCCGCAGCCTCCACGGGCTCCCCCCAATAAAGGTGCTGCACCGTCCCGTTTTCGTTAATGCCAAATACATAAGACGAGCTTTTCATGCGGATATCAAATATTTTCCCCGCTTCCAAAACCTGAATCGCCAAACGAATAACCTCCTCTTCCCGCTTTGTCCCGTAACCTCAGCCTTTGACCGCGCCAGCCGCGATCCCTTTAATGATAAACTTCTGCATCAGCAGGAAGAACGCGATGACCGGAATCATGCCCATGACGGCATAAGCAAACGCCAGGTTCAAGTCACTGCTGTATTGTCCGAAGAAGAAATACTGCTGCAACGGGATCGTACGGTACTGGTTATCCTGCAAATACAATAGCGGCAGCAGGAAGTCGTTCCAGATGTACAAGGCGTTTAAGACGACAACCGTCGCCGTCACCGGTTTGAGCAACGGGATAATAATTCGGGCAAAAATGCCCGGCGTACTGCAGCCGTCGATTTTGGCCGCCTCCTCGATCTCGCGGGAAATTTGGCGGATGAACGCAGCGTAGAACAGCACGCCCGTCTGAATTCCGAACCCGCCGTAGATGAGAATGATCCCCCAATGCGTGTTCAGCATCTCAAGGGTTTTGCCGAGTTTGTACAACGGCAGCATGGTGACCTGGAACGGAATCATCATGCCGGACAGAAACACCATGAACATGATGTTGTAAAACGGCTTATTCCTTCTCGCAATGGAATAGCCGGCTAACGCAGATACCAGCACGATCAGTACGACGGAAACCCCCGTGACGATCAGGCTGTTCATAATCGCTAAAGGAAATTTCGATGTCTCCCAGGCATGGACGTAATTGGCGAAATCGAGACTGGAAGGCAAGGCTTAGAAGTTATCGAACGTTTGCTTCGCCGTTTTAAACGACATCAACAGAGACACATACAGAGGGAAAAGAAAGACGAGCGCCAGCACCAAAAACAGGAGGAATGTGATAACTTTGTTCGCTTTCATTACAGCTCGACCTCCCGTCTTCTGGAAATGGACATCTGCACGACCGTCACGAGGACGAGTATCAGGAAAAACATCATCGACAGCGCCATTCCATATCCCCCCTTAAATGAGGCGAACGACGTCCGGTAGATGTAAGTGGACATCACTTCCGTCGCAAAACCGGGACCTCCGTTTGTCGTGACGTAAACGAGGTCAAACACTTTCAGCGAGCCGGTGAGCACCAGCAGCAGGTTGATCGTCACGGAAGGCGCCAGCAAGGGCAGTGTGATATGCCGGAACGTTTTCCAGGTTCCCGCTCCATCGATGCGGGCGCTTTCGAACAGTTCCCCCGGTATGCCCTGCAGGCCGGCGATGTAAATAATCATGGGAGAGCCGACGCCCTGCCACAAAGCGATCAGGATCAAGCCAAACAGGGTGTAATCCGGATTGCCCAGCGGACTGGACACCTCCAGACCCAGATGACTGAGCAGGTTCGGAATTCCCGTGCTGTAGTTATAGCTCCAAACGAAGCCCGCCAGCACGATCGAGATGACGCTTGGCAGGAAAAAGACCGTCCGAAACAGGTTGCGCAATGGCAGGAAGGTATCCAGCACCAACGCTAACAGCAGGGATAGGATGTTTACTAGAATCGTTAGGATGATCGCATATTTAAACGTGTTCCACAGCGCATCCCAAAAGCTTGGATCGCCAAACGCTTGCACGTAATTCTCAAAGCCTACGGAAGCAAAGGAATCGGATACCCCGTCCCAATTCGTGAACGAATACCGGGCACCCATCACCAGCGGAATCACGACCGCCAGCACGAACAGCGCGATCCCCGGCAGCATAAACAAGACGTACCACATTTCATTTTTTGCCATGCGTTTTAAAGTTCCCATCGGTTCACCCTCTCCTAAACCAACGAAAGGCACAGGCCCCCGCCCATGCCTTCCGTGAAGTTCGCTCTATTTGTGGTTTTTGCTAACCCAATCGTCCATATCGGCTAAGATTTGATCCATCGTCGTTTTGTTAAAGAACAATTTCTGCAGATTTTGGTCGAACTGGGAGCGCCAGTCGATCGTCGTTTTTGCCAAATAGAGCTGGGAGTCGTAGGTTTGACCGTTATCGAAGTACGGTTGCAGGTCTTTTAATGCCGGCGCGATATCCGTCGACGTACCCTTCACGTAGCTAAGCGATTTGATGTTCTCCACCCAGGCGTCCCCGCCTTCCTTGCTGCTCATGAACTCCAGGAATTTTAAAGCGGCTTCCTTATGTTTCGTCTTACTGCCGATCGCCAGCGAAGCATCCGCGTTGAAATCCAGCTTGTTGGCATTCTCATCATTGCTGAACGGGTACGGGAAGTAGCCGAGGTCATTGTTGTACAGCTCCGGATTCTTCTTCTCGATGTCCGGCAGCGGCCAAGTACCCATATACATCATGCCGACATCCCCTTTGGCAAAAAGATCCACGGCCCCGTTGTAGTCGACGCCAAGCTGGTCCTTGTTGCCCAGCTCATACAGCTTGAGCGCGTGCTCCATCGTCGTTTTTACAGCCGGATTGTCGGCGAATTTGGCTTCGCCGGTTTCGATCTTCTCGAAGAAGTCCGGTTGGCCGATCAGCGCCGAATTGCTTGGCATGTCGCGGGTATCCCACATTGTTAGCGTCCAAGCATCCTTCCACCCCAAAGCGAACGGCGTTTTGCCCGCAGCTTTGATTTTCTCCGCAGCGGCGATCATCGCATCCCAAGTTCTGGGTACCTCAAGACCGAGGTCGCGGAAAATCTTTTTATTGTAGAACACGGCGATCGGGTTGGCGTTCAGCGGCATGATGTAATTTTTCCCGTCCGTCGCTTGGCCTTTCACCACATTCTCGTCGAAGTTGCTTAGGAACGGTTGACCGGTCAAATCCATCAAGTAACCGCCGTCGGCAAACAACTGGGTGTTGAATCCGGCGTTCAGGGTAAACACGTCGATGATGTCCCCGCCTGCCAGCTTCGTTTTCAGCAAAGTATAGTAGTCATCGTATTTTACCGGTTGCACTTCGACTTTGATATTTGGGTTTTGACTTTCAAACTGTTCCACGATTTGGTTAATCTGATCGGTGAAATCGCTCTTGAAGTGCATAAATTTGATCGTCACCGGCTCACCGGAATCTGTCGAGTTGCCGGAACCTTGAGCGGCGTTCGTAGTTCCGCTGCCGTTCTCCGCGGTTGATGAAGCCGAGTTATTCCCTCCGCCGCAAGCCGCGAGCAAAAAACTTAACATCAATATGCTGAGACTGATCGACATCCACTTTTTCAATTTTCTTCCCCCTCGTGTATAACATTAAAGTCGGAGCGAATGGCCGCGCTGCCAGCATCCGCATTTTTGCCCCGATGCCCTTCGTCCTGCTTTTATCGTATCGGTCCACTGCTTGCGCCGGAATAAAATATATTGTGCGTCTGATGTTCAATTTTTTGGGTTTCCGGCTTTACCCGATTGTTGGGCTTCACGGTATTCGGAGGGGGTTTGCCCGGTGCTTTTTTTGAACACCTGACTAAAATAACGCTGGTTTTCGTATCCAATCAATTCGGAGATTTCACTGATTTTTCGTTCGGAGGAACGAAGCAGCTCACAGGCCTTCTCGATCCGTTTGCGCGTCACGTACTCAATGAAGTTCTCAGAAGTTACCGATTTGAACAGCTTGCTGAGATAGCTGGGATCCAAGTGGAACCGGGTTGCCACATCAATCAAGCTGATGTCCTCAAAGTAATGAGCGTCCAGGTAGTCGACGATGTGCCAGATCAGCTGTGAGGAGTCCGTTTCGCGACGGTCCGCCCCATACTCCTCGGCCGCATCCGCCCATCCGGCTAAAAGCCGGCGAAGCTCGGCGGGATCGGTAACTTCAGTAATGGCGGCGGCATCATATAAGGGCGGATGCGCCGCAGCGATGCCTCTCATCTCCGACACCGCCGCCTCCCGGATGATGGCAAGTTCTCGATGAACCTGGCTGATCGTGATGTCGACGGATCGGTCCACCCTCGCCTGGTATTCGTCCAGCAGCCTGCGAAGATCCTTGGCATTGCCGGAAGCAAAGGCCTGACGGATCTCCTGCGCGACAAACGACGGCAAGGCCTCGGTTTTTCGCGGCTGTTCCGGATTATCAGCCAGAGACACGGTCAACCCCGACCCATGCAACGTTAGACGTAAAAGCGTACGCTCGGCGGTACGATACGCTTCGGGCAGCTCCGCGAACCCTTCGCATAAGCCGCTGACCCCGGCCAGCACCTCCAGCCTAAGCGTGCGCTGAACGGCTTCGTGAAGGGCTTCCAGCCATTCGAACCTTACGGAGTCGCCTCCTGCCTCAGCTGCTGCGAAGGCTTGCCCTTCGATGGAGCTTGCCGGTACAATCAGGCAATACCCCATGCCATCCTCCGAGATAAAAGCGGGGATTTGATCGTCGCCAAGAATTTCGCGCAAAATATTATCGATGCTGAACATGAGCAGCTCGGCATTCCCATGGAAGTTAGTTCGGGCCACCTCGGAAAATTGGCGAAACCGGATCAGGACCAGCCGATAGCGGATGCCAGCGTCCATCTGCAGCTCTCTTGCCTGCTGCAGGATATCTGCCCGATTGGTGATACGCTGCACCGTTACACTTTTCAGGAAAGCCCCGCGCTTCATCCGTCGCATTTCCCGCGTTTCCCTCTGTTGCTGCTGCAGGCTCATGTATCGTCGGATCGCCTCGATGGCCTGTACCATCGATTCGCGCAGCTCCGGGACAGATACCGGCTTAAGCAAATACTCACACGCCTGATAGCGGATCGCCGCCTTCAAATACTCGAATTGCGAATACCCGCTGATGACGATGACCCGAATATCACCAAACCGGTCGTGCAGCGCCTCCAAAAAACGCTGACCGTCCATGACCGGCATATTCATATCCGTGACCACAATGTGCGGCTTGCTGATTTCGATCAGCTCCAGCGCCTCTTCCCCGTTTTGGGCCTCAGCAATCACTTCGACGTCCAGCGACAGCTCACTGATCATTTTACGTATGGATTTACGCCCCAGCGTCTCGTCATCTACGACCATGACTTTATACATCATTTGTCTCCCCCTGTTCTTAGAGGTTGTTCAACATCTGCAGGATAAGGAATCGTTAAGCTTACCGTCGTCCCCTTCCCCAGGCTGCTGTCAATTTCAAGACCGTAAGGGGGTCCGTAAAAGAGGCGGATCCGCTCATGGACATTCCGAAGACCGATGGATACCCCTGAGAACACCTTGGAAGCGGGGCGAGCTAAGACTGCCCGCAGGGCCTTCAGCTTGTCCGGTTCCATGCGGGACCGTCGTCGGAAATGGAAATCCGGATATGGCCGTCTTCCCGTTGCGCGGATACCTCGATCTGAACCGCACTCCGTCTATCTTTGCCCAAAGCATGCACCATGATATTTTCGAGAATCGGCTGCAGCACGAAACGGATGATGGGGGCGTCCATCAACCCGGATTGCACGTCAAATCGGGTTTTTAGGGATTCCTCGAACCGGAACTGCTGAATGTACAAGTAATTGTTTAGATGGGCCAGCTCGGCCCCAATCGTCGATTCCATGTTCCCCTCATAAAAGCTGTAGCGGAAGATATCCCCCAAGGCCCGGCACATCTCATGGATTTCATAATCCCCGGCCAGCACCGCCTTGCCGCCGATCGTCTGCAGCGTGTTGTAGAGAAAATGCGGGTTGATTTGCATCTGCAAGGCCAAGAACTGCGCTTCCTTGTTGCGCAGCTGCAGCTTGTACTCCTTCTCGATCAATTCCTGAATCGTCCGGGTCATGAAGTTAAAGCTTGCGGTAAGCTCGGACAGGTCATCATGCCAGCGATTCGTAGGCAGGACAACGTCGAAATTCCCCTTGCGTACGGCCTTCATCGCCTTTCCGAGATATTGAATCGGCCTTGTGATGAACTGCTGAGCCAACAGGGAAAATGCCGCAATCACCAGCATTACCAGGGCAAGTGCGGCGATTGTAATGCTCAGCGTGGTTTTCCGGTTATGGGCAAGTTCGGTGCTGGGATATACGATACTCAGCCCAATGTTCCCATGGTCCAAGGGGGATGTACTGATTAATAGTTCCCGGCCCTCCGTGAACTGGAGTACCTGTTCGTTGCTGTCGCTGAGCTCGTCGGGAAGCCGATACGGCTGGATCTCGGCGTCGTAATTCGGGTTCGTTCGATAGAAGGCTTCTCCCTTGCCGTTTTGCAGCACGATCACGTTCGGGGCCCGGTTGTAGGTTTCGACTTTCTTGGCCAGGTCTTTGCCCAGCACATAGAACAACAACGTCCCGAATTTCTCGCGGTAAAACGGGTCATAAATTGGCAACGCATAGACAAAAAGATCCTGCTTGATCGCGGGATCCTGATACGTAAACATGAGGGAATGTTGAAACGGCAGCTTTACAATGTCACCATAATGGGGCGTAGTCTGGTTCAGGGCGATCGCGTTGTAACTGTCGGCACGGGACCAGCTGTCCCGCAGCGTATTATCGCTGCCGTACACCATGATTTTGATGATGTCCGCATTGTTGCTCACCGCCAGCCGGTAATAGCTGGCCAGCGATTCCCGGACGTCGGTGATGTCGGCGACGTTGTAATTGGTGCCGTATTCCATGAGGTCGATGACCCGCTTAAAGCCGTAGACCTGAAGGGCGGATGTAGAGAAGCTGCGAAAATACTCGTTCAGGTAATCGGATAAGTACTCCGCATTCTGGTCTGAGCTGCGCACCATCGCTTGCTCCAAGGAGCGTGTGCTGTTCTGGTAAAAGAGATAGGACAGGACCAGCAAGGGGACAAGTGATATCAACACGGTGCTCCAGACGATTTTGGCGCGGATACTTTGGTTCATGAACAGACGTTTGATCATATAGGCTCCCCCTGCGGTCCTGAATATAGTCTAAAAATTTCTTAATTACTTCATGCTAATGTCCAAATGCCAACGATACACGCCGCAAGCCGGAACAACGGCGGCTTCCCCTTCGCGGACAGCATGGGCGAGTTCGTCCATGCGGCCTGTGGCCGGTTCCAGGGCAACGTGATAGTTGCCGCCGAAGCCGCCGTAGTTGGCCCAAACGGCCAAATACGGCACTCGGTCGGCTGGGAAGTGGAACATCAGCGCCTCGCCGGTCGCCGGGTCGCTGATGCCGGCGTACCCGGTGCTGAGCCGGCCGGAGAAATAATATTTCTCCGCGAATCGGCCAGCGTTGGGTTCCACGGTGCTCAGGTCAACCGGCCCTCCGGCTGCTCTGCGCGCCAGCGGCCAAGACTGCTTGTCGCCAAATGCACCTAGCCTTCCTTCCGCGGAATAGGAGACCTCGATGTTCGTTAAATCGGCCGGAACATGCAGCTTCATGCCTTCCCGTACCTGCAGCAAGGGATGGGCCGCCCACAGAAAGGAAAACGGGGCACCCGACAGGTTCGTCACGGCGTAATCGATACGAAGTGTGTCTACGGCCGGGAACGAATACGTTTTCTCCAGGACATAGGGAAATTGCACGCCGCCGATGCGACAGGTCAGGGCCGAGCTTGTGGCCTGATGCTCCCAAGCCCGGGACCACACCTCTCCGTGATCGGGGATCGCCCGGCCTTGCCAAGGCGCCTGCGGATAAGCACCGGCGTTGATGGCTGGGAACATTTCGTCCCAGCCGCTCTCGTCGCCGGAGGCAAAGAACGTGCCATAGCCTTCGTTCCCCAATGGTTTATCGCTCCGCCACAGCCATTCTCGCCCCGTCTTGCGATTCTGCAGCGAAACAGCCTTGCTGCCCAGCTCCGGAACAACGGTCACCGCTATCCTGTCGGTCTCCCCTATCCAAGCTTCCCAGCCTTCCACCGCCGTCTTTCGCCATTGGTTCATTCGCCTACTCCTCCTCCAACCGGATCGCTGCAAGGTAAAAACGTTGATTTGTTACTGGTGACTTGCTTCGCTTGAGAATTGTGATTCGGGATTTGTTACTTGCGATTAGTTTGACTGCTGACTGGTAATTGGTTACTTGTTACTTGTGATTTGTTACTTGTTAGTTGTGATTTGTTACTTGTGGCTTGTTATTTGTTACTTGCGATGTGCGTTGCGTGATTTGTTATTCGTGATTCGTAATTCGCGTCCACTTTCCACAGCTAGTTTGCCCTCTTGCAACTGGTTGTTCTCTTACCACGCGGGGGCAGGATCGTCTAACGCTTGTGACCGACACTATTCGCGCAAAAAAAAGGGGGGTTTGGATCTAACGCTTACCAGACACCTTATTTGCTCATTTTAGAGTAAAAAGGGGGCTCAATCGCCCCCATAAGCACGCTGATCAGCGTTAGAAAATAAAAACCGCCATTTTAAGTCAAATAAGCGTTGTGGCAAGCGTTAGCGCAGAGCCACTGAAGAGCGACTGAAGTGCCTCTGCAAATCCTACTTAATGCCCACATCAACGTCTACCTCTACGTCCACTTCAATATCTCCTTCTACATCACATTTACATTTACTTTTACTTCTACTCCTACGTTTACTGCAACATCTACTACTTCTATATCTACTACTTCTATATCTACTACATCTACTACTTCTACGTCTGCTTACCTCGGCACATCCGCCGATGGATCATCGCCCCCTGATGGCTTGGCTCTAGGGCCAGCACCTCATCGAACTGCTCGGCGGCTTCTTCCGGCCGGCCAAGGCCCAGTTTCCCCAGTCCCCGCATGAAGCGGCAGTGGATGACGTTGCGCCGGTTCAAGTCGTCCTCGAACACGAGAAAGTCCGGGAGGGATACGGCAAAATAGTCGAATTCCACCTCATCAAACAAATGCTTCTCGGCATAGTCCACCAGCTTATTGAACCGGCGTTTCGCTTCCTTCTCCACGCCTAACTTCCGCCAAGCCAGCCCTTGATAAAAAATCATCTCCGGCGGCTGATCATTATAGTACATCGCGCCGGCCGGCTCCTCCAGCCCTTGCGAGGCGGCCTGCCAATACGGTGTTGCTTCCTCAAGCCGGCCCAGCCCCTCGTACGCGCAGCCCAGGTAATACAGGATGTCGTTCTCCTGCGCTCCGGTGAGCTTGCCTTCCCCGAGATTCTCCGGGTAAACGAGCGCACGCTCCAGCAGCTCGATCGCCTGCTCGGCGTTCCCGGCCGCCAGCGCTTGCTTCCCAAGCTCGACGAGGGCGAACCGGTACTGCCCGGTCACTTTGCCTTCGCCGCCTTCCCAAGGGTGGAACTTCCGGGCCTCCAGCGCCCGCAAAGCTTCGTCGTGGCGGTTCAGCGTATTTAGCAGCGTGACGTACTCTAAATACAAATCGTCGCGCTTCTCCACGAGCGCAAGGTGGCGTTCCAGCGCCGCAAACCGCTCCGCCGCCGGACGTCCCAGCTTCTTATAGAGCTGATCCAGCTCGTAAAACACGCGGGCATCTTCCGGGTTCAGTGCGAACGCCGTCTCCAGCGCTTCCCGCGCCGCGTCGGCATCCTGGCGCTTATTGTAATAAGCCAGCGCCAAATTGCGGTGCACGGTCGGGAACCCGGGGTCCACCTTCCGGGACGCCTCCCAGTGAGCGATCGCTTCGTCCGGGCGTTTTTTGTCATACATCCAGTTGCCGAGGTAATAATGCGCCTTCGCATCGCCCGGGTTCGCCTCGATCGCGCTTTGCAGCACGAGCAGATCCGTCAGGCTGTTCGGGAAGCAGTAGTCCGCCGGCGCGGCGGCGCCTGCCTGCCGATGACGCGCGGCCAGTTCGCTGCGGCCGGCCCGCTCATGCGCATAGGCCAAGGTGTAGTGCAGCATCGGGTAAGCCGGCGTGTCTGCGTCCGGCACGATCCGCTGCAGCACCTGCACGGCTTCGTCATACAGGCCGAAGCCGAGGTAATCCGCGGCCAGCTGCAGGGCGTTGTGCGCGTCACCGCGCATCAACCGCTGGAGCTCGGCCAAGACCGCGTCCGCCTCAGCCGCATCGCCCAAGGCGCG
>NZ_GG695972.1:76534-106588 GCF_000159955.1 Paenibacillus sp. oral taxon 786 str. D14 | reverse complement strand
GCGCCAGCGTCTCGCCCGTGTAGGCGAGCGCTTCCGCCGGCCGACCGAGCTTCCGCAGCAGCGCCGCCTTCAAATGCCGCGCCTTATAGTTGCGGCTGTTTCGGATCAGCGAGCGCGTGGCCAGCTCGAGCGCTTCCGCATATTCGCCGCGGCCGCAGGCAATCGCGGCCAGTGAATAGTAGCCGCTGTCCTGCCAGGCGGCGGACCAGACGGCTTTGTAGAAGGCGGCGAACGCCTCTTCGTCCCGCCCTTGCAGCTGCAGCGCCAACCCAAGCTGGTACAGCGCTTCGCTGTCGTACGGGTTCGGGTTGCGCCAGGTCAGCGACTTCACCGCTGTGCGGAAATGCGCCTCCGCCTCGGCAAACCGGCCCCGTCGCAGCAGCAACGTGCCATAAGCGACGTTGATGCGGATATCGCTGGCGTCCCGCTTCAGGCCTTCCAAATAATACGCCTCTGGCTCAAACGTAGCATGGCGATACTGCTCCAGATGCAGACCGGCCAGATACAGCTGCTCGTTTTTCTTCAGCTCCTGCGGCTTCGGCAGCGGCTTGGCGGCTTCCGGCACCTGTTCAATCGACGGCTTGGCCGGGCGATACGAAATCAGCAGCCGCCCTTCACTGTCGCGCACCGTCACAAGCAAGTCATGAGGCTGGTCGCCTTCATCCAACGGGACAACGGTTTTGTAGGTCGAAACCGGCGACAGCCGCACGGTGTCGGATACGTAGGTCCGGCGTGCGCCTTTGAGCTCCACAACCGCCCCTGCATAATCGGAGGTCGCATACGCCAGCACCGTTGCCGTCCGCGCCGTCTCGTCGACTTCGAGGTTAACGGCCGCTTCGATGGAAGCATTTTTTACAACACCGATGTCCTTGTAAGGCATAAAATACTGCTTAAACGACTTCTCCTCATACGGCTGGAGCCAGGTGAAGTCCGGCTGGTTGTCGGTATACACCCCGGTCATCAGCTCGATGTACGGGCCATCCTCGTCCGTCAGGTTGCGGTCCCAAGCCTGACCAAATTCGCCGTTCCCCCAAGTCCATTGCTTCTTCCCCGGGGAAATGTGGTGATTGGCGACATGCAGCAGGCCGGCTTGCACGCCGTGATCGTACCCGCCGACGAAGTTGAAGTCGGATTTGTAAGCCATGTAGGACGTGGGGACCGGGATGTTTTTGTAACGAGAAATATCTACGCCCTCCGAATAATCCATCTTGTAGTACGTGCCGGTGGCAATCGGAAACCGTGAGACGTCGCGCTTGCCATGATCGAATACGGCGGTAACGTCCGGCGGAAACACGGACTGCGTATGATCATTTACCGCCACGGCCGGGTTAGCCCACCACAGGAACGTTTGCGGCTCCGGCGTCCGGTTGTACAGCTGCGCGGATATCTCCAGATACGCCTTGCCTGGGTACAGTGTAAACCCGGCGGTCATCTTCGTGCCATACATGCGGTCAATTTCGCTGACCCAAACGGTGGCGCTGCCGTCCTCTCCCTGCTCCAGCCGGTACTCAACCGGGCCAAAAGTGTTCGGCCGGTGATGCTGCGGCCAGTTGAACTCGATGCCGCCGGAAATCCACGGCCCGGCCAGGCCAACTAGCGCTGGTTTGATCACGCGGTTGCAATAAACGAAATCGTAGTTGTTCGTCTTGTCGAGCGCACGGTAGATCCGTCCGCCGAGTTCCGGCATGATTTCGATCCGCACGTACTCATTTTCCAAAATCGCCAGCCGATAGCTGACCTCCCGCTTCTCATCGTAAATCTTATCGATGACCGGATAGGGATATACCCGTCCGGAGCTGCCTTGATATACGCGTTTTTCCAAAAACATCGGGTTCTTGTCCGGCTCTCCAACCCCATACGTCGGGATCAGCTTATCTTCTTCCCAGACTCGAACCGCAGCCTTTGGAGACGCCTCCCGCTGTTGAACGTTCATCTCAAATCCTCCCCTTCATTGGTTGAATCGGTTGTAACCCCAATGTACCCCGGAGCTGAAGGAATTCCAATTGACGAAATACGGGGAATGATGGACTATATTCTTATGAGGAGGCGTTTCTGTGGATCATCAAATTCGCAAGCCGGACGGTTTTGAGGCGCAAATGCTGTTCGTTCAACCGGACTATATGCTGAAAGAACTGAACAACTCCACGTTGACTCGGCCGCTGTTCGTCAGCGACATCGGTTTTTTCCCGAATGCCCGGCATCACTATCGGGAGCGCCCGGAAGGGGCGGACGCTCATATCTTCATCTATTGTGTGGAAGGCGAAGGATGGGTGGAATGGAGCGAGGAACCCACGGACGGCAGACCAGACCGCTCAGGAACGACGACGAGCAAAATGCAACAAAGCTACCCGCTGACCGAGCGCCAGCTGGCAGTGATCCCGGCGCATAAGCCGCACCGATATGGGGCTTCGACCGATAAACCCTGGAGTATCTACTGGTTTCACCTGCAGGGCGAGGATACCAACGCGTTGATTCACACCTACGGCCTGGACCAGGGCGGCCCTGTCCGGCTGCCGCTGAGCGTACATGCCCAGCTGTTGGAGCATTTTGAGCAGTGTTACCGCCTGCTTCATGACAAGCACTACTCTCTGCCCGTGCAGATCCATGTCGCCCAGACCATGCGCCACTTGCTTAGCAGCATCGGGCTCAGCGCCGAACGGTCGGCGCAGGACCGCAAACGCGAACGCTATTTCGATGAAGCGGTCCGCTACATGACCGAGCGGCTGACAGAGAACCTCACGCTGTCCGAACTGGCGAAGCAGGTTGGGCTGTCCAAGCAGCATCTCGTCTACTTGTTTAACCGGGAGGCGGGGCTTCCGCCGATCGAATATTTTCTGCGGCTGAAAATGCAACGGGCCGGACAGCTCCTTGACCTCACCGGCCTAAGCGTCAAAGAGATCGCCGGTGCGGTCGGCTTGTCCGACCCGTATTATTTTTCGCGATTATTTAAGAAAATCATGGGGTACTCCCCAACCGAATACCGCCGTATTCCGAAGGGATAAGCCCCGGAGCGGCCGAAGCCTTCCTGCGCCGACATTACTTGCCGATGCGCATCAGGACCGCCTCGCGGGCGGCTTTCGTCAAACCGCCAAGCACCAGATCGTACGAGTGGTCGATCATGGCCCGCAATTCGTCCATCGACAAGCTGCCGTCCACGGTGACCGTATTCCAGTGCTTTTTATTCAGATGATACCCCGGCTTCACGCATTCATGCTGCTCCCGGAGATTGGCGGCGATCACGGGATCGCATTTTAGCGAGATGCTCGCGGTCTCATCGTCGGCCGTGACAGGCAGCAAGGCGAACATTTTTCCCCCGACCTTGATGACCGTCGTCTCCGGGCCAAAAGGATACTCCTCGACGGCCCCTTTTTTGGACAAACAATACGCTACCAGTTTACGGTACACGACCCTTCCCCCTCATAGGCTTGCTTATGGTGTAACTATATCATGCAGGCCACGGGAGGAAAAGCCGCTTCCCGTTTCCGAATTGACCCCGATTGTGTTGCAGAGCCAGAGCTATCCGTTTTGAAGCGTCAACGCCCCATCAAACCGATACTCCCCGCCAGCTTTGGCCTCAAAGGTTACGCGGCGGTCGCCAAGACTTAAGGTAAACGTACCCGGGGAATACGTACGCACGACTGCGCTGCTCAACCGGCCCGCTTCCCAAGCGAGATCAACCTCGGCGTTGCCCTTCGCCCGCAGTCCCGTCACCCGGCCCGTCGGCCAAGCCGCCGGAAGCGCCGGAAGAAGGCGGATGTTGCCGCCCGGCCGGCTTTGCAGCAGCATTTCCGCAATCGCCGCCGTACCGCCAAAGTTACCGTCGATGACAAAAATGTTCGTCTCTGCCCCGGCGATCCCCGCCTTAGAATAGCTGAGCAAATTGTCGAAGCACAGCTCCCCAATCAGGTGGGAAATATGCTTCAAAGCGCGGTCCCCATTATACAACCGGGCAAAAAACAACCCAAACAACGCCGCCGTAAACTCGATATCCTCCAGTTCATCCTGCTGCATGCGGTTTTCCAGCGTCACCCGGGCTGCGGCTGCCAGCTCCGGCGTCTCCTCCGGCGTGATCTGATGCGCCGGGTACAGCGCAAACAGGTGTGACAAATGGCGATGCTCCGGCTGTGCTTCCTCGTAGTCCTCGAGCCATTCTTGCAGCTGTCCCTTTTTGCCGATCTGCAGCGGGGGCAGCAGCGGGATTGCAGAGCTCAGGCGTGAGCGCAGCTCCACATCCTCCTCCAGCAGCTCCGCCGCTTCCAAACAGAACGTAAACAGCTCCCGTACGAGTGCCTGATCCATCGTGGAGCCCATCGACAACTGCCAGCATCCTTCCTCCGGACGCCCCGGGTAGAAGTGGTTCTCCGGGGAATTCGACGGCCCCGTCACCAGCCAGCCGTATTTGGGATGCACCGTCATGTAATCGAGGAAAAACAACGCCGCCTCGCGCAGCACCGGATACGCCTGCTTCTCCAGGAATACACGGTCCAACCCGAACCGGTAATGCTCAATCATTTGCATAGCCAGCCATAGCCCGCCAGTTACGTTAAGTCCCCATGAAGTATCCCAGCCCGGATCGGTAAACCCCCACACATTGGAAAAGACATGGGCCACCCATCCCGGCGAACCGTATACATCGCGAGCTGTCTTTTGGCCAGCGCGGGCCAAATCCTCCAGATAACGCATCAAAGGCTGCTGGCTCTCGCCAAGATGTACCACCTCGGTCGGATAATAGTTCATCTCCGTGTTCACGTCGAGGTGGTAATCACAGCTCCAGCCCATGCGGCATGCCTCGCCGTCATTCCAAATGCCTTGCAAATGCAAGGGCAGCGGCGAATCCTCCCGCGAACCGGCCAGCGTCAAATACCGGCCGTATTGCAAGAACAATGCGAACAGCTGGGGATCGCTATAGCCTTGCCGCAGCAGGCGAATCCGCTGGTCCGTTGGCAGTTTCGCCGCTTCTTCGGACGGACCCAGCTCGATGGACACCCGCCGGAACAACGGCTCGTAATCGGCCAAATGATCTGCTTTTAGCTGATCGTAACCCTTAGATAACGCCAAGGAAGCCTGTAATCGGGGCGCCAGCTCCCATGACCTCGACTCGCAGCGGTAATCCGTGGCGACGGTCAGATAAATGCATGCTTCGTCCGCGCCGCGGACCACCAGTCGGTCGTTCTGAACATAAAGGCTGCCGCCCCGGGTGTCGAGCTCGATGCGGCCGCGGCACCGGACGCCGCAAGCCCCGTCGCTATGCACCGTCTCCGTTGCCTTGCCGCGGAATTCCAGCGCGGCCATACCGGACGCCGAAACCTCAAACTCGGGCGTCAGTCCCGCAAGGCCAAGCGTAAACGAGACGCCGCCCGCCGCTTCGCTCCAGATCCGCGAGACGAGAACATCGTCAGCATGAGAAGCGAACAGCTCGCGCACCAGCGTTGATCCGGGCTGGCCGGAAGTTGTCGTCAGCAGGGCCGTCGACAAGTCCAACTCGCGTCGGAAAGGGGAGCACGCTCCGTTGACTGCCCCGGTCTCGGTCTCGCTGGGTTCGCCGGACGGAGCGAATTCGATCACCACATCGCACATCGCCAGATGGGTGCCAAAATTCCGCTTCGGCGGCTGCAGCGCTTGCTTCGCCAGCCGGTCGCCGCCCGCGTAATCGCCGGCGAACAGCCGCTCGCGGATCGCGGCCAGCGCCGCTTTGCCTCCGGACGCCGCGGATGCCGTCTCATCCGCTTGGCCGGACCAGTAGGTCGACTCGGTCAGGTTCCAGACCTCGCGCTCCGGCGCGGCCATGACGATGGCGCCGATCCGTCCGTTGCCCACGGGCAGGCCCTCCGACCAACCCGCAGCCGGCTTGTCATACCAGAGCTTGGTTGCGCCAAGCTCCGCTGCGTTCACCTTCATTGCCTTCCCTCCACCTTGCCGGAGGACGTCCGGTCATCCGGGACCAGCCGATACGTTTCCCCGGCTTCCGTCTCAAATCGGATATCGCCTTCCGCGATCCGTTCCACGGCTACCTCCACGCCACCGTGGTATACGGTCAGCGGCTCGCCCCCGCTGAGCCCCACGCGAACGCGGCAGGCATGGCCCAGCGTCGACACGATCTCCGCCTCGGTCAGCTTGCCGTTCGCCCAGCGCAGGCTTACCTCGAAGCCGCCGCGGGCACGAAGGCCGCGGACCTCGCCGTCCGGCCAGGCCTGCGGCAGAGCGGGCAGCAGCACCAGCGCAGGGAGGTGCGACTGCAGCAGCATCTCGGCGATGCCCGCCGAAGCGGCAAAGTTGCCGTCAATCTGGAACGGCGGATGTGCGCCCAACAGGCTGGCGTATACGCCGCCGTGGTTATAGCGCTCCGTTTCGCCGTCCTTCACCAGCCGCAGCATATTGCCGAGCAGCCGCAGCGCCCGATCGCCGTCGCCGAACCGGCTCCACAGGGCGACCCGCCAGCCCAGGCTCCAGCCGGTGCTTTCATCGCCCCGCCGCTCCAGCACTTGCCGCGCTGCGGCGAACAGCTCCGGCGTCTCCTCTGCCGAGAGCTGGCGGCCAGGATAGACGCCCACCAGATGGGACGTGTGCCGATGGTGGACATCCTCGTCCTCGAAATCCCGGCTCCACTCCTGCAGCTGTCCATACTTCCCAACCTGCAGCGGCAAGAGTCGCTCACGGGCCTGCCGCAGTTCCTCACGAAACGCCTCGTCAATGCCAAGCACACCTGCCGCTTCGATGCAGTTCGTAAACAGCTCCCAGATGAGCGACAGGTCCATCGTGGATCCTTCACTAATCGCTGCAACTCCATTCGCCGTACGGAATTTATGCTCCGGCGAAGTCGAAGGCGAAGTTACGAGATGGCCTGATTCGTCTTCAATGAGCCAATCCAGAGCAAACAAGGCAGCATCCTTCAAGATGGGGTATGCAAAATCATGTAAATATGCGACGTCCCCGCCAAAGACGTAATGCTCCCATAGATGTTGGGTCAACCAGACGCCGCCCAACGGCCACAGCGCCCAGACCGGATCGCCGCCGCCGAAATCGCCCACGGGTGCGGTTTGACCCCAGATGTCCGAGTTGTGATGGGCGACCCACCCCCGGGTACCGTAGTTGACGGCGGCCGTTTTGGCCCCATTCTCGGCCAGGTTGCCGATCATCTCCAGCAGCGGCCAGTGGCATTCCGCCAGGTTACACACCTCGGCCGGCCAATAGTTCATTTCCGCGTTGATATTTAGCGTCCAGTTGCTGCTCCACGGCGGCCGAGTCATCGCATTCCAGATTCCCTGCAGGTTAGCCGCCTGCGTGCCAGGCCGGGAGCTGGCGATCAGCAAATACCGGCCGTAATGGAACAGCAGCTCAACCAGCCCCGGATCAGCGGCCCCGTATTCTACGATCCGCCGCTCCGTGTCCAACCCTTCCGGGGCCGCCGTCTCCCCTAACCGCAAGCTGACGCGGCTAAACAGGGCTTGGTAGTCCTCGATATGCCGGGCCCGAATCTCCAGGTACCGGTTGGCTAATGCACCAGTCAAGTCCGCTCTGGCCCGAGCCGCCGCCACGTCCGCCGGTACCGATTCCGGTCGCCCCGCCCCGGGGATTTGGTCGAACCGGTCAAAGCTCGTCGCGGCGCTGAAATACAATACGGCCTCCGTGGCGTCCAGAACGCGGATACCGTCCCCGTCGACGCTGACCCGGCCGTCGGTTTCCGTTACCGCCAGCCGCCCCTCAAAGGCCATCGCCGGGGAGACGGCCGGATCGCCGTAGCGGATCGGGCGATCCGCGTTCACGTAGTTCGGCTCCACCCGTTCCGGCGCTGTCCCCCGCATCACGAATATCCCGTCTTCCACGGCGGCAATATGGCGGAGCGGACTGTCGAGCCGTGCATGAAAAGCAAGTGCTCCCGGCTGGCTGCACGTCAGCCGCATGGCGATGATCCGATCGGGATGGGATACGAAGATTTCGCGCTTATAGCTCACTTTCCCGACGGTGTATTCCGTCACGTGGATGGCGTCCGCCAGATCCAGCGTGCGCCGGTAACTCCGGCAGGCGGCCCCGTGCTCGAACGTCAGCTGTAAATCGCCAAACGGCAAATAGGATTCCGTGTACGGCCCCAGCATTTGACGTCCCAGTTGATCCGCCTCCTCATAACGGCCTTCCCGGACCAGCTTCCGCACCTCAGGCAATACCTGCCGGGCGGAGGGATTGTTCCAATCACGCGGATACCCGGACCATAAAGTATCTTCGTTCAGACTGATCGTTTCCCGTTCCACCCCGCCGTAAATCATCGCGCCAAGGCGCCCGTTTCCGACCGGCAGCGCTTCGGTCCAGACCGTGGCCGGCCTGTCGTACTGCAGCTTTGTGTTTTGCTCCATCTTTTCTTCCTCCCCTACCAGATCTTAGTTTCTCTCGCCTGCTCGTCACCGCCGAGGAATACATTCTCCGCGATCACCGCATCCGGGCACGCCTCCAGCCGGATAGCACTTCCTTGGTCGATTCCCCCAGAGAACGCCAGCGATATCGTGTTCCCTTGAAACACCAAATCCTGTACGCAGCGCGCGGACAGCAGCAAGCCGCGCACCGATTCGAAACGATTGTTCACGATGGCAATCCGGCGATGAACCGATCTCTCCGGGTGCACCTCCCGATTCTCCGGCGCAATGGTGATCACCGCATGCGCTTCACCGCCGCAATCGATCAATCGATTGTCCTCGAGGACCATCTCCTCTACCGCGCCCGACTCGTACCAGGAATGCGCATCAGCAGCAACAAGAATGGCACTCATCCGGATTCTTTCAAATACGTTGCCGCGAATTACGGTTCGCCGCCGCGTGGAAGCCAGCACCCCGCGCGTCGGAATACGGGCGAAGTGGTTGCCCGTGATCTCCACCTCCGGGGACCAGGTGATGTTCTCGACCACATCTTGCGCCCTCATCTCCCTCGGGGCAGGCTGCTCCAGCGTAATCAGCAGCTCGCGGGGGTTTAACCGAAGAACGTCGCTCACCCTGCCGCTTCCATAGGTCACCAGCGTATCCGCATGAACGAAGCCGACCTCGTCTCCGGCGCGGAAGGCGGATATCCCATACGTTTGAGGATGCATAAACCTCACCAGCAGCTGATTGGGCGCCGGACGGCCGACGATTCGCAAGTATGTCCCGTGGACGTTGATCGCATCGTCATGCGCGCCGGCAAACCGGCAATTCCGGATTGCCACTCGCCCCCGGCAGCCCGACACATGGATGAAATCCGCAAAGCCGGCCACCGTCCGGCCGCTTTCGGCCCGTGGCGACAGGTCCAAACGCTCGAAAACGAGGTTTTCGCTGAATTGCCCCACCATCCCAAGCCCATGCATAAAATGAAACCCGCAGCCAGAGAACGTGATATCCGCACTTTCATGGACAAGGACCCCCACTTGATCGCGGATTCCATCCCGCATCTGAACCACGCGGCCGGGGGCCAGCCCCTCAGGGATGGTGCGGTCAAAATAAAACCTTACCCGTCCAGGGCCAACTTCCTCCGCAGAGGTCGTCGCCTGCTCCAGCCAGTTGTCCACCCGCCAGGTTGTATTTTCGGCCGGGTCACATAGCTGCATGGGTCCGGACTGAAAGCGCCAGCCCTCGCCAACCCATGCCAGCCGGCCTTCCTGAATGTCATACCTCGAATCCGGATGCACCACCGCCTCCATCCAACACGCTTCAGGCTCGCAATGCACCACGGTCATCTCCGTCACTGTCGGTACGGCGTAATCAAAGTGAAGGTCATGGATGACGATATTTGCGCTGCCGTCGATCAACAGCATCGTCTGCTTGCCGTGGAACAAGAACAGGGACCCGTTCCCCCTAATGGTCAACCGCTTTTGTTCTTTCAGCAGTATCCCGATCGTTTTCGTAATATCGAAATGCTCCTCTTCACTTGCTGTATTGGTGACATGATAAGGAGCTCGGATCGCCGATTGCGGGTAAAAATGATATCGGCCATAAGGCACCTCCAGCACAACCGGCCCTTCCGTTCGCGCGGCTTCCTCCAACGCCATCTGCATGGCTGGCTGCGTATCCTCTTGCGTATCCGGCCGGGCCCCATAATAACCTAAGGAGATCACAGTCACAGGTGGTTCATCCTCCACGGGTACCTCCGAACGGAGCGTACCCAACATGTGTTCAGAAGCTAGTCCTGGCGTTATCCTATCTTCGCCCAACATAACACATCTGCTCCTCTCCATCTATCGCTGTTTTGGAAGAAAAATGCCGGAAAACGCCCCTATCAGCGCCAGAATAATCGGAATCGGAAATCCGGCGAGGATGAGATACCCGCTGAGAAAAATCGTGTTCTTCACCAGCGTCCAAAACTGCGGATTTTCAAAAAACAGTCGGAAATGCTTGAACCCTACCCACGGACTTCCCCAGATCCCTTTGATCACGTTGTAGTCCTTGAACGCCAGCACCGCATTCAGCATCGGGTAGTATTTAAAAATCAGAAAAAACAAAATGGGAGGAATGACCAGCAAATGCAGCTGCCAGTGCTTCTTGATATTTCTGCGCGCGGTACGCCAGTAACTGGCCTTGCGCTTGGCGTCCGGGACGTAATCCGGTTGGAAAGCAAGTTGTTTTTCCAGAATAATTCCCCCTATAAGTTTTGTAAGCGCCTTGATGGATGATAGCGTTTTCTTCTCGAGTCGATCATAGGGCATGTTTGGCGGCGTTGAACAGGTACACTTCCGTCTTTTGGCGTACAGTTCTCCCGTTTTTCAGGGAACATCCTTCGGTACGGGAGCCACGATTCCGCAAATAAAAAACAGCGGCCGCCCCCTTCCTCATTCGGAAGGTACGGCCGCTGCTAGGCGGTTGTACGTTATGGACTTAACATGGATGAATCGTCTGGCCGATCCCGATCAATCCTGAAAGGACTGCCTGTAAGCGCTGGGCGAAACTCCCGTTAACCGTTTGAATGCCCGCCGGAACGAGTGGGAGCTGTTGTACCCCACCCGGGCGGCGATTTCGTCAACGGTATAGTTGCTCTCCTTCAGCAGCAATGCGGCCTGGTCCATCCGCACTTTAATCAGATGATCGGAATAATTCACCCCGGTCACTTCTTTAAACAGCTGGGAGATGTATTTCTCCGGCCGCTCCACGTACTCCGCAACCCGATATAGCGTCAGGTCCGGGTCGGCATAGGCTTCGGCTGTATACTGATAGATCTGTTTGATCAGCTGGGCGTGTGAATCCTTCTTCTTCTTGGCGATAAAACCGCACAATTCTTCCATAATCCCATGGATATCCTGCTGAATCGTCTCCAGCGGCACAGTAGGGCTGATGTCAATGATTCGCTGCTTGACGCTCTCGAACAACGGGGATTCCAGGAAGATTTTCTGATCCAGCAGCTTGAGGAACGTCCCCTTGATTTCCCCGACGAGCTGGTTTTTCATTTCCACCGACAGCTCGCGTTGCTCCAAATTCTGCGCGATGATCGAATCGATAATCTTCTGGGCTTCTTCCAGCTCCCCGGCCCGGATCGTGCTGATCAGGCGATGCTCCGTATCGAGGGGGTAATAGTAGGTCGTGTTTGTGCTTTGCGTTTCATGGCTCCACAGGATGCCTTTCTTGTTCAAGTAAACCGCATATTCCAGGGCCTGCTTCGCCTGATCGAAGGATTGGCCGACCTCCGTGACGCTGGCAAAGGCTTCGCCAAATCCGGCTTGCATCGAGATTTTGTATTCGGTGAACACATGCTGGGCAAGCTCCTCCATCAGTGTGGTAATCCGCTCTTCCTCCGCCGGCCCTGGCAGCTGATCCGCTTCGCAGAAGAACAGCAGTACGATTTTGTCCGACCCCACATCGGTCATCGGCACCGGCCCTGCAAGCTCGGTGATCGCCTGCTTCATCAGCAGCCTTGCGGCGTTTAGCTCATTCAGCACCTCTACGGTATCCATGCCGGCGTATCCGTTGATTTGCAAAATACCAACATAGCCTTCGCCTTGCCGGAGCGGAATGTCGGCCTGCGCCGCCGCAGAGACGATCTCCTCCCGCGATTCAAATTCCCCGGCAATCAGCCGCTTCAGGAAAGCGTCGCGCACCAGCGGAAGCTGGCGATGAAGCTCCGCCTCCAGCAGTTTGTTCTTCGTAATCATGCCGGCAATGTTCCCGCTTAGGAAGTCAAACTCGTTGTGCCCCGTATCGTCATCCTTACCGAACTGCTCCTTCATCACGCCGATTAATCGGTTGATGGGGAGACTGTTCCGGTAAGCCAGGAACAAGCCCACCAGCAATCCGATTAACATCGCGCCGCCCGTAATCATCCAGGAGATCCGTTTGATCTGGTTGGGTTTCTCCATGAGAGTGCTTCGTGGGATGCCGGCTTGGTAAACCCAGCCGTTCTTATCGGATCGCGTCGTGATCACGAGATCGCTGCCATAAAATTGGCTCGTCTTGCTCTCGTCAAACTTCGGATCAGAGTGCAGCTTGGCGATATCCGGTACCGTTTCCCCCTGAAGGAAGATCGTATTGCCCTCCGCATCGTAGATATGAACCCACCCGCCGCTTTGTTCCGTTAAACCGGATAACAGTCCGGCAATCGTCTTCTGATCTATTAATACAACGACGATCGCTGGTGAGGTATCGTTAAAACTATCCAGAGGCAGCGATTGCATGTAGGTGATCACGGAAGTTTTCATGTCCCGTTCGCTAAACGGAGTCAGCGGTTTGATTTCGCTGCGGTGGGTTGTGCCCAACACCTGCTGCTCCCATTCCTCAAACGACAGATTATCATAATGAAAATACTCATAATAATGCTCCGGCCGGTAAGACGATCCGGAGGTGATAATTAAGTTATAGTTCGCCAGATATATAAAATAGTTACGCAAAAAATCGTTGGTTTGCCCAAACGTCAGAACGTTGCGCATCGCCTTCCAGATGCCGTACACATCCCTCTCCGTACCTCGGTCGTTCATCAGGGCGTTAATCTCCTGGCTGATTGCCAGCTGCCGAGTCATGCCCTCTACTTCCGCCATCCGGTGCTCGAGCAGCTCTTGGCTTTTCTCCAGCTGAATGACGCTGTTCTCGATGGAGATCGACTCCGTCACCGAGATGGAAGTCCGGTACGAGATATACCCGCCGATGCAGGGAATGAGCAGGATAGCGACATACGAAATCAGAAAGCTGCGGAAAACCCGGGAATGCCGAAGCATGGGATGCCCCCCCATCTTTATTGGTAGCGCTCTCATTTACGGCCGAGCCGTCCGCTTTTTTCGTTTCATCATTATATCTATATAGCCATTTCATTCTGTCCAGCGGCATGGAGCGCCCCTTCAATCCAAGCATATCGAGGTTCGCCTCGCTTGGATAGGTACTCCTGGGTAGCTGAGCGTACAATTTTCCCGGCTTGTCCCTCGCAGAACCGCGCAGCGGCGCGGGTTTCCAGAAATGTTCGACGAAGTGTGCAACCTGCGCCAAATAAAAAATGAGAATTTCGAATAAATTGTGAATTAACAACATGAATGGGATCTCTTATAATAAATGAAACGGTTTAGGAGAGTTGGATATGCGAATGAACTGGTATTACCGTACGATTCTTTCCTATGCTCCGATCCTCTTCGTGATCATTTCTTCCATGATCTTCGTGATTTTCTTAGCCCTCAACAACGCTTCCGAGCGAAAATACTTGGAAACCAACAAGGCGATCCTCGATCGGATCGTCTTTAACGCGGATGCGAATCTCATGCTAATCGAGCGCAACGTCGTCAGCAAGGTGTTGATGGACGGCGAGATTCAGGACTACTTCGCGAACGCCTCACAAGATGCATTGGGTGACTTCTTGCTGCAGAAAAAACTGATTGACCTAAGCTTAACTTTGCCTTTTGCCAACACCATTTACATTTACAATGAAGCCGAACGACGGATCATTTCGGATTTGGGGTCCTATTCGCTGCGGGCGTTTGGGGATGCAGACTTCCTGACAGCCAACTACGGCAGGAAGGAATCCGCAGGCTGGTTTAATCCACGCTCTTTCGCTTATTCGCCGCAAGGAGAGGAAGCGCAGCAGGTGGTCTCCTTGGTGAAATTTGTTTATACCGGAGACGATATGCGCGGGGCACTTGTGGTCAACGTGTATCAACGCTCTTTTATGGAATATCTTAATTCTTTTGATGAAAGCGATTACAACCATGTTCGATTAATTGATGCCGCTGCCGCTTCGGAATCCCCGGACAAGGCGCCGACGATGAACCCGATTCAAGTTCAGTCTGATTATACCGGCTGGACCTATGTTTCGGAGGGGGTCCATGATCAAGGCTACAACTGGTTGGCCCTTTTCTCCAACGCGTGGATGGTCATTTGGGTCACCTTGATCCTGCTGGCGCTGATCGGGTTTACGATCATCACCCACATCCATTACAAGCCGATTCAATCGATTATGGAAAAGGTCAGCCAGTTTTCGAACCGAAAAAGCGAGGAATTGGGCATTAAAGGAGCGAACAATGAGTTCACCTTCATCGAAATAGCGCTGGACCATCTCTTGAAGCGGTCGCTGGACTACGAGAACCTGCACAAGGAAGACAGCTTGCTGCGGCAGCAGCGGCTGTTTCACGATCTGTTAGCCGGGCATCTCGTGCTTACGGATGAAGAATTCCAGCAACGGCTGGCCGAGTTTAATCTGTCCGCCCCCTATGACCGGTTAGGCGTGATGGTTGCCGAATTGGACCGATACGCCGAGTTTACGGATAAATATAAGGTCAAAGACCAGCATTTGCTGAAGTTTATTATTGAAAGCGCCTTCCGCGATCTGGGACAAAGCCATCATGCCTTTGTCTGGCATGCCTGGATGGAGCCGCATCGCATCGCCTTTGTCGTGCATCACACCGCCGATCCGCACAATACCCAGGCGACCACCACTTATGCAGAGGAATTTAAAAAGTGGATTCATCAGCATCTGGAGCTGACACTAACGATCGGCATCGGGGCCGATTCGACTTCGATTGATACCCTCGCGGATTCCTATCGGAACGCGGTGGAGAATGTGGAGCTGAAGACGGTACTCGGCATCCATTCCATCATCGATAATCGGAAAAGCGCCGGCATTATGAATCTGGACCGATATGCATACCTGCAAGCTTTGGATTATGCCGCCCAGTCCTTCCGCATGAATGAAAGCGAATGGCGGGAGAAACTAACCCAAGTCTTTGGTGAACTTAGTAAAATGCGGTTTCGCAAGCGGGATATGGCGGAGTTTGCACAGGCGTTCCTTAAACGGATGGAACAGGCTGTATTGGCCATGTCCTCCCCTATTCAAACGCGCTGGAAAAGCGATTATCAAGACCGGTTCGCCAGCCTGACCGAAACGGCGGAGACGCTGGCAGAATTTCAAGAACAGTTCATGAGCCTCATGAATCAGTTCGAAGCCTGCGTGGAGGAAGACCGGCAAGCCCGTAGGCATCATAGCTTGGCGATGCAGGCCAAACATTACATCGATGCGCATTTCACCGATCCGGGTCTCTCCTTGGTTCAGGTCAGCGATTATTTGAACCTTCAGCCCAGTGCGCTAAGCGTTATTTTCAAAGAGGAAATTGGGGAGAAATTTGTGGATTATGTCTTGAAGGTTCGGATGCAGCAAGCCAAGCAACTCCTGCTGGAAACGGAGGATTCGATCCAGTCGGTGGCGATCAACAGCGGTTATCAGAACGTGAATTCCTTCTACCGCGCATTCAAGAAATTTCAGGACATTCCGCCGGGGGAATACCGCAATATGTACCGTGCAACGTAAAAGATCTATAATCTGTGTTCCCAACGAGGAAGGAGAGTTCGCATGCCCCTTTTGAGGTCGTGGTTATCGAAGCTGGCGGTCATCGCTATTCTGTGCGTCCTGACAGGCTGCAGCGGATTTGGGGATACGGATCGGTTGGGCTGGGCTGACGGCCATCTCCCAAATTTTGATTCGGACGGATTCACTGCCAATCATGACGGCTGGACAACGCTTCGCATTGAGCTGTTTGAGCGAAGCAACAAACCGATCGGCGCCCCCACAATTACCGATAATACGATGACGCAGTACATTCAGGAGCATTTCGGAAATCCGGAGCGGATCAAGATCGAATTTGTCACCGTCCCCCGGGCGGAAGAAGTCCGGAGGCTGCAGGTGTTAATGGCCGCAAATCAAGCGCCGGATATCGTGTTCACCTATGACCTGCCTACCGTCTACAATTTCTACACCCAAGGGAAATTAACCGATTTGTCGCCTCTGTTGGACCAATACGGTTCAAGGTTGAAGGAGCTCCTCGGGGAAGAGGTGTTGAGTTATGGGCGGAGGCAAGGAACACAGTTTGCAATTCCCGCAAGGCGGGTGTTGACGGCCCGAACGACGACCTTGATCCGGGAGGATTGGCTCCGGGAGGCCGGACTCTCCCTGCCGGAGACGACGGAGGAGTTTTACCAGGCGCTCCAAATGTTTAAAAAGAATCGGTTGCAAAAGACCGGAGAGGTCATCTATCCTTACGGTCAAATCGATTATTACCATACCGCCCCGCTGCAATACTCGTTCTGGGATTGGGACCAGATCACCGAGGAGGACTTATACGCCGAGCCGGGTTGGACGATGCCCGGGAACAAGGAGGCGTTCCGGTTCCTGAACCGCCTGTATCACGAGGGGCTGATTGATCCCGATTTTCATTTGGACCGATTCGCCCAGCAATTTCAGAAGGATCTGGTGAACGGCCGGGTTGGAGCCGCATCCCCCAATACGAATGAGCCGGTTTATATGGGATATCTGGCTGAACTGTTAAAGAACGACCCCGATGCCATCCTAACGCCAATCGATCCCTTCACAAGCGCCAGCGGCAAGAAGTGGAAGCCGATCCTGGAAAACACGGGCATGTACATCATGGTTCCGAAAACGAGCAAAAACGCCGAAGCAGCGATTAAATATTTGAATTGGATGGCGCAGCCGGAGAACATTATCACGCTGCAGAACGGCGTGGAGGGCGTGACCTACCGGATGGAGGACGGTGTGCCGGTAACCCTGGAGAACGAGGATGTAAATCGATTGTTATTTAATTTTTTTGACTACTGCATCATTTTAAATGGAAAATATGTCAGCAGCCAGGACGAACGCTTGAATCTAAAAGCGAATGCGACCAACAAACGCTTTGAAGAGTTTACGCGCAAGAGCGTGGAGTACGGAATGAATGACGGGATCGAAACCCCGCGCATTCATGCGATTTTGCCTTCCGAAATTCGGTATGCCGCTGCTTTAAATGAGAAGAACGACGAAATTTTCGTAAAGGTCATTACGGCGTCTCCGCAAGCCTTTGATACCGTTTACGACGAGGAGGTCGCAGAGTATCTCGCCATGGGCGGACAGCAAGTTCGCGAGGAGAAGCATCGAGCGTATCAAATGCAAAACGGCGGAACACCATAAGCTGCTGCCACTTTAGAAATCCAATCATCCCAGAGAGGGGTTATCCCTTTCTGGGATGATTTTTTTAGGCGCTTAACCCTCCTTCCGCCCCCCCTGAATAAACAAAGGATAGTCATATAAAAAAGGTGAAAACCCCCGCAGGAAAAAGAGAAGAAGCCCCCAAAAAAGGAGAATTTCCTGCCATCCGCCCCTGTTGTATAGTAAGCAGCAACCAAGCCATGAACTTACCACCCGAAAGGAGGATGCCGATGCAAACGGAAGTCAGGCAGGCCCGTGCCCCGCTCCCCGTTAAACGACGGAACAGCATGGCGGCCTTCAAGCGGCAATGGCCATTGTATCTGCTGATGCTCTTGCCGATGACGTTCTTTATCGTATTTAAGTACATTCCAATGGCGGGCGTCGTAGTTGCTTTCAAGGACTACAACATTTTTCAGGGGATCTGGGCCAGCGAGTGGGTCGGATGGGACGTATTTCGCGAGATCTTTGGGATGCCGCAGTTCTATAAGGCGCTGCGCAACACCTTGATGTTAAACGTCTTCTCTCTGCTGACGTTCCCGGTTCCGATCATCCTGGCGATTATGCTGAACGAGCTGCGGGTCCATTGGTACAAACGCGTAAGCCAAACCTTGCTGTATCTACCCCACTTCATCTCTTGGGTCATTGTCGGCGGGATGGTGCTTCAATTACTCGCGACCAATACGGGCAGTGTCAACGAGTTGATCAAGAGCCTCGGCGGCCGGCCGATTCCGTTCCTCGAGGACACGGTGCTTTGGATTCTGACCTACACAGGAGCCGGGGTTTGGCACTATGCGGGCTGGGGAACGATCCTTTATTTGGCAGCGCTTACAAGCATCAATAAAGAGCTGTATGAAGCCGCTGAAGTAGATGGGGCCAGTCGGCTGCGACGAATCTGGCATATTACGCTTCCCGGGATTAAGCCCACGATCGTGGTGCTGTTTATTATCCAAATCGGCCATATGGCGGATATCAGCTTCGAGCAGCCGTATGCCCTGCAGAACGGCTACGTCATGGATGTCGCTCAGGTGATCAGCACCTATGTGTACACGGTGGGCATTCAATCAGCGCAATTCGCGCTGGCAACCGCCGTGGGATTGTTCCAATCGGTCATCGGGCTGATTCTGCTGCTCACGGCCGAACTCATATCCCGAAAAGTAAACCAGCAAGGCATCTTCTAGCCAAGGAGGGAGCTCACGTGATCCGGAATCCGGTTGATAAAGTGATCGATACGATCGTCATCGTGGTCATCGGTTTATTTGCCTTGTTTTGCGTCGTGCCGATGATCCATATCTTTGCCTTATCCTTCAGCGGCAACCGGGCCATTATGTCCGGGGAGGTGTTCCTGTGGCCGGTCGACTGGAACTTCCATTCCTATTCCGCCGTATTCGGGGACATCTCCATGATGCGGTCCCTGTTGCTGACGGTGATTCTGGTCGTCGTCTATACCGCGGTCGCTTTGGTGATGACCATTATGGCCGCGTATGCGTTAAGCCGCAGAAACTTCAGAGGCCGGAACGTGATGTTTGGGCTCATCATCGTCACGATGTTTTTTAACCCGGGGATTATCCCCAATTACTTGCTGATCAAAGAGCTGGGCCTGCTCAATTCGCCACTGTCGCTCATTTTGCCCCTGATGATTAATGCGTTCCTGCTGATCATTATGAGAACTTCCTTCTCCGGCGTTCCTCATGAGCTGGAGGATTCAGCCTGGATGGATGGCTGCGGCCATTTCCGCTTTCTGCTCCAGGTCGTGCTGCCGCTTCAGTTGCCGATCCTTGCGACCATCGGGCTTTATTCGGCCGTGGACCGTTGGAACATGTTTCAGGACGCTTTGTTTTACATCAACGATAAAAATTTGTACCCGCTCCAGCTCAAACTTTATCAGATGGTCATCAACAGCCAGGTGAACGATGCCACGGCGCAGGAAGGCTTTAACGCCGCGACGCCGATTCCCCAAGGCATTCAGTCAGCCAGCATTATGTTTGCTACCGTGCCGATTTTGCTGGTCTACCCCTGGCTGCAGAAATATTTCATTTCCGGCATGCTGCAGGGGGCCATTAAAGGATAGGCCCTAGCCTGGCGGGAAGCAGCCCGATGTTGATAGCTGCTCTTCGGTCTCGATACCGAAGGTCACTATATTTAAACCAAATCAAAAGGGAGGCAACACCATGCGCAAACCATTTCGCTCCTCGATGTTCGCCTTAGTGGCGCTGGTCATGGCCGCAAGCTTCGCTTTGGCGGGCTGCGGCGGCGGAGGAAGCAACAGCTCATCCAGCGGAAACGGAAAGGACAGCGGCGGGAACACCACAGCTACGAACAATGCCAAGGAATCCGCACCGAAGGGGGAACGCATTACCTTAAAGGTGGAGCTGTTTGACCGGAACAATACGCCGGCTGGGGAACCGCCAATTACGGATAACTTCATGACCCAGTATATCCAGAAAAGCTTTGGCGACCCGAACAACATCGACGTTGAATTCGTGACGGTGCCGCGCGCCGAAGAGGTCGATAAGCTGAACGTCCTGATGGCCTCAGGCTCTGCTCCGGACATTGTGTTCACGTACAGCAAGCCTACCGTGCAAAACTATGTAAAAAGCGGAGGCTTAACCGACCTGGGACCGCTCATCGATCAATACGGCCCCAATTTGAAGAAGGTGCTGGAGCCTTCCCTGCCCTACGGCGTATTTGACGGGAAGCAATACGTCATCCCGGCACTGCGCGTGATTCAAGCCCAAAGCACGACCTTCATTCGCAAGGACTGGCTCGATCAACTGAACCTTCCGCTTCCGCAAACGACGGAGGAATTTGTGAATGCCATGCGTGCTTTTAAAGAGAAGGATCCCGGCAAGACGGGTGGCAAGGTCATCCCCTACAGCTACATCGACGTGTTCCATATGATGCCGTTGGTCAATTCCTTCTGGAAATGGGATGAAATCACGGATAGAGATCTGTACTCGGTTCCGAGATGGCTGCAACCGGGGAGTAAGGACGGTTACCGGCTGCTCAACCAGATGTACAATGAAGGACTGATCGATCCGGACTTCGCGCTCAGCGACGACTTCAGCCAAGCTTTTGCCCAACAGGTTGTGAACAGCATTGCCGGGGCAGGCACGCCGAACACGAATGAGCCGGTCTATAACGGGTACTATGCCAACCTGAAAGCGAACAATCCGGACGCGGTACTGGAGGCGATCGATCCGTTCTCTACCCCGGACGGGAAGCATCCAAAGCCGGTGTATGACCCGATTGGCGCATACATCATGGTTCCGGCAACAAGCAAAAACGCAGAGGCGGCTGTGAAATATTTGAACTGGATGGCTGACCCGAGCAACATTCTCGTGCTGCAAAACGGCGAGGAAGGCGTCTCGTACGAAATGAGCGAAGACGGGCTGCCGGTGCTGCTGAATACGCCGGAAGCTCAGAACCTGCTGTACAACTATTACGATTACTGCATCATCCTGAACGGCAAATACATTTCCACCGAGGATCCAAACAAGAACATTGCCGCCAACGCCTTCGATCCCGACTTCAAAGATTTCACCGTCAAGAGCATCCAAGTCGGAACGAATGACGGGTATACCCTGCCTCGCGTAGATATCGCGGTGGATGCCGAGATCAAATATGCCAAAATTCTGGAGGATTTCGAAAAAGAAATGCTCGCGAAGATCGTCACGGCCAAACCGGATCAATTCGACAAGGTCTATGACCAGAAGGTCGAGGAATACATGGCCATGGGCGGCAAAGCTGTCATGGAAGGGAAACAGGCGGCTTACGACGAGTTTTACAAGAAGTAACAGATAACGGATCGGGCCTTTCGGAGTTGTTCTTCGGAGAGGCCCGATTCACATCCAAGCTAAGGAGGGAACCCGAGTGATCCATGTAGCAGTGATCGGAGCCGGTGCGATATCCCCGGCCCATATTCAAGCGTATTTGCAATTCCCGGAGCGGTGCCGGATCGTGGCGATCTGCGATATTTATCCGGAGAAAGCTCGGCAAAGGGCGGAGGAGTTTCAGTTGGATGCGGACATCTATGCCAACTATTCCGAATTGCTCCAGCGCAGCGACATCGACCTGGTCTCCGTGTGCACCCCGCCGTATACTCACGCGGAGACGGCGATCGCTTTTTTGAACGCGGGCAAGCATGTGATTGTCGAGAAGCCGATGGCCTCCTCGCTGGAGGAATGCGATCGGATGAACGAAGCCGCGGAGCAGAGCGGAAAAATATTATCCGTCGTGGCCCAGAACCGGTTCACGACCCCTATGATGAAGCTGAAGAAGGTGTTGGACACGAAGCTGATGGGGCCGATCGTGCACGCGCAAGTCGACTCTTATTGGTGGAGAGGCCACTGTTACTATGATCTGTGGTGGCGAGGCACCTGGGAGAAGGAAGGCGGCGGCTGCACGCTGAACCATGCGGTGCACCATATCGATATTTTTCAATGGATGAACGGCATGCCGGCGGAGGTCACTGCAGTGATGAGCAACACCTCCCATGACAATGCCGAGGTGGAGGACATCTCGATCGCCATCGCCCGCTACGACAACGGGGCGCTGGCCCAGCTCACCAGCTCCGTTGTGCATCACGGCCAGGAGCAGCAGTTAATTTTCCAGGGGAAGCACGCGCGTGTGTCTGCACCGTGGAAAGTAGCGGCTTCTGTTTCCAAGCCAAACGGATTCCCTGAGCCGGACGTAGAGCTGGAAGCGAAGATTCAGCAGGCTTACGATGAGCAACCTGAGCTTCGGTATGAAGGTCATCGCGGCCAAATTCAAGACGTGCTGAATGCGATTGAGCATGGGACACCCGTGCTGGTGGATGGCATTCAAGGCCGCAGAACGCTGGAGCTGATTACGGCGATTTACCAATCCGCAAGTACCGGCCAGACGGTGAAACTGCCGTTGGGTCCGGATAGTCCCTTTTATACACGGCAAGGGATATTGCAGAACGCGACTTATTTTTACGAGAAGAAGACCAGCATCGAAAACTTCAGCGACAATACGATCACCTCGGGGGGCAACAGCTAATTCACGAAAGGGGCAGACGCCATGACGAAGAAGCAAGATGGCATGAATTATGCGCCGAAAGGAAAACCCAATCCGGTAGTTGGAACAGGCGAATTTCGCTTTGCGGCGATCGGATTGGATCATGGGCATATCTACGGAATGTGCAACGGGTTGATCGAGGCCGGGGCGGAGCTCGCCGCGGTGTATGACCCGGATCCGGAAAAGGTGAAGCGGTTTGTCGATACGTTTCCGCAAGCGAAGGCAGCGGCGTCCGAGGAGGAGATTTGGGAGGATCCGCAGATCCGGTTGATCGCCGCAGCCTGTATTCCTTCGGAACGATGCGCACTCGGGCTTCGGGCGATGGAGCACGGCAAGCATTATTTTGCGGATAAACCGGCGTTTACGACGTTGGAGCAGGTCGAACAGGCGCGACGGAAAACGGAACAGACCGGTCTTAAATGGGGGATCTATTACGGGGAACGCCTGCATGTTGAGAGCGCTGTGTTTGCCGGCCAGCTAATCGAGGAAGGCGCCATCGGGCGGGTCGTCCAGGTCATTGGCACAGGGCCGCATCGCGCTAATCCCAAGGCCCGGCCGGAATGGTTCTTTGACCCCGACTGTTACGGCGGGATATTATGCGATATCGGGTCCCATCAGATCGAGCAATTCCTGCATTACGCAGGCGCTAAGGATGCGAAAGTGCTGCATAGCAAGGTGGCCAACTACAAGTTCAAGGAATACCCGCGATTTGAGGACTTTGGCGATGCAACGCTGGTAGCGGATAACGGGGCGACCTTCTACTTCCGGGTGGATTGGCTGACTCCCGACGGTTTGGGGACGTGGGGCGACGGCCGCACCCTCATCTTGGGGACGGATGGCTACATCGAAATTCGCAAATACATCGACATCGCCCGGGAAGCTTCCGGCAATCATCTCTATTTAGTGAATCATGAAGGCGAATTCCACTATGACTGCTCCGGGAAAGTGGGATACCCTTATTTCGGCGCATTTATTTTGGATATCCTCAACGGAACGGAAACTGCCATGACACAGAAGCATGCCTTTAAAGCGGCGGCTTTATGCATTGAGGCGCAGGCGCAAGCGATTCGGATTGAAACGGATTAAGAAGAACCCGTGGAGCAAGGAAGGGGCTAACCCAACCGTCATCGTGGATGATGGAGGAGCAGCCCCTTTCTTGGCCTATAGCGCATTGAAATTACAGCGGCATCGCTTTCCCGTCGATACCAATCATCACGGCGTGGGTATCCGCGTCCAGCTTCCCTTCGGCCAAGTCGAGAATCGCCCGCGCCGAATCCCGCGGATCGCCGGGCGCCTGACTGCCGCCCATCGGGGTCCGTATCCAGCCTGGATGCATGGCGTACACGCTGAACCCCTGCGGCACCAGCTCCTTGCGCAGCTGAGCGGTAAAATAGTTGAGTGCGGCCTTGGACAACGCATACGGATAATCGCCGCCATATGCCCCGGCAAAACATCCGGCCTCCGAGGATACGTTCAGAATCAAGGGCCGATCACTCTCTTTCAGCAGCGGCAGGAAATGCTTCACCATCTTCATCGGGCCGTACAGATTGGTGCGGAACGTATTCTCCACCGCCGCGAATCCCAATCGCTCGATCGGCTGCTCCCGTGCCAGCAAGATCCCCGCGTTGTTGATCAGCGCGTCCACCGTTCCCCATCTGGCAGCCATGGCCTCCTTCGCTTGAGCAATCGAATCTTCCTCGTCGACATCCAGCTCAAGCAGCGTCAGCTTCCCTGGCGCCCCCTCCTGCCGTGCCTTCAACGCTTCCACGTTCGTATCCAGCGAGCGCATGCCGGCAGCCACCTCATGGCCGCGCCGCAATGCTTCCCCGACGATTTCCAATCCAAGTCCCTTCCCCGCTCCTGTTACGATCAGTTTCATCGTTCAACCTTGCCTCCTTTGGTTGCTATGAATCCGTTTACATTTCTAAGTGCTGATGAGTCCATGGTCCAATGCATCCCCATCTTAGCATATTCGCGCGCATTCCGGTACAAAGCAGATCACTAGCAAAATGAAGGACACGAACCTGCGGCACAAATGCCCATCTCCGCGAATATACTGCAGCAAGAACAAAGGAGGAATGGATGGAAATGCCTAATATGTATTCACCTTACGGCGGTACGCCAAGCCAAGTAAGCCCGACGAGCCAAGAGCCGATGGGATACAATCACAAGAAACAAATGATGGAAATGTGTAAAAAATATCATCACCACCTCATGCAAATGGAAGGCAACGACGGCAGAATGTATGAAGGGATCATCGACGGAATGGACGACGACCACGTGTACCTGCTCGTTCCGGTGGGAGATATGGATGATCGCGCGTTCGGTTCCCCTTATGGCGGTTACCCTCCCTACGGTGGCTTTGGTTACGGTTACGGCTATCCGCGCCGCTTCCGCCGCTTTATCCGCCAGCCGTATCCGTTTTTCTTCTTCAGAAGATTTTTCTTCCCGTTTTTCTTCTAAACTTAAACGCAAAAAACAACAAGGCCTCCTGCAATTTGCGGGAGGCCTTGTTGTTCTTAGGCTTGGCTGGAATTGGTGTGATACGCTTCGTTGTGGGAGCCGCGACGGCGATAGACGGTGCTGCCGATCCGGGCATACACGCCCCGCAGGGATCGTATATGATCGTAATTGGGATAAATGATCAAATCAAGCAAGTACGCCGATCGCCGGCTGCCGGGTATTCTTCTCCGATTAAGTGCGTCGATGATTCCGGCGGAAGAATGGATGCCGATGCCATGGCCATAATAGCGGTCTTCGCCCAGCATAATGACGTTCTCCCCTTGCCATTCCGGGGTTTCGGGATTATGGTCCGGATTTTTGAAATAGAGAATATCTCCGGGATAGGGCCCCAGACGCAAACTTCCTTGACGAAAACCCAGATCACTGTCATACTGCCAATCGTAAAGAAGCAGGTTGGTAAAATACGTATTAAACGCCCGACTGCCGATCTGATCCAGTACAGCCTTATACATCACGATCATCATCGCCATCGAGCATTCGAAGCCATAAAGCGGACCGTTCCGGTAAATGTCGAGAATGGCATCCGCCGGCGCTACTCCGTTTCTTAGCCGAAACCCTCCCTCCTCCGTGCGGTTCCAATACAGCTCATTGCATCGGGATTTACGGTAGACGGCAAATTGGGCCCCGCTTCCATTCAGCGCCAAGGCCGAATCGACGATCGAGTTGCGGAGAGCCAGTTCGAACAGCAATTCATCTAAAGAACCGTAACGATAGGGCACCGGGCTTCGTTCTTGAGCCTGCACGATTTCCCTTTGAAGCGGAGGCAGCGTCATTTGAGCAAGTTGACTCTTATCTTGTGGCGGCAGTAGGATCAAACCTATTCCCCTCCTTGTCAATATTCAGGTGAATCTAGGTTAGTGTACGTGCGGATGTCTGGATTGGTGCCCGGCCGTATCGAATCTACCTGTTCCAGAAATGCTAATCCCATAATTTATATGAAGGGGGTGACGCGAAACGATGAACGACCGTCAGAAGGATATTTTACATATGCTGCTTACCGATGCCCGGCCCCACTTGGTGATCCGGGATATTGCCTTGCACTTTGGCTGTTCGGAGAAAACTATACGCAACGATCTGGATGAAATCGATCAGTATTTAACCCAATCGTCAAATGCCCGTCTGGTCCGCAAGCCCGGATACGGGGTCGCCTTGGACATTTCCGAGCCGGACAAAGCCCAAATCACCGCAGAACTGCTCCGATCCCGGTCCATCAAGCCAAAGGAACAGGAAACGGAGGAGGAACGGCTGATCGCCGTGGCCTACCGGCTCTTGATGGAGACGAAGCCGGTAACGATCCAAGAGCTGGCCGACAAGCACTACACCAGTAAGACCGTGATCAAAAAAGACTTGGACGCTTTGCGGGATTGGCTCGCGAAATGGGACCTGATCGTCGTTTCCAAGCAAAAGGTCGGCGTCTTGATCGAAGGGAAAGAACGGGATAAGCGCGCGGCGTTGTCCAAGCTGTCCCAACTCACCGGCGAAGCAGGCCAAGCCTTCATCAAGGATCGATTTGCTCCCCATGAGCTCGATATCGTCACTCGGGAGCTCAAGCAGCTCGAGCTTGATGCGCAGCTTGCTTTTACGGATGAAGCGTTCGACAATCTGCTGATTCATACGCTGCTGATGATTCGACGAACGAAACTGAAACAGCCGATTACCTTCTCCGAGCAAGAGAAGGTCTTTGTCCGCGGGAAGCCGGAGTTCCGCTGGACGGGAGCCTTCATCCGGAAGCTGGAGCGCTTCTTCGCCGTGCGCTTCCCGGAGGATGAAGTAGCTTATCTGACCGCTCATATTCTGGGCGGGAAGATCCGATCCCGGGCGCGGATCGAAACGGCGGAGCCCGGAGCAGATCCATCCGCGGAAACGGCGGAGGTCCGCGGTTTAGCAGAGACGCTCGTCCGGAAGATGTCCGCTTTGACCTGGATGGATTTTGGCCAAGACGAGGCTTTGATGGAAGGGCTGCGCATTCATTTATATTCAACGTTGAACCGGTTAAGCTACGGGCTCACCGTATCGAACCCGATGCTGCAGGATATCAAGAGAATGTATCCCTACATGTTTGATATGGTGATTTATGCGACGAGAGAGTTAAGTGAAGGGTACCCCTTCACCATTCCTGAAGAGGAGGTCGCTTATTTGACGCTGCATTTTCAGGCCGCTGTGGAACGGCTGAGCCAGCCGGCTGAGGGAAGGAAGCGAATCGTGACTGTCTGCCATATGGGGGTGGGCATGTCGCAGATCTTGCGCAGCAAGCTGGAGCGGAAGTTCCCCGAACTGCATGTATTGGATTCCGTTCGGAAAGCCGATCTCCCCGGGTATTTGGCTCACCATTCGGTTGACTTTATCATCTCCACAATTCCTTTGGAGAATGTGAACGTCCCCTATATCACGGTATCCCCGCTGCTGGAGACTGGCGAAACGCAGAAGATCGCCGACTTCATCGGCAGGTTGGACCAAGAATCCGGTCACGCCGAACACGCTGGCTCGATTCTGGGCATGTACACGCAGCCTTCGCTCATCTTCCCGCGCCTGACCATCGGCCATCGATTCGAGCTGATCGAGCTGTTAGGGAACGAGCTCGCCAAGCAGGGGTTCGTTGAGCCGGATTACGCGCATCAGGCTTTGCTGCGGGAACGGCTCTCGTCCACGACCATCGGCGGCGGCATCGCAATCCCCCATGGCGATCCGAAGCTGATTCGCACCTCGCGGATCGCTGTTGCCACCCTGGAAGAGCCGTTGGAATGGCAGGAAGAGAAGGTGTCCGTCGTATTTATGCTGGCGCTTGCCCCGCAGGAGCAAGAGATGACGAAAAAACTGTTCCAGCGCCTGTCCTTGCTAAGCGAACAGCCTTCAACCGTTGAGCGGCTCGTGCAGGCACGGACTCCCGAGGAGCTGCTCAATTGCTTATAGGGAAAAAAATCAGTTTTTCCGCAACTTCCGGTAATATAAAGTTTTTTTCCGCCGTTCCTTTTGCGATAAGATGAGTCATGTAAACGATTTCGATCTTTGATTACAGGAGGAAACATCCATGAAACTACTGGCGATTACCTCATGTCCCAACGGGATTGCCCATACGTACATGGCGGCGGAAAATCTGCAAAAAGCCGCCGACAAGCTAGGTATTGCCATGAAGGTCGAGACCCAAGGCTCGATCGGAGTGGAAAACGAATTCACGGAGGAAGATATCCGCCAAGCGGACGGCATCATCATCGCGGCCGACAAAACGGTAGACAAACGCCGGTTCGTCGGCAAGAAGCTGCTCGTTGTTGGTGTGCAGGAAGGCATACGGAACCCCGAGGCGCTGATCCAACAGATGATTCGCGGAGAAGTGCCGGTATACCAAGGACAGGATAACAATGAAGGTACGCCGGCCAAACAGACCGGCGCCAAGCAGCAAAACGCCTTTTATCGCCACCTGATGAGCGGTGTCTCGTATATGATTCCGTTTATCGTCGTGGGCGGTCTCTTGATCGCCATCGCTCTCTCGATCGGCGGCGTACCTACTCCGGGCGGCCTGCAAATTCCTGAAGACTCGTTCTGGAAAACCATCGAGAAGCTGGGATCTGCGTCCTTTACGTTTATGGTACCGGTGCTAGCCGGGTTCATCGCGTTTAGTATCGCCGACCGGCCGGGTCTCGCTCCCGGGATCATCGGCGGTTACATCGCCGCCAATGGCAGCTTCTACGGAAGTGAAGCCGGCGCCGGCTTCATCGGCGGGATCATCGCCGGTTTCCTGGCGGGTTACGTTGCACTTTGGATCAAGAAGTGGAAGGTGCCGAAAGCGATCAATCCAATCATGCCAATCATCATCATCCCGGTTCTCTCTTCGCTGATCGTAGGTCTCGCCTTCATTTACCTGCTTGGCGGCCCGATCGCCCAAGTGTTTGAATGGCTGACCAACTGGCTTGCCAGCATGCAAGGAGCCAGCTCGATTCTGCTGGCCTTGATTCTGGGCGCCATGATCTCCTTCGACATGGGCGGTCCGGTTAACAAGGTAGCGTTCATGTTCGGCTCCGCGATGATCGCGGAGGGGAACTATCAAATCATGGGTCCGATCGCCGTTGCGATCTGTATTCCGCCGATCGGTCTGGGCCTGGCAACGTTCTTGTTCAAACGCAAGTTCCATAATGCCGAACGGGAATCCGGCAAAGCCGCCTTTACGATGGGCTTGTTCGGGATCACCGAAGGTGCGATTCCGTTCGCATCGCAAGACCCACTGCGCGTTATTCCCAGCATCATGGTCGGCTCGATGACAGGTTCCGTCATCGCCATGCTGGGCGGCGTCGGCGACCGCGTAGCTCACGGCGGTCCAATCGTTGCCGTACTTGGCGCCGTTGACAATGTCCTCATGTTCTTCGTGGCCGTCATCGCGGGTTCCATCGTTACGGCCTTAATGATCAAATTGCTGAAGAAAGAACAGGTCGAGCCTCAGCTCGCCGAAGCGAGCGCTGCGGACGAGGCGGCTCCAGCCATGGAAACGCCACGTGCGGAGAACGTCCGCCCGGTAAGCGTGCCGGCTGCCGAAGCTCAAAGCACAGTTCGCAAGCTGACGGATATCATCAGTTTGGATCTGATTGAGCCTTCCCTGTCCGCGTCAACACGGGACGGGATCATCGACGAAATGATTGCAAAGCTGAACGCTGAAGGTGTGCTGACCTCCTCTGCTGAGTTCAAGCAGGCGATTCTGAAGCGCGAGCAAGAAAGCTCTACCGGCATCGGCATGAACGTCGCCGTACCGCACGGGAAGTCGGTGGCGGTGCTGAAGCCAAGAGTCGTATTCGGGATCAAGCCGGAAGGCGTGGATTGGAGCAGCGCGGACGGAACGCCCGCTAAGTTGATCTTTATGATCGCTGTCCCTGCCGAAAACAAAGGCAATGAGCATTTAAAAATTCTGCAAATGCTGTCCCGCAAGCTGATGGATGACGCATTCCGCGAACAGCTGCTGCAGGTGAAAACCAAACAGGAAGCTTATCAGCTGCTGGATCAAATTCAATAATTAAACTAAGGTCCCCCGAGCCGTTGCGACGGCTTCGGGGGAATTTGCTTATTTTTGCAAATGATAAGGTACAGTCGCAATGACGATATCTTTCTTGTTAAACG
>NZ_GG695972.1:11695-75078 GCF_000159955.1 Paenibacillus sp. oral taxon 786 str. D14 | reverse complement strand
CAAATAAGCTCTAAGCAACAAGCTCGACTGATTATGCAAAATATTCTGCCACCAGTGCCGAGGAATAAACTGAGGAATCAGGACGGTAATGTGATCGGTCTCCGCCGTTTTCCATTCCACGGTATCAATGAACTTCATCAGCGGCCGGATAATGCTGCGGAAGCTGGAGCGCAGCGTAATGAGCCGAACCCCCGGATTCCATTCCTCCCACTTCTTCTCCATGCGTTCGATGTCCTCATCATCAAATCCGACATACACCGCAACAACGTTATCCGTCAGCGATTTGGCGTAGCTTAACGAGTTCATCACGACACGGGTAACGCCCGCCACCGGCACGACGATCGTGCTGCCCTTTATGCAAGGTTTGTCTTTATCGATGTCAATCCGAAGCTGGTCGGCGATATTGATATAATGTCGATGGATCTGGTAGAAAATAAACATCACGAGCGGCAAGAAGATGAATACGAACCAGACATGTGAAAACTTCGTGATAATGAAGATGAGCGTAATGCCCAGCGTCGTCAGCATGCCAATCGTGTTAATCGTAAACCGGAACACCCAACCTTGCGGCTTGCGCTTGATCCAGCGCACCATCATCCCCAGCTGGGACAAGGTGAACGGAATAAATACCCCAACCGCATAGAGCGGAATCAGGCTTTCCGTGTCGCCGTGGAATCCAAGAACCAGCAGCGCCGAGGCTACGCCCAGGAAGATAATTCCGTTTGAAAAGCCAAGCCGGTCACCGCGCACCATAAACGCATGCGGCATGTATTTATCTTTGGCGAGCATAAACGCCAGCAGCGGGAAGGCCGAATAAGCCGTATTGGCTGCCAGAAACAGGATTAACGCTGTAATGCCCTGGATCAAGTAGTACAAGATCCCGCGCCCAAAGGTCGATTCAGCGATTTGAGATATTACGGTGGCCTTCGGATCCGGAGCAATTCCGTACCAATAGGCCAGCGCACTAATACCGATAAACATGGTGCAGAGAATGACACCCATCATCACCAGCGTGGTTGCGGCATTCCGCTCCGCCGGCGGCTTGAAGTTCGGAATGGCGTTGGACACCGCCTCAACCCCGGTTAAGGCCGAGCACCCCGAACTGAACGCCTTGAGCAGCAGGAACAAGCTGACGTTGGATACGGCCGTCCCGAACTCCGGTGCGCTGGCATGAATCCCGCCAGTCCAATACTTGTAGAGTCCCGACACAATCAGGACGAAGATGGAGGCCACAAATAGATATACCGGAACCGCCAGCATTGAAGCCGATTCCGTGACCCCACGCAGGTTCATGATGGTCAGTATAGTAATCATCAGGAGGGCGATCAGCACCCGCTGATCATGCAGCATAGGGAATGCGGATGTTATGGCATCTGTACCGGCTGACGAACTTACAGCTACCGTCAGTATATAATCAACAAGCAGCGAGCCGCCGGCCAGCAGTCCGGTTGACCGCCCCAGGTTATCCATCGCCACGATATAGGCCCCGCCCCCGGTCGGATAGGAGAAAATCGTCTGGCGGTACGACAGAATCAGAATCAACAGAAGCCCAAGTACCGCAAACGAGATCGGGATCGAATACCAGAGCGCGGAAAATCCCGCCGCCATCAGGACGATCAAAATCTGCTCCGTACCGTATGCCACGGAGGACAACGCGTCCGACGACAATACGGCCAATGCCTTAAGTTTGCTTAGCTTTTCTCCTTCAATTTCGGTACTTTTCATCGGTCTGCCGATCAGTACCCGCTTCAGTTTGCTTACCATGATGAAATCCTCTTTTCATTCTCAAAATAGCCTTCAATCCTGATCCGCTCGTAGTCCTTTAGGCTTCCCATTCCTGCAGCGAACAACACAAAAAGGCCGCAGGAAAGTTGGACCTTCCCGCAGCCGCTTTAAAAAGTTCAAGCAGATCACTGCGACAATTCCCTCTTTCGGACGCTTACGGAGTTAGCTGACGGATTCGGGCACGAAAGCAGCCCTACGCAGTTTGGCCAAGTTGGCCAAATCAAGCGATTCACCCCGGAAACCCGCCCTTTTGGACGCGTTTCATTGGTTCCCCCGTTTCTTTCTGAAATAAAGAAAGAACTCAGCGATCAGGTATTTTCGCCATATCAAATTGCTACGGATGAATCATACTCCCCGCCTCAAGAAGTGTAAAGATGAGGAAAAGGCGAATGGGTCGGAAAATGGGATCGACCTTGTTCGAGGAAGCGCATACATCATCCTCTTGCATTCATTTTTGAGGGCAGGCTTGAATTATCGAAGCATACATGCAAAAAACACCGTAAGGAGCGACATCCAGTCGCTTCCTACGGTGTTCTGATCTCAAACCGATACAGGTTTAAAACGAGAGTCCTCTCAACTTCTTATCCAGCAGCTCGAACGCCAGCTGCAGCCGATCTTCCGGCACCTCGCTATAGCGATCTCCGATACTGATTTCAAAGGTACTTCCCCCATCTGCCTTCTCCTTGACGAAAGAGGTTAAGCCAACCCCGGTTTCCCGATATACCTCAATCAGCACGGGCTCCAATCGATCCTTGGGAACGTCCGAATGAACATGGAACATGTTCGACACCGGGATCGCCGGGACGGTCTTCATCCGATGACATTGATTAAACAGACTGGAGAGCTCCTGCGCTTGCCGATAATACATCCCCATCTTTCCTATGCGCTGCTCATAGTAGTAATCCGCACTCAGAAAATAAGGATACAAGCTGATGAGATCCCCGCCATGGCGTCTTTTCCACACCTTAGATTCCTTCGTCAGCTCCGGATCCCCTGCCAATATGGCTCCGGCGATTCCGCCGATGCCTTTGTAGAACGAGATATAGACGCTGTCGAACAGGGCGCAAACCTCTGCGGCGGTTTTTTCGTAGTAAGGCAACACTTCGAACAGTCGGGCTCCGTCCAGATGCAGCTTAATGCCCCGCTCCTGGCAGTAGGCGGAAATGGCTTCAAGCTCCGCGAACGGCGGCAGCTGACCGCCGATTTCGCGCTGCGGCAGCTCCAGCAGCAGGCACGAGACATCCTCCGGCAGTTGCCGAACGTCCTCCATCTCAATCAGCCGATCCTTATCCGCCAGGAGAATCGGCTCCAGCCCGTGCAGTTCCTTTAATCCGTCTTCCTCATGAATTTCCAAATGGCATAAAGGATGATAGGCCACACGTTTCGATCCTTTGCGGTCGCACCAAATCCGTAAAGCAATTTGCTGCGCCATCGTGCCGCTCGGAAAAAATACAGCCGACTCCTTGCCGAGCACCGCAGCCATTTTCCTTTCGAAGGCTTCCAGCGCTTGTCCTGTACCGTACATGTCGCTGTCTACCCCGCCGCTGATCTCGGCAAAAGCCTGCTTCAGCACCTCTACATTCCGTTTTCCGTGGCCCACCACTTGATAAACCGTCCGGTCAAAGGCCGCCTTCAGTGTCCGCCTATCCAGTACCCCATCATTTCCATACATGCTCCTCGCCGCTCCTCTCCCATGCTGTCTGTCTAGTTTGTATGATCATGCTTATTATAGCGCCATTTGAAGCAGGAATCGATGATTTGGATGGATTGGGCGGTATAGGTCTTGAAAGCCTCCTTACAGAATTATCCCTTTCGTTCAGAAGGAAGGAAGAAAAAGGACGTCTGTAAAAATCAGACGCCCTTTCTAATGCCGTATTGATGGATTATAGCTTAAACACGTTCGTCAATCCGTTCATATTCTCGGACAGTTCGACCAACTTACAGGAGGTCTTCTCGATATCACCGAAGATCCGTTCCTGCGTACCAAGCTGATCTTGGATATCGCCGGACACTTGCAAGCCAGACTCGATCGTGGTGTTCACATCCTCCAGCGTTGCAGTCATTTCCTCCAGCGCTGCGGCTTGGGTGGTAACCCCATCGGAAATATCGTTCAACATGGCGAAGGTGTTCTCCATATTGTCCATGATTTGCTCGATATTGATCTTCACGTTCTCCGATTGCGTTACGCCCTGCTGAACCTTCTCTTCCGTCTGGGCAACCGCAGATACCACACTGCCGGTACGAACGGTCATATCTTCAACCAAGCTGCTGATTTCCTGCAGGGAGCGGTTCGTATCCTCGGCTAATTTCCGGATTTGTCCGGCTACCACCGCGAACCCTCTGCCCTCTTCCCCGGCCCGGGCCGCTTCAATCGCGGCGTTAAGGGATAACAGGTGAGTCTGTTCGGAAATTTGTTGAATAATGCTGACAACCTCGGTAATTTTCTGACTCTGTTCCTCAAGCCCAAGTACCTCACTGTTGACGTGCTTCGTATTCACCGCCAGCTCACTAATCGCCTCAACGATCGATTCCACCGAACGCTTCCCGCCTTCTGCGGAATTCATCACCAATTGGGCCCGCTCGGCAATTTGGTTAGCAAGTTCTGCTGTCGTCTGCGAATGGTTCGTAATCTCCGAAATGGCAATGGCCGTTTGCTTCATGCTTTCCGCGTTTTGAGTAAATACGTTCAGCAAATCCTTGATACCCTTGTTGATTCCGTGCATCTGCCCATTCGCCTGCTCAATGATGCGGTTTAACTCTTCCGAAGACAGCGTCACTCGTTCGGAGGAGGATTGGATGGATGCGATCAAATGCTTCAAGTTATCTCTGGCCTTCTGAAGCGAGAAGATCATTTGCCCGGCTTCCCCTTGCTGAAACGTATGTATTTGCGTCGATAGATCGTTATCGGCCATAGAATTAGCGAGCTTCGCGCCTTCTTTAAGCGGACGAACTAGAAAAGCTTCGGAGATAAACGCAGATATCACTTGGAAAATGAGAAAAATGATCAATGCCTTTAATCCCAAAGAGGGGGTAATCAGTTGAAAAAAATCATTACTCTGGCTATAGGATAAGGTTGCAATTAGAGCGGTATTGGAGACGAACATGGCCAAGAAGACAAGCACCATGATCCGGGTCCGGATAGAAATATTGCGAATTCGATTCATCTTAGTATCACCTGGTTTATTCGTAGTATAAAGCACATTGTTTTTCCGCTCCAAGTATCTCCTCCTATCTTTAAGATAGGCATTTGATTCTAAATCTATCGTGTGATGTTCATTATATAGTCCAATATATAGTTCCATTTAACCATAGTCAAATGCACGTTAACAACTTTTGATTGGAACTATAGCGACAGGATTAATATCGCTCTTGTTAAACTGGTTAATAACCAATTCGACAAAGCTTACGACGTGTGGAATTTCTTGCCCCATACGGCTTCAAACTCATCCATCGCGGCTGCGGCAGCCTGTTCGTTGACCGCCTTGTAAATCGGCTTTAGCGCCGCTGCGACGGCTTCTTAAGCGCGTTCTGGATATCGCCAGCCGTCTTAATGTCGTTTTCTTTAATAAAGCTTTGAATTTGATCTTTGCTAAAAACGCCAACCATCCCGCGAGCAACCCGCCGCGGGATGGTTGGCATTCAGACCTCATATTGTCTCGAGCGGGTGGTGTCCACCTCACCGGACGTTTCCGGCGCCGATTCGAAAAATACACGTTGTGCCGGATAAGCCAGCTTAATCCCCTCTTCCTCCAGCACCTGCATAAAGGCCAGATTCATTTCCTGACGCACTGACAAGTACTCTCCCCAAACGGTTGATCGCGTGAAGTAATAGATGAAAATGCCTAAGCTGCTCTCGTTAAAATCCGTAAACTTCACGAAAATGGTGCCTGGGTCGATTTGCTCGTTGTCGCGTAGCAGTTGTTCGATTCGATGGATGGCTGCCATCATCCGCTCCCGATCAGAGTCCAGCGCCACAGGAAGTGTAAAAGTCACTCTTCGCTTACCCATTTTGCTCCAGTTCGTGATTGGCTGATCTGCCAGTTGAGCATTGGGAACGGTAATCACCGCATCAGCGAAGGTGCGGATCTTCGTGCTGCGAAAAGTAATATCCTCCACCGTGCCTTCAGCGGTGGGCGTCAGAATCCAATCTCCTTTGGAAAAAGGCTTTTCCAAAATAATCACAATGCCGCCAAAGATGTTCCCTAACGTATCTTTGGCAGCCAAAGCTACGGCTAAGCTGCCTAACCCCATGCCGGCCACCAGTCCATTGATGCTAAATCCCCATTCCGCCCCAATTAAGGCTACAGTTATGATAACCACAACGATCCGGAGGACCTTCGATAAGAACGGAATAAGCATGCTTGCATCGTCTAATCGGATTTTGCGGCTTAATCCCTCCAGCATCACCGAGGATTGGGCGGATAGGATGTACATCCCCCATCCGATCAAGGCGATGACGCCGCTGCGGAATAAGGGATCCAGGCCTACGGCGATTTCCACATTGCGCGGCAGCAAATATTTCAACCCTATTTCAAGGCCAATCAGAATGAATAACCACCGAAAAGGCCGCTCCAGCACTTGTCTCCATACTTCCCTCCCGCCGAACGCCGCAGTTCTTCTGCGGTTCAGCAGGGTAAAAGTCAATTTTACGAATCCTTTGTTAAACAGGGCGAATAGCGCAATAATTCCGATGGTGATCCCCGTATTCACCCATCCAAGCTGTGTGAAGAAGTCCAAGAAGCCTTCTCCATCGTTCATCGTTATATCATCTCCTTGAATTAAAGTGCCATTATAACATTTGATTACGAAGATTGTCTAAAAAGGGTGGTGCCCCCGCGCTAGTTCCATGAACACATCCATTGCTTTTGTGTAAAAGGGCGAAGCCTGTGAAATAAGCGAAAATTGGCGGAAATACGGCATCCCCTCCACCTCCAGGAGCCGCAACGTCCCGAGTGCGAGTTCCTTCCGCACCGCCGTTTGGGACAGCAGGCTAATCCCTAGCCCCGCCTCTACCGATTCCTTGATGATTTGCGTACTGCCAAATTCCATCAAACGCTCCGGATGAAAATGATGAAGGTCAAACAACTGATTCGCCGCTTCGCGCGTTCCCGAGCCGACTTCCCGGACGATCCAGGTCTCCTCACGCAAATCGGCAAGACGAAGGCCCTTCCGCTCCGTATAACGGTGTCCGGTCGGTACGACTACATACATTGCGTCATCAGCGATCGGCTCGATCCGAAAGCGCTCATCCCGAAACTCTCCTTCGATGATCCCCACATCCAGCCGGCCGCTTCCCACCAGTTCCTCGATCTCCTTGGAATTTCCGATCGTGATCGCCGGTTTGATCGCGGGGTACTCGACCATCATCTCTGCCAAGAGATGCGGCAGAACGTACTCTCCATACGTGTAGCTGGCACCAATGGTCAAATTCCCCCGCGCCGCATGTTTCATATCGTCAATGAGATACTGCATTCGCGTATACAATCCGGATATTTCCCGGGCATGGTGATATACGATTTGTCCTGCCGGGTTCAGACGCACGTATTTATTACTGCGATCAAGCAACTTCGTCCCCAGCACCTGCTCCAGAGAACGGATATATTGGCTGACTGCCGGCTGCGTCATATGAAGCGCTTCGGCAGCCCGGGTAAAACTTTGCTTCTCCACTACGGCAATGAATACCTCCAACGCCGGGTCCATCCGGCTCCCTCCTCCTCTTCCATTATCCTCATTACATAATCATATACTTATCATTATTATATTAATGATTTATTTTACTTATTATTAAAGCCGAATTATGCTGAAAAGGCAAATCAACGGAGGTGGATACAAATGGAGACTCCCTTAACTCAATCCGAAACGGTTTCGGCAATGCCGCAACCGGCAAAAAAAGCCGATCTCCTGCTCGGAGGCATCGGCTTTACCATCGTAATCGCATTGCTCGGCTTCGGACTCGCCCGTTTGCCGGGCTTCGACCGGGTCGGCCAGCTTGCTTGTTCCATCCTTTTGGCCGTTCTATATCGGCAATTCGTCGGATACCCGGAAACCTTACGACCAGGGATCCAGTTCACTTCGCAAAAGCTGCTGCGGCTGGCGATTGTTCTGTTCGGGCTGAAACTGAACTTAAATATCGTGCTGCAACAGGGCCTGCCGCTGCTCGCGCGGGACGCGGCAACGATCTTTTTCAGCATTCTCGCCACCCTGCTGATCGGCAAATGGTTGAAGGCCGATTTCGCACTTTCCCTGCTGCTGGGCATCGGCACCGGGGTGTGCGGGGCAGCAGCGATCGCAGCCGTCTCGCCGATCCTCAAAGCCAAAGAAGGCGATACCGCCATCGGCGCAGGAATGGTGGCTTTGATCGGTACGCTATTCTCTGTGGCGTATACATTCCTTCGACCGGTGCTTCCAATGTCCCCGCTTCAATACGGGGTTTGGAGCGGCGTCAGCCTGCACGAAATCGCCCATGTGGCGCTCGCCGCCGAACCAGCCGGTCCGGATGCCCTGGCGGTCGCTTTATTAGCCAAATTGGGTCGCGTGTTCCTGCTGATTCCGCTCAGCTTCCTGCTGATGTACGTCATGAAGCGAGCCGGGCGGAAGGCAGAAGGGAACCAGGCGACTCCAGGGGCGGTGGCCGGATACCCAGACGGTCCTCGGGCCACTGTCCCGTTCCCTTGGTTTCTGCTTGGCTTTCTCGCCGCCAGCATGCTCGGAACCTATGCGTTCGGAACATGGATTCCGGTACCTTCTACAGTACTCGACGGCATGTCCACCTTGACCAGTTTTCTGATGACGATGGCCATGGTGGGCTTGGGGCTCAACGTCAACCTGCGGGAGCTGCGCTCCAAAGCACTGCGTCCGCTGTTTGCAATGTTGATCGTATCGGCGCTGTTGTCGATCGGGGCCTGGCTATCGTTTACACTTTAAACTTGCCGATCATCGCCTGCAATTCCTCAGACAACTGACTGAGCCCCTCCATCGAAGCCATCATTTCTTCAACGCCGGCGTATTGCTCCTCGGTGTGCGCGTAGACCTCGCGGGAGCCGCTGGCGGTCTGCTGCGCAACCCGATCGATCGTGGCGATCGCCTGAACCACAGCATCCGATTGGGAGTACAATTGCTCGGCCTGCCCGGTCACCCGGCTGATTCGGCCGGCCACCTGCTCGACCGCCTGACGGATGCTCGTGAACACCTCGCCGGCCTGCTGAACTGTGGCAATACCGGCCGCGACCTCCTGCGAACCAGCTTGCCCCGCCTCAATCACAAGCTCCATCTCGCTGCGCACGCCTTCGAGCATCTCGGCTACACCTGCAGCCGCCGCCCCGGTCTCCGCCGACAGCTTGCGCACCTCGCCGGCGACCACGGCGAACCCTTTACCGGCTTCCCCGGCCCGCGCCGCCTCGATGGAGGCGTTCAGCGACAGCATCTGCGTCTGCTTGGCGATCCCGGCAATCAGCTCAGCAGCCTCCGCAATTTGGCCGGAGCGAACGCCCAGCCGCTCGATGAAGGCGCGCAGCTCGTCCATCTGCCGCTGGATCGACGCCATCTGCGCCGCTGCTGACGCGACGATGTCCTCGCCGGCCCGCGTTTCTTGCACCGCCGCCTCCGATTCCTGGCGGGCGTCATCCGCGAGGCCTGCCATCTCCCGGGCTCCGGCAGCCATCATCGTCACTTGGGCCACGCCCAGCTCGACACTTTGCACCTGCTCCTCGCTTCCGGACGAAATTTGGCCCATGATGTCCGAAATTTCCCCGGAGGAGGCACGGAACTGCTCCGACTGGTGCCGCAGCTGATCCGCCGATGTTGCAACGCGTCCGGCATGCCGCCCCAGATTGCGGATCATCTCCTGCCAGCTTCGTCTCATATGGTTAAACGCAGCCGCCAATTCCCCAATCTCATCGCGGTTTCTCACAGCGATCTCTGCAAGGGTTAAATCGCCGTCTGCCAGCTCGCGGGCCCCCTTCACCATCACTCGCATCGGTTTGACGATTTGCCGGGACAACAGGACACCGGTCAAGACGGCGAAGAGGATCGCGATGGCCCCGCATATCACTAAAATCCACAAAGTGATCGCCGATTCTTTCTTGAACTCGGCCAATTTCGCCTGAAGCGCGCTCTCCTGCAGCGTCCGCAATTCACTCGCCCCTTGAATCATCGTATCCGATGTCGGAATCGCCCACATCAACGCTTCCGCTTTCGCCAAATCCGGCTTTCCCGATTGTACGTAATCGCGAACCTTCGTCAGCAAGCGAGCAAACGTCGCATTGGATTCCGATAACGAGGAAGCAACCGCCCCCTGCTCTTCACCTTCGGAAGCGCTTACGATTTGGCCGATGATCCTATTCAATTCATCATTGGCTCCCGTCAATAGCTGTTCCTTCTCGGACGAAGGCTCCACGATATAACTAAACAAGAGACTGTTCTGACGCTGCGTCTCCATCTCCAGCTTGGCCGCTTGATCCCGTGCCGCCGTATTTTGCTCAAGCAGCTCGGAATAGTTCTGATCCATCCGGTTCAAGAACACGTAGGCCACTCCAGCAATGACCCCCACCAGCAGCGATACCGTGATAAAAGCCGCCGTCAGCTTCCGGCCGAGCGAAAACGCGTGCCCTCTAGCTCCTTTTCCATAGGATTTCCCCTGATTCTCCATCTTTGTCCCCCCTTGGTTGGATCTAACGAACAAGGGCCGCCAGACAAATCATCTGCGGCCTATGTTCTTCTTGTCTATTCACTTGTATCATCTATCAAACCGTGGCAGGAGGGGAATTCAAAATTCTCCTCTGTTCTATCAAAATTCTCATATCTAAGACTTAGCCGAAGATTTATGCGGTCTCTCTCGCCTTACCTGCCCGCATAAAGATCTTAATGATCTCATTCAAGAGCAGCGGGATTAACGCCAATAGGATCACGAGCCCCCAATCGGATAAGCTGAGATATTGCACCTTAAACGCTGCGGCCAGGAACGGAATCGAGATCGACAGGAACTGCAGCAGCAATCCGGCGATAACCGCTCCGACGAGCAACAGGTTGGAGAACAGACCAATCGTAAAGATCGACTTGGTCGCACTACGCTTCGAGAAAGCGTAGAACAACTGTGACGCTGCCAGCACGACGAAGGCCATCGTTCGCGCGTAAGTTATCACATCCTCAGGAATGCCGAAGGAGCGCAAACCATACCCATGCTCGCGAAGTCCTATGTAAAATGCAAGCAAGGTCAGCGACCCGATCAAGAGCCCGCCAAGCACCGCCTGCCACGCCGCGCCCCCGGCAAAGAAGCTCTCCTTCGGATCGCGCGGCTTGCGCTTCATCACGTCCTTCTCGCCAGGATCAACGCCCAGCGCAATCGCCGGTAACGTATCGGTGACCAGATTGATCCAGAGGATCTGGGTCGCTAGGAGCGGCAACGGCCAGAAGAACAGAATCGAAGCGAGTATTGCCACGATCTCCCCGAAATTGCAGGCCAGTAGAAACGTCACCGTCTTGCGAATATTCGCGTAGATGTTCCGCCCTTCCCGAATCGCCTGGACGATCGTGGTAAAATTATCGTCGGTCAGAATCATGTCGCTGGCGCCCTTCGACACATCGGTGCCGGTAATCCCCATGGCCACGCCGATGTCCGCCGTCTTCAGCGAAGGGGCGTCGTTGACGCCATCCCCAGTCATCGAGACGATGTTGCCCTTCGCCTTAAAGGCCTTGACGATCTTCACCTTATGCTCGGGCGAGACGCGGGCAAATACGCGGATGCCGTTGATTTTCTCAGCAAACGCCTCTTCCGACAGCTCGTCGATTTCCGCCCCGGTCATGCTCTGCTCGAGGGAGCTGGCAATCTCCAGCTCTTTGGCGATGGCCACAGCGGTGTTGCGATGGTCGCCCGTGATCATCACCGGAGTGATGCCCGCCGCTTTCGCCTCGCGGATCGAATCCTTCACTTCGGACCGCGGCGGATCGATCATGCCAACGAAACCAAGGATCGTCAGATCCTGCTCCATTTCCTCCGGCGGCAGAATGCGGTCCGTATCCTTATAGGCAGCGCCCAGCACCCGGAGCGCGTCGTCCGACATCGCTTCGGCGGCTGCAATGAAGCGTTGCTTCAGCTCCTCCGTCAGCGGCACGACCTCCCCGTTCACCACGGCGCTGTTCGAAATCCGCAGCAGCTGGTCAATTGCCCCTTTCGTATGGACGCGATAGCCCTCCCGCGTCTGGTTAAGCGTGGACATCAGCTTGCGGTCCGAATCAAACGGCTTCTCGGAGATCCGTTTGTATTCGGCCTCCAGCGATTTCTTCGAAAGTCCGTGCTGTTCGCCGAAAGCGACTAAGGCAATCTCCGTCGGGTCGCCGGTCCCTTGGCCGTTCTCGTAAGTGGCATCGGAACACAACACGAACGTCTTGATCATTTCGATCGGCGCCTCGTCGCCCAAGGGCTCCGCGGTAAAATGCTTGACGACCGTCATTTTATTCTGGGTTAGGGTTCCGGTTTTGTCCGAGCAGATGATGTTCACCGAACCCAGCGTTTCAACGGCCGGCAGCTTCTTGACGATAGCGTTGACGCGGGACATGCGGGTAACGCCAAGCGCGAGTACAATCGCTACGATCGCTGGCAGCCCTTCTGGAATCGCTGCGACCGCCAGGCTGATCGCCGTCAGGAACAGCTCGAACAAATCCCGTCCCTGGATGAGGCCGATCACGAAGATCACGACGCAGATGCCAATGGCGATGTAGCCAAGCATTTTGCCGAGCTCTTCGAGCTTTTTCTGCAGCGGAGTCAAGTCCTGCGTATCTTCGTCCAAAATTTTGGCGATTTTGCCCATCTCCGTATTCATCGCCGTCCCGACGACAACCCCTTCGCCGCGGCCATACGTTACGAGCGTAGACATAAACGCCATGTTGCTCTGGTCCCCGATGGGCGTTTGCGCTTCTTGATGCACATCCTCCGCATTTTTATCCGACGGTACAGACTCGCCGGTCAGCGCGGATTCCTCAATTTGCAGGTTGGCGCTGTCAAGCAGCCTCAGGTCGGCTGGAACGAATCGTCCGGCATCCAGGATCACGATATCGCCCGGAACGATTTCCCCGGAATCGATCTCCTTCACATTGCCGTCACGCCTTACCAGCGTTTTGGGGGTGGTCATTTGCTGCAGCGCCTCAATCGCTTTCTCCGCTTTCTGTTCCTGAATGACTCCGATGATCGCGTTCAACAGGACAACAGCCAAGATGATGATGGCATCCATGTATTCTCCGACAATCAGCGTAACGATGGCGGCAGCCAGCAGCACATAAATCAGCATATCCCTCAACTGAGCGAAGAAGAGCGACCATAAGCCCGGCTTCGGCTTGCCTTTAATCTGATTTGGCCCGTACTTAGACAGGCGCTTCCCGGCTTCTTCCGAAGACAGTCCGGCAGCGGGATCCACCTGCAGCTCTTGCAGGACGGCCTCCCGGGTTTTTGTATGCCACATGCAGCAGCACCTCTTTACTTGAATTTGATAGACATGAACTTACCATTATTGTAAACCGAATCCACAGGAAATTATGAGAAAAAATAAGCAACAGTACACATCGATATCCCGCCACAAAATTGCCATAATATGAAGGACCCTGAGCAAGCTGCATGAAGATGAAAAAAAGCCCGGGCTATGCTACAATACTGAGATGTTAAACGGGAACGTTTAGAGGGATGTCATTCTAGGAGGGTATTTCATTTCATGTTAATTATAGGTATCGCCGGCGGCACCGGGTCCGGGAAAACGACGGTGGCCCGCTCGGTTATCGGCCAGCTGGACACCGATAAAGTTACGTTTATTTCGCAAGACAACTACTATAAAGACCAATCGCACCTCAGCATGGCCGAACGGGAAAAGACGAACTACGACCATCCCTTCGCCTTCGATAACGAGCTGTTGGTGGAGCATCTGAACCAGCTCAAGAACGGACAAGCCGCCTATGCTCCGGTGTACGATTTTACGAAGCATACCCGTTCTGATAAGACGATCAAGCTGTTGCCCAATAACATCATTATCGTCGAGGGACTCTTCGTCCTGTATGACGAGAAGCTGCGGGAGATGCTCGACATCAAGGTGTTCGTGGACACTGACTCCGACGTGCGCATCCTTCGGCGCGTACTGCGCGACATGGAAGAACGCGGCCGCTCGATCCATTCCATCCACCAGCAGTACCTCGCAACGGTGAAGCCGATGCATGAAGCATTTATTGAGCCGTCGAAAAAATATGCCGACCTCATTATCCCCGAAGGCGGGCATAACGAAGTTGGCATCCAAATGCTGGCCATTCTGACGGAGAAACACCTGTCCGGCGGGTTCAAATCCTAGAGGGGACGGCGCGGATCACCGCTTGTCTAAAGCACAAATCCAAGCTTCGGTCCCATGATGCTAAACTCATTCTCTGTATTGTTGCTCTGCCGTTGCCCCGTTTGAAGCTAGATCCAGGGTCGCCTGTCCCCGGTCCAGCTTTTTTTCGGAATGCTTCACAAACATCCCCTCGATTTCAATCATTTTCCTTTAAGATTCCGCAGCATGGCGGGGTTTATACAAAAAACCGGCACCCGAGGAGGATGCCGGTTTTCGTTAATGAGTGATGGAATGATACGTATCGGATAATAGTTCGAAGTTGAGCAGCCCTGTGGATTCGAGCACTCGGTGGGCATTGCCCAGATTCCCGGGGTCGCCAATGCCGATGGCTACCATATTGGCATCCCGGATCGCGGCGATGCCGGAGTATGCATCCTCGATGCCGAGACAATTTCTCGGCGGAACGCCCAGCGCCTCGGCTGCGCGCAGGAAGATTTCCGGATCGGGTTTGCCCCGTTCCAGAATGCCGGCATCTACGATCTCGTCGAAGTAGCCGGTAATGCCCAGCGATTGCAGAATAGCCGGGGCGTTGCGGCTTGCCGATGCGACGGCCATTCGGATGCCGCGAGCCTTCAGCTCCTCCAGCAGTTCCTTGATCCCCGGGAGCAGATGCTCTGGACGGATGCGGCGGATCAGCTCCTGGTATCGCTCGTTCTTGCGCTGCATGAATCGCTCTTTATCGGCTTCCGAATAGATGCGGTCCGAACGTTTCAGTAGAAATTCGAGCGAGGTTCGGCGGTCAACGCCCTTCAGGTTTTCATTGTACTCCTTATCAAATGGAATCCCCAGTTCATTGGCCAATTCCAGCCATGCCTCGTAATGAAATTCAGCCGTATCGGTCAGAACTCCGTCCAAATCGAAGATCACCGCCTCCAGCTCCCGGTTGGGCAGCGCAACTTCGCCGTCGATCTCAACTCGCTTGCCCAAATGGCAGATCGTCAGCGGGCTGCCTTCAACCAGCCTGTAGATGGTTTTGTCCTTCGTCACCTGAACGGACAACATGCTGCCTGCCACCCGCAAGTTAAACGCATAGCTCGTCCATTGATCAGGGATGTTTGGTGCAAAATGCAGCTCCCCCTCCACCTGCCGCATCCCGGCGAAGCCGTCGACGATCATCAGCCGGCTGCCAGCCATCGAAGCGGTATGGATCCCGTCCTTGACGTTAAGATGATAATCGTCCAGATCGACGCGAGCCGTTTGCTGGAAGAAGTCATAAGCTTTGTCCATATAGCCGAGCTCCGCGCCAATGATCCCATGGATACAGGTGGACAAGGAGGAGTCATGCGTTGTCAGCGGCTCATAATAGTTATAGTTCCGCTGCTTCTCCCACATCGTAAACCGCTGGCTTTGGGTATACATCGCCATAACCAAGTCTGCTTGCTTCAGGACTTGGTGGCGGTTGATCCGCAAGCTATGATAGTGCATCATCAGCGGGTAGTGCTCTTTTGGCGTTGCTTTAAAGTCCCACACCGGCTTATTCAGGAAGGAATCGTCCTGCCCGATCAACCCGTTCTGGCGATGGATGTAGATGCCGGCCGCCGCTTCGTTCCACCGGTTCACTTCTTCCTCACTGATCCCCATGGTAGCAACCAGCTCCGCCCAGCGCTCCGGACGTTCCTCCCGCAATGCCGTCGCAACTCGCACCGCAAATTCGAGCTGATCCTTGATCATCAGATTCGTATAGGTATTGTTATCGATGACCGTTGTATATTCATCCGGCCCGGTTACGCCGGTAAAGCAGAAGCCGCGGCCTTCGATCCACGCCCCCGCCCCAGCAAAGTAACGCGACGTTTCAAATAAGATTTCCGCCCCTTCCTCATACAAGAAGGGTTTGTCTCCCGTCACTTCCACGTACTTCTTCAACGCATAGCAAATGTCCGCATTGATATGGATTTGAGCCGTGCTGGCGGACGGGTATGCCGAGGTCTCCTCCCCGCCGATCGTCCGCCAGGCGTAAAGGGCACCTTGTTCGCCCATTTCCCGGGCCCGTTCTTTGGCCTTAGGGAGAATGTAATGCCGGTATTTTAGCAGCTGCTTGTTAATCTCCGGTTGAATGTACAGGAAATACGGGAGCATATAGGTTTCCGTATCCCAGAAATAGTGACCGTCGTAGCCTTCGCCTGTGATGCCTTTCGCCCCGATGTTGGTCCGGCCGTCCCGTCCAACGGATTGCAGCAGATGGTAAGCGTTGAAGCGCAGCGCCTGCTGCAGCTCGGCGTCCCCCTGCACCAGGATGTCTGCGGTCTTCCAATACTCATCCAAGAAGGCTTGTTGCGAGGCGGCCAACTCGGCATATCCCATCGTCATGGCAGCCTCCAGCTCATCCGTGGCCAGCTGCAGCAGCTTCTCCTCCGGATCATCCTTGGAGGTAAAGTAAGTTATGAATTTATCCAGGACGACGGTGCCGTTCTCCTCGGCCTGTACATGGAAGCGCTTCTCGATTCGTTGCTCCAACGCGACCGTTTCCAGTTCGTAAGCATGGTTGAGAGCATGCTCGATGCCGCACAGCACCGCAAAATGTGTCATGCTCGTCGATTGGAGCAAAGCACAGAACGTCCGATGCTCATACGATTCCTTCGTCTGCAGCACTTGCCCGTTGAAGGCTGAGCCCGCACGCGGGTCACCTCCCCCCGCCTGATTGGCCACACGCCCGTCAACCGCCGACACAAGCAGAATCTCTCCCGAGAAATTCAGCGGTGTCACTTCATAACGGATCGCTGCCAAATGCTTGCGGCTAAGGGCAGCAAAGCGCTCGATGCGAATGCGCAGCTGTTTGCCCGTCGTCGTTTCCCACACTTGCGTCCGGACGACCGTCCCTTTCCGCATGTCCAGCCGGCGGCTGTAATCGCTGATCCGCTCCGCGAACAAACTGAATTTCTCACCGTCCACGTACAGTTCGATAATTTTGCCGTCCGTCACGTTCAGCATCGTCTGGTGCAGCTGGGGATGTCCATAATGCCGGGCCTTCGGGTAGGCGATAGGAGAAGAATCGTAAAACCCGTTCAGATACGTGCCGTGCAACGATGTTCCCGGAGGGCCGTCATACCCCTCCTCGAAGTTGCCGCGAATCCCGATATAACCGTTGCCAACGGCAAATACCGTTTCATCCCGCTGATTCGTCTCTACATCAAATGACGATTCCGTTACCGTCCAAGGCTCAAATGGATAGATGACTTGTCCTGACCGCATGTGTTTCTCTCTCCTCCTTCTCCCGCATCCAAGACGGGCTCTCTTAGATCTAGACCAAAATTGCCCCGTTTTGGGTTAACGTCTCCTGCAGCGAACGGATATCCACCTCTGCCGGCGAAATGCCCTGCGCTGCCGCCATTGCGGCGGCCGTGCCTGCGGCTTGCCCGGTTGCCATGCAGCTTGGCGTCAACCGGGTTGTAGCCAGCGCTTCATGCGTTGTAGAGATGCAACGGCCCGCAATCAGAAGATTGTCGATGTCCTTTGGAAGCAAGCAGCGGTACGGGATGTCGTAGGCGCCGTCTCCGTTGATCCAAGCCGCTTGAACCGCTTTGCCCGACGGATCGTGAATGTCGATCGGATACCCGCTGCGGGCGATCACGTCCTCGAAACGGCGTCCTTCTACCACATCCTCCATTGCCAGTGCATAACGGCCGACGACCCGGCGCGTCTCCCGAACGCCGATCTGCGTACCAACCTGCGTGATTTCGGCTTTGGCAAAGCCCGGGAGACACCGCTTCATGAAATCGGCGATCATCATGACCTGCTGACGCCCAAGCTCCTCCGCTTCGGTCAATTGCTCCACATCGGTGCCGTCCAGCCCTTGCACGCGAACCATGTTCACGACGATTTCGTCTTCGCCTGGACCGGTGAAGAACAGCACCTGATCGCGATTGATCGGCAGGCCGGCTTCCTTCCAGTGCTTATAAAAGCCTTGCACCGCCGTCAACGGAAGCTCCTCCAGTTCGTCAATCGGCGTCTTACGGTAAAATTCGTCCGGATGCTCGATCATGTACTGCTTAACGGCCTGCAGATCTACGCCCTTCATGCGGAATTTCATGGTCATTGGCTGGGTTTTGCCATCCGACTCCCGGCCTTGCAGGACCGGCACACCGGCAAAGAAGGCCAAGTCGGCGTCGCCCGTCGTATCAACGAACTGCTTGGCCCGCAACTCTACAGGCCCGGATTTGGTCGCCAGACGAACCGCCCGAATAATTCCGGTCTCGCTCACCGCTTCGTGCATGAAGCTATGGGCAAGCACCTTGACCCCGGCTTCCCGCAGCATCTCTAACGCAAGCAGCTTGTACACTTCCGGATGATAAGGCGTCACCGTATGGACGAACCCGCAGGTATCGCGGACATGGCCGGGCGAAGCCCCTCGCGCCGCCAACCGTTCGACGATCTCCTGAGCAATCCCGCCGATCACCCGCTTGCCATCCATCGTGTGGAACGTCATCCACGGATAGACGAGCGCGATCGTGGACATGCCGCCAAGAAATCCGTAGCGCTCGACCAATACGGTTCGCGCCCCTTGCCGCCCCGCCGCCAAAGCGGCATTAATTCCCGCCGGTCCGCCGCCAACAACAACGACATCCGCTTCTAAAATACTATGCATAAAGTACCACCCTTTCTTGAAGCTTCAGCTTCGATATGCCCTAAATCAGCCTTTGACCGCCGAGCTGGCGATCCCCTCCACGAACCAGCGCTGAAAGAACGCCACCAGGAGAATCAGCGGCAGCAGAGCCGAAACAGAAGCTGCCATGATCGCGGTATAATTGGTCGTATTTTCGTCCACGAAGTTCGTCAGCGCCAGCGGCAGCGTATACAGCTCGTTCGTTCGCAGGAAAATCAATGGTCCCTCGTATTCGTTCCAGTGCCAGGTGAAGCTAAGGATCAGCAACGAGACCAATGCCGGTTTCGTCAGAGGAAGACACACTTGCCAGAAGGTACGGAAGACACCGGCGCCGTCCACCTTAGCCGCTTCCAAGATTTCGTTCGGCAAGGTACTGAAGAACTGCCTCATGATAAATGTGCCAAGCACAGAGAACATGCCGGGCAGAATAATTGCCAAATGGCTGTCCACCAAATGCAGCTTGTCAAACAAAATGAATCGCGGTACGAGCAAAATTTGCGTTGGAATGATCATCGTCGACAGGTAAAGAAGGAACATCACTTCTTTACCTCGGAAATCCAGCTTGGCGAAGGCAAAGCCGGCCAAAGCGCTGGTCACGAGCGTTCCGAGCACGGTCATGGCTGTAATTTTAATCGAGTTCCAGTAATACAAGGCAAACGGGTATTTCCCGGCCCACACTTCGATATAGCTGTCGAAATGGAACGTGTTTGGAATCCAGTCGATCGGCGTCTGGAACATTTCCGATTGCAGCTTAAACGATGACGAAGTCATCCATAAGAACGGCAGGATCATGCAGACCGCCAGCGCGGCAAACACGATCGTGAAAACCCACTTCATGAGCTTGCGTTGTAATGTCATTTCTTTCGTCCCCTCCTGTTTAGAACTCGTCCTGCCATCTTTTTTGACCCTTCCATTGCACCAACGTGATTAGCAAGATGATCAGGAAGAGCGCCCAAGATACGGTTGCCGCGTAGCCGACCTTATAATATTGGAAGGCCTGAATGTAGATGTAGTAGGACAACACCATCGTGGAATTCAGCGGCCCGCCCTTGGTCATAACGGATACGGCAGCAAAAACCTGGAACGTGGAAATGATCAAGGTGATGGCGATCATGAAGCTTGTCGGTTTTAGCCGCGGGATCGTAATGCTGAAAAATTGTCTTATTCTGGAGGCCCCATCCACCTCAGCCGCTTCGTACAAATCTTTAGGGATGCCCTGAATCCCGGCCATGTACAAAACCATCGTATAGCCGGTGTAAGTCCAAGCGACCATGATGATGATTGCCGGCAACGCCCAATGCTGGCTGGCCAGCCACCCCGGGACGTTATGGAGGCCAAGCCCCCGCAGAAACTGGTTAATCGGTCCTTCCGACGGGTTGTACATGACGCTCCATACGACGGAAATTGCCACAATGCTGCTGACGTACGGAAGGAAAAACAACACTCGCAGGAAATTCTTCATATAGACGAATGAATTCAGGAAGACCGCCACAATCAACCCGACGATCATCGCCGCCGGAACGGTGACTCCGGTGAAGATGACGTTATTTTTCAGCGACTGCCAAAAATATTCGTCCTGGAACAACTGTTTAAAATTATCGAACCCGACCCAATCGATCCCGGCGTAGCCTCGCAAATAGTCCCAATCCATGAACACCATGGCTAAGCTGATCAATAGAGGAAACAGGATGAAGATAAAGACGCCCAAAAAATTCGGCAGAATAAACAAATATCCCGCCAGATTATCCTTGTAACGGTTTTTGCGGATTCCGTTTTTCACGGTTGGTTCAGCTCCCTTCTCTCATAACCGTATCCTAAGAAAAATCGCCCCCTCTCGGAATGGACAGGACTTGACGTTTTCCGTCCGATTCCTTTCGCAAAGAACTTACGAGCGCCCAAAGAAATAGCAGGGGGAAGTCAAGAATTCTCTCCTAAAATATAAAAAGACAAGGAGCCCGGTTGGGGTTCCTTGCCTTGTCTTGTCTTGCGATATGAATTATTTGCTTTCGGATTGGATCACTTTGTCGGCGCGCTCTTGCATCGCTTTAAGCGTCTCGTCCACCGATTGCTGATTCATGAAATATTTCTCCGCTTCTTCCTTAGTGATCGTGGTGATTTGCGGGAACGCCGTCGCTTTCTCGCGAACCGCAAACGTGTAATTCGCCTTCAGCACATTCCCCAACGATTCCTGATCGATCACGTCCTGCTTGTCGCCTACGATCATCTGAGTCACTTGATCGAAATCTGCCGTTTTGTTCGTCGGAATGCGTCCGCCCGGAATCATGTCCATATTGCCTTCTTGCAGATACCAGGAGATGAATTGGAACGCTTCTTCCTTATGGGCACTGTTGTTATTGATGGACATGAAATCGTTCATGCCGCCGTTGTTGACGTTGGTACCTTTTTCGTATTGCGGAGCCGGAGCGAACGCTACAGCGAAGTCGCGCGGCCAAGTGTCCGTATCCTTCAAGCTTCTCATCATCCAAGCGCCGCCGTATACCATCGCCGCCTTGCCCGTCAGCAGTTCGTTTGCCGGATCCAGCTTGTTGGCGATGCCTTCGCCCCAGCTCACCATAGCGCCTTCATCATACAGCTTCTTCTGAATTTCCAAGCCCTTCTTCATCGCCGGGTTGTTGAAGTTCGACAAACCTTCCGCGTTATAGAAGGAATCCTTCGGTTGGCTGGACACCAGCGTAAATTTGCCGATCAGCAAATCTGCACCCGGTGTAACAAACGCGCCCTTACGGCCGTCCTTATTCAGCTTGAGGGCCAAGTCAGCGAAATCGTCCCAAGTCCAGTCCGTTGGTACAGGTTCGCCGATTTCATCCAAAGCTGATTTGTTCAACACCACGAAGTCGATGTTTTTATAAGCCGGCAGGTAGTGGATTTGATCATTGTATTTCAGCAGGTTTTCGCTGCCAATCACGCCGTCCACGTCAAACCCTTGCGCGCTGATCAACTCATCCAGCGGAGCTGTCATACCGGAATTTTCACGGCGGAACAGATTGTTCTCCCCATAGCTGAAGAAAATATCAGGCGCGTCGCTTTGCATCATCAGTGCGGTATCCAGCTTCGTATTGCCGGAATCGTCGTTGATGTAACGCACGTAATTTACTTGAATGTCAGGATGAGCTGCGTTCCACTTGTCGATGACGGTTTGCGGACCATTCTCTTCTGGAACCGCTCCCCAAACAGTCAAGTTCACGACGCCGCTGCTGCCTCCATTGCCGCCTGCATCAGTGTTGCTATTTGCGTTCTCCTTGCCATTGGAGCAACCGGTAACTACGATGGTAGCTGCCAATGCCAAGGACATAACGCCTTTCAACCATTGCTTCATTCCTAAGTCCCCCCAGGTTGTGGATTGTTTCTCTTGCTATGAATAAAGTAACAAAGCCTGTCCGGGGAGAACATGGCGTAATCCTCGGCAAAACAGGGTAATTCTTATCGAATCTATTTCCCCAGATACAACCTGCGGAATTCGAGGGGATACACCCCCTCCATTCGCTTGAATTGCTTGCTGAAGTAGTTCGAATCCCCGTACCCGACCATCTCGGAGATTTCATAGATTTTATAGGTTTGGTCCTTCAGCAGCTCCCGGGCCCGGTCCATGCGGATTCGGGTGAGATGGTCCATGATCGTTTGCCCGGTCTCTTTCTTGAACAGGATGCTCAGGTAGTTCTCCGTAAACCCGACGAGCTTAGCCAGCTCTGATACCTTCAGCGGCTGGTTGTACTGCTTGCTGATGACATCCAGAACAACCTGGATCTCCGGGCGGACATGCTGATGGGAAAGCGACCGAATATAATTGAGATACATCGGCAGCCAGCCTCTGCACCACAAGTAGATATCCTCCAACGTCTCCAGGCTGCGCACGGCAGAATACGGATACATCTCCTCGTGCAGCGGAGCCGAATACAGGTCCCCGCCAAGCCGTCGGGCAAAGCCGTCCATCAGATGGATCCAGTGCACCCAATTTTCCCGCTCGACATCCGGTGACAATTTGGGACCATCTAGAACGGAACGGTACCACCGGTCCAGATAATCCAACAGTGCTGCCTCGTCGCGAATGTCCAACAACTTCTCCCATTGCTCCTGAAGCCACGGCGCTGAACTGGCGTCCGGTTCGGCGTAATGGATACGGTCAAAATACACCAAAGCTTCCGTCCCGACGTAAAAACGGTATGCGAGGGCTTTCTCCGCTTGGTCGTAAGCTTGATGCAGGTCCAGAATATCCTCAAACGGACTGGATACCCCCACGCTGGCTGACAGCTTCAGGAAGGTGGACACGGCATCCTGCATCTCCCGAACCATCGCTTCCTGATAGCGGTCGGTCAGGATCGTAAACAGCCCGTCTCCCATGTCGAGCAGTTCGCCATCGGAATATTTTTTGAACACCTCGCTGAGGATGTTGGCAACCGTGTAATGCAGTAAGTGCTCGCTGCGGAAATTGTTCTCCTCCAGCACCTTCGGATACCGATCCAGCCGAAGGCTGATCACGTAAATCGGCGGCTCGTAGGCACGCAAGCCAAACTCCTGCATCATTTCTTCCACTTCGGCGCGCGTGCCTTGCCGTTTGATTAAGAGTTCTCTCAGCCGCTTCTCCTTGGCTTCCCTGCTGTATTTACTGACCTTGACTTGCAATCGCGAAGTCTCCAGCGACTGCTCCGCTTCCTGGCGGATCATCTCCTTCATGGAGTTGAGCTTATCCATTAATTCTGAGGGCTCCATCGTTAGCTTGAGGATATAGTCGGCCGCCCCAAGCCGCAACGCCCTCTGGACGTATTCGAAATCGTTGTGGTTGGAGAGAATCAAGCATTTCGTTCGCGGCGACAGCTTACGGATCTCTTCCATCAGCTGCAGCCCGTCACACCCGGGCATTCGGATATCAGTCAGGACGATGTCGCAGGGATTGTCTTTCAGCAGCCTTAGCGCTTCCTCCCCGTTGGCGGCCTCCCCAATCAATTCAAATCCATTGTCTTCCCAAGGAATGATCGTCTTTAACCCGATACGCACGAGGATTTCATCATCGACAATCAATACTTTAATCATCAATCGTTCTCCTTTCGATCCGCATCGCGGGAGAAGGGATTCTGATCCGCAAGAGCCTGGCGATCCAACCGCGGAAGCCGGATCTTGACGCGAGTTCCTTGCCCAATCATGCTGCTCATTTCCAGGCCGAAGTCTTGTCCGAAGTGCAGCTTGATACGTTCATTCACGTTATAGATGCCAATACCGCTGTATCTCGAATGGTCCTGGTTCAACTGACTGGACAGTTCTTTCAGTTTCGCCTCAGCGATCCCTACGCCGTTGTCGGAGACCGTCAGCACTAATCCTTGCTCCGTCTCCTCGCCTTGAATGCCGATGGCAAGCGGCGTCCGCCCGCCATGGATGATGGCATTTTCGACGATCGGCTGCAGGGTGAATTTCAGAATCGCGTTGGACCTGAGCTCATCCGGCACATCCACCTCGAACTGGACATTATCATGGAAGCGAATTTTTTGCAGATCAAGGTACACCTTCAGATAGGTTAATTCCTCCTCCAGGGTGACAACCTCTTGCTGTGTTTTCATCGTATATTCCAGCAGTCGGCCCAAATTGGTAATCATTTTGCCCACATGCTCTGCGCCGGACAAAGCGGCCATCCACTTAATGGAGTTGAGCGTGTTGAACAGGAAATGCGGGTTGATTTGCGCTTGTAGCGCCTGAAACCGAGCTTCCTCCTTGCGTTGCTGCTCCTTGGACAGCCGATCAATTAACTGCTGTAATCGCGTTAGCATTCGATTATAGTGCTTGCCAACGATCGCAATTTCGTCGTCTCCATTCACTTCCACATAGGCCTGCAGGTCGCCATCGCCTAGCTTGTTCATCGAGCGGACTAACTGTTGCAAAGGCTTCGTGAAGCGAATCATAAAGTAAATGAACACGATGGAAAACAGAATCGAGGCGCCCATCAGCCAGAGGATCGATTGGTTGCGCAGGCCGCCCAGCCTCTGCTGGTACAGCGTCTGCGGAATGAGCTGGATCACCTGCCAACCCAGCCGAGGGATTTCCTCGCGGTTTACAGAGTAATCGCCAAACGAAGCCGCTCCCTCTTGAGCCTGACGCGTGTCGGCACTTCGAATCTTTTCCAGCAGCTTTGTCGTTTGTTCATCGTTTAGCGGCGAGGCTCCGCCAAGCAGGCGGCCTTCCCCATCCGTCAGCAAGAAGCTCCCGCCGCCCTTCGTCTGCGCCGGAAGATTCCCAAAAAAAGCCGAGCTGGGAATCCCAATCATGAGCAGGTCCTCCCCTTCTTGCTGCCTCCCAATGATCCGGCGGCTCATCGTGAAATAAGGCTCGTTTAAGTCGGTCAGCTTGCTGATTTCCCCGGTATACGGATATTGCCAAACTGGCCAGCCTTTGCGCGCCCTCGTTAATTCCGCCCACGACTCTTCGCTTAGCTTATGGAGCAGCTCCTTCTTTCTACTGCGGTTATTGGGCCCGTAAGCCGTCGAATGCACGTAGCCCCGGTCGTCGATCACCGCGATGATCGCATTGCTGTCCAGCAGGATGTCGCGAATATTAACCAATTTTTGCTGAATGTTGTTATAACGTCGCAGGGACATGTAATTCGTCTCCCAGTCTGCCTCCGACTCCAGAAATTCGTTAAATTCCGGGTCGTTCATAATTAAGTTGGAAGCCTTCAGCACCCGTTCACTCAGATCGTCCATATTGCCGACCACCTGACGCAGCGCTTCTTCATTGCCGCTCCGGGCTTCGTCCATGACGACACGACTCGACGACGTATAGTAGTAATAAAAAATCGTTACGATTGGAATCACGATGCAAACAAAAAAAGAGACCAAGATCTTCCCCCGAATCGAGCGGGAAGGAACATTTAGTCTTTTCATAGGAAACGACCTTCTTTATTCATGGGGATATGAACCTAACATAGCATATCGAATGTCTTTGAAAAGGGGGGATTGTTGACAACTTCCTGCTATTTCTTTGTTATTTGCCTTCGTATTGTAGCATAGCCTCCTACTTTTATCCTAACCTTCTTCCTCCCCGCTCTACACCTGCATCTTCAATGCATAAATATACAAAATAACGTGTCCAACGGTTTGATGGATCTGGAAATTCGCAGTATGATTAAAAAGCTGAGACTAGATACAAGGAGGTCGAAGAATAACAATAACCTTTTCTCGGAAAGGACGGGATGCCCGATGCGGGGAAAAACCTTGTTGCTTAGCCACATGAAGTCGCATTTTCCGCTGTATTTGACGGCTGCGCTATGTCTGACGGCCGCCAATGTGACGTATTCGTATTTCCCGAAGGTCCTGGGGGATTTTACGGATCACCTCCAGCAAGGCGGGCTGACGAGAAGCGGAGTGGGCCGATACGCGCTGACTCTGGCTGCCATCGCCGTCGTTTATGGCCTGTGCTTCGGATTCGGGCAGTACATGAATCATCGCCTGGGGCGAATGTTCGAATTTCGTGCCCGGAACCAGTTGTTTCGGCATTTTACTCAATTAAGCGAAGCGTTCTTCTCGAAACACGGGATCGGCAAGCTGCTCAGCTACGTGATGAATGACGTCACCGGCGTGCGGGAGTCGATCGCCAACGGGTTGAACCAATTAACCAATGCGTCGGTGTTGTTGATCTCCGTCATTACGATGATGACAGTCAGCGATATTCCGGCGCTTTTGATCGTGGTATGTGTTTTGCCGCTGCTTGCGATCCCGTTTATCGTAAGCGGATTCGGCCCCAAAATCCGCGATAACTCGCGGAAGGTGCAGGAGTCGCTTGCAGCGATGACGGAAGCCGCGGAAGAACAATTTGAAGGCATCAAAGTGACGAAGAGCTTCGCGACCGAAGAGATTGCCCGCGCCCGGTTTGGGCAAACCGTGGACCGCATCCTAAGCAGCCAGCTGTCGCTGGTCCGGATGAGCTCGCTATTTCAGGTGCTGCTGCCGTTTACCGGCGCGGTTTCCATGGCCGTGGCCATCGCTTACGGCGGCCTGCTCGTCTCGCGTGGCGAGCTGTCGCTCGGCAATTTTGTTGCCTTAACCTTATACCTGCGGATGATAATGAACCCGCTTCGGCTCATCGGCAACGTGATTAACTTCATGCAGCGTGCGCGTGCTTCACTTGACCGGCTGAACCACCTGCTGTCTATGAAGCCGGACATCTACGATGAAACCGGGGCCCTGCCGCTGCCGGAGGATCCGCGCAGCCTCAGCATCGAGATCCGCGGATTGACCTTCACCTATCCGGACGCTGCCCGCGCCTCACTGCAGGACATTCATCTCCGGCTCAACCCCGGAGAAACGCTGGGTATCGTGGGCCGGACCGGCAGCGGTAAAACGACGCTCGTCAAGCTGCTGCTGCGGGTATACGATCCTCCCCGCGGCACGATCTTCATCGGCGGCCGCGATATCCGAAGCTTGAGGCTGGAGAGCCTGCGTACCCGGATTGCCTACGTGCCGCAGGACGGTTTCCTGTTCAGCACGACGCTCCGCGACAACATCGCCTTCTTCGACCGAACCTCCGAGCTGCGCAAAGTGGAGGATGCCTCAAGGCTGGCGGATCTCTATGACAACGTTATAAAATTCCCGAAGCGGTTTGATACCGAGCTGGGCGAACGCGGCTTGACGTTGTCCGGCGGGCAGCGCCAGCGGACCAGCTTGGCCCGAGGGCTGATCAAGGACGCTCCGATCCTGCTGCTCGACGACAGCGTCAGTGCGGTAGATTCCGTAACGGAGACGCGTATCCTCTCCAATCTGCAGGAAGTCCGTAAGGGAAAAACAACGCTGATCATCGCCCACCGCATCAGTGCGGTGAAACATGCCGACCGCATTCTCGTGCTGGACAACGGGCGGATTGCCGAGCAAGGAACGCATGAGCAGCTGCTGCAAGCCGGGGGCTTGTACGCTGACCTGCATCACCTGCAGGAAGGAGACGATCGCGATGTCAACTAATTCCGAAACGGCCGATACCCGCAGGAAATACGAGGTGACTCCGGAGCAGCGGCGGAAGGCGTTTGCGGCGCTGCTCGCCTATGCCAAACCGCACCGGAAAGCGTTCCTCGCCGTGTTTGGCTTTGCATTTCTGGCCATTTCCGCTGACTTGCTGCAGCCGTTCCTGATCAAATATGCCATCGATGAGAAGGTGCTGTTTGGCGTACACGGACCAAGCATCCTGCTTGGCCTCGCTTTGGCCTACCTCGCGCTTGAGGCGGTGAGCGGCGTGTTCTCTTATTGGCAGGCAAACCTGCTGCAACGGGCCGGGCAAAGCATCGTCGCCTTGCTGCGCAAAGACCTGTTTAAACAGATCACAAGGCAGTCGATGTCCTTCTTCGATCGCAACTCGGCTGGCGGCCTCGTCACGAATGAGTCAAGTGATACAGAGACGATCAACCAGTTTTTTACCCAGGTGCTGTTGAGTCTGGTCCGCGACGGATTATCGCTCATCTTGGTTGTCGTCTTTATGTTTGCGCTAGATGTCGAGCTGGCCTTATATTGTTTAATTCTCTTTCCAATCATCACGGTCATTGCGATCGCCTTCCGCAAGTATTTGCGCACCAGCTATCAGCGGGCCCGCTCGCTGCTGTCCCGGCTCATCGCGTTTACGGCCGAAAATCTGAGCGGGATGAGCTTGATTCAGTCGTTCCATCAAGAAGGGGAGCAAACATCCCGCTTCGGGGAGCGGAACACCGCTTATTTGAAGGCGAATCTGCGGGAAGTGCAGGCCACGGTCCTGTTTAACCGTTCCTTTGATGTGCTTGGCAATTTGTCGGTGGCCTTCGTCGTTTGGATCGGCGGCTTCGCGGTGCTGGGCCATCGCATCGAATTTGGCGTGCTGTACGCCTTCATCAGCTATATCCGCCAATTCTTTCAACCGATCAACCAGATTACCCAGCAGTGGAATACGCTGCAGTCCACCATCGTATCGGTAGATCGCCTGTGGCGAATCTTCTCCGCTGAGCCGGAGGTGAAAGACCCTGCGCCGGAGGAAGCCAAGACGTTGCCGGCCCAGGCGGTTCGCGGGCGGATCGATTTCAATCACATCCGCTTCTCATACACGGAAGGCCAGGAGGTGCTGCATGGCCTCGACCTTCATGTGCGAGAAGGAGAGTTCATCGGCATCGTAGGCACGACCGGCGCAGGCAAGAGCTCCCTGGTAAACCTGCTGACGCGGTTCTATGACGTAGACGATGGCAGCGTCGAAATCGACGGCACGGACATTCGCCGCCTGCCGCAAGCCTCGCTGCATCGCATCGTCGGACTGGTGCAGCAGGACCCGTTCTTGTTCGCCGGGTCCATTATTGACAACGTCCGCCTCTTCCGCGAAGACATCAGCCGCGAAGAAGTGATCGAAGCCTGCCGGCGCATCGGCGCAGAGCCCATGATCACGCGGCTGAAGGACGGCTACGACACCCGGTTGTCCAATCGGGGCAGCGGACTGTCCGCCGGAGAGCGCCAGTTGATCTCCTTCGCACGGATCCTGGTCTTCCGTCCGAAAATCCTCATTCTCGATGAAGCGACGGCGAACCTGGATTCCCAAACCGAGCTGTTGATCCAGCATGCCTTAAGCGTGGTGTCGGCTGGCCGGACAACGCTGGTCATCGCGCACCGGCTGTCCACCGTCCAGCACGCTGACCGCATCCTCGTGATCCAAAGCGGTCGGATCGCCGAGCAGGGCACGCACGAAACGTTGCTGGCCCGCGGCGGCTACTATGCGGAGCTGGTACGCCACTCACGGCAAGGTCGTGTGGAGTTGCAGCAGCTAGCGCCGCGCAGGTAAATCTATCAGGTATCATGCCTAAGGGCTGGTCCGAATGGAATCGGGCCAGCCCTTTTTTATAACCTGCACCTCCCCACCTTGTTCGCAATACTATAGTTGTAAAGTCTATCTTAGGTGGATGACCTGGAGATGATTTACACCGCACTTGGGGATTCCATTACGTATGGCGATAACGCTTCCTCGCCGCGGCTGGCCTATCCTCAGTTGATCGTATCGGATTATAATCGCTCTAACCCCCGGCCTATCCGGGGTTATGTATTAGCCCGGTCCGGCTGGACCAGCAGCAATCTGCTGGACGCCGTGCTGTGGCAAGGCTCGGACATGATTAGAAGCTCCTCTGTCGTATCGGTCTGGATTGGCGGCGTCGATTTGGCAAATTCGGCGATTACGCCGCTTGTGAATGGCGGTCCGTTTCCGAATATGGAGCTGCTCTTCCAATTCCGCCGGAATCTGAGCGCCATCCTGGAGCGTATCCGCAAAACCAGCTCCGCCCGGATCGTATGCTGCACGCAGTACAACCCGTTCCCGAGCAGTTCACTTGCCGTCGAGTGGATCGGCCGCCTGAACCAGACGACTCATGGCATCGCCGCCGCTTACGGCGCCAAAGTCGCACCGGCGCACAAATGGTTCGAAGGGAAGCAAGCAGAACTGATCGACGGGTACCGAGGAGGCCAATTGGAGGACATCCTCGGCGGAACGCTGCCGATTCATCCGAACAATCGGGGGCATCGGGTGATTGCGAGCGGCCTTGCGCCCTATCTTTTTCCTAAAACCAATGTGTCTTCGAAGAAAAAATAGCCGGGATGCTCCCGCATCCCGGACTTCCCGCATACTTCCACGGATTCCCCGGCTTATCTGGCGACTTCATCGTCCGTGACATCGTTGAAGAACTTAAACGCATAGATGGCGCAAATGCCGACGAGCGTGTAGATGATCCGCGACATGGTCGAATCTTGCCCGCCGAAAATGCCTGCCACTAAGTCATATTGAAAGAGCCCCACCAACAGCCAGTTTAATCCGCCCACAATCAGTAGTGCGAGCGCTATTGCGTTTAACGTTTTCATTCCGGGCCAACTCCTCGATCGAATTTTTTATTCATTAGTTAAATTTCCAAGTTGCCCAAAATTTATTCAGGTGCCGGCAAATATCACGAAACGGGCCAAAAACTGAGGAACAAGCACAGGCAGCGCACCAAATTCGGAAGTAAGATATATCGAGCAAAACGTCTACCGTAAAAATTTTAGCACCGAGGTGATCCTTGCATGGCAAGTTCGGCAAACATTCGCAAACGTGCGAAACAGCTGAAGGGCCAGCCGGTTCGCGTGGTATTGCAAGACGGGCGTTCTTATATCGGATGGATCGCCGGGCTGGATCCGAACGGCCTGCTTCTCTCCGTGCCCCCGCGCGGCAAGAAGAAAACGAAGAAAAAAACGGCAGCCCGCAGCAAAAAAGCACGGTCATCGGCCATCCAGCAGCCATTTGACAGTGGCTTCCCAAGGGATCCCCGCTTCGTCGAGGGCATTCGTCCCAGCGTCGGCTGGGGTTTAGGCGGCGTGCCCATGGGATATGGCCCTGGCGGCAATTGGGGTAGACCCCGGGAACTGAGCTATGGCGGAAGCTTTAACGGAGGATGGGGAAGACCTCAAGGTTATTATGGCTTTAGCGGAATGCCGGGAAGACCCGGTCCCAGACCTTATGGCTATGGCTTCGCTGGAGGGCCAGGGCGTCCGCGCAGACCCGGGCTGTTTGGCTTTGGCGGATCAAGCGGAAGCGAGGGCTCCGGCGGAACGCAGGAGCAGAACACGGAGAGCTCTCCTTTGGAAAGACCCCGCCGGCCAGCCATTCTCGGAATGGTGCAAAAAGTGCAAAAATACGTGCCCCTGATGAAGATGGGCTATAACGCCATCAAATCGATTATCCCGTTGTTTAACGGCATCAAAGCCTTGATGGTCTGACCTATTAGGAATGGCTCCAAACAACAAAGAGACGCAAATCCTGCGTCTCTTTGTCTATTACTTGCGGCGGTTCTTCGAAAATCGGGTATACACGATCAAAGCGGCGAGCATCATCGCCACGAATCCGATATTCCCGGCAGCTTCAGTCGACATTCCAAACAAGATGCAAAGGTTCGTCACCAAACCGTTGGTCAGCAGCGCGATCAAGATCAAAAATACCGGCCGCCACAAGTTATATCCTCTCATACCGCGACACTCCTGCCCCTTTATTTTCAACGAATCTATGATTTCATGTTAGTAGCATTTTACCATAAGTAGAGAGCGTTTGCATTTTTACGGGGTGCGGCCGGCTCACGGTAAGTTTTTTCATAGACACTCCCCGCAGGCTGGTTTGTATAATCAGTAAGATTGTTATTTTCATGGAAGGAGCAAAGACATGTGGTTTCTATTTGCACTACTGACGTCTCTAGCTTGGGGGAGTGCCGATCTGTTCTATAAAAAAGGCAGCGACAGCCGGGACCCGTTCAGTCATCTGAAAATCGTCGTCATGGTGGGTCTGGTGATGGGGATTCACGGCACAGCTTATCTGTTGATCCAAGGGCTGTCCTTTGATCCGATCGATATGATTCGTTATTTGCCGGTATCGGCGCTGTACATCTTATCGATGGCGATCGGCTACTTCGGGCTCCGGTACATCGAGCTTTCCATCGCATCGCCGGTACAGAACTCGTCCGGGGCGGCGACAGCGATCCTGCTGTATCTGTTCTTCCCCCATGATCTCGGATGGATGGACATTACAGGGGTAGCGATCATTACCTTCGGCGTTGTAGGGCTGGCCATTCTGGAGAAGCAGGAAGAGCGAATGGCTCTGAAATCCGGGACTGAGAACCTTAACGCCAAATATCAAATCGGCGTGATGGCGATCACCTTTCCGCTGCTGTACTGTCTGCTTGACGGCTTAGGCACGTTTGCCGACGGCATTTATCTGGACGAGCTGAAGCTGATTGGGGAAGATGCTGCACTTCTGGCTTACGAGTTCACGTTTTTCCTGTGTGCTGCGGTGGTCTATATCTACTTGGTTGCGGTCAAAAAACAGCGGTTCAACCTCTGGAGAGAACGCGTCAAAGGCGTTGCCGCGATCTTCGAGACGGCCGGCCAGTTCTTCTACGTATTCGCTATGGCCAGCAACGCCATCGTGGCGGCTCCGCTGATCGCTTCGTACAGCGTCTTCTCGGTGATTTTATCCCGCCTGTTCCTTAAAGAACGGCTCAGCCGGCTGCAATATGCAGTCATCGTACTCGTGCTGGCGGGGATCGCCTTGCTTGGCTTGGCGGACGAGCTGTAGGGTGAGGCGCGGGACCTCGGCAAGGCGAGCATCGGGCCGAGTGAGGGGCTGAGTGAGGGGCCGCGTAACGAGTTGGCCGCAGTAGCTATTGCTGTAACTGCTTGCCTTAACACGTAACGGACCGTAATGACCTTATTCGCACATTTCCCGGGTATTTCCCAGTGTAACGGACTTCACGGGCCTTATTCGGCTTGGAGAGCTGCAATTCACGGTGACTACCCTGAAATAACGTCATCTCTGTCCGTTACGTTCCAGAAGTCCCCGATGGCTCCCTATTAACGTCTCTAGTGTCCGTTAGAACACCCTGCCTTCCCTCCTATGGACTACCTCCGGTTCGCTTATGGTATACTGCTAATATTATGCCGAATGCGAGGTACTCCATCATGTGGAAGGAATTTAAAGCCTTTGCGCTCAAAGGGAACGTGCTTGATCTGGCCATCGGGGTGATTATTGGTGCCGCCTTCGGAAACATCGTGACTTCCCTGGTCAACGACATGCTGATGCCGGTTATCGGGTTGCTGGTAGGCGGTATTAACTTGAAAGAGTTACAGTTTCAATACGGAGACACGGTGTTGAAATACGGAGCTTTCCTGCAAACCGTCATCGATTTCTTTATTGTCTCCTTCTCCATCTTCCTCTTCGTCAAGGGTATCAACAAACTGAGACGCAAAGAGAAAGAGGAGCCCAAGTCCGAAGCGCCGCCCGCCCCTTCCAAAGAAGAGGTGCTGCTGGCCGAAATCCGTGATTTGTTAAAGCAAAGAGCGTTGGAGGAGAAGTGACTCCTTTGAAGCCAAAAAACCCGCCCGAGCCGTTTACGCTCAGGCGGGTTTTCTCGTATGACGCCTACACCAGCTTCTGCCCGCAATTCGGACAGAAGTTCGCGCCTTCGTTCTTATTCCCGCAGTTGGGACAGAAGTTCGGCCGCTTAGAGTCCGCTTCCGAGGCGGAAGGCGCTGCAGGTTGCGACGGTTGGCTCGCCCCCGAGTTTTGCGACTGGGACTGCGGCTGCGGATGATCTTTCCCCTGACCCGGTTCCGGATTCAGGTTTTTCATCATTTCCTTGGCCAGGTTCATCCCCATCATCATCCCCGCCATATCCGAAGCGGCCCCGCCGCCTTGCACCTTGCCTGAGGCGATGCCGTCCGTCATGCTGACCTGCTGGTATTTCGCTAAATTGCCGATCATTTCATGCGACGCCGTCTTCGTGATCATCTCTTGAATTTCCTTCGGATAACTGAAGCTCATCACCTGGAAGCCTGTGATGGCCAACCCGTCGTCCATGACCTGCATATCGAGGTCTTCCCGGATGCCCCGCGCGATCTCTGCAGCGTTGGCCTGCAGATTAAACATATCTTTGCCTTCCCGGCTGATCCATTTCATTAGCAGTTGATCGAGCACGGAGGTGATCCGAAGCTTGACGTCCTCCACCAAATAGCTTTGCTTAACGCCTGCAATCTTATCGATTAAAGTCACATAGTCGTTGACCTTGAAGTTAAACGTGCCGTTCGCACGAATCGGCATTCCGCCGGGGAGCTGCGGCGTAGGGATTAACACCGGATTTTGCGTGCCCCACCGGACGGTAAACTCCTTCGTATTGACGAACAACACCTCAACCCGCATCCCGCTGTTGAAGCCAAACTTAAACCCCTTCAGCGTGGACAGAAACGGCACGATCTCCGAGGCAATGTTATATTCGCCTTCCTCCTTAAAAATCCCCTCGATTTTCCCGTTATTCATAAAAATCGCGTCCTGCCCCGAGCGGATGATCAGCTTACTCCCTTTTTTAATTTCACGGTTGCTCCATTTCCAGAAAATCATGTCGTCCCGGAATTCTTCCCATTCCACGACATTGGCAAATTGGCTCTTAAAAAAACTCATCAGCTCTTCCTGCCCCTTCCTTTAAAATGATCCTCGGCTTCCGCTATGGGAGTGTCCGCCGCTGGTTGTACCGCCGCCGCCACCTCCACTGCCGCCACCGCCGCCGCTGTTGCTGCTCTCAATCTTCGTCTTCGTTACCGTCGTATGCAGATAATTGTCTTGTCGCCAAATGACGCCAGAATTGGCCGAATCCTCATAGGTTCGACCGCTCACCGTGATCCGACCGCCGCTTCGGAACGCCATCATGAAGACGACCCCCGCCCCGATCACCAGTGCAATCACAAGCTGAATGCCGGTGTTGAACAGCGGGTTATCCGGATTCACCCCCGGCCGAAACTCCGCGTACCGGTAGGCCGTGCGTATGTATTCTGCAAACGCACCGTGATAATCGCCTGCGGACAGCATCGGGGTAATCTTGTTGCGGATTTTGTCCAAACGGCTGTCGTCCAGGTATTTCTCCCCTTTATAGAACCCTGCCAGATATAGATCCCGGTTCAGCATATCCAACGTCAAAATCACGGCGTTGCCATGCGGTTTGTCGTAACCCGGAGCCCGTTCATCGTAGAAATCCTCCGTCAGCTTCACAACATCCTCGCCTTCAGGATTGTCCGTGGTATAGATGATGATGTCGAGCTCTCTTTTGGGCCCATATTCATTCGCCAACGCGTTTAGGTCTTCAATTTCTCCCGGAGAGAGAAGTTCGGCCTCGTCATAAATCAGCTGCTTATTCGCAAGCGGCGATTCAGCCTGAGCCGTTAACGGGGTCAGCATATTTAGCATGATCAAGAGCAGCAACGAGTACACCACGACCCATCGCTTGTTCATAAGAATACGCCTCCCCACAGCCAGGCCAATATTTTAAGTCCAACAAAAGAGAGGGCCGAAACGCCGGCAAACCATGCCGCCATTTTCCCTTTGCTTAGCGGCGGCTTTCCGACCACTTTGCCTGTTTGGCCGTTCATCGCGAACGTGTACTGCTTCCCCTTGTAGTTGTAATAGACCATCCAGACCGGAAGCAGCACATAATTCGCTCGTTTGACCGTCGTGTCGATCTGTTTGTCCACGTAGCTTACCGTCGTGTATTCGGAAACGGTTGAAGAAATATAGGATTCGATATAAGGCATCGTTTTTTCCCGAGCTCTCGGGGTAAGCTGCTCGCTGGTATAGTTGTATTTTTCAGCAATGTATCCCGCAAGATATGGCGTCTTAAACGTCTTTAATTGGTCGTAGGGAAAAGGCTCCAGCTTATCCATCAGCTCATCGTCCATCTTCGCCGAGGCATCGATCGGCAGCCGGACATAATTCAGCCGAATTCTCCGGTAAAACTCGTAATGATCCGTTTCGGTATATTGATAATCGCCTCGGCGATAGCTTCTTACCTTCGTTCCTCGGCCGCGAACATCGATATTGTTCAGCAAATCGTACAGCCAGAACGGCACGTACATTCCGGTAATCCCCTGGATGCGGTTCGCGGTCATGAAGCCGCGGGGCGTAAGCAGCCCTTTTCGGCACCATTTCTTGAAAGCCGCCATCGCTTCTTCCTTGCTGATCGCAAAAGGGATCACCTGCTGCGGCGCCAGCTTCCCGGTCAGGCGATCGCTAAGCACCACAGCGGAACCGCAAAAGCTGCACGTCGTTGCGCTGGTTTCCGGCTCCGTTACGATGACCGCCCCGCAGCTTTCGCAGTGGTATTCCCGAACCTCGTCCTCCGTGAACACCTGTTGCTTCAATGGGTCGGGAAGTTGTTCGATGTTGTCCTTGCGACCGCAGCTTGGACAGGACAGCATACCTGTTGTGCTGTCAAACGTCATGCCGCTGCCGCAGCTCGGACATTTGTATTCAATGACCGGCAAATCGTTCACCTCAATCCATCCAAAATCAAGTTCAGGTAGCTCATTTATTTAATTTCGCCTTGAGCGCCGCTAGTTCATCTTCAGGAGTCGATGCTGTTGCTTCCTCCGGCTTCGCTCCCGCAGCATTGCTCTTCTCCAGCTCCGCGAAGATAGCGTCCAGATCGTCTTCCTGCGATCCCGCCCGAAGCTCCGCCAAAGCCATCGCTTCATTCAACGCTTGATCGGCCTTCGCCTCCAGCTCGCGAAGCGCCGCTTCTGTTCCCCCAGCAGCCTGGGCCTTGTTCAACGCAGCGGCCTCTGCCAGCTTGCTCTTAAGCGTCGCTTGCCGCGCTTCCAGCTTCTGCAGATCGGAGACCAGCCTCTCCTCCATCTGCTTCATCTGGGCGGCCTGATTCGCTGCTTGCTCATAGGCCGTCTGCAGCTCCTGCAGCCGTTCCGCCTGCTTCGCCTTCCGCTCCAGGAATTTTAGCGCGGCAGATTCATCGCCCGATTCCACCGCCTTCTCCGCATACCGTTGCAGCTTCCGGACTTCCTCGGCACATTCGTCCAGCGCGCGCTTCGCCCGGTCTTCCGCCGCCTGAACCGCAGCTGACTCCGCCTTGACCTGCCCTAAATCCAGCCGTAATTGACGCAGGTATTCATCCACCGTCGCCGCCGGATCCTGCGAACCCTCCAGCATGGCGGAAAGATTCGACCGCATCACATCTTTAAATCTCGACAACATCCCCACTTCCCGTCCCTCCTTCAGTTGGTCACTTACTTAATAATACATCAGATCCAACCGATTGGTTTCATTGCGGTACCAAAGGCAGGGCAAAATAAAAACGCCCCTAAGGGCGTTATCCCGTACAAGCGTTATCGCAGACCGCATGAACCATGGGATCAACCGATCCTCAAATTCGCAAATGGCGTTCTAGTGATTTGGCTGCTCTTTTTTCTCGGAATATGCGATCAGATTGACCTTCTCTCCGATGGACTGCTCGATTTTTTCTTCCAGCTTCCGAATCTCCTGAACTAACGACTCCCGGCCTTCCAGATCCGTGAATACGTAATCTTGCTGCATGATGCACGCTCCTCCCTGTTTTTTAGGTAACTTGCGCGGAAAAGCGTGGTTCTATGCAGGCGAGGTTGGCAAGCCCCCTACTTGGCCGCTGTGTGATTTGCGAAGATCGGCACCATCCGCCGCTTCCCGTCTCGAAACACTGCCATCTCCTTGTATCCCTGATCGATCGCATCGGCCAAGGCCGTATCAAGCAGCGTACCGATATCGTCCGGAAAATGAGCGTCCGAGGATAACGTCAACGGGACCCCGTAATGGGCTAATACGGACAGGAACAATGGGCTTGGGCAACTCTCCGCAATAGGATAGCGGTATGCGAGACCGGTATTGATCTCCGTGGCTACGCCGCTTCGCGCCATTTCCTTGGCGATGCTCCGGTAATACGGCAGCAGCTTCTTCTCATCGGCCGGCCGGAACCCAAACACCTTCAAGTTATCCGGGTGCGCGATGATGTGAAACAACCCTGAGACGCAGGCCTGCCGCAGCAATTCATAATAATCTGCGTACGTTTGCACGGGGTCCCGGCCGTCGAAGCCTGTCTTGACCTCCGGGTTGTCGAACCCCCATCCTTCCAGGAAATGCACCGAGCCAATCACGTAATCCCAATCATAACCCGCCAAAATTTCGCCCAACTCCGCTTCGCCGCCGGGGAAGAAATCCGCCTCGATGCCAAGCGCGAGATCGGGCCGCGTCTTCTTCGCTTCCGTCACAAAGTCAACGAAATCCTGGATGGAAGCTACGCACACCTGATCCAACCAGGCCCGTTGCAGCTTGCCAACCCGGCTGTCGTCCAGCAGCATGTGTTTTTCGTAATATGGCCGACACTCCCGGAACCGGTATAAATGATCAACGACGCCAAACTCCTGAATTCCGCGTTCGCGTCCCCGGATCAAGTAGCGATCCAACCACTCTTCGCTATAACATCCCTTCTCCATCCGCCGGGACAACAGCTTTGTCATTTCCTCGGCATATTCGATCGTATGATGCCCCAAGGCCGGATCCGGCCCCGGCTCGGTCGCCGCCAACCCTTGCAGTGTACGCGAAAGCCAGCGCAAGGAATACGGACCTTCCTCCAGATGAAAATGCATATCAACCTTCATCCGCAAACTCCTCCTGTCTACTCCCATTTCACCATGGCCTCGGAAGGCTCGATTCCTAGATAATGGCACATCAGCGGAGCCAAGTAGAGCTGTGACAGCCCCTGATCGCCCTGGAGCTTCGGCGAAGGAATCGGCAGCTCACCAAACACATACAGCGGAACGTTGCGCTCCTCCGGCTGAGTGCCGCCGTGTTGCCCCATCGCGTTCATCCCGTGATCGGATGTGACGATAATCTCATACCCTTGCGATCTCCACAGCGGTACCAGCGTAGCCAGAATCCCATCCACCGTCCGGACGGCGCCCTCATACTGCTTGCTTTCCCCGCCGTGCTTATGCCCCATATCGTCGATGTTCATCGAATGGATATACAGGAAGTTGGGGTCGTACGTTGTGCGCAAATGCTCCGCATCAAGGAACAGATGGCTGTCCGGATAGTGATCCTCGAAATAAAAAATCCCGTGCTGTATCGGCTGCTTCTCGTCATGCTGATGCCGGTCGGTCACCGGGTTAAACGGCGCACGGTTGTACAGCTCGCTAACCCAGTGGTACGCGGCGGCAGCCGTTCGTAATCCCGCGGTGATGGCAAGGTGAAACACGCTTTGCTCCCGGCTTAGCCTGCTGATATGGTTCGCCGTAATGCCGTTTCGGGCCACCGGCGTACCGGTCAGCAGCACTTCATAGAGCGGGCGCGATAGGCTCGGCAGCTGCGACTGCACTTGATAGCAGGCCGCCTCCCCTTGCTCTACAAGATGCTCCATATACCCGAGATACTTGCGGGCCGCATCATATCTTAATCCATCCAGCACAACCACAACGAGCTTCTTGGCTTCTGCTTCTGCCTTTGCGAATGACATCCATCTCTCTCTCCCTTCAGTTAGTGGCCTCGATCCATTGAATGCGATGGCCGCGCAGCTTCTGCAGCCATTCCTTCGGGGCGGCAACGTCGCTGACAATGGCGTGTACTTGGCTCAGCGGCACGATCTCCACGAATGCTTCCTTGCCCAGCTTTGACGCATCAGCCAGCACAATCGTACGGGATGCCGCCTCGATCATCCGGCGCGACATGCCCGTTTCATCGACGTCATAATCGCTGATCCCCCGCTCCAAGGATATTCCGCCAATGGAGATAAACGCCTTGTCGACCCGGAATTGCGACAGAATGTGCTCGCCAATTGTCCCCGATAACGACTGCTGCTCCGGATTTAATTCCCCGCCGACCACAAAAATCTTCCCGGAAAACCTCCCGCCATTCAGCGACTCCATCAGGTGATACGCCACCGCCAGCGAGTTCGTCAGGATCGTCAGCCGCTCCCGACCGGCGATCGCCTTGGCCATCTCCAGCGTTGTCGTCCCGATGTCGATGGCGATGGTGTCCCCGGATTCGATCAGCTCGGCAGCAGCGCGGCCGATCCGCTCCTTCTCCTCCGCCTTGTCCTTCTGGCGCTGCAAATACGGCGGCTCGTAGCTGGTCAATTTGGGGAGGACCGCACCGCCGTAGACTCTTTTAGCCAAACCTTCTTTCTCCAGCAGGATCAAATCGCGGCGCACGGTCTCCTCCGATACGGTAAAACGATGCGACAGCTCCGGGACCTTCACCTGTCCCTCCTGCTTCAACTGCTCCATAATGACGCGCTTGCGCTCCTCAGATGAAATTGACAACTTGCCTAAGCCCCTTCCTTCTCTAGCTGCAGCAATTGCGCGTGATCCATAACGAGGGTGACAGGGCGGTTCTCCTCGAACCGCCGAGAGCGTCCATCGTTCAGCACATCCACCGTCAGGCGGATGCCGGCGGCATCGATGGCGTAACGAATAACGTTGCCGAGGATCGATGCCGAGTGAACGTTGCCCTCCACGATGGGCTTGCCCGCATGGGCCGGGTCAGCCGCTTGCTCCGGTCCAATAAGCGAGAGCGCCTCCGGCCGGATGGCGTAACTCTCCGCATCGCCGGGCACCGTGCCGAATAGCCGTAACGCTTCGGCCCGCGTCAGCACGTTATAGCTGCCCATGAACCGCGCAACGAACTCCGTTGCGGGCTTGGCGTACAACTCCTCCGGGGTCCCTTGCTGTATGATATTCCCCTGGTTCATCAGGCAGACCCGGTCGGACAAGGTTAACGCTTCTTCCTGATCGTGCGTGACGAAGATCGTGGTCATGTTGAATTGCTTCTGAATCTCGCGGATTTCTGTGCGCAGATTTTTGCGAATTTTCGCATCAAGCGCGCTGAGCGGCTCATCCAACAGCAGCACCTTCGGACGGACGGCCAGGGAACGGGCGAGCGCTACGCGCTGCTGCTGTCCCCCCGACAGCTGTGCGGGATAAGCGTCCCGCTTATCGGTCAAATCGATGAGCTCGAGCAGTTCGCTGGATCTCTGGCGGCGTGCTTCCTTGGCCATGCCGCGCATCCGCATGCCGTATTCGATATTTTCGCGGACCGTCAAATTCGGGAACAAGGCGTACGATTGGAACACCATGCCGATCTCCCGACTGCGGGGAGGCAGGTTGACGATGTCCTTATCGTCCAGCCAGATCTGCCCTTCGTCGATCTCCGTCAGGCCGGCGATGCAGCGCAAGAGCGTGCTTTTTCCGCAACCCGAAGGCCCGAGCAGCGTAACCAGCTCCCCTTCGCGGATATCTAAATTCACACGATTCAGCACCGCCGCCGATCCGAACTGCTTACGGATCCCTTCCAGCTTCAGATATGGCTTCATTCCGAAATCCCCCTGTTTACTTGTTTGCCGAGCTTCATCAAGACCATGGACAACGCCAGAATAAACAAAAAATACGAAATCGCAATCGCGCTGGCCAAATGCCCGCTTTCATTCATCCGCCGCGACAAATACACCTGGATCGTCTGAATATGACCGCCCACCAGCATGTTCGTCATGACAAACTCCCCAAAGAGGACGGAAAAAGACAGCAGCGTCGACGTCACCACCCCCGGCCAGATGTTTGGCAAAATCACGGTCACAAACGCCTTTATGCGGCCGGCGCCCAGCATCTCCGCGGCATTCAGCAGCTCTGGTGCCGATACGGTGAGCAGGCTGTTGCGGATACCCTGATACATATAAGGCAGGACGATGACGAAATACGCGCCGATCAAAATATAAGCGGTCCCCGAAATATTCATCGGGCCGGAGGAATACGCTCGGATCAGCCCCACTGCGGCAACGACGCCGGGCACAGCATAAGGAAGCACGACAATTCCCTTCATGAAGCTCTCCATCCGGGGCAAATAGACGGTGATAATGAACACTGCCGGCAGCATGACGGCTAGGCTAAGCACGATGCTGATCGCGCAGAGGTACAGCGACTTCCATAACGCATCCAGAAAACGCGCATCCTGAAACATCTCACCAAACCATTCCAGCGTCCAGCTTTCCGGCAGAAGGGTTGCTTGCCACTCTTTCGCAAACGCGTAGATCATCGTTGCCAGCAAGGGAAGCAGCAAGTAAATCATGAGCAGCGACATCAGGGTGCGCGGGGCCCAGCCTGCTTTTTTGCTTGAAGTCTGCATCACAATTCCTCCTTCAGCGCAGGCGACTTCAGCTTTGTCCATTTTCGCTGATTGCGGACCTTCTGTTCCGCCGAGCCGGGTTGGAACCGGTGCAGCCGCTGAGTCATCTTGTGGTTCAGATACACCGCCAATAGCGTCGACAGGCCTAGGATTACTGCCAGCGCATTCCCCAGCTGCGGCTCGGTTACAACGTCACCGGAAACCAGGTTGCCAATCCGTACGGCGAGCAGGTTGAAGTTACTTCCGACGAGGGCATAAGCAGTCGCGTAAGCACCCATGGCATTCGCGAATAAAATCCCCAGCGTACCGAACACGGCCGGCAGCAGTACCGGAATCCCGATCGTTCTCCAAAACTGCCAAGGACTTGCACCCAGCAGCGATGCCGCCTCTTTCCATTGCTCACGAATGCCGTAAAACGAAGGGTACAGCAGCAATAAAGCCAGGGGAACCTGGAAATAGACATACACCAACACCAGCCCCGACCAGCTGTATAAGTTAAAACCGGCAAGCACGTCCCAGCCCCACTGCTTAAAGAGCAAAGTAAATACCCCGTTACTCCCCAGCAGAATAATGTACGCGAAGGCGAGCGGTACGCCGGCGAAATTCGATGTCATATTGGACACCATGATCAGACGGTCCCGCATCCTCGGTGCAAATCGCGTCACCGCGTAAGCGCAGGCCAATCCAACGACAATCCCGATCACGCTTGAAAAGACCGAAATCAGCAAGCTGTTCTGAATCGCTTTGAGATAATACTCGCTTTGAAAAATTCGGGTGTAATACCCCAACGTCATTCCGGCGCCGTCCTCCAGGCTGACGCTTCCCGTAATCATTGACACGATTGGCACCAGCTGGAACAGGGCCACCATGACGACGAAAGGAACGAGCCCAAGCAAATACCGGCGATTTTTCCGCTTCACGCCACACCCTCCTTGTTAAAAAAAGGGGCGCCTCCCGTCCAAGACGTTTGACGCACCCCTTCAAATGGTTGAACACGGGCCCGTGATTTGCCCGATTAGTTCATATGAACGAGCACGCGCTCCTGCCACAGCTGCGGCAGCTTCTTCGCCGTTTCTTCCCAGGCCTTGTAGTCGCTGACCGGTTTCACATTGGCATAGGCCTCAGCCGGCAGCAGCTTGGCAGCAACGTCTTCCGGAAGCTGCACGCTATCGCGGATCGGACGGGCATAGCCCTTCGCTAGGTTGATTTGGCCGGCATCGCTCAAGATGTATTCCCGCGTCAGCTTGGCGGCATTCGGATGCGGCGCGTATTTGTTGATGATCGTGGCGTAGCCGCTGACCACGCTGCCTTCCTTCGGAATCGCCACGTTAAACTTGTCCGCGCCGCCCAGTTGATCGCGGTAGTTCAGGGCATTGAAGTCCCAGAACAGGGTCACTTGTACTTCGCCCTTTTCGATGTTGGCCAGCGAAGCTTCCGCACTGGACAAGCGGCCTTTTTTCGCCAAGTCTTCGAAGTAAGCAATCCCCGGCTCGATGTTTGTCTCGTCCCCGCCGTAGGCGATGGCGGCCGCCAGCACGGCCATTTGCGCTTGCGCAGCTTTGGTCACATCGCCAACGATGATTTTGTAGTCGTCGTTCTTCAGGTCTTCCCAGCTTTGCGGCGGATTTTTGACCAGGTCCGTGTTCGTGAAGAATGCGATGGAACCTTGGTAACCTACGACCCAGTGGCCGTCCTTGTCCTTGGCCCAATCCGGGATTTCGTCCCAGTACGAGGTTTTGTACGGTTGAGTTACGCCCTTATCCACCGCAACCGGACCAAATGCGATACCGACGTCACCGATGTCCGCGGTCGGCTTATCCTTCTCCGCTTCGAATTTGGCGATCTCTTCGGCGCTCGACATATCCGTATCCGTGTGATCCAACGAATACTTCGTTTTCAGATCCGACCACGTATCTTTCCAGTTCGCCCATGTGTCCGGCATGCCAACGCTCACGACGGAACCTTCTTCTTTGGCCCTCGCTTCCAGATCGGCCAGCGAGAGCTCTTCCGCCTGCGCCGCCCCGCTTGTATCCGTTGCAGCTGCGTTACTCCCGTTGCCTCCGTTGCCCCCTGCACCACAAGCGGCCAGCATCAATACAAACAAGGATAAAACCAGACCCAGCGCTAACTGCCTCTTTAATCCGAATTTCATGGTTTCTATGCACTCCCTGTGGATTATTGTGGGTTCGCTATGTTTTTCTGTTGATTTCGACCCAAGAAGAGTATAGGTTTTGACTGTTTACGCCGGATTAATGGAGATGGCGAAGTTTATTAAAATCATCATAATCATGCACATTGTCACCCCAGGCGGAAATAAGAGACTTTTATGGCCTTATTTCACCTTTTGGTCCCTTTTTGCGTTGAATAAGGGAATTTTGTGGCCTTATTTTCCTGAACTCCCGTCAAACTCACCTCTTCACCGCCCATTTTTCAAAGATAAGGGTAAAAATGTCCGCTATTTCAAGCCAAACTCTATCTTTGGAGCGAATAAGGCCCTTTTTTACCTTTATTACTTACGGCACGCTCATGCAAAAAAAGCCCGGAAGGCCTCCGCCCCCGGGCTTGCAAATCGTAATCTCATGGCAACCCGCCGCTCACCCCTTGATCGAACCGATCATCACGCCTTTCTCGAAGTATTTTTGAATGAACGGATAAATCACGAGGATCGGCAGCGTGGACACGATGATAACGCCATATTTGATCTGGTCGGCATACCTTTGCGCGTAACCGCCGGCGTCGCCGCCCGTGCCGGCCCCGTTCGCGAACACCTGGTTGGACAGCAGGATGTCCCGCAGGACCATTTGCAGCGGCTGAAGGTCGTTGTCCCGGATGTAGATCAGCGCGGTGAAGAAGTCGTTCCAATGCCCGACGAGGTAATACAAGCCGATCACGGACACCAGCGCCTTCGACAGCGGCAGCGCCACTTTCACGAAAAAGGTGAAATGCGAGCACCCGTCCATCACTGCCGCCTCGTGCAGTTCCTGCGGCAACGAGGTTTCGAAGAACGTGCGCGCGATGATCAGGTAGAACACGTTCACACAAAACGGCACGATGAATACCCAGACCGTATTGGTCAGATGCAGGTCTTTCATCAGCAGGTACGTCGGGATCAGTCCCCCATTGAAGAACATCGTGACCACGAACAGGAACATGATCACCCGTCTCGCCTTGAATTCCTTGCGGGACAGCACGTAAGCTGCCGGCAGCGTGAACAGAAGGTTGACCAGCGTGCCGAAAAAGGTGTAAAACAGCGTGTTCCGGTACCCCGTCCAAATTCGCCCGTCCTGAAAAATCTCGCGGTAGCCGAATAAGCTGACGTTTTTCGGTAAGAACAGTACCTTGCCCGTCGAGACGAGCGTCGAGTCGCTGAACGAAGCGATGACGATGAAATACAGCGGATAAGCAATCAACAGAAAAATGACGGTACAGACCAGTCCGAGCACGATTTTAAACACCAACTCCCCGCCGCCCGACCGCGCTCCGGCAGTTCTCACCGCAGGCCCCTTGCCCCCGATTTGCGTTTCGATTTGGCCCATGCCTGTCGTCTCCTCCTTTCCTTCCGATTTTAGAACAGGCTGTTATGGGAGGCCCGTTTCGAAATCGCGTTCATGGCAAACAGGAACACGAAGTTAATCAGCGTATTGAACAAGCCGATGGCCGAAGCTAGGCTGAACTGGTTGGACACGATCCCGATTTTGTACACGTAGGTGGCAATGACTTCTGAAACTGGGAGGTTGAGCGCGTTTTGCATCAGGAAAATCTTCTCAAATCCGGTGCTGAGAATGTTCCCCATGCTGAGAATGAATAAAATGATGATCGTTGGCACGAGCGCCGGCAAGTCAACAAAGCGAACTGTCTGCCACCGGGTGGCGCCGTCGATTTTGGCCGCGTCGTAGAGCTGGGGATCGACCGTAGACAAGGCAGCCAGGTAAATGATACTGTTCCAGCCGCAGTGCTGCCAAATGTCCGAAAGCACATAAACCGGGATGAAAGTCTCGGTGGATGCCAGCAGATTAATATGTCCGAGCCCCAGATATTTGAACATATAGCCGACCACCCCGGTTTCGGGGGACAGCAGCACATTCAGCATGCCGACCAGCACGATCACCGAGATAAAATGCGGCAGATACACCGTCGTTTGCATGAGCTGCTTCATTTTTTTGCGCCGGATCTGGTTCAAAATGAGCGCCAGTACGATTGGAGCCGGGAAGCCGAGCACGATGCTCGCCAGGCTAATCAGAAACGTGTTCCGCATCAGGTCGGTGAACAGATAGCTGTCGATAAACTGCTGAAAGTAGGCCAGTCCCCGCCACTCGCCCCCGGTCAGCCCTTTGCTGAAATCGTAGTCGCGGAAAGCGAGCTGGATTCCGTACATCGGGATATAGTTAAAGATGAGGATAACGGCGATCGCGGGCAGGATCATGATCCATAATTGATAATCGCGTACGAGGGCCTGCAGCCCTTTGCGAACCTGCATGCAACTCGGCCCCCTTACTTTTTGCTCTTGTATTCCTCGTAGTATTTCTGCATGATCTCCAGATTCTGCGTGATCCCGGCCTTCTGGGCTTCCTTCACGTACGCGTCCCATTCCGCCTCGACGCCGCCTTTGGTGACCCACTTGGCAAAATTAGCGTTGGCGAGGTTCATGATGTTGGTATTATTGAGGCTTAACGTGTTGTTGTCCATCGTAGAGTATTTGATAAACATCGCCGGGAAAATATCGTTCTCCTGGTCCACCTGCAGCGCTTCCTTGAGCGGTTCCGATTGGCCAAGCACCTCTTGCATATCTTTGCCAAGGGTCAGCTTCATATCGTCCGAGATATAAAAAGCGCCGTTGTCCGCCATGGTCGACGTCCATTTCCACGTACCCGGGTCCATCTTGGCATCGGCCGGCGGCAGTACGCTATACGAACCATCCCCGTTGTCCTGGATATTCGGGCCGATCGAGCCGAACAACACCTGGATGCCGACCTTGGGGTCGTACAGCTCGTTGATGAAGCGCATGGCGGCTTCCTTGTTTTTCGCTTTGGCCGACATGACGATGTGGTTCACGCCGTAGTTCAGGTTGTAGTAATCGTACATCCAGGAGGGCTTTACGGTGTCCGCGGCCGATACTTTCAGCGGGGCCATGGACGTGTATTGCGGAGCGAGTTGCTCACCGAACCGGTCCGACGCCACCCAGCCCCAGGTAAAGCCGACCTTGGCCGTATCTCCTTCCCCGCGGGCGACGGATTGGTATTTCGTGTAATCGTGAGTGAACACTTCCCGGTTGATTAACCCGGCCTTGTACAGCTTGCTCAGGAAGGCAACCATCTGTTTATACCGGTCATCGATCAGGTAATTCTTCACCTGACCGTCCTCGACGAAGTAGCCTTCCGCGTTCCCGTCGGACAAGGTCATCCCCGTGCTGCCAAGCAGTACGGCCGGGTTGAAGTAGCCGCCGATCCCACCCGGCCAATCCATCGGGATTTCGTCGTTCGGGTCGCCGTTTCCGTTCGCGTCCTTCTCCTTGAACGCCACAAGCACGTCATACAGCTCATCCCAGTTCGTCGGCATCTGAAGCCCCAGATGATCCAGCCACTTCTGGTTGATGTATTGTCTGGTGGACGCGGCCGGCCAAAACCGCTGATACTTCGGCAAACCGTAGATTTTGCCGTCGGGTTGAGTAGCGATCAGCCGGGTCTCCGGCTTGGCCTCGAACATGGCCTGCACGTTCGGGGCCTGATCCAGCATCGTGGACAGGTCTTGGAACAACCCCTGGAACTGAGCGAAATCCGCGTCGGTGATTACGTTCGGCCCGATGAACAGATCTGGGATATCCCCGCTCGCCAGCATCGTTCCTTTCTTCTGCCCCCAATCCGCCGTGATCTCCTGCCATTCAATGTCCACGCCGGCCTTGTCCTCCACCTGTTGCAGCCACTCCATTTCGGCGAGCGGCTTGGTTAATGGGTGCTTTGTCATGATCGCCGTCAGCTTCACCTTCTCCCCGGTGGTGTTCCCGGGCGTACCGGCTGCGCCATCCGGCGTACTCGAGGTATTGCCAGCATTGCCTCCTCCCGAGCCGCATCCGGCCAGCAGCATCACCACGACCAACACGGATGACATGAAAACGGTTACTTTTTTTCGCATTCCCTTTCCCCCCAAATTAGATTTGAGCGGCGGCCGTGTACGAAAGCGTTCACATTTCTTCGCGGATTCCGTCTACGATGGCTGCCGCCGTCTTTGCCTTGCCTGGCCAATCCAGGCACCATAGACTTTAACGGGCAATGCCAAGCTGCGTAAACGGGCGGTTTTGGACCAATTTTCATTTTTTGAAAGCGATTACTTTAGGATCATCAGCCAGACTGCGGGACCGGGCTTTTCAACCCGATTCAAATTTTGTAAATATTCAAAAAACGCCGATCTGGCTCCAGTTCAAAAAGAAATAGATACGAATGCTTAGCCTTTGTAGGTTTGCCGATATTGGCCAGGGGTGGTGCCCAGAATCTTCTTGAAGGAGCGGATAAAGCTGGAGAGGTTGGTATATCCGCACTGGGCAGCAATTGCCTCCAGGGTCTCTTCGCTTTCCCGTAATAAACGTGCAGCTTGCCGGATGCGCAGCCGGTCGAGCGTCTCCTTGAAGTTCTGGCCTACCGTTTTCTTGAAATAATGGCTGAAGTTAGACGCCGACATGCTGAAATAGTCAGCCATTAGCTGCAGGGAACAATTCGGGTCCGTGCCCATCTCTTCAAGTGCTGCGAGCAATTCCTCCCGGGAAGCCATACGGCTTTGGGGCACCGTCTCACGGATCATCTCGCACAGCTTGTCCCCGCTCTCCCGCAAGATTCCGGCCATTTGCTCCAGCGTGTAGCGGGGCCCAAACGCGGCGTCGGTCAGGCGCAGCAGACTCTGGTCGTCCTGACGGAACCGCTGAAGCCCGTTGAAGATCACGCTTGCCGTGTTCAAGTACACGCTGCGCAGCATGTGCGGCGACATCCCGTTGCCGCTAAGGTAACCGGCGAGCCGTTCAATCAGGGATTCCACCTGGGCAGCTTCGTTTTTCAGAATAGCCAGCTCCAGGGATTGCAGCAGCTCGGCGAAATAGGATACCGTCCCGGCTGACGGCGTTTCGAACTCGTCGTAGCATAGCAAGGCGCTGTCGCCGCGAAGCCTCAGTTGCTCCGCTGTGCGCTGCGCTTGCAAATAGGAAACATGCGCGGCCTGGGGATTCCGCCCTTCGCCAGGACGACCGATGCCGATAATGGCCCGGCCTCCTCCGGCGCCATCATCTTCAACTTCGTCCGCCTGCCGCTGAAGTTCCTCTTGCAGCCGCGCCAAATGCGCTTTGAGTGCAAAATTCGCGCCATGGGCGCAGACCAGCACGATTTCGTGGTGATAGATGCTTTTGAAAAAATACCCCTTCACGCCTGCGGGAAACCGCTCTTCTTCGCTTCGGCAAGCGCCCCAAATCCGCTCCGCCGCTTCCGTCCCGGCTTCGCAGGAAATAACGGCCACCGTAAGGAGCGGCCCGTCCAGGCCGATCCCAACCTTTGCCGCCTCCTTCGCGAACGGCTCCCAAGCGAGGAAGTGTCCGTTCACCAGCTCGAGCAGCAGGTTGTCCCGCATCAAGGGAAGCGTCCCCTTCACTTCCTCGTCCAGCCGGCTGTTGGCGGCGGATAAGCCGCTAAGCGTATAGCGGAGCGTCTCGAGCTCGTTCATCGGCTTTTGCTCCTGCGGCTCGAACAAGCCGGTGGCAAACTCCACCAGCCGTTTGATCGGGTGGTAATTGTTGCGGATCGAGACGTAAATCACGATAACCTCCAGCAGGAGGATGAAGCCGACCAGCAGCGCGGTTTTCAACTGGATCGCGCGCAAATCCTGCAGCGATTCCGTTAGCGGAAGCAGGCTGACGTATTTCCAGCCGTTTTTGTCCGAAACCGCATAGGAGACGATATACGTTGTGCCGTTGATTTGGTGGATGCCGGAGACGGGATCGCCGCCGTTCTCCCGCTCCATTCGCTCCACCAGACTCGGCAGATCGTCCGAGCTCCGGTACAGCGAACCGTTTGAAGCGACCAACGGCTGGCCCTGCCCGTCGAGGATAAAAAAGTCTCCGAGATAGTGCTCGGACACCGATCGCATCATGCGTAGAATCGTATCCTCCCGAACCAGGATCATCACCACGCCGGGGGAATGGGACCCGCCGACCGGCAACGGCTGCAGAAAGGTCAGCATCCGCACCCGGTTGTTGCCGGGAATGACGATCTCCTCCACCGGCCGGACGAGAGGCGCGTCCAACGTGTTCAACGTCTCCTTCATATAGGCGGGTTGCCAATCCTCATAGGTGAAGCCGATCCCGGGAGTGGCCATATCCTCCAAACTGTATGCGCTTCCAGTTTTGGAGAATAACATGCCGATGTTTCGCACATAGAGCAGGGTGTTGTAAATGAAGGCATCGGTGGCGTTGTATTTTTTCATTTCATTCGCAATTAGCACTCGCTGGTAATCGCTCTCCTCCGCCTGGTACAGCCGGAACTCCCGATTCTGCGCCAGCTCGAACGGCAGATTGTACACATATCGCGTGAACGTGTCCATCGACGTCATGAACTGCTCCGTGATATGAGCGTTCCAATCCATTTCCTTCGCTCTCACCGCCGTCGCCGACTGCGGATAATAATAGAACAAAATGATCAGCACCGGAAACAGCAGCACAAGCCAATAGGAAATCAACAGCTTGGTCAGCAGATTGATCTTGTTCTTCCCCAAGCAGATCACCTTCCTTTCCGTCCTTGTCCACACCAAAGTTACTTTAAGCATACGGGATCGGTGCCGAAATGAGAACGTCCTTTGTGCTCGATATGGACAGGAATGCAGGGTTGGCGCGAGAAATGGGAATAAAGAACAGAAAACAAAAATAAGACCAGCACGAGGCAGCTCCTAGACAGAACCACAGCACCGGTCTTAAGAAGAATACATTTACAGCTTTCACTTTAACGTCATATCGCTCATAAATGTCCAGCTTAATTCTGTACATCCGTTGCATGATATTGCGCACTTCATTTGGAATGCAAACGGCCGCCGATCTCCCCTCCTATGACCGCTTTTCGCCAATCATTGATCAAATTTACGATTATTTGCTCTTGAAATAGCTTACGTCCTACATCGCGCATCGTGTTGCACAGCGAGTTATCCCAAATGGCCTGCATCTTAGCCAAACGAAGCCGCTCTTCTGTTGATAAGGTTACGCCATTGGGAAGCGCCAAGGCACACCCCTCCATGTAACTTTCCCGGTTAAAACGCCAGGCGGTAAATCGGTCCCCATAACGGGAAGCCAGAACATTTCCGATCGAAATCCCTTTAACATCAAAATCACCAGAGTAATATAGGTGGCCGGAAACCAGGTTTTCCTCCAAATAACGATCGATCAGGCGCAATGCCGCTGCGCTTGCCGGTCCACTGGTGCAAACTAGCATCGGTCCCGCAGTATAGGCGGATTCATTGGCTTCATTCAAATCAACCAAAGTGGAAAATACCGCTGGATTCTCTACCACATAAAAATCGGTGATCGGAGAAAGCACGCTGGTTATCTCAACTTGCCTTAACGATAAAACATATGGCCCGTTACCGCCGTCCCAAGGGCAATAAATATGAACGAGAGAAGATATGTCGTCATCAAAAATTCCCGCGCTGCGGTAAATCTCCCGCGCCTCCAAGGTATCCACTCCGGATGACAAGCCGGGTATCGCCTCGGGATCTGATGGGTCAGTTTGATCCGTTTCGGCAAACTGCTTCCCAAGCTCCTTGGAGCGTAAGGCCTGGAACAGCAGCCGCCCTGCCGGGACGTTCCGGTCCAGCGCATGCGGATCGCCGGTAGTTTGCGCGGCCAGCACCGGTAGGCGGACAGCTGATGGTGGGCTACCGTTCTCGCCCAAACCTGCTGTTGCATCCCCCGCAAGCAGCAGGTTCCACGCGCATGTGGCACTCGCCAGCTCTCTTTGCGCCGTCTCGGGAGCAGCGCGCCACAGCTCACGCAAGGTGCGGTAACCGGCTGCACGGCCGTGGCGCAAACCACTTAACCATTCCGCCACAGCCGGCTGGAGTGGCGTTCCTTGCTCCGCAAACTGGGCTTCCAGGGTCTCAAACAACCTCCCCCACTCCTGCATCGCCAGCAATTCCCGATCCGATTTGGTTCGCAGCGGCTCGCCGGTCAGGACTTCATGAAGTTCGGTAATCGTGAAGGTAAATGCCGATTCCAGCAATTCCTGTTCAAAATCCGCAAGTGGTACTCGGATATCGTCCCCCGGTTTTTTGTACCAGCCAAAAAAGGTATTGATCGCCTCGCATTCCGCTGCAGTAGATCTACTGATGACGGCGTGCCCGCCCGCCTTCTCCAGACTGGCGTATCGCTTCCAGACGGCTTCGAGCATTCTCTTGAACCCGGGACGAGAAAAATAGTCCCGGGCTTTGGCCGCCTGATCTGAACGATCGTTCATCCGCCCGCCGCTCATTCTTCTGCACCGCTTTCTATATATTCCTTGATTTTGCCATTCCAACGGTAGCGGAACAAGGTAACGAAATCGACGTCCTTCGGCCGGTAAATCTCATAAATCGCCAGCTTTGGAACCGTATCGTAGCAACCCCACAGCACCTGGGAGGTCATCATATAGTCAAAGCCCATATCCGTCAGCAGCTTGAACATATCCCGCATGTTCTCCTCATCCACGCCCGCGAACGCTTCGTCAAGAGAAATAAGCCGCGGCGCGTCGGTTCTCGCGTCGGAATACCGCGACCATGTGGCGGCGAACAGCGGAATATACATGGCCATTGCCTTTTCGCCCCCGCTCAGCACGTTGAAGCGCGCATCGGTGAGCGGACGGTAACCAATCTGCTCACCTTTTTTGTATTTCAGTTCAAACTGGAACCAGTTGCGATAATCTAGCACTTGGTAGAGATGTTGACGCAGCGATTCCTGCTCCTCCTGGGCTGCCTGTTTTGCGCTGACGATTTGCCCACGAAAATGCTCGATCATCGCGTCGATTTCGTCCTCGCGCAGCCTATGAGAATCCCGCTTCAACAGTTCGACCAGGTCGGAGACATCGAGTTGCTGTTCCCCCGCCGCGACTTTAGGTTGCCACTCAAGCTTCAAGCGAAGACCGCTTGATGTGTCTCGCTCCTCCATTAGCTTGTTCATTTCCCGCACCCATTGCTCCGCACGGTGAATTCGCTGCCGGATCGCTTTGCCAACACTGCGGAGAATGATTTCCTCATACAGTTCGCGGTCTTTCTCACTTAACAAAGCGCTTTGCTCCGCTTCCTGCTGTTCGAGTTCTTCCAGCAACGCCTGCGGCGGCAGCGGCTGGCGGGGGTTACGCATGGAAAGCAGCAACAAACGTCCGGTTGTTTCATCCGCAACCGTCTCCAGCACATACTCCGTCAGCAGCATGCGCGCGGCATTAAACTGCTCCAACAAACGGTTAACGATGTTTTCGGCATTACGCCCGGTAAACAAGGGTTCGTATTGCCGCAGAATTTCTTTGGCAGAGGCCTGCAGGAAAACTGCCCGAGTTGTGGCTGCGCCCGAGTTCGCCGCGTTCGCTGTATCCGCCTCAGTCGCTACGCTCCGCCACTCGTCAACCAGACCTTGGCGCAGCTCTGCTAGCAGTTGCTCCAGCGTTCGTTCCAACTCGACGTGCAGCACTTCTGCCTGCTCCCGCAGCAGCACCAGCTGTGCTTCCGCCCGGGATGCCTTGTCTTTGGCCGCATCGAGCAGCCGCTCCTGTTCTTTGACGCGGACAAGTAACGCAGATTGCTCGCGCTTCAGTTCCTCCAGCCTCCGCGCAACATCGGCCAACCCTAACTCCTCGATCAGCCTCCGCAACGTATCCACCTGAGCGCGCTGATCCCGCTGCCGCTCGCCGAGCTCTTCCGCCAGTGCTTCTTCATCCTCCAGTTCCAGGATCAAAGCGTCCAACTCATCCTTGAACCGCTCCCAAGACGCGTGAGCGTCCCTGTACTGCCGCCAGGCGGAATGCAGGTCCGAAAGCGACGCTTCATAATCGCGCAAGGCGTTAACCGCCGCCGCAAGATCCGGCTCGCGTTTCAACCGGGTCCAGTTCGCGGTCAGCTCTACCAACTCTCGCTGCAGTTCGCGCCACTGCGCCGACTTCGCCTTGAACCGCTCATTGGCCTGCGCTTCCTGCCGGGCCGCAGCCTGCAGCCGATAATCCGCTGCCTGTAGTTCGCGCAGGGCTCCAGCCAGGTCCGCCCCGCCGGGAAAAAGCTCACGCTCTACCGCCAACTGCCTTTCCGCTGCCTCCTGACCGGCAAGCCGTTCGTCCAGCTCTCGCAGCACGGCGTCCAATCTGGCGATCGCCTCGCCCAGCCGGGCAATTTCCATCATGCGGGTACGGCGGCGCGTCTCCTTGCCGATATACTCCGCCCGCTCCTTCACCGCCGCCTTCCCGGCGAGCGGGCCAAGCCGGTAAGAGCCGTCGGCTGCGATCATGCCGCTCCAGTCGCCGTCATCCAGTAGGCCGCCTTCCTCGTCCCACAAAAAGCTGCGCAGTACCGCATCGATCGCCGCGGCCGTGAGCCCGCTTCCCTCTGGTGGATCGGCAACCAACATGTCCGCCAGCGTATAGCCGAATTCCTGCGGACGAGGTACGATCCAGGCTTCTTCATCGTCATTGCCACACTCCTGCACCCGGCCGTCCGGGGACAGCCAGGCATCAAGCAACCCCGAACGCTCCAGCGCTTCCTCGATCCGCGCCTTGGTGTCATCGCCTACGTGCGGCCGGAAATCGCACGCAGCGAAGAGCGGCGCCCCGCCTCGCTCTGCATTAGCTTCGCGGAATTTCGCACGTGCTGTGCTGCGCCCGGGTTCCGGCTCCCGACTTTGCTCCCAGCCGCGCTTCTCTTCCTGCAAGCTCGAGCGCTCCGCCAACAAATCCCTCCGCTGCTTCTCCATATCGAGCCGGCGGGCCACCAAACGATCCCGGGCCGCTTCGTACCGGTCCAGCAGCGGCCCCCGCACCGGCTCCAGCGAGGTCTGCTCCAGTCCGTACTCGCGTAGCGCCCCAAACGTCTCGCGCAGCGCCTCCTCATTAAAAGGCAGTTGCCGTAGCCCGCTTTGCCAGGCGACAATCTCGTCCTTAAACGCCTCCTTGCTGTCAGCAAACCGCTTATCCCGCTCGCCGCGCTCGCGCTCCGCCTCATCCCGCGCTCGGCTCGCTTCACCCAACTCGATTTCGCTTTCCTTGACCAGCGCAGCCGCCATTTTTTCCTCCGCCGCCTTGGCCAGGCCCCGTTCCACAGCATCGCGATGCGTGCGCAGATCTTTTCGCCACGCCTCTTTCCACAGATCATCCACCGGCACGTTCGCTGTCCAATACCGGTGATATACGACATGCCCGGCAAACTCCATGTCGCCCGCAATCGCCTCCAACTCGTTCAGGAGTTCCCGTTGCTCCCGTTCGGCGGTGTCCCGCTTGGCTTCGGCCTCCTGCAGCCCGCGCTCAAGTTGCTCTTGCTTTATGCGGGCCTTGCCCGCTTTTTCCTTTGCGCGTTCCAACTGCTTTTCCGTGTCCGCCAAAGCCGCCGCGGCCGCCTCATACTCCCGTTGCTTGCCGATAGCTTCATGCTTCTCCAACAATTCGCGCTCGACGGCAATCTCCTGCAACCGGTTCTGGATGCCGCTGCGCTCTGTCACAGCCCCCGCCTTTTCCGCCTCCGCTTGCGCCAGCGTCTCTTCGGACCTTCTTACTCTGGCAGCGACTTCATCATAAGCAGCTTTGGCCTCCAACATGTCCTCAGATTTCGTATACAACACATGCTTGTTGTAAAAATCGTACCGCTCCTGCAGCTTCACCATCTCGGCGCGATGCCGCTTCAGTTCGTCCAGCCGGTCGGTCATTTGGTCCATGTCCTCCAGCACCTCTGACAACGGCCGCAGCTCCTCCTCCATCAACGGCGGCAGCGCCTGATGGAGAATCTCATAGATCGCCGAAGGCTTGAAGTCCTTGGACAGCTTTGGACTCCGCAACTGAATCATGAGTTGGAGCAAGTCCTGATAAGCATCCGTATCCGCGAACCCGAAAATATGCTTGTTCACCATATCCTGATACGATTTCTGATCCAAAACGACCTGGCCGCCCGTTCCCACCTTCGCTTCCAGTTCCTTGCGGTCGAGAGGAATGCGTACGCCGTCCTCCAGCCATCCATTACGGTCGTAAAGCCAGAAGTCACGCCCGATGCGCCGCCCATCCTCCAGCAAAAACCCCCAGAACTGCACCTGGGCCGCGTTTCTTCTCGCCCGCAGCCCGATGCCTACCGTTCTGTACGCTCCGGTCGCACCATGCTTGAATTCCATCCATAAGTAGCCCGTCGTATCCGTCTTACCGCCGTCCTCCTCGCCAAGCAAATAATACTCGATGCGGCGGTCCCGCGAACCGAACGGGTCAAGCCGGTGCGCCCGCTTGTCGCCATCCAGCACGAGCGGCAGGAAGCTTTGCATTGTAACCGACTTGCCCGACCCGTTGGCGCCGCGCAAGATCAGCCGGCCTTCCTCGAGTTGAAATTCCTCTTCATCGTAATACCAGAAATTCAAAATCCCGACGCGATGCATCTGCCACCTTGCGGCCGCTCGGCCGCCTTGACCGGAAGCCCCGTCCGCTCTCAGACCGCTTTCCTGCTCCACCATTTGCTGTTCCATCAGTTAAATCCTCCCGTTTGGATGTTGATCCATCACACCTAAGTATCAAAATCGTTATTTGCATATTCCGAACTCCATCTAGCCAGTACGGGCGAGATCAGGAACGAAGTCTCGCCCTCCCACTCTCCCAGCCCCCATTCGGCTAAATGGTTCATACACAGTTCCGCCAGTTCCTGGGAGGCAGCTTCCCGAAGATCCTTGCTCCAAAACTCTTTATGTTTAAGCTGTAGCCTGTACAGAAGCGTCTCGATATCCGCCTTGGTCAACCGGACCGTGCCGTTGTCCTCCACGTACAATACGCCTCCCTCCGCCAGTTCCTTGCGGATTTCGCTCGCAAGCAGCAGCGCCAAATCCGAAGCGGCCGACATCGTCGGAAACAGCTCGCTCTCGCCGGTCAGCTCGGGATGGAAAAACCACAGCCCTTCCCGGTAACGCCGCCCGGTCCAGCCGAGCATATTTTCCAGTTGATCGATGATCGCCCGCCGCTGCCACAGCACATAATTCAAATCTTCCTCATCCCAGTGCCTGTCCACCACCGCCGGCTCCAATAGCAGCCGGCGGTATATCCGGTGCCGCCGCCGCATCGACTGCCCGTCCTGTGTGTCGGCGTACGGAATGGGGTCTTCCAACTCCTCCAGCCGCGAGCAGCCCGTCAAATCGCGCGGAAAGCGCCGAAGCACATATCGGGCCAAAGGCGAACACTCGTACAATGCATTGCGCTCCGCGTCCTGCGCCCACTGGCCCTCATCGCCGTCGACGCTGTGCAGCACGCCAAGCGCCCGCAGCTTCTTCAGCGCTCTGGCCATCGACAAGCGGTCATAGTAATTCCGCCAGTCGGCCTCCAGCCCCGCGCTCAGCATCTGCTCGCGGATTTCCTCCACGATGTCGGTGAGCAGGAACTGGTCCAACTCCGTTTTTCCTTCCAAATACCACAGTCCATAGGTAAAAAAAACGTAGTCCCGCTTTTCGCGAAACTCAGGAAAACCCATCCACGGGTGCGCCTTCACAGGCGTCTTGTCCAGCTTGGCGATTGTCCGGGTCATAATCAGCGGAAAACCTGCCTTATCCATAAACCAGTCGCGCAGCTCCTCGTAATGGTCCCGGATGGCAAAATACAAGTCCGGGTCTTCCTCCTTTGCAACCCACGGACGGTTCAAGAGCGCGTGCATGCACGCGCGCTTTCGTTCGGCCGCCTGCTCGGCGTTTATTCCCCGTTTGCTTAGTCTTTTGAGCGCACCTCCAGCCATCTACCGCCCCTGCCTTTCCGCCTCGTTTTCGGATCGGACCTCCGATTCAAATCTTGATCCGGCTTCTCCCTCGACTTCTGCCGTATCGGCCGCCGCAGCCGCTTCCGCAGCGGCAATATCGGCCCCGTTTGCCCCCTGCTTTGCGGCTGTTCCCACGGCCAAGCCATTCGCCGCTTCCGTCAGCCTAAAATGCAGCTCGTAGTTTGCCATTTCCAACTCGCCGTCTTCCGCGTGCAAGATTGTCCGCTCCGCCGTACGCGGATTGCTCATCCGAATCAACACGCCTTCCGGCGTAACAAACGAGTGGCCATTTCCTGTCGTCATGCACCGGCCGATCCACTGCAGCAACCGTAGCCGCTCCTTGGCCGTCACCGGCCCGAGCTCCGACACTTTGACGGAGCTCCGATCTAGTAACGCCGCGATCATCCGCCATTCCTCTGCCTGCCGCAGTTTGAACGCTTCCCGCTCCCGCTGCTTCCGCCGCTCGTTGTCACGCACCGCGTCCGCCGGCTGACGCTCTCCGCGCTTGCGGCTGCGCGAACGCAGCATGCGCACCATCGGCCGCTCCTCCCAGGACGACATGTCCGCCCGGTCCGAGTCGCGCAGATCCTCGCCCTGCAAGTGCCTCGTCGGGAACAATCCGAAAGCGTATGCGGACAACCTGTGCGCCTCCTCGACCGTTTCGATCGAAGCAAACCAGCGGGCCAAGTGCTCTAGCTCCTTTTTGCGGCTTAGTCCCGAACGCTTCCGTTCCTGAATACGAATCGCGCTGCGTACAATACGGGCAATCGCATCCTTCGTCGCCCGCTCCAGCAAGGTGAGCTCGCTGGGCGCAGCCCCCTCGCCCACAAACCAGCGCCGGATATTCGTCCAGCCTTGACGAAGTTCTTCCAGCAGTTCCTCCCGATCCGGTTCGTCCTCCAGCCGCGGCTTTCGGAGCTCACCTTCCACGACCTGCTCTAAAAACAGATCCCGTACCGAATCGTTAATTCGCTGCAAATTACCTTCGATTTTATAAGCGCTCCGCTGTAGCGCCTGTACGAAATTTTGCAGGTAATCGGTCAACTTTTCCTTAAAGATCAAGAAAGCTTCCGTCACCATCATCTCTTCCGCCCGAGCCGTATGCAGGCTAGCGATATAGTCCGCCGCATTTTCATGGAGGTTAACAAACGAACGGTACAAGACGTTCCACAGCTCCAGCGCCGCGTCCGGCTCCAGTTCTCCGACCTGGCTACGAATGTCAAACAGTTTATCCGCAATCGTGTCGAATAAGGAAGCTTCCAGCGAACCGCCATACCCCGTTACCTTCTCCAGCGTCTCCAGCAGCCGTTCGATTTCGATGGAATACGGGCGGAGCAAATACTGCATCTTCTTTTTGAGATACTCTTCCAGCGTGGAGGAGCGTCCACCGTCGTGACGGGCAGTCAGGTTTTGCCACTCCACCAATTGATCCAGGTCGCCTTGGCACAGTTCAAGTGTATAATCCGGCCACACGTTCCAAGCCTTGACCGCTTCAAAGACGTCTTCCGGCTTCAGCCAATACCGCAGTCTTTTATACTCCTGATAGAAAAAACGCATGATCGCCCGGTAGCGAACCACGTTGTCAGCATTGACATACTTCAACTCGGGTATCCCGCGCAACGATTGCACCGGCAACCCCGGCAAATGAGACTCCATTCTCGCCCCCCCGTTCCTTTCAGAAAACTACTTTCATCTTAAAATACCCGCCACCTTGTGACAAGCCGAGAGGGGGGAAGTCATACGATGTTATTACTTGTCGTTGATGGATCGGGGACAAACTGAAACCACAAAAAAACGGTACCTTGGAAATGCGATGTATAACAAGTAAAACAGAGCCAGCAACCATCGGCTAGTCCTGGCTTGGCTGGGAATGATGCTCCGTCTTCGATCGAATGGGGCTTCTATAGCAAAAGAAAACAGCCGCCGGCTCTTCAAGCCGATCCCAAATTTCATTTGATTTGACATCAGAAATCCTCCGAATTGGGACGCTAGTCCCCTCCACCCTATGTACAAAAAAGGAAAGCAGTGAGACAATGATAAACGGCTTGTTTACAGAGAGAGATTTTTGGGGGAAGATGAGAAACCGATGGGATTTGACATCATTGCGGCAGCACTTATTTTTGGAATGACTTTAACCTTTGTGATTTGGCAGCCGAAGGGGCTGAATATCGGGTGGTCCGCGTGCGGCGGTGCGGTGTTGGCGCTGCTTGCCGGCGTCGTCGGCTTTGGCGATGTGGGGGAAGTCGTGCAGATCACGTGGAACGCCACTCTAACGTTTATCGCAATCATCATCATTTCGCTGATCTTGGATGAGATCGGCTTGTTCGAATGGGCAGCGCTGCACATGGCCCGGGCTGCAAAAAACAGCGGCATCCGCATGTTCATTTACGTCAGCTTGCTGGAGGCGGTGGTCTCGGCGTTTTTTGCCAATGATGGGGCAGCCTTAATCCTCACGCCGATTGTGCTGGCGATGGTTCGCCATTTGAGTTTTGAGGAGAAAATGATCTTCCCGTTCATTATGGCGAGCGGGTTTATCGCGGACACTACCTCTTTACCGCTGGTTGTCAGCAACCTGGTGAACCTCGTGTAGCGGATTATTTCGGAATTGGCTTCGCGCAATATGCCGCTCGGATGATTGTTCCAAACCTGTTCTCGCTCGGGGCAACGGTGGCGGTGCTGCTGCTTTATTTTCGCAAAGGTATTCCTCGCACCTATGACCCGTCCAAGCTGAAAGCACCATCTGAGGCCATCAAAGACCAGCGCCTGTTCCGCATATCTTGGGTGGTGATGGGAGTCCTGTTGATCGGCTACCTCGTGAGCGAGTTCCTTCATCTTCCGGTATCCTTGCTCGCCGACACCGTGGCTTTGATCTACTGGGCCATCGCCCGCCGAAGCCAAGCGGTCGATACGAAGGCCGTCATGAAAGGCGCGCCATGGAACATCGTCGTCTTCTCGATCGGGATGTACGTTGTCGTGTACGGCCTCGGCAATGCCGGGCTGACCGAAGTCTTGGCCAAGCTCCTCCAAACGGTGGCAGATCAAGGCCTATTCGTATCCACGATGGCTATGGGCTACATCTCGGCGTTCCTATCGTCGATCATGAACAACCTGCCGGCCGTCATGACCGGCGTACTCGGCATCGCCGACACGGCCACCTCCGGCACGATCCGCGAGTCACTGATCTACGCCAACGTCATCGGCACCGACCTCGGCCCGAAGATCACACCCATCGGCTCACTCGCCACTCTCGTCTGGCTCCATGTCCTCGCCAAGAAGGGCGTCCGCATCTCCTGGGGCACGTATTTCAAAGTTGACATCGTGCTGACGATCCCGATTTTGTTTGCGACGTTGTTGGGGTTGTGGGTGGTGTTGTGGGTGTTTTAGGAGGGGCAAATTGCCCCCTCTTTTCATTCCACGAATAACAGCACCTCAATCATCAACCCCACACCCAACCTAAAACCCTGCGCGAACGCGGCTGCCATCTCCATCTCTTGAATTTGCTGCTGTAAGTCGATTAGCGCCTCAATTTGGTAAAATCCTCACCAGATCGTTTCTCTCTCCAAGCCATTGTTGGCTTCGGATAATGCGTTGCTGAGTTGGCGGTATTGCGGGTCTTTGGGGGCCATCTGCTCGGGGATGAGATGACCGTAGTAGAGAGATTCCAGAAAGGATGGCATCGAAAAAAAAAGAATAGCAAAATCGGTGGCCGCATGTGGTACGTATCTGCGAAACACTTGTATTTTCAAGCACATTTGGATACGCTCAAGATAAGGTTCCAATTTGACAGAATGAATGGATGGTGTCTTATGCCTAATCCAAGACTTGAACCACAACAAATATCCGCCATAATCGATTATTTAAACGAGCGTTTCAATGCGCATACCGTGATATTATTCGGGTCAGCAGCAAGGGGGGAGATGCGCCAAGACAGCGATGTAGATATTGCCTATATTTCTGAAGATCCACCTCACTCCGCGTATGAACTATTTATGGCTGCTTCTGAACTAGCCAATCGGGTAGGGCGTGAGGTAGACCTGATTTATTTTCCCCAGGCGAATCCCGTCTTCAAAGCACAGATCATTGGAACAGGTGAGGTATTGCAAGATGTCGAGCCTTATGTCCGGCAGACCGCATTTATGCAAGCCCTCAAGGAATATGCCCTGCTTAACGACGAGCGCAAAGAAATCATGGAGAATTACCAGAGAGGGGGAGCCAATTGAACCGCGATATACTAGCGAACAAAACAGAAACGATCAACCGTTGCCTGAAACGGATCCATGAAGAGTATGAAGGAAAGCGAGAGAACCTCGAAAATTACACCAAACAGGATTCCATTATCTTGAACCTACAGCGGGCCTGTGAAGCTTGTATCGATTTAGCCATGCATCTGGTCTCAGAAAATAAATGGGGAATCCCTCAGAGCAGTCGGGAGGCTTTTGATCTTCTATTAGATAATGGAGTGATTGACAAAGAACTTAACCGTAATCTGAAGGCCATGGTTGGTTTTCGTAACATAGCCGTACACGATTATCGAAGTATACAAATCGAAATCGTCCAGGCCATTCTTGATCACCACCTCGGAGATTTCGTTCTTTTTGCATCAAAAGTCAGAGATTTTGGTGCTTAAAGCCTCCGGAAAGAAACTATGTTTTCCAGGGGCTAGTATCTACAGCCCCCCACTCCATTCTGCCGCCCTTTTGCAACAAATCCACGCAATACCCGCAATGCGTTTGCGGAGTTTTTTTCCTATTTGGAAAAAGACACTTGCGACCATTCATTGCATCGAGACTATGATCCTGTAAATTATCAACCAACAGCCGCTCCCAACCGGAGCACAAGCAAACAAATGCCATGACCAGTCTGTACTTTGACTCCCGAGTAATCAGTAACAAGTGAATCCGGTCATCCGGAGTACGGCTCCTGTTTCGATCTACGCACTCACGAGGAGTGCGACGAAAGAGATCGAGCGGGAGCTGCCTAAGTTTATCATTTCAATCCACGCACTCACAAGGAGTGCGACCCACGATCTCAGAGATTGTTCAGGCTCCGGAAGAGATTTCAATCCACGCACTCACAAGGAGTGCGACAAATCTCTCTGAGGTCAGTTTAGCTGACCGGAAAGATTTCAATCCACGCACTCACAAGGAGTGCGACGCTTAGGTGGAGGTATTTTCCCCTCACCTACAGGAATT
>NZ_GG695972.1:0-9642 GCF_000159955.1 Paenibacillus sp. oral taxon 786 str. D14 | reverse complement strand
TTTCAATACACGCACTCACAAGGAGTGCGACGATCTCCAGATGGATCAGGACCGCGAGAAAGTGGCATTTCAATCCACGCACTCACAAGGAGTGCGACTTTGAGGCGTTGCTTCAATAGGCATCTCCCTTGGGAATTTCAATCCACGCACTCACAAGGAGTGCGACGCCGATCGCCGTACCGAGCCGGGTCCAGCGCCCTTGATTTCAATCCACGCACTCACAAGGAGTGCGACGATTCCTGAACTGGTATGGACCAAGTTTGGTGAATTTCAATCCACGCACTCACAAGGAGTGCGACATCTCCTTGGTTAATGATCACCGCGTCCTTATCATTTCAATCCACGCACTCACAAGGAGTGCGACGTAAATACCTTCTGCATCACGTCCGTTAGCTGTTGGATTTCAATCCACGCACTCACAAGGAGTGCGACCCGGAAGAAATCTCCAGAATCGCCGAATGGGAAAATATTTCAATCCACGCACTCACAAGGAGTGCGACCATGCTGCCAGCGATATTGCGACCAGCCGAAGGATGCAATTTCAATCCACGCACTCACAAGGAGTGCGACGTAATCCTGCGGCAACCCATCTTCTTTAGCGGTTCTGAATTTCAATCCACGCACTCACAAGGAGTGCGACGTCATCTTCTTTATCTAGTGTGCGGATCATGGCATTTCAATCCACGCACTCACAAGGAGTGCGACGTCCTCCCGCGTGGTGCTGTATTTAATACCGCTATTTCAATCCACGCACTCACAAGGAGTGCGACACGGGAGGCAGTGCGAAAGGAGATAATGCATTATATTTCAATCCACGCACTCACAAGGAGTGCGACGAATACCGACCCTCCAGGACTGTTGATGTACAAATATTTCAATCCACGCACTCACAAGGAGTGCGACAACTCTTTTCACTCGTTTGGACGAACAACGTGAATTTCAATCCACGCACTCACAAGGAGTGCGACGGCAGTTATCCTCCAGCGAAGCGATGGCCTTAGCCATTTCAATCCACGCACTCACAAGGAGTGCGACACGGTACGGGTTTATCCGGAAGCCGGAGCCTGGAATTTCAATCCACGCACTCACAAGGAGTGCGACTAGCGTCACAGGGGCTAATCCAGGAGGAAGAGGTATTTCAATCCACGCACTCACAAGGAGTGCGACTCCTCTTCTGGGATCACCTTGTTGTTTCGGTTCAATTTCAATCCACGCACTCACAAGGAGTGCGACTCCGGCCTGACGTTGCAACGCCGACGTATAATCGCGATTTCAATCCACGCACTCACAAGGAGTGCGACGATTACGCGCGGCGGTGGCTAAGCATCCAGCCGTCAATTTCAATCCACGCACTCACAAGGAGTGCGACTTGTTGTGTTGGTTCCACTCGCTCCACTTAGACATTTCAATCCACGCACTCACAAGGAGTGCGACGTATTCGTCGCGTTGTGCTTGGTTTTGAAAGATATTTCAATCCACGCACTCACAAGGAGTGCGACCACCGTAAGATGGCGCTTATTACGTGGATGTCGATATTTCAATCCACGCACTCACAAGGAGTGCGACCCTTCGACCAGATCGCCGCTGCGTATGTCGCCAAATTTCAATCCACGCACTCACAAGGAGTGCGACCAAACACTAGTGCTGGAGCTTCGTTATACTCAAATTTCAATCCACGCACTCACAAGGAGTGCGACTGAGCGGATTCTTTGAGCCGAGCAGTTTCGTCCTATTTCAATCCACGCACTCACAAGGAGTGCGACGGTACTCGGATTGTTTCACGGGCACACCGTCAATATTTCAATCCACGCACTCACAAGGAGTGCGACCTGGTCCGACGACGATTATATCTCCATCCAACAAACTGCCATTTCAATCCACGCACTCACAAGGAGTGCGACGATGTTTAAGAGCAAAGATTATGTACAAGCAATCATTTCAATCCACGCACTCACAAGGAGTGCGACTCCCGATCCACTGTTTAACCGCTGGGATCACGGCTATTTCAATCCACGCACTCACAAGGAGTGCGACTTTGTCCCTTTCTGGATTATCTTTTAGGAGCTACGATTTCAATCCACGCACTCACAAGGAGTGCGACCAGAGATGGTTTCGTTGATGAGGGATTTTGAGGAATTTCAATCCACGCACTCACAAGGAGTGCGACGCGAGCGAGAGCCGTTACGGTACGTCCGGCCTGACGATTTCAATCCACGCACTCACAAGGAGTGCGACCCGAGTATCCTACTACTGTCTTGTCCTGACGCATATTTCAATCCACGCACTCACAAGGAGTGCGACTTTGGTATTCTTTGCAAAGTTTATATTTATCTCCAAAATTTCAATCCACGCACTCACAAGGAGTGCGACGCGTGCGCGGTACGCGTGTTCCAATGTTCGAGCGATTTCAATCCACGCACTCACAAGGAGTGCGACCGCCGCCGAACGGTGCTGTCGCTCATGCTGTGACATTTCAATCCACGCACTCACAAGGAGTGCGACTTTGCTTTCAGTTCGGCTCGGTGCTCTTTCCACATTTCAATCCACGCACTCACAAGGAGTGCGACCCGATCAAGGTCGGCCAGGCGGCGCCGTAATTCTGATTTCAATCCACGCACTCACAAGGAGTGCGACTTTAAATTATTTTACTGCTCGTGCCTATGACACGATATTTCAATCCACGCACTCACAAGGAGTGCGACTCTTGCATCTCCCTGTCATAGTCCAGGACATAGGGATTTCAATCCACGCACTCACAAGGAGTGCGACGTTTGTCGTCTTTATCGTGGTGCTTAAAGTAGCGCTATTTCAATCCACGCACTCACAAGGAGTGCGACGCCTAAGTGGATGATCGTAGAGTTAGATCAACGTGATTTCAATCCACGCACTCACAAGGAGTGCGACAAGAGCTACATCAGCATTCATAACGTGCGTAGTATTTCAATCCACGCACTCACAAGGAGTGCGACTCAATTCATAAAAATGGTAGATCGCCAAATAAGAATTTCAATCCACGCACTCACAAGGAGTGCGACGGTACTGACAGCAATAAAAGCAGGTGGCCTGACGCATTTCAATCCACGCACTCACAAGGAGTGCGACGGGGTAAGCATCAAAAGCGATATGAGCAGTCAATATTTCAATCCACGCACTCACAAGGAGTGCGACCATGGCACAGACCAAAGCAGAGCGTTTTAACATAATTTCAATCCACGCACTCACAAGGAGTGCGACGAAAGGCGGTAAAAGCTTGCCCTGCAACGGTGAGCGAATTTCAATCCACGCACTCACAAGGAGTGCGACACAAGGAGCACATCGCTCACATGTACACCGGCCAATTTCAATCCACGCACTCACAAGGAGTGCGACATTATTGGACAGGTATGTTGCGTGTTTACCTTGACATTTCAATCCACGCACTCACAAGGAGTGCGACAATCAAAGGGGAGGGTAAGGATGAGGGCGGCAATATTTCAATCCACGCACTCACAAGGAGTGCGACGATTGGCGGCGTAGACACTGATGTCATTACAGGCATTTCAATCCACGCACTCACAAGGAGTGCGACGCAGCTCCACATCTGCAGGCGGAAACATGTTGGGTGATTTCAATCCACGCACTCACAAGGAGTGCGACAAGAGCTACATCAGCATTCATAACGTGCGTAGTATTTCAATCCACGCACTCACAAGGAGTGCGACCGTGGTCAGCGTGGTTTCAAATGATCCGGTCGGATTTCAATCCACGCACTCACAAGGAGTGCGACCGATTTTTTCGCAAATCATATCAGGGGGGGTCTGAATTTCAATCCACGCACTCACAAGGAGTGCGACGTTAGATCAGCGTGGAGATAGGGCGGCTCAAACTATTTCAATCCACGCACTCACAAGGAGTGCGACATTATTGGACAGGTATGCTTAGAGTTTATCTCGATATTTCAATCCACGCACTCACAAGGAGTGCGACTGCGGGCCTTGTGAAGCCTTGAGCCACAAGGCCTCACATGCCCAGAAGTGCGAACCTGTTTTGTGAGTGCGAAATGTTATTGTTTATTCCAACAAAAAACTCAACAACCCCAGTAATAGCGCGGGGTGCGAACCTCATAGGGATTTTATGTGCGCTTGGGGTTCGCACCGTTAGAAGATGAGCGGGTCCTCTAAATCAATCGACGGTTTCGCGCCAATATGTTCAACTTTGGTTTTGTAGTTATTACCCAGCCGATAAAATCGCAGGCTGTCTTTTTCATGATCAATGAGTTGGGATAACTCCAGTTTCAGAGCGGTGAACTGGGATGCATCGACGTTACATTCAAACACGGAATTCTGTACCCGTTGTCCGTAGTTCTGACATGCCTTAGCCACTCTACGGAGCCTCGCAGCTCCTCCCACGCCTGAGGTTTGAACATCATAAGTAATGAGTACAAGCATCCCGAGTCACCTACTTCCATAAAAATGGCGGATACTCATCTAAATCACCGCGCAAGAAACGTGCCAATAATAAGGCCTGAGCGTAAGGAACCAGCCCCCAGGAGATTTTTTCATCCAGGAAAGGGTGGGTAATCCTCTCTTGCTTCTTGGTTTGCCATGCTTTCAAAAACTTTTTGCGAGCCTCGTCCGTCATCAGCACAGCCCCGTTTTCTTTTGTAACAAAATCAGTTGTTGTCACTTCTTTCCGATTAATCAGCGAAAGGACAAACCGATCGGCATAAATTCCTCGCAGCTCTTCCATCAGATCCAAAGCCAGGGAGGCTCGGCCAGGACGGTCCTGGTGCAAAAAGCCGACATAAGCATCGAGTCCCACAGTTTCCAATGCCGCAGCCGTATCTCTAGCCAAGAGAGTGTAAGCGAACGACAGCATGGCATTTACGTTGTCCTTTGGGGGCCTTCTGGATCTCCCGTGAAAAAAGAAGCTCTCCTTCTGCTGCAAAATCATCTGATCAAACACCTGGTTATAGAGAACCGCGGCTTGGCCTTCCCAACCCCGCAAGCTTTCCAGGTTATTACTGTCACGGACTTCACGCAAAATATCCGAAAGCTGGCCTGATATGGACTTGAATTGTTCAACATCAATGCGAAGCGGATAATCTCTCGTCATCCGTTCGAGGATCCACTTGTGGTTATAAATCTTCCCTGTAATGAAGTTTCGTGCGATTTTTGCAGATCCCTCTTCATGATCCGAAATCCGGTACTGCGTTTTTCTCAAAATGACATTTCCCCGGCTTTCCCCAATGACTCTTGCCAGAAATCTTCCGTTTTGTGTCAAAAAGGTGATCGAAATATTCCGATCCGCACAATACCCCATTAATGCAGGACTCGCCCCCGTGTAGCCAAAGCTCACGATCGCTTCCAGATTATGAAGCGGCAAACGGCCAATCTTTTCATCGCCTTTAAGTAATAACACATTATCACCATCAAGCGCCAAGTACGTATCCGGCTGAGTAACATATAACGTATTTAACAGCTTCTTCAATCACTCAGCCTCCCTTCGATGTAGCTTTGGACCGAGCGTTTGTGTATTAAATGGGGCACACAGATATGCTGCAGCGAACAATTTTTGCAAAAAGGTCCCGTCTTTACCTTCGGCGTATGGCGTTTATCGTAATAATGATGCATTTCTGCAGCCATTTGTCTTACTTGATCCCGCAGCCTGTCATGAATCAGCACTTCAACACGATGCTTGATTTCGTTGTAGAATATGTACCCTGTGTCCACACGGCATAGCATCATCTCTTCCAGGCACATCGCTTGGGCTGCGAGCTGGATGATGTCTTCATCACCTTTCTTCGGCTTCCCCCGCTTATACTCGACAGGATAGACTTTATAAGTGCCTTCCGCTCCCGCCACTTCAACCCCTTCAGGGTCTTGAACAAATTCGACAACATCACAGATTCCGCTTAATTGCAGTTCCGTTGACTGAATCGGCATCGCGCGAACGATTAACTTGTCTCCACGCTTTTCCCGGATAAACGGCTGATCCGCCTTTTGATGTAAATGCTGCCCTTCGATGGTTCTGACATTTTCATCCCACTGTTGTTCGATATGAATCAGGGCCCACTGACGTTTACAAAATTGGAAATGCTGGAGCCCTGACAACATCAAATAGCGATCCTCATCATTAACGACCATTAATAACCTCGACATTCAAGCCATCGAGTTCCTCAAGTTCAATCGTATAATCCTCAAATCGTTTGGGTTCAGGAGTTGTAGAGTATACTTTTAAAGACCGGTGCACTTTGGCCGAAGAATATTGCCCCAGCTTGGAGGAATGATTCCACCAATATACCTTATGGACTTCCATACTGCCGTCCGGCCGGGCAGAAGAACTGTCATTTTCAAAAAGCGTGATCAGCGCCTGCTTAATCTTCTCTGCATCTTCTTCGGTAAAACCTGTCTTCTCCGCAAGTTGCGTATTAATGCTGCCCTTGAACAGATACACGCCAAAATCTACACGATGCTTCATTCCCATCGTATCGGAGCTGCGTTTGTCCCCTGTTACGGAGTTCACGCTCTTGGTAATCTGGGTGCTGACAATGTCAATCGGATCAATACTTGTAGCGGTATGAATGGAAACAGGACCGCGAACGCCTACAGACAGCTCGGAACCTTTAAAAGCGAAAACTTGTCCAAAACTGCGTACATCGATCCACTCCTGGCAAGCCAGCTTGGCAAACTCGTCGGCCGATGCATTTTTACTTTTCAGCATCTTTGCCAGCTCCGGATGGGCATCCGCACGTTCACGCAAACTTTTGAAATCATCCACTTTTCTGTCATCCGACTGAACAAAAATCTTTTCTCCCATATCCAGCAAGCGATTGCGGATTTTACGCTTAATAGCCACATCGGAGATTTCTCCATGGCCGTCGTAATTTTGGCGTGGTCGGTTACCATTCAGAGGGTCCCCGTTTGGATTGGCTTTTGTCACAGACAGAATAACAGCAAAATCGATTTTATGATCAAGCGTGCTCATTCGTTTGTATCCTCCTCTTTTTTCTTATAGAGTTCACGGCGCTGACTGTAAAATCCAAGCAAATATTGTTCTGTTAATGGAAGATTATTGAAATCTCCTTCCTCAAATTGATCGGCGATTTCATCAATCATCCTGGATAAATAGGTCGCTTTCGTTCCCAGCTTGGCTTGATAAGGCTGAAGGCTGGCCTGAATTGTCTTCCAGGTTCGACCCGGATTCTGGGCATACGAGTTCATATAACGAATCGCATTGGTAGACCTTGTCTCGTCTTTGCCAAGTGCTCCTCGTTCAAGCACATCCGCCACAGCCAACAATCGGCCAAACAGATAACTCCGTTCCCTGGATTCGGTGTTCAGCGGCACGTTCCATTCCTCCCCTTTTTCTAACAGCATTTTTCGAATCAATGCGCATGCGATGCTTAACGTCTTATCCCATTCCCAACGTTCCATTGATACTGGATTGGAAGCCCGGTGGAAGGCGCTTCTGACAATATCTCGAGGGACTGCACGTCTATCGACAATACAAGGAATCATCCGTTCCATCGTCCCTTTGATGATCTTCTCACTTGCTCTGGGACCGTAAGCAGCAAATGCAATATCCTTCGTTGCCGGCGCTCCATAAAAAGTGATAAGCTGCTCTTCTTCCTTGCGGTAGCGGTGCTCCCAGGCACAAGAGTTATGCCACTCTTCCAGACGATTCAAATACAGCTCCTTATTCAGATGACGATAGTAAAGCACCGCCATCCGGCCGGTCGTTGCCGAGTCCAGAACGAGAATATTCACCTCTGCTTGATACGTCAGATCATTCCGAAACCCGTCGATTGCCCGTCTAACCTGATCAGCATAAGGCTTGTCCGTATCCGGTTCTCTTTCGATTTCCCGGCCCGAATGACGCATCATGTCCACAATATCCTCATCGGTATTCGGAACGGGATCGTTATCGTTGCCCCACACTAGAAAGACGCGTTCATCCATCGTTTTCCCCTGACGGTGAATCAACCACTTCAAGGCATTGTGCGCTTTCTGCGATACCTCATAACTGATGGATACCGCTTCCTTGCTTGTTTTGAAGCGTCCTCTAAAGGTGAAGCCCGAATTATCATTCGCAGAAATCAACTTGGCTTTATCAGCCGCATGACGAATTTTGTTCGCATGCCGTTCCGTACTCGGACGCATTTCTCCTGTAACGAAACAAACGTCCGTTTCTCCCAGCTTCTGATTATAAAAGGCAATAAATGAATCAAACATCGCCTGATCTTTCCATACTTCTTCGGGTGAATCAGGGGAGAGCACATTAAATCTGATAAAAGCACTGGATGTCTCCGCAGCCCCGCTTGAGAAAATGGGCGGCTTTTCCCCGAACTTAGCCGTATATTTCTCATCCCATTTCTCGATCAGATGCTGGTTCTCATCAAGCCTGATGATTTTGGCGGCGACCAGGTCCTCGATTAACCGCCCCTTGCGCAAATACGTATAAATACATTTCAATTTCTCTGTGGCATAGGGCGAATTGGCCCATTCCTCCAAGTTGCGGATGTACTTGTCAAAAGGTACTTCATCCGGATTTTTGATCTGCCCGCCATACTTCACGAAGTCGCCAGCGACATAACTAAGCTTATCGTGTAACGGGTAAGGTGCGACCTTAGAGCCTGACCGACTGGCTGATTCCTCTGTACAGGGAATTAAGGTGCTCTCCTTCTCCAACACTCTGGCTTCAAGAAAGTCCCCGTCTTCATCGATCGTAACTTCAATGTGAGCATTCTGGGTTGTATGTGAAACCGGCAGCAGGGTGTATTCTCGGTCGCGTTTTTTTACCGTTTTCCCGACTTGATCCAGATTAGCCTCATACGTTTCATACAGGTGGAGCAGCCAACTCATCTCATTCACCTCCTAAATTACGGAGCAGTTGTTCCGCAGACTCTATGCTATCCGAATGGAACGATTTAGGCTCCATTTCTCTGACTGAACGGACAATGGAGCACTCCTCTGGCTTTGGAAAACGGATATACCCTTTATTCATCTCAACAGACCATAGCCTTACCGAAAGCTCATTCCTCCCCGTTTCATCGGGATAATTGAACCCGTGAACCATCGTTCCTAAATAATGCGTTCTTTCATCCGTATCGTAATAACCTGCTCCACTGCCAAATTCACAAGGCTGCACATACCCCTGACACTCTCGAGTACCCAGGAAAATATCCCTGCGCCCACCCGCTTTCAACGAACGTTGAAGGATGCTGTAATGCTTCCCTTCATTACGGTCGAAGGCGAGATCCGGCCGATGTTCGTTAAAGACAAAGTGGGCCTTTACTTGGTAATGAACATCCTTCAGATACGTATAATTAGCCAGCGTGTTCCCGCCCCCATAGTCAATCGGGCGCACTCCCTTCGATTCCATTTGGATCGGCTTCATGACACGCAACTCGTCGATGATGTACATGATCGTCGGCTTCCAGTAAACGGATTCGAGGATTCCCTTGATCGCTTGATAGGTAGGGACACTATAGGACAGCTTCTCACCGCCTATTTTGGTTAACGGATCGGTGAATAAAGCGTAGTCGCCGAAAACTTCGAACTGGACTTCGTTTCTCATGGTTTAAATCACCTCCTTTACAGGAGCAGCCTGATAAAGATTTTTATTCCTCTCAGGCTGCAACTTTCATTATCTAGCTAGTTC
>NZ_GG695973.1:402935-407061 GCF_000159955.1 Paenibacillus sp. oral taxon 786 str. D14 | reverse complement strand
TATCCTGGAAGGAAGGATATATGTTTTGCATATTTCCTTCTCTTCCGGGGAAACCAACTCTTATGGAGAGGTGTCCGAGTTGGCCGAAGGAGCACGATTGGAAATCGTGTAGGCGTCACAAGCGTCTCGAGGGTTCGAATCCCTCTCTCTCCGCCAGCAAGGACTTGAATATGGCCCGTTGGTCAAGGGGTTAAGACACCTCCCTTTCACGGAGGTAACAGGGGTTCGAATCCCCTACGGGTCACCATCTCTTTTCTTTAGTCATCCCAGATCTGGAGGCTTAGCTCAGCTGGGAGAGCATCTGCCTTACAAGCAGAGGGTCGGGGGTTCGATCCCCTCAGCCTCCACCATACTTCTTATTACTGACGCGGGGTGGAGCAGCCCGGTAGCTCGTCGGGCTCATAACCCGAAGGCCGCAGGTTCAAATCCTGCCCCCGCAATTATCCTCTTCAAGAGGATGGCATTATTCTCGTGTGGAGCCGTGGTGTAGAGGCCTAACATGCCTGCCTGTCACGCAGGAGACCGCGGGTTCGAATCCCGTCGGCTCCGCCATTTATCTTCTTAGTTAAGACTTGTACGAGCCATTAGCTCAGTTGGTAGAGCACCTGACTTTTAATCAGGGTGTCGAAGGTTCGAGTCCTTCATGGCTCACCAGTTTCATATTTATTATGCGGACGTGGCTCAGCGGTAGAGCATCGCCTTGCCAAGGCGAGGGTCGCGGGTTCGATTCCCGTCGTCCGCTCCATCTTAATACGCGCCCTTAGCTCAGCTGGATAGAGCGTTTGACTACGAATCAAAAGGTCAGGAGTTCGAATCTCTTAGGGCGCGTTCCCTTTGCCGGTGTGGCGGAATGGCAGACGCGCTCGACTCAAAATCGTGAGGGAAACCGTGGGGGTTCGAGTCCCTTCACCGGCATCAAACAAGCAGATTTATTAAATCACGAATCGTGATTTAATAAATCTGCTTTTTTTGTTACAACGTGAGATGATCTTAAGTTTAATAATTACAATACCAAATGGCATCGAAGAGCTCAGGAGGAAACGATACAAAAGTCACCCAGTGAAAATTGATATAGCTGGCACAATAACTTACTTGAGTTAATGTTCGGCAGTAGCGCTGAAGCGTACGAGAAATTGTGCATTGACGGTTACTTGGTTAAGCCGTCTACTTTTGAATATACAAATGAAAAGAAATTTGGTTTCTTCAGTAATTGGCGGAGATAGCCAGGAACCAGAAATTGTAGCAGAAATTATAAATGGGTAGTATGAATTTCATAAGCAATTATTATTGCGATTTATTTGATTTAAATGGATATATTTTCTATTGATGTAATAATGTTTGACAAAAAATATTGAAATCAAATCGAATACACTATATAATATGTATGAAATTACAATATATACCTTAAGGTTAGCGGTAATCCCTCCATCATGAGTACCACATTTACTTCTTTTACAATAGTACAGCCAACCCAGTTACCCCCTCTCTTCTTCGACATTTAATTTGCAGTTTCTGTCTTGCGTCGATGTTGTAAGATGTTAGCTTTAATGTGCCGGCCGGATCAATAATCGGGTTGTTTATTGGTGATAACGGGGCAGGCAAATCAACGACATTCAAAGTAATCCTGGGAGTAGTATCCAAAAGATAGCGGTATAGTAAAAATATTCGGTGAAGATAATTTAGAAAAGCACGTCAAAGTCAAGGAAAGGATTGGAGTCGTTTTTGATCCAATGAATCTGCCAGCTCACCTTACAATAAGGCAGATAAATAACGTTTTTAATTAACTATGAGGAGGATCGCTTGCTCCCCGTAAGCAACGTCATACAGGTGTACGCATTTACAGGCGGACAACGCAGAGTTTCCGCTTCAAACAAGCAATGTTTAGAAGGAGCGTAAGAAAGGTATAAGTCGAAGTGTTTATATATTGAATGGTTTGATTAAATGAAGCAGCTATTGATGTTCAATAATGACTGATTGTATCAAGAATATCAGAAGGGTATCTGATATCTGGTATCTTGCTGCAATAAATAAGAGTCGATTTCCATATTGCTTTTGGAGGCGCGATGGAAATCAACTCTGCACGCTCTTTGCTATGTTCAAAGCAAACAGCCTAGTTACTATTATAAGATAAAAAAATGTTTTGTACATAGTTGATAGAGTAGGCTTTTAGAGAAGAGGGACTTAGTCTAAAAAGATAGATTTAGATTTTCTTGTAGGGTTAGATGTGTTGTTTTTTAGTTGGAATGAAAACTTTTAAAGAGGTGAAAAACAGTGATCTCAAAAAAGATGAAAGCATTAACTGTATTTAGTCTTTTGGCATCTTTATTATTTCTTAGTCTTAATTCAGGTGTTTATGCATCGGAAACGAATCTTTCAAAAAGTACATTAGATGAAATTTCTGCTGTTTATGACTCCCTACCAAAGAATTTGAAACAAAATAAGGCCAATCTTATTAATGAGAACATTATGATTTATGATGAAAGCGGCCGAATTAAAAATGAAATCCATTCTGACGGACGAATTTACGATATTCAATGGGACAATGATAGAATTATTCAAGTTACTGACACAGCAGGGTATAAAACAGTATACGACTATTCTAAGAATGGACGTTGTTGAGAATATTTTTTATAACAATCAACTGCAGACATCTTACTTTCGGGAGAAAGAGCTGTATCAAATAAATCTTGGAAAATTCAGCAATGCAGAAACAACTTTGAAAGATGAAATAGCTAAACAATATTCCCAAGGGCTAGTTGACAGTTCCACTGTTAATAGTCTCGAGAATAGTTCTGTTACTCCTTTTGCAGTTGTTGATTATTATGTTGCCGGCAAAAGGATGAATTCACTATTATCCTCAAGTGATTTTCTTTACAACAATGACGACGCAATGACTGAAAGTGAAATTCAGAGTTTCCTTACAAGTAAAAATTCTGTTTTAAGGAATAACATTAAGATTTACGCTATCAATTCTAGTGGTAATGCTTATGATACTGGTAGAACAGTAAAACCTTCAAAGGTTATTAGTGATGCAGCAAAGAATGCGGGTATTAATCCTCGAGTGATACTGGTTACCCTACAGAAAGAAAGCAGTCTAGTTACCAGTACAGATACTAACGTTAACAGAAGAGCATTTCATTACGCTATGGGCTATGGAGCGACGGATAGTGGGGATATTACCACGTACACCGGTTTTGATAAGCAGGTCGAACTTGCCAGTGCGTGGATGTATGATAAGTGGCTGCATGATTCCAAGCTAGATGTGTTTTTGACTGTTAATGGCGGTGTATCAAAAACATCTGGTGGTGTGACTTATGCTGGGAAAATACAGGTGGACACTTTTCCAGCATGGGTATTGTATACGTATACTCCACATGTAATTGACTATTCTTTATTACCGACAATAGGTGGCGGAAACTATTTATTCCTGAAAGTCTTTGAAGGCTGGTGGAGTAGCTGGTATGATTGAATATGAATAAAGAATAATTATAAGTTTCCCAGTGACGCTCTACCGATATCTAATTAGGATATCGGTAGCAGCGTTTTGTTTACAAAAAATACATGCGAGAGGATTTTTTATAATAAATGAAAAAAATTTTAATTGCTATTGTAAGTTGTCTGATTTTAATAGGCGTACTTTATTATATCAACTCTGATCCAAAGCGAGGACAAGAAGATCTTCAAGCATTATTCAACAGGTGGGATAGAGGAGAAGTAGAGGATTCAGAGAAAACAAAGATCATGAACACACTAGCCGATAGATTAAGGGAAAATCCACAGTTTTCTATTAAAGAGATAGAAGAAATATCAAATTTCTTTTCATTTTTTGAAGCTGATTCCTTAAAAGTAATTCAGTACATTGAAAATCCGGAGTTTTACGGCTCCAGTGGTAGGGAGAGTTTTCACATTGTGGTCTATAACGATCTGGTCGAGATCATCGACAGTCGAGGGAGTATGCGGATTGAAGATATAAAAAGGCGGGACGAACACCTTTATTATGTTTATGCCACTGATTATAAAATAACGAATATAACAGGTATCCACATATTTAAGATTGAGATCGAGGATGGACAAACCCTAGACTGGAGTTCTTTGATTAATAAAGAAAGGTTGACTGACAATTTTC
>NZ_GG695973.1:392897-401414 GCF_000159955.1 Paenibacillus sp. oral taxon 786 str. D14 | reverse complement strand
AATTTTCAATATGATGAAGCAAGTGAAGTATTATATTATCACGATGGACACATCTATTATAAAGAAATAAGGGACAATGGGAATGAAGTTTTGATTACAGCAGCTGATACCGACTACTTATTACAATTGGGTGATGATGGTCTTTATTATATAGCACCTGAATAACGCTTATAAGGTATCGACTCGCAAGAAGTGACGGTACGTCTGAATGCGGCGCTGGTTAAAGAGTAATCCAGTTTATTCCAAAGAACGTTGCCATCATGAGTCACGATAATATCACCATACTCAAATGCTGCAAAGCTGATATCATTTGTACCTTCAGGGGAATAGATAATAACGAATAAAATCGAATATTAATGCTTGACTTCTATGTCGAAGTCGATATAATAGAAAAAGTGGCCCGATTTTTTAGAATCGGTAAAACACTTGATTACGGGACGTAGCTCAGCTTGGTAGAGCACCTGGTTTGGGACCAGGGGGTCGCATGTTCGAATCGTGTCGTCCCGATCCATGGAAGCAGTCATCTTAACGGATGGCTGCTTTTTTAATGTTTAAGAATGGGATGCCGCCGTTTTCGAGAATTGAATAAAGGCTCCCACTATCGGTCAAAATAGAGACAAAAGTCCGATAGAAGGGGATAACCGTGAATATCTTCCAAATCAAAAAACATCTGAAAAAACGATGGAGAAGATGGAGACGCGCCATATGGACCGCCAGCGCCTTGGCACTGATTGCGGTTATGGCCTGGATGGGGCTTCGATTATCCGATCAAATGGAGAAGTTGATGGCTCGTGAACCGATGGCGATCGAAACCCTGGGAATGTGGCAAGAAGCTGCTCCGGATGCCGATAACGAATGGTTATCGGATCTGGAAGAGGGGAAATCGAGAATCGTCCATCTGACGAAAATATACACCTGTGGTGAAGAAAGCAGTGTTCTCGGCATTATGACCCCCAATGAAATCGCTGAGTTGATGAAGGATCACCCTACATGGAAAGGCAGACTTGGCGCAGGGGGCGACGTTTGGATCGAAGAGAAAATCGATGGTCTTTCCGAAGACTGCAAAACGCAAGGATACATCGGCTTGGACAAGGATGGCAACTTAACGTTATTTGACGGTCCGCCGAAGAAGGAAAAGGCAGTTCGTACTTTTTTTCAGATCGACGTGGAAATGATGGAGAGCGCTTTGCCGGCAGAAGTAATCCAGCAGTTGCGGCAAGGGATTCGTATTCAGGATGTTGAGGAATACAATAGTGTACTGTCCACCTTCAGCGATTTCGCGATTGAACCGTCGGAGAGAGTCATGCAGCAGGAGGAACAGCCTTAAAACGCTGCTCGCTTATTTTCGCTGAATGAATAATAGAACAACCAGAAGAGGGTGTCTCATGAAGTTATCGTAGATAACGGAGGGACGTCCCTCTTTTTATTTTGCCAGCGTTAATTACACTTTTTTCACCTGCAAATAAGTTTTTCCTCAATCTTGACCGATCTTTTGCTATAATAAAGTGAATACATATGTTCGCTTTATGTAGGACAGGGCTCCATCCGAGGATCAAGGGGGAGTTATAGCAACGATAGGGGGAGATGAGCCTTGCGGATACTTGGAATTGACCCTGGCATTGCGATTGTCGGGTTCGGATTTATCGATAAACAAGGCAATAGGGTCACGCCGGTGCAGTACGGCTGCATCCAAACCGAGGCCCATACGCCCGAGGAAGAACGGCTTATGCATGTCTATGAGGCGATGGTTCAGTTGATTGACAAATATAAGCCGGATGCGGTGGCGTTCGAGAAGCTGTTTTTTAATCGGAACGTTACGACGGCGATGTCGGTCAGTCAAGCGAGGGGCGTGTTGGTGCTCGCTGCGGCACAGAAGGGGCTTCCGATTGCGGAATACACCCCGATGCAGGTGAAGCAGGCGATCGTAGGTTACGGGAAGGCGGAGAAGCGCCAGGTGCAGGAGATGACGCGCATGTTCCTGAAGCTCCAAGCGATTCCGAAGCCCGACGACGTGGCGGATGCGTTATCCGTGGCGATCTGCCATGCGCATTCGTATACTTTAAACTCTAAAATAAACGAGGTATTGCGTTCATGATCGATTTTTTGCGGGGCCAGATTGCCCATTTGGAAACAGAGTACGTCGTCTTGGATGTACAGGGGGTAGGGTATCGGGTGTTTTGTCCGAATCCGTACGCTTTTGCAGCCAAAGGACAGGAAACGGTGACGATCTACACCCATCACCATGTTCGTGAAGATGCGATTCTGCTGTTTGGATTCCCAACCCGCGAGGAGCAGAAGCTGTTCCGCAAGCTGATTGAGGTATCCGGGATCGGCCCGCGTGTGGCGCTGGGGATCTTGAGCGGCGGGAGCCCGGACCATGTTGTGGCGGCGATTCATCAGGAGAATGTCTCCTTTTTGACCAAGCTGCCCGGGATTGGGAAGAAGACGGCGCAGCGGATGATTTTGGACCTGAAGGACAAGCTGGAGGGCGTCGGAGGTACGTTGTTTGATCCGGTGCCTGCGGATGTTGGCGAGACCTTGGGGGATGACGGTAATCCGGGATGGCCGGAGGCGCGCGAAGGCCTGAAAGCACTGGGTTATACCGAAGCAGAGCTGGACAAGGTATGGCATCGCCTGAAGGACGATGTCGGGCCGGACGAGGCGGTAGATTCCGTCATGAAGAAGGCGCTCAAGCTGCTGTACGCCGGCTGAGGATGAGGACAGGAAGGGGAGCGTAGCGCATGATGGAGGACCGGATTATTTCCGCGAATTTAATGCTGGAGGACCAGGCGGTGGAGTTAAGCCTGCGGCCGCGTTATTTGGCGGAGTATATCGGACAGAACCAGATCAAGGAAAATTTAAAAATATATATCGAAGCGGCAAAAATGCGCAAAGAAGCGCTGGATCACGTGCTGCTCTATGGACCGCCAGGACTCGGCAAGACGACGCTGGCTAACATTATCGCCAACGAGCTGGGCGTGAATTTGCGCACGACCTCGGGACCGGCCATTGAGCGGCCGGGGGATTTGGCTGCGCTGCTGACCAATCTGCAGGAAGGCGACGTCCTGTTTATCGACGAGATTCACCGGCTGCATCGGACGGTGGAGGAAGTGCTATATCCGGCGATGGAGGATTTTGCGCTGGATATTATGATCGGCAAGGGGCCAAGTGCGCGGTCGGTTCGGCTGGACTTGCCGCCTTTTACGCTCGTTGGCGCTACGACGCGGGCAGGGCTCCTGTCGGCGCCGCTACGAGACCGTTTTGGGGTCGTCAGCCGCCTCGAGTTCTATAACATCGACGAACTTAGCTATATCGTGTCGCGAGGCGCGGATATTTTTGGCATCGAAATGATTGGGGATGCGGCGACGGAAATCGCGCTTCGTTCGCGGGGGACGCCGCGGATTGCAAACCGCTTGCTGAAGCGCGTACGCGACTATGCGCAGGTGCGGGGCGACGGTATGATTACCACGGAGATCGCCAAAGAAGCGCTGCAGATGCTGCAGGTTGACCCGATGGGGCTGGATTTGATCGACCACAAAATGCTGCGGGCGATGATTACGAGCTTTCGCGGCGGCCCCGTCGGGCTGGATACCATCGCCGCAACCATCGGTGAAGAGAGTCAGACGATCGAGGACGTGTATGAACCTTACCTGCTGCAGATCGGATTTCTGCAGAGGACGCCGCGAGGACGGGTGGTCACGCCGGCAGCCTATCAGCATTTAGGTCTGCCGATGCCCGAGACACCTTAGCATTTGTGAACTTGGCTCGAAGGCATCATAAAGGGGGAGAAGCAGGTTTGAAACGTACAACACGAACGAGACGAGCATTTTCGTTAGCCCGATGGGGAAAAGGAATTGTTGCGGGTTTGCTGTTAGCTGGGGCTTTTCAGCTGCCGGCAGCGGCTGACGATTCGGATACATCTCGCGTCCGCGTAGCGATGTACCTGGACTTGGGCAGCACCTATAAATCGACAACTCCAGCTGTTACTTTAAAAACGGCGGCAGCGGCAGAGGTAATCTTGGCGGGCAGTTCGGCGCCGGAGACTTGGCTGCAGCTGGGAGCGGGGGCTACGACGAGATTTAGCGTCAATGGATATAAGGTTAAAGCATTGGAATCTGCGGATTGGGCAACGGTCGCTGCTGCGGTCAAGAAGCTGCAAGCCACGTCAGACCGTCCGGTGGCTTATGCCGTAAATCAAGCGGGAAGCACAATCTACCGCGTTTATACAGGCCCTTACGCCAGTGCAGCGGAAGCGCAAAAAGCAGCGGATCGGGTCAGCCAAACGCTGTCTGCATCCTTAAAAGGCGCTAAAGCCGAAGCACGCGGCCCTCTGTACGTGTCCGCCGGTTCGTTTGCAAGTCAGGCGGAAGCCGAGAATCTTCGCCAAACGCTGTCCGCCCAGCATGCGGAGGCGGTAGTGGCGATGACCGGCCCCGGGCAATATGCGGTATGGATCGGCGGCGCGTTAAGTGCCTCCGAGCAGTCCGCGCTCCAAGCCGAGCTGGCCGGACTCCATCCGAATCTTTCCTTAGCGCCAGTTAATGAAAATGTCCCTGCATTACTCCTGCACCGGGACGTGACGCTAAATTTGGAGGCTCCGGCAGGCGTTGACCATTATGAGTTAAGCGGAGAAGGCACCAAATTGACGCTTCGGGATAACGGCAATTCGCCGATCCAGGTGGTGGAGCGTTCGGGGCGCAGCTACCGCGGAGATTTTGAGATCAGTAAAGTGAACGGCCAACTGGCGCTCGTCAACGAGCTGCCGTTAGAGCAATACCTGTATTCTGTTGTCGCCGGTGAAGTTCCATCGTCTTGGCCGCAGGAGGCGTTGAAGGCCCAGGCGGTTGCGGCACGCAGCTATGCGCTGTATAATGCAGGGCTCAATAAGTTTAAGGTAGCCGGCCTGGTGGATACGACTTTAAGCCAAGTCTACAATGGGACGGAAAAAGAGGTCGCCAGCATCGTTCAAGCGGTGGATGCTACGGCAGGAGAAGTGCTGGTATCGTCAAACGGACAAATTGTAGAAGGCATCTTTGCGTCGAACAGCGGCGGGGTGACGGCGGATTCGGTTGAGGTTTGGGGGAATGTGAATCCGATCTATTCCAGCGTTCCCAGCGACGGGGACGAATCTGCGCAAGCCTCATTAAAATCGTGGTATTATGTGCTGTTGTCGAGCGGGATCACGGGATACGTCCGTGAAGATAATACGGTGGTCAATGGGACGAATCCGGCAGGGTTGCAGAAGCTGACGGTGACGACCAGTAACGTCTTGGTCCGGAAGCTGCCGCTCATTCAATCGGATGTGGATCCCCTGGCGAAGCTGAATCCGGGCGACCAGGCCATCGTGTTGGTCAAGGTGCCTGAATCCAGCTCCTATGCGTGGATTCGCGGACCTTATACCTCGGACGAACTGGTGAAGTCCCTGAAGGGAAAAACGACATCCGACATCCCATCTTCGATATGGAATCTGGAGGTCAGCCAGCGGGGCCCATCCGGACGCGTGACGCAGGTCAAAGCCAATGGACAGCCGCTGAACGTCAAATATCCGGATACGTATCGCTCTGCTCTGAATGGCTTGCCCAGCACTTTGTTTGATATCGTGCAAACGGGACGTTATACTGTACAAGGTGCAGGAGGAACGACTGGTACCGGTACAGCTATGTCCGCAACGACGATTCAGTCGGCATCAGGCAAGACGACAGCCAGCGGCAAGCTGGTTGTGATGAGCGGCGATCGAACAGCCCGCGTGGTGGATACGTCGAACCAATTCGTCTTCGTGGGACGCGGAAACGGTCATGGTCTGGGACTTTCCCAATGGGGGGCCAAAGGATTGGCCGACGCCGGGTATGATTACCGGCAAATCTTGCAACACTACTATCAAAATGTGTCTATCGTTAAGGAATGAGAATATACCGATGAATGTAGATCTATACGACTTCGAGCTTCCGGAGGAGCTCATCGCCCAGACACCGCTAGCCGAACGCACCGCTTCGCGCTTGCTGACGCTAAATAAACAGACCGGGGAAATCCGGCATCACAAGTTTTCCGATATATTGGATTACTTACAGCCAGGCGATACGCTGGTGCTGAATGATACGCGGGTCATTCCCGCCCGATTGTTTGGGATAAAGGAAGGGACCGGTGCCAAAGCCGAAGTGCTGTTGCTCAAAAACTTGGGCGAGGACCGCTGGGAAGCCTTGGTCAAACCCGGTAAGAAATTAAAAACCGGATCGGTGATCGTGTTTGGGGACGAGCTGCGAGCCACCGTCGAGTCCGAAGGGGATATGGGCGAACGCGTACTTCGGTTCGCTTATGAAGGGATTTTTAACGAAATCCTAGATCGCTTGGGCCAAATGCCGTTGCCTCCTTATATTAAGGAGAAGCTGGATGACCGCGAACGTTATCAGACTGTGTATTCCAAGCATGAGGGTTCAGCCGCCGCACCAACGGCAGGCTTGCATTTCACCGAAGAGTTGCTGGAGCAAGTGCGGGCGAAAGGAGTGACGATCGCTTTCGTCACGCTGCACGTCGGGTTGGGCACGTTCCGGCCGATGTCGGTGGACCGGGTTGAGGATCACGTCATGCACGAAGAATATTATGTGCTGCCGCAGGAAACAGCTGACGTCTTAAATGAAACGAAAGCGAGAGGCGGCAGGGTCATTGCCGTCGGGACGACCTCGGCACGAACGTTGGAGACGGTGGCTAAGCAATGTGAGGGCGGCCCCATCGTCAAGAGCAGCGGCTGGACAGGGATCTTTATTTATCCCGGCTACCAGTTTGGACTGGTCGATGCGCTGCTTACGAACTTCCATCTCCCGAAATCAACGCTGGTGATGCTGGTCAGCGCGCTGGCGGGACGCGAGCGGATCCTCCAGGCTTACCAGGAAGCGATCAACTTGAAGTACCGGTTCTTCAGCTTCGGTGACGCCATGTTTATTTACTAAACGCATTTTTATTTGAGTAGAGGATGGTTGATCAGATTGGCAGCAGCAATTACGTATGAACATATCAAAACCTGCAAGCAGTCCGGAGCCCGGTTAGGGCGCGTGCATACGCCGCACGGCTCGTTCGAAACACCGATCTTTATGCCGGTGGGTACGCAGGCAACAGTAAAAACGATGAGTCCGGAAGAGCTGAAGGAGATGGATGCGCGAATCATCTTAAGCAATACGTACCATCTCTTCCTGCGTCCGGGACATGAAATTATTCGTGAGGCCGGCGGACTGCACAAATTTATGAATTGGGACCGCGCGATTTTGACGGACAGCGGCGGGTTTCAAGTGTTCTCGCTGAGTGAAATGCGCAAAATCACGGAGGAAGGCGTACATTTCCGCTCCCACTTGAACGGCGATAAACTATTCCTGTCTCCGGAAGTGGCAATGGAAATCCAAAATGCGCTCGGCTCGGACATCATGATGGCGTTTGACGAATGCCCGCCGTATCCGGCGGATTATGAATACGTGAAAAATTCCCTGGAGCGTACGACCCGCTGGGCGGAACGCTGCTTGCAGAGCCATGCCCGTCCGCACGATCAAGGACTGTTTGCCATCGTTCAAGGCGGCATGTACGAGGATCTGCGCAAGCAAAGCGCCCGCGATTTGACTTCCCTAGATTTTCCGGGGTATGCTATTGGTGGACTGAGTGTAGGCGAGCCTAAGCCGCTCATGTACGAGGTGCTGGAATATACCGTTCCGCTGCTGCCGGCAGACAAGCCCCGTTATTTGATGGGAGTCGGATCTCCGGATGCCTTAATTGAAGGAGCGATTCGCGGCATCGACATGTTCGATTGCGTGTTGCCGACTCGGATCGCGCGCAACGGTACGACGATGACCAGCCAAGGCCGTTTAGTCGTACGCAACGCTCAGTATGCCAACGATTTCGGACCGCTGGATCCCGAGTGCGACTGCTATACCTGCCGAAATTACTCCAGGGCGTATCTCCGCCACTTGATCAAAGCCGACGAGACGTTTGGGCTGCGATTAACTACATACCATAATTTGCATTTCCTCATCAATCTGATGGGTAAAGTTCGTCAGGCGATTATGGAAGATCGGTTGTTGAGTTTCCGGGATGAATTTTTTGAGCAGTACGGTCTGTTTGGCAATGACAAAGGATTTTAAGAAAAAGCGTTAGTTCGATTTTGGAAAGGGGGAAATGACATGTTCTTTCAGTATGCCGCGCAACAAACAACTGGCGCCAACTCGCTTATCTCCATGATCATTCCATTTGTTATCATGATCGCCGTTTTCTACTTTTTATTGATTCGTCCGCAGAAGAAGAAGCAGCAGCAACGTAATTCGATGCTGAGCGCTTTGAAGAAAGGCGATAAGATCGTGACGATTGGCGGATTGCATGGAACGATTATGGAGCTGACCGACGATACGGTAGTGCTTCGCGTGAATGACGTGACAAAGCTGACGTTTGACCGCAGCGCGATCAGTCACACCATTAAAGAGTCGGAAGGTTAATCGCGTTACAGACAAACACAAATAGGAAGAGCCTGTATGCTACAGGCTC
>NZ_GG695973.1:380343-392601 GCF_000159955.1 Paenibacillus sp. oral taxon 786 str. D14 | reverse complement strand
TGGTCTGATGCGGCTTAAGGTTTCCGGATCGCGCGGAGTTCGCCAAGCGGTTGCCCCAGGCAAGGCCGATGGTGGAGGCCAAAGCAGCCAGTACCAGCCCTCCAAGCATGTCCGTCAACCAGTGAATCCCCATATAAAAGATTGAAAACACTATAATCAATGAACAAGCTGAAGCAAACCAACCCCAGCGCCGGTTCCCTGAACGGATCGCCAAAATAGCCATCGATACGGAGACCGAAGTGTGGAGGCTAGGAAAGCAGTTATTCAGACCGGACAAGGGGCGGTAAACCTGTTCGAAATTTGGAAAAACCTCTAGCATATAAAAGATAGCCCCTGACGGCGGATACGACCATACCTCGTTCACCGGGAACAGCAAATAAAAGGGGACCGCTGCCAGATAATTGAGGATCACAGTGCAACAGGTCGCATAAAGAAACGGCAGACGATCATCGGACGCATAGATTCCCAGCGATGCAAGAATTAACGCCTGCAAGATGACTAGATAGAAGAAAGCTGTTATTACCGTTACAGTCGTTGAGTGAAACAAGCTTTGAAACGTTGAAACGAAATGTCCCTCAATTCCAAATACCCACGGTGTGAAATCGGTATGAAAAGGAAGATGATCTTCTAGGATCAGTTCAAACTTATTTATCAGCAACACGCCAACCATCAGAAGTAAAAGCCAAAGCAAATGTTTTGATTTGATCAGTTGCTGCAATAGGGAAGTAACGGCATGCCATGGCGAGCGGAGCGTGTTCACCCAGACCATGATGATGACGGAAATCCCGGTCAGCCACGAGATGCCGGACATGGAATGATCCATCGTGCGAGAACGACCTCCTCATGATGATGTCGATTGGACTAAGTCTAACTTACCATGAATGGAGGCCGCCGTAAAACCTTAAGTTATTTGCGGCCAAGATTTACGCCAATCATGCCGCCGATCGCACCGATGACAAACCCCGGCAGGATATATCCCCATTCCCGGAGCCCCAATGACGTATCTAGAGCCAAGAAGCTGATCAGCAGCAAGATGAGCACGTACAGTGCACCGGTCAGAGCGCCTTGATACCATCCCTTCTGTTTGGCACGTTTGCCGGAGACGATCCCCCCGAACAAGACGGCAACAGCATGCACCAGATACGTGTACATCGACAGTTCAAACTCTTCAACCATTTCGCCTTGCAACAATAAAGATAGAATCAATGCGCCGATCATCATCCATAAAAATCCATACCACAACCCTGCAACGGTGGGCTGGGACATACGCATCCCGAAAATTCGGCGGATCAAATGCATCGTGGTCAGCCTCCTGTTTTCCATGTCTTCGACAGACGTTTTACCACATTTTATGGTCAAGCTAACTCGGATAGACCTACTTGGCCCAATTGAGTTAGGAAGATTCATGTAAGCCTCCCGGATTTTAACCTGTGATCTTTCGCATGGAACGGGAAGGCGGCGGTCAGAATACCAATACCATGTTTTGTGCGAACTTGTAACCAGAGGAGGGATTGGCGTGGTCGAGCATGTGGCAAACCATGTTTTCCGAACCGTCCTGATGTATTTCTTGGTATTCGGAGTCATGCGGATTATGGGAAAAAGAGAAATCGGCGAGCTGTCGATCTTCGACCTGGTCATCTCGATCATGATCGCAGAGATCGCCGTTTTTGCCCTGGAAGATATCAATCGGCCGATTTATGACGGAGTCATACCGATGTTGACCCTGCTGCTGATTCAAATCGCCATCGCCTTGCTGTCGCTTCGCTTCCGTAAAATAAGGCTGTGGTTTGATGGCGAGCCCAGCGTCATTATCCGAAACGGGAAAATTAACCGGGAAGAAATGAAACGCCAGCGATACAACTTAGATGATTTAATGATGCAGCTGCGCTCGCAGCAGATCGACAGCGTTGCCGACGTCGAGTTTGCCGTGTTGGAAACGAGCGGGCAGCTTAGTGTGATTCCCAAAGACAAATCCGAAGGGGGAGAGCAGCCTTCCCAAAAGAAGGATGCCAACCTCTCGGCAAAAATCAAATATGAAGCACTCCCGCTGCCGCTCATTATGGATGGCAAGGTAAACGACGAGAACTTGCGCAAAATCGGAAAAACCCGCTTTTGGCTGAAAAATCAGATTCAAATGAAAGGCTTAACGGATTTCAAGCAGGTGTTCTTTTGCAGTATCGATCATAATGGAAAGCTGTATATCAATGAGATGGACGCAAAACAATAACCTTCGTTATTTCCGAAACCATTTGCCTAGGACAGGCAGCCGCTTAAGGTCATGGAGATCAAACAATCCCATGATTCCGGCTAGAGCTAAATACAGCAATCCGGACAGGGAGGCCGCCATCAAGAACTGCCAGCCCATTTGAGAGCTCAGGACGAGGTTCTTATATAAATAGTCCGCGGCGGCGGCCATGATGATCATCGCCGCTCCAACCTTGAGGATATCCAGGTAAGGCATACGATAACGCAGTGATTTGGACACACCGACAGCATGCATGACGGTCACGATGATAAAGTTGATAATAATCGCGATAATTGCCCCGTAGATGCCTAGTGCCGGGTTCGAGGCCAGATAGAAGATTAAGGTGATTTTGATGATGGCCCCAACCAGTGTGTTAATGAGTGCGCGGCCCGGCTTATCCAACGCTTGCAGCGTGGCCTGCAGCGGCGTTTGGATATACAGCAGAAGGGCGAAGGGGGCCATGATTTTGAGCATGCCTCCGATCGTGCCATCGTTGTACACAAGCCGGCAGATCGGGTCAGCCAACACGAACATGATCGCGGCGAACGGAGCGCCGGTGACCAGCGCAAGCCGCAAGGATTGATGGAGACGCAGGTGGATCGTTCTGGTGTCGCCGCGTGCCTGCGCTTCAGCCAGCGAAGGGACAAGCGAGACGGCGAGCGACGAAGTTAACGCTCCCGGCAGCAGCAACAGCGGGATGATCATCCCTTGCAGCGCCCCGTATTGGGAGGTCGCAACGCCAACTCCTACGCCGGCGATCGCCAAGCTCCGCGCGGTTGTAATCGACTCCAGCAGGTAGGAGAGCGAGCCGACCAGACGGCTGCCGGTAACCGGAATGGCGATGCGCAGAATTCGGCGCAGGTTGGCGTGGAACGGATAGGCGGAGGAGGCGGATGTTTCCTCATTCGGGTTCACAGCATTGGCAGGGCTCACTGCTAGATTGCCGGGTGTAGAGCCTCCCAGCCGCTCCCTCCGCTTCAGGCGGTGATACTGCCAGAGCAGGACCCCCATGCCTACGATCTCGCCGGCAACAACACCAAGCATGGCTCCTGCAGCCGCATAGGCGATGCCCATCGGGAGCATGAGATACGAGAACCAGAGGACGCCGATAATTCGGGCCACCGTTTCCATGATGGACGACACCGCCGAGGGAATCATATCCTGCTTCCCTTGGAAATATCCGCGGAAGACCGAAGAGACTGAGACGATGATGATCATCGGGCTCATTGCGATAAAAGTGTGATAAACCCGGGCATCGGTCAGAATGTAACGGGTCACCCATGGCGCGCCAAACAAGCAGAGAAACGTAAACAGAAAGCCGGCTGCCGTCGTAAATACTAAGCTTGTCCGTAAAATCGACACCGAGCGCCCGGGCTGACCCGAGGATTCTGCTTCGGCCACCAGCTTGGCTACAGCGAGCGGAATGCCGCCGGTAATAATCGTTACGAGCACGAGAAAAAAGGGATAACCGAGCTGATACAGCCCTACGCCTTCGGCCCCGATCACGCGGGGCAGCATGATGCGCGGAATGAAGCCCAGGAGGCGGTTTACGATCCCAGCCACAAGCAGGATCATCGTACCTTGGATAAAGGTTTGCTTATTCAATCGAAACTCCACTCCCCCGGCAGCACTTTGGTAACTTCCTACATACGCGATGCTTATAGAAATCAGCTGCCTTATAAACTCGTAAGCGAGGCGTACAACCTCTCACTTCATGGATATGACAGACCTGTCCCGGTTCATGACTTGTCTTTTTCACAAGATTCGAAAACCAAACAACTCTTGTAAGCAGGATTCGGAGATTTAGGGTAGAATGTAATAAGACGGGTTTTCGAAGGAGGCTTGAAGTATGGCTGAAGAACAAATGACGGACCAACAACTAAATGAGGCAATCGAAAGCTTGTGTCGCAGTAAGGCCGAGGAGTTCCGGCTGATCGGGTACGAGCATGTGACCGGACCTGACATTTGGGAATGTATCAGCCATAAATACGAGAAGGGGGGAATCCCTCCCTTGTACCAATTGGTGAATGACATTCTTTCTTTGAAAGTCACCCAGTTTATGAACTATATGACGATGTCCGCCTTTCGGGGATCCCGTTTGGATTAAATGGGATCTTTTTTTGTGCCGGTCGTTAATCGAATTGACAATTTTAGATAAATTGACTGGTTTTTCGGCCATCGCTATAATAGGAATATTGAGAATTTGAAAGGGGAAAGAAGTACGGGATGAAAAGAATTATCACATTCATAACCGTCGTGGTTGTCTCGTTTGGCATCATGGCTTGGACAACCCCCGACCTATTAAAGAACGTACGTCTCGGCCTTGATCTGAAAGGCGGCTTTGAGATTCTATATGAAGCCAGTCCGTTGGAAGGCGGAGGTCAGGTCACGAAGGAATCCTTAATCCAAACGGCCAAGAGCCTGGAGGACCGGGCGAACAAGCTGGGAACCAGCGAGCCGGAAGTCACGACGGAAGGCACGAACCGGATCCGCTTGAAGGTGGCCGGCGTTACCGATGAAGAAACAGTGCGCAAGACGATGAAGGAGCCGGCTTCGCTGACGTTCCGCAGTAAGGACGGCACGGAGAAGAACGCGGACGAATACAACAAGATCGAAATGATCGGAACCGATTTCGCGGAAAATGGTGCCAAACTGGAATTCACACAGATGAATGAACCGGTTGTCAGCATTAAAGTGAAAAACAAAGAAAAGTTCGCTGAAGTCACCAAACGTTTGCTGGGACAACCCCTGGCGATTTATATGAACGATGAGCTGGTCTCCGCTCCGATCGTTCAAGCCGTTTTGACCGACGGGTCCGCACAAATCAGTGTGGGCGGCGACTTGGAGAAGGCGAAAGAGCTGCGCGACAAGATCAATCTTGGCGCCCTCCCGTTGAAGCTGACGGAGAAATATTCTCAAAGCGTCGGCGCGACGCTCGGTAAGCAGTCACTGGATCAGACGATTGAAGCCGGCCTGATTGGCTCTCTTTTCATTCTGCTGTTCATGGTCGGGATGTACCGGGTGCCTGGGCTAATTGCCTCGTTTACCCTGATTGTGCATACCTGGCTGCTCATTCTCGTGTTCGTCTGGGCAGACTTTACGTTAACTCTTCCAGGGATTGCGGCTATCATTCTCGGGATTGGGATGGCGGTGGACGCCAACATTATTACCAATGAACGGATTCATGAGGAAATACGGGCCGGCAAGAGTATCATGTCTGCGGTCAAAGCAGGGGACAAGCATTCTCTCCGTACAGTGCTTGATTCGCAGATCACGACGATTATCGTTGCGGCCGTGATGTATGCGTATGGTACGGGGGCCGTTAAAGGCTTTGCCTTGGTGCTCATCGTGGAAATCGTACTTAGTATCGCCACGAATATCTATCTCGCCCGTTTCCTGCTGAACCTGCTGCTCAAAGCCGGCAAGCTGTTGAAACCGAAGTATTTCGGTGTGAAGGAGCGTGACATTCGTGAGCTTTAAGAAGAACCTGGATTATATACATCTGAGTAAATACTTCTACACCCTTTCAATCGTCTTGACGATTGCCGGCATCATTTGCTTGGCGTTCTTCGGTTTGAACTATAGCGTAGATTTCAAAGCAGGGTCTAATGTGGATATTTCCCTGTCCAAGCCGCTGACGGCCGATCAAGTCCGCCCGATCTTGAAAAATATGGGGATCGAGGAGAATGAAGCGAGCATCAGTCCTGGACAAGACCGGATGAATATCCGATTTACGCAAGTATTAAGTGAAGAGAATGACGCGAAGCTGAAAGCGGAAATTGCCAAATTAGACGATAAAGCTTCGTTTGAAGTGAATACGGTTGACCCGGAAATGGCGAAAGAACTGGCGCGCAATGCAATTTATGCCGTGTTGATCTCCTGTATCGGGATTATTATTTACGTTGGCATCCGGTTTGAATGGCGGTTTGCTGTGGCTGCGATCATCGCGCTGCTGCATGACGCTTTTATGGTCATTTCCGTCTTCTCGATCTTCCGGCTCGAGGTTGACTTGACCTTTATCGTCGCTGTACTTACGATTATCGGCTATTCGATTAACGATACGATCGTTATCTTTGACCGGATTCGCGAAAATCTGCGATTTGCCAAAACGAAAACTCGTCAGGACCTGATCAATCTGGTGAACGTGAGCGTATCGCAAACGATTATGCGTTCCTTGTATACCGCGTTGACGGTGTTCGTGGCGGCCTTCTTCCTCCTCATTCTAGGCGGAGAGTCGATCCGGATGTTCTCGCTTGCGATGGTAATCGGCCTGTTGTTTGGGGCGTATTCGTCTATCTTTATCGCAAGCCCGCTCTGGTTCCTGCTCAAGAGTAAGCAAAAGCATAAACCGGCTAAAGCTTCCTGAACGGCCGAAATGTCTGATTGAAGCACCCATTCATTCGCTGAATTAAAGCTAGAGCCGCGTCTTCTGACGCGGCTTTCGTAACTTGTCCGCTTTTACGTGCATCAGGAGGGGGATTATGACACGAGAACAAGCTGTTATTCCGGCACCGACAGCATGGCCCGGGATCGTTGGGGATCTTGTCCTGGCCGTGTTTTTGGGGACGGTTGGTCTGCTGTACGACAGTCTGGCATTGCTGGCCGGGGCATTATATTCTGCGTACGATGTTGCGGTTGGCGTCGCCGCGAGACTGTCTGTACCGGGAAAAAGGCGTTTGCGACTGGCCGGTTCGTCCGCAAGCAAAGCGACGCCTGAGCCGCTGCCGGCGATTTTCTTCTCCGTTTTTTTGTTGATGGGCACCGTTCAACTGTGGATTGCGTCCATCACTGACATGGTTGAGGGCGACACCACTCCACCGGAGACTTTCGTTTTGGCAGCCGTGCTCCTATCGATGGCTTTGCGGGAAACGTTGTTTCAAATCAAGTTGCGTATTTCCCGCAGGAAGTCGGATCAGGAGTTGCAGCTGATCGTCGAGAAGCACCGTCATTCGTTGTTCTCATCTGTAGTTGTTCTCGCGGGTGTGTTTGGGGCGATGGGAGGGCAAGCCTGGGATGTGCCCGTCCTGGCGTATCTTGATCCGGTTGCCGCGATCCTTGTCGCCTTACATGTGATGATCCAAGTCTATCGGCTGGTGAGACGCTCCATCTACGGACCGGTTCGGACGGAGGTACGCGAAGAGGATGCTGCTACCTTCATCGAGACGGTACAGCGGGTGCATGGCGTGATTACAGTAGATGATTTGAAAGCGCAGGAGAACGGACATTATGTGACCGTGACCGCCAAGATTAGCGTAAATCCTAAGCTTACCGTTATGGAAGCCAACGATATCGCCAATCGGGCCAAAATGCTGCTGCTCAACCGCTTTTCCCATGTCACTGACGTTCGGATTCAAGTCGGGCCTTACGAGGCGGGGTATCCTTATAAGAGCAATACCGATGCTGATAGTGATTTGCCGAACTTGCTGCAGTAAGCTGGCCCCGGGATAGAACCGACAGGAAGAAAGAAGGTGACGTTTTTTGCTTCATGCCAAATATCGCTGGACACAGCTTCCCTATGACGAAGAGGCTGCCAGACGGCTGGCCGGCCAGCTGAATATTTCCCCTTTGCTGGCGTCTTTGCTGGTGACGCGGGAGATGGAAAGCCCTGAGAAGGCGGAGCTCTTCTTAAGAGGAAGCCTTGCCGATCAACACGATCCCATGCTGCTCAGCGGCATGAAAGAAGCCGTACCGCGCATCCGCCGTGCGGTGGAAAATGGGGAGCGGATTTTGATATACGGGGATTATGACGCCGATGGGGTGTCATCGACGACTTTAATGATCTACCTGATGAGGCATCTCGGTGCTACATATGACTACTACATCCCGCATCGAACGAAAGAGGGATATGGGCTACATATTCCGGTGCTGGAGCATTATCACAAGAAAGGCTTTACGCTGATCGTGACGGTAGATACGGGGATCAGCGCCGTTGAGCAGGTGGCCTACGCCAATGCGGTGGGCATGGACGTGATCGTCACTGACCACCACGAACCGCCGGCGGTTTTACCGGAAGCGTACGCTTTGATTAACCCCAAGCTGCCATACTGCACGTATCCGTTTAAAGGACTGGCCGGGGTGGGGGTGGCGTACAAGCTGGCCCAAGCGCTCCTGGGGGAGGACACCCCCATTGCTTGGACCGAGCTGGCCGCGCTGGGGACGATTGCTGACCTGATGCCACTGACCGGAGAGAACCGGATGATCGTCAAGTCCGGTCTGGCATCGATGGAGCGCTCGGCATTTCCGGGCATGACGGCATTGCTCGGAACCTCCGGCTGGTCCAGCGGGGAAGTTACTTCGACAGCCGTCGCCTTCGGGTTGGCACCGCGGATTAATGCCAGCGGCCGCATGAGCCACGCCAACCGCGCCGTCGCCTTATTGACGGCGGAGAACATGGAAGAAGCCGAGGCGATCGCCGAGGAGCTGGATGTGCTGAACAAGGAGCGCCAAATAATTGTCGAGGATATGGTGCAAGAAGCGCTTCAGCAGCTGGAAAGCCAGGAGCAGTCGGAAGGGCTGCCCGACGTGATTGTGGTGGCCGGCGAAGGCTGGAATGCCGGCGTTGTCGGGATCGTCGCCTCCAAATTGCTGGAACGGTATTATCGCCCGACCATCGTGTTGGGAATTCATCCCGAGACCGGGGAGTGCAAAGGCTCCGCCCGCTCAATTCCCGGCTTTGACATCTATGAAGCCTTAACCGATTGCGCCGACCTGCTGGACCACTTTGGCGGACATCCATCCGCTGCAGGGATGTCCCTAAGCCGGGAGCGATTGGAGGAATTTGGCCGAAGGCTGAATGCTTTTGCCGCCGGGCGGCTCACGCCGGAGCATTTCGTGCCGGTCCTGGAGACCGATTTGACTTGCTCTTTAAAAGACATTACGCTGCAAGCAATCGAACAACTCCAGCAACTGGCTCCATTTGGCATGGCAAACACCTGTCCCAGGCTGCTTCTTCGTGGCCTAAAGCTGCTGGAATGCCGCCAGATGGGCAAAGACGGCAAGCACTTGAAGCTGATTCTTGGCCAAAACGGTAAAACCGTAGAAGCCGTCGCGTTTGGCAAAGGTGAATTGGCCCCGTTGCTGTCGGAAGAAGCTCGGATCGATATCGTTGCGGAAGCCAGTGTCAACGAGTGGAACGGCTCGCGCAAGCCGCAGCTCATGATCCAGGATTTAGCGGTGTCTCATCTGCAGGTGTTTGATTACCGCGGCTCCCGGAATCCATCGCAGCTGCTCGAAGAGCTTCGAGGGAAGCTGGATAAGCTGCCCGCCTGCGGTTCGGGAGCGTCGGCTGTCGTCGTAAATGAAGGTTCCGCATTTTTCCATACCCTTGATTTGAAGGAGACCCCGATTTGGGTATATGATAAGAACGTTGGCGTGCGTCCTGGGAACGAGCTCGCGCAAACCGCTGGGATTCACGCTGCGTCGACATTGTTCGTCCTGGAGCTTCCGGATGCACCGGAGAGCTGGACTGGGATGGTATCCGCTTTTACCGGTCTGGAGCGCATCTATATGCTGCATTCGCTGCGTGCGCCCCAAGAGCGCATCGAGCCGCCTTCTCGCGATCATTTCAAGCTCGTGTACAGCTTGATCTATCGGGGAGCCGGCCAAGGGCTTCCTGAGGAAGAACTGTTGGCGGCGCTTGTGAAGCGTACCGGTTGGTCAAAGCGGATGGTTGAGATGGCGCTTGGGGTATTCGAGGAGCTGGGATTTATTATTCGGGCATCCGGGATGATTCGGATCCATCCGTCTCCTTCCAAGCAGGCCTTGGAAACGTCAAGCCGTTACCGGGAGCTGGGACTGCTGGCTGAAATCGAACAGATGCTGCAGTACGGCCGGGTGCCGGAAATTACGGAATGGATGCTAACCCATATTCAGGGAGCCTCATAAATGTTTTGTTCTGAAACTTAGAAATGATTTGCACGCATTTGAACTAGGAGGAGATTGGTTTGGATTTTAAAGAGTACATCCGGGTGATTCCTGATTTCCCTCAACCGGGCATTAGCTTCAAGGATATTACGACGTTGCTCAATGACGGTAACATGTACCGCAAGGCGATCGACGAACTGAAGCAGCGGGTATCTCATTTGAAGATCGATTTGATTGCCGGCCCTGAAGCCCGCGGTTTCGTTGTGGGTGCGCCGCTGGCTTACGCGCTTGGCGTCGGGTTCGTACCGATCCGCAAGAGTGGGAAGCTGCCTTACAAAACGATTGAGGTGGAATACGACCTGGAATACGGCAAAGACCGGTTAGCGATGCACAGCGATGCGGTAAAGCCGGGGCAAAACGTGCTGATTGCGGATGACTTGCTAGCGACTGGGGGAACGATCTCAACCTCTGTGGATCTGGTTCGTCAACTAGGAGGGAACGTCGTTGGTACTGCCTTCCTGATTGAGTTAAGTGAGCTGGAAGGCCGCAAGAAGCTGCCGGGAATTGAAGTCTTTTCACTCGTGCAATACGAATAAAAATAGATCCCATACAAAAGGGGCTGCTGCCACGTATCACATGGCAACAGCCCCTAATTTGTATAGAAGAGTGAGCTTAATGGGCCGCTTCTTCGTTATCGTTGCTTAACTTCAGCACTTGAATGAGCTTGAAGAACAGGCTAAGCACAATGCCAACGATCGTTGCCAAGGCCATACCCTTCAGCACGACGTTACCCATGGTCAGTTGGGTGCCGCTCAGGCCGATGACCAGCACAACGGTGGTCAGCAGCATGTTGGTAGGCTTGGAGAAATCCACCTTCTGCTCCACGAAGATCCGCAAGCCCGAGGCGGCGATAACGCCAAACAGCAGCAAGGATACGCCGCCCATAACCGGATCCGGAATATTAGCGATGATTGCCGAGAACTTCCCGGAGAAGGAGAGCAGGATGGCAAAGATCGCCGCACCCCCGATCACGTACACAGAAAACACGCGGGTTAATGCCATGACACCAATGTTCTCCCCATAGGTCGTGTTCGGCGTGGAGCCTACAAAACCGGAAAGAATCGTGGAGATCCCGTTCCCCATCAGCGACCGGTGCAAGCCCGGGTCCTTGGACAAGTCCTTGCCCACAATGTTGCTCGTCACCAGCAGGTGGCCGATATGCTCCACGATGACGACCAGCGCGACCGGCACGATCGAGATGATGACGGAGGTATCCCATTGCGGGGTTGTGACCGTCGGCAGGGTGATCCACTTCGCTTGTTCGATCGCTGAGGTGTCGACCACACCCATGAATAAAGCTAGAACATAACCAACGACGATCCCGATCAAGATGTGAATAATCTTCGGAAAGCCGCGGAACAAGACAGCGCCAAGTACCGTAACGACTAACGTCACGAGCGACAGCGTGATGGACGTTCCATCTGGCGTCCAGCCCTCCGAGCCATCGGTGATCCATCCGGCCATGCCGGCTGCGACGGGAATCAGCTCCAGGCCGATCAGGGCAACGATAGCCCCCATAGCGGCTGGTGGGAATACGACGTCGATCCACTTCGTGCCGGCGTATTTAATCAGCAGCGCAATCAGAACGAAGATCGCGCCGGTGACGATAAACGCGCCGAGAGCCAAAGCGTAGCCGTTCCCCGGATGAGTCTGGAGAACCGCCTGAACCGGTGCGATGAAGGCAAAGCTGGAACCCAGATAAGCAGGGATTTTCCCTTTGCAGATGAGGATGTACAACAGGGTACCGATGCCGTTCATCAGCAGGATCATGCCGGGGTCGACGCCAAACAGGTTAGGCACCAGCACCGTGCTTCCGAACATGGCAAATAAGTGCTGCAGGCTTAACAGCACGCCCGGTCCGAACGGGACTTTCTCATTCACTTGAATTTCACGTTGCAACGAGTTCACTCCTCTATAGATACGTTCATAAGATAACTATCCTTAATAGGATAATGACATTGGCGACAATTTTCAACATAAAAATACTTGACTTTTGTTTTTCTTTCCCAGGTAATCCCTTCATCGGCTGGTCGGTCTACCCTCCCGAAGGCAGGCAGATCTTGCCGGGATGCTGTCCGTGCAGCGAAGAC
>NZ_GG695973.1:374943-378749 GCF_000159955.1 Paenibacillus sp. oral taxon 786 str. D14 | reverse complement strand
AAGACAATACCTGGAGTTGACGTGAGGGAACGCAAGAGGCATAATTATAGGAAATCAAAATGAGGCGAATTATGCTCTTGTATGCGTTTTTTCAGTATATTTTCATATAGAAAGGAATCAACAGGATCTCAATGGGCATAGAGCAATTACTCGAAAAGGCGTCTGCCTATATAAAGGAACCGGATCTGAGGCGGATTCGGGAAGCGTACGAGTTTGCGGATCAAGCCCATCACGGACAGGTTCGCAAATCCGGAGAACCTTATATCCTACATCCTTTGGCCGTAGCGGATATTGTAGTGAACATGCAAATGGATGCGCTGTCGGTCATTGCGGCCTTGCTTCATGATGTGGTGGAAGACACGACAGTGTCCTTAAAGGAGATACAGGAGCATTTCGGCAGTGATTGTGCATTGCTCGTTGACGGCTTAACCAAGCTGGAGCGGATCAAATTCCAATCCAAAGAAGAGCAGCAGAACGAGAACTACCGTAAAATGTTCATTGCGATGGCACAAGACATCCGCGTCATCGTCATCAAATTGGCGGACCGGCTGCATAACATGCGGACTTTGAAATACCAGTCCGAGGAGAGTCAGCGCCGGATTGCATATGAAACGCTGGAAATCTTCTGCCCTATCGCGAACCGGCTCGGGATCTCCGCCATCAAATGGGAAATGGAGGATATTGCCCTGCGGTACTTGAACCCGCAGCAATATTACCGGATCGCCAACTTGATGCGCAAGAAACGGGCGGAGCGCGAGGAATACATCAAGAACGTGATCGCCCGTATCGCCGAGAAGCTGGACGAAATGGGCATCCAAGCGGATTTGTCGGGGCGACCCAAGCATATTTACAGCGTGTATAAGAAAATGACGATGAAAAACAAGCAGTTCAACGAAATTTACGATCTGCTGGCCATCCGTATCATCGTGGACAATATCAAGGACTGTTACGCGACCCTGGGGATCATCCATACGTTATGGAAGCCGATGCCGGGGCGGTTTAAAGACTATATCGCCATGCCGAAGGCGAACATGTACCAGTCGTTGCATACGACGGTCGTTGGGCCTAACGGGGAACCTACAGAGGTTCAAATCCGCACCTGGGAAATGCACCGGACGGCAGAATACGGGATTGCCGCGCACTGGGCCTACAAGGAAGGCGCAGGGACGAGCGGTCTCGAGAACAAAATTACGTTCTTTAACGAAATCCTGGAGCTTCAACATGAAGCCAAGGATGCTTCTGAATTCGTGGAATCGCTCAAAATGGACTTCTTCTCGGACCTGGTGTTTGTGTTTACGCCGTCCGGGGAAGTCATTGAGCTTCCGGCAGGCTCCGTGCCGCTGGACTTCGCGTACCGCATCCATACGGAAGTTGGCAATCGTACGATTGGGGCCAAGGTGAACGGACGGATCGTCCCGCTGGATCATCGGCTGAAAACCGGGGACATCGTGGAGATCTTGACCTCCAAGCACTCGTACGGACCTAGTCAGGACTGGCTCAAAATTGCGCAATCCTCCCATGCTCGCAGCAAGATCAAGCAATGGTTCAAGAAGGAAAAACGCGAAGAAAACGTGGAAAAAGGACGCGAAGCGATCGAACGCGAGCTGAAGCGGGCGGGGCTTGAGCCTTCCTTGTGGATGAGCGACGACAAGCTGTTGGAGGCGGCGAAGAAGTATGCCTTCAACGACATCGACGATATGCTGTCGGCGATTGGGTTCGGCGGGATCACGGCCTCCCAAGTCGTGACGAAGCTGACCGAGAAGCTGCGCAAGGAGCAGGAGGAAGCGGCCGGGCACATCGAGTTGACCACCGAGGTCAAAGAAGTGAAAGCGCCGGAAGAACGCCGGCATCGCCCAACGAACGGCGTCGTCGTGAAGGGGATCGACAATTTGCTGGTGCGGTTTGCTAGATGCTGCAATCCGGTACCTGGCGACGAGATCGTTGGTTACATCACCCGCGGCCGCGGCGTATCCGTGCATCGCAGCGACTGTCCGAACATCCCGAGCGGAGGAGAAGGCGAAGAGGCGGCGCGTGTGATCGACGTGGAATGGGAAGATTCGATCGAAGCGAATTACAGTGTCGATATCGAAATTACCGGGCACGACCGTCGTAACTTCTTAAACGAAGTGCTGCAGGCTGTGTCGGAAAGCAAAACGAATATTTCGGCCGTCTCGGGGCGGTCGGATAAGAACAAAATGGCTTTGGTGCATATGACGATTCTGATTCGGAATACCGATCATCTGCAATCCGTTGTGGAGAAGATCAAACGGGTGAAGGATGTGTACACGGTTCACCGGATTATGCAGTAGCAGATAGGAAAGGATTCAAACCAAGATGAGAGTGGTTGTGCAGCGTTGCCGTGAGGCGCGCGTGGTCGTAGCGGGAGAGACGGTAGGGGCGATCGGACCGGGGCTCATGCTGTTGGTTGGCGTGACGCATGAGGATACCGAGCAGGATGCCGCCTATTTGGCGGAGAAGATCTCCGGCTTACGCATATTTGAAGACGAAGCAGGCAAGATGAACCTGGCGGTTACGGAGATCGGCGGGGCGATTTTGTCGGTCTCCCAGTTTACCTTGTACGGTGATTGCCGCAAGGGCAAACGGCCCAACTTCATGGCGGCGGCCCGGCCGGAAACGGCGGAGCCGCTGTACGAGCGGTTTAACGAGCTGCTTCGGGCGAAAGGGTTGACGGTCGAAACCGGTATGTTTGGCGCCGATATGGACGTTCAGCTGACGAATTGGGGTCCGGTGACCCTGATCGTGGACAGCCCTAGTAGCGAGGGGTAACTGCAAGGATTTGAGAGCGGGGCAAGACGTAGTAATTTTGCGTCTTGCCCCTTTTTTGCGTTAACGGAACGGGACGATATGGACAAATTTCCTCCATTTTCACGCAAGATTTCGGGTTCTATAGGATAAGCGGACCGATTTTGGTACAACCTTGTGATAAAGAGCTTGACGACCAAAGGAGATGCTCACATGCACCAATCCGCGAAATCGAGAGACTGGCAATCCTCTCCGCTCATGACGGCGGGACACCGCAGCGAAGCCCGGATGACGGCCCGGCTGGCCGAACCGGAGCGATTTGAACCGATGATGCAGGAGACCCGGCCCTCTGCCGAATGGCTCCCTCGACCCGGAAGTTGATGCTGAGAATGAAGGAGGAATCGGTTATGGCCAGACATATTCAGGCCTATTTTAATACAGAAGATCAAGTAGAAGGTGCACGTATCACCCTGCGGGCTTACAACACGAATGCGGTTGAAGCAGGAAATGTGTCGAATGAATGGGGCGAAGACGATGAGTTTCAAGTTACGTTATTGCCTCTAAATAACGGGGTGATCAGCGCATCAGGCGCAAACAACCCGGGAGTTGTCCCTGTACCCGGTATGGTACGCGGCGTGCAGAGCGTGCTGCCCGTGGTAGCTTTGGGAGAAGACAATACCGGCGATACGTTAGATGGTGAACGCAGCCAAGCGATGGGAGACGGAGAGCAACTGATCACATCGAAACCTCCCATCACAACGGGTGACGAGCCGCAGGGTTGGAAATATGTTCTTAGTGCAAAAGTGAAGGACAGCGATTATGAGACGGTCGTGCGGAAATTACGCGAGCATGGGGGCTATGTTGTAACGGAATAGCCGGGGATAAGGGTTCTTGTAATATAACTGTAATATTAGATACATGTTCCCTTAACATTGCTTGTTTATAATAACGGCATGACCCCCTTTTTAATATAATACCTTTTGGACCTGCACCCCGTTGGTGACAGGTTTTTTTCTTTGTGTAGACATTTTTCGCGTCTCGGG
>NZ_GG695973.1:365732-373624 GCF_000159955.1 Paenibacillus sp. oral taxon 786 str. D14 | reverse complement strand
GCGGGCTTGACTTTAGTGCGGTGGTTTCATACAATCTAAAAATAACAGTTGACGTCACGTCTATGGCGTGAATGAAAACGAATAGGTATTCGATGACGGGACAAAGTAGTTTAACCCCACACCCACAGAGAGGAATCCCCGACTTCGTTGCAGCAGACGGATCAATCGTATTCGTTAGGCGTGTGGTGAAGCAGGCTGGAAGGATTCTGATGATGATTAGACGAAAGACTTCCCCGAGAACCGGCGGCGAAATCAAAGGTGGCTAATGGCTTCCCTTCGAGAGTAGACGTGCGGCGTAGGCGGGCGATAACCGCTTGAAGCGAATTGAGATGCTGGGAGGCTGAATAAGAGCAGCTTTGAAGCGTCGACATTCGGAATGTGGGTGGCACCACGGGTGATTGCGTAACGATCTCTCGTCCCTGTTTGAATCAAACAGGAACGGGAGATTTTTTATATTGGCTTACGAGTCTGAGATGGAGGATGAACAATATGGCTTTTCAGAAACCGACGGGCACGCAGGATATCTTGCCAGGAACCGTCGAGAAATGGCAGTTTATTGAGGAGAAGGCCAGAGACTTGTGCCGGCGTTTTAATTACCGGGAAATTCGGACCCCGATCTTTGAACAAACCTCGCTGTTTGAACGGGGCGTTGGGGAGACGACGGATATCGTCGAGAAGGAAATGTATACGTTCCTGGATAAAGGGGATCGCAGCATGACGCTGCGTCCAGAAGGGACGGCTGGGGTTGTTCGTTCCTATGTGGAGAACAAGATGTACGGCGAACCGGACGTCAGCAAGCTGTATTACATCGGGCCGATGTTCCGCTATGAGCGCCCGCAAGCAGGACGTCAACGCCAGTTCCATCAGTTTGGGGTGGAGGCGTTTGGAGCAATCGATCCGGCGATCGATGCCGAAGTTGTGGCACTAGGATATCAGTTTTGCCGGGAGCTGGGTCTTCAAGGGGTGAAGGTGGAGATTAACTCCGTTGGCAATCCATCCAGTCGGGCGGCTTACCGCGAGAAGCTGCTGGAGTTCCTGCTGCCGATGAAGGACAGCTTGTGCAAAGACTGCCAAGCTCGGATTGAACGCAATCCGCTGCGTGTGCTGGACTGTAAGACGGACCAGGATAAATTCGACGGGGCGCCGTCGATTCTGGATAGTTTGGATGAGGAGTGCACCACGCATTTTGCGAAGGTTCAGGAGCTGCTGAGCGCGATGGAGATCGACTATGAAATCAATCCACGCCTTGTTCGCGGGTTGGACTACTACACGCACACCGCTTTTGAATACAAAGCCCAAGGGATCGGCGCCATCGATACGATTGGCGGCGGCGGCCGTTATAACGGGCTGGTGGCGGAAGTGGGCGGTCCTGACCAACCGGGCATCGGCTTCGGGATGGGGCTTGAACGGATTGCGCTGATTTTGGAAAAGCAAGAGATCGAGCTCGGCGCCGTCAAGCCGCTGGATGTGTATCTGATTGCCTTAGGCGAAGCTGCGGAGAAGGAGATTACGACCCAGCTGTTTAAGCTGCGGCAAGCGGGATTCTCTGCGGAACGCGATTATCTGGGCCGGAAGATGAAGGCGCAAATGAAATCCGCTGACCGGATGCAGGCGCGCTATACCGCAATTCTCGGCGACGATGAGCTGCAGCGCGGGGAAATCGCGCTGAAGTCGATGGACAGCGGCGAGCAGCGTACCGTGAAGTTAAGCGAATTGCTGAATGAGTTGCAGTAACCTAAACAACTACAAAAACAAAACGCGAAGAAAAGGGGAGTTACGATGAAACGAACGCATCATTGCGGCGCGCTGAGCACCGCGAACATCGGGGAAACCGTTACATTAAACGGCTGGGTGCAAACCCGCCGGGACTTGGGGGGTGTCCTGTTCATCGATCTGCGCGACCGCAGCGGCATTGTGCAAATCGTCTTTAACCCGGCTTATTCCGGCGAAGCGCTGAAAATTGCCGACCGCGTGCGCAGCGAATACGTGCTGGCCGTTACCGGGAAAGTGGTAGCCCGTGATCCTGAAACGGTCAACCCGAACCTGCCAACCGGCGATATCGAAGTGCAAATTACCGAAATCGAAGTGTTGAACGCAGCTAAAACGCCGCCGTTTTTCATTGAAGACGGCATCGAAGTGGATGAATCGCTGCGTCTGAAATATCGTTACCTCGACCTGCGCCGTCCGGAAATGCAGCAAACGTTGTGGCTGCGCTCCAAGGCGGCGAAGGTATTCCGCGATTTCCTTGACGGAGAAGGCTTCATTGAGGTGGAAACTCCGATCTTGACCAAGAGCTCGCCGGAAGGGGCACGCGATTACCTTGTGCCAAGCCGCGTGCATCCGGGAGAATTTTTTGCCCTGCCGCAATCGCCTCAGCTGTACAAGCAGTTGCTGATGGTCAGCGGCATCGAGCGTTACTACCAAATCGCCCGCTGCTTCCGCGATGAGGACCTGCGTGCCGATCGTCAGCCGGAGTTTACCCAGGTCGACATCGAGACTTCGTTCCTATCGCGCGACGAGCTGCTCGAGATGATGGAGAAGTTGATCGTACGCCTGTTCAAAGAAACGAAAGGCATTGATATTCCTACGCCATTCCAACGCATTAGCTATGCTGACGCGATGGATAAGTACGGCTCGGACAAACCGGACCTCCGTTTCGGTTTAGAACTGGTGAACGTCAGCGATCTTGTGGCCAATAGCGGCGTTAAGGTATTTTCTTCTGTCATTGAAAAGGGCGGGGAAGTCAAAGTACTGAACGCTAAAGGCTGCGGGACTTGGAGCCGTAAGGACATTGACGATCTTGGACCGTATGCAGCCCGCTACGGAGCCAAAGGTCTGGCCTGGATTCAAGTGAAGGAAGGCGAGTTCCGCGGTCCGATTGTGAAGTTCTTTACGGAGCAGGAGATCGAAGCGATTAAGGAACGCACCGGCGCCGAAGAAGGTGACCTGCTGCTGTTCTCCGCCGATAACAAGAAGGTTGTTGCCGACGTCCTCGGCGCATTGCGTCTGAAAATCGGCCGCGATCTTGGTCTGATTGACGACAGCGTGTATAAATTTGCATGGGTTGTAGACTTCCCGCTGCTTGGCTGGGATGAAGAGCAAAAACGCTACGTCGCTGAGCACCATCCATTCACCCGTCCGCGCGACGAGGATCTGCCGCTGTTTGACACCGATCCGGGCAAAATCCTCGCGCAAGCGTACGATCTCGTGCTGAACGGTTATGAAGTTGGCGGCGGTTCGATGCGGATTTACAAACGCGACGTACAAGAGAAGATGTTCAAGGCGATCGGCTTGTCGCCGGAAGAAGCTCAAGATAAATTCGGCTATTTGATGGATGCGTTCGAATACGGTACGCCGCCACACGGCGGGATCGCCTTCGGCTTCGATCGTCTGGTCATGCTGCTGGCTGGCCGTTCCAACCTGCGTGAGACCATTGCCTTCCCAAAAACAGCGAGCGCTACGGACTTACTGATGAACTCGCCTTCGGAAGTCGACGGATCGCAGCTGGATCAGCTGCACATCAAGCTGGCTCCCAAACTGGCAGAAGTAAAGAAATAATCGGTTAAGATGTCAACCTAACGGAGGTACACTGACCATGCTTCATCAATTTTCGCGGACAGAACTCGCCATCGGGGCAGAGGGTCTGGATATTCTCAAGAAAAGCACGGTTGCCGTGCTTGGCGTCGGCGGCGTAGGAGCGATGGCCGTCGAAGGGCTGGCCAGAACCGGAATCGGCCGGATTATCATGATCGACAAGGATGTTGTCGATATCACCAACATTAACCGGCAAATTCATGCGCTGACGACGACGATCGGACAGAAGAAAGCCGATCTGATGCGCGAACGGATCAAGCTCATTAACCCGGAGTGCGAAGCGATTGCGCTGAATATGTTCTACACGGAAGAAACTTACGAAGAGCTGTTTAAGTACGATATCGATTATGTACTGGACGCTTCGGATACGATTACGTACAAAATTCACCTGATCAAGCAATGCTTGCAGCGGGGCATCCCGATCTTGTCGAGCATGGGGGCTGCCAACAAAATGGACCCGACGAAATTCCAGGTTGCGGATATTTCGAAAACCCATATGGACCCCATGGCTCGTGTGATTCGCACGAAGCTGCGAGAGGACGGGATCAAGAAGGGCGTTAAGGTCGTTTTCTCGACTGAACCGCCGGTACGACCGCGCAAGGACGTCACGGAGAAAATCGCGCCAGCCGGCGCAAAAATCCGCAAGGCGAAGCAGCCGCCGGCCAGCAACTCGTTTGTGCCGCCGGTGGTCGGCCTAATTATGGTCAGCGCAGCAGTGCGTGAACTGCTAGAGCGCGGCGGCGTTAGTGTGTAAATCCGGAGCTCGTCAAGAAGCTGCGGTTACCTGCGGACAGCGACCGCGTGCTCGTGCTGGATGCGCCGGCCGGGTAGGTGGAGCAGCTGGGCTTAAGCTCGGAACAAACGCGAAGCGGCAGCCCTCACCGCCGCCGGAAACGCCGGAAGATCTAGCGGCAGCGCTGAGCGGGTTAGCCCCTTCGCATAAGAAGGCGTATATCGAGTGGATCTTGGATGCCAAACGTGCAGACACATGAGCGAGCCGGATTGCTCAAACCGTGGAGAAGTTTAAGGCAGGCTTAAAGCGCCCGTCGGATAAAGCATAGAAAAAATAAGACGCTGGGATTAGGCTTGTTAGACAAGTCTACCAGCGTCTTATTTTTTTGAGAAAATTCGCCTTTTGACCTGAGGTAGTGGTATAATGGAACTCCTTTTGAGTCTGGAGTACACAAAAACCTTAGGAGGTAACTGAAATGAATGATTTTCAAAGTGCCTATCAAGAAGAGAAGGCGCGGCTGGACCGCACCTTGGAAGAGATCGATCGGCAGCTGCAACGGCTGCGTTCGATTCCGGTGTACACCGGACATGACTTTACCGAGCAGCTCCTCGAGGAGAATCGGGAAACCCAGCGGAAGCAGCTGGAGCAGTCGATTCAAGAGCCGTATTTTGGCCGGCTGGATTTTGAGGAGCGCAGGGGAAGAAGAAAGCCGCTTTATATTGGCAAGGTCGGGGTGGGCGATCCGGATGGCAAAGACCCCATTGTCATCGATTGGCGCGCGCCTGTGGCTAGTTTGTTCTACTCGTTTACCGGCGGGGACGATGCTTCGTATGAAGCGCCTGAAGGCTTGATCGAAGGCTTGGTGTACTTGAAGCGCAACATCGTGATCCGCAAAGGCATCCTGGACCGGGTCGTGGATACGTATAACCGCGACAGCGACGGTCCGGCCGTATCAGATGAGTTCCTCGTGTACCGGCTTGGTGAGAACAAGGACAACCGCCTGCGTGACATCGTCTCGACCATTCAGGCCGAGCAGGACCGAATTATCCGGGCGGCGAAAAATACGGCGCTGATTATCCAAGGCGTAGCCGGCAGCGGGAAAACGACCGTGGCGCTGCATCGGCTGGCTTTTTTGCTGTATCAATATAAGGAACAGATTAAGGCGGAACGTTTAGTTATTTTTGCACCCAACCATATGTTTATCGACTATATATCCGAAGTGCTGCCCGAGCTTGGGGTCGGGGATATCCAGCAAAGCACGTTCAGTGATTGGGCGGCTAAGGTGCTGGGACTGGACGAGGTCCCAAGCGATGGATCGGAGGCGTTGTCCCGCTGGTTTGACGGCGGAGCGACAGGGGCGGAAACGTGGCAGGATACAGAGCTGCCGGGACGCTTCAAGGGCTCGATGGCGTTTAAGGAGATCATCGATGCGTCGGTAAGTACGCTTGAGTCGGCCTGTGTTCCTGAGGGCGATTTCGAGCCTTGGGAAGGCGCTCGGCTGCCGCGTAAGGAGATCTTGGCCTGGTTCGAAGGCGAATACCGCCATTTTCCAGTGGCACGGCGCAAGGAACGGGTGCTGGCGCGGATCCATCGCTGGATCGAGATGGAACTGAAGAAGGCGCCGTCGGCGGCGGCCCTGAAGGACCTAAAGAAAAAAGCCCAGCAACGGGAAAAAAGCTATGCGAAAAAATGGCCGGAGCTGACGCCGCTCAGCCTCTACAGGGAGCTGTTTGGCATCCGGAGAAGCGGCGGCACGGAAGGAATGGCCGATGTCTCCGACCGGATACCGCCGGGCATCTGGAAGGAGACGCAGGCGCGCTTAAAGAAAAACGTCGTCAAGGAAGAGGATTTGGCCGCCCTTTTGTATTTATATACTTTGATCCACGAAATCGACGGCAATCTGACCTTCGACCACGTCGTGATCGACGAGGCTCAGGACTTTACGCCGTTTCAGGTATATGTGTTGGACCGTTTTGTCAAAGGGCACTCCTTTACGATTCTCGGAGATTTGTCCCAAGGGATCCATTACTACAAAGGGGTACGTAGTTGGGAAGAAATGCAAGTTTTGTTCCGGCCGGAGGAGACCGCTTATTTCGCATTAACGCGCAGCTACCGGTCAACGATGGAGATCATCCAATTCGCCAACGATATCCTGGAACGGGGTGTAGATACGGAATTGCTGGCGGTCCCGGTATTCCGCAGCGGGGAGCCAGTGCGGCTGTTAGAAGCGGATAGTGAGCAGTGGCTGCCGTTAATTCGGAAGGCGTTGGACAAGGTGCTGGGCGGCTCGTTCCGTACGGTAGCCGTATTAACCCGAACGATGCGGGAGGCAGAGGAGCTGCATGCCGCGTTAATCCAAGGTGGGCTGGAAGTCAACCTGATTACCGGGGAGCTGACGCAATACGCCGGTGGGATCTCGGTGCTGCCGGTGTACCTGTCAAAGGGCCTGGAGTTTGATGCGGTGATCGTGACTGATGTTGACCGGGAGCATTACGGCCCCAAGGACGCCAAGCTCCTGTACGTCGGCTGCACCCGCGCCCTGCACGAGCTATGGCTGCTGCACGGCAAGGAGCTGCCGGATTACGTCCCGGGCGAGGGTTCGACGGACAATGCCGTTAGGACGAGCTTAGAGGCGTAAGGGTACGGGGCGTGAGTTGGCGGCTGATTATAGGGGAAGGTCCTGTCCCCTTTGCCCCTTTTGCGGTATTATCCCTTTTGTTCAGGTGAAGGCGGACGAGAAAGTGCATGCGGATTGGATGTGGAGATGTGGGATTAGCAAGCTCTTTGGTGGTCTTTTGCAGCATTATCCCTTTTGTTCAGGTGAAGGGCGCAACATGCACACCAGGCAGGCTTTACTCGGAAACCTTCCTGGGCGGCGAAGCGCAAAAGTCACGCGTCCGGAAATGTGTTCGATTTTTCATATATAATTTACCGGAAAAAGCGAAAAAACCGAATTGTATTCGGTTTTTCGCATAGATTCTGGGCAAACACCTTCAGTAGGCGCGAATGTATATGAAATTTCATATACATTTAGCCAAAATCGCTCAAAGCCGCCCAAATGTATTCGGTTTTTCATATAGAATCACATAACGTGGTCTCTTCAATGTACGGATTGCGGATACATGTGGTGGTTTATAAGCTTATCGCTTCTTCCCTATGGAACATAAAACGTGTACTTTGATCATACGTCGTCCTGCATGAACTCGTCCAGCCACCGATCGGCTTTGCTCTGGTTGCAGAGATTGCAGGCGCAGACGCAGTTTACCGGGGTCGTGTGACCGCCCTTGGCTCTTGGCAGCAGGTGGTCGATCGTATCGCCGTACTCCCCGCAGAAGAAGCAGGTGTAATCATCCCGCGTCAAAATATAATGGCGGAACGCTTTGTTCGTGTACAAACGCCGGATGGTGAAGGGGTTCACGACGACGGCCATATGCTCGCGCACGAGTGTGACCGCCAGATCATAGTCGATCTCCTGTTGCCAGCGCCGACCTTTGTCGGTACGCCCGCGCAGGCGGATCATGCCATTGCGGTTCGGTCGCAGGGTCCGGACGTCGGGACCCTCGAC
>NZ_GG695973.1:280810-365247 GCF_000159955.1 Paenibacillus sp. oral taxon 786 str. D14 | reverse complement strand
TGCGGCAAGCGCCCCGGCGCGAGCCTTTGCCGGAGCGCTTGCCGGTGCGGCGCAGGAATTCGCCCAGCGGTTTGGCTACGCCGCAATAGGCGCATATTTTTATCGCTTTCGCGGAAGTGGAGACGTGCTCAGGTTGCTGCTGCTGAGTCAAGGGGGTCACCTCAGTTTGGAATAGGCTGTAAGTAGGATCTGACTCCATTATACCTGATTCGATATAAATTAAGCCAAGACCGGCCGGTCTTGGCTTATGGTTTATGATAATGGATGTGATTTTGTAATGGGATGTTCCCAGGTTGCCGTTACTCGGACACGGTTGCGGGTTGTCTTAGGCTGCGCATTTTGGTTAAGATTTTGCGGATGCTTTCATCGGAGAGGTGAAATCTTTCGGCTAAATCCCGTACCTTGCTCCCGGCGCGGTACAAGCGAAAAATCTCTTCGTTTCGCTTGGCGATGGTGAGGCGGGAACCGCTCAGTTCTCCCCATAACGCCCTTGACCGTTCCGGCTTGGGAATGTATAGCAGCTCGCCCTGAATATAAGTTTGGAGCTCCTTCAGCAGCCTAGGGGGAAGAACATCCTTTCCATTTTTGTAATTCACGATCATGTACCTCCTTATTTCGTGCTCCGTCCTTGATTGCTGTTACGATATAAGTCAACATGCTCGCTTCCCCCTTTCAATTTAGTATTGGTAGCCGCTTCATCCAACCTTCTCGGTGTAGAGCAAACGACTTTTGACTTTAAATAAAGACAAAATTTGGTTTTAACTGGATCTATCTTAACACAGGTATCGTCAAACATAAATAAGGGAGGCTGTTCCCAGCCCCCCGTTTTATTGTGGTGCCGCTTACGCGACAGCCACCTCACTCACTGAAATCACTTCGATCAGCCCCCTTTCCCGTGATTCGTCGGCCCGACATCTATATTAACTCATATTTCCTGCCGCAGGAAAAGCGAAAGAACAACTATAAGTGTTTTTTACGTAAGGTATGCTAGAATAAATTTGGTATCATTCCATGTATCCTGTTTATCATGCTAACGATCAAGGAAGTGACTTGAAGGTGGATTTGTTTTCTTTCAATCAAGAGCAAAGCCCGGCGGGGCGGTTGCTGGCCGACCGGATGCGGCCGACCTCGCTGGATGAATATATCGGACAAGAGCATATCGTCGGCCCGGGCAAGCTGTTACGGCGGGCGATTGAAGCGGACCAGGTCTCCTCGATTTTACTGTACGGCCCTCCCGGCTGCGGCAAAACGACACTCGCCCACATTATCTCCCATCATACGAAGGCGGAGTTCGTCCGGCTAAACGCGGTGGATGCGTCGGTGAAGGATGTGCGCGAGGTAATTGAAAAAGCGCAGAACGACAAAGCTTTTTACGGCACGAAAACGATTCTGTTCCTGGACGAGGTCCATCGATTTAACAGCTCCAGACAAGATGCTTTACTGCCGGCGGTGGAAAAAGGTACGATCATCTTCATCGGTGCGACGACGGAAAATCCGTTCCACTACGTTAACGGCGCTCTTATGAGCCGTTCCACGCTGTTCCAGCTGGAGCCGCTGACGAAGGAGCACTCGCTGATCGCGATGCGGCGGGCTTTGGCCGACCAAGAGAAGGGGCTTGGCTTTATGCCGCTACAGGTTGACGAAGAGGCGCTGCTGCACATCGCTGCGATGGCGAACGGCGACATTCGGCGCGCGCTGAATGCCCTGGAGCTGGCGGCGATGACTACGCCCCCGCAACCGGACGGGACGGTGCACATCACGCTCGAAGTGGCGGAGGAATCGATCCGCCGGCCGCTCGTCAAAGCGGACGAGTCCACGCAATACGACGTGCTGTCGGCGTTTCATAAATCGATTCGCGGCTCCAGCGATGCGGCGGTGTTTTGGTTCCTGTACGCCGTAGAGAAGCTGGGGATGGATCCGATGACGTTTATCCGCCGACTGATCGCCGCCAGCAGCGAGGATATTGGCCTGGCCAACCCGCAGGCGATGGTGCAGGCGGTCAGCGCCTTAGAGGCTTACCGTAACAATGGCTGGCCAGAAGCGCGGCTGAACATTGTCCAGGCGATCCTGTTTGCGGTCGAAAGTCCAAAATCCAACGCGGTCGTAGAAGCGATCGGGAACGCCATGGCAGCGATTGAAGAGGTTAAATCCGCCGAAGTGCCGCTTCATTTGCGCGACACTCATTACAAGGGAGCGGCAAAGCTCGGGCACGAAGGCTACAAGTATCCGCATGATTACCCTGGGCATTACGTACAACAGGAGTATCTGCCGAAGCGATTGTCCGGCCGGACGTTCTACCATGCCACGGAACAGGGGAACGAAGCGAAGATCAAGCATAACCAGGAGCTGCGGCGCAGAAGCGGAAGGTAGAAGGGAAAGTGCGAGGCGAGGTAAGGTGACAACAGTTCATTTTTCGAGAAAAAGCAAAAGGCAAGACTCTCGCAAGCGAAGTTGCAAGAGCCCTGCCCTGCATAAAAAACGGGAGCCCCACATCATACGCTGACGCGGGGCTCCCGCTTTGTTGCTTAAGCTTGTACTGCCGGAATCTCAGTCCGCAGCTTCACCGGGGCTTCGATCGTGCCGCCACCGAGGCATTCTTCGCCTTGGTAGAACACGACGGCTTGGCCTGGGGTGATCGCTTTTTGCGGCTCATCAAATGCGACATGCACAGTGCCGTCCGGCTGCTTCGTCAGCGTCACGCCTTGATCGGGCTGACGGTACCGGAATTTCGCGGTGCATTTGTACGGCCCCTCCGGCATCTTGTCAGCGCCGGCGATCCAGTTGACGCCGGAAGCGATCAGCGATGTCGAGTACAGGCTCGGGTGCTTGTCGCCTTGCACAACATACAAAATGTTGCGCTCCAGATCCTTGTCGGCCACGAACCAAGGTTCACCGGTGCCGGAGCCGCCGATGCCCAACCCTTGGCGTTGTCCCAGCGTATAATACATCAGGCCGTCGTGGCGGCCCTTGACCTCGCCGGTGACAATGTCGATCATATCGCCGGATTGGGCCGGCAAGTAATTGCTCAGAAACTCCTTGAAATTCCGTTCGCCGATAAAGCAGACGCCGGTGCTGTCCTTCTTCTTCGCTGTATAGAGGCCAGCTTCTTCGGCGATCCGTCTTACCTCCGGCTTCGGCAGGTGGCCGATCGGGAACATCGCTTTGGACAACTGCTCCTGATTCAGGGCATTGAGGAAATACGTTTGATCCTTATTGCTGTCAACGCCGCGCAGCAGCTTGTACGTCTTGTTCTCTTCCACGACCCGTGCATAGTGCCCGGTCGCCACGTAATCCGCGCCGAGGTCCAGCGCTTTGTTCAAGAATTCGCCAAACTTGATTTCCCGGTTACACATGACGTCCGGGTTAGGCGTCCGGCCCCGCTTATATTCTTCGAGGAAATAGGCAAATACTTTATCGTAATATTGCTTCTCGAAGTTCACGGTATAGTAAGGGATATCGATCTGCTCGCAGACGCGGCGAACGTCTTCAGCGTCCGCTTCGGCTGTGCAGTAACCGAACTCGTCGGTATCGTCCCAGTTCTTCATAAATATACCGATGACGTCGTAGCCCTGCTGCTTCAGCAGGAGTGCCGTCACCGAGGAATCGACGCCGCCAGACATGCCGACGACGACGCGGGTTTCGCTGTTAGGCTTAGCCATCATTATCACTCCTTTGAGCGGCGAATCGCTCGTCGTTTATTTTACCACAATTGTCGCTTTATTTCCCAAAACACATATGATATGTTACGATAAGCACAGGGTAAAGATAGGAATAGGGAGGAATCCCCGGATTTGGGCGCGTATGTCGCGGAAGAACGCGGCGAATGGCCTGATACTGTTTTTTAAGGATCAAGGATTAATTATATAAAGTTTATTTGAAAATTGAAAGAGGTGCCTTCTTTGAAGATTTCGACAAAAGGACGCTACGGATTGACGATTATGATGGAGCTGGCCGCTAAATACGGCGAAGGGCCAACTTCCCTGAAAAGCATCGCCGAGAAAAACCAATTATCCGAGCATTACCTGGAGCAATTAATCGCGCCGCTGCGCAATGCCGGTCTGGTGAAGAGCGTGCGCGGTGCTTATGGCGGTTATATTCTTTCCAAAGAAGCTAGTGAAATTACGGCGGGAGACATCATTCGTGTGTTGGAAGGGCCGATTTCTCCGGTGGACTTTACCGAGGAGGACGATCCGGCCAAACGGGATTTGTGGCTGCGCATCCGCGACAGCATCGCTGAAGTGCTGGATTCGACGACGCTGGAGAATCTGGTGAACTACGAGGAACATGGAACCAAAGAAAATTACATGTTCTACATTTAGTCTGCGAACCGACTTGCCATCCACAATGAAATAAGATACAATCAACGAACAATTCGGTAGCCGTCCCGATTCCGGGGCGGTGATTTACGTTTTATCAAAAAGTTTTTGGGACAAGGTGAGAGCCATGAAGCATATTTATATAGATCATGCCGCTTCCACGCCGATCCATCCGGAGGTAGCGGAAACGATGCTGAAGGTGATGCGGGAGCAATTTGGCAACGCCTCCAGCGTTCATTATTTCGGTCGGGAGGCCAAACGTTTGGTGAACGGGGCGCGGGATACGGTTGCCGCACGCATCGGTTGCCGCCCGGATGAGCTGGTGTTTACCGGCGGAGGGACGGAGAGCGATAACCTGGCGTTGTTTGGCACGGCGTTTGCCCGGAAAGCGGAGGGACGTCATATTATTACGACCTCCATCGAGCATCATGCGGTGCTGCACTCCTGCGAGCGCTTGGAGAAGGACGGGTTTGAGGTGACCTATTTGCCTGTGGATCGTTATGGACAGGTGCATCCGGAGCAAGTGAGGGAGGCCATCCGGCCCGATACGATCTTGATCAGCGTGATGTATGGCAATAACGAGGTGGGAACGATTCAGCCGATTGCTGAAATCGGCGCGATCGCGAGGGAGCGGGGGATCGTTTTTCATGTGGATGCCGTGCAGGCGTTGGGCGCGTTGTCGATCTCCTGCCGGGATTTGCCGGTCGACTTGATGAGCTTCTCTTCGCATAAAATCAACGGTCCCCAAGGCGTCGGGGCTTTGTATGTACGTAAGGATCTGGTGCTGGAGCCGATTCAACACGGCGGGCTGCAGGAGCGCAAGCGCCGCGCTGGCACGGAAAATATGGCCGGCATCGCCGGCTTTGCCAAGGCCGTGGAATTGGCTGCGGCGGAGCGGGAGACGCGCGTCGCTCACGATGAGCAGCTGATCCGGGAGCTGCTGTCCGCACTGGAACAGCGGATCACCCGGGAGGCCTTCCATGTCAACGGCCATCCGACGAATCGGCTGCCGCATATCATCAACATCAGCTTCCCAGAGGTGGATTCGGAGACGATGCTGATGAATTTGGATATGGAGGGCATCGCTGCCTCCAGCGGCTCCGCATGCACCTCGGGGTCTCTGGAGCCGTCCCATGTGCTGGAAGCGATGCATCTTCCGGAAAGTTTTTTGCGTTCTGCGATTCGATTTAGCGTCGGAATGGGTAATACTAGGGAAGAAATTTACGAAATCACCGAAAAAATTGGAACCATCCTGGAACGTCTCCGTAGAAAAAAATAATGGGCATATTTTTGGGCTCAAATCGGCTTTTGCGGAGGGGAGGTTAGTTTTTTCGGTATTAGTATGAGATGCCCAAACAGGGAGTGTCCATTTCAACATGAGAATGCAAGAAATGATCGGTCTGACCGTCTATGATGTGGAGCGTGGCAAGAAGGTCGGGAAAGTCGTTGACCTCCTCCTGGACCACAATTGGTCGATCGTCGGCATCCAACTGGAGAATCGATTGTTTTGGAATTCCAGCGTCAAGGCCGTGCGATGGGAGGATATCGTGGCTTACGGTGAAGATGCCGTGATGATCTGCAATCAACAGGCTGTCCGCAAGTGGGAAGCCGAGAATATACAGAATACCTTCTTAACGGGAAATGGAAAATTAAAAGAACTGCCTGTCCTGACTGAAGACGGAATACGTCTAGGCCATGTAACGGATGTTTATTTTGAACACGAATTGGGAAATACAATTACTGGAATTGAAATTAGCGACGGGTTTTTCACCGATCTGATGGAAGGGCGCAAGCTGCTGCCATTTATGCCGGAAATGACCCGAGGGGAAAACGCGATCATGGTGCCCCTGGGCAGCGAACAGCTGCTTGAAAAGCCGTGAATTTTTTGTGGATGGATAGGTGATGGTTCTATGATGAAATGTCCAAATTGCAATTCCAAGGATATTGGGAAAATCGGCTCCCACCAGTTCTACTGCTGGGGTTGCTTTATCGAATTGACGGTAAACGGCGATAAAATGTCCGTATATCAAGTAGAAGAAGATGGAACGCTCAGCTCTCTGGATGATCTGTTCTTCGGCGAGGAAATGGTGCAGGACTTCCCGCAAATGCACGCTTCCTCGTAACAATATATTGCTGCTATGCTGTGAAGATGCACAAGCTGTCCCCTTTTTTATATCGAAGGGGGTGGCTTTTTTTTGTTTAGGCAGGAATCACTCTTCAAATGTTGACAACAATAATCATGACGAAACCGTGTTTTGATTTGATTGAGTTAGAAAGCGCTTTGAATTAGGATGAGGGTAGAAACACGGTAAGCCAACAAGCAAGACTGTTGATGATCCGTGCATCTTTATAAGGGGGTTACTCTTTATGGCTATAGCACAAACCAAACAGCCGTCTGCAGGAACCGGCGGAGCCCGGGTAAAGGTTCAGCAGTTCGGTCGTGCGCTCAGCGGTATGGTGATGCCGAATATCGGCGCGTTTATCGCATGGGGGCTCATTACCGCATTATTCATCCCGACCGGATGGATTCCGAACGAGTATCTCGGCAAACTGGTCGATCCAATGATCAAATATTTGCTGCCGCTCCTCATCGGCTACACCGGTGGGCAAATGGTTCACGGGAAACGGGGGGCGGTAACGGCAGCCATTGTGACGATGGGGGTTATCATCGGCAGCGACATCCCGATGTTTCTCGGCGCGATGATCGTTGGTCCATTGTCCGCTTGGGTCATTAAGCAGTTCGACAAATTGGTCGAGGGAAAAATTAAATCCGGCTTTGAAATGCTGGTGAACAACTTCTCGATCGGGATTCTGGGCGGTCTCATGGCTTTGGGATCATACTCCGGCATTGGACCGGTTGTAACCGCGATCAGCAAAGCGTTGTCTTCGGGCGTTGACTTCCTGGTGGACGCGAAATTGCTGCCTCTGGTCAACCTTATTATTGAACCGGGGAAAGTATTGTTCCTGAACAATGCAATCAACCACGGCGTAATTACGCCAATCGCTGCGGAAGAAGCACTTCGGGTTGGCAAATCGATGCTGTTTATGCTCGAATCGAACCCAGGCCCAGGTCTGGGGATCCTGCTGGCTTACTGGATCTTCGGTCGCGGCATGGCGAAACAATCGGCTCCAGGCGCGGTTGTGATTCACTTCCTGGGCGGGATTCACGAGATTTACTTCCCGTACATTTTGATGAAACCGATTCTGGTGCTGGCTGCAATGGCTGGCGGCGTTGCCGGTACGTTTACGTTCCAATTGACCGGTGCAGGTCTTGTAGGTTCTCCTTCTCCGGGTAGTATTTTTGCTTACTTCCTGATGACGCCAAAAGGCGGATACGTCCCAATGTTAAGCGGGGTCATTGTTGCGGCAGTCGTTTCGTTCCTTGTTGCGTCGCTGCTGCTCAAAACGGGTAAACAAACGGATGAAGAAATGGACTTGGAAGAAGCTTCGGCGAAAGTGAAAGAAATGAAAGCTGCAGGTACGAAGAACACGGCGGCAGCCCCTGCTGCTGCAGGCGGCGTGAAGAAACAAACGGTGAACAAAATCGTGTTCGCTTGCGACGCTGGTATGGGTTCCAGTGCGATGGGTGCATCCGTTCTGAGGAAGAAAATGCAGGACGCCGGCGTGAAGGTGACGGTCGTGAACTCGGCAGTCAGCGAAATTCCAAGCGACGCCGACATCGTCATTACGCAAAAAACGCTGACGGATCGCGCGATCGCCAACAAACCGGACGCCGAGCATATCTCCATTGATAATTTCCTGAAGAGTCCCAAATACGATGAACTGGTTGAGCGTTTGAAAGGCTAAGCAACGCCAGTTACGATGCGGGGGCAGAACACTGGCGATTTTCGCCGGTGTTTTGCGTCTATATTAGGAGAGACTTGATATGCGGAAAATGACCGCACGACAAAAGCAAATCCTCGTTCTCCTCCTCGGACGCAAGCACGGGATGACCGCTGCGGAAATCGCAGCGGAGATCAACGTCAGCGTCAGAACGGTTCACCGGGAACTGGACGAGATTGAAAAAATATTAGCCTATTTCGGCTTAGTCCTGCACCGTAAATCCGGTACCGGAATCTCTGTCTGGAGCAATGCCGAAGGCAGCGAGGAGGGCGAGAAGCTGCAAGAGGCCAAACGATTGCTGCTGGTCGATAAGCCCAGCGACTATTCCGTCGAGGAGCGGCATCTCTTACTGATCTGCCGTTTGCTTGAGGAGCAGGAGCCGTGTAAGCTATTTACGCTGGCCCATGGCCTAAAGGTGACGGTAGCGACCATCAGCAGCGATTTGGACGAGGTGGAGCCCTGGTTCAGCCGCTTTGGGCTGGAACTGGTTCGCCGCCGCGGCTACGGCGTCGAGTTGCTTGGCGAGGAACAGCAGAAACGCGCGGCGTTATGCCAACTGGCGGCTGAGCATTTGGATTACTCCGACTTGATTGGAGGCTCGCCGGAAAACCAAGTCTCCTCCGCCACGGCCAGACTGCTCGAGGTCGTTGGGACGGATAACCTGATGACGGTAGAAAACACGCTATGGGCGATGAATTGGAGCTGGACGGAGCATTTGTCCGAAAATGCCTACACGCAGCTGCTCATTCGTCTCTCCGTTTCAGTGAATCGGATCAAGGCAGGAAGGCTGGTTAGTTGCGCAGGCAAGAACCGCAAGCTACCTCCCGTCGGGGGCGGAGAGCAGGATGAGGCAGAAACGGCCCGATTCGCTTCTCGTTTGGCCGAGAAGCTCGAGCTGACATTCCCGCCGGAGGAAATCGCTTATATGAACGGCTTGTTCAGCCGGGCCAAAGAAGCTTCACCCGAGCTCGTCCAAGCGGATATGGAGCTGGTCGATACGGTGTATCGGCTGACCGAGAACGTCGTTAAGCGTACCGGAATTCCGTTCCAGGAGGATCGACTGCTCCGAAGCGGTCTGCTAGAGCATATGGGCCCGGCTTTCAAACGCATCCGCGAAGGCTCCCGCATCCGCAACCCGTTGTTGGGCGCCATTCGTAAAGACTACGATGAATTGTTTGGCATCGTACGTGAGGCGATGAACGAAAGTGTGGCCGGCTTAGAAATCCCGGACGAAGAGATCGGCTTCCTGGTGATGCATTTCGGAGCCTCCATGGAGCGTCTGAACCAGCTTGGCCTCAGCGTACGGGCGATTCTGGTCTGCTCGAGCGGGCTAAGCTCCTCCAAGCTGCTGGCCACGCGGCTTGCCAAAGAAATGCCGCAAATCGAAGTGCTGGGCAATGTCTCGTGGTACGAGGCGAAGCGGCTTCCCGAATCCGATTACGACTTAATCATCTCGACGATTGATTTGCCTCTTCCAGAGGATCGTTACGTGAAGCTAAGTCCGTTGTTAACGGACGAGGACACCGAGCGGCTGCTCGAGTACGTCCAGCGTACGGTATTAAAATCGCGGAAGATGACACCTGAGCCGGAATCCACAAAAACAAGGGCTTTTGACAAGGTACGGTCGCTGTCGGTGTCTCTGAACGAGGTTGTCAGCCTACTGGAGCAATTCGACGTGCGTGTGCTAAATAACAGGGGATTTTCACTGCGGGAGACAGTTACGGTGGCGCTGGAGGAAATGAACCGGTTATTCGTCCCGCCGTCCGGTTCCGCAAGCTTTGGGCCGGAGGAGTGGCAGACGAAGCACACTGTATCCGATGTGCAGGCTGTAACCGACCGTTTGCTGGAACGGGAGAAAATGGCCAGTCAGGTGATTCCGGGGACTTCGCTGGCGCTGTTCCATACACGAACCCGGTTCGTGAATTACCGTTCGCTGGCGTTGTTCCGGCTGGAAGAACCCGTGGTGTTGGACGGGGGAACAGAAGTTAGTGCGCTGCTATTTATGCTCGCGCCGCGGGAGCTGTCGCGCGAGAGCTTGGAAGTGCTGAGCGAAATCAGCGCCTTGCTGCTGAAGCCGGAGCTGGTGGAGCTGCTGGAAACCGGAGAACGTCAGGAGATCCGAAATTTTTTGGCGACCGAGCTGTTGGTTTATTTTGAGAATTTGTAAACAAAAGAGAAGATAGGATAACGTGGAAAGGGAGAGAACAATCATGAAATTATTGTCTAAAGAGAAAATTATATTAAATGGAAAAGCGAGCGATAAATATGAAGCGATCCGCCTCGCCGGAAAGCTGCTGGTTGACGCGGGTCATGTGACGGAAGAATACGTGGACAAAATGATCGAGCGTGAAGAGATCGTCTCCACCTATATGGGCGGAGGTTTGGCGATCCCGCACGGGACGAAAGAAGCCAAAGGCATGATTTTCTCGACCGGACTGTCGGTTGTCCGCTTCCCTGAAGGCGTTGATTTCGGCGGGGATGAGCCGGCCTTTATCGTGATTGGCATCGCCGCAGCCGGCGGGGATCACATGGAAGTACTGACCAATGTCGCTATGGTGTTCACGGACGAATCCAATTTGGAACGAATTATGAATGCCACAACGGAAGAAGAAATTGCGGAGATCCTTGAAGGGGGCATGGAAGGATGAAGGCGGTCCATTTTGGTGCAGGCAATATCGGCAGAGGATTTATCGGTTTGCTGTTGTCCCGTTCCGGTTACGAAGTATGCTTTGTCGATGTGAACGAGAAGCTCGTTTCGGAGTTGGCACGGCGTAAGGAATACCCTGTTACCCTGGCGAGCGATCAGCAGGAGACGGTCATCGTAAAAGGCGTGACGGCGATTAACAGTATGAGTGATCCCGCTGCTGCTGCCCAGACGATTGCTGAGGCCGATTTGGTCACGACGGCGGTTGGTGTGACCATCCTGAAGCATATCGCCGGTACGATCGCCCAAGGGCTGGTGTTGCGGAAAAACGAAGCTGCGGCTTCCCCGCTGCATATCATTGCCTGCGAGAACGCGATCGGCGGCAGCTCCCAGCTCAAGGAGCATGTCTATGCCCAGTTGGATGAAGCCACACGGCAGTGGGCGGACCGTCATGTAGCGTTTCCCGATGCGGCGGTCGACCGGATCGTTCCGTTGCAACAGCATGAGGACCCGCTGCAGGTTGTGGTGGAACCTTTTTATGAATGGGCGGTTGACCAATCGCAAATGTTTGACGGCTTCCATCGGGTCGAAGGCGTTCACTATGTTGACCGGTTGGAGCCTTATATCGAACGCAAGCTGTTTACCGTAAATACCGGCCATTGCTCGGCCGCTTATATGGGATATCTGCAGGGCCATGCCACGATTCAGGAAGCGATGAATGATCAAAAAGTCGCCCAGCATGTGCGCGCCGTCCTCTCGGAGACCGGGGCGGTGCTTGTGGCGAAACATGGATTTTCGCCAGCCGAGCATCAGGCGTATATCGATACGATTCTGGAGCGCTTCGCCAATCCGGCGCTGACGGACGAGGTTTCGCGGGTCGGCCGTTCACCGATCCGCAAGCTGTCCGCCGGCGATCGGCTGGTCTCCCCGGCAACGCAGGCGTATGAACGGGAGTTTGGATACGGCTACCTGGCGCTGACGATGGCGATGGCGCTCTGTTTCGATGTTCCGGACGACCCGGAAGCCGCGGAGCTGCAGGCGTCGCTGCGAGAAGTTGGCGCTTCGCAGACCCTGGCCAAATACACCGGCCTCGACGCCGAGCACCCGATCCATCAAGCGGTGCTGGCGCATTATGAGGAGTTGAAGAGCCGCTAAGCGGTGGCAAGCAGGGGAAGAGCTTATTCAGGGCATGTGAATAACGACCTCGGGCCGCTCTTGTCCGCCGTTTGTCACGGATGAGATGAGAGGCTTGAAGCTCTTCTCCGGCTCGCTTCAGCAGCCCGGATGCATCGGTAACACCAGATGTATCCGGGCTTTTTGGTTGTGGATGTCCGTGGGGGGTCTAACGGACCCAGGAGACCTTATTCGCTTCTGGATCCGGTAGTCGGGAATCTAACGGACTGAGAAGACCTTATTCAACTGGAGTTGCCCCTGTTAGCTGCATTTCGAGCTGATTAAGGGCCACTGGGTCCGTTACATCGGGAAATGGACGGGAAATGACCTAATAGCGTCTCTCAGGTCCGTTACGAGCAAGCGGCTCCACGCAATCCTTACTTACATGCCCGGACAATCATGCCTTGCAGATTGCCGGGCCACAGCTACACCCCCCGGCGGCGAAGAACCGGGGATTGGTGGGAGCGATGAAGAAGAGCACCAAAGGCCAGAGGGGGAAATGATTCTGGAGAAACTAAACTTCAACTCTTTTCAAGCTCTCGTACCCCACATCCCCGCCTCTTCGCCGCCCCCTCTCATAAATTTACCTTCCCAGACAAATACTGATCTATACGAGTAATTCGCTGTGAAGTAGGGAGGGGCGTAGCATCGATGGGACCCAATGAACAGAAGGAGCAAGCGCACAAGCAGCAGAAGGAGCAAGCGCACAAGCAGCAGAAGGAGCAAGCGCAAAAGGAACCGAAAAAGCAAGAAGAGCGGGAAGAGCAGAAGCAACCGCTGGTACCGATCACCCAAAGCAAGCTGTTCCAATATGGCGTTTGGCTGTTGTTGGGGCTGGTGATCCTGTTTTTGTGTGGCAGCTGCGGCCGATGTTTGCGCTCGTCTACCGATTTTTGAAGGCCGTTTTCGCTCCGTTTGTCATCGCCATCATTATTTCTTATGTCTTAAATCCGATCGTTCGGATGCTTGGCGGGCGGAGGGTGCCGCGGACGATGGCCGTGCTGCTGATCTATGCGGTGTTTCTGACCGGCTTGTGCGTGGTGCTCATGAACGTGATTCCGATGTTCGTCGAACAGCTGGAGGAGCTGGGCGAGCATTTGCCGGAGCTTACCCTTCACACCCAGCAAATGATGAATCGTTGGGACAACGGTATTTTGCCGGGGAGCATCCGCATGGGGATGAACAACTGGTTTTATCAATTTGAAAACCGCTTGGCAAGCGCTATCTCCGGCTTCCTGGACAATATCGGAACAACGATCGGCGTCGTGTTTAATGCGTTTATTATCCCGTTCCTGATCTTCTACATGCTGAAGGACATCGAGCTGATCGAGCGGCTGATCCTGCAGTACTTGCCGCGCTCGCGGCGCAAGTCGATCATCACGCTGCTGAAGGAAATCGATATGGCTCTGGGTAACTATGTCCGGGGGCAACTGCTGGTGTGCGTCATTATCGGTGTGCTCGCCTATATCGGCTATATGTTAATCGGCATGCCGTTTGCGCTGCTGCTGGCGGGAGTGGTTGCTCTGTGCAACATCATCCCTTACCTGGGCCCATTTCTCGGGGCTGCCCCGGCCTTGGTTATGGCGACAACGATTTCTTGGAAAATGGTGCTGCTGGTCCTGCTCGTCAACATGCTGTGCCAAACGATCGAAAGTAACGTCATTTCCCCGCAGGTGGTTGGACGTAGCTTACATATGCACCCGATGCTGATCATTTTGGCGCTTCTCATTGGCGGGGAGTTGGCGGGGGTGCCCGGGTTGATTTTGGCGGTGCCGTTTTTTGCCGTGGTGAAGGTAGTTATTCAGCATTTCTATGCCTACTACGTTCGCCGCAAAGCGATGTAACGCAAGGTGGACAAGCTGCATTGACACGGCGTTCCTCGCCTTATATACTTAAAATGTTATGTGAAAATTTTCAAAGCGTTGATGAAATCAAGTACGTTCGGCAAGCGGATTTGCCAGAGAAGGGTTCCGCTGCAGGCGGCGTCCCGCAAGGGGGGCCGAGGCGGTGGCTGAGAGAACCTGAAATCTCGCGCGGACGGAAAGCTAATTTCGGAGTGTGGGCTACAAATTCACCGGCAGGTCCCCGTTATCGGACCGACGAGGCGATCGCTTTAGAACGCCGGCGGACAACCCGTCCAGCCGCATCGGAAGCGATAACCAGGGTGGTACCGCGATGCAAATCGTCCCTGATTTTCAGGGGCGTTTTTATTTTTAGAGGAACATTTAGGAGGTCAAGACGATGAAAGCAAGTGAAATCCGTTCCAAATGGCTGGAGTTCTTTGCCAGCAAAGGCCATAAAATCGAACCCAGCGCTTCACTCGTCCCGCATAACGATCCTTCGCTCTTGTGGATCAATGCAGGGATGGCGCCGCTGAAGCCTTATTTCGACGGGCGGATAAAGCCGGAAAATCCGCGCCTCGCCAACTCGCAAAAATGTATTCGCACGAATGATATCGAAAACGTCGGGAAGACGCGCCGGCACCATACGTTTTTTGAGATGCTGGGCAATTTCTCGATCGGGGACTATTTTAAAGAAGAAGCGATTACTTGGGCTTGGGAATTCCTGACGGACAAGAAATGGATCGGTTTTGATCCGGATCGCCTGTCGGTCACCGTATATCCTGAGGATGAAGAAGCGTTTAAGCTGTGGAATGAAAAAATCGGGATCCCTGCAGATCGCATCATTAAGCTGGAGGATAACTTCTGGGATATCGGTGAAGGGCCTTGCGGACCTTGTACGGAAATTTTCTACGACCGCGGCGAAGCTTACGGCGATCTATCTGATCCGGAATGTTACCCGGGCGGGGAAAATGAACGGTTCCTTGAAGTGTGGAATCTGGTGTTCTCACAATTCAACCACAACAAGGACGGCAGCTATACGCCGCTTCCGAATAAAAACATCGATACCGGGGCCGGCCTCGAGCGGTTTGCGTCGATTTTGCAGGACGTGAACTCCAACTTCGACACCGACCTGTTCCAACCGATTATCCAAAAAACGGCAAGCCTGGCTGGGGTAACTTACGGCGCTGCTGAGGACAGTGACGTCGCACTTAAGGTTATCGCCGACCATATCCGTACGGTGACCTTTGCGGTAGCTGACGGCGTCCTGCCGTCGAACGAAGGCCGCGGCTATGTCATTCGCCGCCTGCTGCGCCGTGCGGTACGTTATGGCAAGCTGATCGGATTGGACAAACCGTTTATGTTCAGCTTGGTAGAGACGGTTGGCGACATTATGGGCACCTATTATCCGGATGTTGTTATTAAACGCGAGTTTATTGAGAAAGTCATCCGCACCGAAGAGGAACGCTTCCATGAAACGTTGAGCGACGGCTTGGCTATTCTGGCCGATATCAGTGCCGAAGCGAAAGCGCAAGGACGCACGCAGATCAGCGGGGACGATGCGTTTAAGCTGTACGACACCTACGGCTTCCCGCTGGATTTGACTGAGGATTTCGCAGCGGAGCATGGTCTTAGCGTCGATCGCGAAGGCTTTGAAGCAGCGATGGAAGAACAACGTGAACGCGCCCGGGCAGCCCGTCACGAAAGCGGCAGCATGATGGTGCAGGGCGGCGTTTTGGCGGATTTTACGACTAAAACCGAATTCGTTGGATATAATGAGCTTGAAGTTACCACCAGCATTGTAGCTATTGTGGTCGACGACGCTTTCGTGGATACGCTTGGTGAGGGCCAATCGGGTCAAGTGATTCTGGCTTCCACGCCGTTCTATGCGGAAAGCGGCGGTCAGGTCAGCGACCAGGGGACGATTCACAACGACTCCGCTAGCGCAACCGTGGAAGGCTTGTTTAAAGCCCCTCATGGGCAGCATGTCCATCAAGTCACGGTGAAGACCGGCGAACTGCGGGTTGGTGCCGAAGTTACCGCTTCCGTGGATCGGGAACAACGCAGCCATACGGTGAAGAACCATACGGCAACCCATCTGCTGCATAAAGCGTTGAAGGAGACGCTTGGCGAACACGTGAACCAGGCCGGCTCCCTCGTTGAACCGCAGCGCTTGCGCTTCGACTTCTCCCACCTCGGCAGCATCTCGCCGGAGGAACTGGCCGAAATCGAACGCCGCGTCAACGAACAGATTTGGAATGCCTTGCCTGTAACGACCTCGCTGAAGCCAATTGATGAAGCGAAAGCGATGGGGGCAATGGCGCTGTTCGGTGAGAAGTACGGGGACATCGTCCGCGTCGTCAAGGTTGGCGACTACAGCTTGGAGCTTTGCGGCGGCTGCCACGTGAACAACTCGGCTGAGATCGGCCTGTTCAAAATCGTCAGCGAAAGCGGCATCGGTTCCGGGGTACGCCGGATCGAAGCGGTGACTGGACGCGGCGCATATCTGTTTATGGATGGACAGCTGGACCTGCTGAAGCAAGCGGCTGGCCTGTTGAAAGCCAACGTAAACGATGTGCCGAAGCGGGTTGAGGGATTGTTCCAGCAGCTTAAGGAATTGAGTCGTGAGAACGAATCGCTGCAAAGCAAGCTGAGCGTCATCGAAGCCGGCGAATTGACGAGCCAAGTGGTGAGCGTTGGCCAAACCAAGCTGTTGGCTGCACGCGTGCAAGCCGGCAGTATGGATGCGCTGCGCACGCTGGCTGACGAGCTGAAGGTGAAATTGCCGGATGCCGTGCTGGTGTTGGGCGCGCCAAACGAAGACAAAGTAAATTTTGTCGTCGTTGTTCCGAAGGAAGAAGTGGCTCGCGGATTGCATGCCGGCAAGCTCGTCAAGGAAATTGCGGCGGTATGCGGCGGCGGAGGCGGCGGTCGTCCGGATATGGCTCAGGCCGGAGGCAAGGATGCCAGCAAGCTGGACGAAGCATTAAAAGTAGCAGCGGAGTGGATTGCTTCCCAAGCCTGAGAAGGTGGTGAAATTTGACGGGGCATATCACTGAAAATTTCCTTATGGAACCCATGATATGGTATAGTATGATTAGGCTAAGAGGAAAACAGCTGCGATCATAAAGGCGTATGTCGAAGAAGCGAGGTGTCATCATGGACTCCATGGATAAAACCGTCAAATTTAACGTCAAGGGCGATGAACTAGAAGCGTCGGCGCAGGAGATTCTTCTTACGGTTTACCAGGCTTTGCAGGAGAAGGAGTATAATCCGGTAAACCAGATCGTCGGATATCTGTTATCGGGGGATCCGGCCTATATACCGCGTCATAACAATGCGAGAAGTTTGGTTCGCAAGAAGGAACGCGACGAGCTGATCGAAGAGCTGGTGCGCTTTTACATGGCGAATCACCGTTGATGGCAGCGAACCTTCTCAAGAACGGATAAGCGGTGGATCCGCATTTAAAGGAGCAATACATGAAAATCATGGGCCTAGACTACGGGGATCGGCGGATCGGAGTGGCTGTGAGCGACAGCTTGGGTTGGACCGCCCAAGGGCTCGAAACCATCGAGCGCCGCAAGGAAGGCAGCGAATTTGAGCGCATCGCCGAGCTTGTGAAGCAGCACGAGGTGGAAGAGATCGTTGTGGGTTTGCCCAAGAATATGAACGGTACGATTGGTCCCCGTGGAGAAATATGCATGGCGTTTGCCGAGGATCTGCGGGCTAAGCTGAATCTGCCCGTGCATCTCTGGGATGAACGGCTGACCACCGTTTCTGCGCAGCGTACGCTGCTGGATGCGGATGTCAGCCGGAAGAAACGCAAAGGTGTCGTCGACAAGATGGCCGCCAGCTTGATTTTGCAAAATTATTTGGACTCTAAGAGTATAAAGTGAGGGTGATCGCGTATGTCTAAAGATCGTATCGGAAATGAAGAAGAACCGGAAATTATTTATATCCCCGATGAAGAGGGCAATGAAGAAGAGTTCGAAGTGATTATGAAATTCGAAGTCGACGGTTCGGACGCCAAGTATATGATGGTCGTTCCTTTGGATTCCGATGGGAATGAAGATGAAGAGAGCGAAGAGGTATACGCGTTCCGTTACGAGGAAGACGGCGATGACCTGAAGCTGTACACGATCGAAAGCGACGAAGAATGGGAAATCGTTGAGGAGACCTTTAATACGCTTATCGACGAGTTTGATGGAGAAGATGGCAATGACTGAATTTACAGCAGACCAAGCAGTAATGACGTCGCGGGTTCGCGACACATTTGGCCCAGTCGTGGAACTTGAAGACGAATCGGGCAATGTCTCCTATTATCAAGTCGTTGAGGAGTTTGACGTCGCCGGAGCGGCCTACGCGGTATTATTGCCGGAGGACGCGTCCAAGGATGAAGAGCCGGAGATTTTCAAGATCGTGACGAGCGGCGATAAGCTGGAACTGGTCACGATTGATGACGACGAGGAATGGGAGAACGTATCCGAGCTGTACGATGAATTGACCTTTCCGGAGTAACGGGAAGGCATTGCAAGAGCACGATAGATCAGTCCGGGAAGAGCGGGAGATTTCCGCTCTTTTTGGCTGTTAAGGGGGAAGGCGGTTTGAGGAAAGCGCTGAAATGGCTGGCTGTTCTGCTGCTAATCGTGATCATCGGAGCAGGGGCGGCCGGATTTTATGTGTACACAAGCATGCTCCCGGTTGAAGCGAAGGAACAGCCAGTCAAGATTACGATCGAACCGGGAACGGGAACGGCCGACATCGCAAAGTTGCTGGAAAACCAGGGACTAATTAAAAATTCCTTTTTGTTCGTTTCGTATTTAAAATGGAAGTCGGAAGGCAGCCGGTTTCAGGCCGGGGTCTATGAGATGCAGCCGGGCATGACGTATGACGAGATCATCGCCAAGCTGAACAGCGGCGACGTGGTTAAGGCCGAGATGATCCGGTTTACGATTCCCGAGGGCTTCACGGTCAAACAAATGGCTGACAAGCTGGCGGAGGAAGGCTTGGTTGATCAAGCCGCGTTCTTGCAGCTGGCGAAGGATGCAGCGGGTCTTCACGATGAGCTGTTATCGCAAATCCCGACGGACGAGCGGTTGACGTACCGGCTGGAAGGGTATTTGTTCCCGGAAACCTATGAGCTGAAAAAAGGCAGCAACGAGCAGGACATCATCGCTCGGATGCTGCAGGAAACCCGTACCCGGCTCGGTAAAATCCCCGATTTTGAACAAAAGCTGCAGGCTCGCGGCCTTACGTTAAGTGAGCTGATGACGATAGCTTCGCTGGTAGAGCGAGAAGTGGTTGTTGATGCTGAACGGCCATTGGTGGCCGGAGTCATCTATAATCGGCTAAAGGACGGCATGAAGCTGGAAATTGACGCCACGGTGCAGTATGTGCTGGATAAACCCAAGGAGCGCTTGCTCAATTCGGATTTACGAAGCGTGGACAGCCCCTACAATACCTATTTGTATGAAGGGCTGCCTCCGGGGCCGATCGCTGCGCCTAGCCTCAAATCGATCGAAGCGGCGCTTGAGCCGAAATCCTCGGACTATCTATTTTATGTGACGAAAAAAGACGGCAGCGGGGAGCACCTGTTCGCCAAGACTTACAAGGAGCACTTAAAGAACATCGAAACAAGCAAGGCGATGGCCAATCAATGAATAAGGTGGAAGTTCAAAATGTAGATAACGTTTTGAACAACCTTTTAAAGGTGGTAGTATCAACATGAGTAAAAAACCGGAATTGTTAGTTCCTGCCGGTTCGCTGGAAGAACTGAAGCGCTACTTTGCGGCAGGGGCTGACGCGGCGCTGGTTGGCGAAGCCCGCTACGGAATGCGTCTCCCTGGCGATATGACGCCCCAAGACATCGCTGAAGCGGTTCAGGTAGCGCGCCAGTACGGAGCTAAAATTTATGTTAGCCTGAACAACCTGATGACCAATGACATGCTGGAGGGTTTGCCCGATTATGTGAAGCAGTTGGCGGAGTGCGGCGTAGACGCCGTTGAATTCGGTGACCCGGCCGTGCTTCAAACGGTGCGCACGGTTGCGCCTCAGCTGAAGCTGCATTGGAACGCGGAGATGACCTCCACCAACTATGCCACGGCCAATTACTGGGGCACGAAGGGAGCTTCCCGAGTTGTGCTCGCTCGTGAGCTGAATATGGACGAGATCACTGCAATGCCTCCGAAGCTGAACATCGAAGCAGAGGTTCAGGTGCATGGAATGACCAATATTTATCACTCGAAGCGGCGCTTGGTGCATAGCTACATGGTGTCTCAAGGGCGGCCGGTTGATCCGGACAGCAACCTGGGGATGAGCCGTGGGCTGTTCCTGATCGAGGCCGAACGGCCGGACGAGAAGTTCCCGATCTTCGAGGATATCAACGGAACGCATATTATGAGTTCGGACGATATTTGTATCTTGGAGGATTTGCACCTGCTGATGGCGGCTGGCGTGGACAGCTTCAAAATCGAGACGCTGCTGAAGCCGGCATCCTATAACGAAGTGGTCATTGCTTCGTATCGCAAGGCGATCGAAGCTTATTTCCGCGATCCGGACGGCTATGAGCTCGATGAGAACTGGCTTGAGGCCATTCGCGAGATTCAAGATCCGGAGCGGGAGCTGACCTTCGGCTTCTTTTATAAGGAACAGGTCTATTAAGAGGAAGTTGGGTGCTGAAAAGCCGACTTTTTTGACCTATATTTTAAATTTAAAAACCCAAAAAATGATGAGAGGTGAACGAAGATGCAAACTGCGGAGAAGCATATCCCGAAATATACGGGAAAACGTTATCGGCTGGCGAAACCCGAGCTGCTTGCCCCGGCAGGCAATCTTGAGAAGCTGAAATTCGCTGTCCATTACGGCGCCGATGCCGTGTATATCGGGGGACAACAATACGGCCTTCGTTCCAATGCAGATAATTTCAGCTTTGAAGAAATGCGGGAAGGCGTGGAATTTGCCAAGAAGTACGGCGCCAAGGTGTTTGTCGCCACGAATATTTATGCCCATAATGAGGATCTGGAGGGCATCGAGGAGTATTTGCGTAATTTATACGAGGTAGGCATCGCTGCCATTATCGTCGCCGACCCGGTGATCATAGAGACCGCGAAGCGGGTCGTCCCCGAACTGGAGGTTCACCTGAGTACTCAGCAATCGACGGTGAACTGGCAAGCGGTACAATTCTGGAAAGACCAAGGCTTGCCGCGGGTCGTACTGGGACGGGAGACCAGCCTTGAGGAAATCGAGGAAATTAAACGTCATGTCGACATCGAGATCGAGGCGTTTATTCATGGCGCGATGTGCTCCTCGTACTCGGGACGCTGCGTGTTGTCCAACCATTTTACCGACCGTGACTCCAACCGTGGGGGTTGCTGCCAATCCTGCCGTTGGAAATACGACCTGTTCACGGACGCCCGTGCGGATGGCGAATGGATTTCCGAGGAAGAAGCCCGCGATAACAGGGTACTGGAGAAGTTCCGTCTTGGCGTAACTCAGCTACCGATGTTTGAGGAAAACGATCATGCATTTACGATGGGATCGAAGGACTTGTGCATGATTGAGCATATTCCTGATCTCATCGACGTCGGGGTAGACAGTTTCAAAATCGAAGGGCGGATGAAGTCCATCCACTATGTGGCGACGGTGGTGAATGTCTATCGCCAAGCGATTGATGCTTACATGGCGGATCCGGACAATTACGTCTTGAAGCCGGAGTGGATCGAAGAAATCAACAAAGCGGCGAACCGGCCGCTGAATACCGGATTTTTCTACGATACGCCGGATCATGAAGATCATATTTACGAACCGGAAGAGAAGGCGGCGCCTTATGATTTTGCCGGATTGGTGATGGCGTATGACGAATCGACGGGAATGGCAACGATCCAGCAGCGCAACCATTTCAAACCGGGACAAGAAGTCGAATTTTTTGGTCCAAACGGGACGTTCTTTAAGCAGAAGGTCGGGACCATCTACGACGAAGACGGCAATGAATTGGATGCCGCCCGCCACCCGCTGCAGCGGATCCAAATGAAGGTGGACCAACCGGTTTCCTATTTCGATATGATGCGTAAAAGAAAGTAATGGAAAAAATCAATATGCTTTAGGGCCTGTTCGTTTCTAGGACGAAAGGCCCTTTTTTGTGACTTTTGTCAATATTATTTAAAATCCACCACATATGAAACCGATATTATAGAGGAGAACGTCAGGTATTGTCGAATATTTTCAATAGCTGACGAGAAATGTGAGAAACCAACAGCATTATGTATGACCTCAAGCCTAAAAATTGAGGTCTGCAACTATTATGAGTGGTGGGTGATCAACATGAGTCTGGTTCCGAAGAACGAGGACCAAGAAACCAACAGCAAAAAGAAGGAAAAGAAACAAAAGGGAGAGCGGACGAAATCCAAGGCGGTTCAGCCAGGAGGAAAAGCAACGCGAGATACCAAAGCTTTACTGGCTAATTTGCTGGACAAGCTGCCGAAACAATTCAACCCCGCGAAAGCAGTGGGGGTACGGTTGTTCCTGATCTTCTTTGTCGCAATCATGTTTTTCGTCCTGACGATCGGGATTATGTCCTCCCAAATGGCGAAGGGAACCATTCAGGACAATGCGGAACAAGCCAACCTGCAGACCATCGTTCAAACCTCGCAGAAGCTAGATATTGTCATGCAGAAGTATGAGGAGAACCTTCAGCAAATGTTCTTGGACGATGAGATGCAAAATGCAATCATGGATGCTTCGTTGGCGAACATTTCGGATTATGACAAGTTTACGGCAACCAACAAAATGAGAACACGTCTGAATACGTTGACCTTCTCCACGAAGGGGGTTTCCGCCGTTTACATGTTGTCGGCTGACAACATTGTGGACGACGTCACTTCGGGCAGTGCCGATGTCACGTTCTTGGATACCGTGCGCGAAGAAGCCTGGTTTAAAGATCTGACCAGCGCCACTAAAACTTTATGGATGCAAGTGCCATCGAAAGGTAAGGGTACGGAAGTCTTCCGTTTAGCTCGCTCGGTACAGAGCGTTAACAGCATGAAACGCTTTATTCTGATTGCTGATATCAACCTGGAAATCCTAGACGGCTATTTGAAAGAGGTTAAGCTGGGGAATAACTCCAAGCTGCAAATGGTGACTCAAGATAACATCGTTGTAGGTTCTTCCGTTGAAAGAGATCAAGGAAATCCGTCCGAATTTGATATGGGACAAGCCACCGAGGCTTCGGGTACTTTCCGGACGAAGGATGCCAACGGCAACGCTGTCCTTGCTTCCTATAGCACCCAGTCGTCCGGCTGGAAGTTAATCGGTACCGTCGATACGGCTGAACTGACGAAGAGCGCAAATCGCATTCTGATGTTTACGATCTTCTCGCTGATCGTGGTTGCGATCATTGCCATTCTGATCGGGGTATGGATGGTTCGGATGATCGCTTATCCGCTTGGCAAGCTGAGAAACCTGATGGAGGAAGGCTCCAAAGGGAATCTGAACGTTCGGATGAACACGAAATCGAAAGATGAAATTGGTCAATTGGCAGTAAGCTTTAATGTGATGATGGAAAATATCACAGCCCTCGTTAAGCAAACCAATAACTCCGCACAGGATGTATTGGATACGGCTGCTGAATTGACACAAGCGTCGAACAAAACGGCGTTGTCTGCGAAAGAAATCGCCGTGGCGACTGAAGAAATTGCTAACGGGGCAACCAGCCTGGCTAACGAAGCGGAACGCGGTAATGAGCTGACCGAGAATATTTCCCGGCAAATGGAACGCGTTGTCCAATCGAACAAAGAGATGGAGATTTCGGCTCGTCAGGTGGAGAAGTCCAGTCAGCAAGGGACTCAGTATTTGAACGGATTGATGGAGAAAACCAATATGACGGTCGAAATGATCAACGCTTTGACCGCCAAGGTCGACTCGCTCAAAGCAAGCACTGGCTCCGTCTTGAAAGTGCTTGATGTCATGCAGAACATTACGCAGCAAACGAATATCCTGTCGCTTAATGCTACGATTGAAGCAGCCCGCGCAGGTGCTGCAGGCCGCGGATTTATGGTCGTTGCCGATGAAATTCGCCAACTGGCCGATCAGTCGCGTCAGTCGATCACCATGGTCGGCGAAATCACAGATACGATTCAGAAAGAGATGAATGAAACGGTGAAGACCTTGTCCGAGGCGAGCCCGATCTTCCAAGAGCAAATCGCATCGGTGCAGGAAACCAACCAAATTTTCGTATCGGTGCAGCAACAAATGGAAGGCTTCGTGCGTCACCTGGATTCCGTAACGGCTTCCATCGACCAGCTAAACGAATCGCAAGCGGTCTTGTCGGAAGCGATGAGCAACGTCAGTGCCGTCGCACAGCAATCGTCCGCCACGTCCGAAGAGGTTGCATCGCTCTCCAGCGAACAGCAAACGGTCGGCGATCAACTGGTACAGCTGTCAAACAAACTGGAGAATGTGTCGGCTGGCTTGAAAGAGTCGTTGTCGAAATTCACCGTATAGATAGCAGGCTTAAGCGACGGAAATCAAAGCTTGGCCCATCCCCGAGGGTTCCGGGGGCGGGGAGAAGCCCGGCTCATCTGCGATGCAGGTGCAGCCGGGCTTTTACTTTGCAGGGGATCAAGATAGCTTGGTGTTTGTTTAGCCCGACTTTTCCCAGGAAATAATGGGAACAGAATGGAGGGCGAACGATGTCGTTATTGCGCAAAAAACGGATATTTTATCTGTTACTTTCCTTTGCGGCGGTGCTGGGACTATTTGCGCTGCGGATCGCTTGGATTCAGATGGCTTCAGCGTTTAAGGCGGTGACCGTAAGCGGCAAGACAATCAATGAACTCGCCGTCCGGCAACGGGAAGAGAGTATTGAGTTGGATCCGGGGCGAGGTCAACTTGTTGATCGCAACGGAAAGGCGCTGACGGGCGAAGTCGGTTGGACACCAATTCTGTTCCCTGTCCGCAAGTTGCCCGCAGCAGATCAGATTACCGGATTGGCGGCCGTATTGGGGACAACGATTCCCGAACTCCAAAGGAAATGGGAACAGTTGGAGCGCCCTTACGTCTGGCCCAAGCCTGGCGGGGAGCCGGGGGAACCGCTTCGGCTTAGCGAAGAGATAGCCCGTTCTTTGCCTCATCTGGAAGGGCTGGAGGTGCTGCCGTATATGACGCGTTACGGACCGGGCGAACGGGGGAATCAATGGCTTGGCTTCGTGACGCAACGGCCGGACGTCATCCGTAAGTTGCGAGAAGATAAGCACCAACCGGACTTCGCGTTAACGCTGCAGGTTGGAGCTTCGGGGTTGGAGAAAACGCTGGATAACATGCTCCGCGGAATCGGCAGCGTCAGAGCGGCCTACACGGTTGATGGCCGCAAGGATCCGCTAGTTGGGATGGGGACGCGGGTGAATGCGGAGGCTAGCCGATACTATCCGCTGCAAATCCAAACGACAGTTGATGACACCCTCCAACAAAAAATCGAGCGGTTAGCGGATGAGATGAAAGTGACGGATGGAGCAGTGGTCGTGCTGGACGCCAAAACCGCCGATATCGTCTCGATGGTATCGCTGCCTTTCTACGATCCGCATCACGTTGATCCGGCAGCAGAGAACTGGAGTAATAAGGCGGTTAAGGCCAGTGTGCCGGGTTCGATTTTTAAGGCGGTGATTGCGGCGGCTGCGCTGGAGGAGCAGGTGACATTTCCCGGGGAGATGTTCCACTGCAGCGGGCATTACGGAAAATACGGCTTGTCATGCTGGAAGGAAGGCGGACATGGAAACCTTACGCTGGAGGAAGGCTTTGCGAGGTCGTGTAACGTGGTATTCGCCACACTGGGAGAACGGCTGAGTGCGGAGGCGATTGCCCGGACAGCCGCCAAGCTGGGGCTGGGGCGCACCGTGGGCTGGCACGATCCGTCCTTCCTTGGAGGGGATTCCTTGCGGCCGCTGGATCAGGAAGAAGCCGGGGCGGTCTTTAGCAATCTGGCGGCGGCGGACGGCGGGGTGCGGGCACAGACAGCGATTGGTCAGCGGGACGTGCTTGTCTCTCCACTGCAAGCGGCCAATCTGGTTGTTACTTTGCTCCACGGCGGACAGGTTATGGCGCCCCGCTTAGTCAGCGAGATCCGTTATAAGGAAGGTTCGCTGCTCTCCGCATTGCCGGTTCAAGCTTCGCCCTCCTCCGCTGGACAAATTACTCCGCAAACGGCACAACGGCTGTTGTCCATGATGAGGCTGGTTGTCACAGACGGCACCGGGCGAACTTTGCAGAAAGCCAAATGGCCGCTGGCTGGAAAATCGGGAACAGCTGAGGTTGTGAAGAATCATAAGCAGCTGAATCATCAATGGTTTATCGGTTACGGACCGACTCATCAACCCAAGTATGCTGTCGCCGTCCTCGTTCAAAACCAGCCGGAAAGATCCAAGCATCTGGCCGCCGAATTGTTCCGGCGAACAATGGATTTACTGGCTGCGGAAGGTTGACCGATTTCCTATGCCTTCCCCAAAAAAATGCGCCTAAACTGAAGATGTCTGTGATAAAATAGTGTAGATGCTATGCTTTTCACGGAGCATGCCAAAGTCATTGATCATAGAAAAGTGGGGAAAGCATATGGAGACTTTGCTGCTATGGTTATTTTATATCTCTACGCTGTACGCTTTTATACCCGGATTGATCACTCGGATTTTCGGTTTTCGCGTATTTAAGCGCGGGATCAGCGAGAAGGCGTTTGCGCTAACGTTCGACGATGGTCCCGATCCGAAATATACTCCACAATTGCTTGATCTGCTCAAGCGCCACGGAGCGAAAGCAACGTTTTTCCTCGTTGGTTCCAATGCGGAGAGACACCCCGAATTGATTAAACGGATTCATGAGGAAGGCCATTTGATAGGGTCGCACAACTATGTGCACAAAACCAATTGGCTCATGGGGCCGGCGGCCGTCAAGAAGCAGATTCAGAAGACGAATCAGATCATACATGACGTGACGGGCTTCAATTCTCATTACTATCGTCCGCCGTGGGGCATTGTCAACTTGTTTGATTTTGCGAACCGCGGAAATACACAGATCGTGCTGTGGTCGGCTATGTTCGGCGATTGGCGGGTCAAGGTCGGCGCTGACCGGTTAACGGAGCGTATGCTGAAGAAGCTGCGGGGCGGTGAGGTCTTTCTCCTGCACGACTGTGGTGCCACACTAGGTGCGAACACCGGAGCGCCGGCGGAAATGCTGATCGCGCTCGAGCGCGTGCTGACGGAAGCGGATCGCCGCGGATTGCGAAGCATCCGCATTGATGAATTGATTCAGGCGACGGAAGAGGCCAAGCTTCAAGGCAAACGGGTTGAAACTGCAACGCCGAAGGGGAGAACGCCAGTGAAGATTACCTGGTTTAAGCGATGTATCGTAGCCTTATGGCTCGTTTGGGAGAAGATCTTCCACATCCTTTTTCAATTGAAAGCTCCCGAACCGGAGGATCCTTTCCTTCATTTCCGAGTCCGATCCTATCATGGAGAGCCGGTGGCGATGAACAATGGGAAGACATTGGAATCTGGAGATCAAGTGATGGAGCTTCATTTTGACAACAAAAAATTGTTTGAGTATGGGGCTCGCTCCAGAACAAGCGTGCATTTGGCGATTCAAATGATCCGCAAAATGGAGAAGACGCTACCCCTTTTTGCCAAATATGTGATCGAGCATCCTGAGTTAAAAGACGTTAAGGCGCTGTATGGCGTCAGCATGATTAACCGGGGTCCGGAGCAATTTGGGTTTATAATTAAGGATTTACCGAAGGGCTGGTTTGCCAGCTCGACGAAAATCTATTTGAAATTATTAATGAGTGTTATTCACCCTGCCGGTACCTCAAGATTAAAAGAGCAACCTCAGGAGCTGGTACCGAAGATGATCGTGATGCCGATGGATGTGCTGTTGGAGCGGTTCGCCGAGAACGGCTCGCATCGCAGCAGCCATACGGTGGATGAGAAGCCGGAGGCCGTGGAAGAGGAGTCTTTGCTTAGCGTATCCTTGCCTACGCGTTAATCGCTCTTATCCATTATTTTTGTTAACTCTAAAAGAAAAGGCCGTACCCGAATCTAAAATGATCCGGGTACGGCCTTTTGAGTTAAGCTAAATTAAATTTTCATCACGCCGCCGGAGCTGGCGTTGGTGACCAGTTTGGAATAACGGGCCAGATAACCGGTTTTGACCTTCGGCTCAAAGCCTTTCCAATTGGCTTTGCGGCGCGCGAGCTCTTCATCGCTGACATGCAGCTCGATTTTGCGGTTATTCAAGTCCAGCTCGATGATGTCGCCGTCTTCAACGAAAGCGATTGGGCCGCCTTCAGCAGCCTCAGGAGAGATATGACCGATGCTGATTCCGCGGGAAGCGCCGGAGAAGCGTCCGTCGGTGATCAGACCGACCTTCGCGCCCAGACCCATGCCGACGATCTGCGACGTTGGAGCCAGCATTTCAGGCATGCCTGGACCGCCCTTTGGTCCTTCATAGCGGATGACAACAACGCAACCCTCTTTGACTTTACCGTTCGCGATCCCTTCGAGCGCTTCTTCCTGCGAGTCGAAGCAGATCGCCGGGCCTTTATGATATCCGCCAACCGAAGGGTCAACAGCTCCCACCTTGATGACGGAGCCTTCCGGCGCCAGGTTACCATACAGGATAGCAAGTCCGCCTTTCTCGGAATGCGGATTGTCGATCGGACGGATGACGTTGTGGTCGAGGATTTCGCATCCGGCGACGTTCTCGGCGAGCGTTTTGCCGGTAACGGTGATTTGATCGCCGTAGATGGCTCCCGGCTTCTTCAGCAGCTCGTTGAGCACGGCGCTGACGCCGCCAGCCCGATGCACGTCTTCGATAAAGATATCGGACGCCGGAGCCAGCTTTGCAATATGCGGCACGCGGTTGGCCACTTCATTGATCCGTTCCAGCGGGTAATCGATTCCTGCTTCTTGGGCCAAAGCCAGCGTATGCAGGACGGTGTTCGTGGAGCCGCCCATAGCCATATCCAGCGCAAAAGCGTTGTCGATCGATTCCTTCGTCACGATGTCGCGCGGTTTCAGATCAAGCTCGATCAGCTTCATCAGCTGCTGCGCAGACTTCCGGACGAATTCGCGGCGCTCTTCGGCGACAGCGAGGATGGTGCCGTTCCCCGGCAGCGCCAAGCCCAGCGCTTCAGCGAGGCAGTTCATCGAGTTGGCCGTGAACATACCGGAACACGAACCGCAGGTCGGACAGCCGTATTGTTCCAGTTCGAGCAAGTCCTTGTCGCTGATTTGTCCGGCTTGGTGGGCGCCAACGCCTTCAAAGACGGAGGTCAAGGACAATCTGCGTCCTTTGCTGTCGACGCCGGCTTTCATTGGACCGCCGCTGACAAAGACGGTTGGGATATTGACGCGCAAGGCGCCCATCATCATCCCTGGCGTGATTTTGTCGCAGTTCGGAATGCAAACCATCCCGTCGAACCAGTGCGCGGAAACTACAGTCTCGAGCGAGTCGGCGATGATTTCCCGGCTTGGCAGGGAATAACGCATCCCAATGTGTCCCATCGCGATCCCGTCGTCTACACCAATGGTATTGAATTCAAACGGAACGCCGCCCGCTTCGCGGATCGCTTCCTTAACGATTTTACCGAACTCTTGTAAGTGCACATGTCCAGGCACGATATCGATATAAGAGTTGCAGACCGCGATAAACGGTTTGCCGAAATCTTCTTCCTTCACGCCTGCAGCACGCAGCAAGCTGCGGTGCGGCGCGCGGTCGAAGCCTTTTTTGATCATATCAGAACGCATTTTCTTGGCTGGCATGATCTCCGATCCTCCCATGATTCATTATAGTTTTGGAGCTTTACACCGCTAAAGGTTTTCTCTAAAGTCTATCATAAGTGGTTATGATTTTCTACCTATCGATCACAGGAAAAAGCATGGGGAATGGTGTGGATCGGGTCTATAAAAACAAAGAAAATCTCCGGGGGTTCCGGAGATTTCTTAAGACTTACGCTTCGATTCCGGGTTTACTGCGGGCGATCCCGCCTTTACGGCCGATTTCCCGGTAAAAGCCTTTATCATGCTTCTGGGATGTCGCCTCGCCGCCCTTCTGGCCGATTTCCTGATAAAATTCGCGGTTGTGGGTTTTCGAGGTCGCTTCGCCGCCTTTTTGCCCGATTTGCTTATAAAAGGCTTTGCCGTGGTTTTTGGCCGTGGCCAGTCCTCCCAGACGTCCTGCTTCTTCCCGGGTCATCTTGCTTTGGCTTCGTGCCATCGAATCCCTCCTTGGATTTTATTTTGGAGTACGTATGTTTTATTTACCACGGATTTCCATGTTGAAACGGATTTATCTAAAATTTTAAGGATTCGCCAAAAGATACCTATTAAATAATTAGGAAGTAACGAGATGAACTTAGGAGCCGCCGCAGCCCACACCTGTGAAAATGGTATAATAAGGACAATGTAGGGAAGGGGGAGCGAGGATGGCCACGATCGAAGTGCGCGGGCAGAAAGCAGCTTGCAAGGCCATTTTGTTTGATAAAGATGGAACGCTGTTGAATTTTATGGGGCTATGGGGCAGCTGGGCCGCGGTCTTAACCGATCTGATGGAGCGGAAGCTGGCTGAGTTGGGCTCGCCTGGCGGGTTCAACAAATCCGCGCTGCTAGGCCTTCAAACGGATGAGCGAAACCGGGTGATCGGTTACGACAAAACCGGTCCGATTGCGATGGGGACGGAAGAAGAGATCATTGCGCTACTGGCATCGACGTTATATGCCGCAGGGCTGCCTTGGAACGAAGCGACAACCGTTGTTCGCGAATTAAATGCAACGGCGATGGCGGAGCTCAAGCGGCGGCGGGAAGCGGTGCCTTTGCCCGGGCTGCGCGATTTTGTCCAGAGTTGCCGTGAGGCGGGTGTGAAGCTGGCGGTCGTCACCTCCGACTCAACCTCGGAGGCGCTGGAGCATCTGGAATGGCTTGGCATCCGGGATGCGTTCGCCAGCGTGGTTGGCCGGGATCGCGTTGCCCGGGGCAAGCCGGGGCCGGACATGGCGCTGCTCGCCTGCCGTGAACTGGGGCTATCGCCAAGCGAAGCGGTGGTCATTGGCGACAGCAATGCCGATATGCAAATGGGAAAGCGTGCAGGCGTCGTGATGACCATTGGCGTGTCGGAGGAGTACGGTGAAGAGGCCCAGGAAGCAGTTTATTTGCGGGCCGCGGACGTTATTATATCCAATTATCGCGAGTTGACGATACATCCATAGGAGGTTCGAGCGGATGAGCAAAGAGATCGACACGTTGGCAGCATGGATTGAGGAGAGTTCAAACATTGTATTTTTTGGAGGGGCCGGGGTATCTACCGAAAGCGGAATCCCTGACTTCCGTTCGGCGGCGGGCATCTATCAGATGGAGAACGCGTCGCCTTATGCGCCGGAGGAGATTTTGAGCCGGAGGTTCTTCGATCGGCATCCGGACGTATTTTTCGATTTCTATAAGACGAAAATGCTCCATCCGGAGGCGCAGCCCAACGCCGCGCACCGCTGTTTGGCTGAGTTGGAGCGAGCAGGGAAGCTAAGCGCCGTGGTGACGCAAAATATCGACGGGCTCCATCAACAGGCGGGCAGCCGCCGCGTGCTGGAGCTGCACGGATCGGTGCACCGCAACACCTGCATGGAATGCGGCCGTACCTATACGTTAAAGGACGTCATGGACAGCGAAGACGTCGTGCCGCGCTGCAGCTGCGGCGGCATCATCAAGCCGGATGTGGTGCTGTATGGGGAGAACCTGAATGAGCAGGTGATCCAGGACACGGTAACGGCGATCGCCGGCGCTGACCTGCTGGTGATCGGCGGAACCTCGCTGACGGTGCAGCCCGCAGCTCATCTGGTCACCTATTTCCGCGGCGAACGGACGGTGCTGATCAACGCCTCGTCCACCGCGTATGATAACCGGGCTGACCTCTTGATCACCGAGCCGATTGGCGAGGTGCTGGGGGCCGTTTCCCGGAAGCTGGACTTGGCGGAGTGAGACGAGGCTCGCGAATTTTGCGTAGACTCACTCCTTCGCGGGATTCCGGGTGACCGCCCGGCGATATTCGCTTGGTGATTCGTTGTGAAACCGGCGGAACTGCCGTGAGAAGTAGAGCGGATCGGTAAGGCCGACAGAAGCGGCGATTTGCTCGATCGACAGCTCGGGACGTTCGCGCAGCAGTTGGCGGGACTTATCGATTCTCAACTTCAGCAGGTAGGTGACGGGGGTGAAGCCCGTTTCTTTTTTGAAAATCCGCGAAAGATAAGCTCGATTATAGCCCAAGGATGCGCACATCTGCTCGATGGAGACCGGATGCGCGTATTGGCTGGCCATATAATGAATCATTTGCTTCACGATCCGCTGAACGCCCGATTCGCCCGACGGCAGCGCGGAGGCCATGCCAAGCGTCTCTTGAGCTTCGGCCATAATTTGATGAAGCAGCCCCAGCGACAGCAGATGGGAGCTGTTTTTTTTCGTTTGGAATGCTTGTAACACGCTGCTGAGCATGGCAGGGATCGGGCTGTTCCCGCCTTGCCGGAACACCGGCTGCTGCGGGGTGAAGCCGACTCGCTTCACGAGCTCCGCCGCCTTAACTCCGGTGAAGGCGATCCAACGATAACGCCAAGGCTCGGCCACATCGGAAGCATAACTGACGAGCTGATCGGGGAGAATCAGGAAGCCATCCCCTTCGCTCAGCTCATAGGAGGCGGATTCGGTCCGGAACGTGCCCTTGCCTTGCTCTACGAAATGCAGAAGGAAATAATCATAAATTTTCGGGCCCAGCCGGTGATCGGGAAGGGTCTGACTTTCGCCGGCGAACAGAACATGCAGCTCATCTGTCTCGATCAAATCCGGGTTGGCGGCCGCGCTATAGGTTTCTTTGAACATGGGATAGTCTCCTTTGACCAGGGGGACGGATAATGCCCCATAAGACTTCGCTCCCATTTTACTCCGAAAAGTCACATTTATCTATATTGTTCTCGCAAAGTTGCATTATCAAAGCAAAGCGATTTCATTATACTGGGTACAAGAATCAAAGATTTCATGACGATGGGGTGTACGTTGATGAAAAAGCAGGAAATGGAACAATTGTTTATATTCAAATATGGGGAAAGCGCTGAGCCGATTCGCGTATTTAACGCCCCAGGACGGGTGAACTTGATCGGTGAGCATATCGACTACAACGGGGGGTATGTGTTCCCGGCGGCGTTGGAATTTGGGACGACGCTGGCGATCCGCAAGCGCGCTGACGGCAAAGTCGCCTTTGCTTCCAGCAACCTGCCTTACACGGCAGAGCTGGCACTGGAAGAGCTCGGCACAAGCAAAACCGGTGAATGGATCGACTATCCGATCGGCGTTTACGTGGAGCTGAAGAAGCTGGGCATCTCGCTTACGAGCGGGTATGACCTGCTGTTCCATGGCGAAATTCCGAACGGTGCGGGCTTGTCCTCCTCCGCATCGATTGAAGTGGTAACGGCCTTGGCGTTCGTGAGCATGGAAGGGAAGGAGCTCGACAAGGTGGAAATCGCCCGGTTGTCTCAGCGGGCTGAGAATCAATATGTCGGCGTAAACAGCGGCATTATGGACCAGTTCGCGGTGGCGAACGGGGCCAAGGACCATGCGATCCTGCTGATGTGCGACACCTTGGAATACAAGCTGGTCCCGTTCCGGACAGGCGCGTATAAGCTGGTCATTGGCAATACGAAGAAACGCCGCGGGCTGGTCGATTCCAAATACAACGAACGGCGTTCGGAATGTGATGCTGCGCTGGAGATTTTGCAAAAACGCGAGCCGGGCTTGGAGTTCTTGGCCCACCTGAAGCCGGAGCAGTTGGAGCAGTGGCGGGGAGATTTTACGAACGAAGTGCTGTATAAACGGGCCAAACACGTGGTGGAAGAGAACGCGCGCGTGCTGAAATCGGTGGATGCGCTGAGCGCCAACGATTTGAAGGCTTTTGGCGAGCTGATGAACGCCTCCCATGATTCGCTGCGTGACTTGTACGAGGTGAGCTGCCTGGAGCTGGACGTGATGGTTGAGGAAGCACGGAAGATCGAAGGCACATTGGGCGCCCGGATGACCGGGGCCGGATTTGGCGGCTGTACAGTATCGCTGGTGCATGAGGATTCGGTAGAGCGGTTCGTGTCCGAGGTTGGTCGGTCTTATAAGGAACGGACAGGGCTGGAAGGCGAATTTTACGTGTGCGGCGTAGGCGACGGAGTACATGAGATGAAAGGGGAGTAATCATCATGGCGATACTGGTTACGGGGGGAGCCGGTTATATCGGCTCGCATACAGTAGCGGCGCTGCTGGAGCAAGGAAGAGAGGTCGTCGTGATCGACAACCTGCAGACCGGACATCGCGAGGCGTTGCTCGGCGGTAAGCTGTATGAAGGAGATCTGCGCGATAAGGCGCTGTTGGCCAAGTTGTTTGCCGAGAACGAGATCGAAGCGGTCATCCATTTTGCCGCGAACTCTCTGGTTGGGGAGAGCATGAAGGATCCGGTCAAATATTTTGACAATAACGTGTACGGGACGCTTTGCTTGTTGGATGCGATGGATCAGGCGAATGTGCGCAAGATCGTGTTCTCCTCCACGGCGGCAACCTACGGCGAACCGGAAAAAGTGCCGATTGAAGAGAGTGATCCGACCCGGCCAACGAACGTGTATGGCGAAACGAAGCTGACGATGGAACGGATGATGGCTTGGTTCGATCAGGTGTTGGGGATCAAATACGTGTCCCTGCGTTACTTCAACGCGGCTGGTGCCCATGAGAGCGGCAAAATCGGCGAGGACCATCGCCCGGAAAGCCATTTGATCCCGTTGATCATTCAAGCGGCCTTGGGACAACGTCCGTCCATCCAGGTGTTCGGCGATGACTACAACACGGCGGACGGTACTTGTGTCCGCGACTATATCCACGTGAGTGATTTGGCAGATGCCCATCTGCGCGCGGTGGATCATTTGCTGGGCGGCGGAGAGAGCGACGTATTTAACCTTGGCAACGGGCAAGGTTTCTCGGTCAAGGAAGTGATCGAAACCGTGAAGCAGGTCACCGGCCGCGACTTCCCGGTCGCGATCAGCCCGCGCCGCGCCGGCGATCCGGCGGTGCTCATCGCTTCCTCGGATAAAGCCCGCCGCGTGCTGGGCTGGAATCCGACTCGCAACAAGCTGCCCGGCATCATTGAAAGCGCATGGCAATGGCATAACAGCCATCCGAACGGTTATAACGACTAAGGGAGTGTTATGGGATGGGAGTAGAAGAGAGAAGTCGTCAAGACGCGCTTCATGCGATTGAACGGCTAGTGAATTATGCGCTCGAGCAGGGCCTGATCGATTGGTGGGACGTGGACTATTCGCGCAATCGTCTCCTGGAGCTGTTCTCCTTTGATGAGCCGTACACCGGCGAAGTGGCGAAGGAGGCGCTGACCGGACCGCAGGAGCCGCTTGAGATCTTGATCGATTACGGGCTTACGATCGGCTTGATTCCGGAAGATACCGCTACGTACCGCGATTTGCTGGATGCGAAAATCATGGGCTTGCTCATGCCGCGCCCGTCGGAAACAATCGCCGCCTTCCGCAAAACGGAAAGCGAGCAGGGAATTGCCGCCGCGACCGACGCCTTCTATAAGTTGTCGGTAGCCAGCAATTACATCCGGATGGACCGGGTGCGTCAGAACATCTATTGGGAGCAGCCGACGCCGTTTGGAGACATGGAAATCACGATTAACCTGTCCAAACCGGAGAAGAATCCGAAGGAAATCGCGATGGCGAAGCTGCTGCCGCCTCCGGTGTACCCTAAATGTCAGTTGTGCCGCGAGAACGTTGGTTATGCCGGACGACTGAATCATCCAGCCCGCCAGAATTTGCGAGTTATTCCACTGACGCTGAACGGGGAGCCGTGGTTTTTCCAATACTCGCCTTACGTCTATTACAACGAGCATTGTATCGTGTTCCACCACGATCACATTCCGATGAAGCTGACCCGCGATACGTTTAAGCGGCTGTTGGAATTCACGACGTTGTTCCCGCATTACTTCATCGGCTCCAACGCGGATCTGCCGATCGTCGGCGGGTCGATTCTGACGCACGACCATTTCCAGGGGGGACGCCACACGTTTCCATTGGAAAAAGCTCCAGTCGAAGCTGTCTACGTCCATCCGGACTTCGCCGGCGTCACCGTCGGCAGGGTGAAGTGGCCGATGTCTGTGCTGCGGGTGAACGGCCAAGAGCGGGAAGCCGTGTTGGAAGCGGTAGATCATCTGTACGAAAAATGGAAGCAATACAGCGACCCATCTGTTGGCGTCCTGGCCTTCTCCGAGCAGGAGGGGGAATCCGTGCCGCATAACACGGTAACGCCGATCGTTCGCCGCAGCGCGGACGGCGGGTATGAAGCGGACATCGTCCTGCGCAATAACCGGACGGACGAACAGCATCCCGAAGGGATTTTCCATCCGCACCGCGAGATGCATCACATCAAGAAGGAGAACATCGGCCTGATTGAAGTCATGGGCGTAGCCATCCTTCCGGGCCGGCTGAAGGAAGAACTGGCGGGGGTTGCTGACATTCTGAGCGGCGATAAGGCGCTCTATGAGCAAACTGTATCCGATCCGAATGCCCGCTTGGCCGTGCATGCGGACTGGGTGAAGGAACTGGTTGCACGCGTTGGCATGTCGTTGGGTCGTGAAGAGGCCGAAGCGCTGCTGCGTGATGAGGTTGGCCGCAAGTTCGCGGAGATCCTTGGACATGCCGGCGTATTTAAAGCGACGCCCGAAGGCTGTGAGGCTTTCGAACGCTTTGTTGAATCGGTTGGTTACCGCAGACGGTAAGGCATAACCGAATTTAGAAGTAAAGGGGCGTTCCAAATCGATAAAGGTTTGGGATGATCCCTTTTTCTGTTTGTTATTTTGTTACAGTTAGAAGTATAATAGTTTGGGAGTTCGAAGAGGCTAGAAATAGCACCAGCGCATTGTAGAAACGCTCCATTTACATAACCAAATTTTAGGAGGAGTTAAGGCATGGACAATTTCGTATTTCATAATCCAACCAAGCTGATCTTCGGCAAAGGCCAGCTGGAGGCGCTTCGCAACGAGGTGCCGGCTTACGGCAAAAAAGTGCTGCTAGTCTACGGCGGCGGCAGCATTAAACGCAGCGGGCTGTACGATCAAGTGACGGCCATTCTGCGGGAAATCGGCGCCGAAGTGACGGAGCTTGCGGGCGTTGAGCCGAACCCGCGTCTTTCGACGGTGCACCGCGGGGTCGAGCTGTGCAAATCCAACGGCATCGAGCTGGTTCTTGCCGTCGGCGGCGGCAGCGTGCTGGACTGCTCGAAGGCGATTGCCGTCGGGGCTAAATACGACGGGGATATGTGGGATTTCGCAGAGCGCAAAGCCGTACCGAAAGCCGCCCTGCCGCTCGGAACGGTACTTACGATGGCCGCAACTGGCTCCGAAATGAACGGAAACTCCGTCATTTCCAACGAAGAAACTAAGGAGAAGCTGGGTTGGAGCAGCAAGCTGGCTTATCCTGCATTCTCCATCCTTGATCCGCAGTTCACGGTTTCCTTGCCGAAAGACCAAACGGTGTACGGCATGGTGGATATCATGTCTCATGTATTCGAGCATTATTTCCATCCAACGCCAAACACTCCGCTGCAGGATGAGTTCTGCGAAGGGCTGCTGCGGACGGTGATCGAAACGGCACCGAAGCTGGTACAGGATTTGGAAAACTACGACCTCCGGGAAACGATTCTGCTGTGCGGCACATTGGCGCTGAACGGCGTGCTGAACATGGGCTTGTCCGGGGACTGGGCTACTCACAACATCGAACATGCTGTGTCGGCGGTTTACGATATTCCGCATGGCGGCGGCCTGGCCATCCTGTTCCCGAACTGGATGAAATATAACCTGAAGCAGGATGTCGCCCGCTTTAAGCGTCTGGCGATCAACGTCTTCCATGTCGATCCTGCCGGCAAGAGCGATGAGGCAGTGGCGCTTGAGGGCATCGAAGCGTTGCGGTCATTCTGGAACTCGATTGGCGCACCAAGCCGCTTGGCGGATTACGGCATTGACGACAGTCAACTGGAAGTTATGGCCGATAAAGCGGTCCGCTTTGGTTCGTTTGGCAATTTTGCCGTGTTGGATAAACAGGACGTGCTCGAAATTTATCGGATGTCGCTGTAAATCCCCGCTTCATAGATCCCTACTTAAAATAACCGGTCTCACGACTTGGCGTCGTAGGCCGGTTTTTCTTTTTTTGAAACATATTTCACCAATTTACGTATTTAATTGTAGAGTCCAACAATATTTTGGGTAGAGGGAGGAACGGGATGGAAGCGCTGTTTTGGGGTTGTTTCGTCGGCGGTGCTTTGTTTGCCGTCATCAGCGCCGTGCTTGGTGACTTGATCGGAAGCTGGCTGGATGGCGTGTTTGATTTCCTGTCCGCGGATTTTCTCAAGCCGATCATCACGGCCTCGGCGATCACGTCCTTTGGCGGAGCCGGTATTTTGCTGGACCGATACACCGGGCTTGGCACGGCTGTTGTAGTGGTTTTAGCGATAGTTGCAGCCGTCCTGCTGTCTGCTACCGTGTATTTCGCCTATGTGAAACCGATGGAGAACAGTGAAAATTCCACGGGATTCTCTGAATCGGAGCTGCCCGGTAAAATCGGCGAAGTCACCGTGCCCATTCCGGCGCAAGGGTATGGCGAAGTGATGGTGAAGCAGGTAGGCGGCAATTCGCTGCATATCGCCTCCAGCTGGGATCGGAAGGAGATTCCCGCCGGAACAGCCGTCGTTGTGATCGGGACGGCGAAGGACGGGACCGTCCAGGTTTCCGAGCTTTACCCCCACCCGATGTAATGCCAATTAAAGAAGAGGGAGCTGATGTCATTGTTCGAAAGTTTTCCGGATTTCCTACTGATCCCCGTGATCGTGATTGCAGTCATTGTCGTGCTTGGGCTGGCGTTTTGGGCAAGATACAAAACGGTGGGCCCCGATGAGGCGATGATTGTGACGGGGTCTTTTCTAGGCAGCAAAAACATTTCCGACGACCAATCCGGCCGCAAAATCAAAATCGTGCGCGGCGGCGGGGCATTTATCTGGCCGATCTTTCAGAAAGCCGAGTTTATGTCGCTGCTATCCCATAAGCTTGACGTGATGACGCCCGAGGTCTACACCGAGCAAGGGGTGCCGGTATCTGCAGACGGCGTGGCCATCATTAAAGTGGGCAGCTCGATCGAAGACGTCGCAACAGCCGCCGAACAATTTATGGGCAAACCCATCGAATCGCTGAAGGGCGAGGCACAGGAAGTGCTGGAAGGCCATCTGCGTTCCATCCTGGGCTCGATGACCGTTGAGGAAGTCTATCGCAACCGCGACAAGTTTGCTCAGGAAGTGCAAAGCGTCGCAGCCCGGGATCTGAAGAAAATGGGACTGCAGATCGTTTCGTTCACGATCAAGGACGTTCGGGATAAGCACGGTTATTTGGAGGCGCTTGGGAAGCCGCGGATCGCTGCGGTTAAGCGGGACGCCGACATCGCTGAGGCCGAAGCCCAGCGGGATGCACGGATCCAGAAAGCGCTGGCCGAGGAAGCTGGGCAGAAGGCCGAGCTGGTGCGCGATACGAACATCGCCGAGGCTGAGAAAGAGAAGGAACTGAAGGTAGCGTCCTTCAAGAAGGAGCAGGACACTGCCAGAGCCGAAGCCGACCAAGCTTATCACATTCAGGAAGCTCGGGCTAAGCAAGTGATGGTCGAAGAGCAGATGAAGGTCGAGCTGGTGCGGAAGGAACGGGAAATCGATCTGCAGGACAAAGAAATTATCGTCCGTCAGAAGCAATATGATGCTGAAGTGAAGAAAAAGGCCGATGCGGACCGTTATGCCGTCGAGCAGGCCGCCGAAGCGGAAAAAGCCCGGAAGATGCGGGAAGCCGATGCGCTGCAATACTCGATCGAAACGCAGGCCAAAGCTTCCGCTGAACAGAAGCGGCTAGAAGGCCTGGCGATTGCGGATGCCGAACGGGCCAAAGGGACGGCGGATGCCGAAATCATCCGTCTGCGCGGCTTGGCCGAGGCCGAAGCGAAGGAGAAGCTGGCCGAAGCGTTCCAGAAATTCGGCGAGGCGGCGATCCTCGATATCGTAATGAAGATGCTGCCGGAGTTGGCAAGCAAGATCGCTGCACCGCTGTCCTCCATCGACAAGCTGACCGTCGTCGATACCGGCAAAGGCGAGGGAGCCGCTCGCGTCAGCAACTACGTGACCGAACTGATGGCCACAGCGCCTGACATGCTCAAGAGCGTCTCCGGGATCGAACTCGATCGGTTGATCCAAAGCCTGACCAAAGGCAAAGTTGTCGCCGCAACACCGGAGCTTGAGACGGCTTCCGTCAAGTCTGCAGCAGGCGGAAAGGTGCCAGATCCGGTTGTGCTGGAAACCGCGGCTTCGAAGGCAGCCGACCCAGACCAAAAGTAGGGCCTAAGGTGGCTTGACAACCGCCCTCCATCCGTGTATCTTGTCCTAGGATAAAAAGAAACCGGCGTCCCGCTCATCATCAGAGTGAGGACGCCTTTGAAATGCCTGGGAATCGGCTGACGGCGCCCAAAAAATCCATTATAATGGGCTTAACCGTTTTCGGAATATAGGAAAAGAGGTGCTACTGTGTTGTGAACAGCCTGCGCGTGGCCAAAGTGTTGAATAACAATGTCATCATCGCAAATCATCCGGAGCATGGCGAGGTCGTTGTCATCGGCAAAGGCATCGGATTTAACCGAAAAACGGGAGATTCCATTTCGCTGGAAGCCGTCGAGAAGATGTTTATCCTTACGAACCAGCAGGAGCAGGAGCAATACAAGCAACTCGTGCACCAGGTGGATGAACAGCTGATCGAGATCATCGGCGAAATTATTATGTATATTTCCGGGAAAACTCAAACCGAGCTTAATGAGCATATTCACATCGCGTTAACTGACCACTTGGCGTTTGCGATAAAACGGGCGGAGCAGGACATCGCGTTTCATAATCCATTTTTGTTCGAGACGAAGGAAATTTATCCGCTGGAATATGAATTGGCGGAATATGCCATTCGTTTGATCAAGGAGAGGCTGGGCATTGATCTTGGTGAAGACGAAATTGGCTTCGTTGCGCTTCACATCAACAGCGCCATCACCAACCGTCACATCAGCGAGGTCCGCGGACATGCCCAGTTGATCGCCGATTTGGTAGGCATCATCGAGAAGGAGCTTCGCTTCTCGATCCTCCGCAATTCGCTGGACTATTCGCGTCTGCTCACCCATTTGCGGTTCGCGATCGAGCGGATTCGGCGGGGAGAGCAAGTCAGCGAAGTCGACAAGCTGGAATTGCTGCTCAAGCAGGAGTATCCTGTGTTGTATTCGCTTGCCTATAAATTGACAAAAGTTATGGAGCAACGGCTCAAGCTGCCGGTTTATAAGGCAGAGGTTAGTTATTTAACCATGCATTTACACCGTGTGGCTCCGGCAAATCTTCAATAGCTTGCTTGCGCGAAAAAAGAAGGTCTGCTATAATTCCTAATGCATTAACAACAACTTCATAATCACAATGTGTGACTGATTCGATCAGGCATGAGTTGATAAAGGTTTTTTTGGATTGTACTGGACGGTTACGGGGTATTATATCCGTAAGCGATCACGGTACAGCACAAATGACCTATATTGGCTCATGCCTGTTTTTGTTAGTCCACTATGTAATTACAGGAGGGTATTTATGTTTAAGCGTTTGTTTGGGGTTTTACAGCGGGTAGGTAAAGCGCTGATGCTTCCGGTAGCTCTTCTTCCGGCGGCAGGCCTGCTGCTCGGGATCGGTAATATGCTGGTCAGCCCTGAGTTCCTAAATTTGGTTCCCGCATTGGATAACCACGCTGTTCATGCTGTAGCTACAGTCATGATGAACGCCGGCCAAATCGTCTTTACGAACCTGGCCTTGCTGTTTGCAGTTGGCGTCGCCGTTGGTTTGGCAGGCGGTGAAGGGGTTGCCGGTCTGGCTGCCATTATCGGGTACCTCGTCATGAACGTGACGATGGGGACGGTCATTGGCGTGGTGCCGTCGATGATCGGAACCGATCCGGCCTATGCCAATGTACTTGGTATTCCAACGCTGGCAACGGGGGTATTCGGCGGTATTATCGTGGGTATCCTGGCTGCCGCAATGTATAACCGGTTCTTCCGGATTGAGCTTCCGTCTTACCTCGGCTTCTTCGCCGGGAAACGGTTCGTGCCGATTATGACGGCCGCTACTTCAGTTCTGCTCGGTTTGATGATGGTTGTCGTATGGCCACCGATCCAAACCGGATTAAACTTGGCTTCCCACTTTATGTTGGGGCAAAATCGGACGTTGTCCGCGTTTATTTTCGGGGTGGTCGAACGGGCGTTAATTCCGTTTGGTCTGCACCATATCTTCTACTCGCCGTTCTGGTTCGAGTTCGGCGAATACATCAATAGCGCAGGTCAGCTCGTGCGCGGGGACCAATCAATCTTCATGGCACAGCTGCGTGACGGCGTGCCGTTTACAGCCGGTACATTTATGACCGGTAAATTCCCGTTCATGATGTTTGGTTTGCCTGCCGCTGCGCTGGCGATTTACCACGAAGCTCGTCCAGAGCATAAGAAATATGTGGCCGGGATTATGGGCTCGGCAGCATTGACTTCCTTCTTGACAGGGATTACGGAACCACTGGAGTTCTCGTTCCTGTTCGTTGCACCGGCGTTGTTTGCCGTTCATACGATTTTCGCAGGTTTGTCCTTCATGACCATGCATCTCCTGGGAACGAAGATCGGGATGACCTTCTCCGGCGGTTTGATCGACTTCCTGATTTTCGGGGTGATTCCAAACCGGACACCTTGGTGGAACGTCATTATCGTTGGTCTGATCCTGGCGGTCATCTACTATTTCGGTTTCCGTTACGTGATTCGCAAGTTTAACCTGAAAACGCCGGGCCGCGAAGATCAAGTTGCCGATGAGGAAGGTGCAGCTGGAGGAGCAACTTCTCAGGACGATTTGCCGCATAATATCTTATCCGCGCTGGGCGGTCAAGAGAATATCGTTCACCTGGATGCCTGCATCACCCGGCTGCGTGTTGAAGTTAAGGATAAATCGAACGTCAACAAGGATCAGCTCAAGAAGCTGGGCGCTTCCGGTGTGCTTGAAGTAGGCAACAACATCCAAGCGATCTTCGGAACGCGTTCCGACACGATCAAATCGCAAATTGCCGATATTATGAGCGGCAAGACACCGCGGCCTGCGGAAAACTCCGAAGCAGCTGTGAAGACCGAAGAAGTTAAACCTGCTGAAGTGGAACAACAAGCGGCCCAAGACGGCGACGCGATCATCAAGGAAGATATCGTGATGCCGGTGGACGGTGAGCTGATGGACATTTCCAATGTACCTGATCCGGTGTTCTCGGAACGAATGACCGGCGACGGATTTGCAGTGCTTCCGCACGACGGCGTGATTGGTTCCCCGGTTTACGGGAAAGTATTTAACGTCTTCCCAAGCAAGCATGCCATCGGCATCATGTCGGACGGCGGGAAAGAAGTGCTGGTGCACATCGGCGTAAATACCGTCAAGCTGAAAGGCCAAGGCTTTAATGTACTGGTGAAGGAAGGGGATCTGGTCGCTGCTGGACAACCGATCCTGGAAGTGGACCTGGATTATGTGAAAGAGCATGCACCATCCATCATTTCGCCAATCGTCTTCTCGAACCTGCCAGAGGGCGCGTCCGTGAAGCTGAACAAAACCGGCAAGCTGTCCAAAGGCGAAGCCGACATCGTCACCATCAAGTAAAGCTCCAATGCGCCGTCGTTCTATCACGGCGGTGCATTTGGCATTGGTTCCCACGTTCCCTTACAATAGGGTGAGGAGCGTATCATATATCATTTTCCAAAAACTATAATTCAGAAAGCGAGAGGATCACTCATGGAAAGAATGTTCAAAATTACGGATGAAGACGGAATTCATGCACGCCCGGCAACGGCTCTGGTGAACACTGCTAACAAATTCAAGGGGGCCGAATCCTTCGCTGAAGCCGGCGGCAAGAAAGTGACCCTGAAATCGATTCTCGGCGTACTGTCCTTGGGTCTGGAACAAGGCGATTCGCTGAAGCTGATCGTTGAAGGCGAAGAGGCCGAGGCAGCACTTCAAGCGCTCACCGAAGTGATGGTTAACGAAGGGCTTGGAGAAGTGAATGCTTAAGATCGAAGGTATTGCCGCTTCGGCTGGCGTGGCCATCGCCAAAGCTTTCAAGCTGGAGCATCCCGACTATACGATTCATCGTCGGGATGCTTCCGATTCCGCTGCGGAACTGGCACGTTTGGACGAAGCTTTGGCCAAATCTCAACAAGAGCTTGAAGCGATCAAAGAGCGCACGCTTCAAGAGCTTGGTGAGAAGAAAGCGGAGATTTTTGAATCTCATTTGTTGATCTTGAACGACCCTGAGCTGTTGACGCCGGTTCGCGATAAAATTACCGCTGAGAGCGTTAGTGCGGAATACGCTTTGAATGAAACCGCAAATGAATTCATCACGATGTTTGAAAATATGAAAAGCGCCTACCTCAAGGAACGCGCAGCAGATATGCGGGACGTCACCAAGCGTGTGCTTACGCATTTGCTCGGACTGAATTACGTCAATCCGGCTGACATCAATGAGGAAGTCATCGTGATTGCGGAAGACTTGACGCCGTCGGATACGGCACAGTTGAATCGCAATTACGTCAAGGGCTTTACAACGAATATCGGCGGCCGCACGTCGCACTCGGCGATTATGGCCCGCTCGCTGGAAATCCCGGCGGTTGTCGGCACCAAAGAGGTGCTGGACAAGGTAAACAGCGGCGATCTTGTGATCGTGGATGGATTGGACGGCAGCGTCATCATCAATCCGACCGAGGATGTCCTGAGCGAATACAAAGCGAAACGTGATAAGTACCTGGTGCAGATCGAAGAATGGAAGAAGCTGCGCGAGGTGCAGACGATGTCCAAAGACGGCGTTCACGTGGAATTGGCCGCGAACATCGGCACGCCAAACGACGTGGCTGGCGTACTGGAGAACGGCGGTGAAGGGGTAGGCCTGTACCGGACGGAATTCCTGTACATGGGCCGCACAGAGCTGCCTTCAGAGGATGTTCAATTTAATGCTTACAAGACCGTGCTGGAAAAAATGGAAGGCAAGCCGGTTGTTGTCCGCACGTTGGATATCGGCGGCGACAAAGAGCTGCCGTATTTGAATCTGCCGAAGGAACTGAACCCGTTCCTGGGCTTCCGAGCGATTCGCCTGTGCCTGGAGCAGAAGGACTTGTTCCGCACGCAGCTGCGCGCCTTGCTTCGCGCCAGCGTATACGGCACATTGCGTATCATGTTCCCAATGATCGCAACATTGGATGAATTCCGTGCGGCGAAGGCGCTGCTCCTGGAAGAGAAGGAGAAGCTGCAAGCCGAAGGCGTTCAAGTCTCCGACGAGATCCAACTCGGCATTATGGTGGAGATTCCTTCGACTGCGGTCCTGGCCGATCAGTTCGCCAAAGAAGTGGACTTCTTCAGTATTGGTACCAACGACCTTATTCAATATACAATGGCAGCCGATCGCATGAACGAACGCGTATCTTATTTGTACCAGCCATATAACCCATCGATTTTACGCTTGGTGAAAATGGTCATCGATGCAGCGCACAAAGAAGGCAAGTGGGCCGGCATGTGCGGCGAAATGGCTGGCGATGCAACGGCGATTCCGTTGCTGCTCGGACTTGGGCTGGACGAATTCAGCATGAGCGCGACTTCGATCCTGCCGGCTCGTTCGCAAATCTCCAAGCTGTCCAAAGCGGAAATGGAGCAGCTGGCGGCGAAGGCGCTGCAAATGCAGACGGCTGAACAAGTCGTCGAGCTGGTTCGCTCTATCGAAGCATAAGAATTGTTAGATTCGTAAGAATTTAAGATCTTTTCCAACTGGAAATACGGGTTTCCTCTTGAACCGGTGCCGTTAGGGCGCCGGTTTTTTTCTTGGTTGCGGCTTTATAGAGGTGTCTGGCTCTCTTTTTAACGATTATCCCGTTGCATCAGGGGGTGGGGAACACAGAATGGCTTGGATAAATAGGATCTATCTTGATCCCCTATTTCTGAAGGAAAGGGATAATGGTGTAAAAGAGGCCTGAAGAGGCATAAATCTTTGATGAGTACGAACCATCACACTTTTTCGTTGGGAAGGTCCTGCGAGGTTCTGGGTTCAACTTGACGAATCTTGCTTTTGTAACTAGAATGGTTGCAGGATAAAACGTATTTTGAAATTGAACTATTAAATAGAAAGAAGGGATCGCATGCCGCCGAAAACAACAAAGAACGCTTTGGCCAAGCGCAAAGCCGAACAACAAAAGCTGCAGCAGCAATTAAAGAGGAGACGACTGATCTGGTTTTCGACCGTGGGGTTGCTTCTGATTCTGATCATCGTCGTGTTGACGATTCAGCCGAAACCGAAGCCTGTCGAATTTGATTATGCTGCGCTGCCTGTGTTAGGACAAGCTGATGCCCCGGTAAAGATTGTAGAGTTCGGGGATTATCAATGTCCGTCGTGTAAACATGTAAATGAACTGATTAAGCCGGAATTGGTGAAGGATTATATAGATCAAGGTAAAGTCGCTTTTTATTTCATGAATCTGCCGTTTATCGGCTCCGATTCCTTTACGGCCGCGCTGGCCGCTCAATCGGTGTATCATCAAAGCAATGATGCGTTCTGGAAGTATTTCGATGCGATTTTTGAACGCCAGGGGGAGGAGAACAACGGTTGGGCTTCGCCTGAATTTTTGGTCAATCTGGCCAAAGAACTGGAGCTGCCCATCGATTACGACCTGCTGCAGAAAGATATCGCCGAAGCAACGTACCAGGACGAGGTGCAAGCGCAGTTGGCTCGAGGAGACAAGCTGGGCGTAGACAGCACGCCGACGTTCTTCATCAACGGTATTGAATATGCCGGCAACCTAGGCGATTATGAGACGCTGAAGAAGACCATCGATAACGAATTGGCCGGAGAATAAGAATATGAGGGAGGAATGGGGATGATGCGGGGGTTTTTGAAGGACTATGGCATCTACCTCGCCTGGCTGGTTGCGATGGTCGCGACGGCGGGCAGCTTATATCTAAGCGAAGTGCTGCATTATGAGCCGTGCCGGCTGTGCTGGTTCCAGCGGATCTTCATGTACCCGCAGGTCATCTTGCTGGGGATCGCCGCGTATAAGAACGACCGTCAGATCATTCCATACGTGCTTCCGCTCAGCATCATCGGCGGCATGATCTCCATTTATCATTACAGCGAGCAAAAAATCCCGGCGTTAGCCAAGCTGCTTCCCTGCAAAATTGGCGTACCTTGCAACGTCGATTACTTAGGCCAAGGCTGGCTCGGATTTATTACGATTCCGTTCATGGCGCTAGTTGCCTTCGTGCTGATCGTCTTGTTCTTATTGGCCGCTCGCGAGGGCAAAGAAGTTGAGGAACAATAATACCTGCAATATTTCCCTCCCTCGTGATGGCAACTTTTTTGAGGTTCGGCCCGTCTGTATATGCGGGGGTGTTCGAAGTGAACAACAAGAATGTACTAAAAACGAAATGGAAGAAGACCACCGGCTGGCTGGGGATGATCCTGCTGGTGCTCTCGCTGACCGCGTGCTTCGGGAACAGTTCCGAGCCTGGGATGAATGCAAGCGGTGAAACGAACGGGAACCAGACGGATACAGACAACAACGTGCCGGATGACGCCGCAGCCGAAACGAAGCAGGGGACGGCTCCTGCCACAGAGTCGACGGACTCCGGTGCAACATCGGAGCTGCCGGCTGAGAAATCGATCGAGGTTGAGCTGGAAGGCATGAAAGAGACGCGAACCGCCACTTTGCAGAGGGGCGAGGGCTACGCTTTTTATATGTTCGACATCTTCTCCTTTGATGCCAAAACCAACAAGTTAATGATGAATTACGACTCAGACTTTCATGTGGTCATTACCAAGCTGCCTGCCGACTACAACATCGAGGAGCTGGCGAAGTCGGCCAAAAGCGAGATGTCTAAAATCGGTAAAGTCGAGCAGCGTACCGGCGACCAGCTCTACGAAACGATGCGAGATGCCGAGCTGTTCTTGATCGCCCAAGGCAAGGGGCTGACCCAGCAGTATATCGTCAAGAACATAGGCGGGCAAGGATTTGCCTTTCTGCTGAATTCGCCGCATGGCGAAGCATCGGAAGGCTTTGGCCCGCTGGCGTTCGCGTCCATCAACACCGTTGTGGCAACGAATTAACACGAACTAAAGCTAAACCGTCCGCGCAGGGCTTCTGCAGCGGGCGTTTTTTTTACCTCCTCATGACATATATCGCTTGCGGAACTCGCGGGGAGAGCAGCCATTTTTGAAGGCAAACCGGTTCGAGAAATAGGGAGTGCTGTTGAAGCCAACGTAAGAAGCAATATCCGCAATCGGCCACTCCGTGGTGAGCAGCAGCAGCTTAGCTTGCTCTAACCGGTAATGCAGCAAGTAATCGTTGGGCGTCATGCCATACACCTGCTTCATGCAGCGCGTGATGTAGTTATAGTGGTAATGCAGCGCATCGGCCATCTGCCCGCTGTTGAGCTCCGAACGGAAATTGCTTTTGATGTAGGCTTCAGCCTTTTCCGCAACGGTCACTACCGGGGAGGCATGTGATTCTAACTGCCGGAGATCCATCGCACGAAGCAGCTCCTCGAACCGCTGCTGCCGGTTCCAAAACGCCCGGGATTGACGTTCCCCTAGGCTCTCCAGCAGCTGCCGGAACAAGCGGAACGTCTGGTCGGGAGAGGGGAGGTCCCACGCTTTCGGCAGATGCAGGGAATATGGCGAAGCCAGGAAACGGCTGTAATGCTCGTCCGCGTCCGGATAGAGGTGATCGGCTTCCTCTGCCGGAAGCTGCTGCCAGGCACAGACCGTATGAAAATGCAGCCAGTAAAACGACGTAGGCTCTTCGCACGGCTTCACCGCGTAATGGTGCCGATCGGGCAACAGCAGCAGCGATTGGCCGGCCCCCAGACTCCAGGATTGCCCCGCCTCCCCGAGGTATAACGTGCCAGATTCCACGACGATCCAATCAAAAATACCGATATTCCGCCGGTTGGGATGTTCGTCTCCGGGCTGATATACGGTATGTCCGCATTCCAAAAAATAGGGCAAGGGCGGCGCCGTCAGCTGCACCAGGTCGGTTGGTTTCGGCAAGGCACTCTCCTCCGTTTCGAATGTGAAATATTATAACTTTGAGGTTGATAGAATTCGTATTTCGTTCTAAATATATGAGATAAAATGAGATTTGTCAGTATGATTTTTTGAAAAAAGGAGGAGGCTTTGCGATGAAGCTAGCCGGGCAAATGCCGCGTTCCGAGCGGGTTGCGCTGAATCGAGTGAACATCCGCGACGAATTTTGGAGTTACTATATCCGTTTAGTGAAGGATGTGGTTGTCCCTTATCAATGGGAGGCATTAAACGATCGGGTGGAAGGAGCCGAACCTAGCGGCGCTGTACGCAATTTTCAAATTGCCGCAGGGCAAGTTCAGGGTGAATATTACGGGCTGGTGTTCCAGGACAGCGATTTGGCGAAATGGCTGGAAGCGGCAGCTTATATTTTGGAAGCGGATCCAAATCCGGAGCTGGCGGCGATCGCCGACGGATTAATTGACACAATGGCCTTGGCGCAGCGGGAAGACGGGTATTTGAACACGTATTATATCCTGAAGGAGCCGGGCAAGCGCTGGACGAATTTGACGGAATGCCATGAGCTGTATTGCGCGGGACATTTAATCGAAGCGGGAGTCGCCTATTATCGGGCCACAGGCAAAAGAAAGCTGCTCGACGTGGTCATCAAGTTCGCGGATTACATCGACAGCGTGTTTGGCAGGGAGCCCGGCAAGTTGCCGGGGTACGACGGCCATCAGGAAATCGAGCTGGCGCTCGTCAAGCTGTACGAGGTGACCGGACAGGAGCGATATTTGCGTCTAAGCCAATATTTCCTTGAGCAACGGGGGCAGAAGCCTTCCTTCTTCGAGGAAGAACTCAAGCGGCGGGGAGGTCAAACGCACTGGGCGGGGCATGCAGATCACGTTGACCTCACTTACCATCAGGCGCATCTGCCGGTACGGGAGCAGGAGACAGCGGTGGGCCATGCTGTGCGGCTGCTGTATATGTTGACCGGGATGGCCGATGTTGCGGCGTTAACCGGTGACGAGTCGATGCTGGCCGCCTGCCGCAAGCTATGGGACAACATTGTCGGCAAGCAGATGTATATTACCGGCGGGGTGGGCTCCATGCCGCAGGGCGAGGCGTTTTCGTTTGATTACGACCTGCCAAATGACACGGTGTATTCGGAGACTTGCGCTTCCATCGGGTTGATCTTCTTCGCCCAGCGGATGCTGCGGATTTCGCCGGACTCGAGATACGCCAATGTGATGGAGCGGGCTTTATACAACACGGTTGTCGGTGGAATGGCCCGGGACGGCAAGCATTTCTTCTATGTGAATCCGCTGGAAGTCGACCCGAAGGCTTGCGGGGGCGCCAATCATAAGTTTGACCATATAAAAACGGTTCGTCAGGAATGGTTCGGCTGCGCCTGCTGTCCGCCGAACATCGCCCGGCTGCTGGCATCGCTTGGCGAATACATCTATACAGTGCAAGGCGATACGGTATATGCTCATCTCTATATCGGCGGGGAAGCCGAATTGCAAACGAGCGGCGGCAAGGTGAAGCTGACGCAAACGACCAATTACCCTTGGGGTGGAAACGTGCGGTTTGAGGTGCAGCCGGAGGGAGAAGGCCGCTTTACACTGGCGTTGCGGCTGCCGGATTGGTGCCCGGAAGCGAGTCTCCAGGTGAACGGAGAAGTGGTGGAACTGGAGGGAGCTTTGCTTCAGGACGGCTACATCCGGCTGGCGCGGCAATGGTGTGCAGGGGATGTTGTGGAGCTGAAACTGGCGATGCCGGTGACACGTATGTACAGCCATCCTCTCGTACGTGGAAACGCCGGCAAGGTGGCGCTGCAGCGCGGCCCGCTCGTCTATTGCCTGGAGCAGGCCGACAACGGCGCGAACCTGCATGAGCTGGTGTTGCCGCGGGAGGCCGAGCTTCACGCGGAATACGAAGCCGAACTTCTTGGCGGCATCGTTACCGTGCGGACCGAGGCGGTCCGCATCACCGGGCCGGACTGGGACGGCGGGTTGTACAGCGCGTCCCCGCGTCTGACGGAGCAACCGGCAGCGCTTAAGTTCATCCCGTATTACGCCTGGGCCAATCGCGGCGAAGGGGAAATGATGGTTTGGGTGCGCGAGCGCTAAATGTTTGCTTGCGATGGACCGGCATGGGTTGTAGAAGGGTATCAGCTCACTGAACGTTCCACAGCCGGGTTCGCACGTAAACGGCCAGGACGATCAGATTCCATATCGCGCAGGTGATAAAGATCACGCTTGTGCCCCACCAGGCGATGACCCAACCGGAAGCGTAGACGGCGATAGGCATGCCGATCCGGAAGCAGGTCCCGGTAATTCCGGCGATTCGTCCCATCAGCGGCGCCGGCGTCTGCTCTTGGCGGAAGGCGTACACCGACACGCTGTACAAGGTCGCGGCAAATCCGGATAGGAAAAGGGCGACTGCAAACATCACGAGGCCATCGCTAAGAAACAGAAGGAGATAAGCGATGACGTTCAGCAAGATGGATGCGCCAAACACCTTGCCCAGGCCCCAGGATTGTCTTAACCGACTGAGCAGCAAGCTTCCGGCAAGACCTCCGGCACCTGAAGCCGAGAGTACAATGGCTAGCAGGGAGGAGGACAATCCCAGATCGTCCTTGGCGTAGTAGATCGATGTCGTACTGATCACCGTGTACGTACAGTTTAGAAACACGACGAACACGGTCATCAACACGAGCGGCTTGTTCACGCAAAAGGCGCGCCAGCCCTCCAGAAACTCCGCGGCGAATCGGGATTGCCGCGGGGTTTCTTTTTTCTCCGCCAATTTTAGTCTAGTAAATAACCCCATGCATATCAGGTAACAGAACGACGTGATGAGCAATCCATCGGAGATGTCGGATAACATCAGGATCAGACCGGACAACGCTGGCCCCATAATGCCAACAAACGTTTCGGCAAAGCTCAGCTTGGCATTGGCGCTTGTCAGTTCCCGGACCGGAACACTCAGCTTGATAAGACTGACTTCGGCATTAAAATATCCATAATTCAGCGTCATCAGCAGGAAGCCGATGGCGTAATAGACCGGCAGCAGATGAATCCCGCTTCGGAACAAGACGGCAAAGGCAAGGAGCAGCATCGCCTGCAGCCCGATCATCCAGAGGATCCAGCGTTTTTTGTTGACGCGGTCAACTAAGACGCCGATGAAGATGGCGAAGAAGAAGTTGGGCAGCAGCTCCGCGGTTTTCATACTGCTCATGGCCACAGAGGAATGGGTAATGTCGTACATCATCAGCGGAAGGATGATTTCATAGAGCTTCCCCCCGAAGCTTAACAGCACGACGCTTGTCAAAATGATCGCAAACGAGCGGCGATAGCCGAGGTTTGGTGCAGTAGTGGGGCTTTTTTCAGCAGATAGGAGTATGGCCGTGTTAGGTTCCTCTGACGCCTCTGGGACGGCCGGGCTAACGTTAACGGATGCTTTCTGAGCGGTGTTTATGGCGAGATCGGTTTTCATGTCTAGTTGCCTCCAAGACTTGAGCTTAAAGGATGTTCCGCGAACTTCGGTGAACTTTGGCGTGCTTCGACGTACCTTCCGAATTCTTACGCGTAAGGTTATTGTAACGTGCGGCCGTTCTGCTAAAAACGGTAGAAATCGGGGAAACCATTTCATCTTTTTTCAGGAGGCAGCGTGCTGCGGCAATCAGGCCCAAAAGCTGTGACAAGAGCCTAACCCCCCGCATATGATACCAAAGATTATTATATTGGCAAAGGAGAGGGCGGCTCTTGAAGAGACATAAATCAACAAAATCAAGTAGACCAAAGAAATCGCTCTATTACGTAGATAACCCGAATATCAACGAGCTTAAGCTGCTTGAGGAACGAAAGGCATCGTTGCGATCCCGAGACAAGAAGGTTGAGCTTCATGAAAGCCCAGCTCCCGTACTGCCCGCGCTGCCGGAACAAGAGAAAGAGGCCGCGACGGCATCACCCGGAGCAGATCCGGAGCATGGAAACGTTGACGGAAACCAGGCGCTGCAGGAACTGCTGAGTGAAAAAACCGCGCCGCACCAAGAACGGGGCATTATTTATACCGACGATCTCATCGATGAGGCCGTCACCGGGGAGAAAATTGCGCCGTATACGATCGATGCTTCGCGGATCATGCGGGGGACGATCGACACCGCTTGGATCGCCGATTACGCCGTGGAGAACATCAAGCTGGCCGATCGGGCGGTGACCTCCTCCAAAATCGCTCCTTCCTCCGTGAACGGCAGCCACTTGGTTGACGGTTCGATCGAAGGCTGGGCGATCCGGGATCATTCCATCGGCGGAGAGAAGCTGGTTGACGGCAGCATCACCCCGGAGAAGCTGGCGGATCGGGTGATCACCGGGGAGAAGCTGGCAGAAGGGGCGGTGGAGAGCCGGCATCTGTCGGAATGGATCGTAACGTCCGAGCTCTTGCAGGACCAAGCTGTAACGGGGGATAAAATCCGCAGCGGTGCCGTAAATGCGCAGCATTTGGCCAACGGAGCGGTCGACACCTCTAAGCTGGGAGAGGCCTCTGTGACAACATCGAAGCTGCGCGATCACTCCGTAACGGGAGAGAAGCTGGCGGAACGGGCGGTGGAAAGCCGCCATCTGGCGGATCACAGCATTACTTCGCGGCATTTGGCACCCGGTATGATCGACCGGGAACTGCTGGCTTGGTCCAGTGTCGGCGCGGAGCAGCTGCAGGAAGGGAGCGTTACTTCCGCTCATTTAGGTGAAATGGTGATTGAATCCCACCATCTTGCGTCAGGAGCCGTGGGCAGCGAACATGTTCAGCCTGGCAGTATTGGTCAGGAGCATATCGCTGACAAGGTCATCCAGGCGCGGCATCTTGCCGATAAATCGATCCCCTCCACGAAGCTGGCCGACCAGTCTGTGGGCACCTCGCATATCATCGAGCAGGCGGTAACCTCGTCCAAGATCGCCGATCAAAGCGTGCTGCCGGGGAAAATCGCGGACGAAGCTGTATTGACCCGGCACTTGGCCAAAGGGGCCGTGCAATCGCCGCAGCTTGCGCGGGGAGCGGTTACCGGCAAGCACCTGTCCGAAGGGGCGGTGCAAAGCAGTCACCTTGCTTCGGAAGCGGTGCAGGGATGGCATCTGGCCGATGCGGCGGTCACCCGGCAGAAGCTGGCGTCCGCCGAGGTGACCGCGGAGCACCTGGCGGATGGAGCGGTTGCGACGAATCATCTGCAGCCAGGCAGCGTCACGGCCGACAAACTGGCTAAAGACAGTGTGACGAGCCGCGCGATCGCTCCGGCCGCGGTGACGGAGTCCGCCATCGGTGCACAGCAAATCACGGCCGACCATTTGGGATCGGGTATCGTGCAGACCCGGCATTTGGCGACGGGCTCCGTCACCCGCGGCCAGATCGCACCCGGTGCGATTCGGGAGGAGCACCTGGGGGTTGGCGTCATCTTCTCGCCGCATCTCCAGGATCATGCGGTCACCAGCTTGAAGCTGTCGCCGGAAAGCGTGACAACGGATAAGCTGGGGGATCTGGCGGTCACGGTTGCGAAGCTGGCGAACAGCAGCGTGACCGGTCCGAAACTGGCGGCGCAAGCCGTGGACGCCGGGCATTTGGCCCCCGGTGCCGTCGGGTCGGAAGCTCTGTCCGCTGGCGCGGTTGGAGCCGATCATCTGGCCGCTGGGGCTGTACAGAGCAAGCATTTGGCCGAAGGCAGTGTAACGGGACGCCACCTGGGCGACGCAGCCGTGGGCTCCCGCCATATTGCCGCCGAAGCCATCGAAGCCGGACATCTGTCTGCCGAGTTGCGGCAGAGCGGGTTACTTCCCGAGGCGGGGATCCGCGGTAAGGATCTGCAGGCGGGCGCCATCACCAGCCTGCACCTGCAAGCCGGTGCGGTTGATACGGACGCGTTAGGTGAGCAGGCGGTTGGCAGCTCCCATCTTCAGGAGGGGGCGGTGCAAAGCGGTCACCTGGCGGAGGCGTCTGTCCAAAGCCGGCATTTGGCTGAAGGGGCGATCCAAAGCGAGCATTTGGCCAAAGGCAGCGTGACTGACCGCCACCTCGGAGTCTCGGTGATCGGATCTTACCACATCGCTCCGGAATCGATCAGCGCTGCCCACATGATCCCTGCCTTGCGCCAAAGCGGGCTGCTGCCTGTCGCCGGGATCGACGGGGAGGCTCTGCAGCCGGGAGCTATCGCCAGCCAGCACCTGCAGGCAGGCGCAGTTGGCTCCAAAGCGCTGGGTGAGCAGGCGGTTGGCAGCTCCCATCTTCAGGCAGGTGCGGTGCAAAGCGGCCATCTGGCGAAGGCGTCCGTCCAAAGCCAGCACCTGGCCAAAGGCGCGGTGCAAAGCGAGCATTTAGCCGAGGGGAGCGTGGAGTCACGGCACCTTGGAAAGGCGGTGGTGGAAGGCACCTATATCGCTCCCGAAGCCGTAAATTACGGGCACTTGTCCGCAGAGCTCCAGCAGCAGGGTCTGTTGCCGGCCGAAGGGATCAGTGGGGATGACTTGCAGGCCGGGTCGATTACCAGCCGGCATCTGCAAGCTGGTGCGGTGAACGCTACAGCGCTGGGTGAGCAGGCGGTTGGCAGCGGCCACTTACAGAGCGGTTCCGTGTTGAATCGCCATCTGGCAGATGGGTCCATTCAAAGCCGGAACTTGATCGCAGGCGCGGTGCAAAGCGAGCATTTAGCCGAGGGGAGCGTGGAGTCCCGGCACCTTGGGGAGGCCGTGGTGGAAGGCACCCATATCGCTCCCGAAGCCGTGAATCACGGACACTTGTCTGCCGAACTGCAGCAACAGGGTCTGTTGCCGGCCGAAGGGATCAGCGGGGATGATTTGCAGGCCGGGTCGATTACCAACCGGCATTTGCAAGCCGGTGCGGTAAATGCCATAGCCCTAGGCGAGCAAGCGGTGGGCAGCGGTCATCTGAAGGCAGGTTCCGTGTTGAACCGCCACCTGGCAGATGGGTCCGTCCAAAGCCGGAATCTAGCTGAAGGCGCCGTGCAAAGCGGGCATTTGGCCGAAGGCAGCATCACTTCCCAGCATCTTGGGGAGGCCGTGGTTGACAGCTCGCATCTTGCCCCCGAAGCTGTGAATGCCTGGCATTTATCGGCTGAGCTGCAGCAGCATGGTCTGTTGCCTGCAGAAGGCATCAGCGGGGAGGATCTGAAGCCGTCGTCCATCACCAGCCGTCATCTGCAACCCGGCGCGGTTGGCTCCGAAGCGCTGAGCGAGCAAGCGGTGGGTAGTGGTCATCTGCAAGCCGGTTCCGTGCAAGGCGTGCACTTGGCAGAGGGGACGGTCCAAGGCTTCCACTTGGATCATGGAGCAGTCCAAGGTGAGCATTTGGCGGAAGGCGTTGTGTCGGAACGCCATCTGGGCGAAGCGGTTGTAGGCACTCGCCATCTGCAGGAAGGCGTGGTGCACAGCGAGCAATTGGCAAATGCCGCCGTTCAAAGCCATCACCTGGCCGAGGACGCCGTGCAAAGTGCGAACTTGGCAGCAGAAAGCGTGGAGTCCCGGCATTTAAGCGATGCTGCGGTGAATGCCCACCATATCGCTCTCGAAGCCGTCAATATTTGGCATCTGTCCACCGAGATTCAGCAACACGGTTTGCTGCCTGAGGAAGGGATCGGCGGCGAAGACATCCAGCCTTCTTCCATCGGCCGGGGGCATCTGCAACCCGGTGCAGTGGATGCAGGGGCTTTGGCTGTAGGCGCGGTTGGGGCGGAACATTTGCAGCCAGCGTCGGTAGAGAACGCCCATTTGGCGCCAAATGCGGTCGACAGCGCTATACTAGCGGATGAGGCCGTTGGGACTCGCCACTTGCAGCCGGGCTCCGTTGGAGTGGAGCAGCTCAACTTTGCTCCGGTAACCACGCTGGCAGGCCAGCCGGCGGAGATGCAATTTGGCATGGTTCCGTTCCTGCTGAAGCCTCATGAGGAGGAGGCGACGGTTAAAATCAAATTTGAATCGCCGTTTGCTTCGTCCAACTACGTTGTCGTTGCGATGACCAATCACCCTGCGTATTATACTTCGCTGAAGGAGCAATCGCCTGGCTCGGCTGTCATCACGATATCCAAGCTGAAGGACACTAGCGTCAACTACGGAATCGTAACGTGGATGGCGATTGGCAACACGCAGTAACGTCTTCTAAAACACAATAGAGTCAGCTAGAATACTCGCTTGTATAACAGCCGTCGGGAGCCATCCCGGCGGCTGTTTTCTTCAGCTAAGCCATAACAAAGTGACATATCTTTCAGGCTATGTGATTTTGCGTACAGCGTTTTTGCGTCAAATTACCTAGTATTTAATGGGAACCGATCCAACTAATTTTTTTCACAGGTTATGTGAAATTCTTCACATTAATTCAGAGTCGGGTCGGTTCAAGGGATAGACATCGTGCAAGAGGGAGGGGCGCGATTGCTTGGAGAGCGTTATATCGGAATCGTGATCTGAGCACAGTCGAAAATTCAACAAGAACATGCCATGAACGGCGAGCAGGTGATGTAGCTTTACGTAACTCGGTGAAAATCACAAGGGAGAGGATTGCATTTGAAAAAGCTGATTAGCCTTACAGTAAGCGCGACGTTGGTGTTATCGTCCTTGTCGCTTACGGTTGGGACGTCCGGTTTCAAGCTGACCAGCATTGACGTGGTGTCTGCCGCATCGGAATCGGAAACGCCAACCAAAGAAACAACACCTAGCAAAACCACAACACCAAGCAAGACAACGACACCAAGCAAGACAACTACGCCAAGCAAGTCGACGACGAACAAAACTACTACAAAAACAACCACAAAAACTACGACCAAAACAACTACAAAAACGACAACAGCTCCTGTAAAGACAACAACGAAAACAACTCCGGCAAAAACTTCGGCGGTCAAACCTGCGGAAAGTCCGTATGTTGACGGCGTATATGTGGCCTACGGCAACGCTTATTCCAAAGGGACCGAAGGGGCCAAAGTTACGATCAAGGACGGAAAAATCGCCGCGATTGAGCTGCTCAGAACAAGCCCTAAGCTGATCGACAGAGACGTTCGCAACAACTATAGCGGCCTCTGGAACGCTTACGAAACGATGAAAGCGGACCTGCTTGGCAAAACGCAGGAGCAGGCCGCCAAAGTGGACGTTGTGTCCGGAGCGACCCGTTCCAGCGAGGGCTGGAAGCTGTCCGTTGACCGTGCCTTCCAAAGAGCTTTGAAAGAGAAGCCAAAGGGTGTCACTTATTTTGCCGGCGAGCATATGGGTGTCGATCCGGAAGGCAAATACATGGTGTTTGCGACCTTCGATGCAACGAAGCGTACAGCTGTCAAAGTATATCCGCTTGACGCCAGCGGCAATGCCATCGAAGAAGCAAATATGACCAGCGAGCAAGCGGCATTGGTGAAAGCGATCGCAGCCGAGCTGTTGGCGAAAGGTACCGGCGCCGTTGGTTCTAAAGGCCAGGAGGCTGAGTACAAAGCCGCTGTGAACGCATATTGGGACGCGGAGCAAAATGCCAAGGTAAACAACGATTCGAAATATATTGATGGATTCTACTCCGCCTACGGTTCTGCCCGCGATAAAGGGGTTGAGAGAGCCGACGTCTACATCCGCAACGGCAAGCTGGTTGATGTGAAGCTGTACAGATTGGGTTCCAACCTGATTGACCGCGGCGACACGGCCTATGCCGAAGTGGTCAAAGCAAATGCGCCGATGACGGCCAAACTGCTCGCGAACGGCTCGTACATCGAGAACTTCAAGGATGACGTTGATGCGATTGCCGGCGCCACCGAGAGCAGCCATAGCTGGAACCTCGCTGTAGAACGCGCTTTCGAGAAGGCGCTGAAGGTTCCGGGGAAAGCGAAGTATTTTGAAGGAACGTTTGCCGGTGTCGACAACCTGTCCAGATTGCTGGTTTTGGCTGACATTAAAGCAGACCACGTTTCGAACGTAAAAGTCTTCCTGTTTGATGATGCCGGTAAGCTGATCGCTTCCGACAAGCTGACGGATGAGCAACAAACCGTTGTCGCTCAGTTAACCGAAGGCTTGACTCAAAAAGGCGCGAACATGACGCCGATCGTAGGTCAAGAAAACCTGTCCCTCGCCGCCAGAGCGGCGTTCGCTGACCTGCTGAACAACGCGTCGAAAACGCAAGGCAATTATAAAGACGGCACGTACACGACCTACGGCGACGCTTACGACAAAGGGACGAACCGCGCCGATGTCACGCTGCGCAACGGCGTTATCGTTGGCCTGAAGCTGTATCGCGTCGGTGTGAATATGGTGGACCGCGGCGCTTCGGCTTACGCTGAAGTCGTTAGAGCGATCCCGATCCTGACCCGCGATCTGCTGTTTGCCGGAACGAGAGAGCAAGCGGCTCAAATGGATGTTGTAACTGGGGCGACCAGCAGCAGTACCGCATTGAAAACGGCCGTCGAAAATGCTTATAAGAAAGCGGAAATCAGCGAGACTTACAAAACGGCTTATATCAACGGGATTTTCGCCGGTATTAACAAGGACAAATCCGTTTACGTGATGGTGACGGTGCAAAACAACATTCCGTTCAAAATGGAAGTCTTCTATTTGGATGAGAACGGCAAAATCAAGACTGAAGACCAATTAACCGCCGACGAGAAAGCCGTCAAGGCGGAAATCGAAACGCCAACTGCCGAAGGTTCCCTGCATAAATACGGGTATCGTCCGGCAGCGTTTGGCGAAACCGAAGGCGTAAAAGCGGTTTCCGCACAAGTCATTGAGGCCGTCAAGGACGCGCTTGAGAACGCCGGAAGATAAGCATTGATTTGAAATGAAAAGGACGCTGGCCCTGTGAGATTCACGGGGAGGCGTTCTTTTCTTGTTCTTAGAAGGGCGGGCAGGCGGGGATGAAAAGACGCTGAGGTTTTGGCTGTCCCATAGTATAATGGGTCTATCATGGGTTTGGAGGAATTATGGGTGACGCAAATTAATCAATTACGAAACCAGGATGAATTTATTGGCTTTTATTTGCTGAAGGAGCTAGAGATCAAGCAGACGAACGCGAATCCGCCCAAAGACTATTTAGATATCGTATTGTGCGATTCCACCGGGGAAATCCCGGCCAAATTTTGGGATGCCTCGCCAACGGACAAGGAAACGTTTTTCCCGATGAGGCTCGTGAAGGTGCGGGGAATCGTGCAAACCTACCGTGAGAAGCTGCAGGTGAAAATCTTGCAGATGCGGTTGGCCAAGCCGGAAGACGGCGTGAGGCTCACGGATTTTATCCGCTCTGCGCCCATTTCGTCGGAAGCGCTGATCCATACGATCCAGGCCGTCATCAACGATATTGCCGATCCGGATATTCAGGCGATCGTTCGCTTTTGCGTCGGTAAGGTGGAGGAGAAGCTGGCCCATTATCCCGCGGCCAAAACGCATCATCACGCTTATTTCGGCGGCTTGGCCTACCATATGGTACGGATGCTGGAAATCGGTGATTTTCTATGTGCGCAGCGCGCGTTCTTGAACCCGGACCTGCTGAAGGCGGGCATCATTTTGCACGATATTGCCAAGCCGGAAGAAATGGTGGCTGAACTCGGCATCGTGTCCGAGTATAGTACGCCCGGCAAGCTGCTTGGGCATATTTCGATGGCGTCGCAGTGGGTGACCGAAGCGGCCATTCGCCTGGGCATCGCGCTGGATTCGCCGAAGGTGCTCGCCCTGCAGCATTTGGTGTTGTCCCACCACAACTTGGGGGAATGGGGCAGCCCGGTGCAGCCGCAGACGCCGGAGGCCGTCGCCCTCCACCATATCGATGCGCTGGACGCCAAGCTGCAGATGGTAGAGGACGCGCTGGCTACGACGCCGGAATCCGAAGCGTGGACGCCGTTGATCCGGGGCTTGGAGAACAAGGGGATCTACCGGTTGAAATGGTAGGGTAGGCAGGACGCATTGAGAGTTTATGGTTCACTGCCTTCTGCGGTCGATAGGCATCGATGATTTTCAGGCGGTAGCCTTGGCTTTCTAAGTCGTCGTTGACTTTTTTCAAAGCGCGGGCTGCGCGCAGGGTTAGGATGGCAAATGGGCCGTTGTATCCGTCGATGCGCTCCCCGATGAAATTATCGCCGGTATAATAGCGGAGATCGTATACGGCGTTTGGGATCACTTCGTCGTGGTAAATCCTATCATAACAAAGGAGGAGATTTGATGCGTATCGGAGCGATTGAGGCCGGAGGAACGAAGTTTGTTTGCGGTGTCGGAAATGAGCACGGAGCCATCGAGGACGAGGTCAGCTTCCCAACCGAGCTGCCGGAGCCAACGTTAGAACGGGTGATTGCTTATTTTCGCGATAAACATGTTGAAGCGATTGGCGTCGGCTCGTTTGGTCCGCTGGATTTGAATCCACACAGCGCCACTTACGGGCATGTCACGACAACGCCGAAGCCGGGATGGAACGGATATGATGTGCTTGGCAAATTAAAATCGGCTTTTGATGTTCCCTATGGCTGGGATACAGACGTGAACGCCGCCGCCTTGGGCGAGGCAAAGTGGGGTGCCGCTCAGGGGCTGGACAGCTGCGTGTATTATACGGTGGGGACCGGGATCGGTGTCGGGGTCTTGGCCGAAGGTAAGCTTGTCCATGGATTGATTCATCCGGAAGGCGGACATGTTCTGCCGCGGCGGCATCCGGAGGACGACTTCCCCGGTCTATGCCCGTATCACGGAGACTGTCTAGAGGGCATGGCTGCGGGGCCAAGTCTTGAAGCGCGTTGGAAGGTAAAAGGGCAAGAGCTGGCACCGGACCATCCTGCCTGGGCCATCGAAGCCTACTATTTAGCACAGGCGGTGACCGGGTCCATCCTCATGCTCTCACCGCAAAAAGTGATCATGGGCGGCGGCGTGATGCAGCAACCGCAGCTGTTCCCGATGATTCGCAAGGAAGTTCAGCGGAACCTGGCCGGATATTTGAACGCGCCAGCCATTTTAAGCGGGATTGATGATTATATTGTCCCGCCGGGATTAGGGAATCAGGCTGGGCTTTGCGGCGCCCTCGCCCTGGGGTTGGAGGCCTTGGCTCGCTCCAACTGAAGCTTGGGGTTCTGCGAACCTTTTCAAGCATGGTTCGACATTAGCGATATATCATGATATATTATAATATATATCATGTCCTTGTGTGAGGGAACGTGGGAGGAACGTCATGAGTGAAACCACCTCGTCAAAACCGATGTACGAGAAGATTTTCGATGATGTAAAGCAGAAAATCCTAGATCATAGTTATAAACCGGGAGACCGGATTCCATCGGAGAAGGAGCTGGCCGAGGAATATCAGGTTAGCCGGATTACGAGCAAGCGAGCTTTAGAAATGCTGGCTGCCGAGGGGATTATCGTTCGGAAGCCGGGACGCGGCTCGTTTGTGACGGACCCCGAAGCCGAGGGCACAGGCGCGGAGGAACAGGCGAATGGCCGATTGGACGGAATCTATAGTGGGAACAGAACGGACAAGGAGGCTGCCGGAAAGCTGATCGGCGTTGTGCTGACGGATTTTGCCGGCAGCTACGGAACGCGGCTGATCTATGGGATGGAGGATGCTGCGCGGGAGCAGGATTGTTTTCTTGTCCTGAAGCGGACGTTTGGGGTTCAGGAGAACGAGGAAGCGACGATACGCAAGCTGCTGCAGCTTGGCGTCGACGGATTGATCGTATTTCCGGCACAGGGGGAGTATTTCAACGCGGAAATCCTCAAGCTGGTGATCGAACGCTTCCCGCTGGTGCTGATCGACCGGGAGCTGAAGGGCGTGGCGGCGGCATCCATCATTACCGACAATGTGAAGGCGGCGCAGGAGGCGACGGAGCATTTGTTTGACCTCGGACACGCCCGCATTTCGCTGTTATCTCCGCCGCCCATCGATACGTCGGCCGTCGAGGAACGGATCGAAGGGTTTGTGCAGGCGCATGCCGGCCGCGGTATCGCTGTAGAGCGGGAGCTGTGGATCAGCGATTTGACGTCGACGCTGCCGAACTCTTTTTACGATGACAATATTGAACGGGACATTCAAAAAATCATGCGCCATCTCGAGGCCCATCCTACGATTTCGGCCTTCTTCGCCATCGAGTACAACATCGCGCTGCTGGCTAAAGCGGCGGTGACCCGGCTTGGCCTGCGCATTCCTGAGGACGTGTCGATCATCTGCTTCGACAGCCCGCAGTTCCGCATCGGCGAGGGCTACGCCTTCACCCATATGCGTCAAAGTGAAGAAGATATGGGCAAGCTGGCCGTGGAAAACGTGCTGGCCCTGATGGAGAACCGGCCGGTAGCGAACAAAATCAAGCTGCCCGCGGTGCTCGTCCCCGGGGAGTCCACCGGACCCGCAAGGGAGGAGCGGGAGCGTAAGTAGCGCAGGGCTTGCTCCCTGGGTGAGTAGCGTAAGGCTTACCTCCTAGGGGGGGCCTAGTAGCTTAAGGCGCACTTCCAAGGTGGAGCGCGAGTAGTGTTAGGCTCACCCTCTGGGTGGGGACGCAAGCAGTAGTGTTTAGTGTCACCCCCTCTGGGGGAACTACAGTAGCATAAGGACACCCCCCTAGGCGAAGTGCTAGAAGGCTTACCCGCTGGGTGGATCGCAAATACCCTACGGTGGATTCAAGTTGCCCCGCCTCAACTCATACATGCCGAAGCTCAACTGCAAAAGTGCAGTTCAACTTCGGCATTTTTTCGTTTTTACCGGCCTTGGAATATAAAAGTGCAGTTAGTTTAAGGTGATTTAGTGGAAAAGGGAGAATTAGGCGGATTTTAACTGTACTTTTACAGTTGAAGGGTCCCAAAGCGACGCTTTCTCTAAAATCAACTGTACTTTTACATTTAGGCGCCACTTTTGGTGGTGCGGTCATTTACGGCAGGATGTTGTCTTCCGTTTACGGACCTTTCTAATTACGGACTTTCTCGATCAAGGCCCTTCCCCATTAATGACATTTCTACAGGAAAGCCATTTTTGTACTCTCCAAATGTTGAAGGGGGTCATTTGGCATACCTTTATATACCAACCAACATCGATATTTTTGCTTATTGACATAATGATATGATACCAATATACTATCCTTATTGAAAGCGCTTTAATTACTATGTTATTCGAAATGAAAAGGGGAGGTTTACAAATGAAAAAGTGGGTGTTCGTGATGCTGGTGACCGTCCTGTTTGGTGCGATGCTGGCTGCTTGTGGAGGGGGCGGTAACGGCGGCAGTGCTGGAAACGGCGGCGGCAGCGGGGGTAGTGGTGACACCGGAGGTGGCGGCAATACCGAGAAAGTGAAGCTGACGTTCTGGGGCGACTGGGGCGGCGAAGGGCAGAAGCAGTTTGAGACGATGGTTGACGCCTTCAACAAGTCGCAGGACAAGATCGAAGTCAAATACGTGCTTCAGCAGGATATGGTCACGAAATTCCTGACGGCTGCGACGAGCGGCGGTGCGCCGGATATTTTGTTCTGGGACCGCTGGAGAACCTCGCTGTACGCTCCGAAAAACGTGCTTCGCCCCATTGACGACTATATGGAGCGCGACGGGGTGAATAAAGAAGATTTTTACGAGGAGTCCTTAAAGGAACTGACCAATAACGATAAATTGTACGGTCTGCCGTTAACAGTGGATGCCCGCGCGTTGTTCTACAACAAGAAGATGTTTGCCGATGCAGGGCTGGAGGCGCCAACGACGTGGGACGAATTGGAGCAGGCAGCCAAGACGCTGACGAAATGGAACGGCAGCAAGCTTGAAACCGCAGGCTTCTCCATGGCCGATCCGGGGCTGTTTAACATGTATCTGCAGCAAGCCGGCGGGCAAATGCTCAGCGAGGATGGCAAGACCAACTTCAACAATGAAAAAGGCAAACAGGTTCTGGAGTTTTGGCAACGCTTGCTGAACGAGGACAAAGTTTATAAGGTCGGCTTCGAACAAGGGCTTGGCGAAGGTACCGACGCGTTTGTTACAGGGAAAGTGGCTATGCTGTACACCGGACCTTGGATGATGAGCACCTACAACAAATATGGCAAGGATCTGGAATACGGCATCGTACCGCCGCCGGCAGGTCCGAATGGCGATAAAGGCAGTGTGATGGGCGGCTTCGGGCTTGTCATCCCGCAAGGCTCCAAGCACCCGGATGAGGCGTGGGAGTTCATCAAATGGTGGACGGCGAACAAGGACAACGCTTTGCTGTGGGCAAAAACGAGCTTGAACCTGCCAGGCTTTAAACCGGCGCTTGAGGATCCGTTCTTTAGTGAAGATCCATTGTGGAAGCCGTTTACGGAAACGTTGGAATTTGCAAAGACGCGTCCGACACATCCGGGATACTCCGTCATGGAGGAGAACGCGCTGATTCCGAATCTGCAACTGCTGCTTCAGAACAAGCAATCGATCGACGAGACGCTGAAAAAAGCCCAAGAGCAAGGCGACAAACTGCTTGCGGAAAATGCGGTCGTGAAGTAAAAACCGGCCTCTGAAAGGGGAACAAAGAATGGCATCCGTCAATAAGCTCGAACGGCATCAGGCCCGAATGGCCTATCTGTTCATTACACCAACTATGTTGCTATTTGCCGTATTCATGGTCATCCCCGTCGTGATGGCCCTGTACCTCAGCTTCACCAACTATGACGTGCTGAGCAGCAACGATTGGGTTGGGCTGGACAATTACCGCCGCCTGATCGACGATGCGCTGCTTTGGCAGACCTTTTTAAACGTGTTCTATTACGCGATCGTTTTTGTACCGCTGAATTTGTTGATCTCCTTGCTGTTTGCGATGCTGCTTAACAAAAAGATACGCGGGGTCAAGCTGTTCCGCACGTTTTATTACCTGCCGACCTTGACCTCGGCCGTCGCGGCGGCCACCGTATGGATCTGGATGCTGCATCCCGAATACGGGATGATTAACGGACTGCTCGCATACCTTGGCATCACCGGCCCGGCTTGGGTGTCGCAAACGGAGACGGCCATGCTGTCGATCATCGTCATGACGCTTTGGCAGTCGGTTGGCTCCAACATGATCATCTATTTGGCCGGCCTTCAAGGCGTGCCGGACTATCTGTACGAATCGGCCCGGCTGGACGGGGCGTCGCGGTTTGCCTGCTTCCGCTACATCACTTGGCCGCAGCTTCGCCCAACGACGTTCCTGGTCAGTGTCATGTCCATCATCGGCGCCTTGCAGCTGTTTGACCAGGCGTTTGTCTTAACGCAGGGCGGACCGGCGAACGTCACCAAAACTCCGGTCTACCTGATCTATCAGCAGGGCTTTAACCAATTGCAGATGGGGTATGCCTCGGCGCAGGCGTTTGTGCTGGCGATGGTGATCCTAGTATTTTCAATCATCAGCATGAAAATCACCAAAGCGGAGGAGCCGATCGTATGACAAATCCAGAGACGATAAAAACGGGCGTCGGTACCCGGCGTCCACAAATCGGTGTACCCATGCAGAAGCGATTAGCGAATGTACTGTTTTATACGGTTGGCAGCATCATCGCGGTCATTATGTTTTTGCCCTTTTATTGGAGCGTGCTGACCTCGTTTAAACAAGACGAAGACATGTTCACCCTGCCGATTAAATGGTTTACGGCGAACCTGACGTTCGAGCATTATTACAACGCGTTTACGACCGTGCCTTTTGGTCTTTATTTCTGGAATTCCTTTATTCTTGCGGCGGCCGGGGTGTTATGTAACTTGTTCTTCGGTTCGCTGAGCGGTTATGCGTTTGCCAAGCTGAAATTTCGGATGAACCAGCCATTCTTTCGCATTCTGCTGGTCTCCATGATGGTGCCGGGGATCGTGACAATGATCCCCAGCGTCTACGTGCTGCGCCATATCCCGCTGGCAGGCGGCAATGACCTGTTCGGCAGCGGAGGGTACGGGCTGATGAACTCGTTTTGGGGCATTATTTTGCCGGGGGCTTCCGGGACGTTTGCGGTCTTTTTCATGCGGCAGTTCTTTCTGACCCTGCCCAATGACATGATGGAGATGGCGCGGATCGAAGGCTGCGGCGAATTCAAAATCTTCTGGCGCATTTACTTGCCGCTGACCAAGCCGGCGCTGGCGACGCTCGGAATCTTTACGTTCCAGGCCGGTTGGAACGGCTTCCTCTGGCCGATGATCGTCCTGAACGATCCGGCGAAGGCGACGATTCAGATGGGGCTGCAGGCTTTTTCGTACAACTATCAGACGGATTATGGGCCGATGATGGCGGGGGCGCTGGTGGCCATTCTGCCGATCCTGGTGCTGTTCCTGCTGCTGCAGCGGTATTTTATTCAGGGGATCGCGTTTAGTGGAATCAAGGGATAGGACAGAGGGGAGAGCTCATATGACGACGACCATGAAAGAGACGGAAATCCGGCAGCAACGGGCCGACCTGGCTCAGACGGCATTGGATGCATTATTCTGGAACGAAAAAATTCGGATGTACAATATTCAAACGCCCTGTGAAAATGGAACCTGCAATGAGATTTTCCATTATTGGTGGATGGCGCATGCGGTGGATGTACTAGTTGACGGACTGCGGCGCACAGGGGAGCGGCGGTATGTCCAGCGGCTGGAGCAGCTGTATGATGGTCTGCTTCAGCGTAACGGCGGCGCTTGGCCCAATGAGCTGTACGACGATATGGAGTGGATGGCGCTCGCTTGGCTGCGCGCCTATCAGACCACAGGTGAACCGCGTTACAAGGAGGTCTCCCAGCTGCTGTGGCAGGACATCCAAACCGGATGGAACGAGCAAATGGGCGGCGGGATCGCCTGGCAGAAATCGCAGCTGGACTATAAAAACACCCCGGCCAACGCCCCTGCCATCATCCTGGCGGCCCGGTTGTACCAAGCGTTTGGCGATCCGGACGATTGGGCTTGGGCGCAGCGGATCTATGAGTGGCAGGCGGCGAACCTGATCGACCCGGTCACCGGCCTGGTGTGGGATGGGATGAACCGTACCGGGGATGGCACCATCGACAAGGATTGGCGGTTTACGTATTGCCAAGGCGTCTTTATTGGAGCTTCGGTGGAGATGTACCGGGTAAGCGGTGATGCGGCTTACTTGGAGGCGGCGCTTCGCACGTTTCGCGTCGTCCTTCAGGAGTTCACCTCCAGCGAGACCGGCCTGCTGCCGGAGGAAGGGGATGGCGATGCCGGACTGTTCAAAGGCATCCTGATCCGCTACTTGGTGCAGTTGGCACAAGCGGCTCCAGACCATCCCGAGATTGCTGAGTACGTCGCCCTTCAGGCGGAACGCGCCTGGAGCCGGCTGGCCGCTCCGCAGCAACCGCGGTTCGGCACGGATTGGAGCTGTGGTCCAGCACCGGAGGGGGCCGTGTCCCTCAGCTCGCAGCTAAGCGGCGTGATGCTGATGGAGGCGGCGGCAGCGCTTGAAACGGGTGCGGATCAGGCGGCCTCGGAGCTAACGCCGGATGCTGCGCCCCAAGGGGAGATGCCGTGATGGATCGCCGCGAGCTAGGCTGGGCCCAACTGGCGGACCGCATGCACCGCGACCTGTTCGACTGCTACGGGAATGAGCAGACCGGCATCCTGGACCAGTGGTATCCGCGTACGGCGGGCCGGGCCGGCGAAAATTTCTACTACTGGTGGCAAGCCCATGTCCTCGACGTGCTGGTGGATGCTTACGAGCGGACCGGCAACCCGGCGCTGCCCGATCGGATGAGGCAGTTCTGCCGCAGTCTGGAGCGTTATAACGGCGGGACGTTCACGCATAATTATTACGACGACATGGAGTGGACGGCGCTGGCGCTGCTGCGGGCTTACCGGGCGACCGGTGAGGCGTGGTATGAGGAGAAGGTCCAAGAGCTGTGGGCGGACATCCAAACGGCTTGGAATGAGCATTGCGGCGGGGGGATGGCGTGGAAGAAGGATCAACTGGATTACAAAAATACCCCAGCCAATGCGCCTGCTGCGATTCTTGCCGCCCAGCTTTACGGCTTGTTCGGTCGGCCTGACGATCTCGCTTGGGCCAAACGGATATACGATTGGAACAAAGCGCATCTGGTTGACCCTGCGACCGGCTTTGTTTGGGATGGCATGAACCGCACTGGGGACGGAACAATCGACAAGGACTGGCGGTTCACCTATTGCCAGGGCGTCTTTATTGGCGCGGGAGCGGAATTATACTTCTACACCGGCGAATCAGCCTACTTGGAGGATGCAAGGCGCACCGCAGCCGCCTGCTTCGAGGAGCTGTGCGAGCCTGATATTTGCCTGCTTCCCGCGGAAGGCATCGACGATACCGGGTTATTCAAAGGCATCCTCATTCGCTACCTCGACCGTCTCTTGGAGATCGACCCAGAGTGTCCACGCGTGCGGGAGGTTATTTTCGCCAATGCGGAGACCCTTCGATCCAGCGGGCTGCTTGAGAACCTGGCGCTGTGCGGCCCTTCTTGGAAGGAGCCGCCGACCTTGCCGGTTCAGCTCAGCGTCCAGTTGAGCGGCTTGATGCTGCTGGAAGCGGCGGCAAGGCTGGAGGCGCGAAAGTGAGGAACATGTCATACAGAACCGCCGGAAGCGAACGTACGGCATAACGAGCATAACGAGCATAACGAGCACAATAAGCACAACGACTACGAGACAACACGGAGGAGATTAACCATGACTGAGCAACTGACTCAATCCGATATTATTGTCTTGGTGGAGACGAAAATGAAGCATCGCCCGAAAATCGTGGAGATGTTCAAACGGTGTTACGAAAATACGCTGGAAACCACCATCCATCGCCACGACGACGGGACGGTGTTTATGCTGACCGGCGATATCCCGGCCATGTGGCTGCGCGATTCCGTGAACCAGCTTCGGCCGTATCTGATCCCGGCGGCGCAGGATGCCGGCTTGCGCGAGATTATCGAGGGCGTGTTGAGAACGCAATACCAATCGATCCTGCGGGACCCGTATGCCAACGCGTTTAACGAATTTGAGAATTTCCGCGGCCATCAGACGGATTTGACTGAGATGTCCGGCTGGATTTGGGAACGTAAATACGAGGTGGATTCGTTATGTTATCCTCTGCAGTTAGCCTATCTTTATTGGAAAAATACCGGGGAAACCCGCCACTTCACGCCGGAATTTAAGCAAGCGGCCGAGTTGATTTTGCAAACCTGGCGGACTGAGCAGCGGCATGAGGAACTGTCAAAATACACGTTCGTCCGGGAAAACAGCGGGGAAACAGATCGGCTTCCGGGACCGGTCGGCTATACGGGGATGACCTGGTCGGGCTTCCGCCCCAGCGACGATGCCTGCAAATACGGCTATCTCGTTCCGTCGAACCTTTTTGCCATCGTAGTGTTGGGTTATTTGCTGGAGATCAATGAGCGGTTTTTCGGAGATGACGCTTTCGCCGATGAGGTACGTGCGCTGCGAGAGGACATTCGGCAGGGGATTGAAAAATACGCCATCATCGAGGATGCGGAGTTCGGGAAGGTGTACGCGTACGAGGTTGACGGGCTTGGCGGCGTGAATCTGATGGACGATGCCAACGTGCCCAGCCTGTTGTCGCTGCCTTATCTCGATTACTGCAGCAAAGACGATCCGATCTATCTCAACACGCGCCGGATGATTCTGAGCCGCCGCAACCCTTACTACTATGAAGGAACGTATGCCAAAGGCATCGGCAGCCCGCACACTCCGCCAGACTACATTTGGCACATCGCCTTGTCCATTCAGGGAATCACCGCGCTGGAGGAATCGGAAAAGCTGGAGATTCTGGATATGTTCGAGCGGACCGATGCCGGAACGAATCTGGTGCATGAAGGGTTTCACAAGGATAATCCATCGGAGTATACGCGGGAATGGTTCTCCTGGTCCAACGCCATGTTTGTTGAATTCGTGCTCAGTTTATGTGGTCTGGAAATTGCCATGCGCTAGCTTTCGGGTAAGGAAAACAATCCGAAAATGGAGAAGGTTACGGGAACCGGCGGCTGGCAGGAGTTTAAGATGTTCTCGGCGGAGGTCACCGCTCCGGTACGCAGCAAGCATATCGTTTTCCTGTACTTCAAAGGCTCGGATTGGCTGTTTAACCTGGATAAGTTTACGTTGGCGATCCCGCCGTATTTACGGCACCGCCTGTTACGCCTGAGCCGCCTCGTGACCACACCCCACCAGGAGAGGTTGAGCATGTGCGAGCGGTAAAGGAAAATGGACAGATTCGGCTAACATGGGACGGACCGTATGATATGGACGGCGTGAAGGTGCAGATCCGTCTGCTCAAGAACAAGAAGAATGTCTCCAATGGATATACCGTTTCGCTGGGAGACTTGCTCAAGAAGTAAATAAAAACAGACCGGGGCGGATGTGGGATCCTGCCTTCGGTCTGTTTTTCGCGATTAGAATTAGCGTCTTAAATATTCTGCGCGTACTCTGGTGCGGGAACTTTGGTTAAGACAACGTACAGGCTGGCGGGCTCCGTTCCGTCATTCCGGTAGGAAAAGGCTTCCGCTCCTTCCAGATGCAGTGCTTCACCCTGATTCAGCGGCGAGGTTGCTCCGTCCACCGTGATCGACCCGCTGCCTTGCAGGGCTAGAATAAATACGTCCGTATTCGGATGCGTGTGGGTTGGCAGCTCTTGGCCCGGCATAAAGTTCAGCACGAACACGACGCTTTCGCCTTTTTTGAAGGCGATCCGTTTGGTGAATTTCTCGGCTTGGAAGTCCTGAAGCTGGGCTAATGCTAATTTTTCCATCTTGATGATTTCCTCCTTGTAACGGTCGCGTGGACCGGATCGTTTGGCTGGGTTTCTCCGGTTTGATCGCCGGAATCCCTGCTCCTTGTCTCCTATGTTAGCATCGAGTTGCTCCTTTCTTCTTGATTCAGATCAAGTTTGCGAAAAAATGCCCCTATTTCAAAACTCTGTGAAATGGCCACTACTGCAAATTGGAGTAAATTGGAGAAAGGGGATATGGATGTTTTTTGAAAATGTGGTGAAAGGAGTAACGCTCGTGAAACGTTTTCCGGGGATGGATCAAGAAGCGGTCATGATGGAGATTAAGCAGCTCAAGCAGAAAGCTGACCGGCTGCTTGCGATGTCAATTCGGCTGAATCAACCCAGCTTGGCGGACGAAGCGGAGCGGTTGTACCAGCAAATTGACAGGTTGGCTTTGCTCACCGGGTAATTTGACACATTTCATCCTAAGCCATACGTTTAAATATAGCTCTCATGTAAAATAACATCACATCAGAGTGGATGGATGTTATTTTTTTGACGTAAATGTATTGACAATCCCTTTTGAACGCCTATAATTAATCACAAGAATAATAGTTTAATCAATCACACCCAAGAGTTATGATATAATACCTGACATGAAGGAGGGTGTGAGTATGGCCATCTCAACCGCTGGCGAATGGAAGCAGGACATTTTGAGGATTTACAACGCGATAAATAAGCAAATCTTTAACGTGGGTGTAAAACAGCAAAAAGTAGATTTCGTCGGCAACAAAATTGTGATTATTTCTTTGAACGGGCGAGTGCCTGTCTTAAAGCTATTGGATGAGGCTTATCCTCAATCCACGAGGCAGCTGGATTACTTGTTGTTTCAGGTGTTCAAGCGGGAGATTAAGGCAACCCTCGAACGGCAATTTCAACTGAATATCGTCGCCGTACTCAAAGATTACGATGCAGAGACCGAATTTTCCGGTACGATCGTTGTCTTGGATCGCGACGTGGAGGATTATCTGAAGGAGTCGTCGGAACTTCGCTAATCGAAAGAGCCGACCAATCGTCAGTTTGGACTCGCAGCGCTATTGTTAGGAGGCGCTATGGGTTTTGACTGGCGATTTTTTTATATCAAAAAATGAAAATTTCAAGGAGTGGAGGCGTGGAGCATGCAACCCAAAATCGAAATTAACGGAGTTAGTAAATGGTTTCGCCGGAACGGCCGAGATATCCCGGCCATGCAAGAAACGAGCCTGAAGATTGAAGCGGGAAGGTTTGTCAGCATCATTGGCCCAAGTGGTTGCGGCAAGTCTACCTTGTTCAACATCATTGCCGGACTCATTCCACCCTCTACCGGAGAGGTGCTTGCGGACGGGGAGAATATCGTGGGGAAGACGGGATATGTCGGTTACATGCTGCAAAAGGATATGTTGCTGCCGTGGCGGACGATTCTGGACAACATCATTCTGGGGATGGAAATTCGCGGCGTCCCTAGAAAGGAAGCGGTGGATCGAGCTTTGCCCCTGATGGAGAAGTATGGACTCAAAGGTTTTGATAAGCATTATCCCAAGGAATTGTCGGGAGGTATGCGGCAACGGGCTGCGCTGCTGAGAACGTTGCTTTACGACCGCGACATCATCTTACTGGACGAGCCGTTTGGCGCGCTTGATGCACAGACCCGGCTAACGATGCAAAATTGGCTGTTGCAAATTTGGACCGACTTTGGAAAAACGGTGTTGTTCGTCACCCACGACATCGATGAAGCAATTTACTTGTCAGACGATATTTATGTCTTCTCTTCGCGGCCAGGCAGGGTCAAAACGAAAATCACGGTCACGATGGAGCGCCCGCGCAAAACGGAGGATATGACGTCCCCGGATTTTATGGAACTGAAACATCTCTTGCTTGACCAGTTATCGGCGGGACATGCGGAGGAAGAACTCGCGCTTTGACCGTTTGGATAAAAAAATAACGATCTAGGAGGGATGAAGTGTGGAAGAAACTGTGCGTAAATCGACCTTTGTGATCCATTCTCTATCCACCGATGCGGCGGTAACGGTAGCCGAAAAAAAGCTGAAGCCCCCGTCTGCCTCAAATTCAGCACCGCTGATTTATGACGAGGAGGCAGCGGAGCGGAAGAAAGCCCGCAGAATCGGCTGGGGAAGGGTGGCCGTAGGGGTTCTGCTGTTCATCATCTGGGAGGTGTTTACCCGGATCGGTTGGCTGGATTCTTATTATTGGAGCAGCCCGAGCGCGATATGGCAAACGACCTGGCTGCAAGTGGCAGAGGGCGGGCTGCTGGGGGATATCGCCTATACATCAGGCTCAACCGTGCTGGGCTTTGTGTTCGGCACATTATGCGGAGCTTTGTTGGGCTTGTCCTTCTGGTGGTCACGGAGCTATGCCGGCATTAGCGAACCTTACTTGATTATATTAAACGCGATGCCCAAGCTGGCTCTTGCGCCTGTCCTCGTCATTTTGCTGGGAATCGGCTTCTTCTCCAAAGTGGCGCTGGCTTTTTCCATGACGGTTGTGGTATCTGCCTTGTCCGCCTACAGCGGGGTGAAGAGCGTGGACCCGGACATGGAGAAGCTGATGTATTCGCTTGGGGCCAAACGCTGGCAGGTGTTTACCAAAGTCGTCATTCCATGGTCGATGCCTTGGATCATCAGCAGCTTGCGTATCAACATTGCTCTGGCGCTTGCCGGGGCCATCGTCGGTGAATTCATCGCCTCCAGCCAAGGCGTTGGACGCATGATCATGTATGCGGGGACGATTCTTGACATCAATCTCGTGTGGGTTGGCGTAGTGGTTTTGTCTGTGCTATCCATGGCCATGTATTGGGGAGTTGTACTCTTGGAAAGAGGGTTGTCCAAAGGTTTCGGCGTCAAGTAGCGGGAAACCTGTCAGTCAACCGGAATTAGAAAATGTTCATGAGGGGGAAGTTGGATGAGAAAGAGCAGACTGTTACCGTTATTATTGGGATTGGCTTTGACGGGCAGCTTACTTGCAGGATGCGGAGGGAAAAGCGAGCCAACGGCGGAAGCGGCAGAGGGGAGCACAGAGCTCAAAAAGATCGTCATCGCCGAACCGGTTCATTCCACGGGATATCTTCCGCTCTATTTGGCTCAGCGGGAAGGTTACTTTAAGAAACGGGGATTGGATGTAGAAGTGATTCAGGCTGCCGGCGGCGCTCACGTCACGGCGGTGGTTAGCGGGGACGCATGGGGCGTCATCGGTGGAACAGAGTCCAATGCGCTGGCAAACAAGAAAAATTCCGATCCCATCGTGTCGATCGTCAACGTCGTTAACCGAGCCAACGTCTACTTGGTAGCCAAGAAGGGGCTGGCTCCGGCCGGCAGTTCAGAGGCGGATTTGAAGGAGTTCTTTAAGGGGAAGAAGATCAACGCCGGACGTCATGGCGGTACTCCTAATTTGCTGATCCGTTATTTGCTGATCTACTTGGGACTGGATCCGGAGAAAGATGTCACTCTGCTTGAGCCGGCGGATGCCTCGACGGTCGTGACGATGGTGCAGCAGGGAGCGGCAGATATCGGCAATGGGGCGGAGCCGCAAATTAGCGACGGGATCTCCAAGGACGTCTGGGGCGAACCCTTTTATAAATTCCATGACTTCGGCGATTTCTCCTATTCCGTGCTCAGCGTGAAACAATCGACGATCGATAAAGATCCGGAAACGGTGCAGTTGTTCACCGACGCTATTATTGAGGCGCTGAAGGTGGTTCAAGAGGACAAAGAACTAGCGATGAAAAACATGAAAGCCGAGTTCCCTACGTTATCCGATGCTGCGATTCAGGCCTCCCTTGACCGCGCCTATGCGGACAGCCTATGGAGCAGGGATGGGTTCATTACGGAAGCCGCCGTGAAACAAGACATGGACGTGCTGATCAAAACCGGGATTTATACGGGCGATTACTCCTATGATCAATTGGTCGACATGCAGTTCGTTAATTCATCCAAGTAAGGAAAGGAAAGGTGAAGCGAAGTGAATTTAGAGCAGAAGCTAATGAACAGCCGGACAGCCATCGTGGTGGTAGATGTTCAAAATGATTACTGTCACCCGGAGGGAGCTTTAGCCCAAGCGGGTAATGACGTTGGTGCCGTGGCCGACATGATGCCGAATTTACATCGCTTGCTGGCGGCGGCCAGAGAATTCGGGGTACCGGTGATGTTTATCCAGACCTTTCATGAAGAAGCGACCGATTCCGAAGCTTGGAAAGAACGATCTAACGGAAAATCGATGGCGGTATGCCGGAAGGGCACCTGGGGGGCGGATTTCTACGAAGTTGCCCCCGAGCCGGGTGAGGTTGTCGTGAACAAACACCGATACAGCGCTTTTGTGAATACCCGGCTCGATTCGATCCTGCGGAGCCAGAAGATCGAAACGCTGATCATGACCGGTGTCAGCACCAATGTGTGCGTGGAATCGACGGCCCGGGACGGTTTTATGCTGGATTATCACATCGTGCTGCTTCGCGATGCTTGCGCCTCTTATTCCAATCAAGCTCATGAAATGACGATCAAAAATATCGAAGGATATTTCGGTGAGGTCACGGACACCCGGGAAGTGATTTCCTTGTGGGAACGGGCTTGGAAGACGACCGTGAACCCAATGACAATGACACAAGTGTAAAGCAGGTGCAGGCATGGGCATGAACGGCAAATACCGTACACTGGTTCAATATATTATTTGTACGGGAGCATTCTTATCCAACTGTTCCGCCGGCATGTTCAACATCGCGCTGGTTGATATCGCTAGAGATTATCAGATCGGTCTTGCCTCCGCGCAATGGGTTGTTACGGCTTATCTGCTGGTCATTTCCGTACTCCTGCCGGTGATGGGGAAACTCGGGGATATCCGGGGACGGCGGTCCGTGCATAATCTGGGTTATCTCGGTTTCGCGTTAGGGGCGCTTGGCTGCGCGCTTGCCCCGTCACTGGGCTGGCTGATTGCCTTCCGTATCGTGCAAGGCCTTGGCGCTTCGATGTATCAGGCGACGAACATGGCGCTGATCGTTTCTCTGTTTCCTCCTGAAAAGAGAGGGAGAGCCTTAGGGATGATCAGCACCTTCGTGGCCGCCGGTTCGATGATCGGCCCCAGCCTGGGCGGTGTACTGATTCAATGGATATCTTGGGAGGCATGCTTCTGGCTGCTGGCCGGTACCGCGTTAGTGGCTTGGATGATGGCCCAGCGGTTTATTCCGAAGGATCAGCCGGAGGAGCAAGGGCACATCGATGTAACCGGAGCTCTGCTGTTTGGGACTTCGTTAACCGGCCTTGTCACAGCGATTCATCTAAGCTCGGAATGGGGATGGGGATCTCTGCCTGTGGTCGTGTTGCTGCTGTTGTTTGCGGGTTGTGCCGCCGGGTTTGTGATGTGGAGTCTCTCCACCAGCGACTCCCCCTTCATCGATCTCAAGCTGCTCGGCGATGCTGCGACGAATACCGGGCTCTGGATCACCATCGTTACGTATATGGCCGCGTTTTCGGCGCAACTCGTATTGCCGGTGTTTCTTCGCCATGAGCTTAGCACTCCGCCGGCGATGGCCGGATTGATGATGATGGGTTATCCGCTGGCGTTGATCGTCGCCTCCCCGTTATTTGGCAGTTTGTCGGACAAGCACGGTTCCTTACCGTTGTTGACGGCCGGATTGTTGGCGATGTCCGGGACGTTAGTTGCTTTAGGTTTTCTTTCCTCCTCGTATCCGATGTTTCTATTAATTACATTGATTGTTTTGCTGGGTGCATCCATGGGGATGATCACTTCGCCCAATACGAGCCTGGTGATGGGCCGTGTGGATCCTGGTCACTTGGGGTTAATCAGCAGTTTACTCGCGTTGTCGCGTAATCTTGGCATGATATTCGGTACTGCGGCAGGCGGCGCGTTCATAGCCGGCGCAGACGGTTATCGGATGGTTTTCGTCCTTTGTCTCGCGTTGGTGTTAGGTTCCGTAGTTCTTCTGCTTGTTACCGTTCGTCAAGCACGGCACCGTCGTCGCCATGAGGAGACGGTATCGCCATCCTAAAAAAAGCCATTGCCTGGACGTTAACGTCTGGGCAATGGCTTTTTGGCGTGATTCGCTTACAATGTGACCCCCGTTTTGAAAATAGCCAGCTCGCGGACCTCGTTCTGCTCGTTCCGGGTGGGTTGACCGCTGGCTACCGCGATAACGTAATGGATAAACTGCTCCAGCACTTCTTCCATCGGCGTATCCAGCAAGACCCCGGCGTTGAAGTCCATCCAGTGCTGTTTCCGGGCGAACAGTTCGTTGTTCGTGGCGACCTTGACGGTAGGGACGAAGCTGCCAAACGGCGTCCCGCGGCCGGTCGTGAAAAGGACTAGCTGGCAGTCGGCGGCGGCCAGCGCAGAGGAGGCGACCAGGTCATTTCCTGGTGCCTGCAGCAGGCTAAGGCCTTTCTTGCGCAGCTTCTCGCCGTATTTCAGGACGTCGACCACCGGAGCGGTCCCGGCTTTTTGCGTGCAGCCCAGCGATTTGTCCTCCAGCGTACTAATGCCGCCGGCTTTATTGCCGGGCGAGGGATTTTCATAGACAGGCTCGCCGTAGGACAGGAAATATTGCTTAAAATCGTTGATGAGAGCAACAATCTGCTCGAACACCTCTTGACTCTCCGCGCGGGCCATCAGCATCTGCTCGGCCCCAAACATCTCGGGAACTTCTGTTAGAATCGTAGAGCCGCCCTGCGAAATGAGAAAATCGGAAAAAGCGCCGAGCAGCGGGTTGGCCGTAATGCCGGAGAAACCGTCCGAGCCGCCGCACTTAAGCCCAACGTTCAGCTCGCTGACCGGCACCGGCTCCCGGCGGTCGTTGCGCGCCGCCTCAACCAGTTCTTCCAGCAGCGCCAGACCAGCCTCCAGCTCATCCTCGACCTCCTGAGCTACAAGAAATTTGACGCGTTGCTCGTCGTAATCGCCTAGCCGCTCCCGGAACTCGGATACGACGTTATTCTCGCAGCCCAGTCCAAACACGAGAACGCCGCCTGCATTGGGGTGAAGCACGGCGTCTGCGAGAATGCTGCGCGTCATGAGATGATCTTCCCCAAGCTGCGAGCAGCCGTAGGGGTGCTTCAACACGGTAATGTTATCGAAGGGGCCAAGATCCGGGTGCTCCGCTTTAAAGGCGCGGATCATTTGCTCCGCAATCCCGTTCACACAGCCGACGGTAGGCACGATGTACAGATCGTTGCGTATGCCGGTTTTTCCGTTGGCCCGACGGTATCCCTGAAAGGTTAAGGAACGCTTCGGATAAATGACGGGGTGCAGGTTCGGTTGATACTCGTATTGCTCCTCACCGGCGAGATTCGTTTTGATATTATGCGTGTGCACCCACTCTCCAGGAGCGATCGCGGTTACAGCGCGGCCAATGGGATAGCCGTACTTCGTAACGGACGAACCGGCGGGAATGGCGGTGAGTGCGATTTTATGGCCTTGGGGAATGTCCTGCACCGCTCGAACGGACTCCTTGTCAAGCTGGAGATCTTCACCAGCTGCGATTGGCCGCAAAGCCACCGCTACGTTGTCGCGCGGGTTCATTTTCATTAATCGTCGCATCGGCTGCCGCCTCCCAACCATTGTAATGTCGCTCGGGCGCCAAAAGCGTCCAGCTTCCGGACATATTGCTCCAGGGTGTCGGCCAGTTCGGGAACGCTGGATAAGTCTTCTCCCCACAGCTTCGTTTCCCGTAACAGGGCCGGAATCGCTTCAGCGGGCTGCGACCACGCCTGATCAAAGAGGGCCAGCACCTCCGGGCTGTCCTTCCGCACAAGCCGGTCGCCCCGATAACCAACCAGCAAGGCGGCGAAGGCCAGCGTGATCCGCTTCGGCAGCTCGCCCCGTTCCCGCTGGTAGCGGAGGAGCACAGGCAGCAGCCGGGTCTGGAATTTAGCGATGCTGTTTAGCGAGATCGAAGCCAGCTCGTGTCGGATGAACGGGTTCATAAAGCGTTCCCGCACGGCCTCGGCATAAGACAACAGCCCGGATCTGGGCAAATCAAGCATCGGAACGATCTCCTGCTCCATCAGCTCCCTAACGAACACAGACAAATCCTCGTCGTTCATCACATCCTCGACCGTTGTCAGACCGGCGAGTAAGCCCAACGCGGCCATCGCCGTGTGGGGGCCGTTCAGCAGATGAACCTTCTGCTCGCGGTACGGACGCAGGTCCTCGGTGAAGATGACGTTTAATCCCGCCTCGGACAGCGGCAGCCGTTCAGGCAGCCAGGCCGGGCCTTCGATGACCCACAGCAGGTAAGGCTCGGCGGTCACCATCAAGCGGTCTTGGTAGCCAAGCTGTTGTTCCAGCTGCCCCGCTTTCTGCTGCGGAAATCCGGGGACGATCCGGTCCACGAGGCTGCAGCAAAAGGTGTTTTCCCGTTCAAGCCATTGAATGAACCCATCGCCAAGATCCCATTCGGCGGCGTAGCGCAGCACGATCTCGCGCAGCTTCTCGCCGTTGCGGTCGATCAGTTCACAGGGGATGATCGTAAATCCCGCTTTGCCCAGCTGATAGCGGCGGTAGAGCAGGGCGGTCAGCTTGCCGGGAAAGCTCCGCTGCGGCGCGTCCGTGAGGCGGTCCTCCGGGTTGTAGGCGATGCCGGCCTCGGTAGTGTTCGAGGTGATGAACTCCAGCGAATCTTGCTCCGCTAGAGCGAGAAATTGCTCATAATCGGTGTAAGGACTGATCAGCCGGCTGACGGAGTGATTGATCTCGTGTTCGTTGACCACTTGCTGCTCCGCGATCCCGTTAATAAGAACCGTGTAAAGGTGATCCTGCTTCGCATAATGTTCGGATACCGGGCTGCTCTGCGGCTTGATCATCACCACGCTGCCTTGAAACCGGCCTTGCTTGTTCATCTGCTGCACCTGCCAGGCGGTAAAGGCACGCATGAAATTCCCTTCGCCGAACTGGATCATCCGTTCCGGGTAGGCAGGCAAATCGGGAAATAAGGTTCGGGATAAGAGCGGGTATTGCGGTGTGTCCATCGTTTTTTCGCCTCCTTGTTTTAGATGCTGATAGGAGATTAAGAGAAGTTAGGTATTTGCACACGTGAACATTTTGGAGTATGGCGAGCTGCCTGGCTTGCCGGAAAGGACCAGGACAAGCTTGAGAAGCTGTCGAAGTGCGGGACGAAGCGAACCCTTAGCGGCTAACAGAAGCAACCCATAGCGGCTTGCAGACGATAAGCATAATTCAGCGCTACAGTTCAAATCAAGAGATCTTGGCCACGGACTGACGGATCACCAGCGTCGTTGGGACGAACAGGGTCTCGCCAGGTGGTTCTGTTGGTTGTTCCTTATCCGATGATTCTGTACTCGGGGGTTGCATCAGCTCGATCAGCTTGCGGGTTCCCAGCTCGCTGATATCAGCAACCGGCTTGCGGATGGTCGTCAAGGCTGGATTCGTGTAACCTGCGAACACGATATCGTCGAACCCGATCAGCGACACCTGATTGGGCACGTTCACGCCCCGGGCGAAGCAGGCGTTCATCGCCCCGATCGCCATATCGTCGTTCGCGCAAAACACCAGCGTTGGCGGCTCCTTCAGATCCAGCAGCGCGTTCATCATCCGGTACCCGCTGTCGATGCTGTAATCTCCGGCAACTTGATATTCAGCGGGAAGGGCAAGACCATGGGCGAGTAAGCTTTCCAGGAAGCCTTGCTTCCGTTCAGCCGCAGACCGAAAGCCTGCTTTGCCTTCCATGATGGCCAGCCGCCGATGGCCTTGGGCGATCGCATAGTTGATCGCTTCCCGCACCCCTTCCCGATCATTGGCAACGACGTTCACGATGCCGGGATCGTCCAGATAGCGGTTTAGGACAACGAGCGGGATGCCCGCCTGCTTCACATGGTAAATAAACGCATTGTCGGCATCGCTTTGGCTCATGACTAGGATACCATCGAAGCGGTGCGGCGAAATGCCCTCCAAATGGCGGATGCCGTCGATCCCGTGCACAGTAAGACTGTAGTTTTCATCCAGCGCATGGTGAATGCCCTTAATCGCATCCACGAGGAAGCTGGCCGACGTGCCTTGATCGATGCTGGAGAAGAACAAACCGATCGTATACGTCTTCTTCATCACCAGACTTTTGGCGCTGACATTCGGAACATAATTCATTTCGGCGGCGATTTTTTCGATTTTCGCCCGCGTCTCCGGCTTAATCAGCGGGCTCCCGTTTAACGCCCGGGACACCGTGGTGTGGGACACACCGGCCACGCGGGCAATGTCTTTAATCGTAATCATAGAACCTCAACTTCCGCAGGAATTCGCAAGTTTTTCACGTTTTCATTCTATTCCCAGATATCTAAAAAAGTCAAGAAAAACAAGCAATGCACACGTGAAAATAAAATTTGCCCCAAGTTAAATGTAAGCGCTATAATTATCGGTAAAATAAACGGAGAGGATGAGCGGATATGCACGTTGAGGAGCAGCGATCAAAGCTATGGGAGGCGCTTGGGGAGTTGCCGTCCTTTGAAAGACCGGTTTCCGCCCGGTTATTAAAGCGGGAGGCGTTGGACGGATATGAGCTGGAGACCTTGCTGCTGGATTTAAACGGGCTGGAGCCGGTACCGGCATATTTCGCTAAGCCGCAGGAAGGGGAGGGACCTTACCCGCTTGTCGTGTTTAATCACTCCCACGGCGGAAATTACGGGAACGGCCGCAAGGAGTTGATTCGCAGCAGCGGTTATCTTCAAGAACCGTCTTTTGCCAAGGTGCTGACCGGCCTAGGCTGCGCGGTATGCAGCATCGATATGTGGGGCTTTCATGAGCGCAGCGGCAAGACCGAAGGCGAGCTTGTAAAAGAAATGTTGTGGACCGGACGATCGTTATGGGGCATGATGATTTACGATAATTATCGGCTGATCGACTATCTGTGTACCCGGGAAGACATCGATCCTTCGCGTATCGGCACGATCGGCATGTCCATGGGAGGGCTGATGGCGTGGTGGCTGGCAGCGCTCGACGAACGGGTGGGCGTCGTCGTTGACCTCTGCGGGCAGGTTGATGCAGAAACATTGATTGCGCGGCGCGGTCTGGAACATCACGGGTTTTATTACTACGTACCCGGGCTGCTGAAGCATTTTACGACCCTCGATATTCAAAAGCTCATCGTTCCCCGCCCCCGTCTCAGCCTGGTTGGCCGCAACGACCGGTTATGCCCATTTGAAGGGGTACAGCTGCTTGATCAAGGCTTACGTGAAGCCTATGGAGCCGCTGGAAAGCCCAACCATTGGCAAACCGTCATCACCGGCGGCGGTCATATGGAAACCGCGGAAATGCGCGCGGCGTGGCCAGAATTTATCGCCCAGCATCTGCTGCATTCCGCGCCATAGGAAGGGGTTCGCGCCCGGAGCGGTCATCAGCCGCTTTCCCTTCCGCGAAGCTCCTCCGACGGCAGCCGGCCGAACTCGCGCTTGTAAAGCCGGGCGAAATAAACCGGCTCTAAGCCGACATAAGCCGCGGCTTGACGGATCGTCATGTCGGGATGATCCATCAATAGGTGCCGGGCTGTTTTCAGCCGGATCTGATGAAGGTATTGCAGCGGCGTTAACCCCATTGCTTGCCGGAAGAGCCGGGTCAGCTGCTTCTGCGAGTAGCCGACGTGGCCTGCCAGCCCGGCGATGGTGATCGGCCGATTCAAGTGGTCATGCAGGAAGCGAATCGCAACATCTACAACCGACGCCCGGTATGAGGCGGGGGGAGCGGCGGGCGGTACCACTGGGACGCCTGAATCGGCCTCTACGCTCGTTTGGCCTGACGTATCCTTGAGGATGGCTAGAAACAACGAATACAGCAGCTCGGTCGTTCGCCAAGGGTCATGCTCGTTGCCGGACAGCTGCCAGATGGCAAGCAGGCGATCCGTAAATAACGAGACGTCCGAGAGCTGCAGCAGCCGAGGGGCATCCCCAAAGCCCCAATGGCTTAGCACCTCGCCGAAGTTTTCCAGCAATGTGACATACCCGACGAACCAGGGCTCCTCCCCGTAAGGCATATATTCATGAGCGCAGCCGGCAGGGATGTAGAGTAATTGGCCGGGGCGAAGAATGTCCCATTTGTCCTTGTTAACATAAAGCCGGCGAAACTGCCCTGTCCCGGAGATCGTCAAGAACAGCTGATGCGCCGAGAATCCCTTCATCCGCGTGAGCGGAGGCTGAATTTCCGTACCAACCGTATAAACGGATAACGGCAGAAGCTCGTTGCGGGAAGGGGTTAAATTACTTCTGAGCGGAAGCAGGTCCATGGGGAGTTCCTCCAATTTGTCCATTTTGTCTGGTGGTTTGTCCGATTTGTGGCTTCCGCCCGATTATATCCCACCTCTATAATGAGAGCAAATCGTTTGGGGAGTGTGAATTAGGTGGAACTGAACCGTGAATGGGAAAATTTATCGTGTCTGCACATCGGCCGGCTGCCGGCCCGCGCCTCCTATATTCCGTATGGGAGCGTCGAGACAGCCCGAACGGGAAAACGCGGGCGCTCACCGCATTATCAAACGTTAAACGGAAGCTGGAAATTCCGCTATCATCGCAGCGTTCGCGAGGTAGACAACCATTTCTTTGAGACGGAAACGGATGTGAGCGCTTGGGACGATCTGATCGTGCCTTCCTGCTGGCAAACGAACGGCTATGATCAGTTACATTATACGAACGTCAACTATCCGATTCCTTACGATCCGCCGTTTGTGCCGGACGACAATCCTGCGGGTACATATGTAAGGGATTTCAATTTGCCTGAAGCGTGGATGAAGAGG
>NZ_GG695973.1:277401-280534 GCF_000159955.1 Paenibacillus sp. oral taxon 786 str. D14 | reverse complement strand
CTGCTGCCTTCCGACCTATCCGAAGGCAAGCTGCGGTCGGAGATCGAAACGACGGGCAGCCTGACGGTGCAAGCGGAATTGCGGGATCCGGCGGGCAAGCTGATCGGACGTCATGAGGCACAAATCGACGGCAAAGGGGCGATTGAGCTGGACGTGCCGCAGCCACAGCTGTGGAACGCTGAGCAACCCCGGCTGTACGAGCTGGTTTTGACAGCCGGTCAAGAAGTGCTGCGCTTTCGGGTCGGCTTCAAAAAGGTGGAGATCACAGGCGGCATCTTCCGCATCAACGGCCGCGCCGTGAAGCTGAAAGGGGTTAACCGCCACGATTCCCATCCGGAGCTGGGGCAGACGATTCCGGTGAACCATATGATTACAGACCTCAAGCTCATGAAGCGGCATAACATTAACACGATCCGGACCTCGCATTATCCGAATGACCCGAAGTTTCTCGATCTCTGTGATGAATACGGGTTTTACATCATTGATGAAGCGGATCTGGAGTGCCATGGCGTGACTAGAACGGGCGAGCTCGAAGCGGGTGTCTTCCATAAGCTGTCGAACAACCCGGATTGGAAGGAAGCGTTCGTGGAACGGGCTGTTCGCATGGTCGAGCGGGACAAAAACCACGCCTCCGTCATCATCTGGTCCATGGGTAATGAATCCGGATATGGGGCCAACCATATAGCCATGGCGGAGTGGACGAAAGCGCGGGATGCCTCACGTCCGGTGCATTACGAAGGAGCGGATCCCCGGTATTACAGCGATTCGGATACGTCCTGCCTTGATATGGACAGCCGTATGTACCCCTCGGTAAAGGAGATCGAGCGGTATGCGCTCGATGAGAACAGTTCCAAACCGCTGTTCCTCTGCGAGTATAGCCATGCCATGGGTAACGGACCGGGCGATTTGCAGGATTACTGGAACGTGATTTATCGCTATCCGAAGCTGATGGGCGGCTGTGTCTGGGAATGGTGCGATCACGGCATTGCCGCGGAGACGCCGGACGGACAACGTTATTATGCGTATGGCGGCGATTTCGGTGATCAGCCAAACGACGGGAACTTCTGTATCGACGGCTTGGTCTTCCCGGATCGCCGGCCGCACACTGGGCTGCTGGAATTAAAGCAGGTTATTGCGCCTGTGCTGATCGAGGCGGAGGATGCGGTTCAAGGCCGGTTCCGCGTGCTGAACCGTTATGATTTTAGCAGCCTGTCACATCTGGCGGTCAGTTGGAAGCTGGAGCGGGAAGGAGAAGTGCTGCAGCAAGGGCGGTCAGGCCCGCTAGCCGCCGCACCGGGTGAGACGGAGATTCTCTCTCTTCCCTATGATCTGACGCTGGCGCAGGAGGGGTCGGGACCGCTCACCTTAACCTGCTCGGTCCGGCAGCAGCTGGACACACCTTGGGCGGAGGAAGGGTACGAAATCGCCTTTTATCAATTTGAATTGCCGGGGGCCAAGGCAGCGTTGGCCCAAGAGCAACGGCAAAGTGAAGAATACGCTACCTTTATGACGGCGGATGAACAGGACGGCTTGCTCACGGTGCGTGGGTTTGATTTCGAGCATGTCTTTGACCTGAAGAAAGGGATGCCGAAGCAGGTGTCGAAGCACGGCGTACCGTTGCTCGCTAGTCAGGCCCGGTTTAACATCTGGCGGGCCCCGATGGATAACGATATGCACATCCGCAAGGAATGGGAAGCGGCAGGACTCGACCATGCCGCGATGAAGGTGTACGGGAGTCACTGGGAGCAAAAGCCGGACGCTTCGGTCGAAATCATCGTCGACTTCTCGCTCGCCAGCTACACCTTCGAACCGTTCGTGCGCGGCAGCGCCGTATGGACGGTTGGGGTCACGGGCGAGATCCAACTGAAGGTTCATGCCGAAGCGCGCGAGAATCTTCCTTTCTTACCGCGCTTTGGTCTCGAGCTGACGATGCCGAAGGGGACCGAGGAGATCGAATATTACGGCTACGGTCCGCATGAGAGCTACATCGACAAACGGGCGAGCGTACGGAAAGGCAAGTATTTGCTGTCGGTGGACGACATGTTCGAGAACTACGTCATGCCGCAGGAAACCGGTTCTCGCTACGGTACGGATTGGGCAATCGCATCCACCATTCAAGGCATGGGACTGAAATTCACAGCGGCACAGCCGTTCTCGTTCCAGGCTTTGCATTACACCGCCGAGGACCTGACGGCAGCGCAACATACGTACGAACTCAAGCGCCGCCCCGAAACGATCGTCACGCTCGATTACCAAATGAGCGGCGCCGGTTCCGGCTCCTGCGGCCCGCAGCTGGCAGAGCCTTACCGTTTTGCCGAGAAGTCGTTCGATTTCGAGTTGACGATCCAGCCGGTATTTAAGGAAGAAGAATAGAGACTGGATCAGTCGTAGTAAAGAACCGTTCCCTGGCCTAGTGGCTGGGTGAGCGGTTTTTTACGGTTACGGAGGTAGGTCGTCTATCCGATCCCCCCTTTTGAAGGATTATCCCGTTGCATCAGGTGTTGAAGAAAGAGAAAGAGTAACAGTAAGCAAAAATTGAAAGAGTAAAGAAAGAGTAATACAAACGGAAGTAGAAACATAAACAGAAACAGAATTAGAAACAGAATTAGAAGTAAAGATAGACATAGACACAGACACAGGCAAGATATAGACATGGACATGGATATGGATATAGATATAGGCATAGGCATAAATGTATGCATAGTTATAGATATTGTTGAAGGTGCAGATGTAGATATTGATGTGGTTGCATATTTGGATATGTATTTGGTAATAGAAATTGGTATAGATTATATACATGTATCATGAATATATATTACAATACATATCCAAATACAGATTCGAGCACATATTTTAATATAGATTTGAATACAGATTTATCCCTTGCCTGTTGTTCAGCCCTTGCATTAAGCTGCAGCTGCAATGGACGGGTTCTGGTGATGTGCGATTAACTGGCGGTAAGGGATCGCTGGAATGGACAGGCACATCTGCAGCAGGTCCTGGCGCATTTCTTCCTCGGAAAAGGTCATGCGCAGGTAACGGCGGACGGTGTACTCATTCAAATACGCCTGCAAATGCGTTATCCCCAAGGCGACATACGTGCGCCTGATAGAGTCCCTTGCTTCTCTCACGA
>NZ_GG695973.1:273301-276742 GCF_000159955.1 Paenibacillus sp. oral taxon 786 str. D14 | reverse complement strand
ATGCTCGTACCTAATTCCATGTCCGATCCCTCCAATTTAAATCCCTCTAACTCAACAATTACGCACATTCGTTCTCTTTTTCCTCATTATACCAAACAAATGTTCCGTCATCAAGAAAAATATCCCAACTCTCCATCTTGTTCTATCTACTCTAAAAAGGTTGGATGAATTCATCTCCTATAAAGGTCGGATGATTTAATCACCTATTTCTGAACGAAAGGGATAATGGTGTAAAAGAGGCGCGAAAAAAGGGGATAAGGGGGAAAAGGAGCGGGAAGCCCGCATTGAGCAGCAAAAGTGGAGGGGGATAACCAGGGCCGCATTTTCCGCTGTCAAAAAGTTCGTTGAGCCGGGTGCTTGACGGGGGATTTATTAAGGAGTATATTATTAACCGCTGAAATATTTAAGTAGTAAATTAATTAAATTGTTAAATTAATCGAACGGCTCAAGGCAGGAAGGAGGAGAGAAACGTTGGTGAAAAAAGAAGAGCTGTTCGAAGTCACCTCGATGTTTCGAACGCTGTTCAAGGCGATCACGCAGGAGTGGAACAAACGCGGGGGTGAGTTTAACCTTAGTTTTCCGCAATATAAAATGCTCTACATGCTGCACACCTCCGGTACGCATACCGTATCGCAGATCGCAGAGAGCTTGGGGATTACCTCGGCAGCAATCACGGGAATTACGGACCGGTTGGTTACGGAGGGGTATGTGAACCGCGAACGCGGGGAGAACGACCGCCGGGTTGTAAACATCTCGATTACCGATCGGGGGAGGGAAATCATCAACCAGATCACCGAACGGCAGAAGGAGATGCTCGAGGGGATTTTTGATCAGCTGCATGAGGAAGATTTACAGCATTTGCGGCGAATTCTTGGCGTGGTGCTTGCAAATATAGAAAATAAATCATAACGGAGATGGAGAAACTACATGGAACATTTATCACTTAAACGCAAAGTTTCGATCATGATCGCTATCATGGCCGCGATGTTCTTCGCCGCCATCAACCAGACGATCGTGAGCACAGCCATGCCGCGAATTATTTCGATTCTGGACGGCATGGACTATTATACTTGGACGATCAATATTTACTTGCTGACGTCCACAATTGCTACCGTCCTGGTCGGCAAGCTGTCCGATATGTACGGGCGGAAGCCGTTCCTGTTGATTGGGATTCTGCTCTTTATGATGGGCGCTTTTATGACGGGGACGTCTTCGGACGTGTTCCAGTTCATCGCTTACCGGGGGATTCAAGGGATCGGCGCCGGGATTATCCAGTCGACGGCCTTTACGGCTGTAGGTGACTTGTTCCCGCCGCGGGAGCGCGGGAAATGGATGGGTCTGATGACCGCGATTTTTGGCTTTTCGAGCGTACTTGGCCCAACCTTGGGCGGTTACCTCGTCGATCACATGGATTGGCACTGGCTGTTCTGGATCTTCCTGCCGCTGGGCATTGTAGCATTTATCATGATTTTGTCGCTATTTCCAAAGATGGAACGCGGCAGCTCTCAAAGTATCGACTATGTAGGCTCGTTGTTTATGACGACAACAATTGTGCCGCTGCTGTTGGCCTTCTCTTGGGCGGGAACGACCTACGCTTGGGGTTCGACGCAAATCATCGGTTTGCTGGTGGCCACAGTCGTGTCTGGTTTGATCTTCGTGTTCGTGGAATCGAAGGCGAAAAATCCGATTTTGCCGCTGCACTTGTTTAAAAACGATGTGGTGACGATTTCGAATATAATCGGTTTTATTATGAACTTCGGAATGATGGGCGCCCTGATTTACTTGTCGTTCTTCGTACAGGGCGTGTTGGGCATTTCGCCGACTTATGCCGGCTACGTTACGATGCCGATGTCTATCGTCATGGTTGTCGCGAGCGCCATCACTGGTCAGTTAATCGCCAAGAAAGGGAAATACAAACAGTTTGCCTTGTTTGGTATTCCGATCATGATCGCAGGGATGGTCATCATGATCTTCATGAACAGCGTACCGGTTGCCATTCTTAGTATGATCGTATTTGGTTTAGGCTTGGGTGTCGGGATGCCGGTATTCTCGCTGGCCACGCAAAATGCCGTGCCGCATAAAGAGCTTGGCGTTGTTACTGCATCGACGCAGCTGTTCCGTAACCTTGGCGGTACGATTGGGATCGCCGTGATGGGGACGGTCATGTCCAACAACTTGACGAAAAACCTGAAAGAGGCGCTGCAATCCTCGTCTGCACCGGATATGAGCCAGATGGATCCGCAATTGGTTCAGCGAATGACGGCCTTCGCTAATCCGCAGACGTTGATGAACAAGCCGCTGCTGGAGCAAACGCAAGCAAGTTTGCCGGCTGATGCACAGCCGCTGTTTGCACAGATGATCCAAGGCATCCGTGATGCCTTGGGAACTACGTTGTCTACCGTATTCTTTACAGGTACGTTGGTGTTGGTTGTGGCCTTCGTGCTGGTCTTCTTCCTTCGTGAGCTGCCGCTTCGGTCCACGAACCAGGAACCAACACCCCAAACTGCCAAGGAAGGCGGCGAGGAAGGTGCGGTGCAAGCGGCAAAAGCCTCGGCTCCGCATCAAGCTTAAGTCAGAAGTTCTCTATGTAAGTTTTAGCTGTTTCATCAAGCCAGAGTTATCGCATTTCGGATGCGAAGACTCTGGCTTTTTGCGTTAAGTTGATGTGAGAAAAACGTGGCGAAAATTGTTGATTTAACAGAAGTATTGGACAATTTTGCGGAATTAAATTTCAAAATATATTTTCTTATTGAAATAAAATTTCAACGTCTTTATAATTGCCCTAAGAGCAAAACTATCAGCTGATTTAAGTAAGGCCAAGGAGGGTTGCAGATGAGCGAAGTGAATTGGCTCGAGGCTACGGAAGCGGCGGAAGCGATGGGACTGGACCCGGATCGAGTTCCGTGGATCGGGAATACGCTGCGCGAAGCGGTGAGCGCAGGGGAGATTCCCGGCGGAGTTGCGGTTGTGTCCCGGCGCGGCAGGCGAATTCGCTTCGCCTGCGGTAACGCCGTGGACGACGACACCGGGAAGACGCCGGTCTCGTTTGAGACGATCTTCGACTGCGCCTCGCTGACGAAGATCGTGGTGACGCTGCCGCTGACCTTGCTGCTGGCCGAATGCGGGCAGCTGCGGCTGGATGATCCGGCAGCGTTGTACTTGCCGTCCCTGGCCGCCGCGGAAGCGAAGCGGCGGTCAGGGACGGGGGGAGAGCAGATGACGCTCCGGCATCTGCTCACGCATACGGCGGGCCTGGCACCATTCTACGATCTGCACTCCTACGGCTTCAGCCGGGGGGAGATTGTGGACTTCATTTGCCAGGCTCCGCCGGAAGCAGCCCCGGGCGCTAGGGTGGTGTATAGCGACCTGGGCTATATTTTGCTTGGCGAGATCATCGCCAAGGTGGCGGGACGCCCGCTGCCGGAGCTGGCGTCAGCGGAG
>NZ_GG695973.1:264767-272531 GCF_000159955.1 Paenibacillus sp. oral taxon 786 str. D14 | reverse complement strand
TGGCCTACGGCCACACCGGGTTCACCGGCACCAGCCTCTACATCGATCCCCAAAGGGAGCTGGCCTGCGTCCTGCTGACCAATCGCGTCCATTACGGGAGGGATCGATCCGTAGCCGGCTTGCGCGCCAAGTTTCATAACACGGTCGCTGCAGCGTTTGCCGATGCATAGCAGCTGTGGCAACAGGGCCAGTTGGCCGCGAAGAAGTTGTTCAACAAGTTCAACGATAGAGAACAGGAGGAGATCCATCATGGGACAAATCGCAACCCGGGGGTACCGGCCTGGCGACGAAGCGAAGCTGGTCGAGCTTTGGAACCGCGTGCTGCTCCTCGACCCGGTGACGGCGAAGCGGTTCCGGAATCTGGTGCTGCTGGACGCCAACTTTGATCCGGAAGGCATGCGCTTCGCCTTTGACGAGACGGATCGGTTAGTCGGCTGCGTCTACGCGGTGCGGCGGCTGCTTCCGATGAGCGGCACAGAGCTGGAGCCGGAGAACGGCTGGATTCCATTTTTCTTCGTGGATCCCAAGTTCGAACGGCAGGGCGTGGGCAGCCGGCTGCTGCTTGAAGCTGAACGCTTCTTGCGCGAGCACGGCCGCACTAAGCTGTTCTTCGCTTCCTACGCTCCCAATTACATCGTGCCTGGCATTGACGCAGCAGGCTACCCGAAAGGGGCGGCATTTTTACAAAAAAACGGCTTTACCAAGCAATACTCCGCCGTTGCGATGGACTACAGCCTGGTGGGCTATGAAACTCCGGCCGAGGTCGAAGCGCTGAAGCGGCAAAGGGAGGAGGAAGGTTATACCTTTCGCACGGCACAGGATGCCGATTTGACGGAATTGATCCGCTTTAATCTGGAATTGTTTAATTCGGACTGGGCTCGGGCAATCCGTGAGGGCATTCTTCAGGGGTTGCCGCTGGAGCAAATTATGGTGGCCCGCGAGCGCGGCCGGCTTGTCGGCTTCTGCTTGTTTGGCGGGTACGAAGGAGTTCGCGAACGGTTTGGACCGTTTGGCGTTCATCCGGATCAACGCGGCCGGGGCATCGGCAAAATTCTGCTTCATCACTGCCTTCACACCATGCGTGCCCATGGGCTGCACGGAGCCTGGTTTCTCTGGACCGGCGAGCAGAGCCCGGCAGGGTATCTGTACAAACAAACAGGTTTTTCGGTTACAAGAACCTTCGACATCATGGTAAAGACCTTCGCATAAACACCTCATCCGTGCTGCGGTAAAAACAGAACAGCAACAAGCAAATACGATCCTAAGTCCTATCCTGGGAGGGAGAAGCGTGAATAAAACGTTCATTTGGCTTTTAACGATCGTCTGCGCCATTGGCATGACCGCCTGTTCTTCCGGCAACAACGCAAGTTCCTCCTCGAAAGTGACCCTCACCTTGCTTTCGCATTATACCGGTGAAAACGAGAACCTCCTCAAACCTTACATCGAACAATGGAACAAAGAAAATCCCGACATCCAAGTGAAGCTGACTCCGGTCGAATTTGACCAGCTGCTCAGCACAATGATGACCAAGCAGACAGCCGGTCAGGTGGCTGACATCGTCCATACGTACACCTTATGGGGCGGACAGTTATCCAAAAATAAGGTATTGGCCCCGGCACCTGAGGATATCGCGGCTGACATCAGAGTGAATTACCCAGAATCCGCCGTGGCTGCAGCAACGATCGACGGGCAAATCTTCGGTTATCCGACCGAGGTGCAGGCCTATGGTCTGTTTTACAACAAGCGGCTGCTGAAGGAAGCAGGCTTTGACCAGCCGCCGAAAACGTGGGATGAACTGCTGCAAATGGCTACTGCCATCGAGCAAAAAGACAAGGACGGTAAAACCACGGTACAAGGGTTCGGCTTCTTGCGAGGTTATGCCGGTAAAGTGGTACAGCCATTTATGGGGCTGCTGGCTACCGCCGGAGGCACGTTGTTAAGCGAGGATTTAAGCAAGCCGAATCTCGACAGTGAGGCTGCAAAGCAAACGATCGATCTTTATTCGAAGGTTTACGGAAGTAACGGGATCTCCGACATCGGGTTCGAGACGACCAAGGCGTTTGGCGCCGGTCAAGTGGCGATGACGATTGAGGCCGGCTGGTGGGCGGGTTCCTTGAAAACGCTCATGAAAGACAGCTTCGTCGACGTAGGTGCAGCCCCGCTGCCTTCACCGGACGGTCAAACTCAGGGCTCCTTGGCGTATACCTGGGCTTGGGGCGTAAACTCCAAGTCGAAGCATCAGGAAGCCGCCTGGAAGTTCCTCAAGTGGTTTAACTCGGTTGAGGTGAAGAACGGGATGACGCCGGAAGGAAACTTCTTGATCGAAGGCTTTAATACGGTACCAGCGCGCAAAACCGATCTCGCCTCACAAACGATCCAAGACAAGCTGGCCGCCGACCCGATCGCCAAAACGTTCTCCGATGCGCTGCAATACGCGAATCCTGAACAAAGCCCGGCCACCGCTTCGGAAATCCAGGACATTTTGTATAAGCAGATTGAAAACATGTGGGCAGGCAAAGCCACGAAGGAAGAAGTGCTCGCAAATGCCCAGAGGGATATCCAGGCGAAGCTGGGACAATAAGGGGACCGGCTGATGAGACAGAAGATGGGTTTAGCATATCGTGAAGGCTTGGTTGGTTATTTGTTCCTGACGCCGGTGTTCGTGTTTTACGCGATCTTCCTGGTGATCCCGTTTTTCTTCTCTCTGTTCCTCAGCTTTACGGAATGGGGCGGCTTCGACCTCGCGTCGATCCGGTGGGTAGGTTTGGCCAATTACCGCACATTGTTTTCAGCGAATTCGAACTTTTTGCATCCGATCTTAACCAATACGTTTACGTTTGCGTTTGGTACGGTGGCGATTTCGTTTGTCTGTGCATTGGCAGTCGCCTATTTCATCACCCGTCTGCGCTGGGAGGGACTATGGCGAACGCTGTACTTTCTGCCATCGGTCACGACGGTTGTCGCCATCGGCAACATCTGGCTGTACTTGTACAACCCGACAAATGGGTTGATCAACGAGCTGTTCACCTGGGTGGGCATCCCTCGGCAAAACTTTCTGCAAGACCCCAACACCGCGCTGACGTCGGTCATTGTCGTTGGAGGCTGGCTCGGGATCGGCAGTTCGATGCTGATCCTGTCGGCCGGGCTCAAGGCGATCCCGGAGGACTACTATGAGGCTGCGGATCTGGAAGGGGGAAGTTTGTGGAAGGTGTTTCTTGGGATCACGCTGCCGCTGCTTAAACCATCCATCACCTTCGTATTGATCACCTCGTTTATCGGCGGACTACAGTCGTTTACGCTAACCATGGTCATGACGCGCACCGGAGGTCCGGGCGATGCCACCAACGTAGCAGGTTTGGAAATGTATAAGCAGGCGTTCTCCTTTGGTAACTGGGGACTTGCCAGCGCCATGGCGTTTGTGTTGTTTGTATGCATCATGATCATTACGGCGATCCAGATGCGGTTTTTTAAACAGGGAGGGGTGGAGAGCTACTAATGCGACGGAGAAAAAAGCCTTGGGTTTCCTTTACAATCATCGTCATCGGCTCCATCGCGATGCTGTTCCCTTTCCTGGATATGATCTTTAGCTCGTTTAAGGGGCCGGCGGAGTATAACAGCCTGTACTACCGCTTTTTGCCGGAGACGTTCCAGTTTGGCAACTATAAATTGGCGTTTGAATCTCTGAACATCGCTTTGTTGTTCAAAAACAGCCTGCTCAAATCCGTCATCACCACCGTTTTGGTGCTGCTGACAAGCTCGATGGCGGCGTACGCACTCACGAAGCTGCGGTTTCGCGGACGGGATGGGATCTTTCGGTTTATTTTGTCGACGATGATGATTCCGAGCTTTCTGTTCTTTATCCCGAACTTTTATATTATGACGCATTTTCCATTGGTAGGCGGTAATGATCTCTTTGGCAACGGGGGCGTAGGCGGGATGACGACGTCGATCCTGTCCTTGATTCTCCCCTTTGCGGTTAGCGCGTACGGCATATTCCTGATGCGGCAGTTCATTATGACGATCAACAACGCGTACCTGGAAGCCGCTCGTATTGACGGTGCATCGGAGTTCCGTATTTATTTCCGGCTCATTATGCCGATGACCGGGCCTGCGTTAGCCACTCTGGCGATCTTTGAATTTATTGGGCAGTGGAACGAGTTCATTTGGGCATTGATCATTAACTCAGTAAATCCCGAGCTGGCGGTCTTGCCCGTTGGGGTGCAAATGCTGAAGGACCACCTGGATCCGACGTTGACCCAACCGCTTCTGATGGCAGGACTTGTCATCTCGACGGTGCCGATCCTCATCGTGTTTATCATTCTGCAAAAATATTACGTCCGCGGCATGATGAACTCTGGGTTGAAAGAATAGGCGTGGCGGATATTTTGATTGCCAACAATACTACAACTTGAAGGGAGATTCCGGATCATGGAAATGGATAAACCACAACATATATTGGCCATCGGCGGGCATGCCGGAGATATGGATTTAACAGCGGGGGCCGTTATCGCAAAATACGTACAGGCGGGACATAAAGCGACTTTCCTGCACTTGACGCCAGGAGAGAAGGGGCATCCCAAGCTGTCCCCGGACGATTATGCGAAGCAAAAAATCGAAGAGGCGCACAGATTCGCCGAGATCGTTGGGGCGGACGTACGGTTTCTCGCCTATAAGGATGCGGAGCTGCCGGTCGACGAAGAGGTTAAATACCAGGTTGCAGACGTGATTCGCGAAGTGAAGCCCACGCTGCTCATCACGCACTGGAAAGGCTCGATGCATAAGGATCATGCGAACACGCACTACATCGTTGAGGATGCCCGGTTCTATGCGGCGCTGAAAACGATAGAGCGGGCGCTGCCGAATCACTACTCCGGCCCGCTCTATTATACCGACAACTGGGAGGACCCGTATGACTTCCAGCCAGAGGTGTTCGTGGATATCCCGGAAGAAGCCTATGAAACCTGGGTAAAAGCGATGAACGTGTACGCCTATGCGCGCGGTGAAACGTCCGGCTTCCCCTTCATCGAATACTACAAAGCGTTGACCATCGTGCGCGGAGCGCCGGTCGGATTCAAGCGGGCTCAAGCGTTTATGGTTCCACCCGGCGCATTAAATAAGCGGGTGCAGTTTTTATAGTATTACTCATGCTGACCGGGGCCTTAGGGTCCCGGTTGTTTGTTCACCGTGCATTGTATTGCGCCTTTAATGTGTCATTGATGTACCTTTACTGTGACTGTAACAGAATCTGGACCTGAATCTGCACCTACACAGTACCTTTCGCCTTCGGAGCCCTCTTTTCCACCATTATCCCGTTGGTTCAGGAGTGTATTTGGTTCAGGTGGTGGAGGGGATTGTCTTGTTTGAGTTATGCTTTAGTTAAATCAATTCAATCGAACGAGTGGAATCTACTTCAACCTGATCCAGATACATAATGATGTAAAAATGGGAGGAATGACCATAGGATCACAGTCCCCCTGACTGAAGGGGATAATGGTGGAAAAGGACCTAAATTCAATATAATGACCGGGGCCTAGGGGGAGCGATTGTTTTGTTACTAGGAACCTTTTGCCCGCTGGCCCCTCTTTTCCACCATTATCCCGTTGGTTCAGAAGTGTATTTGGTTCAGGCGGTGGAGGGGATTGTCTTGTTTGAGTTATGCTTTATTAAATCAATTCAATCGAACGATTGTGGTGGAAAAGGACCTGGACAACGATGAGATAGCAACTTGCTGAAAGGACGCAACTGGCATAAACTTGAGGGCAGAAACCAAGATAAGGGCGGATGGTTATGAAAATGACGCAACCTAAGGTGGCTGTGATCGGTAGTTTGAATATGGATATTGTGGTGGAGGCGCGGCAGATTCCACAGATCGGGGAGACTCTGCTGGGCGATCGGGTTCGCTTTATTCCGGGAGGTAAAGGGGCAAATCAGGCGGTTGCCGCAGCCCGTTTGGGGGCGAGTACCTCGATGATTGGTGCGGTTGGAGCGGACAATTTTGGAGAGGATCTGCTGGCCGCCCTGCGTAAGGAAGGTGTTGATGTCAGCGGCGTCAAGAGGCTGGCCGATACGGCAACGGGCGTTGCTTCGATCTACGTTGCCGATGGTGACAACAGCATTCTGGTTGTTCCCGGAGCTAACGACCAAGTGACTCCGGCGGATATCGATCAGCATTTGGACAAGCTGAAGGAAGCCGATATCGTACTGCTCCAGCTGGAAATTCCGGTGGAAACTGTATTCTATGCAGCGCGGATCGCCAAATCGCTGGGCAAGAAGGTGATTTTGAACCCTGCCCCGGCTCGAGAACTTCCACAGGAGATTTACGAGTATATCGACTATATCACGCCGAATCGTACGGAGTTGGTGCGGTACGCCGGGATAGGGGCGAGCATGACGGATGCGACGGACACAACGCACACGAACAGCGACTTTATCCGCATGGCGATGCAACGACTGAAGGAACTAGGTGTGGCCCAGGTTATAACCACGTTAGGCGCCGAAGGATCGGCGTTTTTGGATGAGGTTGGGGAAGTTCGGACTGTGGCGGGACACGTCGTTTCTGTCGTGGACACGACAGGGGCCGGCGACTGTTTTAACGCTGCGTTGGCTATCGCTCTCGTTCAGGGACAAAGCCTGAAGGAGGCGATACAATATGCATCGCAAGCTTCCGCGCTGGCCGTGACGAAGTTCGGCGCCCAGGCAGGCATGCCAACGGCTGACGAAGTGCGGCAATTTGCGAAGACAGGCTCATCCCGCCCGACAACGACGCTTGGAGAGCAGATCCGGGTCAAACGGATCTACGAACCACCGGCTCCCGAAGACGGCTATCGCATCCTTGTGGATCGTCTGTGGCCGCGCGGGATGGCCAAGGCCGATGCGGCGATTGACGAGTGGATGAAGGGGATCGCCCCGAGCCCGGAGCTGCGCAAGGAATTCGCGCACCGAATGGAACGGTATGCGGAATTTAGCGCCAATTACCTGCGGGAATTGAGTAGCCGCCCGGAATGTGCTGTACTCGCGGACCGGATCCGCGATATCGCGCGCGAACGTCCGGTCACCTTGCTGTATGCCGCCAAGGACCCGGTGTATAATCACGCGAACGTGCTAAGGCGTTGGCTGATAGATGAGTAAAGCAAAAAGCTGCTCCCTCGCTATAGAAGCGAAGAAGCAGCTTTTTTTCGCGCGAAAGGAATTGCTGCTAGGTGACCGCTGTGCTGTCAACTCTCCTGCAAAAACCGGAACCCCTTGTGAACTCCATCCCCGGCATAGATCACCGGATTTAGCTTGTCAATTAGCAAACGTCCCTCCGCGCTCAAATAGTCCTTGGCCACAGAGCGGCTGACGATTCGTCCGAAAATATGGGTCAGGCCCGGGAACTGTTCGCTTTCGACAACTTCGACGACCCGACAAGCGATGGAGATCGGGCATTCCTGGATCGCCGGGGCGTGGACATGCTCCGAAGCTACCGGTGTCAAACCGGCTGCGGCGAATTTGCTGCCCTCTGCACCGGAACGGGAACCGCAGTAGTTAATCGACTCCTGCAGGGAGCGATCCGGTAGGTTCACCACGAAGTCGGCTCCCGCTTTGAGATGCTGCGCGGCATAGCCCTTGCTGTTGTAACCCAGCACAATCAGGTCCTTCAGTGAGTAAGAGGACGAAGACGGCGTCACGTGTGCAACTCCATGTTCATCGTAAAAGCTGGTTAGAATGACCGGAAAACCATAGTACATTTTTTCAAAATTAACCTCGATTTTCTCCATGTTGCAT
>NZ_GG695973.1:260427-262954 GCF_000159955.1 Paenibacillus sp. oral taxon 786 str. D14 | reverse complement strand
AATCCTATATTTCATATCAAATCCCTCTCTATTTGAAGATAACGCTGTGAAAAGAGCGACAAGGTGATTCCGGTCACATTGCCGATAACGCGGAATGAAGGGGGATGGACAACCTCAAAGCAAACTAAAAAGCTCCTGGACACAATCGTCCAAGAGCTAATATTGCATTTTTTTCGATATTGACCTCATCCGCTTAACGCTTCACCCAAGCTAACTCCAAATCCATCTCTCGGATGCATTCATCGGAATCGTACCGGTTGTTGTCGATCCGCGGTGTCACCGGGTAGGCACGCATTTCTTCCGCTGCATGCGGCCGCAGGATCGGGTCCAGCGCGTCGAGATCACTAATCCCTTCATCCAGCCACCGGGTCATGTCTTCGGGGGACAAAATCGCCGGCATCCGGCTTTCAAACTCCCCGATCAGCGGGTTTGCCTCTGTCATCACGAGGGTACAGGTGCGAAGCGGCTCGCCGCGCGTATCCCGCCAAACTTCGTACAGGCCAGCGACCCCAAAGATACCGCGGTTTTTCAGCACAACGCGCACGGGATATTCCTTCTTGCCTTCCTTCTTCCAATAATAAAAGCCATTGCAGGGGATCACGCAACGCTGCGTGCTGATGAGCCGACGGTACGTCGGATTCTGGTGGACGTTTCGCAGATCGGCATTCACCGCATCTTTGCCCCAATAAGGAACGAGCCCCCAGCGGAATTCGTCGAGCACCCGCTCTCCGTCCTGCTGTAGCACCACCGGCGTGGGCTGTGTGGGGCTGATGTTAAAGCGATTTTTATAATAACACATGACCCGTCCGATCTGAAAATGCTCCTGAACCTCCGGCAGCTCGGCTGCCATGGAAAACCGTTGACACATAATACTCTGCCTCCTTTACCGAATTGTGATGTAGTGTTTGCTAAAGGAGGAAAAAAATTCATATTTATTCAATTTGATTTGAGAATTGATCTGAACAGGTTTTGATGGAAAGCAGTTCTTATGACAGCAAATACGAGTAAAGGAGTTGCTGGCATTCCCTTACCTTTGGGTAAGTACCCCACCTGAAAGTGCGTTCTTGTTATATTTTTCAACCCGAATAAAATAATCCTCAAAACAAGAACAGGAGGTTCTCCATGAAAACACTTATCATTGTGGCACATCCCAACATTTCGAAGTCTGTGATTAACAAAAGGTTTATCGAAGAAGTGCGAAAATATCCTGAAAAATATACCGTTCATGAACTCACTTCCGCCTATCCAGATGGGAAAATAAATGTGGACCAAGAGCAGAAGCTGGTCGAAGCTCACGATCATCTCATTCTGCAGTTTCCGATTCAATGGTTCTCTTGCCCGCCCATTCTTAAAACGTGGTTGGATGAAGTGCTAACCCAAGGCTGGGCCTATGGCAGAAACGGAGGAGACAAGCTGCACGGGAAAAAGGTAGCTTTGGCAGTAACCGCAGGGATTCGGCAGAGCGATTATCAGGAAAGCGGCCGATATCATTACACGCTGGAGCAGCTGCTGACACCATTTGAGACCACTTTCCGCTACTATTGCCATGCGGATTATCGCTCGTTCTTTGCATTTTACGGTGCTGAGATCGTCCCGGGCGAGGAGTATTCTTCAAGTACAGAAGAAATAGAAAAGGGAGTGAAAGATTACTTGGAGTTTTTAGAGAAGCTGTAACTCTCTCGATTCTGTTCTCCCCAATCGCACATCATGTTTAAGATCGGGATGAGGGATTGTCCCCGCTCGGTTAGCGAATATTCCACTTTCGGTGGTATTTGGGGGTACTCTTTGCGCGAAATAATGCCATCTGCCATAAGCTCTTTCAGCATAACGCTTAGTGTTTTATAGGAGACGGTTTCTAAGTACCGGTGGATTTCATTGTGTCGTAAAACCTTATGCTCTGCGAGTAAGTACATGATGGTCATTTTATATTTTCCGCCGATAACGGACAGCGTATAGTAGAATCCACTCTTTTCCAAGTCGGGTCCAGGTACAGCGCAACCGGTGTTGTTCATTATCACCACTCCTTACTTATGGGCTAGTCGTTCTTGAATAATTTGTCATATCGTACAATGCATCTCCATATTCGTCAATGCAAGCAAAGGGAGGGATTTTCTTTTCCTCCGTACAGGCACGGATAGGCCTCCGCCCACATACAATGAATTGACCCAAAATGAAGCGAGGTTGTATTCATCGTGATGTGAATCTGCGGGAGGTGTCATCTTTGCCGGGATTGTTTACCGCAATTGCTTTATTCATTAAACAGCTGACGTTGCTCGTATCGTATGTCAAAAATAATGCGTTTCCGCAGCCCCTGACCGAGGAAGAGGAAACGAAGCATTTACAGCGCATGGCGGAAGGGGATTCGGAGTCTCGCAATATCCTGATCGAGCATAACCTGCGGCTGGTGGCGCATATCGTCAAGAAATTCGATAACACCGGCGAGGATTTGGAGGACTTGATCTCGATCGGGACGATTGGCCTGATCAAGGCGATCGAGAGCTTCCGGCCGAATAAAGGGACGAAGCTC
>NZ_GG695973.1:241899-260117 GCF_000159955.1 Paenibacillus sp. oral taxon 786 str. D14 | reverse complement strand
TGGGGATTAGCCGGAGCTATGTGTCGCGGATTGAGAAAAGGGCGCTGATGAAGCTGTATCATGAGTTTTATAAGAAGAAATAAGGTTCATTTTGCAGGCTGCTCAGTTTAATCGCTAGCAGTCTGTTTCAAGATTATACATCTAGATACAAATAACATTCCTCGTGCATATAACTTGACGTAACACTGTTCGGTACCGCCGAGCTATGTGGCTGGAGAGAGAACAAGAGGTTATTCAGTCCAGCCGTGAAAGGTTTATCCAAAGAAGCCATTCCTTTGTCAGGAGTGGCTTTTGTTATATGCTGATGTATATTTTGCTGTCAAACAGTACTTTGTACTTTACATTACAGTGAACTGTAAACACAAGGGATTGTGCTAGATTATCGTGTGGGATCCGAATGCCACTTGATAACAGATGAATGTGATTTCGTTCCCGTAATTCGCTGGCCGTTAAAATAACAATTTAAAGGTGAAAGTGTGAGTGTTAAAGAAAAATAAAAAATTTGAAACGTTTCCAACTTGGTGTTATTATATGGTTCATAAGAGAGTCCGGGGGGGTAATATGGCAAGTATTAAAGATGTAGCTAACTTGGCTGGTGTTGCTGTGGGGACCGTTTCCCGAGTCATTAACAACTCTGGCGCTGTAAAACCTAATACACGCAGAAAAGTAGAGGAAGCTATACGAGAACTGAATTATATTCCAAATGAAGTAGCGCGAAATTTCAAAATGCAGAAATCCAAGATGGTAGCTCTATTGCTCCCAAGTATCTGGAATCCTTTCTTCTCTGAACTGGCTTATTATATTGAGGATGAGTTGGACCTCGAAGGCTTCAAGCTCATGCTGTGTAACAGCGGTGGCAAGCCTGAGAAGAGATCAAGCTGGATCGGACACCTCTGCTGCAGGACCGGCACAGACCGCAGTATCATGTCAGCCCACCCGCCCATTGGATGAATGAACCGCATGCGCCGATCTATTTTGACGGGAAATATCATTTGTTCTATCAGCATAACCCGCTAGGGCCGTTCTTTTATCATATCCATTGGGGGCATTGGGTCAGTGAGGATCTCGTACATTGGCGTGATCTTCCGGTGGCCCTGGCGCCTGAAAAGGATCAGCTTGCACCGGACGGAATCTGGTCGGGAAGTGCAACTTATGATGCGGACGGTCTGCCTGTCTTGTTCTTTACGGCAGGCAATGACAGTGCTTCGCCGAATCAGAGCGTGGCGCTTGCCCGGAGCACTTATTCCCGGGATGGCGATCCGAATTTGGTTCAATGGATCAAGCATCCGGAGCCGCTCATCGTACAGGAGAAGGGAATGGGCGCATTCGGGGATTTTCGCGATCCGTTCGTGTGGAAGGACGATGAAGGCTGGTATGCTTTAGTTGGATCAGGAATCGAAGGCGAAGGCGGGGCTGCACTCGCATTTGCGTCCAAAGATATGCTGAATTGGACTTACAAAGGGCCATTTTATCAGGCGGATATTCAGAAGTTCCCCTATCTTGGACCGATCTGGGAGCTCCCTGTCCTTCTTCCTCTTGGCACCGACAAGCAGGGTGAGAACAAGCATCTTTTACTGGTCAGCCCTGTGGGGAAGGGCGCCGATGTCGAGGTGTTCTATTGGATCGGGCGGCTGGATAAAGAACATCTTTCGTTCATTCCCGATCAGGAGGAACCGGAACTGATTGATGTCGGTGATTTCCATTTTACCGGCCCGAGCGGAATGGTGGATCCGAAAACCGGCAGAAACATCGTCTTCACGATCGCCCAAGGCGACCGGACGTCCGAACTGGAGTATCAATCAGGCTGGGCTCATAACGCAGGCTTGCCATTGAGCGTGTATTTGCGGGAGGATGGACGGCTGGGAATCGAGCCGATTCAAGAGCTGGAGTCTCTGCGTGGTGCTAAGCGGCTATCGATCCGTGACAAGTCATTGGCCGAGGCTAATGTGTTGTTAAGGGACGTTCAGGGTGACATACTTGAGATTCAAGTGGAACTGGAGCCGGTTCGTGCGTCACAACTCGGAATCAAGGTCCGTTGTACGCCGGATGGTGAAGAGGAAACTTTACTGTACTATGATTTCAATGAAGCTAGACTCTTGGTGGACCGGACGAAGACGACGCTGCATCCAGGAGAAAAATGCAAAGGGATTCAAGGCGGCAAACTGGAACTGTTAGGTGAGAATTTGAAGCTTCATATCTATTTGGATCGCTCTATGGTTGAAGCCTATGCCAACGGATTGAAAAGCCTGACGACCCGGGTCTATCCGACCCGTAGGGATGCTTTGGGGCTAGAGATCTGGGGAGATGGAGAGCTTATCGTTAAATCTATGGAAGTATGGGATATGCAGTCTATTTGGTAGAGAAGCGCTTCGGCGCTTCTTGCCGATAGGCATAGAACGTTATATGCATTCAGGAAGTTTGCACCTGCATTTTGAAAGCGTTTTATTCGAATAATGAAGGGAGCTCTTGAATGAGAAAAGTTAAGAATAAAAAGAGTTGGATTTCCAGACTGGTTATTTGGGCGATCGTGCTCCAGCTTGTTTCTCCCGGAATTTCGGCAGCAGCCAAGCAGGGGTCAAGCTTTGGGGAAGCTCTCGATTCAAAACCGGGCCTGGGATGGTCGGTTACGGATGCGGTCTATCAAGTTCAAAATCCAAGTTTCGAAACGGGGGATATGACAGGTTGGACGGTAGTCAGCGGCGAAGCGTTTGGTCCGGACAGCGTATCGAACGAAACTACGTGGTGGGCGGAGCAAATCCCTTATCACCAGGAAGGAACCTATCATTTAAACGGTTGGAAGTATAGCGAGTCCGCGACCGGCGTGCTTCGTTCCAGCACCTTCGAGCTGGGCGGAAGCGGCTGGATCAGCTTCAAGCTGGGCGGCGCAAAAAATCCTAACAAAGTATTTATAAATATCGTAGAAGCCGATACGGGGCAGGTTATTGCCAGGTATGGCAACAGCGCATTCGCCGACGTGAGTTTCCCGAATCCCGATCAGGGCATGCGGCTTGCTAACATGGAGCAATATAAGGCGGATCTTTCAGAGCATTTGGGTAAAAAGCTGTTTGTCGAGATCGTCGATAATGCCACCTCGGATTGGGGGCTGATCTTTGCGGACGCCTTCTTCATGTATCATCCATCCGAGCCGGCCGAGGGAACTGTCGCCACGGATATCAAGCCGGACTTCAAACGCTATCAAATTGAAAATCCCGGCTTTGAAACCGGAGATTTATCGGGATGGACAGTCGTTGAAGGCGAAGCTTTCGGTCCAAACAGCGTTTCAGATGAAACAACCTGGTGGGCGGAACAGATTCCGTATAACCAGGAAGGCGCCTATCACTTAAACGGCTGGAAGTATGACGAATCTGCGACCGGCGTACTTCGTTCCAGCACCTTTGAGCTTGGGGGAACCGGCTGGATTACCTTCAGACTGGGAGGAGGCAAGCATACGGATCAAGTATACGTAAACGTGATCGATGCGGATTCGGGAGACTTGATTGCCAGGTACGGAAACACCGAATTTAACGAGTCCGGCTTTCCGGATCCTGCGCAAGGCTTGAGACTCGCGAATATGGAGCAATATAAAGCCGATCTCTCCAAATATATCGGAAAGAAGCTATATATTGAGATCGTCGATAAAGGGGCTTCGGATTGGGGACTCATCTTTGCGGACGCCTTTAACACCTTCAATGAACTTGTTCCGCGAGAAGGAGTCATGGCCGATAACATCATGCCGACCGAAATGCAGAATCCAGGTTTTGAAACCGGAAATTTTGACGGTTGGACCGTTGAAGGCAATGCTTTTCAAGTAACCGATGAACCTAGGGCAGGTAAAGAAGGCAACTTTTATGCCAAATCCTCATTGGAGGGACAGGGCTCGATCACCTCTAGTATTTTCACGCTTCAGGGAACGGGAACGATTAACTTTACTATTTTAGGTGTCGATCATCCGCAGGATGCCTGCGTTGCACTATATGATGCCAACACTGACACGCTGCTCAAGAAGACCGGGAACATCCGGGCAAATGAGAGAATTTCGTGGAAAATGCAAGAACATTATAATAAGAAGCTTTACATCAAGGTAATCGATCAATCGAATCAAGCCAGCATTTCCGTGGATGCTTTTGAGACTCGCGCTGTGGGCAACATATTCTACATGAATTTTGATGAAGGCACAGGAAAGAAGGCCCTTGAGGACGTAAGCAATCTTGAGCATGATGTGCATTATGAATTTAATGATGCCAGGTATATGGCCTCTAAAGACCCTAGGTGGACTTCGCGCGGAGTAAAAGGCGGGGCGTTGCTTTTCGATGGATATTCGAATTACATTGAGATTAAGGCAGAGAATACGGTTCCGGCACGTGACGCATTAACGGTTGAAGCTTGGGTTGCCCCCCGCAGCTATGAATGGGGAGACGGAAACAAGCTGTCCACCATCATTAGCCAATCTAATCAGGATAAAGCGGAAGGCTTCGAGCTTGGCATGTACCGGCACGGCACTTGGTCGATGCAGGTCGGGATCGGCGGCCATTGGATTCAAGTGTGGGTCGAAGATCATCCACTAGAAAAATACAAATGGAATTACGTAGCTGCTACCTTCGACAAAAAGGATGGGATGATGAAGTTGTACCTGAACGGCGAGGAAGTCGCTTCCCAAGCCACCCCTGTGGACATTCCGATCACCCCATCTACGGAAAACCTGATGATCGGTAAAAATAATAAACCGGTCGAGCTGGCAGGTTTGTTCTCCTATAATATGTTCAGCGGACTTATCGACGAAGTGAAGCTGCAAAACAAAGCCCTTACCCCTCAGGAGATCCTTGCTGAATATGAAAATGTGAAAACGCTTCATGGCGGATCGGTTCCGGAAATTCCGAATGGCGATATTGACGAGGACCCGAGTGTGTTTGATGGAGATCAGCATCGTCCCCAGTACCACGCGATGCCGCCGCAAAATTGGATGAATGAAGCGCATGCACCCATTTATTATAACGGCAAATACCATTTATTTTATCAGCATAACCCGCAAGGTCCATATTGGCATCAAATCCATTGGGGACATTGGGTGAGTGACGATATGGTTCACTGGGAAAATGTGAGGCCTGCTCTGGCCCCCGAAGCGGGCACCCTGGATCCGGACGGAGTATGGTCAGGGAGCGCAACATATGATCGCAACGGTAATCCGGTACTCTTCTATACTGCCGGGAACGACTCTCTGTCGCCTAACCAAAGAACAGGATTGGCGACCCCGGCCGATTTGGCTGATCCTTATTTAGAGCACTGGGTGAAATATCCCGAACCCGTTACGGAACAGATGGGAAATGGCATTCACAATGAGTTCCGGGACCCCTTTGTATGGTACGACGAAGAGGTAGACAAGTGGTATCAGTTAGTGACGTCCGGCCTTCAAGACTACAGCAGCGGCACAGCTTTGGTGTATGTGTCCGACGATATGTACAACTGGGAGTATAAGGGGCCACTATACGTTAGTGACAGAAACCTTTATCCAGAGCTCGGTACGGTATGGGAACTACCGGTATTACTGCCGTTAGGCAGGGATAGTACAGGCAAGCAACAGCATATTTTTATGGTTAATCCCCATGAAAAACCGGAGCATGTTGCTCCATCTAACGATGTGCAAAGAGATGTTGAAGTTTTTTATTGGATTGGAACCTGGGACAGGGACAATTTTAGATTTATACCCGATCAGGAGGCACCCTCCAAATTGGATGTAGGCGACGGTTATCTGACCGCAGAGAGCGGCATGGTTACGCCTGACGGAAGAACGGTCGTTTTCTCCATGGTGCAAAACGTAAGAACACCGCAGGCGGAATATCAAGCCGGATGGGCTCATAATCTGGCGCTGCCAGTTTCCCTAAGCCTGGATAGTCATGATCAATTGCGCATTGAGCCTATTCAAGAAATGCAAAGCCTCCGGGGGGCAAAACTGGTTGATTTTGCGGATAAAAACTTGGAGGCCGCCAATCAATGGATCCAAAATGTCAAAGGCGACATGCTGGAGATTGTGATGGAAATTGATCCGGGCGAAGCCCAGAAATTCGGTCTTAAGGTGAGACGCTCCGAAAACGGCCAGGAAGAAACACTGATATACTACGACAAGACGAACGGAACCTTCAATGTGGATCGGACCAAGAGCAGCATTGATCCGGATGTGCGCGTGGATGGCATTCAAGGCGGATACGTCGATCTTGGCGGAGAACATCTGAAGCTCCATATTTTCCTCGATCGTTCGGTAGTAGAAGCCTTTGCTAATTATAAGAAGAAGCTGACAACCCGCGTTTACGTAGGCCGGTACGACTCACTCGGCTTAAAGGTTTGGGCTGACAAAGATATCACGGTCAAGTCGATGGAAGTATGGAATATGAATGCCTTGACGGGTGAACCGGCTGCTCCGGTGTATGTTCCGGATGACTGGGACAACTCGGTGTATACTGATATTACGGATCTGCCTAACCACGATTTTGCTACAGGCGATTTAACGGGCTGGCTAGCGGAAGGAGATGCCTTCCAGGATGTCCATGTGACCGATGCTAAGTTGTTCTGGGATACGATCTATTTCAATCCGTCGCAGAAAATACCAGGCGGGTATCATTTGTGGGGTTTCAATGAGGTAGCCGGTGGTGACAGCTTAACAGGAACGCTGAAATCACAAAATTTCGTTCTTGGCGGGAATGGCAAGATTAATTTCCTTATCAGTGGCGGGCGCGATATCGATAAGCTGTATGTTGCGCTGGTCAGGGCATCGGACGGCAAAGAGCTGTTTAAAGAGACAGCAACCAATTATGAGGAATATCAACGGAAGATTTGGAATGCGTCGCAATATATCGGCGAAGAGCTTTACATTAAGGTGGTTGACCAATCCACGGCCGGTTTTGGGCATATTAATGTTGATGATTTCAATGTGCCGGTTAGAGTGAAAAATCCGACCAATCCAACAGTACCGACAAAACCGATCGATCCTGCTCCATCTATTCCTGTTGAATCGGGCAGCACTGTAAGCAATGGAGTTAACCCAAGTAAACCAGCCAGTCCAAATAGCCTGTCCTTCGAAATGGCTAAGGGTGAACGGCAGGTGCTGTTCCCGGTTAAAACGGCGGCAAATGATGGTAAGAATGCTTTGAAGATTAAACATAGCGGAGCAGAGATCGAAGTTCCCGCTGAGGTACTGAAGGAATTACAAGGGCTGGTTACAAGTGAAGAACTTGAACGTGCCCAAATCTCCTTTGAAATAGACACATTATCGGCAGATCGGATGAAAGCACTGATAGAACGTGTCAAGAGCAAGAATAAAGCGGACATATCAGCTTTAGGAGAGGTCTATGACTTCAAATTATCTATCGTGAAGGGTGATGGAACGGAGCTTAAGCTTGAAAAATTCGCCAAACCCGTCACCATCAGATTGAGCGCACAGGAGAATTACCACCAAGATTTAACGGGCATTTATTACATCGCAGATGATGGCAGACTGGACTATGTGGGTGGAACCTATGTGGAGGGTAAATGGATAGCGGATGTGAGTCATTTCAGCAAGAATGCCGTCCTTACGTATGATAAATCATTTGAAGATGTGAATGCCTCCTTTTGGGCCCATGATGTTATAAAAAGGATGGCAGCGAAGCAAATTGTCTTGGGTGTGAGTGAAACTGCATTCGCACCAAAGCAAAATGTGAGCAGAGCTGAGTTCGCTTCTTTGATTGTTCGTACACTCGGAATAACAGGAACAAACTCAACTACATTCAAGGATGTAGCACCCACGAAGTGGTATGTTTCTTCTATTGCTGCAGCATATGAAGCGGGAATTGTAACCGGAAGAAGCAATGATACCTTTGCGCCGGAGGACACCATAAGTCGTGAAGAAATGGCATCTATGATTTATAAAGCATATCTGTTTCATACTGGACAGAAGGCTGCTGTTAATCGTCAAAGCAATTTCAAGGATGCCGGTACGATAAGCGGATGGGCTTCAGATGCAGTGGCTGCCTTACAGGAGCTTGGATTAGTTAACGGACGAGGCAACCAGTTATTCATGCCACATGAAACGGTGAATCGTGCGGAGGGTGCGCAAATCATCTCACTTCTGCTGGATAAAGTTAATAAATAACGGTTAAGGGAAAGCCGGGGAAGCAAGGTGATGTCCGCCTTCGCCATGCCTCCGGCTTTCTCTGATTTATACCGAGAATCATCTTACCAAAGTAGGAGTTCACACAGCATGACTGAAATGGAGTTGACCGCTGGCCTGATTGTTGCTGCTGCTGACAAGAGGCCTGGGAAGATTCTGCGGCGTTCATGTTCATATATATAACACTTGGGAGCAGCCCGAAGAGGAAGCCGGGGTCTGGTGGTATGGGATAGGAAACCGGAAAACCATTGACTGGTGTTGGGGCGAAGGAGACGAGAAGTTTTTTTGTGGATGGTGAAACCGTTCCGTCCACATTTGGAACGGGTAGCGAGGACTACATTGGTTATGCCTGGGCGGCGGCCGCCCTTTCCTATGTTCGATAGCGTATTTACTTGTCAGCCCTTTGTTGAATTAGATGCCAATGGACACACCTCGGTGAATCGTTTTCAAATTTGCGACAATGTTCCTTTCATGAATTCCTTTGAAGGCGATATAGAAAAATATAAAGGAAATACCCTTTATTCGTGAAACTAAGACCATCCTCCTGTTAGGCTCTCCAGGTGAATATAGTGAATAATTCTAATCTTCATGTTTATAGATTTTTTTCTTACGATAAAAGGAAGGATTAACTCCATCTATTTTTTTAAAGGCTTTACTAAAGGAATGAATATCCGGAAAGCCGACACTTTCGGCAATGAGCGTTAACGGGTCATTAGTGAACTGAATCATTTCCTTCGCCTTTTCTATTCTTAGTAAAAGATGATATTGGATTGGGCTCTTCCCGAATGATTGTTTGAATAATGAAATCATATAGTATTTGCTAATTCCCGAAATTTTGGAAAGTTCATCTAAGGTTACCTTACGGTCGATATTGTGGTCCAAGTAGATCCGCAACTGCTCCATTTCTCCCATATTGGTTACTAGATGTGGATTACAGTTCCAGTAATTTTCACGTAAAAGTACATTCAATAACTGCAAAAACAGTCCTTTTATATTTATTTCATAAAAGGGTAACGTCATTTGAAATTCTTTTATGATTTCAAAGATGATTCTTTCGATAACCAAGGTATTCCTTAACCGAATGTGACTGGGAATCTGAGGGGTAATTTGCTCAAGGTCGTCGTTTCGAAACCATTTCATTTCATCCGCAGTCATATCTTCAAGTTTTTTAAAGGAAACCTTCACATCCGGGCTATCCTCCTTATAGAACAAATCAAAATGTAAATGAGGTTGTCGTAATAATTCTGTTCCTAACTTTCTAATAGAGTGTCGTTGTTTTGGACGAAAAAGAAAGAGGTCCCCCGGTTCTCCGATAAAAACATCATTCTCGATGGTTACTTGTATTCTGCCTTCCTTAACGTAAAGTAACTCATAGTCAAATAAAACCCGCTCCTCTAAATACCAAGGGAATGGAATATGACTATCCATTGCTATCCGGATGTACGGCGATAAATGTTGAATGTTCATATCAGGTCTTTCCCTTCAGAGTATTTTCAAAAGCAATATATGACAAATAAATAATAATTCTACCTAAATACAAATGGATAAATGTATTATAACATATACATGTGATGAGTGAAGCGCTTCCATTGATCCGAAATTATTGATAACAAAAGCAATGCCGTCATGAAATTACAGCAGGAACAGAACATGAACGTTTGGCAACAAAATAGCCATTAGGCGGATTTCCATTTATCAAAGATGCACGCTGACAACATGAATCAAGCTGGGATCGAATGAGGGGAAATCGTGACTTATATTTTATTGAGAGGGCATCACTTCATGAATGTGAAAGGGAAATTATGGTCTGGTATTCTTGCTGGTGGTATGGTTTTGTCGAGTTTTGTCCGGTTATTCAAGATAAGCAGAGAGGAGAAAAGTATGAAAACAACACGTGTAATGATGAGTACCGTACTGTTTCTTTGTTTCTTGGTTGTGTTAGTCGGATGTGGAAGTAACTCTGCAGGTAGCTCTAATGACAAGACATTAACGTTATTAGTTGAAGGCGGTGGTCCAGCTTTTGAAGTGGCGAATAAAACCGCAGCGAAGTTTGAGGAACAGACAGGCTATAAAATCAAGATCGATTCTGTTCCTTATAGCGGGGTATACGATAAGTTGAAGGCTGAGATTGATGCGAAAAAATCGACCCACGATGTAGCGATTATTGATGTATTATGGTTTCCTTCCTTAGCGAAGGGACTGGAACCGTTAGGGAATGTGCTGACGGAAGAACAGATGAATGATTTCTTACCTCAATTAAATCAAAGCGCTACGATAAATGGTGAATTGCTAGGGATTCCGACTTGGACCAATTCTAAAATTTTGCTCTACCGAAAAGATTTGTTCGAGGACCCGAATAACCAAGCGAACTTCGAGAAGGAATTTGGCTACGCCTTGAAGGCACCAACGAGTTGGAAAGAGTATGAGGATGTTGCGAAATTCTTCACAAGGAATGGAATGTATGGCACGTCCGTCTTCGGTCAGACAGGCGGCGATGCTGTCAGCAGTTGGCTCGACCATGTTACTCAAGCGGGTGTTGATTCCTTGGTGCTGGATCGTAATGGCGAAGTGAATATCACTGAAGAGCCGTATGTGCAATCGCTCACTTTCTTGCAGAATCTAGTCAAAGAAAAAGTTGTCCCTGAGGATTATCTGTCGATTGCAAGTAGCGAAACTGCGGAGCTATTTAATAACGGGAAATTGGCGATGCAGCTTGCATGGGGACATTTTTACCTCTCCTCAGATAAAGCGTTGCCAGGGCAGGTCGGTGCTGCACCGATGATTGCGGGAGCGAAAGAAATGGGTGCGGTGCCAGGGCCATGGTATCAAGTAGTCTTGAAGGATTCCCCGAAGAAAGACATTGCGGAGCAGTATCTCAAGTTCATGTACGATCAAAATGAGCTGTATATGGAAGCGTTAGGGGTAGCAGCTCGAAAGTCAGTCTTTGAAAAGTATATTGATAATCCGCAATATGCGCATGTGAAGGCGATTGAAGCGACACTTAACGGAGCACAGACGCAGAACAGACCACAGATTGCGCAGTGGAGCCAAATTGAGAATGAAGTTCTCTCGCCGATGCTGCAAAAGGTTCTATCCGGCAGCGATCCAACCACGGAATTAACATTGGCTAAAAAGCAAATCGAAGAAATTCTAGGCAGATAGAAAAAAGGTGGTACGTTCGAACGTGCCACCTAAGAAAGGAGCCTAACAATGCACATCACCACGATAACAGAAGCGTCTCTTCCAAAAAAAAAATCTCAGAAACGAATGTCCTCGACCATTGATCGGAAAACATTGATGTTGTTTTTCTTGCCAGCAGCTATTTTTATGTTCCTGTTCTTGTTATATCCGTTATTCATGCTTGTGTTCGACAGTTTCTTTGTTACCAATGATGTTGGGGTACGAACTTTTGCGGGGGGTGATCATTACCTCCGTGCTGTAGAATCTGCTTCGTTTTGGAACTCATTTAAGAATACGGTCATTTATGTGTTGTTGGCAGTAGGCTTTGAGACAGCACTTGGCTTGACCTTGGCAGTTGTTTTTACCCATAAATATCGTGGGTTCCGCTTCTTGCGTACTTTGATTTTGTCGCCATTAATGATTGCACCACTTGTGGCCGGCTTGATCTGGAAATTCATGCTGAGCAACCAGTTCGGCATTATTAATACGTTATTGGTGAAGCTGGGGCTAATTGAATCCACCAGCAGCATACTCTGGCTGGCCGACCCTAAAATTTCTCTTCTGTCATGTATCATTGCGGATGTCTGGCTAACAACACCCTTTATGATGTTGATGTTTCTAGCGGGGATTCAAGGTGTTCCGGACAGTCTATACGAAGCGGCGGAAATCGAAGGTGCGAGTCGTTCGCAAATGATTTTCAAGATTATAATACCGAATATTAAACCGATTCTTATGAGCGCTCTGGTCGTGCGGATTATTGATGCTGCGCGTTCCTTCGATATTATATGGGTCATGACGCAAGGGGGGCCTGTCAATTCATCCGAGCTCTTGAGCGTACATATATACAAGATGCTTCAACGGTACGGTGATGTAGGGTATGCGAGTGCAATGGCCGTGATCTTCATTGTGCTGTTGGTAGGAATTACGTTGCTATCTATGCGAAAAGTAAAAGAATAGGGAGACGATTCCATTGTTTGCAGAACAACTCGGGCGAAATAGAAAAGACAATGTTTGGATCTTTATCATATACGGAGTAGCTGCATTGTTTTTGGTCCTCTTTATATTTCCGTACTTATATATATTGCTATCCTCATTTAAGCCGTCCAATGAAGTAATTTCCACGTCCCCAACCTTCTTTCCAAAGGCCTTCTCGATCGAAAATTATATCCAATTATCGCAATATACGGGGATGGGTACATTCTTTCTTAACAGTATTGTTGCGGCAACAGTGGGTACTCTTATTTGTCTGATCTTAGGATCTATGGCTTCGTATGCTATTTCCAGAACAGCAGCATCGAAATTAAGCGGGTTCTTCTTGATACTTGTCCTGTGCCTCAAGATGATTCCGATGTCCAGTATCGCGGTTCCAATTTACGCATTGATCCAAAAATTCGGTTTCTATGATTATTTGCCTGCCCTAGTCGTGGTGTATGCAGCTGTCAATATGCCATTTGTACTGTGGATGATGATTAGCTTTTTTAAAGCCATTCCAGTTGATATGGATGAGGCGGCTTCGATTGACGGAGCTTCCCCGATAGTGAGCTTTCGAAAAGTCATTCTGCCGATCACCATTCCAGGGATGATTTCAACGGGCATCTTCACCTTTTTGTTGGCGTGGAACGATTTCTTGCTAGCACTTCTACTGACGAGCAGCTCAGCAAAGACCGTGCCCGTTGCGTTGTCGGAGTTTTTGACGGCATACAACTTGGATCTGGGACCAATGACGGCGGCAGCAACTTTATTTAGTTTTCCGGTAATCGTCATCTCGTTCTTCTTACAGAAATATCTGGTATCTGGCATGTTGGCCGGGTCCGTGAAGGAATAATACAACGATGTCGGAGGGATCAGCATGGATTTGCATGAGCAAAGAATTGCAGAAGCGAATATCTATTTGAACCAGTATCGAGATAAAATCAGTCAAAGTCAATATCGCCAAAATTATCATTTCTGCACACCTGTTGGTTGGTTGAATGACCCGAATGGATTCATTCAGTATCGAGGCGAGTATCATTTATTCTATCAATTTCATCCGTACAAGCCTTATTGGGGTGCAATGTACTGGGGTCATGCCAAAAGTAAAGATTTGATTCACTGGGAGCACCTCCCTGTGGCATTGGCGCCGAGCGAAGCTTATGACGATCATGAAAAAGGCGGTTGTTTCTCAGGAACAGCGATTGAGAAAGACGGTAGATTATATATCTTCTACACCGGAACGATCCTCCAAGGGGAAAAAGTGATTCAGACCCAATGTCTTGCGATCAGTGAAGATGGGGTGAAGTTTACGAAGTATGCGGGAAATCCGATTATCGAAGCGGATTATCCGGGTGTTACGCCTGAGAATTTTCGTGATCCGAAGGTATGGAAGCATAATGGCCGGTATCATATGATTGTCGGTACGAGTATTTCGGGGAGAGGAAACGCCTTGTATTACACGTCGGATAATCTAGTGGATTGGGAACTCTCGGGCCCATTCGTTGATTATCAAGGCAATTATGGGACCATGTGGGAATGTCCGGATTTCTTTAGGATCGGAGAGAAGGCGGTCCTTCTTTTTTCACCAATGGGCCTCGGCGAGACGACAACGCTATATTTGATTGGAACCATCGATGATGCGACGGGGAAGTTTAGGATTGAATCCGAAGAAGTGATTGATTATGGGTTTGATTTTTACGCGCCGCAATCGATTTTAGACCATCAAGGTCGAAGGATTATGATGGCTTGGCAGAATGGATGGGATTGGATGCCATGGTGGAAAGATTTTGGCCCGACGTCAGAGATGGATCAGTGGTGCGGGGCGATGAGCTTGCCAAGAGAAGTGACTTTGAAGGGTTCACATTTAAGTTTCAGACCTATTCAAGAAATCTCGCAATATATGAAGAATCAGTATCTGTTTCAAGAGATTTTTGTCTGGAAAGAAGAGCGTCTGTTAACCGCAGAAATGTCGGAGAGTTTTATGCTCGAATTAGATCGAACGGATCTTCAGGGTACTTTAACGTTGACCATCAGAAATGAGCAGGGAGTCGCCGATCAGATTGTTTGCTCTCGAACGCGTGTAGAATACTTCAATGTTAACAATCCGTTTGGAAAAACAGGGAAATCGATGGTGGCTGCTGACAATGAACCGCTTCTTTTGTATTCCGATAGCTGCAGCTTGGAGATTTTTGGAGTGGAATCAGGAAAAATGTTCTCTGTAAATAACTTCATGAAAAAGGGCAAGCGAATAATTACGGTGACGAGCGATTCTCCAAATACAATAATTAGATTAAACCTTAGTGAAATACGTAATTAGTTGGTTGCAAGATGAGAAAGGGTGCTCGATCTTGGCGATTATTAGTGATGTGGCAAAGAAAGCGGGGGTTTCCATCAAAATGGTATCCGGGTATTTGAATAACAAGGATATATTTCCGCAAAGACAGGAGCGACGATCCAACAAGCTATTGATGAATTGAATTATATACCTAATCAAGTCGCACGTAATTTATTCAAAAATAAGACTTATTTGATCGGCCTCGTGATTCCGGATGTGAAACATCCTTTTTTCTCGACGATCATGGCATTTAATGAGAATAACTGAATTCCAGGAACTTGAAAATAATTTTGTGAAATACGGCGAATTCAAGTGAAAAAGAAAAAGGTTAGATTAAGATACTGCAACAAGCGTTATCGCACCTTTGAATTCGAAATAAACAGCCATCATATTCCGTGTGCTACGTACGAGCTCGCTTGGAATCAATTTGATTTATGTAGCCATATTGAGGTGGCTGATGAAATACTGACGCAGTATCCAGATATTGATGGAATCTTCTCGGTAAATCTGGTCATCATTGCGATGCTTAGACAAGCTTTGAAGCGATGCATTCGGGTTACTCAAGCATTGAGATGAGTCGGATATGATGGGACCTATGTGTCGTTAGATGACCTATCCTTCTTTTCCAAGCGTCATCCAGCCTAATGAGGAGCTGGCCAAGAAAGCCGTCGCGCTCTTGGTGGAGTTAATGGACAAGAAGGAAATCGATTAAATGATCTATGAGTTGGATGTTCATCTGACGGAAGAACAATGATGGGAGGAAGAGAAATGCTACTGGGCTCGATTGAAGCGGGCGGGACGAAATTCGTCTGCAGTGTAGGTACGTCGGAACTGGAGATTATCAAGAGAGTCAGCTTTCCCACAACGACGCCAAGCGAGACGCTAACGCTCGTGATTGATTTTTTTCAACAATATACAGAGGAATTGCAGGCGATTGGAATCGGCTCATTCGGTCCGATTGATATTCATCCGGCTTCGCCAACGTATGGCTATATAACCTCGACACCGAAGCTGGCTTGGAAGGACTTTGATTTTGTAGGGACGATAACCGAGGCATTGCATGTGCCCATCGCTTGGACAACCGATGTCAATGCGGCAGCCTATGGGGAATATGTGAAAGGGCACGGCCAAGGCTTGTCCAGTATCGTCTACTATACGATCGGAACGGGCGTCGGCGGCGGGGCCATCCAGCAGGGGCAATTCATCGAAGGATTCAGTCACCCTGAGATGGGACATATCCTCGTTCGTCAACACCCAGACGATCACTTTGAAGGGGCTTGTCCCTATCATCAGAATTGTCTGGAAGGGTTGGCGGCGGGGCCGGCGATCGAGAAGCGATTCGGTATAAAGGGCCAAGAACTGCCGGCAGATCACCTGTACTGGGAGATCGAAGCGTATTACATTGCGCAATGTGCGTACACCGCGACGCTCCAGCTTTCCCCGGAGCGGATTATTTTCGGTGGGGGCGTTATGCAGCAAGAGCACATGGTTCAGCGCGTGCGCGTGAAATTCAAGGATTTGCTGAACGATTACGTCCGAACGCCCGAGCTCTCCCAATATATCGTGACGCCGGCGTTAGAAAATAATGCAGGGACGGTCGGCTGCTTTGCCTTAGCGAGGGATCGGGTGTGGGAAGTGTAGAATGCTTGTGATGGGGGGAGCCCGCAGAGGCTGGTTAGCTTTGTTAGTCTTTGACTTCAAGACTAACTCTATGTCTAAATTGGCAGGGGGAGCTCCTGCTGCGGATTAAAGGTTGGTAATCCTCCCCTAAACTCCGACGTGCATTCGGAATATACTATGTTGTCGACAAGTAGACAGCGCTTTTCGTCTTAAATGAAAGATAATAAGAATTGAGCGAGTTCATAAAGTCTTATTAAGAATCTGAACGTCTTTCGGAAAAACTGATTTTTCTTGTCAAGTAATGATCCTTCTGAGCGAAAATAATCGGAAAAGCTGTAGGAAAAGTACGAGTTCTTAGGCTTTACTTCCAGCTATATCAGGAATAAGTAGTTTATGAACAAACACAATTAATTGATAGGAGAATTTATCTATGGCTAGTAAAAATTATTACGACGTAACAGAGTGGCCTGTCGGTAATCCGTATGAGGATATTGGTGAGGTAATTAATAGCATTATAGCAGATATTAAAAGTAGGCAAACGGACACTGATGTGAATAAAGGCGGAAAGCCGGGTGCGGTTATCTATATTCCACCGGGAGATTATCATCTTGTCAGTCAAGTAGTTATAGACATCAGTTATCTTAAAATTATGGGTTCTGGACACGGGTTTACATCTTCGAGTATTCGTTTTAATACTCCTGAGAATGAATGGCCGGATTTACATGAATTATGGCCGGGAGGAAGTCGCATACTCGTAGATATTCCCCTAGAAGTAAATGATGAGGAATATAAAGGAGCTGCATTTTATGTTGAACGAAGTGGAAATCCCCGAATAAGTTCGGTAGAGTTTTCTGATTTTTGTATTGATGGTTTGCATTTTATTGAAGATGGTTCAGGAGAAATAAATCCGGAAAACACATACATGAATGGGAAAACGGGTATTTATGTTGCGAGCGCTTGTGACTCATTTCGGATTACAGGCATGGGCTTTGTGTATTTAGAGCATGGAATTACGATCTATCATGCTGATGCACTGACTATACACGATAATTTCATTGCTGAGTGTGGTAACTGTATAGAACTACGAGGTTGGGGACAGGCTTCAAAAATAACCGATAACTTGATAGGAGCTGGTTTTAAAGGATATTCAATTTACGCTCAAAATTTTGGTGGACTTTTGATTACAGCGAATAATGTTTTTCCACGAGGTGCGAGCAGTATCTATTTTGATGGTGTGACACGTTCCAGTATCGCCAATAATAGACTTCATTCATTTTATCCGGGAATGGTAGTATTCAGGGGAAATTGTTCGGAAAACTTGGTTTCTTCAAATCACTTTTTACGTGATCATGAACCTTGGACTCCTTTTCTGGGAATGGACAATGGTTTAGATGATTCGTATGGTCTCCTCTATATCAACGGCAATAATAATTCTGTAATTGCTAATCACTTTTCTCTAGGAATTAATACTCAGAACATCAAGCCGGTAGGTGCAACACCTGTAATCATACGTATTGTTTCGGGTAATGGAAATTATATTTCTAATAATCATGTTGTTGCCACTGAGGTTCATGCCAAGGTAAGTGATTCTTGTTTCTCTGCGCAAGTAGACGCTTTGTTGACTACCGAAGCATCAGAGCCGCTTACCGTAACAACAGTATTGGTAGAACAAGAATCGCTTCAAAATACGATTCTTGATTCGGGAAGCGATGCACAGGTTGTTATGGACAAGACTGTAAATGCATTCAGAGCCACACCAACGCCAGGAGCATAAATAATATACTCAACTATTTTGTGGTAATTTTTGTTCAATAGTTTCAATTGCAAGTCGGACACTTAAATTATTTCGTTTGTCATTTAATTTTTTGGGGCGCTTCCAGCGATGGAAGTACCTCTTTTTTTATTTTTCCCATATTTGGATAAATTAATTCGAAACAAGCCAGAGTAAACCCTGATTCACTTGTTAAGAAA
>NZ_GG695973.1:225067-241760 GCF_000159955.1 Paenibacillus sp. oral taxon 786 str. D14 | reverse complement strand
TCGGCATTAGCCGCAGCTACGTGTCACGAATTGAGAAGCGAGCGCTCATGAAGCTGTATCATGAGTTTTATAAGAAGAAATAATGTTGCGGTTGATTGAAATATGATGATGTAAAAAGCGGGTTTGCGTTGCTGCGCAGAACTCGCTTTTTTTGTTTCCATAGCGATTTGAATGGGTCATGATTTTGCGTAATTCATTCATGGGTTGACAATATCATATAAATCCTATAGGATTTAATTACAAACTGACTGACTAGTCAATCATGTGGGGTGGGAACAGATTGAGCGGAGAGAAAGAAGCCCAAATCAACAGTGATCGCAGAGAGCATATTCTGCAAATTGCCATGAAGCGATTTGCCAAGGATGGCTATCATGCAACAAAAATTTCCGATATTGTCGCTGAGGCGGGTGTGGCTCAAGGGACGTTCTACTGGTACTTCAAAAGCAAAGAAGCGATTGCGCTGGAAATTGTGAAGGAAGGCCGGGAAAAATTGCTTGACGTCATCCGTCATGGATACCGACGGGAAGCAGGATCGGTGCAGGACATGGTACATGCCTCCGAAGCTCTGCTGGAAAGTCTGTTTCGGTTTGCCGAATCCAACCGGTATTTAATAGAGCTTATTTTCGGCAGAGGTGAAGGGGTTGAAACGATTCGCCATGCGATCCGGGAAACGAGAGCAGCTATGGAGAACTCTTTTCTTCTTAACATTCGCAGGGCGATTGAGTTAGGCATGCTCCCGGCTTCCATCGATGCTGAATTCCGTGCCACGATGATTATGAGCTTGATCGAAGGCGTCATTTCACGTTGGTTGCTCGGGTTCGCGCCGCCAGGCAGCGGGATCGAATCCAAAACGGCTCAGCAGCTTGCCGCGGAGACGGCCAGATTCGAATTTTTTGGTTTGCTTGGTGTTTAGCTTTGATTGGATAATGATCTGCCGTTTCGGAATTTTACCCATTCTGCTACCCAATAAATAAAAAGGAGAGATCATCCATGCTGAAAAGTAAGAAATCCAGAAATATGCTGTTTCTAACATTATCCGCCGTATTGCTCGTAGTTCTGGCATTGACTGGCTGCGGTTCTAACAATAACGGCAATAACGCGCCAAGCTCGGCTCCTTCCAACAATGCGGCGAACGGAGGAAGCTCCGCAAATACCGGAAGTGATTTATTGAACGAAATTAAAACAGCGGGTGTGATAAAGGTAGGGCTTATGGGGACTTACGCTCCTTACAATTTCCTGAATGAAAACAAGGAAATCGATGGTTTTGATGCTGACGTTGCGAAAGAAGTAGCCAAACGGCTCGGCGTTAAAGTCGAGTTTGCTCCGCAGGAATTCTCTGGACTGATTCCTAGTCTGCAGGCTGGAAAAATCGATGCCATTATCAGCCAGGTTACGATTACTGACGAACGCAAGCAGCAAATTGATTTTACCCAGCCGTATATTACGAACGAAGTTAAAATCATCGTAAAAGAGGATAATGACTCGATCACGAAGCTGGAAGACTTTAAAGGGAAAAATATCGGCGTGGGACTCGGCACAAACGATGAATCCTATCTCCGGAATGACGTGCTGCCGCAGGTTGGCAACTTCGAGATCAAAACCTATGACGATGTGATTACTTCCCTGCAGGATTTGAATGCGGGACGGATCGATGCCACCATCAATAACTTGTACGCCTTGAAACCCATTGTCGACAAAAACGGCTATAAAATTAAAGCGGTGGGCGATGCGATCAAATCCGACCAAGCGGGTATCGCGATCCGCAAAAATAACCCGGAATTCCTGGCCGCTCTGGATCAGGCTTTGACCGATATGAAAGCGGATGGCACCTATAACACTATCTTCCAAAAATGGTTTGGCGAAGAGCCGCCGGCAGAATAAAGAATCGTGAAAAGGATAAGGCCTTGAAGAATTCGTATTCTTTCATGGCCTTCTCGCTTTAACCATGGAATCAAAAGGGGATTCAAACGACAATGAATCTGGTATGGGATAACCTTCCTTTCTTGCTGAAAGGTGCTTATTACACGCTGCTTGTTACGGTTGTATCCATGTTTTTCGGACTGATCATCGGTTTGGTGGTTGCGATTGCGCGACTAAAAGGGAATTGGCTGGTTCGCGGAATTGCCCGCGTATATGTGTCGGTTATTCGAGGTACGCCGCTTCTTGTCCAAATTTTTATCGTTTATTACGGGGTTGTAGATTACGGAATTACGCTGGGTCCGCTGACAGCCGCTTATGTGGCATTGAGCATCAACGTGGGCGCCTATCTGTCTGAAACGTTCAGAGGGGCGATTCAGTCAATTCCGAAGGGCCAGACGGAAGCCGCTTATGCGACGGGCATGACGGGCTGGATGACGATGAGAAGAATCATTCTGCCGCAAGCAGCTCGGGTGGCCATTGCGCCTATGGGTAATACTTTTATCGGAATGCTTAAAGAGACGGCGCTGGTGTCGGCCATTACGGTCACCGAGTTGCTGCGTTCAGCGCAGCTGCTGATCGCTCAATATTATGTCTATATGCCTTTTTTCGTTGGGATCGCCGCCATGTATTGGATCATGAGCACTGTGTTCTCGGCCATTCTGAATGCGGTGGAGAAGCAGTTGTCCAAAGTATATTGAGGCATGAGGTGGAGCAAATATGATTCAAACGACAGGATTGTCCAAGTCTTTTAACGGAGCAGAGGTGTTGAAAAGCATTGATCTGCATGTAGCTCCCAAAGAAATCGTTGTGCTGCTCGGACCAAGTGGTTCCGGCAAAAGCACCCTGCTGAGATGTCTGAACGGCCTTGAGGAGCTGGACGGCGGATCGCTTGAGGTGAATGGTGTTCGAGTGGACGCATCCATGCCGTCTAAGAAGAAACAGGCCGCCTTCCGTGAAATTCGTCGTCATACGGGAATGGTCTTTCAGCAGTTTAACTTATATCCGCACAAGACAGCGCTTGGCAACGTGATCGAATCGCTGTTATCTGTGAAGAAAATGAAAAAAGAAGAAGCCGTACAGATCGGCGAACGACTGCTGGATCGGGTTGGACTGTTGGCGAAGAAGGATGAATATCCCTCGAGGCTGTCCGGCGGCCAGCAGCAGCGGGTGGCAATTGCCCGAGCATTAGCCATGGAGCCGGCGATCATGCTGTTTGACGAGCCTACTTCAGCTCTTGATCCCGAGCTTGTCGGAGAGGTGCTGGAAGTTATGCGCCAGCTGGCCCGGGATGGGATGACGATGGTCATCGTCACTCATGAAATGAAATTTGCCCGTCAGGTCGCCAATCGGATCGTGTTTATGGATGGCGGTGTAATTGTGGAATCGCAGGAACCGGAAGTTTTTTTTCAGAATACGGAGTCCGAAAGAGCTCGTAAGTTTATCAATCAACTTCAGGAGCATTAACAACAGAAAGTAGGTAATGATGATGAAGGTTATGACAACCTGGAATGGAAAACGTTTGTTTACATCAGTCGGGGATTCCGGTTATCCGGTAAGAATGGACGCTACGCCAAAATACGGCGGCGACGGCACAGGTGCAACACCCATGGAGCTTTTGCTGGCCGGACTGGCCGGATGTATCGGCATTGACATCACCATGATTCTGAATTCATTCCTTGAGAAGATCACTTCACTAGAGATCGAAGCGGACGGTACCCGGAAAGAGCAGAATCCGTCCGGCTTTACCGCCATTGAGCTGATCTTCCGCGTTGAAGGAGACATTCCAGATTATCAAATTTGGAAAGCTATTCAAATGGGCAAAGAGAAATATTGTGCTGTATCGGACTCGCTGAAGGCCGACATCAGCTACAGACTGATTCTCAACGGTCAAGAGGTTTTCCAGCCATAAACAAAAGGCACTTCCACACCAAAGCTTCGGACGATCAATACCCGTCCGGCATAATATCCGAGCTATCCCCGTAGGCTTTTAGTAATTGAGACTTATGGGGAGGTACATGCATGTTTAAACGCGTAAACCGATTGGCCATTGAATTGCCCAGACCGAAAGCCCCGGATCCGAATGGCGCCAGCGTCGTTCAGGAACTGTTAGGCGGACGGTTTGGTGAAATGTCGACGCTAAATAACTATTTGTTTCAGTCCTTTAATTTCCGGGGAAAAAGCAAGCTCAAGCCGTTTTACGACCTCGTCGCGAGTATTACGGCAGAGGAGTTTGGTCACGTTGAGCTGGTGTCGAATACGATCAATTTAATGCTGGAAGGTACGACTCGTCCCGGGGATCCGGATTCCACTCCGTTAGGGAATACGAAGGATCTTCGTTTCTCCCCTCACTATATTGAATCCGCTCAGACCTCTCTGCCGTATGACTCAATGGGGCGTCCTTGGAACGGATCGTACGTCGTTAGCAGCGGCAACTTGATCTTCGACTTGCTGCATAACTATTTCCTGGAGTGTGGTGCACGGACGCATAAGGCCCGCGTCTATGAAATGACCGATCATCCGACGGCCAGAGCAATGATCGGTTATCTTCTTGTGCGCGGCGGCGTGCACGTGTTGGCGTATGCGAAGGCGCTTGAGATCGCAACCGGAGTGGATGTCACCAAAATGCTGCCCATCCCGAAAATTGAAAATCGGAAGTTTGATGCGACCCGTCCTTGGGAAGCCGCTGGTGAGCATCGCAGATTGTATACGTTCAGCGATCATGACTATCACGGCATCGCCCAAATTTGGCGCGGCCAGCATCCGACGGACGGCGGCAGGCTGGAAGCATTTGCCGGACTGCCGGGGTACAGCGGCGAAATTCCAGAACTGGAGCCGATTCAGGAGGAATTCGCCCCCGGCATATCGCCAGAGGATTTGGTGGAAATCGCGAAACGGCTGCAACGCGCCGCTGGGCTCTGAGTTTTGTACGAATACTCTGATTTTGAACACCCGTCAACTGCATTGTTGAGCGGGTGTTTTTTTTACATATGAAAGGCAGCCTTCGATTGACGCTTCCTCCCATCCGTGATATATTGTGTATACACGATATACACAATTTAAAAAGAGGGGGTATTCCATGCTGGCATTAGATGTTCGACATATTCATAAGAAATTCCCCGCCTTTGAGCTGAAGGATGTTTCTTTCCAGTTGGAGAAGGGATACATCATGGGCTTTATCGGAGTTAACGGTGCAGGGAAAACGACGACGATCAAGTCGATTTTAAATATGACTCGGATCGACAGCGGTGAGGTTTACATTCTGGGCAAGAACATGGCGGAACATGAGCTGGAATTAAAGCAGGAGATAGGATTTGCTTTCGGGAGCATTGATTTTTACACGCGCAGTAAGATTAAGACGTTGACGGATACCATTAAGAGGTTTTATGAAAATTGGGACGATCAAATCTACTCCTCCTACATGAAGAGATTTAACTTGGATGAGAATAGAAAGATCGCCGAACTGTCAACGGGCATGAAGGTCAAATACAGCCTGACGCTTGCTTTGTCCCATGGGGCCAAGCTGCTGATCCTCGACGAGCCGACCAGCGGGCTGGATCCAGCTTCACGGGATGACCTGCTGGATCTTTTTCAGGAGCTGATTGCTGATGGCGAGGTGAGCATTCTGTTCTCCACCCATATTACCTCCGACTTGGAGAAGTGCGCAGATTATATTACCTTTATCTCAAACGGGCAAATTGTGCTGAGCGGGGAGAAGGATGAATTCAAAGAATCCTATCTCCTCGTGAACGGTTCCGAGGGCCAGCTTGCACAGGTGAAGGACCGGATGATTTCCTACAAAACGAACTCGTTTGGCTTTACGGGCTTGATCCATGCGGATGACTTTGACCCGACTTCGGGAATCCGAGCCGCCACGCCAAGCTTAGAGGATATTATGATTTACTATGCGAGAAAAGGGGGGCAGAACCATGATTAATTTGATCCGAAAAGATATCCGACTGGGTGTACATCCTCTATTATTGAGCATGCCTGTGTTAATGGGCGTTTTGATGTTTGTTCCTGGCTGGATTTACTTCATAGTGATTTTGTATTTTTGTTGGATCACCATCCCCAATATGTTTAACCAACTGAGAGCACAAAACGATTTGATGTTTACCTCGATGATGCCTGTTACGAAACGGGACATTGTGAAAGCGCGGATTATCGTGATCACCGGACTGGAATTAGCGCATGTGGTGATTGCCCTAATCTTTGGCCTGGTCAGTCAGCGCTTCTATTCGGATATAACCTACTTCTTCTTCCCGCCGAACTTAGGATTCTTTGGTCTCTGTTTGGTGATGCTGGCGATCTTTAACCTGATTTTTATTCCGATGTATTACAAGACGGCGTATAAATTTGGTATGGCACTGCTGATCTCCACTGTAGCAGCTACATTGTTTGCAGGGATCACCCAGTGGATCGGGATCGCGAATTCGGGGATGAATCGTATGTTTTATGGGACGGAAGCGAATCATTTGGCAGTTCAAGCCTATATTCTGATCGCAGGAATCGTGATTTTCATTGCGCTTACCGCAGTGGCTTACCGGATGGCGGTCAAACGATTCCTTCAAGTGGATATCCAATGAACATCGCGATATCCAATACTTCGGAGAAACCGATCTATCAGCAACTGTTCGAGCAAATCAGCGCCCAAATTCTAAAAGGGGAGCTGGAGAGCGGCTATATCCTGCCGCCCATCCGGCAAGCCGCCCATGAGCTGCGGGTGAGTGTCATCACCGTCAAGAAGGCGTGGGAAGAACTTGAGCGGCGCGGCTTGATCCATACGGTGACCGGCAAAGGGTGTTTTGTCGCTGAATTTTCCCCCGAAGAGATGCAGCGCATCCGCTACGAAATGGTGATGGAACAGTTGGCTAGCGAAGTGTCCTATTACAAGTCCTTTGGTCTGACCTTGGATGAGATGATTGAGTTGTTGAAGAAGGTGTACTGATCCTACCGATCTTGGGATATCGTGCTTCCCCCTCATTATTGAGCAATAACTGTCGAACAAAAAGCCGCAATAGCGGCTTTTTCGGTTTGATAGACCTTAAATTTTACAATTTTGAAACGTTTCCAAAATAATTATTGAAACGTTTCCAGTTTGATGCTATGATAGGGGACATAAGAGAGCTCGGGGGGGTCATATGGCAAGCATTAAGGATGTAGCCAACTTAGCTGGCGTCGCCGTGGGAACCGTATCCAGAGTCATCAATAACTCGGGGGCTGTCAAACCCAAGACGCGCAGAAAAGTGGAAGAAGCAATTAAGCAGTTAAATTATATTCCCAATGAAGTCGCTCGAAATTTCAAAATGCAAAAGTCCAAGATGGTCGCTCTCTTGCTTCCAAGCATTTGGAATCCATTCTTCTCTGAATTGGCTTATTACATAGAGGATGAATTGGATCGGGAAGGCTTCAAGCTGATGTTGTGTAACAGCGGAGGGAAGCCTGAAAAAGAGTTGTACTACTTGGATATGCTTCGGCAAAACAAAGTGGCTGGTATTGTGGGGATCACATACAACGATATCGAAAATAATGTGAGTCATGATATCCCAATCGTGAGTATTGATCGGCATTTTAACAAGAAAATCACCTGCGTGACTTCGGATAATTTTGAAGGAGGACGCATCGCCTTACGGGAGTTAGTTAAAGCCGGTGCTCGGAAACCTGCTTTTATCGGGAGTATCACTTCGGTATTTAGTGAAACCATGAATCGTAAAAAAGGATTCATTCACGAGGCGGAGGCTTTAGGTGTCGAACATGTGGTTTATGAGAAACCAGATCCTATTGTAGATGACGAATCCTACTTTAATGAGTTCTTTCATGAATATTCAGATGTGGATGGCATTTTTGCCATTACGGATATGCTGGCTGCCAACTATATCGAAAGAGCACGCCAACGAGGCATCCGTGTTCCCGAGGATGTCAAGGTCATAGGGTATGACGGCATTCAGGATAATCCTTTCTTTCATCCGATCTTATCAACGATCAGGCAGCCGGTAGAAAAAATGGCTCGGATGACGATTCGTCTGCTTTACAGCAAGATCGAAGGGAAACCTTTGACAGAGCAGGTCTATCGGATCCCCGTCACCTACAGGCAAGGTGAAACGACTTGATTCCTTCGAAAGGAAAGAAAAACCTCAGTTTATTCTGATTCCTTTGAGAAACTGAAGTTTTTCTTAGCAAAATTGGAAACGTTTCAAATTGTCATATCTGTATGATAAACACTGGAATAATATCAACGATTTCAGATGATTAATGGGATAGATTTACCTAATTCTGCACATAACAAATTGGAAACGTTTCAAAATTGAAGATCATTTTACTATGGAAAGGGAGTATTTTTCATGGCCTCAAGAACCAGCGGGGAGGATATGATGATGATCAAACCTCATCGGAAAAGCAAATGGAGCAGGGTAAAGCGTGATTATGAATTATATCTGTTCCTGCTACCCATCATTATTCTATATCTCATCTTCAAGTATTATCCGATGTACGGCGTCCAAATCGCATTCAAAAACTTCTCGCCAAGTCAGGGGATCTGGGGGAGTGAATGGGTCGGATTCCAACACTTTATCGAATTTTTTGATTCGTATAACTTCTGGACCATCATTACCAATACGCTGTCACTTAGTTTCTTATCGCTGCTATTTGGTTTTCCGGCGCCAATCATCATTGCTATTATGCTCAATCAAATGCTCGGCAAGAGATATAAGAAATTTATTCAAACGGTAATTTATGCTCCGCACTTTATCTCTACGGTTGTGCTTGTAGGGATGCTGAACGTTTTTTTATCTCCAAATAGCGGAATTGTAAATCATATCATCACCTGGTTTGGAGGAGATCCCATTCTCTTTATGGCTGACGAGGGTTGGTTCCGTCCTTTGTATATCTTGTCCGGGATTTGGCAGGAAACCGGCTTTTCCACGATCATCTACCTTGCAGCTCTTGCCGGAGTGAATCCGGAACTGCATGAAGCTGCAATTATGGATGGAGCAAGTAAATGGAAGCGTGTCTGGAATGTGGATATTCCAGGGATCTTGCCAACGATCGTGATATTGTTGATTCTTGCGCTGGGCAACATCATGAGTATCGGATTTGAGAAGGCCTTCCTGATGCAAAGCGATTTGAACTATGCCACCTCTAATATCATCCCGACTTATGTCTACGAAATGGGGATTCAGAAAGCAGAATACAGTTTTTCTACAGCAGTTGGCCTGTTTAACTCGCTGATCAATATTATCCTGATTGTCATTGTCAATCGAGTCGCTAAGAAGTTGACAGAAACTAGCTTGTGGTAGGAGGGGTCCATCTTGAATTCCATGCTGAAAAGAAAGAGCAGAGGGGACGTTTGGTTTGATGTAATCAACTATTCTTTATTAACCATCGTGATGCTGCTCGTGTTATTTCCGTTGTACTTTGTACTGATCGCGTCATTTAGTGATCCTAATTATATCTATTCGGGGGAGGTTTGGCTGTACCCGAAAGGTTTCACATTGGATGGCTATGAACGGATTTTTAATGATTCCTCCATTTGGATTGGATATGCTAATTCGATCCTTTACGCAACTTTAGGAACCATTATTGGTGTGGCCGTCACCGTATTTGCGGCTTATCCGCTGGCTCGTCGAGATCTAGTGGGGAAATCAGCGATTATGTGGTTTTTGATGGTGACCATGTTTTTTAGTGGCGGGCTAATCCCAACCTATTTGCTGATTAAAGATCTTCACATGCTGAACACGATTTGGGCACTAGTTCTCCCCGGAGCGGGCGGCGTATTTAATGTGATTATCGTCAGAACTTTCTTTCAATCCACTATCCCAGATGAAATGTGGGAAGCCGCTTCGATTGACGGATGTTCCAATACCAGATTCTTCTGGAGCATCGTTTTACCCTTGTCCAAGTCCATCTTAGCGGTTATGGTGCTCTATCATGTGGTTGGCTTTTGGAATGGCTTCTTCGATGCTTTGATTTACCTAAGTGACGAGAACAAGTATCCCTTGCAACTGGTGCTCCGCAACATCCTTGTCCAAAATCAGGTGAACTCAGGGATGATGATTGATGTGGAATCTTACGCGGCCAAAATGCGCGTTACCGAATTGATCAAATACGGTGTCATCATCGTATCCAGCTTGCCGTTGCTCATTTTATATCCATTCCTCCAAAAGTATTTCGTTAAGGGCGTGATGATCGGATCGATCAAGGGCTGATGCTAACGACGTACTTGAAGGGGGGGATGCAAGGCTAAGGGCCATTTCATTGTAATGGAACAGGTGTGTAATGAAACGAGTAGGACGAATTCAAGGGAGGTTATGTTCAATGAAATCATGGCACAAAAAAATGGGGATTCTTGTCTTAGCCGGAGCCTTTGTTCTAAGTGGATGTTCGGGCAAGGGGAACAGCGGCGACGGGGACAAGAATCAGGCCAATAGCTCGGTGGAAGACACGAATTTCAACAAGACGGGTCTTCCGATTGTAAACGACACCGTGACCTTAACCATGGTCTCTCCAAAAGCCGCATTGGCACCCGAGTATTCCGAAATGGAGATCTTTAAGAGATTAGAGAAGGAAACAAACGTGAAGATCAATTGGGAGAACATTCCGGATACCGACTATACCGAGAAGAAAAACCTGTTAATCGCCAGTGGGGATTTGCCAGATGCATTCTACGCAGCTGGATTTACCGATTATGAACTTATTAATTATGGTAAGGACGGAACCATAATTCCGCTAGAAGATCTAATTGATCAATATGCGCCAAACTTGAAAGCGCTTTTTGAACGACGGCCGGATATCAAATCGACGATCACGGCGCCTGACGGACACATCTATGGACTTCCATCCTGGGAAGATAATAACCTCGGAACGAACCCGTTCTTTCATGTGATCAATAAAAGCTGGCTGGATAAGCTGGGGCTGAACGTGCCGCAAACTCTGGATGAATATACGGAGGCCCTGGTTGCCTTTAAAACACAGGACCCGAATGGCAACGGCAAACTGGATGAAATTCCGCTCAGCTTTATGCATATGCAATGGTGTATGGATATCGCCGGAATCTTTGGTGCGTTTGGACTTCCGGATAACCTGGAACATCGAGTCGTTCGTGATGGCAAGGTCATTTTCACCGCAACCCAGCCTGAATACAAAGAGGCGCTCAAATACTTCCATGAAAAATGGTACAAACAAGGTCTGATTGATCCCGAATCCTTTACCCAGGATGCAGCGCAATATCTGGCTAAAGGCAAATCGACAGAAGAGACGCTTGGGTCTTACATCTGGTGGGAAATCGAGGAGGTTGTCGGGCCGGAGCGCAGTAAGGATTATGTTCTGCTGTCGCCGCTGAAAGGACCTAATGGAGATCAGTTAATCGGACGTGCCAATGGCGGGGGGCCGGGACGCGGGGCTTTCGTGATTACCAAAGCAAACAAGTATCCGGAAATCACCATGCGTTGGATCGATCAGCAATATGAGCCTTACATGGCCGCTCAAATTCACTGGGGTCCGCTGGGTGTCGTCTTCGAGAAAGATGAAAATGGGAAATTGGTGAATCTGCCGCTTCCTGAAGGTACCTCTGCAGGCGAGTTCCGGCAAAAGGTTGCCCCGGGTTCTGGTGGACCAGGCGTGATTACGTTTGAAGATTTCGGCAAAGTGGTGGATATGGAACCACGTGCTCAGCAACGTGCTAAAGATCTGGAGCAGTATTACAACCCTTACATGGAAAAAGAAAACTATCCAAGCATCTTCTTTGAACCTGAGGAATTGGACAAAATCAACAAAATTGAGCCTGAGTTAATCAAATACGTAAATACGCAAAGAGGAAAGTTCATCGTGGATGGCGGCGTCGATGAACAGTGGGATAACTACGTCAAAACATTGGAGAAAATGGGCCTCAATGAATTAATGGAACTCTATCAAACCGGGTTGGATCGCTATAATGCAAACCTAAATAAATAGTCGATAGGTGGGGAGAAACCGTGCTTGATGTCATCGCAATCGGGGAAGTATTAATTGATTTTACACCGGCAGGCCGTTCATCAAGAGGGAACGAGCAGTTCGAATGTAATCCTGGGGGAGCTCCGGCTAATGTGGCGGCTGCGCTGTCCCGGTTAGGTTCTCACTCGGCATTGATTAGTAAGGTGGGGGAAGATCAGTTTGGTTCCTTGCTTCATCAAACTTTGCAAGACGCTGGTGTTGACGTTACCGGAGTATCGTATACGCGTGAAGCGAGCACCACGCTGGCCTTTGTCCATTTAGACGATCATGGGGATCGATCCTTCAGCTTTATTCGGAAGCCAGGGGCAGACACCTTCTTGCATTCAAAGGATGTTCCGCTGGAGAAGATTGCTTCAAGCCGGGTTTTGCATTACGGAACGGTATCCATGACCCATGAGCCGGCTCGTACCGCAACTAGAACGGCGGTTCTTAAGGCTAAGGATGCAGGTGTCCTACTCTCTTTCGATCCGAATATTCGGTTTGCTTTGTGGGAGAGTCGGGAAGAGATTAAGCAGAATACGCTTTGGGGAATGAAATACGCGGATATTTTGAAAATATCCGAGGAAGAGTTGTCCTTTATTACAGGGACACATGATATCGAGGAAGGGGCCCTGAAGCTAGCCCAGCAATTTGATATTTCGTTGATCGTTGTCACTTTGGCGGAAAAAGGATGCTACTACCGTTTAGGAAGTAAAGACGGTTATGTCCCAGGGTTTCGAGTCGAGGTCGTTGATACAACGGGAGCCGGTGATGCTTTTCTTGGATGCTTGTTATTTAAAATCCTGGAGGTTGGAATCCCGCTGAAAGAACTGACGTCCTCGCAAATCACGAACATGCTGGCTTTTGCAAATGCCGGAGGAGCGTTAGTGACAACACGGAAAGGGGCACTTGGAGCAATGCCAACTATCGAGGATATCCATCAGATGCTGGAGTCTACTCCGCAGCATAAAGAAGAACGGTTTAGACCGGGCTATCACTTTTCTCCCCCATCCCATTGGTTAAACGACCCTAATGGACTGGTTTATTACGAAGGAAGCTATCATTTATTTTATCAGCACCATCCTTACGGAAATCAATGGGGACCAATGCACTGGGGCCATGCGATAAGTAAAGACCTGGTGCACTGGGAACATATGCCGATCGCTTTGTTCCCGGATGAGCATGGTGCTATTTTCTCCGGATGCTGTGTGGTGGATTGGAAGAATAGCAGCGGATTGTTCGAAGATTCCCATGGTTTGGTGGCCATTTTCACCCATGCGGATACCCATCCGGAAACCGGACAGCCGCGTCAACGGCAAAGCTTGGCCTACAGCAGGGACAAGGGATTGACATGGCACAAGTACGAGGGGAATCCTGTTCTTGAAGAAGAAGGACTGGTTGATTTCCGGGATCCAAAAGTATTTTGGCATTCTGAAAGCGCGCGTTGGATTATGGTGCTTGTGGCGGGCGATCACGTTCGTTTCTATCAATCTACAAATCTATTGAACTGGTCGTTGTCCGGTGTATTCGGTAAAGAAGAAGGGTCGCATGACGGCGTTTGGGAATGCCCGGATCTGTTTGAATTGCCGATAGGGGATACCGGACGTTCAAAATGGGTACTTATTATCAGCATCGGCGATCATCCGAATTGTCCGGAAGGATCGCGTACGCAGTATTTTATCGGTGAGTTTGACGGAAACACGTTCATTAATGACAACGCGTCAGATCAAATTCTGTGGCTGGATTATGGGAGAGACAATTATGCCGGGGTCACCTGGTCAGATCTCCCTAAAGAAGACGGACGACGAGTGATCATTGGATGGATGAGTAATTGGAAGTACGCCAACGAGACGCCTACAGGCAACTGGAGAGGCGCAATGACTTTACCACGCGCCTTGACATTGAATGAACAGGATGGGAATGTACGATTGATTCAATTACCTGTCCGAGAAGTGGAGCAACTGCGCAAAGCGTCATTGCATTGGGAGGAAGTTACGGTTACGCCAGAAGCTCCCTTTTGGCAGAAGCTGAAGGAAGATTTGCTAGAAATTGAGGTGGAACTTGATATCCGTTCCGGCGAGGAAGTGCAGATCAAGTTAAAATCGTTGGAGAAGGACGAGATTATCATCGGTTATGATCCCGGGACTCAATGGCTATTCATCGATCGCACCCAATCCGGGATTATTGATTTCCATCCGTCGTTTGCGACCAAGCATGGGGTTAACATGGCGGCGGTAGACGGAAAAATCCAATTGCATGTCTGGCTGGATCGCAATGCGGTTGAAGTGTACGGGAATCATGGACTTGTCGTAATGACGGATCAAATTTTTCCGGAATCTCCGATTGAGCAGTTTGAAGTCATCACGAAATCCGGGGAGGTTATACTAAATTCCCTTCAGATTCATACATTGAAGTCTGTTGAGATTCCCTACGCCTCTCCAAAGCAAGTGGCGTGTCAGGAGGGATGATTGATGCGTCGGCTCGCAGGAGACCAAGAATTAATGATGTACTGGGCATTTGATGAAGGTGCCGGAAGAAGCGCTCTAGAGCAGGTATCTCTTTCATGGGATGAGATTCAGTATGTATTTAATCAAGCTGAATTCACCGGGCCTGTTGATCCGCAATGGAGACAAGGAGTTGTAGGAAGGGGCCTCCTGTTTGACGGTTATTCGACCTTTATCACCCATCCAGCCAGAGAAATGGACAGGATGCAGGAGCCAAAGCTGTTGTCAGCCTTAAGCATAGGGGTGTGGGTGGCGCCGCGCTCCTATGACTGGGGGTATGAAGGGAAGCTGGCTGCTATTGTGAACCGTCATCATCGGGATCGTCACCAGGGTTATCTGCTGGGGATGTTCCGGCACGGACGATGGTCTTTTCAGTTGGGACTTGATCAAGGGGGCTGGAAGGAAGTTTGGTCACCGGACGGCTGTGAGTTGCCCAAGCATGAATGGTCCTATGTTAATGCGGTTTTTGATGGGGATCGAGGCGAAATTAAGCTGTACTTGAATGGCCGAGCAATTGCTTCATCTGAGGTACCTGTCGGTTCTCGAATGGTTGAGGCTGTAGGTACAGATTTACTAATCGGCAAAAATAATCACAGCAGCCGTTGGGCCGGAGTATTTCACCTCCAAATGTTCAGCGGAATCTTGGATGAGTTGAAGATTTATCGACGGGCATTAAGTGGAGAGGAAATAGCCGCATCGTATCGGGAAGTGCTTGATTCCCTATATGGCGGTATCAAACCTCAGGTGCCCTATGATGAAATTAAGCTGGATCGGGCTCCGCTTCTGCTAGATTGGCATAGGCCGCAGTATCATGTCAGCCCTCCTGCTCATTGGATGAACGAACCACATGCACCGATTTATTTCGAGGGGCGGTATCATTTATTTTATCAACACAATCCGTTAGGTCCGTACTTCTATCAGATCCATTGGGGACATTGGGTGAGTGAGGATCTCGTTCATTGGCGTGATCTTCCCGTAGCACTTGCCCCTGAGAAGGATGGACTTGCCCCGGATGGTATATGGTCAGGCAGCGCCACTTATGATGCGGACGGTTTACCGGTCCTGTTTTTTACGGCGGGAAATGACAGTGCTTCGCCAAATCAGAGCGTGGCCCTTGCCCGAAGTACTTACTTAACGGATGGCAATTCGGACTTGGTTCAGTGGGTGAAGCATCCGGAGCCTCTCATCGTACAGCAAAAAGGGATGGGGGCTTTCGGCGATTTCCGAGATCCGTTTGTCTGGAAGGATGATGACGGTTGGTATGCCCTAGTGGGGTCGGGGATCGAAGGTGCAGGCGGGGCTGCCCTGGCCTTTGTTTCGAAGGATATGTTGAACTGGACGTACAAAGGACCGTTTTTCCAAGCGGATCTTCAGAAGTTCCCTTATCTTGGACCAATCTGGGAGCTTCCGGTTCTGCTTCCGCTTGGCGCGGACAAGCAGGGGGAAAGCAAGCATCTGCTTCTGGTCAGCCCAGTCGGAGAAGGTGCGGACGTTGAAGTGTTTTACTGGATTGGGCGGCTGGATAAGGAAGAGCTCTCGTTTATTCCAGATCAGGAAGAACCAGAGCTGATTGATGTGGGTGACTTCCATTTTACTGGACCCAGCGGCATGGTGGATCCGAAGACCGGAAGGAAGATCATTTTTACGATAGCCCAAGGGGACCGGACGGCCGAGCTGGAGTATCAATCGGGCTGGGCCCATAATGCCGGGTTGCCATTAAGCGTTTATTTACGGGATGATGGACGCCTGGGAATTGAGCCGATCCAAGAGCTTCAATCCTTGCGTGGCGCAAAGCGGTTGTCGATTCAGGACAAGACAATGGCAGAGACCAATGATCTGCTGAGGGGCATTAAAGGGGACATGCTTGAGATCCTTGTGGAACTGGAATCGGTACAAGCCAAACAACTCGGAATTAAAGTGCGGTGTACGCCGGATGGGAAAGAGCAAACGTTGTTGTACTACGATAAGGTTGAAGGTAAACTCTTGGTCGATCGAACCAAAACGACTTTGCATCCACGAGAGAAGTGCAAAGGAATTCAGGGTGGCAGATTGGATCTGTTCGGTGAAAATTTAAAGCTGCATCTCTTTTTGGACCGTTCGATGGTTGAAGCTTATGCCAATGGACTAAAAAGCCTGACCACCCGAGTCTATCCGAGCCGCAGAGATGCTCTAGGGCTGGAGATTTGGGGAGATGGAGAGCTCGTGGTTAGGTCGATGGAAGTTTGGGACATGAAATCTATCTGGCAGTGAGGATAACTATAGCTGGAGTTTTGATAGGGAAGAGACCTGCCAGGGCGGCAGGTCTC
>NZ_GG695973.1:211592-223786 GCF_000159955.1 Paenibacillus sp. oral taxon 786 str. D14 | reverse complement strand
CCAACCGATACAACCGCACCCCGTGCGGCGGGATCGTAGTCCGAAGCTCCTCAGTCGCCGTAAGCTCCGCGGGAGCTTCGCTCCACAGCTCAGTTCCGGTAGAAACGCCGGATAAACCGATTTGCTCCAGAGGGAGCTCCAGCGGCAGCGCGCTTTCCCCTACATTAAAAACAGCTGCATAGTTGAACCCTTCGGGATGTTCGGCCGTCCAAACGATCAGGTCGTCTTGCCGAAGGGCTTCTTTGGCGCCGCGGCTTTCCCGGTGCATCCGCAGCACCTCGCGGTTGGTCAGCAGCGACAAGGTCCATTCGTCATTGTCTCGGAGTTCCCCGCCAAAGATCAACGGCGAACGGAAAATGCTCCAAAGCGACATCATCGTTAATTGCTCGTCGCGGGTGAACCGGGTCCAGCGATCCGCCCCGCCGCCGTCCACCGAGCGGATGCCGATATGCCCCAGCGGCAGCATGTCGCAGTCCGGCCATGACCCGGCTTGCGGGACGCCCTGCCATGCCCGGCAGCGGTCGAACATGTCCCTTAGCAGCGGCCACTGGTCCCAGAAATCGTCCGTCATGCGCCACATGTTAGCCTGTTCGGCGAAGAAAGCTGCAAGCTCCACCGGAGCCGGTCCGGGGGATAAGCTGAGCACCATCGGACGGCCGCAGCGCTTGATCGCCTCGGAGATCAATGCAATTTCGGCTTGGTGGGTGCCGTAAAGCCGGGAAGTGGCAATATCGTCCACTTTTACGAGATCAACGCCCCATGAGGCATATAAGGCAAAAAGCGAATCATAATAGGCCTGCGCTCCTTCTTTGGAGGCATCCACACCGTACATATCGGTATTCCAGGGACAGATCGAATTGGGATGTGCAATATCACGTGCGGTTGCGGTCGTCCCCAAGATCGGTGTGGCGGCGTGAACGGCTTGCCGCGGAATGCCGCGCATGATATGAATGCCGAATCGCAGCCCGAGGCTATGCACATAATCCGCTAACGGCTTGAAGCCTTGGCCGCCGGCCGCAGAGGGGAAGCGATTCTCGGCAGGCATCAGCCGGGAATAGCCGTCCATCACAAGCGGAACAAACGGCCGATATTGAGACGAAAGGGCTCCTGGTTCATACCATTGAATATCCACGGTGATATAGTTCCAACCAAAGTCTTTCAGATGCTTGGCCATGTATTCCGCATTGCCCCGAATCTCTTCTTCCGTCACAGCTGCGCCGTAGCAGTCCCAACTATTCCAACCTAGCGGTGGAGTTGGGGCAATCTGCTGATGGTTCATTTGCAAAACTCCTTTACGGATGGATCTTTATTGCTCTTGTTAGGTTCATCTTACCTAAAGGAGTTTTGCTATATCTATAGTAACTTTGCGATATGAATAGCAAAATATTGCGTTTAATCGAAGAACAGCTTGCGATAGACCAGACTTTCGCCCCCGCTGCGGAACTCTCCGGGGGTGAGCCCGGTCAAACGGCGGAAGGCCTTAATGAAGTAGCTTCCGCTGGAGTAACCTACCCGCTCAGCAATGGTCTCAATGCTAAGTGACGTACCGCGAAGCAGGTCCATCGCTTTTTCGGTGCGGACACGGGTCAGATAAGCGCCTGGCGTAAGTCCTGTACTGTCCGAAAACCGGCGGATCAAGTGGTACTTGGACAAGCCAACATGCTCGGAAAGCTGATCGATGCTGATCATCTGCGCATAGTTGCTCTCCATCAACTCGGCGGCACGTTTGACGCTTTCCGGCCAGTTCTCTTTGTTTTTCTGCGATGTAACCTGCATTCTGGCTAATTCCGTGACGAACTGGTAAACGCAAGATGAGGCGATGTAGGGATCGGTGATCCGACCTGCTCCCGCATCAGTGATGATCATACGCGCCAACCGCACCGGTGCGGAGTCTTCGGGGAGATAAGGAACTGCTCCGGCTTCGCTGAGGAATTTTCGCCATAAGGGAAGTACCACATTCGGCCGAAACAGCAGGAACAGGAACTCCCAAGGCGCCGAAGCTTCTTGCGGATAATAATAGCGATGGGAACTTGGAATTTCGGCGAGGAACGCTTGTCCGGCGGTAACGCGGTGAGATCGCTCGCCCAACTCAAAGACACCTTCTCCGGAGAGGGTATATTGGAACAGGAGCAAAGGCCCGTCCGTTCGCTCTAATCCATCCCAATAATAAGAGGGATCCGTGATCGAGTCATAGCCGGCGGCAAATAATACGCACAGCGGGAGTTCCTGATCTTCAGCGAACCGGAAGCCATAAGTTCCTCTTGTCATGACCATAGGGATCCTCCTTACCACTTCAAGTTTGGAACGAAAAGGCCATTATCCCATAAGTATAAAGGAGAAAACATACGGTGGACAAAGAAATGCAATAACAAGCCCTTGTCAGGCACCAACACTTTCGTTTTATAAAGCAGGTGGATAAAAGTTCCTTCTTACGCATCCCATCATGACCTGTTATAGTGGACCCGGAAAAACCATATAAGGGGAAGGTCATGATCAAAGTACTTATCATTTACGATGAATCCAATTATCCCGCATCATTGGTTTGCGACCTTAAGCGTGAAGCCATTCAGGTGGAGAGCGTGCAGGACGGGGGAGAAGGCGCTTCGTAAAACCGCTGTTTTCAAGCCGGATGTATTGATTCTGGATCTAGCCGCTCCCCAATATAAAAGGTACGAGGGTTACCGCGTGCCGCTAGATAGTAGCCAGCCAGGGGTGATTGTGCTGAGTGAACAAAACGACATTGCCGTTAAAGTGCGTGCCCTCGAACAGGTATCATGAACAAAATGATATAAGGGTTATCTGATACATCAAGGAACAGATCAGTCAGCAAAGAAGGGACTTGCAGATAAGCGAGAATCCAGCCGAAGGCATCGCTTGCGGCGATCTGGAACAGCACCATCGCCACCGTGCGAAACGTCCGCTTGAACACAAGGCCGACCTGACGAAGCGGGACGTCCCGGTAAACAAAGAAGGTGGGGACAAACGCATATACGCAAGCGATTGCCCCGGCTTTCGTCGCCGTAAACCAACCGCTGGCAATCCCGGGTCATTCCAGTTTGGCGGCTCCGCAGTACGGCATGAATCCGGGCGATAACCTCTTCCGGAACAAAAGGCTTGATCATGTAATCGTCCGCCCCGCCGTCCAAGCCCGCCAGCCGGTCCGGGGCGTACGGTGATGTGGAAGGTCGGCTACTCAATTAATGGATAGCCTCAACGCTGTGGGCGATCGCCTGTGCGCAATTTTACACCGGTGATGATCTGGCCAATCTGGATAGCTATGGCCTGGAACTGTTGACCAACGATGAGGTGATTGCCGTCAACCAAGCCGGCCGTCCGGCGCATGCAGTCTCAATGGCTACCAATCAGCAGGTGTGGTACGCCAATAATGGAGAAGGAACGTACACCGTAGCTTTGTTTAATCTGGGCACTAAAGGCGCATCCATGAATGTGAAGTGGAGCGACATCTTGTCTGGACGGCGCCGCTTCGGTCCGCGATTTGTGGGCCCATAAGGAGCTTGGCGATTTGCATATCTGGATTGTCCAACAGCCTGCACACGATCAAGCTGGTGAAAAAATCAGGCCGATTTATGCTGCTGGATGCGTTTAGAGTGCAAATTCCCGACCTGATTAACCTCACCGAAGCGACCTTTGATCAGGAGCCGTCCGCTCAAGAGGATATCCAACATTTCAGCACCTTCGCTTTGGTGAAGATGGCCGCAGCATTGTCGACGCATAAAGCCTATATCAGCGGTTATCCCGGGGGTCTGTTCAAACCGGAGAACCGTATCACTCGTGCGGAGATGGCCGCCATGTTGGCCAAGGCGGTGGATCTGAAGGAGACGGCAGAGGCGCATAGATTCAGCGATGTTCCGGCAGGTCATTGGGCTGCCGAGGCCATTGCCAAAGCGTCCCGCATAGGCCTGATGCAAGGGTATGCCGATGGCAGCTTTAAGCTGGACAGCCGGTGACATGGGCGGAAATCACGGCGATCGCCGTGAAGTTTATGAGGTCTGCCGCGGGGCAGCTGGGCGCAGGCTTCTCGGACACCGCCGGCCATTGGGCGGAAGAGGCGATCCGTTCGGCCCAAGCGGCGGGAATCGTCAGCGGTTATGCTGACGGCAAGTTCCGGTCTGCGAGATTGCGGAGGCGTCAACGGAGCACACGGCGATGCCGAGAGCGGAAGGCGGGGAGCAGCTGAAATAAAATAAGGGGAGCGCCGACGGCTTGTTTAGCCGATTGCGCTCCCTTTTTCCCCTTATTTATATGGATCGATGGTTTGAATGGTGCCGTCCGGATTGTAATGCAACTCGGTGTATTTGACGCTGCGTTTGTGGTTCACGCCGCCGGACAACGAGCTGTCATGGTAGAACAGGTACCATTTATCTTGGAATTGCACGATCGAATGGTGTGTGGTCCAGCCGATGACAGGCTCCAGGATTTTACCTTTAAATACGAAAGGACCTTGCGGGTTCTTACTGATCGCATAAACCAGTGTATGGGTCGTTCCGGTGGAGTAGGACAGGTAGTAATACCCGTTGTATTTGTGCACCCACGGCCCTTCGAAATAACGGCGATCCTCGTCTCCGGCTAACAGCGGATTGCCATCTTCATCCACAATCGAGATTTCCTGCGGTGCCGATTTGAAGGTAAGCATATCATCGCTAAGCTCGGCGAATCGCGGTCCCAGTGCTGGAGCGTCCGGTGCTGGTCCTTCGGCGTCCGGTTTGAAGGTGCCGGTTTGCCATTTCTCCAGCTGACCGCCCCAAAGTCCGCCGAAATACATGTATGCACGATTGTCGTCATCCACGAGCACGGCCGGATCGATGCTGAAGCTGCCTGGAATATAGCTTTCTTCCGCCTTGAAAGGTCCGGCAGGCGAAGAGCTGGTGGCTACGCCAATGCGGAAGATGCCTTCTTTGTCCCGTGCGGGGAAGTAGAGGTAATACGTATTGTTCTTGTAAGCTGCATCCGGAGCCCACAATTGCTTGCTGGCCCATGGGATATCACGCAAATGCAGCACTTCGCCGTGGTCGACGCACGGAGAGTTGAAGTCGTCCAGCGAGAGGACATGGTAGTCCTCCATCGCGTATTGGTCGCCGTTGTCGTTGTCGGGACCGTCGTGATCAATGTCATGGGATGGATAAATATAGATCTTGCCTTCATACACATGGGCAGATGGGTCTGCCGTATAAATGTGTGTAACAAGTGGTTCATTCGGACGTACAGGTTTTTCCACAAGGATTCCCCTTTACCTAGTTAGTTTGTTGATTAAACTTACTAACTTTAATTATACAGAAGCTTGGGCAACTATCAAGCTCTTGAAGTTATTTTCTCCGAAATCGTCGGATTTTATGGGAAATGTGGGAATGAATCACAACATATTTTTGCTGATTCAGGAATAGGATCACTGTGTAAATATGAATTGGTAAAAATTAACAATAGCATGTCCAGAACGAGGAGTGATGTGAATGTCGGATCATTTGGATTCATCCGATTCAAGACAGCCGGAAAACCAAGCTGCCGGGATATCGTCGATCCCTCAGCCGATCCGAGATGATGGCAGCGGAGCCACCGATACCGGCCCCCGGGACGTGATGCGGGATCGCGAAAACCCCGATATGCTGGTACCTCCGGTGACCGATAACGGATTGATTCCGAATCTGAAGTTCTCTTTTTCAGATACGCATATGCAGTTGAACCATGGGGGATGGTCCCGGGAAATTACGGTTCGGGAGCTGCCGATCGCTACGACGCTGGCGGGGGTCAATATGCGTCTGACGCCGGGGGGAGTGCGGGAGCTGCATTGGCATCAACAGGCGGAATGGTCGTTTATGATCTCAGGAAGGGCACGGATCACGGCGGTGGATCAGGACGGACGGAACTTTATCGCCGATATGGGCGTGGGGGATTTGTGGTATTTTCCACCGGGGATTCCTCATTCGATTCAAGGGCTGGAGGAAGGCTGCGAGTTTCTGCTAGTATTTGATGACGGTAATTTCTCCGACTTAAATACGTTGTCCATCTCGGACTGGTTTGCCCATACGCCGAAAGAGGTGCTTTCCGCGAATTTTGGCGTACCTCGTAAAGCGTTTGACCGCATCCCCAAAGAGCAGGTGTATATCTATCAGGACCGTGTCCCGGGGCCAATCGACACGCAAAGGATCGAATCGCCTTACGGAGAAATTCCTGTCAGCTTCAAGCATAGCCTGCTGGCCCAGAAGCCGATCCAAACGCCGGGCGGGACCGTGCGAATTGCGGATTCCAGAAATTTTCCTATCGCCAAGACGATTGCGGCCGCTCTTGTGGAAATCAAGCCCGGCGCGATGAGGGAGCTGCATTGGCACCCGAACAACGACGAATGGCAATATTATTTGTCCGGGAAAGGACGGATGACCGTATTTGCTGGTAACGGCGCCGCCCGGACATTTAACGTTAGAGCAGGGGATGTGGGGTATGTTCCGTTTGCCTATGGCCACTACATTCAAAATACCGGTGACCGCAGCATCTGGTTCTTGGAAATGTTCCGCAGTGACCGGTTTGCCGATATATCGCTTAATCAATGGATGGCGCTGACGCCGCGGGAGCTGGTGCAGAGCAATCTGAATGTGGGGCCGCTGCTGATGGACGCGCTTCGCAAACAAAAGTGGCCGGTGGTAAAATACGACCGCCCCAATCAACCTCGCTCATAACCCAGGACTTCCGTGGCGTCGTCCATCTGCAAGACCAGGCGCTGGATATCAGAGGGATCGCCGCAGCGGGCAGCGATTTGCGGTAGACGGATGCCAAGCACCCTTCTCGATGGAACGGAGGTCGTCGTGCCCGGCTCGCAGACTGTGGTATATTCCGACGGTTCCTGCTTGGGACGAACCAGATCCTCCAGCAGGACAGATACGCAGGGCAGATCGCCAAAGTCCTCGGACGTAAACGGCTCAAATGGTCCCGAAATCGGGAGGTACAGCGTCTCCGACCAATCCACGTCCCCCGGCTGAATATCCACAATCAACTGCAACGGACGAATGGAATCGGTGTAAAAATCGCAATACGCCGCAATCCGCATCCCTATCGCCCTCCTCGACCACCGATTTGTCGTTCCAGCTGGGACAGCACCCGCCGGGTTTCCGGCGACCAGTTCTGCTCCGCTTCGCGCTGGCGGCGGGTTGCCTCCTGGGCTGCTGCGATGAGGCTGCCTTGCAGCACCCGCCGTTGGATTTGGTCTAGCCGCTGCTCCGCCAGCTCCGGGGGGACCTGGAACTGTTCGGCGATGTAGACAATCGCTTCGCTGCGATGATCCGGCACTGGCAGCTTAGCGAACATAAAGAAAGGAATGGCGGCATACAGCACAAACTGCTCGGCCTCGGTCTCTTGGGCATGCATGAACAGTTCGGTCATCCTCCGCTGATCCCCGGCATGGCGCAGCACATGGCAAAGTTCATGGAAGAAGACGACCCGGGCCTGATCCGACTTCATCATTTTGTTCAGGAAGATTACATTCTCCTCGTTGTCCGAAAAGGACGGGTGATTCCCGTAAACCAAGCCGATCCCAAAGGCTTCAGCGATGCGGTCGATGTCGAGATCGGCGGGGGACGATATCCCGTGGTTTAGATATTTTGTATTCATCCACTGCTCCAGATGGGTCTCACGATAATAGGCGTACAACATTCAAGTCACCTCTTGAATAAGAATGTATGTTCGGTCTAAGATCCGAAATAAGGGCCCTTAGGATCAGGGCCGTTGTACTTGTCTTGTAGACTTTATATGTAGTTATTTATCTTCGAATGATTTAGCCTTTAGCCTCGTCTCCGTCCAGCAGCTTCTTCTTCTGCTCCCGATACGCTTTGAGGGCTGCCTCCATCATGGCGATTTCATCCGCCGTATACGCTTCAGGTCCTCCGAAAAAAGACAAGCTCATGCCTTTCTCCGCTGCAGGAGACGGGTCGTTGGTCCGGCCCAGCAAATAATCGGCGCTGGTATCCAGAGCGTCAACGATATTACGCAGCACCTCCGGATCCGGCTTGCGATCGTTTGTCTCATACCGGGACAGCTGAACGACCGAAATTTCGGCTTGGGAGGCGAGGTCTTTTTGCGTGAGCTGACGTAGTTCACGAAGATATTTGATCCGTTCGCCTAGCGTTTGCATGGTTACTCCTCTTCCTAACCGTTTCATTTAGTGTAGCACAAGTTGCCAAATTGGTAAAGCGAGATGGTAAGAATGGGATTTATTTATATTACCAAAATGGTAATTGTGAGGCTTGACATTACCAAAATGGCAACATATAATCAGGTTACGGTTACCAAATTGGTAAAAAAGAGGAGGTTGAAGGGGCTTTGTTCAAAGTTTGCAGGCTGTTCTAGACTTGGACAAGCTAATTGATTAGCCGGAGGGAAATGATATAACTTGCCAAAATGGCAATATACTATAGGAGGGGATTCAGATGGGGAGAAGACGCATTCATGTGTATCATGCTTTATTCGATTCATTGCCGGTGGACGAAGCAGCAACCCGGGCTGCGGTGGAAAAGTGGCTGGAAGAAGTCAGACGATACCGGCAGGTCGGATGGATTCGTAAGGAAGCGTTCATCACCGCACGATATGAGCCGCAGTTTCATGGTGCGACCCATGTTGTAAGTCAACCAACGGAACGAATTGCGATCGGGAACGTGGATAAGGAGGCGGAGCTGATTCGCAAATCAGAGCTGCTGGACCTTGCCATGGAGAGGTTATCGGAGGAGCAGCGAGAGGTGATACGACGCAGTTATTTGGATCAGAAGGGCGAGTACGATTTTATCAGCTGCGGCGAGATGGGCATCAGTGACCGGACCTACCGTCGTATCAAAGCCAGCGCCATCCGCCTTCTGGCGGCGGCTCTAAAGCTTGAGGTCTATAAAGAAGAACCGCAAACGGCAAAACACGGGGTCGGCTGAAAGCCGGCTTTTTTTCTGTTGTTATAAGAAAAATCAACGTTGTCCGATACCTGTCCGGTGGGTGTCCGTCAACTGTCCGTTCGCTTGGTTTTCCCCGTGTTACATTGGTAGCGTGGAAGATCAGGTTAAGGTTAACCAAATCATCGATAGCACGATGAGAACCGCTGAGCATGTCAGCGGCTTTTTGCTTTGGAAAGGAGGGGGACGAGATGCAACATCAGAACAAAACGCCGCCGCATCCATCTGAGCCCGAATGGGTGCAGCCTTTGTGTTGCCAGGGGTGCATCTGGGGGCGGCTCGAGGGAACCAAGCAGTTTTGCAGCATGCCGCGCTGTATACACGGCGATTTCATGCTGGAAGGGAGGTGATTGCCATAGCAGAAGATGAGATGACTTTAGCTCCGGAATCGGTGCCAATCACAAGTGATCCTTGGATGACAGGATTAGCGAATTGGTCGTTAATGGTGCTGGGCTCCGAGTGGAAAGCCTACTGCGGAATGTGGCCGCAGGATGTGACTGCTCCGGGTGTGATGTGGCGGATGATCGGCATGGACGTACGGGCGTTGGGCCCCTCGTCTTATGAGATTCAAAAGCGGATGACGGCTTTTCTATTGGCGGAAGATGCGAACCAGGAACATGCTGCGCTACTGCGGCTGCTAGAAGCGCTGGGAACAGCGGTGAAAATCCCTCTGGATCCCGCGGCTAAGCGATATCTGCGAATTGTTGATCCGAAGCTGAGCTTGCAGCCGGAGGAAACCTCAGGGAGTCCGGCGGTACAAGGGCCGCTGACCGTCACGTTGCTTCAGCGCACGTCGAAACCGGTTGTGGAAGCGCCGCTGATGCAATCCGTTTTTTATCAATCGAAAATGAGGTGAATTGGTGTGGCAAGAAAAAAATCAAGGAGTCCTGAAACCGCATCGGCTTTAGCTGCGGCGGACGGCTCTAAGGGTTACCGTGTGGAGGAACTGATGGCCTGTTCCGAGACGTTGCTTGGCGTCAAGCCGGAAATTCTGGCCGGGGCGACGTTGGGAAGGGAAAGCAAATTACTTCAAATTTACGAGGCGAAACGGCTCGTTGATCAATTTTTGAGAAAGAAGGTGCTGTAAGTCATGGCAGGAGGAACATGGAATGTAACGGATCAACCGGTGTTGCCCGGGTTGTATATGAATTTCGTCAGCGCGGCGGTGAACGCCATCCAGACGGGGGCGCGCGGCGTTGTGGTTGCCCCGGTTAAAGCCCACTGGGGGCCGGTTGGACAATTTGTGGAAGTTGGTAGTGAGGCTGCGATCCGGGAGTTGTTCCAGGAGGACGAATCGGAGGGGGCAACGGCATACAGTACGCTCTATCTCGCTTTGCTGGGTGGTCCGAAAAAACTGCTGGCTTACCGTCTGGCCGGGGCTTCCGCAACGGAGGCGTTGGTAACGCTTCAGGATGAGTCGGGTGCCGCAGTGCTGCGGGTGAAAGCGAAATATCCCGGCAAGCGCGGCAATAACTTCATCGTCTCGGTTAGCCCGAGTCTGTCGATTCCGGGCAGCAAGGAATTGAAGCTCCATGAAGGCACGGCTTTGCTGCGCACGTTCCCGTTGGGGGAAGGTTCGGTAGTTCAAGCGGCCGCAGCCATCAACGGTGATCCGACTAATACTTGGATCGCTGCTGAAGCATTGGGGGGCGGCACGCTGGCAGACGTCACCGGGGTGGCCTTAACCGGCGGGGACAGTGGGATCGCGGACCTCACGAACGCCGAGTACGCTTCGGCTTTGTCTGCGTTTGAGACGCAGGACTTCCACGTGCTAACGCTTGACGGCGTGTCGGATGCGGCTTTGCAGACCAGCGTTGCCGCTTGGGTGAAGCGCGTGCGCAGTGAAGGCAAAGGCGTCATCGCCGTGCTGGGCGGATCCGCCGCCGACGATACCGCCGCCGACGCCATTAGCAAAGCGGTGGCGCGCAGCGCTGCCATCGATCACGAGGGCGTCGTGAACGTTGGAACCGGCGCGGTGCTGAACGGCCGGGCGTATTCGTCGGCGCAGGTGGCCGCCTGGGTCGCGGGCTTGATCGCCGGCCAGCCGCTGAAGGCGTCGACGACGTACGCGGCCGCGCCGTTCGACGACGTGACACGGCGCTGGACCCGCTCCGAGCAGGAGCAGGCGGTGCAAGGCGGCGTGTTCCTGCTCGTGCACGACGGCCGCCGGGTGAAGGCGCTGCGTGGCGTGAACAGCCTTGTCACGCTGCGCGAAGGGCAGAACAAAGGCTGGAAGAAGATCCGCAAGATTCGCGTCATGGACCAAATCAATGCGGACCTGCAGCGGACCGCCGAGGATGCCTATATCGGCAAGGTGAACAACACCGAGGAAGGCCGCCTGGCGCTGATTGGCGCAGGGAAGCAGTATCTGCAAACGTTGGCCGCCGAGAACGTGATCGAGGCGACTGGGTTTGATGTGACGCTGGATCCGCGTTTTTATGGCAACGCGCCGCAATTTACGCCGGAAGACGACCAGGTGTTCCTGGCTTGGACGGCGGATGATACCGATGTGATGGAACAAATTTTTGGCACGTTTTATGTGCAATAATTCGATTTTTCAAAATTGAGGAGGAGCTAACTAATGGCACAATTTCTTGATCCCGGCCGCGTGATTATGGGGACGTTTGGCCAGATTTTTATCGAAGGGGTATGGCAGTCGAATCTGAATCACCTGGAAGCCAGCGTTGAGGCAGAGAAAAAGGAGCTGAACCTCGTGGGCACCGATTATACGGTGTACAAGCTGGGACGCAAAAAAGGCACCGGCACGATGAGCGGCTACAAGGTCACGTCGGATATGATCACGCGCGGCTTTCAGAAATTTTCGATCATTCATAAGCTTGACGATCCGGAAGCCTACGGCTTTGAACGCATCCAGTTGAACAACTGCATGGTCGACAAAATCGTCCTGGCCAACTGGACCGCCGGCGAAGAAGTGACGGAGGAAACGCCGTTTACGTTCGAGTCGTACGAGTTGTTGGACCCGATTGTGGCGTCTTAAAGGGCCGTGGGCCGTATGGGTGGCGTATGAGGGGCGTATGGCAGGTGTCGTTGCTTACTTAGGGTAGAGGCACCCTGACGTGTGTACCTAGGCAGCTACGGGGTACGGTACTCCCTTTCGAACTCTCAGCGGCCCAATTGGCCTGGAATTAGCGGACATTTTGGGCGTTATTTCCGTTTATTTGCGCATAATGGGTGAAATAGCGGACTTTTTTGGCTCTAATTTGCGATTTGATGTCGTTGGACGCCTGGTTTGCC
>NZ_GG695973.1:202473-210061 GCF_000159955.1 Paenibacillus sp. oral taxon 786 str. D14 | reverse complement strand
TGGTTTGCGCTGATTTCGTGTTCATAAGGCCATGAAATGGTCTTATTTTTCGTTGGAGCCCGATTTTGTGTGGAGTAACGCCCATTTGTACCGCTATTGCTCAAGAGACACATTTGTATTTGGATTATCATCCGAAGGAGGAAGCGAGCATGAGTGAATATTCAGCTTTGGATCCGGTTCGCGAACAGGAAATTTTGGACGGGCTCTTTGAAACAGTGACGAATTTACCGGAAGAAACTGTATTTATCGGGCGATTGGGACTGCGCGTGACGCTGCGCGGCCTGACGTCCAGCAAAGTGGACGCGATCCGCGAACGTTGTACGGTGCGCAAGACGACCAAAGGGCAGGTGACCGAGAAGATCGACAGCGAGTTGTTTAACGCGGCGTTGATCAAAGAAGCCACATCGATGCTGGAAGTAGTGAAAAAAGCCGACAGCGGCGGAGATCACGGCGGGGAGCCGCAAAGTGTGAAGTTGAGCGGCTGGGACGACGCGCGCCTAACCAGCCGGTTGAAGCTGTCCGGCGGGGAAGAGGCGATCCGCCGCCTGCTGCTGGCCGGGGAGCTCGACGCGGTAGGCGATAAAGTGCTGGAGATCTCCGGGTTTGGGGTCGACATCGATGACGTAAAAAACTAATCAGCTCCGGCGGCATGACGACGCTGCTGTTCCACATGTGGACGCGGCATCATCTTCGCCCCGGGGAATACTGGTCACTCCCGAAGGGAGAGCGCTTGCTGCTGCGGGCTTTTTCGGAACGTGAGTTGGAGATGTTGTGAGGTGCTGTGCGGTACTGTGGGGTGCTGAGGCTCTGGTCTTGGAGCCTTCGAGCTAGGCTCTACCCGCGTCAGTATGGTGGTTTGATGAGACTAACTGTAAAAAGTACCGTTAGTTTATTGACTTGGTGGGTGTAGAAGGCGATTAACTGGAATTCTTACCGTTAATTTTATGGAATTTAGCCCTACTCGGGAAAAACGGGCGAAATAACAGTAGGATTTCCAGTTAATTTGCGTGAAAGCGGGATTTTCCCAAAAATAACGGTAGGAAATCCTGTTAATTTTTCGGGGGATGGTTCCTGCCCGCTCAAATCCGAAAGAAAGGAGGCAAGACGACCTATGGCTAGAGATGACAATGACAAGTTTGAAATCAAGACCGACGACCGTGACGTTGATCGAACCGCGAAAAAGCTTCGCAGTCTGGACAAGCTGCTGCAGCAAACTCAGCGCCGAGCGGCGCTGCTCAGCAAAACCCGCATCAAGCCCATTCTCACCTTGGACGATCGCTTAACATCCGCAGCCCGAAAGGCCGAGGAAGCACTGGAACGTCTGCACCGGACGACGGTGAAGCCAACGGCGCAATTGAGCGATCGCGTCACTACCACAGCGCTGAGGATTCGTGCTTCCCTCGCCGCAATGGCTGCTGAACCGTGGCAAGTTTCTATCGCAGGTGTGAACTGGGAAACCGTGGTTGGTGATTCTTTTTCAAAGTGGATGAAGTCTGATGGGAAGAGCACGCTGGGACGGGTATCTGCGGCGATTGGAGAAGCGTTGGGAGAAGGAATAAAAAGTAAGATCATTGAGAGTCTAGGCATTGGAATAGATGAGGCGAGTGGAGGTAAGGGCTTAAATAGTGGAGGCTCAAGAATCTGGAAAAGAGCAAATCCCCCGCTTTTAAGTTTGCCGGTCTTTCCTATGCTAGACGCGTATGATTATCTATCTAACCGCTTGGCAGATAGGCCTCGTCATTCAATCGTTGATAATATTTTATCGATGCTGAACCCTATAACAATTGCTGAAAATTCAATGAGAGGCAATTGGGGACCTGTTAAAGTTACGCAAAAAGTCTTTTCTGGAATGGGCAAAGCATTTGAACCCATCTCTGCTCTTAGAGAAGATCATCCTAATATAATCAATTCGATAAAGTCGGTTTTAGAATTCGGCGGTAAAGTCATTAATGAAATATTCAAAGACCGATACAAAGAAGCGCTTGAAAGTAAGCTTACACAAGCCGCAAACTCCGTAAAGAAGTATTGGCTAGAAAAATGGCCAGGTTGGCGATCGCAACTTGAGACGAAAATCTCACCGAAGAAATTGGACCAACTCTCGGCGGCAGGTACAAAAGGTGCGCAGTTCTGGGGTAAAAGAGTAACTCCTTTTGTAAAAAAAATAGGAGGCTATGCGGGGCTTCTTATGGACGGCTATGAGATCTTTTCAGCTAAGCCTGGCAGGGAAAGAACGCAGAAAGTTACGTCTGCTATTTTAGGGGGGCTACTGGGCGCTGGAGGTGCAGCTCTCGGAACATTTACTGCTCCGGTAACTGGCGGTTGGGGCACGTTGCTTTTTCCTGCCCTTGGCGCTGCTGCAGGTGATTCATTAGGTGAACTATTGGGGGGGTATATATTTGATGTACTTTATGGGAAGAAAAAAACAAAACCCCTAGTGTATTCCAATCGAGTCATGGCTCCCAGCGTACAGGGAGTTACACGCCCGGGGACAAACGTGAACGTTCCCAAGGTTATGGGCACTCCAGTACCAAACTACTACCAACTGCCGGAAGAAGTGAAGTCAAAAATCGGTGGAGCTGGTTACAAACAAGCCCCAACCCCAGTCAATGTATCCCTGTCGGAGGGTTCGATCAATTTAACGGTTAACGAAGAAAAGCTGGACTATCAAAAATTGGCCGAAACCGCCGGCTGGAAAATCGCCAACGAAGTGCGGTTTGCGATGCAAAATCTGAAGTAGGGGAGGGGAGCAGGGACGTATGGAGATTCACTTAATTGACGGTAAGGGACAAAATTTCGTGTTTCCCGTGAACCCGGAGGAGATTACGATCTCCCGGAGCAAAGGCGTGGAGACGGTGAATATCGTATCGCTGGGGGAATATGACTTTCCGGCTGGAGAGAGGGTGAAGGAGATCGCCTTCTCTTCTTTTTTTCCGGCGGCTTATGATCCGGGGTATTGCAACTATCAAAACCTCCCCGATCCGCAGGAGGCGATGAACCGGCTCACGACCATGATGAACAGCAAGTCGCCGGTTCGCATGATCATTACCGATACGGCCGTAAACGTGCTTGTGACCATCGCGGCTCATAACAGTACCTTTCGGGGTGGGGAGCCGGGGGACGTGTATTTTGATTTAACCGCTCGGACTTGGCGGGAGATGAAGGTGCACACTCAGGCGGGTGCCGGCGGGGCAGCTTCGACAGCCAAATCCACCCGGCCGGACACGAAAAAGCCCGCAAAAACCTATGTAGTTAAATCAGGTGACACTCTGTCCAAAATTGCCAAGCTGGAGCTTGGCGACAGCTCGAAGTGGCAGCAGATCTATAATGCGAACCAAAAAATGATCGGCAAAGACCCGAACCGAATTAAGCCCGGTCAAAAGCTGGTGATGCCGCAGTGAGTTACGAAGTGGTGCTGCAAAACAAATACTACTTGCGGGAATTGGTTGAGAGCATCTCGCTCAAGGATTCACTCGCTCAAATTTCGTATCAGGGCACGATTGGGCTGAGGATTTCGGCTTCTTTTCCGGGGATTGAACCGGGGCAGGAGATTCGGATCAGCGGCGTGCCGTATAACGGTTCGGGCAGCGGCATTGCTGCTGGGGGCAAGATGGTTCCGTTGCTGCATCCGGGCGTGGTGTGGGATTGCTCCAGCACCTTGAGGCAGACGAAGCACATGACGGTGACGGTATATGATCGGACGATTTATTTGGCGAAATCGGAGGATGAGTATCTTTTTCCGGCAGGGGGAACAGCAGCCCAGCGTCTTCAGAAATACGCGGCAGACTGGGGCATTCCACTTGATAAGGTACCAGATACAAAAACCAAGCTGAAAAAAGCCGTCTATCGTCCGCAAACCCTTTACAACATGATCTTGTCGGATCTGAAGGAGACGGTGAAGGCTGGCGGGGACATGTACGTGCCGCGAATGACACCAGCTGGATTAACCTTGTTCAAGATCGGCAGCAATGACGTGGTTTGGAAGCTGGAGCAACTGGAGGAAGCCACGCAAAATCGTACACTGGAAGGCGCGGTGACACGAGTGAAGGTCATCGGGACCGAGAACCGTGGCGATAGTGCACCTTCCAAGGTGTTGGCCGTAGCGAGCGGAGAGACTGCCAAATACGGCGTGCTGCAACGGATCGTGCAGGATGAGAACGTCAAAACCGCCGGTGCCGCCAAAAAATATGCCGAGTCCATGCTAACGGGCCTAAGGCAGTCTTATACCGTTACTTGCATCGATTTAAATACGATCCGGGCGGGGGATAAGGTGATTTTTAACGGGCTGAACCTGATTGTGACTTCCGTATCGCATGAACTGGGGGATCCCGGACATATGACGCTGGAGCTCGCGATGATGGACGACGTGAAAAGGAGGTATTTTCTTGAGCAATGATCCTTATGCGGCGTTGGCCGTTTCACTGCGGGAAAATGCAGCAAGAAAAGCTGCCGAAGTGCTAACCGGTGCGACGGCAGAGCTTGGGACCGTGACGGGCACGGGACTGAAGCTGGACAGTTTTAAGCATGAAATTCAAGAATACTATGTTGCAGAGTTCCCAGGCATCCTGAAGCTCCCGGAGTTGAAGATGACCGGAGAGGTCCGCGGGTTAAAAGACAGCGGAGGAGGCAGTGTGGATGGTCAAGGGGAGTTTACATTTATGCCATCGAAAACGAAGGACACGGTGTTGTCGCTAAAAATTCAGCCGGGGGATCGCGTACTGGCGTTGCCGCTAAACGGCGGGAATGATGCGATTGTGTTATGCAGGGTGGTGAGCGGGAATGGCTAATCTTTTTCCGGAGGCGGTGGCGGATTCGTGGTTGGTTCCGGGACTGGACGAGCAGGAAGCGGTTGCGGATACGGTGACGTTTGGCCGGAGCTGGCGATTTGATTTTGATGCCGGGGAGTTCGTGATGACGCCTACGGGAAAAATCGCCCCTGCCGACGAGATCGCCGCCTGGAAGGTGTGGTGCGAAAAAGCGATCCGTACCCCGCGATATCGACATGTGATTTACTCCCGTGCGTATGGTCAGGAGTTTGAGGAGGTGATCGGCCAAGGCTATAGCCGGGCCGTTCAGGAAAGCGAAATCCGGCGGATCGCGACGGAGACGCTGATGGTGGACCCGCGGACGCTGAGCGTGGACGGGTTTGTTTTTGATTGGCGGGAGGATGGTTGTCGATTTACTTGCCAGGTCAAAAACGTGAGGGAAGATGAGTTGCTGGTGGAAGGGAGTGTGACGTGATGGCGGAATTGCCGCTTTATTTACAGGATCAGACGGAAGAGCGGATTATGCAACGAATGCTGGAACGAGTACCTTCGGATATGGATAAGTCCGAGGGTTCTTTTATTTGGGATGCGGAAGCGCCGGTGGCCTTCATGTTGGCGGAGGCTGCGACGTGGGCTCAACAACTGCTGGCCCGGGGATTTGCGAGCACGACGTATGGGGAGTATCTCGATCTCCGGGCGGCGGAGCATGGCGTTACACGGCGGCCGGCGGTGGCAGCGACCGGTATGGTGCAGTTTACTGGGGAGCCGGGGAAGACAGTTCCTGCGGGGACGATTGTGGCGACGCCGGCGGATGAGTATTCGGCGGAGGCGTCGATGGAATATGAAACGACGGCAGCCGTGACGTTGGATGAGAACGGAGTGGGGACGGCCCCAATTCGAGCGTTGGTTCCTGGCCGAGCGGGGGTTGTACCGGCGGGCGTCATCCAGGTGATGGCTACGCCCGTTAGTGGTTTGACGGCGGTTACGAACCCGGAGGCTACGCGGGGTGGAGCCGACATCGAGTCGGATGAGTTGCTGTTGGAGCGTTTTTTTTCACAGGTACGTAATCAGGGGACAAGTGGAAACAAGGCGCAATATTTGAAGTGGGCCGGTGAAGTGCCTGGCGTGGGCGGAGCACAGGTGGAACCGTTGTGGCAAGGTCCTGGCACGGTGGGGATCTACTTGCTGGATGCGGACAAGCGGGCGGCGAACGAGGAGATCGTTGCGGCGGCACAGGCGTATATTGATCCGACGCAGGATGGGCAAGGCGAAGGTGTGGCACCTGCGGGAGCGATTGTTACGGTGATGGCTGCCGAGGAGGTGCCGATCGATATTCGCGTGAAGCTGACGCTGGCCAGCGGCGTGACGATGGATGAAGTGAAGAAAAAAATCGAGGACGGTGTGCGGGCGTATTTGAAGCAGCTGGCTTTTGTTGACCCGTTGGTTCGATTTACGCGGATCGCTGCGATTCTGCTGGACATTCCGCCGATCATCGACTATGCCGAGCTAACGGTGAATGGCAACACAGACACCAATCTGGAGATCTATACGGGCCAGGTTACCGTGTTGGGGACGGTGGATGTGTATGAGTGAATTTTTGCTGACCAGCCCCCGGGGGCGTGAAATGTTCTCCTATCTTCCGGGCTATTATGAGACTTCCCGGGTCATGCAGGCGGACATGAACACCAAAGGTGCGGAGATGGACCTGCTGTTCGCGGCGCTGGACGAGACTTTTCAGCAGTTTTTTGTGCGCACGGCGACTTGGGGCCTGGACCGTTGGGAGAGCGAGCTCGGCATCACGACGGATTTAAGTAAACCGCTGGATCAGCGCCGTGCCGTTGTCGAATCCAAGCTACGCGGCAGCGGGAAGTTCTCCGGGCGGCTCGTGAAAAATGTGGCCGAGGCGTACGACCGGGGAAGGGTGGAAGTTTCTTTTCAGCCGGGGGAGTGGGGGGTTACGGTAAAGTTCGTGGATACCGTGGGCATTCCGCCGAACCTGGATGATCTGAAAGCGGCCATTGAGGAGTTGAAGCCGGCACATTTAAAAATGGAGTTTGAGTTTAACTACATGTTGATTCGTGATGTTCACGGAGTATTGACGCTTCATGAACTGGAACAAATCCCATTAAACAAATTTGCAGGAGGTGATCCGGTTGGCAACTAACACACCGAATCTCAATTTGCTTAAGAAAGATCCTATAGCCGACGGAAACGAAACCTTTAATATTCAAACAATGTTGAATGATAACTGGGATAAGATTGATGCGGCCATAGGAGAGATTGATATCCCTGATGCTTCGTTAACAGTGAAGGGGAAGGTGCAGCTTTCGAATGCAACCGATGGTACTCGGGAGGATGTGGCTGCAACTGAGAGGGCTGTGAAGGCGGTAAGTGATAATCTTGCTTCAGTTGTGTCTCTGGAGACTCAATCAGCAAAAAATGAGGCGATTTTAGCGTCCAATATAAATACTAAAAACTATAGTATGAATAAGGTTGCTAAGTATCAAAACGGTTCTGGAGGAGAAATTGATCCCAATACAACAACCGATTCTTACATTATTACAACTCACGCCAATACTCCTTCAGGAACAAACGGGTATTTTTGGCATATCATCACCCTTTTCTATCAAGAGGCAACAAACACCACAAACAGACACCAAATCGCCTTATCATATAACTCAGCAAGCTCAGACCCACAAATGTATTTTAGGCAACATTTTAGTGGAGTTTGGAGCCCTTGGAGGAGGGTTGCTGATTGGACTACGCACCAACAGTTAGCAAAACTTACAGAAAGTAATGGGACATCAGTACTTCTTGCTAGTGGT
>NZ_GG695973.1:197239-201019 GCF_000159955.1 Paenibacillus sp. oral taxon 786 str. D14 | reverse complement strand
CAGTGGTACTAACCTAGACAACGTCAAATCTGGTGGATTTTATAATGGTAATGGGCTGATTAATACACCAGAAGCTTCGAAATATGCTGCTGGTAGTGGTTGGTGGTATCTTACTGTTCAAGTTCACTCAAGTGATCCTAACAATTGGATTAAGCAAACAATAAAAGAGTTCGGAACCAACAAAGTTTGGGAAAGGACGTTAATGGCAGGTACTTGGTCAAGTTGGGTATTAATAAACCCCCATACTCCGACGCAAGTACTTTACGTAGATGCAGTTAATGGAAATGATAGTAATACAGGAAAGTATGGTAGTCCTTTTAAAACGATAAACCGGGCAATAAAAATGCTCCAAGAGAGCCCAATAATACTACCCTGGGGTGTCACGATTAGACTGGCCCCTGGTACTTATAATGAAAGTATCTTTATCTCAGAGATATCTGGCCATTCTATAAGTATAGAAGCTGATGGGGGTAAAGGTGGCAACAAATCTAATGTTATTTTGAATGGTATTGTAGGAATTTCTCAATCGTCTTTGCATGAATTGAAATTTACAAATGTAACTTTCGCTCTGTTATTTGATGTGCGAGAAGCAGGGGCCTCCTTCATATCATTTTCCAGTTGTATATTTAACGCTGCTGGGGGGGCGGGAGCAAACCTATACGGAGCAATAGTAGGGGGCAATGCCAAATATTACTTTACTGGATGTACCTTTACTGGATTGCAAACAGCGATAAACGCTATGAATGGCAGTTGGGTATTTTTATCTTCAAACAACAACGGTAGCGGAAACACTACTGGAATCTGGGCAGAAGGTGGGTCGATTGTAACTGTGTCGGGAGTAGTTTCTCTTGGTGCATCTACTGCTTTTAAAGTCACTGAAGGAGCGCAAATATTCAATACGCCTAATGGAGCCATCAGAACGACATAAGGGGGGAGAAAATGAAAGCATTTATTGTAAGAAAAGAAGATGATATCGTTGTTGACCAAATAAATGATTTGGTTCATTTAGACGGTAGGAACATAGTTGGCGAATCAATGACTGCTTATATTGATAATGAACTGGCTTATGTTTTTGTGTCTGATTCAGAAGAGATAGTGGTAGGTGAAACAGTTCCTGAATATCTTGAAGATTTATCCACTAGGTATTTGAAGAATAACCAAGACGAGCTCATGCAACGCCTAGCTGATATAGAACTCGTGTTCTCGGAATTATTCTCGGGAGAAGGTGAATAAATGGATGCATTGTTAGCAGCAAAAATGCGGATTATCTCTAGAGCATGTGTTACTAGATTTGCAGAAGGTAAACTAACTATGAACGAAATTGTTTCTTATTATAATTTGTCAAATGAAAACGCTGAGTATGTTAAAGCAGAGATCATAAAGATTTTACCCGATATTAATTTTGAGTTATAGTTGGACGATACTATGCATGAACTATAAGGAATATATTTATTTTTACTTCTGCCCTCGGTCCCCCGAGGGCTCTTCATTTTCCACGAAAGAAGGTGTAATCATGGACATTACGATCATCACCGCGGTAACCTCCGTGCTGGCGGCGGTGAGCGGGATTGCGTTGGGGTGGGCGGGGCGTGCAAAGGCGGCGAGACGGGAGGCTGAGGAGTCGGCTGAAGCGGAGGCTGTGCAACGGGCGGATGTAGAGTACATCAAGCGGGGCGTAGACGACATGAAAATTGAACAAAAGCTGCAAGGCCAGCGATTTGAAGCCTTCTCCGAGCGGCTGACGCGCGTCGAGGAATCGGCGAAACAAGCCCATAAGCGAATCGATCGGCTAGAGGAATAAGCTCTTGTGAATAATTGAGGTATATGGAAGAGTATGCTAAGATAACAATAGAAACAAGGAGGCTGCGCCACAGCCTCACCGGTACAACACTTGGGTGGGAAACCTCCAAATGTACATCAGAGAATAACCCGCACCTTGGCGCTAACCTGGGCGGGTTATTTTAGTTAGAAAACTTCATATGCATCACCTCCGATCCGGAGGCGCTGCTCTCCCGTCCAAATTCATGCCAAATTATACCAGAGTCTGCTAAATATCGCAGGCTCTTTTGTTTTATGATGAAAATCCTAGAATCGTACTCACAAGTGCACAAGCGAAGGGGGCACCTTGCGGAATAGCATAAATGGAAGGGGTGAAATCGCTTATGGATACACAAAAGTACCGAATTGAAAGGCGATACATTGCAAAGCGGCCTAATGTCCGGCCAGGGGCGAGGTTGACGACGGGAACCCCGGAGTTTTTTGTGGCGCATGACACAGGGAATCCGGGGGCAACGGCGGACAACCACTATGCCTATTTCAACTCGCTGAAGGATCGCACGGCCTCGGCCCATGTGTTTATTGATGATACAAAAATCCTTGAAATTATCCCGACAGGTACCGGCCCCGATCCTGCGGAGAAAGCCTGGCACGTGCTGTACAACGTGAAGACGGACAATGATTTATTTGGCTATGATGCCAACGATGCGGCCATCGGGGTGGAATTTTGCTACGGCGGGCGCATAAAATTTACGGAAGCGTACAAGCGGTATGTCTGGTATTTGGCTTATTGCTGTTACAAATGGAACAAGAACCCTTACGTCTTTATTCCATCTCACAGGCAACTTGACCCGGCGCGAAGACAGGATCCCGACAAAGCTCTGGCTACAGGCGGGAAAACGATGAACCGATTGCTGGACGATATTTCAGCCGAACTCAAGACCATGCGTACGCCTAGCCCGACGTCAAACTCGAATACGTCGTTTACGCCATTGCCCGCTTCCATCGCCCAGTCGCTGATCGACAACTATGTTTCACCCGCATGGTTTGCTTCACGTGCCAAAGGGGATCAGGTTGGCATGACGCATTTTCACAATTTGGCGAACAATCTTCGGGTGGCCTCAGGGATTCCGCTAGCCTCTTCGTCCACCCCCGGCCCACTGATTCCGCTGCCAAAAAGCAATGCGCAGGAAATCATCTTCCGCTGGCTATCGCCGGCTTGGTTTAAGGCACGGGACGAAGGAAATATGGCACGGGCGCAGCATTTTCACAATCTGGCGAATTACCTGCGCCGGGCTGCGGGCATCCCGGAGCAATAAGAAGGAGGGAAGTCATCGTTATGCAAAACGAGATTTTAACCAATGTATTGGCGTTTGCCTCGGTCTTGTCCGTATTTGTATTAGCTTTGGTGCAACTCGTGAAAACGACCTTCAACCTGCCCAAAAATCTAATCCCTTTCATCGGCGTGATCATCGGCGTACTGGTCGGAGCAGCGGCGTACCCATTTACGGAAATGGAGCTGGTGCTGCGACTCTGGGCGGGCGGTTTGGCGGGTTTGTCGGCCACCGGATTGTTTGAACTCGGGAACAATCGCCAGGGAAGAACAAAGGACAAGTGAGGGGCTTACGGTCATAGAGCAGCATGATCTGGCTTGGAGGCCATTTCCACTTGAATAAAGAACATTTGTTTGCATATAATACAAACAAACGTTCCTATTTGGAGATGATCCTGGTGGAAAAATACATCGGTCGAACTGTAGAAATCATCTACGTTGACCGTACAGGCAAGATCACGCAGCGGCGGATCGAAGTTCATGATGTGCGGGGCGGTTTGGTTCGGGCGACATGCCTGACTTCCCATGTCCCTCGGGCTTTTCGGATCGATAACATATTAGCTTGTGTACCTGTGGCAAAAGGGCGGCATACTGCCTCCTGAGCCTCCTATATTTTGGGCCGTTCGCTTTGCGAGCGGCCCTTATTTTGCATTTTTCAAATCAGGATGGTT
>NZ_GG695973.1:164436-195648 GCF_000159955.1 Paenibacillus sp. oral taxon 786 str. D14 | reverse complement strand
ATGGTTGGTAGGTGCATTGTCAATACGTTTTTCTTTGTGATAGAATGAAAGCAAATAATCTCCATAAAATAAAGAGTGAAGATGCGGGAACATCTTCACTCTAACAACAGCCGCTTTGAAGAGCGGTCGGCTGTAGTTGGTAAAAGGAATAGACCCTTACCTACCACAAATGGGGGGTCTATTTCTTTTTGTTTTGGTTTGACGTAGCTACGATCGTAATGACCAAACCGATGAGTGCTATTAATAGCGCTCCGAATTGGATCATCAGAGACAGTGCGTCTTTAACCTCCACAGGCATCACCTCCCATCGGGGAGACTAGCCGACCACCCATCTAAGCCTTCTGTTGTCAGGACTATTATACCATATTTGGTAGAGTTAGTATAAAAGCTGCGAATTACTAGAATCCCCCGGTCACTTGCAAAGTGATACGGGGGTTTTTTTGCTTAATGCACAGTGTAAATTTACAACTTTTTCGGATATTATCGTAATTTCGTGGGATATTTCATGAACTCCCGGGAGGTTAAGATTAAATTAAGCGTAAGAGAAATGCAACAGCAAAACATTATAACGTTATATTCTCAAGAGCGAAATTCCGTGTTATGCTAAATCCAATCGGAGGCAGGCATGACAACGATCCATTAAAAAGAGGCGAGCTATGATGAAGGAAAGAGTCGTTTACCGCCATCTCAAAAGAGTTAACGGGGAAGAGATCGACATCGTTATCGAGGACGGCATCATCGCTGAGATCACTGGAGCCGGTCAGGCTCGCGGCGATCGGGAATGGGATGGGACCGACCTATACGTGTCCAGCGGTTGGATCGATATGCATGTCCACGCGTTTCCGGAATTCGACCCGTATGGCGATGAAATTGATGAGATCGGCGTGAAGCAAGGCGTCACGACGATCGTGGACGCTGGCAGCTGCGGCGCGGACCGGATTGGCGATCTTGTGGCCAGCGGCAAGCGGGCGGAGACCAATTTGCTGGCTTTTTTGAACATCTCGCGGATCGGTCTGAAACGCATCGACGAGCTGTCTGAATTAGCTTGGATCGACCGTGAGCTCCTGAAGGCCGCGCTCGCCGATTATCGCGACTCCATCGTTGGCCTGAAAGCGCGAATCAGCCAAAGCGTAGTCCGCGAAAACGGGGTCACTCCGCTGCGCATCTCGCGGGAGCTGTCGCTTGAGACAGGAATGCCGCTTATGGTGCATATCGGATCGGCGCCGCCCGATATCAGGGAGGTCATTCCGCTGTTGCAACGAAAAGATATCATTACCCATTATCTCAACGGTAAAGCGAACAATTTGTTTGACGAAGCGGGCGAACCGCTCCCGGTGTTAACCGAGGCGATCGGCCGAGGGGTGCATCTTGATGTGGGCCATGGCACGGCGAGCTTCTCGTTTCGGGTGGCCGAGGCGGCGAAGCGACAAGGGATCCACCCCGACACGATCAGCACCGACATCTACCGGGGGAACCGGCTGAACGGTCCGGTGTACAGTATGGCCAATGTGTTAAGCAAATTCCTCTATCTCGGTTATCCGCTTGAAGAAGTTATTGCTGCGGTAACCACTCGTGCCGCACAATGGCTGGGCCGAGAAGAGCTTGGCCGTATACAGGTCGGGGACCCGGCCCATTTAACGTTGTTTGCCGTTAAGGAAGAACCTGTGGAACTCGTTGATTCGGAAGGAGAACGGCGCGTCTCGAACCGCCGTATCGAAGCTAAAGGAGTGATCGTCCATGGAAAATTCATTGAATGCAAAGTACGGGCTTAAGCGCGTGATCAACGCCAGCGGGCGGATGAGCATCCTTGGTGTATCCGCGCCAAGTGACACGGTGATGGAAGCGATGAAGCGCGGCGGCCAAAGCTACGTCGAAATCGCCGACCTCGTTGACAAGGCGGGAGACTATGTCGCCAAGCACGTGGGATCGGAGGCGGCGGTGGTCGTAAACTCGGCCTCCAGCGGCATCGCTTTGTCGGTAGCGGCGATTGTGACGCAGGGCGACCGGCGTAAAAGCTTACGTCTGCATCAGGAGGAAATCCCCCGTAACGAAATCATTATGCTGAAGGGCCACAACGTGCAGTACGGCGCTCCCGTGGAAACGATGGTGTACCTCGGCGGCGGCAAGCTGGTTGAGGTTGGCTACGCTAACGAAGGGCGGGCCGAGCACATCGAAGACGCGATCGGCGACAGAACCGCGGCGATTCTATATGTGAAATCGCACCACGCCGTGCAGAAGAACATGATCTCCGTCGAAGAGGCGTGGGAGGTCGCGAAACGGAATCAAATACCGATGATCGTCGACGCAGCGGCGGAGGAGGATCTGCAAAAATACGTGAAGTTCTCCGACCTGGCCATTTACAGCGGCTCCAAGGCGATCGAGGGCCCGACCTCCGGTATCGTTGCCGGAAAACGCACGTACATCGAATGGGTGAAGGTACAGCTGCACGGCATTGGTCGGAGCATGAAGGTGGGCAAGGAAACGACCTTTGGTCTGCTGCAAGCTCTGGACGAATACGCCGTCAAACCAGACAACAGCGAGCGCGAGAAAGAGGCTTTGCAGACCTTGATGCCGTTGAGTGAGCTCCCGGGAATCCGGGTCTCCATCGTGCAGGACGAAGCCGGGCGAGCGATTTACCGGGCCCGGGTGCAGGTCGACCCGCAGCAAGCCGGAATGACGGCGAAGGAGATGGTACATGCGCTGCAAACCGGCGAAATTGCCATTTACACCCGGGATTATGGAGTTAGACAAGGGTATTTTGATATCGATCCTCGCCCGCTGATGGGGGACGATATCCAGATCATTGCGGCAAAAATTCGCGAATTGGCAGGAGGACGTTAAGATGTCGCAAATCGCAAAACGTTTTTATAAAAATCGGGTAGCCCTCAACGTACTAGCTAAAGATATTGCGAACGCCAAGGCAGTGTTCGAAGCCGCGGAAGGTCATGTTCTCGTTGGGGTCCTTTCCAAGGACTACCCTACTGTTGAGGAAGCCGTAACAGCGATGCAAGCATACGGCCGAGAAATCGACGATGCGGTGTCGATTGGCCTTGGCGCCGGCGATAATCGCCAAGCGGCAGTTGTTGCCGAGATCGCCAAGCGTTATGCCGGCAGCCACATCAATCAGGTGTTCCCGGCTGTTGGGGCGACCCGGGCGAATCTTGGCGGGCAAGACAGCTGGATCAACAGCCTGGTATCCCCGACAGGGCAACCGGGATACGTGAACATCTCCACCGGCCCGGCCAGCGCCGCCCAGGAGAAGCCGGCGATCGTTCCGGTTGAAGCGGCGATCGCGCTGGTGCGTGATATGGGCGGCAACGCGCTTAAATATTTCCCGATGCAAGGCTTAAGCCGCGAAGAAGAGCTTCGCGCGGTGGCGGCTGCTTGTGCGAAGGAAAATTTTGCGCTGGAGCCGACCGGTGGAATCGACCTGGACAATTTCGAGCCGATCCTGCGCATTGCCTTGGAATCCGGCGTACCGCAGGTCATTCCGCACGTATATACCTCGATCATCGACAAGGAGACCGGTTACACCCGCACCGAAGACGTGCTGCAGCTGACCAAAATCATGAAACAGCTGGCGGATGCTTATGCCTAACCGCCGCATAGCAGCCTTCGGTGAAGTGATGATGCGTCTGCAGGTCCCGGGGTACGAGACGTTAGCGCAGGCGGATACGTTGAAGTATTCTTTTTCAGGTACCGGAGTAAATGTGGTGTCGGCCTTATCCCGCTATGGGCATGTTGGTGCACTGGTTACGCGGTTGCCGGATAATCCGCTGGGCGATGCCGCCGTCGCCTATCTACGCAAGCTGGGCATTGACACCGCCCACGTTGTCCGGGGAGGCAAGTACGTAGGCATGTACTTTTTGGAGAACGGCTTTGGTGTGCGTCCCAGCCGCGTCACATACTCGAACCGGTTGGACAGTAGCTTTAACACCGCGCCGGAAGGAACCTACGATTTCGAAAACATCGCCGCCAGCATGGAGGCGATCCATTTCGACGGGATTACGCTGGCAATGAACGACGGCGTACGATCCCACATGAAGGCGCTCGCCGAAGCGGTTAAGCGGCAGGGGGGCAGGGTGATTTTTGATTGCAACTACCGGCCGTCCCTTTGGGGAGAAGGCGGATATGCCCAGGCGAAACCGCATTATGAAGCGATGCTGCGGTTGGCGGACATCGTGATGATGAATGAAAAAGACGCGCTGCTGACCTTGGGAATGGCCACGGACCAACAGGACCGGGAGGAGCAGCTGAAGGAGCTGATTCCGGCCGTGGCAGCAAACTACGGCATTTCCGTAATTGCCGGAACGCACCGCCAAATCCACAGCAACAATACGCATTCGCTGCGCGGATTTCTGTACAAGGGGGAACGTTTTGCGTTCTCTGATCAGCTCACGTTCTCCGTCTATGATAGAATAGGGGCAGGAGACGCTTTTGCGAGCGGGATTATCCATGGGGAGTTGCAGGGCTTTGCCCTGGAGAAGACTGTCCGGTTTGCGGCGGCAGCGGGCATGCTGGCCCATACCGTGCCGGGCGATACCCCGATGGCGACGGAGGCCGAAATCCTTCGGGCGATGGAGCAATCCGCCGCTGGCGATGTGGAAAGGTAGGGAACAGGTTCGTGATGTTGTCCCGCAAAGATAGACCGTTATATTTACAAATCAAAAACATCTTGAAGGAACGTATCTTACACGGCGTATACCCGCTAGGTTCGAATATCCCTTCTGAGCCTCAGCTGGAGCAGGAGTTTGCTGTCAGTAAAATCACCGTCCGCGGTGCGATTCAGGAGCTCGTCCAGGAAGGCTATCTGGAGAAGGGCAGCGGCAAAGGCACCAAAGTGATCCGCAATAAAGCCGCCTCCAAGTGGTCGAAATGGAAGCACTTCACGGAGATTCTGGTGGAGGAAAGCCATCAGATCCGCAAGGAGTGGCTTCGCGCTGAGACGGTGCGCAACGAGGCGGGCTCCGAGCTTCACCAGCTGTTCGGGGAGCGTTGCTTGAAGCTGGAACGTGCGTATTATCTCGACGGTGAGCCGTATATTTTTTACGAGCATTATTTGGCCGCCCCTTGGAAAGAACCCTCGGAACCGGAGCTTGAAGATTTCCGCGACCATTCGCTCTATGAAGTTCTGGAGGAGTGGGGCGTATCGCTGGACAAGCTGAGGGACGAGTTCGCGGTGTCGCTTCCGCCAGCCGAGGCAAAGCAGTTTTTGCGGTTAGCCGACGGGGTGCCCGTGCTCAAGCGTTCGCGTTATTCGCGGGATGTCCAAGGAAGACTGGCCGAATATAGCATCGGCTACTATAATACGGAGCTGCAAAGTTACATCGTTGATTATGACGCATAACGCGGCTGCTCGAATGAACATCAGACCCCAGATTGTTGCTCTAAATGCAACGACCTGGGGATTTTTTATGCGAAAAAAATGATCAGAAATTATTCAGATGTTTTCGAAAGTTTATGGGATATTTCCGCCAGAACGCCGGGGCTATAATAACAATACAGATTTTTATATCTAGATTGTTATAGGGGTTTAGGAGGAGGAGCGCAGATGAAGATCACGAGACATCCGGAAAATCCAATTGTGGTACCGGGCGGTTTTGAATGGAGAAAAGTAACCGTATTCAACCCGGCGGTGATCATCGATAACGGCAAATTTTATATGATCGAACGGACGGCGGGATCGCTGACACCGTGCAAAAACTACCTGGGGTTGTTGGAAAGCGAAGACGGTGTCCATTTCACCCACGTAAAGGACGAGCCCATCGTTACGCCGGACATGCTGGGGTTCCCGTACGGCAGCGTGCAGGACCCGCGGATCGTTAAAATCGACGATACGTTTTATATGAACTATGCGCTGCGTCCATGTGCAATGAGCTACTATCCGACGGGACGAGGCGTTCCAGAGCGTTCGATTCCGAAATACCCGGACGGATGGGGCGAGCAGGAAGGCCATTGGTTGACGCGTTCATCCATCCTTGCCTCCAAGAACCTGATCGACTGGGAATTCGTCGCCGACACGACGCCGCTGGACATCAATGACCGCGACAACATCCTGTTCCCCGAGAAGATTAACGGCAAGTTCGTGCTGCTGCGGCGGCCGGAGGAATACGTAGGCGAAGCGTACGGCACGGAAAAAGCGGCGATGTGGATCACCTACTCCGAGGATTTAATCCATTGGGAAGAGCCGAAGCTGCTGGCGAAAGCGGAGAACATGGCTTGGGAATCGCGCAAAATCGGAGGATCGACGCCGCCGGTGCGGACGGATCGCGGATGGCTCGTGCTCTATCACGGCGTGGACGACGAGGTGGTTTACCGCGTGGGGGCTATGCTGCTGGATCTGGAGAACCCGGAGAAGATCATCGCCCGCACGAAAAACTTCATCATGGAGCCGGAAACGTACTACGAAAAATTCGGCTACCAGATTCCAAACGTCATTTTCCCGACGGGGAATGTCGTCAAAGACGGGTTGCTCTACATCTACTACGGGGTAACGGATACCGCGATCGCGCTGGCGACAGTGCCGCTGGATGAACTCGTGGATTATATTCTGAATGAGCCGCAAGACTAAAGGTTGCCTTTGAATAACCGCACTAAAGCGGTTTTTCAAAGAGTAAGACTTGCAAACGCTTCCCATAAATTATGTGAAAAAATATGACATGAATTTACGGGTTTGACAGGATATCCTTTAAAAATCGGCTGAATATTTCGGATATAATCGAAAATTTATGGGATATAGTCGATCGGAGTTGGCTTTTATAATAAGTCATATAACAGGTGTCGAAATAAAAGCGTTCATCTCCTGTTATGTTTATGGAAGTCATCAAAAATAACAAGAGAAGAGGGTTGATTATGGGCAAAACAAACAGAGGCAAGAAATGGGTATTGCTCGGTTTGGTTGCGGTGCTGACGCTGTTCGCGGCGGCCTGCGGCAAAGAAAACGCGTCAGGCGGTAACAGCACCGGCAACGCCGGCGGCGCAAACGAAGCGGAAACGATTACTTTGAACATGATGCATCCTTGGACTTCCCCGAACGTGGACAACGAAGTCTACAAAGCGCGGATCGCCGAGTTCGAGAAGACGCACCCGAACATCGTGATCAAGCAGGATGGCGTTCCATCCGCCCAATATAAGACCAAGCTGCGCACGCTGGCAGCCGCCAACAACCTGTCCGACATCGACGTCGTTTGGCCGGGAGCGGACTTGACACCGCTTGTTGCCGGTAATCTGCTTCAGCCGATCAACGATCTCATGGACAACTGGGGTTCGATTTTGCCAGAAGCCGCACTTTCCGGATTTAACGTGGACGGACAACAATATGCGATCCCAACCAAACAAAACTTCGTAGATATCATTTACTACAATAAAGAGATGTTTAAACAAGTCGGCTATGATCAATTCCCTGACACCTACGATAAATTCATCGATGTAGTGATAAAACTGAAAGCCGCGGGCATCACCCCGATATCTCTCGGCAATAAAGAACAGTGGCCGCTGCAATCGTCCTACATTTCGATCATTGGCGACCGGTTCACCGGAAGTGATTTCCTCCCGGCCGTGCTTGAAGGCAAAGCGAAATTTACCGATCCCGAGTTCGTAAAAGCTCTTTCGGTCATTGACGAGTTGAGTAAACTGGGCGCCTTTAATACGGATGCCAACAACATGGATTCCGTTCAAGGCCAGGACTACTTGATCCAAGGGAAAGCAGCGATGCATATTTCCTCCGCTACCGTTGACGCAAGAGTGCGGATTAACAACGAAGAGGGAGATAAATTTGGCATCGCCTTGTTCCCAAGTGTCGAAGGCGGTAAAGGCGATCCGAAGAAGAGCGCAGGTATTGTGCAATACGGCATTGCAATTAAGAGCGGCCTAGATGAGAAGAAGAAAGCGGCTGCTGAAGAGTTCTTGAAGTTTTTCGTCAACGAAGATTTGTATAAAGAACTGATCCGCAACGGGGTTGTCGTGCCAGCGAAGGTGGAAATTCCTGATGACGCCAGCCCGTATCTGAAGGAAATGCTGGCGCTGACCGGTAACGGAACCGCGCCGGTGTTCGACAGTGTCATTCCTACGCAGGTAGTAGACGTCTTGCAAAACGGACTGCAAGCGTTGACCGTAGGCCGCGGCACACCGGAAGAGCTGGCGAAGGAAGTTCAGGAAGCGATGGATAACTACCGAAATTGATCTCTTGAAATTGATCCTTCAATATCGATGCGTGATAGAAAACCCGATCCCCGGGTTTTCTTCATTCATCGGTGTTGAATCTACATTACGACATAAAGGAGGGAACCCCTGATGCAAACGTTACGAGGTGCGAAGCTGGCCATATTTATTGGTTTATTACCTGCCCTGGTCATCTATCTGGGGATCGCCATTGTACCGATTGGCGTGTCGCTGTACTACTCGTTAATGGACTGGAACGGCATCGGATCGATGAAGTTCGTTGGTCTGGATAATTTCGTGAAGATTCTGGGTGACGACATCTTCTGGCTGTCCGTCAAAAATAACGTCATCATTATGGTGACCGGCCTGATCGGCCAAATCCCGCTTGGGTTATTGCTCGCACTGTTGCTGAACCGCGGCCTGAAGGGCTCCGGGTTCTTTCGAACGGTAGGCTTTATGCCCGTCGTCATCTCCTCCGTCGTGGTGTCCTTGATTTGGGGCATGGTTTATAACACGGAATACGGGATGTTAAATAACCTGCTGGGCATCGTGGGTCTCGATAGCTGGAAGCAGAACTGGCTTGGTGACGATCGTTGGTCCATGCTGTCGATCAGTCTTGCGTATATCTGGCAGAACTGTGGACTATATATGGTTATTTTTCTGGCCGCATTGCAAAACATTCCCGATGAGGTCAACGAAGCTGCCGAGCTGGATGGGGCCACCGGGCTGAAACGCACCTTCCGTATTACGATCCCGATGATTCGCAGTACGCTGATGGTTGGGGTTGTCTATAGCATCAGTAACTCCTTCCGCGTTTTCGACTTGATTCAGATCTTGACGGGCGGCGGTCCGGCGCACCAAACCGAGGTCATGACCATCCATATGTGCAACAGCGCCTTTATGAATATGCGCTACGGATACGGCAGCGCAGTAGCGATCTTAATCCTGCTGTTCAGCTTGATCGTGATCTCGATTGTTAATCGCCTAGGCCGAGAAAAAGATGCCTAAGGAAAGGAGGGAATGGCCATGAGCATGAAGTCAGTAGGCTTCCGAATTTTGGCATACACTTTTTTAAGTCTATTCGCTATCATGAATATAGTCCCGCTGTTCTGGATGGTCGTTAACTCTTTCAAAAATGAACAGGAATACGCAGCCAGCCCGTTTTCGCTGCCGGAAGCCTTGCATTTTTCCAACTACGCAGAAGCGTGGCAAGTCGCGAATATGAATGTGTATTTTCTAAACAGTCTGTTTGTTACCTTTGCTTCATTAGCAGTCACCGTATTTTTAGGAGCCTTGGCCTCCTATTTCCTATCGCGGTTTCAATTTCGACTGCGCGGCATCACTTACGGCGTATTTCTGCTTGGCATGCTCGTGCCGATTCATGCAACATTGATTCCGATTTTTCTGATCATGCAGAAATTGCACTTGTTGGATACACATTTATCGTTGATTTTGCCGTATACGGCGTTCCACCTATCTTTAACGATCATTATTCTGGAGGGCTTCATGCGGGGATTCCCCAAAGACCTGGAGGAATCGGGCGTCATGGATGGCGCGGGTATTTTCCGAATCTTCTGGTCGATCATCCTCCCCATTACAAGACCTGCAATGGCTACCGTTATCATCCTCAACTTTATCTATAACTGGAATGAATATTTGTTCGCATTGGTATTAATCAGCTCGTCGGAGCTCAAGACGCTGCCGCTTGGCTTGGCCAACTTCGTCGGCATCGAAACGGCGAGTCTTACGTTGCAAATGGCAGCGCTGACGATGGCGCTGATTCCGATCATTATCTTCTATTTATTACTGCAAAAACAACTGGTTACCGGCATGACGGCAGGGGCTGTCAAAGGGTAACCGAGGTTCTCATAGGCATCATGACCGGACGGAGGCGAGTGCGATGGCAAGCTACAAAAGGTTTCTCGGCAGCTTTGGCTTAAAGCGAAAGGCGCTTGTCATTTTCCTCATCTTCGTGATTTTGCCGACGTTTGGCGTTGGCGTGGTCGTGCAAATTCAATTTAACGAGGTGCTGCGGGATCAGTTCATCAATTCCACGAAGCGGAACCTTGATAATGTCGCTGGCCAGCTTGGCGAGCAGACCAAAATGGTGGAGGATATCGCCAACTATTTGATTTTAAGTCCGGATATGCGTAACTTCCTGCGCACCTCCCCTCCGCTAAGCAGTGAACAACAAGCGGTACTGAAGCGGAACATTGAGGATTTCCTGACGTTTCAGCTGATGTCGAAGGGGTATATTCGTTCCATTGAGATTCACGGGTTTAACGGCAGTTCGATTGAAATGGGCGAGCCGTTTCGTGGCGACGAATCGAAATGGGAGGAGGCCGCCAAAGCTCGAAAAGGCGGGATTACCTGGACCGAAGGGTATACGTTGCATAGCGATTGGAACGGCGAGGTTCGGGTGTTGTCGATGTTCCGCATTCTCAACTCCTACAGTCAAATCACCCTACCGCTGGGAAGGTTGATTATTCGTCTGGATGAAGCGAGCATAGTGGGCTTGCTGGAGAAAGGGATCTTTAAGGACGGTGCTGGGAGCGTCTTTATCGTTGGCCCAGAAGGCCAGGTGATTTTAGGGACGACTCAACCGTTGCCGGAAGCCCTTCACCCGGATGCGTCGTTGCTGGACAAGCTGTCGTCCTCCGGAAAGGGAGATCTGACCTGCGAGGTGAAAGGTCAACGTTATTTAACTTTATATAAAAGTATGGAGAACACGGATTGGACACTGGTCGCCATGATTCCCGAAGCGAAGGTTTCTGAGGAGTTCCGCGGCATTAAAGTGACGATGCTGGTCATCCTGGCGGCGATTATGATGCTGGGCTTAACCGCGTTGATCGGCTTCCATTACACGATCATTCGCCCCATTTTGCGGTTGAAAAAAGAAACCAGCAAAGTCACCTACGGGGACTTTAACGCCCGGGTTCCGGTCAATTCCAATGACGAGATCTCCGAACTAAACCGCAAGTTTAACGAGATGGTCGCCACGATCCAACAACTGATTGAGCATAAATACAAGCTGGAGTTAAGGGAGCGGGAATCCGAGCTGAAGCTCCTGCAAAACCAGATGGATCCGCATTTTTTGTACAATACGCTGGATATGATTCGTTGGACGGCACGTTTGGAGCGGGCATCGAAATCGAGCCAACTGATCGAAATGCTGTCGAAATTTTTTCGCTCCAGCATGAATAATGGAAGCTACCAAACCACGCTGCGCAAAGAACTGGAATTTGCCCAATCTTATTTGTACCTGCAGCAGCGCAGGTTAGGTGAGAAGAAGCTGAAGTATTCCCTATTTATCGAGGCGGGCATAGAGGACGCCGTAACGTTGAAGGCTACGCTACAGCCATTAGTGGAGAATTTCATCAAGCACGGCCTGGACCGCAGCAAGCCGTATGGCGAGGTAAACGTACGCTGTTACGCCCGTCAAGGCGAAATTTGGGTGGACGTCATCGATAACGGCAAGGGAATGGATCCCGGTAAAGCTGAGGCGATCCGAAACGCGCTGGAGCGGCGAGGAGCCGGCGGAACCCGGGAAGGGGCCTTGCTAAACATCCATGAAAGACTAACGATTTTTTACGGACAGGAGTACGGTTTGGAAATTGTCGATACTTCGGCCGCAGGCACGTGGGTACGGCTTCGTTTCCCTATTGCCGAGCCCGGCCATCCGGGAGGTGAGCCCTATGAATCCTAATGTTCGAGTCATGAATGTAGCACCTGCTAATGCAGGTAAACTTGTGAAAATGCTGATTGTGGACATGAAGCTGTCATTTGCGAGGGGTTGCGTTATACGATCGATTGGTCGCAGCTAGGCGTGGAAGTCGTAGGTGAGGCGTATGATGGATTCGAAGCGCTGCGGCTCATTGAAGAGTACGGAGCCCAGCTGGTGCTGTCCGACATCCGCATGGACGGCATGGATGGGCTGGAACTGGCGAAGCAGGTACGGCAACGCTATCCTGAGGTGCAAATCGTCATTATCAGTGGTTATGAAGATTTCGAATATGCGCGCCAGGCGATCCGGGTCGGCGTAGGCGACTACTTGCTGAAGCCGGTAGATATTGAAGAATTGAGCTCTGTCGTGAAAAAAATCGTTGCCGCCATCCGCACCGGCGGCAAGGAAGAGAAGACGCGGGAGATCGAGTTGTGGCTGTCGGGCATGGCCCGGCACGGGATGGCGTTCGGCCAGGAGCCTCCGGCTTCGCTGAACGGCGCACAATTCCGCATTGCAGCGACTCAGCTAGCTGAATTCCACGAACATTTCGCCAATATGGAGGCGGAGAGATACGCAGCCGTTCAAGAGGCTTGGCTACACGGTTTGCAACGTGCTCTGGAAGGCAGTCCATTCCATGCCGTATCCGTCTTCGACCATGAAAACCTCAGCGGATCAAACGGATGCTTCACGTCCACGATCCGGTACAGAAGCGTGATCAGCGACATGAGCAGGTTATTGCTGAGCGTTTCGTATCCGAGCACTTGGGAGTCGCATTCCTGGAGCATTTCTGACAGGTAGCTCTCCACCTTGTAGGCGTATTTCTCGCACGGGATGACCGGGTCGACGGAGGCAGGCAGCAGCTGTCCCGGTGGTACGCCGTCGATATGCACGTTGCCAACGCCGCAGTAAATGACCTTAAACGGTTCAGTGCTGATTGAACGCTCTTCATGCGGGACGCCCGCATTATAGACAGCGACATCCCCGGGATGCACTTCATAGATTGTGCCGCCGATGCGGAATTCCCCGGGGCCTTCGACGATATAAAGGATCTCGCAATAGTCGTGGATCTGCGGCGGCGCGTAGAAGCGGCGCTCGTCGACGACCTGGCCGGCGTAGAGTAATTCGGGCGTTTTTTTGAAACGAAAACGGTCGCTTTTGCGATAAGGAATTTCGATTTTCGGCACGATGGGTTCCTCCCGAACATTGGATAGCTCCATTATAGCGGATGTGAGGCAGGATGGGAGGATTTTCTAGGAATAGGCAGATGCGGATATGCGGGAAGGTTCACTTTTTTGCGCTGTTGTGCGGGCAAGAGGGCAAAATAGTAGGTTCTCGAACGGGCGGAGTGAACTATAGAATGGGACTATAATTCATTGTCCAAGGAGGCAGATTGGCTATGGTTGAAAACGGTTACAGATGGCGGGACGGTTTCCCGAAGATCGGCATTCGTCCGACGATTGATGGCAGACGAAGAGGGGTACGCGAATCCCTGGAGGAGCAAACGATGAACTTGGCCAAGGCGGTGGCTCGGCTGCTAGAGGCGGAGCTCCGTTATCCGAACGGACAACCGGTAGAATGCGTGATTGCCGATACCTGCATCGGCGGCGTGGCCGAAGCGGCGGCAGCAGCGAAGAAATTCAAGGCGGCGGAGGTCGGGGTGTCCATCACCGTAACGCCGTGCTGGTGCTATGGCACGGAAACGATGGATACCGATCCGCAGATCCCGAAGGCGGTATGGGGCTTTAACGGCACTGGCCGACCGGGAGCGGTGTATTTGGCCGCCGTATTATCCGCCCATGCGCAAAAAGGGCTCCCGGCCTTTGGCATCTACGGCGAGGATGTGCAGGATGAAGGCGATGACCGGATTCCAGCCGACGTGCAAGAGAAGCTGCTGCGTTTTGCCCGCAGCGGACTGGCGGCCGCGATGATGCGTGATCGGGCGTATCTGTCGATGGGCTCGGTGTCGATGGGGATCGCCGGTTCGATGGTGAACGATGCCTTTTTCCAGGAATATCTGGGGATGCGCAACGAGTATATCGACATGACCGAGTTCACACGGCGGATGGAGGAAGGGATTTACGATCCCGAGGAATACCAAGTGGCGCTGGCTTGGGTGAAGCAGAACTGCCAAGAAGGTCCGGACAATAACCCGGCCCATTTGCAAACCTCGCGGGAGCGGAAAGACCTGGAATGGGAGACGGTCGTCAAAATGACGCTGATCACGCGCGACCTGATGATCGGCAACCCGCGCCTCGCAGAATTGGGCTACGAGGAGGAAGCGCAAGGCCATCATGCGATCGCCTCCGGCTTCCAGGGGCAACGCCAGTGGACGGATCATTTCCCGAACGGCGATTTCATGGAGACGATTCTCAACTCGTCGTTTGATTGGAACGGTACGCGTGCGCCATATATTGTGGCAACCGAAAATGACAGCCTCAACGGCGTTGGCATGCTGTTCGGCTATTTGCTGACGAATACGGCGCAAATTTTTGCCGATGTGCGGACGTACTGGAGCCCGGCATCCGTGGAGCGGGTGACCGGCTATAAGCTGGAGGGCCGGGCAGCATTCGGCATCCTGCACCTTATCAACTCCGGTTCGGCGGCGCTTGACGGCACCGGCGAGCAAATAAAAGACGGCGCTCCTGTCATCAAGCCGTTCTGGGAGATCAGCGAGGAAGAGGTCGGGCGCATGCTGCAAGCCACGCAGTTCCGGCCGGCTTCTCTGGAGTATTTCCGGGGCGGCGGTTTCTCCACCGACTACTTGACTCGCGGCGGCATGTCGATGACGATGACCCGGCTCAACTTGGTCAAAGGGCTTGGCCCGGTGCTGCAAATCGCCGAGGGCTATTCGGTGGACCTGCCGGAGCATGTGCATAATACGCTCGACAAGCGGACCGACCCGACGTGGCCGTCAACCTGGTTTGCACCCAATCTGACCGGCAGCGGCGCGTTTACCAGCGTCTACGACGTCATGGACCACTGGGGAGCGAACCACGGCGTCATCAGCTATGGCCATATCGGCGCCGACTTGATTACGCTGGCCTCGATCCTGCGCATTCCGGTCAGCATGCATAACGTGCCGAAGGAGAAGGTGTTCCGCCCAAGGGCTTGGGGCCTGTTCGGGACCGAGGATGCGGAGAGCGCCGACTTCCGGGCATGTGCTGCGTTTGGGCCGTTATACAAATAAACCATTACTCGGCATACAAGATACAAGCATCATAAAAAAAGGAGAACAACGCAATGCAAAACATGGAAACGCGCCAAGAACTGTGCAAATATGCCCGCAAAATCGTAGCGAGCGGGTTGGTTGTAGGGCCGGGCGGCAACATCAGCGCCCGGGCCGGCGACAAGATGTACTTGTCGCCCAGCGGCTTCGCGCTGGAGGAGATCGAGCCTGAGCAGTGGATCGAAGTGGATATCCCAACCGGGGAGGTGACCGATATCGGCCTGCGCCCGTCGTCCGAGGTGCTGATGCATCTTTACGGCTACCGCCAAAAGCCTGACATGGGAGCGATGGTGCATACGCACCCGGCCCATTGCATCGCTTTTACGCTGATTGAGCGAGAGTTGCCGATCATGTTCCCGGACCAGGCCGCATTGGTTGGACGAACGGCATTTATCCCTTATTTGATCCCAACCACGGAATTGCTGGCGAACGCAGTCACCGAGAAGGTGAATGAGGCGAGCTCGATTTTGCTGGGGAACCATGGGCTGGTGACGACAGGCCGAAATTTGCGGGAGGCCTACTACCGGACCCAGGTTGTGGAGGAGAGCGCGAAAATTTACTTAAGCGCGAAAGCGGCGGGAACGCTTGTCCCGTTAACGGATCAGGAGGTCGCAGATATCGCCGCACTTGAAAGCGAAGACTACCGGATTGCGCTGCTTCAAAAAATGAAGTGATCGGACGGTGAAAACGCATGTCATCGGAACAACAACACGTTCCTTGCGTCCTCGCGTTTGACTTGGGCGCGAGCAGCGGCCGGGCATTCATTGGCGAAATCCGTTCCGAAAGCCCGGATAACTCTACTGGTGCCACTGCTGATGCGCCCGGCGTTCGGAAGTTGCACATCACCGAGATCCACCGTTTCCCGAACGTTCCGGTTCAGATCGGCGGGCACCTGCATTGGGATACGCCGATGCTGCTGCGGGAGATCAAAACCGGCATTCGCAAAGCGTTCCAGGCCGGATATCGGCCGGAGAGCTGTGCCATCGACACCTGACACCTGGGGCGTCGATTTTGGCCTGTTGGATCGAAACGGCGAGCTGTTAGGCATCCCGTACCACTATCGGGATCGTCAAACCGAAGGGTTGGTCGAAGAGGTATCCGCCCTGGTTGGTGCGGAGCGATTGTTCCGCGAAAGCGGACTGCAGTTTATGCCTTTTAACACGTTATATCAGCTATATGCCATGAAAAAAGCCGGATCCCCCAAGCTCGACTTGGCCGAAACGCTGCTGTTGACGCCGGATCTGCTGAGCTATTTCCTGACCGGTCGGCGGGTCTGCGAATTTACGATGGCGACCACGACGGGGCTGTTCGACCCGGGGCGGGGCGCGTGGAACTCCGCGTTGATGGAGCAGCTGGGCATTCCAAGCACGATCTTCCCCGATCCGGTTCCCCCAGGGACCGTGATCGGGGAACTGACGGCGGAGGTGTGCGCCGAGCTTGATGTGCCGCCGATCAAAACAATCGCCGTCGCCTCGCACGACACGGAGTCCGCAGCGGCGGCGGTACCGGCAGATTCGCCGGCGTTCGCCTACCTTGTCAGCGGCACCTGGTCGCTGCTGGGGACGCAAATGGCGAAGCCCTTGCTGACGCCGGCGGTGCTGGAGCGGCAATTTTCCAACGAGGGCGGCGTAGACGGCACCTACCATTTGCTCAAAAACATCATGGGCCTATGGATCCTCCAGGAATGTAAACGCAAATGGGAGCAGGCCGGCGAAGCCTATACCTTCGCCGAGTTGGTGGAATTGGCGGAACGGGCCAAGCCGCTGCGCAGCTTGATCGATCCGGATGATCTGCGGTTTATGAATCCGGCTGACATGCCGGAAGAGATCCGGGCGTATTGCCGGGAAACCGGCCAGCCGGTGCCGGATTCGCCGGGGGCCTTCGCCCGCTGCATCCTCGAGAGCCTGGCACTCCGCTACCGCCAGGTGCTGGAGCAGGCCGAGGAGCTGACCGGCTCTCGATTTGCCGGGCTGCATATGGTGGGCGGCGGCATTCAAAACGAACTGCTCTGCCGCTTAACTGCGGAGGCGATCGGCCGTCCGGTATGGGCGGGACCGGTGGAGGCCAGCGCGATCGGCAACCTGCTGGTCCAGCTGCGGACCGGCGGCTGGCTTAAAGACCTGCAAGAAGGCCTGGAATTGGTGAAGGCTTCATTCCCGTTTCAAGTGTATGAGCCGAAGCAAGAGACAGAGCCGGAGAACGAGAAGCGCACAGCCCTCTGGGCTGCCGCTTACGAGCGATTCGAACGACTGGGGAGGTCGATCCCATGTTAAAGGGCATATCCAGCCTGCTTTCGCCGGAACTGCTAAAAATATTAATGGAGATGGGGCATTCGGACGAGATTGTGCTTGCTGACGGCAATTTTCCAGCCGCGAGCCATGCCCAGCGATTGATCCGTTGCGACGGCCACGGAATCCCCGATTTGCTGGAAGCGATCCTGCCGTTGTTCCCGCTCGACAGTTACGTGGACCATCCGGTCGCATTGATGGCGGTGATGCCCGGTGATCCGGTGGAAACACCAATCTGGGAGGAGTACCGAAGGATCGTAAGCCGTCACCATCCAGCGGCTCAGCCGTTTGAAGAGGTCGAGCGGTTCGCTTTTTACGAACGGGCCAAACAGGCGTATGCGATCGTCTCTACCGGGGAGAAGGCGTTATACGCTAACCTAATTCTGAAAAAAGGCGTTGTCACATTGTAAAGCTCATACTCGCAGGGGGCTGCCGAAAGGCATGCCCTCTTTTATCGTTGGATAAAAGCGTTTACAATAAAAGAGATTGCGGCCTTCTCAGGAAGAACGGGCGGGCTTCGAAGGAGAGGAGTGGATGGCAATGAGGTATACGGCATTGGTGACCGGCGCTGATTACGGCATCGGACTGGAATTGGTGCGCAAACTGCTGGAGGAAGGGCACCAAGTCTTTGCCGGGAGATTTAACCACAAGGAACAGGCGTTGCCGGAGCTGGCTTCAGCGTACGGAGAACAGTTGACCCTCGTGGATCTGGACGTGGGCAGCGATGCCAGCGTACAGGCAGCAGCAGCCAAAGTGAAGGAGCATACGGAATCGCTCGACCTGCTGATCAATAATGCGGCGATCTTGGGCGATATTGAAACGACGGTGCTTGGCGAACTGAACTTTGAAGAAATGCTGCAGGTATATAACGTGAACGCGCTCGGAAGCCTGCGTATGACAAATGCATTAATCGGGCTGATCCTGAACAGCAACGGTCGCACGATCGCCAATATCTCCTCGGAAGCAGGCAGCGTTGGCCAGTGCTACAGAGACAGCTGGTTCGCTTATACGATGTCGAAGGCGGCGGTGAATATGCACTCGAATGTCGTACATAACGGCATAAAAGCGCAAGGCGGACAAGTGCTGGTGCTGCATCCCGGTTGGGTGCAGACCTTTATGCGCGGCGAGAAGGATGCCGCGGCTCCCCTCACACCGGAGCAATCCGCTGGCAAACTGTGGGGCATCATCCGCGAGGCGATGGAACGGGAGGACAAACCTCTTGAGAAGCCCGTATTCCTCGATGTGGATGGACACGTTTTGCCGTGGTAGGTTTAGAGCCTTTTTTTCGTTCGTGAACTTATTCTATAAAAATGGAGGAATCAGCAATGGAATATACGTATTTGGGTCGTTCCGGTTTAAAAGTAAGCAAGCTGTGCCTGGGCACGATGAACTTCGGAGTGAACACCGACGAGAAGGAAGCGTTCCGAATCATGGATGCGGCGCTGGACGCGGGAGTGAACTTCTTCGATACGGCCAACATTTACGGATGGGGCAAGAACGCCGGAAAGACTGAAGAAATCATTGGCCGCTGGTTCGCCCAAGGGGGAGGACGCCGGGAAAAAGTCGTGCTGGCGACAAAAGTCCATGGCGATATGAGCGATCCTTTGGATGGTCCAAATAGTCCGGCAGGGTTGTCTTCCTACAAAATCCGCCGACATCTGGAAGGCTCGCTGCGCCGGCTGCAAACCGACCATATCGAGCTGTACCAAATGCATCACATTGACCGTAACGTATCCTGGGATGAACTGTGGGAAGCGTTCCAAATTGCGATTGTCCAAGGAAAAATCGGTTATGTCGGGTCCAGCAACTTTGCCGGTTGGGACTTGGTGAAGGCGCAATATGAGGCGAAGAATCGCCATATGCTTGGCCTGGTCTCGGAGCAGCATAAATATAATTTGCTCTGCCGATTACCGGAGCTGGAGGTGCTGCCGGCGGCGGAGCATCTCGGGATTGGCGTCGTGGCCTGGAGCCCGCTTGAAGGCGGCTTGCTGGGCGGCAACGCAGCGAAGAAGCTGGAGGGTTCGCGCACGGCCAACGACAACCGCTATGAGAAGTTCCGTTCGCAGCTTGAGGCGTTTTCGGCGCTTTGCCGGGAACTGGGCGAAAGCGAAGCGAACGTGGCGTTGGCTTGGACGCTGGCGCATCCGGCCATGACTGCACCGATCATCGGACCGCGTACATTCGAACAGTTCCAAGATACGCTCCGGGTGGTAGATATCAAGCTGGATGAAGCGGTGATGAAGCGATTGGATGCAATTTTCCCAGGCCCAGGCGGTGCAGCACCTCAAGCTTACGCTTGGTAAAAAAGGAGGGGGAGACAAGAGATGAGCCATGTGCGGAAACAAGCCTTGGTGATCGGGAATAACGCGGATGCGCCGTATCATCCGCTAAATGCCGTGCAGGAACGGTTACAGCAGATCCTGAAGGAGGATTTCGAGCTGACGGTCAGCCTGGACTACGACCAGTTGGCTGGAGACGCGCTGGAGAACTACGACCTCTGTATCTCGTACACCGACCGCTGGGAGGAGGCGGTTAGCGCAGAGCAGGCGGCGGGACTGCTCACTTACGTAGCGAACGGCGGCGGTCTGCTTGTCGTGCACAACGGAATTTCGCTGCAGGTGCGCCCGGAGCTGGCTCAACTGATCGGCGCTAAATTTACGGAGCATCCGCCTTACACAGAGCTGGAGTTTGGGGTGGCAGCTGACTTTGGGAATGCAAGCCATCCGGTTGTGGAGGGAATCGAGCCGTTTACGCTGGCAGAGGAGCCTTACCGCTTCGAATTTGATCCGTTTTGTGCCAAAAAGGTGCTGCTCACATACCGCCATGAGGGCCAGGAATGGCCGGCGGCTTGGGCGCATTCTTATGGACTTGGCAAAGTGGTGTTCCTGATGCCGGGGCATCATCTGCCTTCGTTCCAGCATCCAGAAGTGGCAAAGCTGCTGCGGGGCGGGGCCAAGTGGGCGGCAAAAGCAAAATAAGTTGAAAGAAGAACTGATCCTATAGCACTTCAGTTGCTTATGGGGATCAGTTCTTTTTTTTGATGGGAGAGGGTGGGGGAGGAGGTACTCGCTGCCGGTCTTTTTAACGATTATCCCGTTTAGACAGGTGAAGAACTCAGGGCTCCGTTCCCCATTCCCCGTTTCCCCCTGCTGGTTGCCCATTGCTCGTTGCCTGTTACCCGCTGCTCGTTGTCCGTTGCCCATACCACGTTCCCCGTCATCTACTGCCGATTCTCCGTTCCTCGCGGCCAACAACGATTCCTTCTCGGAAACTGAGCCTCCCGAGACCCTGAAATCCAGAGCTCCTGAGCGAGAGGGATAATGGTGCAAAAGAGGGGGCTATGGGGGGACAACAGAGGCAGAGAACAAAGTTAATTTTTTTGAAAGCGCTATACCCAAAACAACCCAAATCGTTTAAAATTAAAACAAACAAAAATAAAGAAAAAACCAAACAAAACAAAATGGAGGTAATCGAAGGGATTATGGTACAGCACTTATGGGACTCATCTAAAGCATCGGTTTTATCCTCGGGTTTGGAGCAGCTCGTCTACCGTTCGAATCTGCTTGGTGCAGATCGCCGGGTATGCAACTGGGGCGGCGGCAACACGTCAAGCAAAACAATCGAAAAGGACTTCCGCGGCAGGGACGTCGAGGTCATGTGGGTGAAGGGCAGCGGCTCGGATCTGGCGACGATGAAAGCGGGCAATTTCACCGGATTGCGCATGGACGATATCCGTCCGCTGTTTGAGCGGGAGGAAATGACAGATGAAGAGATGGTGGCTTATCTGGCGAATTGCATGATCGACGCCAAGCACCCTCGGGCATCGATTGAAACGCTGCTGCATGCATTTTTGCCGTTTAAGCATGTGGACCATACGCATCCGGATGCGATTATCAGCTTGTGCTGCTCCGACAACGGCCAAGACATTGCCCGGGAAATCTATGGCAACCGTTTCGTCTGGGTTCCCTACATCCGTCCAGGGTTCACGTTGTCCAAAATGATCGCCGAAGGTGTGTTGGCCAACCCCCATGCGGAGCTGGTACTGATGGAGAAGCATGGATTGGTGACCTGGGGTGAAACGCAGGAGGAGTGCTACGCCAAAACGATAGCCATTATCAATGAAGCGGAAGCGTATATTGAAGCAAAAAGCGCTGCTCAAGCCGAGGAAGGCCGCGTATTTGGCGGGCAATCTGCCAAGCCGTTGGAAGCTGAACAACGCCGGGCGATTGCTGCCGAGATCATGCCGCTGGTTCGGGGGCTGGCCAGTGGGGAGAAGCCGGTCATCGTGACGTTTGATGATGAGGCGGATGTGCTCGAATTCGTTTGCAGTCGGGATGCAGGCGAGCTATCGCAGGTTGGCGCCGCTTGTCCCGATCACTTGGTGCATACCAAGGTGGTGCCTTTGTTCATCGACTGGAAGCCGGATGCCGCCGATGTCGCCGGTTTGAAGGAGAAGCTGAAGGCAGGCACCGCGGAGTACAAAGCGCAGTACCAGGCTTATTTTGAACGCAACAAGCAGGCGAATGACGTGATGTTCGATGCAGCGCCGCGTGTGATTTTGATTCCTGGTATCGGCATGTTAAACACTGGAAAAAGTTGGGTGAACTCCAAGCTCAGCGGGGCGTTGTATCATCGGGCGATCGCGGTGATGAAAGGCGCGACGGCGATTGGCCGGTTCGTATCCCTCAGCGAAAACGAATCCTACAACGTTGAATATTGGCCGCTCGAGCTGTACAAATTGTCGCTGGCTCCGTTGGAAGCCGAATTTTCGCGCAAGGTTGCGTTTATCACTGGAGGCGCTGGCGGCATCGGAAGTGAAACGGCACGGCGACTGGCGGAAGAAGGGGCTCATGTCGTGCTGGCGGATCTCAATCTGGAAGGGGCGCAGAAGGTTGCGGCCGAAATCAACGCCAAATACGGGGAGAACCGGGCGCTGGCGGTGAAAATGGACGTGACGCAGGAGGAGCAGGTCGCGGCTGCTTATGCCGAAACGGCTTTGACCTATGGCGGCGTCGATATTATCGTCAACAATGCCGGTTTGGCCACGTCCAGTCCGTTCACCGAAACGTCGTTGCTGGAATGGAATTTGAATATGTCGGTGCTTGGAACAGGGTATTTTCTTGTCGCGCGGGAAGCGTTCAAGCTGATGAAGGAGCAGGGGCTTGGCGGAAGCATGGTGTTTATCGGCTCCAAAAACTCTGTTTATGCCGGCAAAAACGTCACAGCCTACAGCTCCGCCAAGGCACTGGAGGCTCATTTAGCCCGTTGTATTGCGGCAGAAGGCGGGGAGTTGGGCATTCGGGTGAATACGATTTTGCCGGATGCGATTTTGCAAGGCTCCGCGATTTGGAATTCCAATTGGCGGAACGAACGGGCTGCCGCTTATGGAATTGAGCCGGATCAACTGGAGGAGTATTACCGCAAGCGCACGACGCTGCTGGTCAATATTTATCCGCGGGATATCGCAGAAGGGGTTGCCTTTTTTGCATCGTCCAAGGCGGCGAAAACAACCGGCTGCATGCTGACGATTGACGGCGGCGTTCCGGCAGCTTTTGTAAGGTAAGGCAGAAATCTTTGCGAGTGAAGATTCGCTTCTGAGTTGGAGATCAAACCATGGGAGGTGCGAGGATGGAGCGGAGGAATCAAGCGGACACGATAACGGCAGCGGCTAAGACGGACATCAAAGTATCGATGTTCGCCACCTGCATCGGCGATGCGGTGTACCCGCGTATTGCGGAAGCAATGGCCCGTTTGTTGGCCCGGGTGGGGGTCCGGTTGGAATTCCCACAAGGTCAGACTTGCTGCGGCCAGCCGGCGTTTAACAGCGGGTATTGGGATGAAGCGCGGCGGTCGGCGGCTACGCTGCTGGAGGCTTTTGCGGACAGCGATTTTGTGATTGGACCTTCCGGCTCGTGTATCGGGATGATCCATCATTACCCGAAGTTGTTCGAGCACGACCCGGTGCGGCTGGCGATGGCTGAGGAACTGAAAGCGAAGTCGTATGAATTTACCCAGTTCCTCGTCCAGGTGCTGGGCGTTACCGATCTTGGGGCGGCGTTTCCGCATAAGGTCACGTATCATCCGTCCTGTCACGGCAGCCGGCTGCTTGGCATCAAAGAGGAGCCGATGGCGCTGCTGCAAAACGTCAAGGGCCTGGAGCTCGTCCCGCTCCCGTTTGCGGAGGATTGCTGCGGGTTCGGCGGAACGTTTGCGGTGAAGATGGCGGATATTTCCGGAGCGATGGTAGCGGAAAAGGCGGATCACGTGCTTGAAACGTCCGCCGAGGTGCTGACCGGTCTGGATATGGCCTGCCTGATGAACATCGCCGGTCATTTGCGTTACCGCCGCCAGCCGGTACGGGTCATGCACCTGGCCGAGCTGCTGTACGAGGGGGTGAGCGGGGCATGAGTACCGTTAAGGAACGTGCAGAGCTGGCGCTCAACAACGAATTTTTGCGCAAAGCGGTGCGCTTTACAACGGAGCGTCTACGGGACGGGAAACGCAAAGCGGCGGAGGACCATGGCAACTGGGAGGAATGGCGGGAACGGGGGCGGCAAATTCGCCTGCATACGATCGCGCATCTCGATTATTACTTGAATCGGTTTGCTGAGCAGGCCCGGGCGAACGGAGCCCATGTTCATTTTGCCGAAACGGGGGAGGAAGCGGTGCGGATCGCTTTGGAGATTGCCGTCCGCAAAACGGCCCGCTCGGTCGTGAAGTCGAAATCGATGGTCAGCGAAGAGCTGCACATCAACCGGACGCTGGAGGAAGCGGGCATCGAGGCGGTTGAAACCGACCTGGGGGAGTATATCATTCAGCTTGCGGGGGAGGCACCTTCGCATATCATCATCCCAGCGATTCACAAAAACCGTTACCAGATCGCCGAACTGCTATCCCGCGAGGCTGGGGAAGAGCTGCCGCCGGAGACGAGTGTACTTGCCGGGTTTGTGCGCCGGAAGCTGCGGGAGAAGTTTCTCTCCGCGGACATTGGCATGACCGGATGTAACTTCGCCATCGCTGAAACGGGATCGATCGTGCTGTTCGAGAACGAAGGCAATGCCCGCATGGTGTCGACCGTGCCCAAAACGCAAATCACGTTTATGGGCATGGAGCGCATCATCCCCTCCTGGAGCGACCTTGAGGTGATGGCCACACTGCTGCCGCGATCGGCCACCGGTCAGAAGCTGACGGTCTACATGTCCGGCATCACCGGCCCACGCCGTGCGGCGGATGGAGACGGTCCGGAGGAGATGCATATCATCATCCTCGACAACGGCCGGTCCGAGCAGCTGGGCGATCCGGAGTTTCAAGAGCTGCTCAACTGCATCCGCTGCGGCGCTTGCCTGAATGCTTGTCCGGTCTATCGCCATATCGGCGGCCATGCCTACGGCGGAACGTACAGCGGCCCGATCGGAGCGGTGCTGACGCCGGCGCTCAACAAAAACGTAGCGGAATGGGACGATATCGCTTCGGCCTCCAGCTTGTGCGGCGCTTGTTATGAAGCGTGCCCGGTCAAAATCCCGTTGCACGACATGCTCGTTTACTTGCGGCGGCGCAAGGTTGAGCAAGGTTATGGCAACAAGCTGGAGACGGCGGGGATGAAGGGCTTCGCCGCGGTGACGTCCAGCGCCAAACGGTATCATCGGGCACTTAAGGCGGGGAGAGTTGCCCAACGGCTTGTCGTACGCAACGGGGAAATCCCGGCGCGCATCGGTCCGCTTAAGGGGTGGAACCGATATCGTGTTGCGCCAAGCCTGGCGAACCAGCCGTTCCGCGAGCGCTGGGATACGCTTCAGCATGAGCTGCGGGCTTCCGTTGCCCACACCGTGACCGCCCAGGCAGCACAGGAACGGATGAAAGCGGCACTGCAAAAGCGGGGGAAAGAAGGTCAAACCAATGATGGATCACGAATATAACGAATGGCTGAAAACAAAGGAAGCGGAAGCGCGGCAGAAGCAGGAGCAGTTTATGAATCGGATTGCCGGGAAGCTGAAACGGCCGCGGCAGCAGGAGGCACCGGTGCATCCGTTTCAGGGAGCGCCAACGTATTGGCGCGAGCTGGAATGGAGTCTGGAGGAGCGAGCTGCGCGCTTTGAGGAGAATTTTACGGCAGCCGGGGGGCATGTTGCACGGCTTCCCGATCTTAAGGCGGCCAAGGCGTTTATCACGGCCAAAGCGCAAGAGCTTAGCGCCCGTTATGTCCTGCGCCAGGACGATCCGTTACTCACGGAGCTCGGGCTGGATGAGGCGCTTGCCGCCGAAGGGGCCCGGGTGTCCGTGTGGAACGGGCATCGTTCCGAGGCGTGGATCGCTCGGGCCGCAGAGGCGGACTTCGGCATCGTGGCGGCGGACTATGCCGTCGCTTACACCGGTTCGCTGGTCGTTCAGTCCGCGGCGGAGAAAGGGCGCTCGGTCAGCTTGCTGCCGACAGCGCTGTTCGCCATCGTCCCCGTAGAGCGGCTAAAAACCCGCCTGGGCGAGGTGCTGGAGACGTTTGATGCGGCCGGGCGAGAAGCCCTGCCGGCCGGCATCCACTTCATCTCCGGCCCCAGCCGTTCAGCGGATATTGAAAACGATCTCACGATTGGGGTGCACGGCCCGGGCATCGTGTTCGCCCTGCTGGTTGGTTAAGCCGAGAGAGGACATCGTGCGCTAATACAGGACTTCGATGTTCTTGCTTTGCAGCATCTCCAGCCAAGCATCCGAAGGGCGCTGGTCGGTGATTAAATAATCGATCTGCTCCCAATCGGCCAGCTTGATGAAGGCATTTTTGTCAAACTTCGTATGGTCCGCCAGCAAAATCACTTTGTCGGCATGGCGAAGCATATGCTTCTTCAACTCGCATTCCGGCTCATTGGAATCGGAGATGCCTTTGTCCGGCGTCATGCCTTTGCAGCTGATCACCGCGGTGTCAACGTTGTATTTCTGCACCGTTTCCTGGGCGGCGGGACCGACCAGCGACAGGGAACGGGCGCGCAGCGAACCGCCGGTGGAGATGATGTTCAGGTTCGCGCTGGCAAATTCGTGGAGGACGCTGACAGAATTGGTGATGACGGTGATGTTGTTCTTCGAATGCAGCGTCTTCAAAAATTCAAAGCAAGTCGAGCTGGGATCCACCATCAGCGTGTCACCGTCGTTCACCAGATCGATGGCCTTCAGCGCGATAGCCCGCTTGATCTCCACGTTCAGCGTGTTCCGCGTCGTATACGGCAAATCTTCGTTCGTATGCCGGTTGAGCATCGCACCGCCGTAGGAACGGGTCGCGATTCCTTCTTTCTCGAGCTTTTCCAAGTCACGGCGGATGGTCTCCTCCGTTACTTCGAACATCCGGCTGAGTTCGGACACCAGAACACGCTTGTCCTGATACAGCAGGTCGATGATTTTTTGCTTGCGTTCTGCCGCCAGCATGGCGTTCACCTCGGGATCCGTTCTTATTGTCAAGACGCGAGAGCCTTGATTCCTTCCCATCATAGCGAGAAAAAGGGGCGCTTGGCAACCGGTTTTGAGGAAGCGGGCAGGTGCGGCGAATGGAGTTTCTTCACGGAATAGACAAAAACAAAAGAAAAACAACATAATATTTCTTTGTTTTCGTTGACTTCAAAAGAAAACAGACATAGGATGAAATTAGGAACAGGCAGCATTCCAGAGCGAGGTGCGCTTAGCGATGAGAGATTACGTTGCCGTGGATATCGGCGCCTCCAGCGGGAGGCTGGTAAGGGGAAGCCTGCAGGACGGACAATTGTTGCTGCAGGAAATCCACCGGTTTGATAACGGGTTTTCTGAGCGTGACGGGCATTGTTATTGGGATATCGACCATTTGTACCGGGAAATTCTCCGCGGCCTGCAACAGGCGAAAAAACTCGGAATCGGCCGTTGCACGCTGGGCATCGATACGTGGGCGGTGGATTATGCGCTGCTGGACGGGGAAGGAGAGCGGATCGGCGAGGTGTACGCTTATCGTGATGCCCGGACGATCGAGGCGGTCCCCCAGCTACACGCGGTTATCCCGTTTTCACGGATCTATGAGAAAACCGGGATTCAGCACTTGGCCTTTAATACGCTGTATCAGTTATATGCGCACGATCGTGAGGAGCTGGCGAAGGCCAAGCACATCTTGCTTGTGCCGGATTATCTCTATTATTTGTTGTCCGGGAAGCGGATCAGCGAGATGACCAACGCCTCAACTACCGCTTTGTTGAATCTGCAAACCCGCGACTACGACCCGGAATTGCTCGCGCTGCTGGGGCTGTCCCGGTCGAAGTTTCCGGCTCTGACGGAGCCCGGGACGCGGCTGGGGTCAATCAAATTGGAGCTGGTCCGGGAGTATGGGCTGCCCGAATGCGAGCTGATCGTGGCGGCAACGCATGATACGGCTTCCGCCGTGCTGGGCGTTCCGGCCAGCGGCGATTCGTGGGCATATCTCAGCAGCGGGACCTGGTCGCTGATCGGGGGAGAGCGGCAGACGCCGCTGGCAACGCCGGAAGCGATGGAGCGCAATTATACGAATGAATGGGGCGCGTACGGCACGTACCGTTTTTTGAAAAACATCATGGGCATGTGGCTGATCCAAGAGGTCCGCAAGGATTACGGAAAACAGCACAGCTATGCGGAATTGGTGGAACTGGCCGAGGCCGTGACGCCGTTCCGTTCCTTGATCAACTGCAACGATGACCGTTTCCTAAATCCTGCGCAGATGACCGAAGAAATCCGGCAGTATTGCAAGGAGACGAGTCAGCCCGTTCCGGATATGCCGGGTGAGGTGGCGAGGTGTATTTTTGACAGCTTGGCCTTATCGTACGATGTTTACCTGCGGGAACTTGAACGGCTGACCGGACAAAAGCCGGAGACGCTTCACATCGTCGGCGGCGGCGCCAACAATGAGCTGCTGTGCCAATGGACCGCGGACGTGGCGGGCATTCCGGTAGAAGCCGGGCCAACGGAGTCCACGGCGCTGGGGAATCTGTTGGTGCAGATGATCAGCAGCGGCGCGATTCGCGATATCGGCGAGGGGCGTGAGCTGATTCGGCGGTCTTTTCCGATTCGGACGTATGTTCCTCGGGGGACTCATGCCGGTGAGATTGCAGAGGCACAAAAACGGTTCGCGGATTTGCTGGCGCGGTGACGATTGGATCGACGATTAGAGTATTGGGCGGATAGATAGATTAGTTATGCCAAAGGAGGAGCAAACATGGACAACGCGATTCAAACCAGCTACAACGAGGCGAAAAAGCTGTATGAGCGCCATGGAATTGACGTCGACGCCGCGCTGGCCCGGCTGGCTCAAATCAAAATTTCGCTGCATTGCTGGCAGGGGGATGACGTTAAGGGATTCCTTCATAAGGATCAGGAGCTGGGCGGCGGCCTGGCGGTTACCGGCAGTTATCCAGGCCGTGCGCGGACGCCGGACGAACTGCGTCAAGACTTGGACCAAGCGCTTCGCTTGATTCCGGGTCAACATAAGGTCAACCTTCACGCGATTTACGCGGATACGGATGAACCGGTTGAGCTGGACGCGCTGGAGCCGAGGCATTTTGCCGGTTGGGTCGATTGGGCGAAGGAGCGGGGGCTGGGGCTGGATTTTAACCCGACCTGTTTCTCGCACGAAAAAGCCAAGGACGGGTTTACGCTCAGCCATCCGGACCCGGAAATTCGCAAGTTTTGGATCGACCACTGCAAGGCGTCGCGCAAAATCGCTGAATCGTTTGGGCGGGCGCTTGGGCAGCCTTGCGTCACCAACGTCTGGATCCCGGACGGCTTCAAGGATTCGCCGGTGGATCGGCTTACGCCGCGGGCCCGTTTGATGGAGGCGCTTGATGAAGTTTTTGCCGAGCAGATCGACGAAAAGTACAACATTGACGCGGTGGAGAGCAAGCTGTTTGGCATCGGCTCGGAAAGTTATGTCGTTGGCTCGCATGAATTTTACATGGGCTATGCGTTGTCCCGGGGCAAGGCGGTCTGCTTCGACGCCGGCCATTTCCATCCGACGGAGACGATCTCCAACAAGCTGTCCTCCTGGCTGTTGTTTGGCCGCGCACTGCTGTTGCACGTCAGCCGTCCGGTGCGCTGGGACAGCGATCACGTTGTGACGATGGACGAAGAGCTGCTGGAAATCGCCCGCGAGTTGGTGCGCGGGGAGCTGCTGGATCGCACACATATCGGTCTCGATTTCTTCGATGGCAGCATCAATCATATCGCGGCTTGGGTCATCGGAACGCGCAACACCCAAAAAGCGCTGCTGCGAGCGATGCTGGAGCCGATTGACACATTGAAGCGGCTGGAACTGGACGGCGACTACACGTCCCGGCTGGCGTTGGTCGAAGAGTTTAAATCGTATCCGTACGGAGCGATTTGGGATTACTTCTGCGCTTCGCAAGGTGTGCCGGTGCGGGAGGCGTGGCTGGCAGACGTGAAAGACTACGAGACGAAGGTGCTGGCGGCGCGGTAACGAAAGCACCCGCATTTTTTAAGCATTATATACTTGAGTAAGGAGAGGAACCTACTGTGAGTACGATGTTATCGGAAGTGGAGAAAGGTTGGCGGATCCCGGGATTGGAAGTCCCGTTTATCCGGGAGATGGCGGAAATCACGTACCATATGTGGCGGCTGGGCTGGGATGAGCGCAACGGAGGCAACATCAGCTATCTGCTCCATGAGGCGGAGGTAGAAAAATATATAGGAACCGCCTCTGCTTCGGAGCGTCGAAAGCTGCCGCTGACGTTTCCGGTGAAGGAGCTGGCGGGACGATATTTTATCGTGACGGGCTCGGGCAAGTATTTCAAAAATGTGATCTCTGATCCGGAGGCGAACTTGGGCGTGCTGCGAGTGGCTGAGGACGGCGACCAAGTCGAGGTGCTGTGGGGCCTTCGGGATGGGGCGGTACCCACTAGCGAGTTGCCGGCGCATTTCATGAGCCATATCGAGCGTTTGAAGGTGGACCCGGCGCACCGGGTCATCATGCACTGCCACGCCACTCATGCGCTGGCGATGACGTTTGTCCATGAGCTGGACGAGAAAAAGCTGACGAAAACGCTGTGGGAAATGTGCACGGAATGTCTCGTGGTGTTCCCCGACGGTATCGGGATCGTGCCGTGGATGGTGCCCGGCAGCCCGGACATCGGGCGGGCGACGGCCGAGAAGATGCGCGAGCACCGAGTCGTGATTTGGCCGCAGCACGGGATTTTTGGCACTGGTACGACGATCGACGAAGCGTTTGGCTTGATCGAGACAGTGGAGAAGGCTGCGCAGATCTACATGCTGCTTGGCGACCGCCCGGTGCTGCAAAAGATCACCGACGCTCAGCTGCGCGACCTGGCCGCCGCGTTTGGCGTGACCCCGCAGCCGGGGATTTTGAGCTAACGGGTGGAAGAGCAGAAGCTAGGGGCAAAGGATAATAAACGGAGCTGTAAGTGGTGAACAAGTAGGATAGTGATAGGGAGTTAGAATAGAGGAGAGAACTAAAGTAGAAATGTACAGAGAACGAAAACGGACTCCCGTTGCATGGGGGCTGTTTTTGTGCGTGATGAGGCTGCCTCGAAAGGAACTTGATGGTAACGGACACAGGGGACGTTATTCAAGCCAATTTGAAGGATTTTTCAATTTAACGGACCGAGGGGCCTTTATTTCGCATAAATAGCAGCTATATGGGCTCCGTGAGGCTGAATAAAGTCCATGGAGTCCGTTACAACGGGAAATATCCGGGTAATGGGCAAATAAGGTCTTTTAGGTCCGTTTTGTGCCGGCCCCAGTTCTTTGATGAGTTTGCGCAGCGCTGCCGGTGTATGGGGATGCTCCCGTAATAGCGGGGGGACTGCCCA
>NZ_GG695973.1:157637-164241 GCF_000159955.1 Paenibacillus sp. oral taxon 786 str. D14 | reverse complement strand
GCGCTTGATGGTGTTTTGCGAATATCAATTTCGTGAACCCTATTGTCAATTGAAGCAGAGGGAAGTACAATGAGGGTAATTCAACTTGTACGTACAATTAGTGAATGAATGTCGGAAAATCCAATATGGTATGTACAAGTTAATGAGCAATCATTTTTCATAAGGAGGCGCTTTGGCATGAAATTGAAACCGCATTCTTTTTGGTTCGTGACTGGAAGCCAGCATTTATACGGCCCTGAAACGCTGGAAGAGGTAGCGGGCCACTCCCGCATTATCGCAGAACAACTGGACAAAGACCCGGCGATTGGGTTCCCGGTGGTGTTTAAACCGATCGTCACGACGCCGGACGAGATCTATAAGCTGATTCTGGCCGCCAATGGCGACGAGACTTGTGCGGGGATTATCACTTGGATGCACACGTTCTCGCCAGCTAAAATGTGGATCGCCGGCTTGTCCCAACTGCAAAAACCGCTGCTGCACTTCCATACGCAGTTTAACCGCGATATTCCGTGGGAAACGATCGATATGGATTTCATGAACCTGAACCAATCAGCCCACGGTGACCGCGAGTATGGGCATATCGGTGCCCGGCTTGGGATCAACCGCAAAATCGTGGTCGGGCATTGGGAGGACGAGGAAGTCCGTGCGTCGCTGGCGGGCTGGATGCGGACGGCGGTCGCTTATGCTGAGAGCCGGCAGCTGAAGGTAGCGCGCTTTGGCGATAACATGCGCGAAGTGGCGGTGACCGAAGGTGACAAGGTCGAAGCGCAAATCAAATTCGGTTGGTCGGTGAACGGGTATGGCGTTGGCGATCTGGTGCAGGTGCTAAATGAAGTTACCGATGCGGAAGCCGAAGCGCTGCTGAAAGAGTATGCCGAGCAGTACACCATTACGCAAGCCGGTTTAAGCAGCGGGCCGATTCGCGACTCCATCGCATATCAGGCGAAGCTTGAAATCGCCATGAAACGGTTCCTGGAGCAAGGCGGCTTTGGGGCGTTCACGACGACGTTTGAGGATCTGCACGGACTCAAGCAACTCCCGGGTCTGGCTGTGCAGCGGTTGATGGAAGCCGGGTACGGTTTTGGCGGGGAAGGCGACTGGAAGACTGCAGCTCTGACTCGTGTGCTCAAAGTGCTGGCAAACAACAAAAGCACCTCGTTTATGGAGGATTACACGTATCATTTTGAGCCGGGCAATCACATGATTCTGGGCGCGCACATGCTGGAGGTGTGCCCGACGATTGCGGCGACGAAGCCGACGATTGAAGTGCACCCGCTGGGCATCGGGGGTAAGGCCGATCCGGCGCGGATGGTGTTCGACGGCCAGGCGGGTCCGGCGGTTAACGCTTCGCTTGTTGATCTGGGCCATCGCTTCCGGTTGCTGGTCAACGTGGTGGACGGCGTGAAGGTGGAGAAGCCGATGCCGAAGCTGCCGGTGGCCCGCGTATTGTGGAAGCCGCAGCCTTCGCTGCGCGAATCGGCGGAAGCGTGGATTTTGGCCGGCGGGGCGCATCATACGGTGCTGTCTTACGCGATTACGGCCGAGAACCTGTCCGACTGGGCGGAAATGGTCGGCATTGAAGCGGTGATCATCGACAAGGATACCTCGGTACCGCGCTTCAAGAACGAGCTGCGCTGGAGCGATGCGGCTTACCGGTTGCGCTAATCGCAGTGGCAGTTACGCGAGTCGCAGCTGCGTGACGTGAATCAGGCTTGCTTTTGGATAAGGTGTGGAAACAGCCCTCTGCGTTCGCCCGGCCTATGTTACAATAACGGGTAGTAAAGAGAACGGTGGCATTGGTGAAGGGTGGACGAAACATGAACGACCGGAAAATTCCGAAATATATGCAGCTGAAAAACGAATTATTGTCTTGGCTCGAGCAAGGAAAGCTTCAGCCCGGAAAACAGGTTCCGTCGGAGAACGAGATTGCCGAGCAGTTTGGCTTAAGCCGGCAGACGGTTCGGCAGACGTTTGGCGAACTGGAGAAAGAAGGCTGGCTGGAGCGCATCCAGGGCAAAGGCACGTTTGTCCGGCATCCCGGACGGCGGGAGGGCGAAGCGGTGAAGACGATCGGCATTATGACGACGTATATTTCCGATTATATTTTTCCTCATATCGTTCGAGGAGCGGAGGCGGAGCTGCGCCAGCATGGGTATCGGCTGCTGCTGTCCAGCACGGACAACACGAAGGAGAAGGAAAGGGATAGCCTGCAGCTCATGACGAGCCAACCGCTCAGCGGACTGATCATCGAGCCGACGAAGAGCGCGGAGGGGAACCCGAATTTGGGGTATTTTTTGGAGTTACAGGAGAAGGGGATTCCGTATTTGATGATCAACGCGAGATACCCCGAGCTCGAATGTCCGTGCCTGAAGGTGAACGACGAGGCGGGAGGCCGGAAAGCGGCGCTGTACTTGCTGGAAAAAGGGCACCGGCAGATCGCCGGATTTTTCAAAAGGGATGACCTGCAGGGCGTCAACCGGCTGAAGGGGTTCCTGTCGGCCCATCGGGACTTTGGGATTGCGGTGTCGCCGCAGCATGTGGTGACGTTTACGACGGAGCAAAAAGGCGACTATATCTATCAAAAAGCGCTGGAGCTGCTGCAAAAATCGGAGGATCGGCGGCCAACGGCATGGGTGTGCTACAACGACGAGTTAGCGGTGCGGCTGATGGACGCTGCCGCCGCGTGCGGCTTGCGGATTCCGGAGGATTTGTCCGTCATCGGCTTTGACGATTCCAGCCTGGCGGCGGCCTCGGGCACGAAGCTGACGACGCTGACCCACCCCAAAACGGCGATGGGCGAGCTTGCCGCCCGCCAGCTGATCGGGATGATCGAGCGGGGGGAAACGCCGGGCGATACGGTGTTTGAACCGGAGCTGATTGAACGGGATTCGGTGCTGGAACGAACGGTTTTGAAATAAACTGGAACGAGAGAACGAACGGGAACTAGACAACTTGGCGGTGTCACCGTCCTGCTGAAGTTTGGCGGGCGGTGCCGCTTCGGTTGAAACAGGTGCTTGGTAACTTGTACGTACCTTTTGTTATGTTGGATGACATGGGATAAGGAAAGGGGACGAAGCTTGCGATGTTGGAAGCCTTAAAACAGCAGGTGTGGGAAGCCAATTTGGAGCTTCCGAAGTATGGACTGGTCACGTTTACGTGGGGAAACGTCAGCGGGATCGACCGGGAAAGCGGATTGTTTGTCATTAAACCCAGCGGCGTGCCGTATGAGGAATTAAAGCCGGAGCATATGGTCGTGGTCGACCTGGACGGCAACGTGGTGGAAGGGAATCTGCGCCCGTCCTCCGATACGCCAACGCACCGGGTGTTATATCGCGAATTTCCTGACATCGGCGGGGTTGTGCATACGCATTCGCCGTGGGGAACCAGCTGGGCCCAGGCAGGGCGGGCGTTACCGGCGTATGGAACGACGCATGCGGATTATTTTTACGGTGAGATCCCGGTAACGCGGCCGATGACACGAGCCGAAATTGAAGGCGCTTACGAGTTGGAAACAGGCCATGTGATCGTAGAGCGGTTTAAAGAGCTGGGGCTGGATCCGAACCAGGTGCCGGGAGTGCTTGTGCATTCGCACGCGCCGTTTGTCTGGGGCAAGGATGCGCATCATGCGGTCCATAATGCCGTTGTGCTGGAAGAGGTGGCGAAGATCGCCGCCCGGATGGAGCAGATCAATCCGAATACGCCGGCGATGGATCAAGCGCTGTTGGACCGGCATTTTTTGCGGAAGCATGGAGCCAATGCCTATTACGGGCAGAAATAATGGGATGCAGGGAGGGGTTACGATGAGCAAGGGGAAAAAATACACGATTGGCATCGACTACGGCACGCAGTCCGGCCGCGCTGTACTGGTGGATTTGTCGGACGGCCGCGAGGTTGCCGACCATGTGACGCCATATCCGCATCATGTCATTGATGAGCGGTTGCCCGGATCTGGGATTAAGCTGGAGCATGATTGGGCTTTGCAGCATCCCGGCGATTATCTGGAGGTGCTGCGGCGCTCGGTGCCTGCGGTGCTCCAGGAATCGGGAATCGATCCGGCGGATGTGATCGGGATTGGCATTGATTTTACCGCCTGCACGATGCTGCCGGTGGATGCGCAAGGCCAGCCGCTGAGCTTCGATCCGGCGCTGGCCGATAACCCGCATAGCTGGGTGAAGCTGTGGAAGCACCATGCGGCTCAGCCGGAGGCAGATAAGATCAACGCGATTGCGGCGGAGCGGGGAGAAGCGTTTTTGGCGCGGTACGGGGGGAAGATCTCGTCCGAATGGATGATTGCGAAGGTATGGCAAATCCTCGACGAAGCACCGGAGATCTACGAGAAAGCGGATCTATTTCTGGAAGCGACCGACTGGGTCATCGCGCAAATGACCGGCAACATCGTCCGCAACAGCTGTACGGCGGGCTACAAAGCGATTTGGCATAAGCAGGACGGGTATCCGAGTAAGGAGTATTTTAAAGCGCTGGATCCTCGGCTGGAGGATCTGACGGATACAAAACTGCGCGGCGACGTGATTCCGCTGGGGACGAATGCAGGCGGACTGCTGCCGGAGATGGCCGAGATGATGGGCCTGACGCCAGGCATCGCCGTGGCGGTGGGCAACGTGGACGCGCATGCAGCCGTGCCAGCTGTCGGTGTTGTCTCGCCGGGCAAGCTGGTTATGGCGATGGGGACCTCGATTTGCCACATGCTGCTGGGGACGGAAGAAAAGCAGGTTGAAGGCATGTGCGGCGTGGTCGAGGACGGAATCATTCCGGGCTTGTACGGCTATGAAGCCGGGCAGTCGGCTGTGGGGGATATTTTTGAATGGTATGTTGAAGAAGCGTTGCCGGCGTACGTGAAGGAGGCGGCGGAGAAGGAAGGATTGACTGTGCACCAATGGTTGGAGCGGGAAGCCGCTGCGTATCAACCGGGGCAAACGGGCCTGCTCGCGCTCGATTGGTGGAACGGCAACCGGTCTGTGCTGGTGGATACGGATTTGACCGGGATGATCCTGGGGATGACGCTGCTGACCAAACCGCAGGAGATTTATCGGGCATTGCTCGAGGCAACGGCTTTTGGCACGCGCAAAATTATCGACGCGTTTGTTCAAAACGGCGTGCAAGTTGACGCGTTGTATGCCTGCGGCGGATTGCCGCAGAAAAACCGCCTGCTGATGCAGATCTATGCGGATGTGACGAACCGTGAGATTTTTGTGGCAGATTCCAAGCAGACACCGGCCCTCGGCGCGGCGATGTTCGCAGCAGTAGCTGCAGGCGCGGAAGCGGGCGGCTACGATTCGATCCTAGATGCCGCCGAGAAAATGGCCCGCGTCAAAGAGGAAACGTTCAAGCCGATCCCGGCGCACGTGGAAGTGTACGAGAAGCTGTATCAGGAATACAGCCAGCTGCACGACTACTTCGGCCGCGGCGAAAACGACGTGATGAAGCGGCTGAAGCGAATCAAGCAAGCGGCGGAGTAAGAGTGGGAGTAAGCGGGGCGAAGGAGTGGCTGGCCTGTCAAGGACTGTGCGCCTCGCCCACCTGTTGTTTATGAAGAAGGTAAAGGATCGAATACCCTCTTGCCCTAAGTCCATGGGCGCCGATTCGAGCTGGAATGGGGTGTCATGGGGTGTCGCGAGGAAAGGGATAGGGCAATTTTTTCGCTTTACGGGGAAATGCGGCAAATCGTAGGGTCCTAAAGAAGTTTTCAGAAAATTGCAGGAAGTTGATGGATGGTCAAGGGAGGGGATAACGTGCTGCAAGACAGACAGTTGGAGCAGTTGAAGGTGATTGAACTAGACCGAGGGGTGATCCGGAAGGTTGCTCCTTACTTGCGGGAACAGGGTTATCGCCATGTCCTGCTGGTGGCGGACGATCATACGTATGCGGCGGCGGGAGAGCAGCTCATGGGTTTGCTGGAAGCGGAGGGCGTGAATACGCGCGTTGTCCTCATTCAACCGGACGCGCAAGGCGATGTGGTCGCCGACGAGATCGCGATTGTTCAGCTGTTGCTGGAGATCCGTCCTGACGAGACGGATGTGCTCCTCGCGGTGGGCTCCGGAACGATCCACGACATCGTCCGGTTTGCCGCCCACAAGACCGGCAAGCCGTTTGTGTCGGTGCCGACCGCGCCGTCCGTGGACGGGTTCACCTCTGCAGGCGCGCCGCTGATTGTACGCGGGGTCAAAAAGACGGTGCCGGCTGTGCCGCCGGTGGCGATTTTTGCTGACCTCGATATTCTCATGGCGGCCCCGCAGCGGTTGGTTGCTGCGGGCTTTGGCGATATGCTCGGTAAATACACCAGCCTGTTCGACTGGAAGTTCTCCCGTCTGACGGCGGGGGAACCTTATGACGAACAGGCGGCGGCGATTACCGAGCGCGCGCTGCGCAGCTGCGTGTCGCACGCCGAGGCCATCGGCGCGCGCACGGAAGAAGGGATCCGCGCCTTGATGACGGCGCTGATCGAATCGGGCATCGCCATGCTGCTGTTCGGGCAGTCGCACCCTGCCTCCGGCGCAGAGCACCATCTCTCCCATTACTGGGAGATGGAGTACCTGCGCCAGGGTCGGCGAGCGCTGCTGCACGGTGCTAAAGTTGGCGTTGCCTG
>NZ_GG695973.1:154826-155936 GCF_000159955.1 Paenibacillus sp. oral taxon 786 str. D14 | reverse complement strand
GCAGAATAACGCCAAAAATTTCCCTTATCCAGCCGGATCCCCCCTGAAATGGGGGAGAACCGAGCCACACTCCCAAAATAAGGCCCCAAAATGGCCTTATTCATCAGCAAATCCAGAGACGCAGGCAAAATAAGGCCATTTTATACCGCTATTTCACCCCATCACCGCGATCACCGCCATGATCACCGCACCGCCGTGATTACCTTGATAGGACGCGCCACGCGCCCCTTCCACTTAAGAAACTAACTTCTCCTGCGCCCCCAGCAACTCGATCAAAGCGCGGAGCGCGCTGGTTGGTTGGGAGTTTTTGCGGTAAATGATCTCGGTTTTCATGTGGCGTATCGCCTCGGGAACCTCGTGAATCCGCACGGCGCCTTCCTGCGCCTTCTGCTCGGCGACCGTCCGCGGCAACAGCGAAATGCCAAGACCGGCGGATACGCCGCCAAGGATCGCTTCCAGCGTGCCGAACTCCATCGTGGCTACGTTGGTTCTGCCGTGGGCTTTCTTCATGTCTTCGAGCTGTTCGCGGAAGGTGCAGCCGCGGTTGTAAACCAAGCTTGGCTTCGATAAGGCTTCATCCAAGCTCTCGATGCCCGGCGGAGAAATAACCACAACCTCCTCGTCGAAGACAGGAAGACGGGTGAGTTCATCATGCGTGGATCGGAAGCTCCCGAAGGCGACATCCAGTTCGTACTGCAGCACCTTCTCCAACAGGCGATCGGACATATCTGTCAGCAACATTAACTCCACCTTCGGATACTTTTCGTAATACTGGCTTAGCAGCTTAGGCATACGCACCGCCGCCGTCGTCTGCGTCGAGCCGATCAGCAGCGGGCCGCTAGGCTCGCCGGTGAAGGAGAGTGCCGACGCCGCTTCGTCCAGCAAACCGATGATTTTGTCAGCGTAATTTAACAGCATCTTGCCGCTGGAAGTTAAGGTGATCCCCCGGTTGTGCCGGTAAAACAAATCGGTCCCCAGCTCCGTCTCCAGCTGCTTGATACGGGCCGTCACATTGGACTGCACATAGCCAAGCCGGGCGGCAGCTTTCGTGATCGCCCCGTCCCGAGCAACGGCCTGAAATATACGCAATTCCGCACTGTCCATGCGTGG
>NZ_GG695973.1:134802-153593 GCF_000159955.1 Paenibacillus sp. oral taxon 786 str. D14 | reverse complement strand
GGTGCTCTGTAATCACTAATAATGATATCAGATATCTTTATCAATCATTATACATAATTAAAAACCTCCGACACAATACAAATCATGAAACTGACGCCTAAGGAGGAAACGACAACGTGAATATATACAAATATACCGGTCTGCTGTTGCTGACCACTTTCTTGATGGGGACGGCGTATCCGGCTGCCAAGCTGGGGATGATGCATACCACCCCGCTCATGCTGATGGGGCTCCGCTTTTTGTTCGCCGGGGGATTGCTCGCCGTATTCAGCGCCAAAAGACCTCAACCGAGAGGTGCGAAGTCTTGGCTGCAAATTTTGCTGCTCGGTTTGTTCCAATCGGTTGGGGTGATGGGCTTCACCGCCTACAGTATGCGTTGGATCACCTCTGGGGAGTCGGCGATCATCTCAAGCACCAGCCCGCTGATGCTTATCCTTTGGGGGGCTTTGATGGGTACAGCCTATCGCGTAAGGCAATGGTTTGGCGTGGTAATTGGGTTTATCGGCGTTGTCATCACCTTTGGGATACACTTGAGCGTAAACCCCGGCATGGTCTTTGCCTTGGCGGGAGCAGCCAGCTTCACGGTTGCCACGTTGATCATTAATCACATCGGTCCGGCGTTTGACAAAAGAGTGCTGGCCGCCTACCAAATGCTGCTCGGCGGCGTGATGCTGATCTTCAGCTTTGCAGGGGAGAAACCAAGCTTTGAGCTGAACCTTACGTCGGCGTCTGTGGTTCTTTGGCTCGTCCTATTTTGTTTCATTATTCAATTTACGACCTGGTTTTATTTGCTCAGCCATAGCGATCCAGGCAAAACCAGCTTATTCCTGTTCCTTGTGCCGATCTTTAGCGTCATTTTCAGCTGGCTGCTGCTTGGCGAACAGATCTCGTGGTACGTCTATCTTGGCGGAGCTTTAACCTGTGTGGGGGTATTCTTGGTGAATTGGCAGGGGAGCATTAACAGCCAACCGGCTCAAGAAAACAAATCGAGTGTACTTCGCATGCAGGAGGAGATGGAAGCATGAGTTACCATAACAAGGTTGTTCTTATTACCGGGGGGGGGTACGGGGATCGGCCGGGCGACAGCGACGCTGCTGGCCGAACGCGGGGTGATTGTTGCCGTCAATTATTCCCGTTCGGAGGCGGAGACCCAAGAGACCGTGCAAGCTATTCAGCAATTTGGCGGCCGGGCGATCGCGATCCGAGCCGACGTCTCAAGCAACGAGGGTCATCTCTATGGTCGCCCAAATCGTCAAGCAATTTGGAACGATCGATTACCTGGTCAATAACGCCAGCATCACCCGGTATATTGCCATGGGCGATCGTAAACGTGGGCAGCATCGCAGGAATCACGGGCAAAGGCTCCTCGCTCCCGTATGCGGTATCCAAGGCGGCGGTGAACGGTTTGACCAAATCGCTGGCCCATGCTTTGGTGCCGGATGTACGCGTGACCGGTGTAGCTCCTGGAGCAGTCAGCACGCGTTGGTGGGTCGGATGAGAGCAGAGGCGGTCGCTAACTTCCCAACTGCCTTTGGACCGAATCGCTGCGCCGGAGGAGATCGCCGCACTCATCTCGTCGGTTCTGGAGCAGCCTTCGATGACAGGACAGATCCTCACCATCGACAACGGGCAAACGATGTAAGAAGATACTCATTATGAAAAAAATCAGCCTTCAGGACCTAACGATAACCTGGAGGCTGATTTTTTGGATTGTTGCTATTGCTCCTTCACATCATACAGCACCCGAGCCAGCAGGTCCTGGCTGTAATTGCCGAAGTTCTTGCCGTAGATGGTCAGGCCGCGCTTGTTGATCGGCTTGTCGGTGACGGCGATGCGGAACGTCAGCTCGCTTTTGTAATCCAGCTTGATCTGTTCCAGCGTAACGTCGGAGATGCGGCATCCGTCGATAAAGCTGCCCTCATTGTTAATGCGGATCAGCTTCAGCATCCCGTACTGGTTCAAGTGCGGCGGCCACCAATCCGGATTAAACGTGCCGCGTGCGTCACCGAAATCCCCCGGACTCGTCCAGAAACCGATTTCGACACCGTTCAAGTAAAAATAGATGTCAGACGGATAGTTATCGCAATACCCGGGCGCCTCGGAGCCCAGCTCCATCGAGAATTGAATTTCCCGGAACGTCTGGTTTGGCTTCAGGTAATTCGGGATGCGGTATTCCAGGAAGCCCTCGGACAACCAAATAATCTCCGAGTCGATTCGCTGCGGATCGGCGAAGTAACGTGGATCGTCGAAATCGCCGATGATGCTGTCCTTCGTAGCCAAACCGCAGGTAGGGACCGCATGATAATTGCTGTAATGGCCCACCTGGATTTCCACTTCGTATAAATTGTCGACATCCTTGCTCCGGAGGTCGACCATCAGCTTGTCTTTGTTCAAATAACAAATCTTCTGAATGCCATGCTTGCCAACAGAAGTATTGATTTCGATCAGGCCGCTTTCCTCCAGCTTCTTGATGTGCATCGTAATCGCCCCGTTGCTTAAGCCCAGCTTGGTAGCCAGGTCGTTGAGGTTTAAGGCCTGATTTTTGGCCAGCAGTTCGAGGATTTGAATCCTGATCTCCGAGCTTAACGCTTTAAAAATGTCGATCCCGCTCATCAAATCCTTAATATAGATCATCGGATATTCGAACCTTCTTCCAATAAATAGTGGGTAGTTTTATTTTAGATAATTATAAACTAACTCAGTCGTTTAATAAAGCATCAAATCAAAAAATGTAAATCAGGTTCAGAAAATAGATTAAATTTGTAGTAAACGCACGCTTAATTTTAAAATATTTTAAACTAAATTTCATTGTTTCATTGAATTTTCAGGCGGTTTTTCAGCATTTTCACGGGGTATGGAATCGTTTGCCTCGTTAATTTTATATAAGCATAAAATGTTTTAGATAAATATATTTACAACCCCAATTTCATATGTTATTTTATACCTGTAAACGGATTCATTCAAGGTTATTCGAAATAATTTAATATTTACTAAAACGGAAGGTGGTCAACATGTCATCAACAGCACCGCGAGCAACGATGGTCATCGACAAAGCCTTTAAAATTGCGGAAGTAGATCGGCGCATTTACGGCTCCTTTATTGAACATTTGGGCCGGGCAGTCTACGGGGGGATTTATGAGCCTTCGCATCCGGAAGCAGATCAACATGGATTCCGAAACGACGTAAAGGAGCTGGTTAAACAGCTGGGCGTCCCGATCATCCGGTATCCCGGCGGGAATTTCGTTTCCGGGTATAACTGGGAGGATGGGGTTGGTCCGGTTGAATCGAGGCCGAAACGCTTGGAGTTGGCCTGGAGGACGGTTGAACCGAATTGGGTAGGCACGAACGAGTTTGCCGGATGGGCCAAAGAGGTTGGTGCCGAAGTGATGATGGCGGTGAATCTGGGGACCCGCGGCGTTGATGCGGCCCGCAACCTGCTGGAATACTGCAACCATCCGGGGGGCAGCTACTGGAGCGATTTGCGTCGCAGCCATGGTTACGAGCAGCCCCATAAGATCCGGACCTGGTGTCTGGGCAACGAGATGGACGGTCCTTGGCAAATCGGACAGAAGACGCCGCAGGAATACGGCCGGCTCGCCTATGAGACGGCAAAGGCGATGCGACTGGTCGATCCCGATATCGAGCTGGTGTCCTGCGGCAGCTCCAGCTCGTCGATGCCAACGTTCCCGGAATGGGAAGCGGTAACGCTGGAGCATACCTACGAGGTGGCCGACTATATCTCCCTGCATCAATACTATGGCAACCGGGACAACGATACGGCGAACTTCCTCGCCCGTTCGATGGATATGGACCACTTCATTCGTACGGTGATTTCCACCTGCGATTATGTCAAAGCGAAGAAACGCAGCAAAAAAACGATGTACCTCAGCTTCGACGAGTGGAACGTTTGGTACCATTCCAACGATGCCGACGCCAAGCTGGAGCCTTGGGGAATTGCGCCGCCGCAGCTGGAGGATGTCTATAACTTCGAGGACGCTTTGCTGGTCGGAAGCATGCTGATTACGTTCCTGCGCCACGCCGATCGGGTGAAGATGGCCTGCATGGCCCAATTGGTGAACGTCATCGCCCCGATCATGACGGAGAATGGCGGGCGGTCCTGGAAGCAGACGATCTATTATCCTTACATGCATGCATCGCTCTTTGGACGGGGCGTTTCGCTGCAGCCGGTTGTCGACTCCCCGGTATACGACGCTAAGGATTATACCGATGTTCCGTATTTGGACAGCGCGGTTGTATATAACGAAGCAGACGAGACGTTGACGATTTTTGCGGTGAACCGCCATTTGGAGGAAGCTCTTGAGCTGGATTGCGATATTCGCGGGTTCGAAGGCTACCGTGTGATCGAGCATCTTGTGCTGGAGCACGAAGACCTGAAGGCCGTAAATACGGCGGACCAGGAAAATGTGAAGCCTCACACCGGAGGAAATGCGGTATGCCAGGACGGTTATGTGAAAGCCTGTTTAGCTAAAGCTTCCTGGAACGTGATTCGCCTGGGTCAAGCGAGAGCTTAAGGAAACCGACGCTTCTGGGAAGCAACTGCTTCATTCACCCTTTGAGACGATGACAACACCTAGCTATCCACAACCGGTGAGCGCTTCTTCGGGTCATCGATTGACCATCGGTTCTACTAGAGAAGTGGGAGATAACCGACTGTAAGTGGAGTGTGTAGATTTTATTTTGTCAGGGAGGGTCAAGGATGAAGAAAAAGGTTTGGATTGTGCTGTTCGTGTTAACGATGGCCACATGGCTGTGGGGCTGCGGCAAGACGTCAACCACAGCGGGGGGAGAAACCTCCGTGTTGGACGGCGGCGCGGGGGAAGACGCGATAGAGCTTTCCTATTGGACGTTCGTGGAACTGCATGGACAACATTTTGAGAAAATGCTGGAGAAATGGAACGCCGCCAATCCGGATCGGCAAATCAAGCTGAACGTCACGGTGATGCCATACGACGACATGCACAACAAATTATCGATCGCCGTGCAGACGGGCGTTGGTGCGCCGGACATCGCCGATATCGAGCTGGGCAAATTCCCGGACTTCTTGGCCGGGACGCCGCAGCTGGTTGAATTAAATGACGTCATCGACCCGTACCGGGACACGATCGTCAAGTCCAGAATCGACCTCTACAGCAAGGACGGCGTGAATTACGGTATCCCGACCCACGTTGGCGCCTCGGTGGCGTTCTACAACACGGAAATTTTAGAAGAAGCCGGAGTGGATTACAAGTCGATTGTGACCTGGGAAGATTTCAAAAAAGCCGGAATTCAAGTGTATGAGAAAACGGGCAAGTACATGGGCACCGCCGATACGAGTGCAACATGGCAGCTTTCCCAGCTGCTGGCACAGCAAGGTGCAGATTTCACCGATGACGCCGGGAACCCGATCGTTAACTCGGAGCCCGTAGTGAAGGCGCTCACCCTGCTGAAAGACCTGCAAGACAACCATGTCATCGCCACCATCGCCGGCGGGCAGCCCGATACGGAGGAAGCGTACGGAGAGTTTAATGCGGGCAACTATGCGACCGCTTTCATGCCGCTGTGGCAAATGTCGAGATACACGAACTATATGAAGGACCTCTCCGGCAAAATCGCGATCGCCCCGATTCCGGTCATCAAAGAAGGGATGCCGCGTTCGGTCGGCGGCGGCGGAACCGGGACGGTCGTGACCAAAACGGCCAAAGACATCGAGCTGGCCAAGGATTTCCTCGCATTCGCCAAATTGTCGGAGGATGCCAATATTGAAATCTGGAATACGCTGGGCTTTGACCCGGTCAACATGGACGTTTGGGAGATGAAGGACGTTACTCATAACCCGGACAACCAGTTTGTCCAATACTTCATTAATAATCCATTTGACGTGCTGAACGACATCAAGGACGAAATCCGATTGATTAAATCCACCTCGGCGTCGCCGACGATCAATAACGTGCTTTGCACGGTGACGTTAAACGAGATTTTTGAAGACGGGAAGGATATCAAGCAAGCTCTGGATGATGCGCAAGCGCAAATCGAGCAGGAGCTGAAGTAATCGAAATAAGCAGCGAGCTACTCCTTCGGGAGTAGCTCTGTTTAAAAAGGGGTAGGGCGATGGTTAAAAAATTCCTTTACTCGCAAAAGGTTGCTCCTTACGTATTTGTGTTGCCGTTTGTGCTCGTTTTCCTCATCTTTTGGGTGTATCCGCTGATCAGCTCCTTTGGGATGAGCTTCCAGAAAGTGACCCTGGGTCAGGAAGCAGCGTGGATTGGCATAGACAACTACGAGAAATTGATGGGCGACGGGGTCTTCCTCAAGGCAGTGACAAACAGCGCCATCTACATGGTCTTAACCTTGGTGATCCTGATCCCGTTTCCGATGTTGTTTGCCGTTTTGATCAACAACAAGTTCATGTGGGCGAGGGAATTTTTCAAGTCCTCGTTTTTCTTCCCGGCGCTGACGTCGGTGGTGGTGGCCGGGACGATCTTCCGACTGATGTTCGGTGAAATGGAAGGGTCGCTCATCAACAGCTTCTTGGGCTTGTTTGGCGTGGAGCCGATCAAATTCCTGAAAGGACAAACGACCGGCTTTATCGCCTTATTGGCGCTGGCGACCTGGAGATGGACCGGGGTAAACATGCTTTACTTCTTATCTGGACTCAAAAATATTCCCGACGAATACTACGAAGCCGCTTCAATCGATGGCGCCTCTCCCATCCAGCGATTTACGAAGATCACGATGCCGCTGTTGAAGCCAACGACGATATATGTCTTAACGATCAGCATCTATGCCGGTCTGGCGATGTTTATCGAAAGTATGATGCTCTGGAACGGCAACAATTCTCCGAAAAATATCGGCTTGACCATCGTGGGCTACTTATACCGTCAAGGGATCGAGAAGAACAATCTGGGGTATGCGGCCGCCGTCGGCATCGTGCTTCTCGTCATTACGATGGTGATTAACCTGACGCAGTTGGCCTTTACCGGCATGTTTAAGAAGGAGGAGGAAGCATGACGAAATCGAAGCGTGGCTTGCTGATCAAGATCGTTTTGTTCGTGTTTTTCGCCTTCCTGTGCGTGCTGGTGCTTCTGCCGTTTTATGCCGTTACGCTGGCTTCCTTTAAGCCTGGGGAGGATTTGATCCGGTACGGGCTGAACCTGAAGTTTGATCTATCGGTCATGAGCTTGGATAACTTTGTTTACTTGTTTACGGGCAATCATTCCTATTTCTTATGGTTTTTCAATTCGCTGCTGCTGACGGTCGTCCAAGTCACGGTGACGCTGCTGGTCAGTGCTACGGTGGCGTACGGGTTTTCGGCTTATGAATTTAAAGGGAAAAATACCCTGTTCATCTGCGTCCTGCTGATCATGATGGTTCCGTTCGAGATTCTGCTCCTGCCGCTGTATACGTTAACGTACGATATCGGGCTGATGAACTCGTATTCGGCCATTATTCTGCCGGGGATCGCCAGCGCGGCGACGATCTTCTTCTTCCGGCAGTATTTGCGGGGAATTCCCCGGGAAATTATCGCCGCAGGACGCGTCGACGGAGCGAGTGAGTACGGAATCTACGTGCGGATCATCTTGCCGGTGATGAAGCCTTCTTTTGCCGCGATGGCCATTCTCAACGGTATGAACAGCTGGAACAACTTCCTGTGGCCGTTTATGGTGCTCAGCGATGCCAATAAATACACGTTGCCGATTGGGCTCAAGACGCTGCTAACCCCTTACGGGAACAACTATGATTTGCTGATTGTTGGTTCCTTTTTCTCCATCATTCCGATCTTCATCTTGTTTGTTGCCTTCCAAAAATACTTTATCGACGGGATGACGGCAGGAGCGGTGAAAGGATAGAACGGCCCTGCGCTGCGGACGTTTGCGGACGGCTTCAGCGCCGGCCGATTTCATATCATATTAATTATTCAAAACGGGGGAAGAAACATGAAAACGAAGTGGTTGTATTTATCTTTGGTTTTAGTTCTTTTAAGCGTGACAGTACTATCTGGATGCAGCAGCGGCTCGGACAAGAAGACGATTACTTTCTGGACGCCGTTAACCGGCGATGACGGAGCTTACATGGATCAATTGGTCAAGGATTACAACGCTACCAATCCCGAGTTCAAAGTGAAGCATGTGATTACCGCAGACATGTATACCAAAATTTCCACGGTGCTCAACTCTGGCAAAGGGGTTCCTGATTTGGCGATCATCCACGCGGACCGTGTTCCCGGCTTTGTGAAGCAAGGCGTGCTGGAACCTATCGGCGGTGCGATTGCCGCGCAGCCGGAAATTAAGGAGGAGAACTACCTTCCGCAGGCTTGGGCGACGGGGAACATCGATGGCACGCAGTATACCGTTCCGCTCGACATTCATAGCAACACGATGTATTACAACAAGGATCTGCTCAAGAAGTACAACGCGGAATCCTTCTTGGACGACGACGTGGTTACCATCGACGAAATGCTGTCGCTTCAAGGCAAGCTGGAGGATGGTGATTACGTTGTCAATGATGCGCTGCTCGGCTGGGTGATTTTAGCTCAAGTGCAAAACCTGGGAGGAGACATCCAAGAAAACGGCAAGCCGGCTGTGAATACGCCGGTGATGAGACAAGCCTTCGAAGAGGTGAAGAAAATTGCCGATGCCGGGTTGATGACCCCATTTGGCGAAGACGGCTACTTAATGTTCCAATCCGGCAACGTCTTGTTCTCGACGGACGGTACTTGGAGTTCTACGGCCCATGCTGCGGTTGAGGGTCTAAACTTCGGGGTGACGAACATCTATTCTCCGACGCCGGACAAGTTCACGAACCGCGCTTCGTCCCACCTGTTTGCGATGCTGAAAAATGACGATCGATCGGATGAGAAAGAAGCCGGCATCGGCGCTTTCCTGGAATTCATCCGCGCGAACTCCTTGGAATGGGCGAAAGCAGGTCAAATCGTGGCGAGTAAACAAGTGATCGAAAGTCCGGAATATCAGCAATATATGCAATCCTTCTTCACCTCCAATGAGAAGGAGACCCAGTCCCTTTATATTTATACCTACGAATATTACCCTTACATCGCCGAAGCGGTTGATACCTATTGCGCGGATATCGTTCGCGGCAACGTCGATCTGGATGATACGCTGCAGACGATGCAGAAGTTCGTCGAGGACAAGATTGCCGAGAGCACTACGGGCAGTGCAAGCTGAGCCTGCGTTCTAGATAAACAGAAAGAAATCATGTGCCGGAACGATGCGTCTGGCACATGATTTTTCCAAAAGGAGATATGGAAAGGCGATGAACAAGAAATCCTTTGCGCCGTTTTTCTTTGTGGGTCCGCACCTGGTTTTGTTCCTGATCTTCATTCTGATTCCGACCGTATACGGGATATATGCTTCGTTTACTCAGTGGAACTTGATGAACGATCCGACCTGGGTCGGATGGGCTAACTACAAAACGATCCTATTTGATGAAACCTCGACCTTCCACACCCAATTCGTAAACGGGCTTCGGAATACCCTCATTTTTGTCGTGATCAGCGTTCCGCTGTTGATCGTCATCCCATTGTCGGTGGCCGTCGCCTTGGAGCATAAGAAGGTCAAATTGAAGGGCATCATCCAGTCCATTATTTACATTCCGGGCTTGATTTCCATTTCCGCTGCCGCTTTGATCTGGCTGCTTATCTTTAACAAACAGCTGGGGATTACGGGGAACATCTTCCATTCGCAGGTCGCTTGGGCGGCGACGCAGCCTTATGCTTGGATCATTATTTTTGTGATCACCGTATGGGGCGGGGTTGGCGGGAACATGATTATTTACCGCGCCTCGATTGCCGGGGTATCCAAAGACTTGTACGAAGCCGCCGAGATCGACGGAGCCGGCGCGACCCGGCGATTCTTCAGCATCACCTTGCCGTCGATCCGTTTTCCGCTCATTTATACCTTTGTCATGACCACTGCCGGGGCCTTTAACGTCTTTGGCCAACCTTTAATGATGACGGATGGCGGACCGCGGCAATCGACGCATGTTCTCATGATGTACATCCGTCAATTAGCGTTTGGTCATGGCGAATCGATTGCCGGCATGGCATCCGCGATGGCGGTGCTGCTAGGCATGGTCATTTTGGTCATTTCGGCGCTGCAGTATTACGTCATGAACCGAAACGCCAATTGACGCATCCTGTGATGGATTATGGAAACGAGAGGTAAGGTGTAAATCAAGATGTCGAAGAAAATCAGCATATCGAAGTATATCGCATACCTGTATTTGATCCTCCTGTGCGTCATTTGGGTCATTCCCGTGTTATTTGGGATTTCGACTTCCTTCCGCTCCCAATCCGAAGTGGTGTCAACGGGCTTCCGTTTGCTTCCCGTGGAATGGATCCTGGACAATTACGTGACGATTCTGGAGAATACGTCCACGGCTCCGATCCTGCGCTGGCTGACGAACTCCGTATTCATTGCGGTGACACATACGTTCCTCGTGATCGTGATCATCTCCATCACGGGTTACGGGTATGCTCGAATGAACTTTAAAGGCAGAGACACGCTGTTTTTTACATTGCTGGGCATTTCCTTCTTTCCGGGAGTCGTCAACATTATCCCCTCTTACAAAATCATCGATATTTTCGGCTGGGTGAATACCGCATGGGCGATGATTATTCCGGGTTTGGCGGGTATGGGCAACATCTTTCTGGTCAGGCAGTTTCTGAAAGGGATTCCGACCGACCTGGATGAATCCGCCCGGGTTGACGGGGCCGGAGATTTTCGGATCTACTCGTACATCATCCTGCCGCTTATCAAGCCGATCCTCATCGTTTGCGGCCTGTTCTCATTTGTCGGCTCCTGGAACGACTTCCTCTGGCCGGTCATCGTCTATACCGACGTGGACAAAATGCCGGTGACTGCGGGACTGCTGCTGCTTCAGGATATCTACGGCAACTATCGCATGATCGGACAGCTTATGGGTTCGGCCATGTTGGCCATCATTCCAACGCTGCTGCTGTTTGTTTTTGCGCAAAAATACTTTATTCAATCGATCAATCTGAATTCAGGCATTAAAGGATAAATGAATTTAGGGTGGAGGAAAAACCGTGAACAACAAAGTGATCATTCAAACGGACGTGACGAAAGCGGTCATCAACAAAAATATTTACGGTCATTTTGCCGAGCATTTGGGCAGATGCATCTATGAGGGGATTTGGGTCGGAGAAGATTCCCCGATTCCCAACACGCAAGGGATACGTAACGACGTGCTGGAGGCGTTGAAGCGGATCAAGGTTCCGGTGCTTCGTTGGCCCGGCGGATGTTTTGCGGATGAGTATCACTGGAAGGACGGCGTAGGCCCGAGGGAAGCCCGCAAGCGGATGGTCAACACCCATTGGGGCGGCGTTATCGAGAACAATCACTTCGGGACGCATGAATTTATGCTGCTATGCGAGCTGCTGGAATGCGAGCCGTATATTTGCGGGAATGTGGGGAGCGGCACGGTTCAAGAAATGTCCGAATGGGTCGAGTATATGACATTTGACGGCGAATCCCCGATGGCGAATTGGCGTAAGGAGAATGGCAGGAGCGCGCCGTGGAAGCTGACCTATTTTGGCATCGGAAATGAGAATTGGGGATGCGGCGGCCACATGCGTCCGGAATATTACGCCGATTTGTATCGCCGCTATCAAACCTACGTCCGCAATTATGGGGATAACCGGATATATAAAATCGCCGGCGGGGCCAATGTGGACGATTATCGCTGGACCGAAGTGCTGATGCAACAGGCCGGCGGGCTCATGGACGGGTTAAGCCTGCATTATTACACGATTCCCGGCGATTTCTGGCTGGGGAAGGGTTCGGCGCTGGATTTTTCAGAGGACGAGTGGTTCGTGACCATGAAAAAAGCGCTGCACATGGACGAATTAATTGCGAAGCACAGTACGATCATGGATCGGTACGATCCCGAGAAGCGTATCGGCTTGATTATCGATGAGTGGGGCACTTGGTACGACGTTGAGCCGGGCACGAATCCGGGATTTCTGTATCAGCAAAACACGATCCGTGACGCACTGGTGGCCGGGCTTCACTTCAACATCTTTCATCATCACGCCGACCGGGTGCAGATGACGAACATCGCCCAGACCGTCAACGTCCTGCAAGCGATGATTTTAACAGAAGGTGAGCGGATGATCCTAACGCCGACGTATCATGCGTTTGATATGTTCAAGGTCCATCAAGGAGCAGAGCTGTTGTCGACCGAGTCATCGCTGGTTGCTTCGGCGAATGGCGACGACACACTTCCGGCCCTGTCGGTGTCCGCCTCGAAGAACGCCCAAGGCGACATTCAGATCAGCTTGGTTCATATCGATCCGAGACAGGCTGCGGAGGTCAGTCTCGAGTTGCGAGGAAATCACGCGGAATGGGCTTCGGTTTCGGGAACTTTGTTAACGGCTGCAACGATGAATGCACACAATACGTTTGAGCAACCGGATGTGGTTACGCCGGTTCCGCTCCGGGACGTTCACGTAGCCGGTGACACGCTGCACGTGAAAATGCCGGCCATGTCACTGGTAACCTTGATCATCAAATCATAACCTAAACCTTATGAAGGAGGGAAGTCCGTTGAAAAGTATGGTTAAGTGCCTGGGTTTACTCTTGATCTTCACGATGCTCATCCCTGCCGAAGGGTGGGCGAGCAGCGGCGATACGGATGCCGGGAAACGCGGGGCAACGGAAAGCGAGAGTGCGGGAGGGGCCTCGGGGAAAAAGCGACCGCCCGCGTTTACCAATGTCTCGGTCCACGATCCGAACATCGTCAAGGCCGGCTCGACCTATTATGTCTTTGGGTCGCATATCGAAGCCGCCAAATCAACCGATTTGATGAATTGGACGACGTTTACCAACGGCTATCAAACCCCGGGGAACGTGATCTACGGCGATCTGTCTCAAAATCTGGCCGGTTCGTTCGCTTGGGCGGGAGAGGACGATGCCGACAGTAAAGGCGGGTATGCGGTCTGGGCGCCGGGCGTGATCTGGAATGAGAAATACCGGAATGCGGACGGAACGAGGGGCGCTTATATGATGTATTACAGCGCTTCGTCCACCTATATCCGCTCCGCGATTGGTTATGCGGTATCCAAAAATATCGAAGGCCCCTACACCTACGTGGACACGGTTATTTACTCCGGGTTTACGAAGGAGACGGCGTATGACGAGAACAGCCGGGTCGATAAGAAGTGGACGAATACGAACCTCAAGCAGCTGGTGGACCAGGGAAGGCTGAAGGAGGCCAATCCGAATTGGTTTAACAGCGACGGTTCCTATAATAATGCCATGTATCCGAACGCAATTGACGCCGCTTTGTTCTTCGATAAGGACGGCAAGCTGTGGATGACGTACGGCTCCTGGTCCGGCGGAATCTTTATCGTCGAGTTGGATCCGGTCACCGGTCAGGTGAAATATCCTGGCAAAGACGGCACAACGGCTGACGGACGCCTTGTAGACCGCTATTTCGGCACCAAAATTGCCGGAGGCTATACGAAGTCCGGCGAAGGGCCCTACATTTTATACGATAAAACTTCGGGATACTACTATTTGAACGTTTCCTATGGTTGGCTGGGGGCGAACGGCGGCTACAACCTGCGGCAGTTCCGGGCGAAACGTCCAGACGGCCCTTATCTCGATGCGGCCGGACAAAATGCCGTGCTGCCCAGCGATACGGATAACGCGCCGTACGGCATCAAAATGGTCGGCAATTTCCTGTTCGACCGCAAAATAGGCGATCCCGGCACGGGAATCGGTTACGGTTATGCTTCGCCAGGGCATAACTCGCTATTTTATGACGAGAAGACGAAGCGATATTTCTCGGTGTTCCATACTCGCTTCCCGCAACGGGGAGAGGTTCACGAAGTCAGGGTGCACCAGCTGTTTATGAACCAAAACGGGTGGCTGGTCATGGCACCGACGCGTTACGCCGGGGAATCCCTGCAGAAAGTGACGGCCTCCAAGGTGGTCGGCAACTATCAGTTCGTGAATCATGGGCTTGGCTATTCCGGTGAGGTCCCTACTTCGGTCCACCTTACTTTGAACAAAGACCATACGATTTCGGGTTCGATAACCGGAACCTGGAAGCTAAACGGCTCCTATGGAGCGGAGCTGACCCTTGAGGGAGTAACTTACCACGGCGTATTCGTCAAAGGCTGGGACGAGAACCAAGGGCGGGAGACGATGACCTTTACGGCCATCTCTCGCGAAGGCACCGCCATTTGGGGCATTCAGCAGCCGGAGATGAACGACCGCCAGGTCGTTAAGGCGGTGCAGGAAGCCTTAACGCTCGGCGATACCAGCAAAGTCATGAACAACCTGACATTGCCATTGGAAGGGACGCATGGGGCTCAAATCGTCTGGTCCACCTCCGATCCAGGCGTCATTTCCGAGACCGGGGTCATTCACCCGCCCGATGCGGGAGAAGCCGATGCTCCCGCTACGTTAACCGCAACGATCACGAAGGGGAAAGCGAAAGCCGTCAAGACGTTTGAGATCGTCGTTGCTCCGATTGATCTTAACTATGGACTGCGAGCCCACTATCGCTTTGAGGGGAATTTATCGGAGGTCGAAGGACGGTTTGGCGATGGAGCGGTGACCGGGGCAAAGCTTGATACCGAAGGCGGAGCGATCACTTTTACGGATGGAGTGCAGGGGTTAGCCGCCGAGTTTGATGGTACATCCGGCATTCGGCTGGATGACAGTCTGATTCAAGGGAACCGTTATTCGGTTTCCCTCTGGTTGCATCCGCAGCAATTTACCCAATTTACGACCAGTTTCTTTGGGGCGAAATCCAATACAAGCTGGATCAGCCTCGTGCCGGATTCCTGGGATCATAACACGATGCTGTGGTCCGGTGAAGCCTGGTATGACGGGACAACGGGTTCGCGGATCTCGGCGGGAGCGTGGCATCACGTAGCCTTTACCGTCGATGCCGGGAACGTGAAGGTGTACGTTGACGGGGAACTGAAGTTTACGGGAACGGGATTCCCGGATATCTTCACGGATAATCAAGGTATGTTCAGCCTAGGGGTGAATTGGTGGGATCCCCCTTTCCAAGGGAAGATGGATGAACTCCGGGTTTACGACGTGCCGATTCCAGAAGCGGTGGTCCGCAAGCTGTATGAGGAAGGCCAGAGCGTAACGAGATGACAGAAAGAGAAGGAGAAACCAAGATGAAGAACACGCAGGAATATCGAAATCCAATCGTGGAGCAACGGGCGGATCCATGGGTTTATAAGCATCAGGACAGGTATTATTACTTTACGGCTTCGGTACCTGAGTATGACCGGATCGAAATTCGCCGGTCCAAGACGCTGCAAGGATTGGGGGATGCCAAGCCGGTGGTGGCCTGGCGCAAATATGATACCGGCCCGCTGAGCGCCAATATTTGGGCTCCGGAAATCCATTTTATCGACGGAAAATGGTATATCTATTTTGCCGCCGCGCGAACGACCGAGACGAACGAAGGATTGTTTGATCACCGAATGTACGTGCTGGAGAACACCTCCGCCAATCCGCTTGAAGGCGTATGGGAGGAGAAAGGGCAAGTCCGTACGCGGTGGGAGTCGTTTGCATTGGATGCGACGACGTTCGAGCACCGGGGGGAACGGTATTACGTTTGGGCGCAGAAGGACCCAGGTATCGAAGGCAACTCCAACCTCTACATCTCCCGGATGAGCAACCCTTGGACGTTGACCGGGGAGCAGGTCATGATCTCCACGCCGGAATACGATTGGGAAACGATCGGCTTCAAAGTAAACGAGGGACCGGCCGTACTGAAGCGGAACGGGCGTATATTCATCAGCTATTCGGCCAGCGCCACCGACCATCATTATTGTATGGGCCTGCTCACCGCGGACGAATCGGCAGATTTGCTGAACCCTAGCTCCTGGTCAAAATCGCCGCTTCCGGTGTTTGCGACCAATGAAGCGGCGGGACAGTATGGACCAGGTCATAATAGTTTTACCGTCTCGGAGGACGGGCGGGACGTATTGGTCTATCATGCCCGGAATTACAAGGAGATCGACGGTGACCCGCTGTACGATCCGAACCGGCATACCCGGGCCCAAATTCTGGAATGGAACGAGGATGGCACGCCAAACTTCGGAGTGCCGCTACCCGACTCGGTCCGCACGAATCCATAGGTTTGGACTACTCCCGGCGCGCGTTACCCCGGTGCGCGTTACTCCAGCGTGCATTACTCCGGCGCGAGTTCCTAGCGGCACGACGAAGCAGAATGGCTGCTCTACCACTCATCTAGGGATGAGGTAGGGCAGCTTTTTTTGGCGAGGCATCAAAATAGTGCAATAAATGAACAGAATAATGTTTGTGAGCTGTTCGAAAATTAACCTATAATTAAATTGTAAACGCTTTATTTAATGCTGGGGAAAACTAAATTTTTTTCCGGCCGGAGGAATGCAAAATGATTAAAGTGCTGATTGTTGACGATGAACCGAAACTTAGGGAGGGGCTGCGGACCTTTATCGATTGGGGCGCCTATGGCTACGAAGTTGTGGATATGGCGGCTAACGGGAATGAAGCGCTGGAAAAATATCAGCAATATCATCCCGATCTGGTCGTGGCCGATATCCGCATGCCAGGGATGGATGGGCTGCAGTTGATCGAGAAGCTTCGCGCACAAGATCCGAATTTGCATATTTTGATTCTTAGCGGTTACGCAGATTTTAGCTATGCCAAGAAGGCGATGACCCACCGGGCGGATGGTTATTTGCTGAAGCCGGTGGATGAAGATGAGTTGAAGGATTACCTTTGGAAAATCAAGCTGACGATCGACGAAGAGAAAGCATCCGAGCAGTGGAAGCACGTCACAACGGAGTGGAACCGGGAAGCGCTGATCCAGTCCGTACTGACTGGCGAAGACGAAGAGGACCCTACACCGCTGTGCGAGCGGGCTCATGAAGTAGGCATCAGCGGCAAGGTGTTTCAAATTTTGCTGCTAGCCCCGCAAATGGAGGGGGACACCGATGCCCGAATTAACGAGCTGATCCGCAAAGCGTTGGTTCAGCAGTTCGAGGAGACAGGCCGTGGCTGGGTGTTTGCGATCCATTCCAAGTTTGGCGTCCTGCTCAAGGAGCCGCTTCTCTCCGTGGAGCTTGCGGGGATCTATCGCGAGCTTGCTGCCGAGCTGTCCGATTTAGGCATCTGCTATTCCGTGGCGCTTGGCGAGAAGGTGGGATGCATGGCGGAGATTCGGGAATCGTACCGGACGGCATGTGATTTGGTCCGCCGCCATTTCTTCCTTGATCAGGGAACGATCTTAACGCCGGACAGCCTGTCTGCCAGAACGGATGCGGGGGCTGGTGCGAGTGCGGGACCGGAGCTTACGACCGAAGAGCTGGGCGAGCAGCTCTTTTATGCGGTAGATATCGGTAATCGCGATGCCGTAAAATCTCTGCTGCATCAGCTGGGCGAAGCGTATAAGGCTGAAGGTGCGATGGAGAACGAAATAAAGAACCGTTATGTGGAGCTGCTGACCACGATTTTCAGTAAGGCGCTGAAGCAGTCGCCGGAGCTGCAAAATCGCAGCAAAGAGTTTTCCGACGGGTACTCGAAAATCCAAAAAGCCTACTCCATTCTGGAGCTAAACGGGCAGGCAGAGCATCTGCTGCAGCAGATCATGAACCAGCTCGGCGAAGACGGGAAACACCGCGAAGTCAAAATTATGTTGGATCTGATTCACCGGAACTATAACGAAAACCTCAAATTGGAGACGCTCTCCGGCATCTTCAACTATAACAGCGCATATTTAGGCAAATTGTTCAAGAACACGACCGGAGAATACTTTAACACGTACCTCGACAAGGTGCGGATCGAGAAAGCTAAACACTATTTAGAGGAAGGCCTGAAGGTCTATCAGGTGGCCGAAAAGGTCGGATACACCAATGTCGATTATTTTCACAGCAAATTCCGCAAATATGTCGGTACCTCACCTTCCGCATATCGCAAGCAGATGAACCATGCCTGATGCTACTCCATACGGCTCCTTTTTGAAGGGGCACTGATGTGTGTATTGGCCCTTTGCTATCGGGGCATATAGTCCATCGGCGGCGCTCTTCTGACGATTATCCCGTTGAATCAGGGAGTGGAGAAAGAGAAAATAGAAAAGAGAGAATTTAAACTGAAACTGAAACGCTCGGATGAAAAATTAAGAGTCCTACACCAACTGATCCATAAGCCAGCCTGTCCCGAAAATGACCATTCTCGTACGTCTGTACGCCTAGCAGCCCGTTCGTTCAGCAGTGGATTAAGCCGCTGCTGCAATGGACGGGTATTTTTGTTGTCGGGCGATTAACTGACGGTATGGGATCGCTGGAATGGACAGGCACATCTGCAACAGGTTCCGGCGCATCTCTTCCTCGGAAAAGGTCATGCGCAGGTAACGGCGGACGGTGTACTCATTCAAATACGCCTGCAAATGTGTTAGCCCCAAGGCAATATATGTGCGCTTAAGCGAGTTCCATGTGGCTCTTACTTCTTTCCGCAAGGGCAAATACAGCCGATAAGCCAAATGGAACGACTGAACGGTGGAGGTATGGACTTCAATATGATCATGGATGAACGCGGCGAGATCATGTCGGTCGGCACGTTGTCCTCTTTTATGCGATATCAGCTGGATCTTCACCCGCTCCGGCTCGCCATATTCCGTGACCGTGCAGCCGGCTACAACCGCGGTGGCATATGGCTGAGCAGCCGGATGATAACGCGACGAATCATACGCATACTGATCGCAGTTTACCTTCACGTCTCCAGAGAGCAGATTCC
>NZ_GG695973.1:116003-134622 GCF_000159955.1 Paenibacillus sp. oral taxon 786 str. D14 | reverse complement strand
GCAAAGGTGAGGCTTGATAGCCGCATTTTCTGCACTCAAACAACGGAAGGCGTCGGGAGGACAGACGGGTGCACTCGGTATAAGCGCAGCGCGGGCAGACGAAGCCGTTTGGCCACTTCATAGCGATGATCGCCTCGATACAGTCGGACTCACTTCGAAAACGGCTGCTGATAGATTGAAGCTCTGCATTCGTATAAAAACCCATGCCCGATCCCTCCAATTTAAATCCCTCTAACTCAACAAATGCGTACATATGTTCTCTTTGTTATCATTATACCAAACACCTGTTCGTAAATCAAGAAAAATATCCCAAATAAACCATCTTATCTTCGTAAAAAACGGAATGATCAGCTCCATGAGCCACCTCATTTCTATCCCTCCTATGGATTTCCCAGTTCTGAACCAAAGGGATAATCGTGCAAAAAGGCTGCTAGAAGATCTCTTCCTCGATCTCCCCATTCTGAATAAAAGGGATATTCGTGAAAAGAGGTGCAGCTGGAAGATTCCCTTCCTCGATCCCCCCCCCGTTCTGAACGAAAGGGATAATCGCAGAAAGAAGGGCGCGAAATAGCCTATGGGGCTGCTGGAGAAGGGTGGATGACGATGGGGCCTTACCGGCGATGAGGCCATGCTGGCGATAGGACGTGCCGGCCATGCGATATTTTTATATGAAAAATGATCTAATATTCCGTGTATCGCTGAAAGAAGACGCGGACTATGATAGGGTGGTAGACCTGATGGTATAAGCAGTGACAAATTCTTAAGCGCTTACAATGAAATGATAGAGTAGGAGAGCGAGGTAATTGTATGACGGACAACACGTACCAATATCCTTTTCAGAACCCTGATCTGCCGCTGGCGGAGCGGGTGGACGACTTGGTTAGCCGATTTACATTGGATGAGAAAATTGAGCTGATGTGCCAATTCCAAACGGAAGTGCCGCGGCTTGGCGTCAAAAAATACAAGCATGGCACGGAAGGCGCGCACGGCGTAGCTTGGTTGGGGGAAGCCACGTCCTTCCCGCAAAACACCGGACTAGCCTGCACCTGGAATCCCGAGTTGATGCGCCAAATCGGCTCGGTGATTGGGGATGAGGCGCGCGTGTATTTTCAGCGGAATCCGGAAGTGAACGGCTTGACGATCTGGGCGCCAACCGTAGATATGGAGCGCGATCCGCGTTGGGGCCGGACAGAGGAAGCCTACGGCGAAGATCCGCATCTCACGGGAGCGTTAACGACCGAACTGGTGAAGGGGCTGCAAGGCGATCATCCGTTTTATTACAAGGCGGTAGCCACGCTGAAGCATTTTTACGCAAATAACAATGAAATCGGTCGTGGCAGTGAATCGGTGAGCATCGATCCGCGCAACAAACGGGAGTATTATTTGAAAGCGTTTGAGCGGGCGTTCCGGGAAGGTCGCGCAGGTTCGATGATGACGGCTTACAACGGGATCAACGGTACGCCTTGCAACCTGAATTCGGAAGTCAACGAGATCGTCAAGGGCGAATGGGAGATGGACGGGTTTGTTGTCGGCGACGCCGGCGACGTCATGGGCACGGTGCTGGATCACAAATATGTGGAGTCTTATGCCGAAGCGGTTGCAGGGAGCATCAAGGCAGGCATCGACAGCATGACGGATGAGCAGCCGATTATGTTCCATGCGCTGCGGAATGCGCTGGAGCAAGGTTTGCTGGCTGAATCGGACTTGGACCGTGCGCTACGGAATGCCTTCCGCGTTCGCTTCCGGTTGGGTGAATTTGATCCGGAGGAGCGGAACCCGTACAGCCGCGTGCCGGAAGAGAAGCTGTGCGCACCGGAGCATGCGGCCTTGGCGCTAAAGGCTTCCCGCGAAGCGATCGTACTGCTGAAGAACGAAGGCTTACTGCCTTTACCGCAAACGTTAGGTTCTGTCGCGGTTGTCGGGCCGCTGGCCAATGAAGCCTATACCGACTGGTACAGCGGCACGCCGCCGTACCGCATCACCCCGCTTCAGGGCATTAAGGAGAAAATGGGCGATCGCCCCGTCCTGTTCGGAACTGGCCTGGATCGGATTCGCCTGCGCTCGGCCTTGACCGGTAAATATGTCCGGATCACGTCTGGCGAAGGAGCGGAAGCCGTTCTGGAGGCGACCGGCGAGAATGCGGCCGATGCGTCCGTTTTTGAGCGTAACGATTGGGGCTGGGGCTCCATCACGCTGCGGTCGGTGGAGAACGGCAAGTTCGTGACGGAGACCGAATCGGGATTGCTGACGGCGACGGCGAACGAAGCAAGCGGCTGGTTTGTCAAGGAAGTGTTCGACTTCCGCCCGGCTTCGAGCGGCAAGGTCGAGTTGAAGGCGTGGAACGGACGGCCAATCGTCTTGAACGAACGCGGCGGGTTGATTGCTGTGGGTGAGAATGTTTTTGATAATGCCGTGAAGGTGGATAGTCGCCTTCCAGGAGAACAATGGATCGTGGAAATTGTGGAGAGCGGGATCGAGCAAGCCGTACAGGCTGCCAAATCGGCGGAGACGGCGGTTGTCTTCGTGGGCAACAACCCGTTCATCAATGCGAAGGAAACGATCGACCGGGTGGACATCGTGCTTCCGCCGGCGCAGCAAGCATTAATTCAAGCCGTAAGAGCGGTGAATCCTAATACGGTGGTCGTCATCGTCGGCAGCTATCCGTTTGCAGTGAACTGGGAGAACGCGCATGTACCGTCGATCCTGTTTACCTCTCATTCCGCCCAAGAGCTGGGCCATGCCGTGACTGACGTGCTGTTCGGCGACTATAATCCGGCGGGGCGGTTGAATATGACCTGGTACCAATCGGTGGACCAACTGCCGGACATTATGGATTACGACATTATTAAGGGCAAACGGACTTATCAATATTTTGACGGCGAGGTGCTGTATCCGTTTGGTCATGGGCTTAGCTATACGACGTTTGAATATAGCGATCTTGCACTGGATCGGGCCGCGATAGGTCAGGATGGCGAGGTTCAGATTTCGTTTGATGTGCGTAATGCCGGGAACATAGCCGGGGACGAAGTGCCGCAACTGTACGTGCGAATCGGGCAATCGCGCGTGCCGCGGCCGCTGAAGACGTTGAAGGGCTTTACCCGCCTGCATTTGCAGCCGGATGAGACGCAGCGGGTGACCTTTACGCTGAAAGCAGAAGAGCTGGCGTTCTGGGACGTGACCCGAGATCGCTATTGCGTGGAGTCGGGCGAATATACGGTGATGGTTGGCCCTTCCTCGGACGAGATCGCCTTGACGGGAACGCTTCAGGTTGACGGCGAAACCGTGCCTCCGCGCTCGCTGCGTGAACCAGTCCGCGCGGTCAACTATGACGACTACGAGCAAGTTTTCCTCGATGAATGCCGTGAAGGCGGTGAATGCATCCGGCTGAAAAGCGAACGCGGGTGGATTGCCTTCCGTGATGTCGAACTAGGCGAAGGAGCATCCCGATTTGAAGCCCGGGTATCGGGGAATCTGAAGGGCGGTGAAATCGCCGTAACGCTGGATTCTCCGGATGGCGAGTCGGTGATCACCTGCAAGATCCTGCCTACCGGCGGTCGCCAAGCTTGGACAACGGTCACCGCAGAAGCCGCGGCAAGCTTGTCGGGCCGGCAGGATGTGTACCTGCATTTGCAAGGTGAAACGCAAATCAGCTGGTTCCGGCTGGGCTAAACCTACGGCTACTTCCTGTGATTACTTATTGAATCAACCGCAATCAGCGAACCTAGACCTCGACCGAAGCCTGCAGCCGCTTGCGGAATTCCGACGGCGAGCAGTTCATCGCTTTACGGAACACGCGGATGAAGTAGCTGATGTTGTCGAAGCCGACCTCCAGTGCGATATCGGAGATTTTACGTTCCGGTTCGCGCAGCAGCTCGGCGGCCTGGCGGATCCGGTACGAATTGATGTAATCCATCGGCGTCTGCCGGGTCATCGACTTGAAGAAGCGGCAAAACTGGCCTTCGCTCATCGGAATCAGCGCGGCCAGCTCTGCCAGCCGGATCGGATGGCTGTAGTTGTGCTGGATATGCTGGATGACCGTCTTGAGCCGGTCAATCTTGGACGACTCGCTGCGGCTGCTGCTATGGGAACGGTTGACGGCCCGGCCGGTGGCCGCGATCTCCGCCAGCATCAAGAAGAGATGCCCTTTGACGGCGCCTTCATAGCCGGGCGATTCGGTGCTGCAGCTGCGCATCAACGCCACGATATGCTCCAGCAGCGACAGGTCTGCCGCTGTCTCGCGCCGGATATGGCGGGGGAACGTCGCCTTTCGTTCCTGCAAGGGCAGCACCAGATTCTCCTGGACCGCATCATAGTGCGCGCTAGCCAGCAGTTGGGTGTCAAACACAAGGGAGAAAAACGCGCAGCCTTGATCACCATGCGCATGGGCGGCGTGAATGTCGCCGCCGTCGATAAACACCGCTTCTCCGGCCCCAACCGGGAAGTAATCTGTATCGACCTGAAACAGCGTTTCGCCTTCAAGGCAATAGAAGAACTCGGCTTCATCATGCCAATGGCAGTCGATCACATGTTCACCGGGCCCGTAGCGGTACCAATAGGTTCCGAACGGCTGCCGCTCGTTGCCGTGACTCTTGCTCTCCTTCAGGGAGCGGCGGAGCGCTTGATCCATACAGGTCACCTCATCAAAATAGTGTTATATTTCGGCTTGATAATGTTAGTTTTATATTAGTGGTATCAGTATAATGCAAGTATAGAGCGTTTTCATAAGAAAAACAATGCGACGAGAAAGGCGGTATTCCACCCATGAAGTTTACCGATGGTAACTGGCTGATTCGCGAAGAGTTTACGCTTTCCACCGCGGTACAGGCCTATGATTTTCAAGTAAAAGATCATACTTTAATTGCCTCCGCCTCCACGACGCCGCTTCGCGGCCGGGGCGATATGATTAATACGACATTGCTGACGATGCAGTTCCATTCCCCGTTGCCGGGGGTCATTGGCGTGAAGCTGATCCATTTTGCCGGGACGGTGGACCATGGTCCGCATTTTGAATTGGCGAAGGGCGGCGACCATGCCGAGATTACTGTGAACGAGCACTATGCCGAGCTGAAAAGCGGCAGCCTTAGCGTCCGCATCAACAAAGGCCCGCAATGGTCCGTGGATTTCTTCCGCGGCAACGAGCGGATTACCGGCAGCGGCTACAAATCGATGGCGCATATAACCGAAAAGGGTGGCAACACTTATATGCGCGAAGAGCTTGACCTGCGCGTCGGCGAATGGGTGTACGGTTTGGGCGAACGCTTCACCTCGTTCCTCAAGAACGGTCAAGTTATTGACATCTGGAACAAGGACGGCGGGACGAGCTCTGAGCAGTCCTATAAGAACATTCCTTTTTACGTGACGAATAAAGGATATGGTGTGTTTGTAAATGATCCGGGCGCGGTTTCGTTTGAAGTCGCATCGGAAAAAGTCAAAAAAGTACAGTTTAGTGTTCCCGGCGAATCGATTGAGTATTTCGTGATCGACGGTCCGGAGCCAAAGGATGTGATGAACAAGTATACCGATTTGACTGGCAAGCCTTCGCTTCCTCCGGCGTGGAGCTTTGGCTTGTGGCTGACGACCTCGTTTACGACCGATTATGACGAGGCGACCGTTAACTCCTTCGTGGACGGCATGGCGGAGCGCGACTTGCCGCTGCACGTCTTCCATTTCGATTGCTTCTGGATGCGCGAATTCCACTGGACGGACTTCAAATGGGACGAGCGCGTCTTTCCGGATCCGGTGGGCATGCTGAAGCGCCTGAAGGAGAAAGGGCTGAAAATCTGCGTTTGGATCAACCCGTATATTGGGCAGCGTTCCCGTCTGTTTGAGGAAGGCAAGAAGAACGGCTACCTGGTGAAAAAACCAAACGGCGACGTATGGCAATGGAACTTGTGGCAACCGGGCATGGCGCTGGTGGACTTCACGAATCCGGCGGCTTGCGAATGGTTTGCCGGATATCTGCGGGAGCTGGTCGATATGGGTGTCGACTGCTTCAAGACCGACTTCGGCGAACGGATTCCGACGGATGTCGTGTATCACGATGGCTCCGATCCAGTGAAAATGCACAATTACTACACGTACCTGTACAACAAAGTTGTTTTTGAAGTGCTGGAAGAGAAGCTGGGCAAAAATGAAGCCGCCTTGTTCGCCCGTTCGGCAACCGTCGGCGGTCAGAAGTTCCCGGTTCACTGGGGCGGCGACTGCTACGCCGATTATGAGTCGATGGCGGAAAGCCTTCGCGGCGGCTTGTCGCTGGGTCTCGCCGGCTTCGGCTTCTGGAGCCACGATATCGGCGGATTTGAGAACACGGCTCCGGCGCATGTGTTCAAGCGTTGGCTGGCCTTTGGCTTGCTGTCCAGCCACAGCCGTCTGCACGGCAGCAGTTCGTACCGCGTGCCTTGGGCATATGACGACGAGGCGGTGGACGTAACCCGGTTCTTCACCAAGCTGAAATGCCGTTTGATGCCGTATATGTTCGACATTGCGGTTCAAGCGACGCAGCAAGGCGTGCCAACGATGCGGGCGATGTTCCTGGAATTTCCGGACGATCCGGCCGCCGAAACATTGGACCGTCAATATATGCTGGGCGACTCGCTGCTAGTAGCGCCGGTGTTCAGCGAACAAGGCGACGTAACTTACTACCTGCCGGATGGCCAGTGGACGCATTTGCTGTCGGGACAGACGGTGGAAGGCGGCAAATGGCGCAAAGAGAAATATGATTTCTTCAGCTTGCCGCTGTTCGTTCGTCCGAACTCGATTCTGGCGACGGGGGCAAACGACGTTCGTCCGGATTACGACTATGCGAATGAAGTTGAGCTTGGCTTGTATACGATCGAAGACGGGGCAACCGTATCCCGCACGGTACGGAACACCAAAGGCGAAGCTGAACTCCAAGTTACGGTCGTTCGCGAAGGTAAGCTTGTGAAGCTGACTGCAGAAGGCGCCGGCAAACCGTTCTACGTAACATTGCACGGCATGGGCGAAGCGGAGTCGGTGCAAGGTGCAGCGTTGTCCAGCAATGGTGCAGTAAAAGTTGATGCTTTCACAGGGAAAACCGAACTGCAAATCACCTTGAAATAATTGGTCCTAGACCTTAATCGCATCTTAATTTAATATGTGACAGGCATCCCCGGCGCACGGTACGTGCCCGGGGAAACTGAAATATCCCCTTTCCCTTTGACGAAGGGGATATTTCCATTTAGGTGAGAGGTGATCCGATTGTTAAGCAAACTGATTCGCATCACCAATAATTTGCGGCTGAAGCATAAGCTGCTCATTTCCTATATCGTCGTGGTCATGATTCCTGTCCTGATTGTCGGCGTAGCCGTAACCGCTTACTTTCGTAATCAAGCCATGGAACGGGCGATCGCTCAAACCACCAACAACGTCGAAAAGGTAAAAACCCGAACCGCTGCAATGCTTCGTGTGCCTATGGATATCTCCGATATTTTTATGCTCGACGAAGGGCTGGAGAAGATCGTTAGCACCACGTATCCCAATGTGTTAGAGCTGACCAAAGCGTATCTCAATTATAATGATTTTCGCGCTTATGACAGAACCTATCGTGAAGTCTCGGGGATTCGCTTCTATTACGATAATCCTACCTTGATCAACAACCTGGAATTAATCCCGGTGAACGAGGAAATCGAGGGCATGTATTGGTACCAGCAAGCGATGAAGAGCAAAGACATCGGGTGGTTCTACATCAACGACAATCAGGAGGTTCCGGTCAAGCGGCTGAGTCTCGTTCGGCAGATCTCTTTTAAAGGAACAAAGAAAAGCGGTGTACTCATGGTCATCATGAACCAGGAGGAACTGAACCGGATGCTGCAGCAAGAGCCTTTTGAGACGCTGATCACCGATGATTTAGGTTATGTTGTGGCCGCCAATAACCCGGCGATCGTCGGTAAAACGCTGGAGGATTTGGATTACGGCATCGACTTGCGAACCCAGCAAAAGGGGACGTTTCGGGTAGATATCCAAGGAGTTCCATCCTATCTCGTCATCGACACCTTGATCCCGGAATCCAGCATGAACGGTCTGAAGTTTATTTCCGTGTTTGCGACGAAGCCGATTGTTAAGGACGCAAATACCGTAAGCCTTGTCGGATTGCTGATTATCCTTCTCGTATTGCTGATCGCGCTGGTGTTCGTATACACCGTATCGTTCCTGACGACCAACCGGATGCTGCGATTGAGCCGTCACTTAAACCGTCTGGCCTTAGGGGACCTGAACGTCGTGTCGCGGATCGACGGGAATGATGAGATCGGACAGTTGTCCCGGCAGTTCAACTACATGGTGGACAGCATCCGCCGGCTGATGGACCAGGTCGTGGAGAAAACAGAACAAAACAATGCCCTGGAGCTAGCCCAACGCGAGATTAAGCTGAAGATGATGGCCAGCCAGATTAATCCGCATTTTTTGTTTAACGCTTTAGAGTCCATCCGGATGAACGCTCATCTCAAAGGGGACAAGGAAATTGCCAACGTGGTCCGGTTGCTGGGCAAGATGATGCGCAAAAATTTGGAGGTCGGCCGGGAAAGCACACCGCTGAAGGAAGAGCTGGAAATGGTCAGCTCCTATTTGGAAATTCAGAAGTTTCGTTATGAGGACCGGCTAACTTATACCTTATCTATTGATCCCGCAGCCAGATCTATTCGGGTGCCGCCGCTGATCATTCAGCCGCTCGTCGAGAACGCTGTCGTGCACGGGGTAGAGGACAAGGAAGAAGGCGTCCATGTGGAGGTGAATATCCAAAGGGACGAAGGATTAGTCCGGGTGTCGGTACAGGATAACGGAATGGGCATGACCCCGGAGCGGCTTGATGAGGTCATGCGCTTTATCTCCGGTACGAAGGAACCGGAACAGGGGCGCATCGGGCTGCGTAACGTGCATCAAAGGCTCGTCCTCTCCTATGGGGAAGAACATGGATTACAGATCGTCAGCGAGTATGGAGTGGGTACGAAGATCAGCTTTACGATCCCGGCGGGAGGCAATCTCTAATTTTTATATGGTTTTGTTTGAAATCTCTCGGGTATTTCGTCGGCCGCTCCTCCCTTATCATAAAGCTATAGCAGACAAGGGGGGAGAAATCGAGATGGAAACGCTGTCAACTCAGCCTGAAACCAGAAATGTAAGCGCAACCCCTAAGCCGCAGAATAAGCGGAAGACCGGTATCTGGCGGAGCATTTTGCAGCAAAAGTACTTATATTTAATGTCCATGCCATTCGTGATCTGGTTGTTTGTATTCAACTACCTGCCGGTGTGGGGATGGACGATGGCTTTCCAAAACTATAAGCCGGCGAAATCCTTCTCGGAGCAAAAATGGGTTGGATTTAAAAACTTCGTGGATTTGTTCCAGGATGAACGGTTCTACCTGGTCCTCCGTAATACGCTGGCGATGAGCTTTATGGGGCTGGTCGCGGGATTCGTGATTCCGATCACCTTTGCGGTGTTGTTGAACGAGCTGCGCGGCAAATATTTCAAACGGACGGTTCAGACGATTTCCTACCTTCCGCACTTTGTATCTTGGGTAGTCGTCGCCGGGATCGTGACGAAAATGCTCTCGATCGACGGCGGGATCGTCAACGAGATTTTAGTTTCCTTGCATATCATTGACGAACCCATCCAATTCATGGCCCAAGGGAAATGGTTTTGGGGAATTGTAACCGCTTCCGATGTATGGAAAGAAACCGGTTGGAACGCCATTATTTATTTGGCAGCGATCACCGGCATCGATAAAGAGCTGTACGAAGCGGCACGGGTCGATGGAGCCGGACGTTTCCGGCAAATTTGGAACATTACGCTGCCGGGGATCCGGACGACGATTTCGGTACTGCTGATCATGTCGATCGGCCATTTGATCGGTATCGGGTTCGAGAAGCAGTTCCAGCTGAGCAACTCGCTCGTCACCGACTATTCCGAAGTGTTGGACTTGTACGCACTGAACTACGGTATCAATATCAGCCGTTTCTCCTATGGTACAGCCATCAGTATGTTCACGTCCGTGGTCAGCATCATCCTGCTGCTTACGGCCAACGGAATCATGAAGAAAACCACAAAAGAGAGCATCATGTAAAGGGAGGGAGAAGGGCGATGGCAAGTTCAAGCAGAGGCTTTAATGATACGCGGGGCGATAAAATCTTCAACATTTGCAACATCATTCTCATGAGCGTCATTTTGGTCATCACGTTGTATCCTTTCCTGAACGTGTTGGCGATCTCCTTTAATGATTCCACCGATACGGTTCGAGGCGGCATTTACATCTGGCCGCGGGAATTCACTTTGGAGAACTATAAAACGATCTTTAATTATTCCAGCCTGATTACCGGCTTTAAAATTACGATTTACCGGACGGTTCTTGGGACCGTGCTTGGCTTGATCAGCGCCTCAATGCTGGCCTATACGCTAAGCCGGCCGGATTTCAAATCCCGGAAGTTTGTATCCACCTTCCTGGCGTTGACGATGTACTTCTCCGGCGGTTTGGTTCCAACCTACATGCTGATGCGCCATCTCGATTTGATCGGCACGTTCTGGATTTACATCTTACCGGGCGTTGTCAGCGCGTTTAACGTGTTCGTCATCCGTTCCTTTATCGACGGGTTGCCGTATGCATTGCAGGAATCTGCCAAGCTGGACGGAGCCAACGACTTCACGATTTACTACAAAGTGATTCTGCCGCTCTGTAAGCCGGTACTGGCGACCATCGCCTTGTTCCTGGCGGTAGGCCAATGGAACTCTTGGTTCGACACTTATCTGTACAACGGGAACAAAGCGCATTTGACGACGCTTCAATATGAGTTGATGAAAATTTTACAAAGCACCAACCAAGGCGCAAGAATGATCAACGCCAACGATATGGCGAATCAGATGGCTCAGGTATCGCCGGAATCCATCAAAATGGCGATCACTATCGTTGTAACGGTACCGATCTTGATCGTTTATCCGTTCTTGCAGCGTTACTTCGTAGATGGGATGACGCTGGGCGCCGTCAAGGCTTAACCCTAGAGCCTGCCGGGCGGTAAGTCTGATGGATTAACGCCGCCAAATCCGCCTCCGCTGCAAGCTGCATCAGCGGCGGGGCGGCACTCGGCGGGTGGGAGTAATTTCTTTTTCAATCAAAGATGAAAGCCTTTACTTTTTTGGGTAACACCGGGAATGAGGGAAGCAACTCAGGTATCAGCAGGCGAAAGCCTGTTCATACAATACAAGTTTGATCAAGATGACGAGGGGGAACGTAGAAATGAAGTGGAAAAGCCCTAAAGCATTCGCGGCGATCTTGCTCGCGAGTACGGTGTTGGTTGCGGGTTGCGGAAGTAACGGTAACAATGCTGCCAACAGCAGCAATACCGGCAACGCGGGAAGCAATGCGGAAGCGTCCGCAGATAACAGCCCGATCACCTTTACCTTCTTTGGTGCGGATGCCAGCCCGAACTGGAACAACATGCAGGACGATGTAGGCAAAGTGATTACAGAGAAAACCGGTGTAACGCTTGAAGCCGAGTTTGACGTAGGTGCCGGCGGCGGCGAAAACAAAATCGCGCTGATGGCCGCAAGCGGTGACGTTCCGGATCTAATTTTTGCCAAAGGGGAATTGAGCAAGCTGGTGGATGCCGGTCTCATTATCGACTTGGCTCCGCTTATTGAAGAGCATGCACCAAACCTGAAGAAAATTTTCAGCGAAAATATGAACCGTCTGAAATACAGCAACGATGATCCTGCGATTTATTCCATCTTCACGAATGGCGGCGTGGATCAGCAGTACTTCGACGCTGGCGGCGGCTTCGAAATCCAGCAACGCGTTTTGAAAGAGCTGGGATATCCGAAGATTCGTACGGTTAAGGATTTTGAAAACGTGCTGAAGCAGTATGTAGAGAAACACCCGACTACAGATGGTCAGCCAACCATTCCGCTGACACTGAGCGCCGATGACTGGAGAATCATGATTACGGTAACGAACCCGGCGTTCCTGACAACAGGTGCACCGGACGACGGCGAATATTATGTCAATCCGGAAACTTATGAGGCGATGCTGCATTACAAACGTCCGGAAGAGAAGGAATACTTCCGTTGGCTGAATCACATGTATAACGAAGGCCTCCTGGATAAAGATACATTCGTGCAAAAAGAAGACCAATACAAAGCGAAAATTGCCAGCGGCCGCGTGCTTGGCCTGATCGACCAAGAGTGGGGATATCAGGATGCAGAAAACGCGTTGAAAACAGCTGGTAAAGACGAGTACACTTACGCGCACTTCCCGGTTACTTTGACGGAGGAATATGAAGATCATTCCTTCCAACAAGCAGGCGTTGACGGCTACGGAATCAGCATCACCACAGCATGTAAAGATCCGGTTCGCGCCATCAAATTTATCGACTGGCTGTCTTCTGACGAAGGTCAGGTTTTGAGAAACTGGGGCGTAGAAGGTAAACACTATACGGTTGATGAGAACGGCCAACGCGTCATTCCAGCCGACATTCAAGAACGTAAAGTAAATGACAGCACGAACTTCACGAAGGAATCCGGCATCAGCTTGTACCGCATCTTCGGTGCGAACTATGGTGACGGCGTGAAAGATCCTTCGGGCAACTACTACACCACGAACTTCCCTGAGCAAATCGTGGCAGGCTACACCGAAGCTGAAAAAGAAACGTTGAAAGCTTACAATGCAACAACTTGGAAAGACCTGTTCCCAGGTGAAGATGCATTCCCTGCGAAGGATTGGGGCGCTCTGTACAACATGCCTGTTCCTACGGACGGCGATTACCAAGTGATTTACCAAAAAACGCAGGATATCATCCGTAAGCGGATTCCGGAAGCGATTCTGGCGAAGGAAGCCGATTTCGACAAGATTTATGACGCTTTCCTTGAAGAGCTGGACAAAGCCGGCGCGAAGAAGATGGAAGCCGAGTATACGGAATTGGTTAAGAAGAGAGTCGAATTGTTTACCGGTAAGAAATTGTAATTGTAGCTTAGCAGTAACAATCTAAATAGGATTGCAAAAAGGCCCGTGTGTTTTCGGGCCTTTTTGCGCCAGTTAGCCATTATATACATCATTCAGGAGGATGAGGAAACTGAACTATTCGGAGCAAACGGAGTGGAAGCTATGGTATGATCGCCCCGCTTCTCGCTGGGAGGAAGCTCTTCCCGTTGGAAACGGGCGAATCGGCGGGATGGTCTTCGGCGGGATTCATCGGGAGCGGATTGCGCTAAATGAAGATACGTTGTGGTCGGGATTCCCGCGGGACCCGCAGAACTACGATGCGCTGCGTCACCTTGGACCGGCCCGGGAACTGATCTTCGCCGGCAAATACAAAGAGGCCGAGAAACTGATCGATGCGAAAATGCTAGGCCGACGCACGGAATCCTACCAGCCGCTTGGGGATTTGTGGCTAGAGCAGGGAGATTCGGCGACGGAGGCCGATGGGAATGAGCTGCAGGGATTCCGACGGGAATTGGATCTGGCGACCGGGATCGCAACGACGACTTATCGGATCGGGGGGGCGGAATATCGCCGCGAGGTATTCATCAGTGCGGTTGATCAGGTGATGGTTCTCCGCATTACGGCGCTGGGGAGTGAACCTGTGAATATGGCCGCTTCGTTGGACTCACTTCTTCGGCATCAAGCCTTCGGCGGGCCGGCGGAAACGGCACGGATCTGCATGAGAGGCCAGGCCCCCAGCCATATTGCCGACAATTATCGCGGGGACCATCCGCAGTCGGTCTTATACGAGGACGGCTTGGGCCTCACCTTTGAGGCCCAGCTCTTGGCGCTGCCGGAGGGCGGCGGCACGGTGCAGGCAGATGCCTCAGGCCGGCTGACGGTGAGCGGGGCGAAGGCGGTGACGCTGCTGCTGGCAGCCGCCACGGATTACGCCGGCTATGATCAGGCGCCGGGAAGCGGCGGCATCGACCCGGCGGAGCGATGCCAGGCGGCGCTGGATGCGGCCGCAGCGCTTGGCTATGAGCAGCTGCGTCAGCGCCATGAGGCGGATCACCGCCGGCTGTTCGGCCGCGTTGAGCTGCGGCTGGGCCGCGCGGAGGAGGCCGCCGAGCGGGCAGCCCGTCCGACCGACGAGCGGCTTGAGGCTTATCGCCGCGGAGAGTCGGACCTTGGGCTGGAGTCGTTGTATTTTCACTACGGCCGATATTTGCTGATGGCCAGCTCCCGGACGGGGACGGAGGCTGCTCATCTGCAGGGCATCTGGAATCCGCATGTGCAGCCGCCGTGGAACTGCGGGTATACGACCAATATCAATACGCAGATGAATTATTGGCATGCCGAAGTGGCGGGGCTGGCTGATTGCCATGAGCCGTTGTTTGAGTTAATTCGCGATCTTAGCGTTACCGGTGCGAGAACGGCGCGGATTCATTACGGTGCCCGGGGCTGGGTCGCTCATCACAATGTGGATGTATGGCGTCAATCCACACCGTCGGACGGCGAGGCCAGCTGGGCGTTCTGGCCGATGGGCGGCGTGTGGCTGTGCCGCCATTTATGGGAGCATTACGAATTTGGGCTGGACGAGCAGTTTCTGCGGGAGACGGCGTATCCGCTGATGAAGGGAGCCGCCGAGTTCTGCCAGGATTGGCTGGTGCCCGGACCGGACGGACAGCTGGTTACAGCCCCATCAACTTCACCGGAGAACAAGTTCCTGACACCGGATGGCGGTGAGCCTTGCAGCGTGTCTGCGGGCAGTACGATGGATCTGTTCTTGATCCGTGAGCTGCTGGAACATACGATTCAGGCATCTGAAATCCTTGGCGTTGACGAGGCGTGGCGACAAGAGCTATCCCATATGCTGGCGCGTATGGCTGAACCGCAGATCGGCCCGGACGGCCGGCTGCAGGAGTGGAGCGAGCCGTTTGCAGAAGCCGAGCCGGGACATCGGCATGTGTCCCACTTGGTTGGCTTCTATCCGGGCAATGCGATCACGGTGCGGCAGACGCCGGAGCTGGCAGAAGCCGTCCGCCGCACGCTGGAGGAGCGCATCCGGAACGGCGGAGGCCATACCGGCTGGAGCTGCGCCTGGCTGATTAACCTGTACGCCCGGCTGGGCGACGGGGACACCGCTCACCGGTTCGTGAACACGCTGCTGTCGCGTTCCACATATCCGAACCTGTTCGACGATCATCCGCCGTTCCAGATCGACGGCAACTTCGGCGGAGCAGCCGGCATCGCCGAGATGCTGCTGCAAAGTCATATGGGCGGCATCGACCTGCTGCCGGCCCTGCCTGCGGCCTGGACGAGGGGGCAAGTGAGCGGCCTGCGAGCCCGCGGAGGGTTTACCGTCGACATGACGTGGGAGGAGGGCCGTCTGACGTCGGCATGCATCACGTCAACGTCCGGCGGCGAGTGCACGCTGCGCGGGCTGCATGGCCTGAGCGTCCGCTTGCCGGACGGCCGCACCGTGCAGGAAGGTGAACGCTTCCAGACGGAAGCGGGAGCGACGTACCTTGTAGGCTAGGGGACAGCCCCTGCGTCTCGCGGGTTACGGCGTCAAATTGATGCAAAAATGCAGTTTTTTAAGGCCAAAATCGCTGATACTCTCCACTTGGAGCGCTTTTGCATTTTTTCGTGTCCACCTGCCACGCTGCCAAAGGCAGAACTCTTCCTAATGCAGCCTACGGAACTGTTGGGGGGTCATCCCCGTGTGCTTGCGGAACGTGGCGACGAAGTGGCTGGCATCGCGAAAGCCCGTTTTGCCGGCGATCGCGGCGACGGTGACGCCAGGTTCGCTGGCCAGATGCTCCTTCGCCTTATGGATGCGCATTTGCGTGAGGTAGCTGTAGGGGGCGATGCCAAACGATTGCTGGAACAGCTTGCTGAGATGTCGGCCGGACATTCCGGCCACTTCAGCCAACGTATCCAGCCCAACGTCGGGGTTGCCGTATTCCCGCTCCATCCAGGCGAGCAGCGGTCCCAGCTTCTCCATGATTCGCGGGACGGCGCTGCCGCTCACCTGGCCGAATTGGCTCAGGACTGCAAGGAACCGGTACACCTCGGTTGAGGTCTCCAGGCCAAACGGGTCCTGAATGCTGTCCAGCCGGTTGAGCAGGTGGCCAAGCAGCGGGGAGATAGGCGCCTCCGCTTCCCAGCGGAACAGGACAGCCTCCCGGATGCCAAACGCCGCCAGAATCGACCCGGCAGCTGCTCCGCCAAACGTGAGGTAATACGTCTCCCATGTCGAGCTTCGCTTAGCTTGATATTCGTGAGGCATGCCGGGCGGCAGCAGCATCCCGCTGCCTGGAGGGAGCAGGACCGTTCCGCTGCCCAAAGTCAACTCCCCCTCGCCCTCGGCGGTATGTAGCCAATGGTAATAAGGGTAGCCGTCCGGGCGGACGATTTTCTCCTGATTCGGATTATAGCCGACGCTTTCCAGGAGCAAGGGAAGATTCGGTGTGGCAGCCGGGGAAAAAACAAAACGGGTAAAGGCCCGTGAACTCATCGTGCGAATTGCCTCCTAAGTTTGATCCATATTATTATATTACAATTCGAAATTATTATATATAAAGCGGGAAATTTCAACCTTACAATGGACTTAGAAGTTATATATCGCAAAAGGATGTGGATATGGTGATCAACGAGAAACTGCCGAAAATTTGGTACGGCGGCGACTACAATCCGGAGCAGTGGGGACCGGACGTTTGGAAAGAGGACGAGCGGATGTTTAAGCTGGCCGGGATCGATGTGGCTACGGTCAACGTTTTTTCCTGGGCGCTCATTCAACCTAGCGAGGAAACGTATGACTTTACGCAATTGGACGAAACGATCGACCGCTTGTACAAGAGCGGCGTTTATGTCTGCCTGGCGACCAGCACCGGGGCTCACCCGGCATGGATGGCCCGCAAATATCCGGACGTGCTGCGCGTTGACGTGCAGGGACGGAAACGCCGGTTTGGCGGACGTCATAACTCCTGTCCAAATTCGCCGACCTATCGCAAATACGCTGCCCGTCTGGCCGGCAAGCTGGCGGAACGCTACAAGGATCATCCGGGGCTGTTGATCTGGCACGTTTCCAATGAATATGGCGGCTACTGCTATTGCGACAACTGTGCGGCTGCCTTTCGCGTGTGGTTGCGAGAGCGTTATAAAACGTTGGATGAGCTTAACCGGGTATGGAATACGCGATTCTGGGGTCATACGTTTTATGATTGGGAAGAAATCGTGGTGCCTAACGAACTCAGTGAGGAATGGGGCGGAAACCGCACGAACTTCCAAGGGATTTCGCTGGATTACCGGCGCTTCCAGTCCGAATCGCTGCTGGAGTGCTACAAGCTGGAGTACGACGAGATCAAAAAGCATACGCCTAACGTGCCGGTAACCACCAATTTGATGGGATTTTATCCGGAGCTGGATTATTTCAAATGGGCGAAATATATGGACATTGTTTCTTGGGACAACTACCCGTCCTTGGATACGCCGGTCAGCTTCACGGCCATGGCCCATGACTTGATGCGCGGGCTGAAGAGCGGCGCGCCGTTTATGCTGATGGAGCAGACGCCAAGCCAGCAAAACTGGCAGCCCTACAACTCGCTGAAGCGTCCTGGCGTGATGCGCCTTTGGAGCTATCAGGCGGTCGCGCGCGGCGCCGACACGGTGATGTTCTTCCAGCTGCGCCGCTCGATTGGGGCGTGCGAGAAATACCACGGTGCGGTCATTGAGCATGTCGGTCACGAGCACACCCGGGTCTTCCGCGAAGTGGCGGAGCTTGGCCGAGAGCTGGAGCAGCTGGGCGATACGCTGCTGGACGCGCGGACCGAGGCGAAGATCGGCATCGTCTATGACTGGGAGAACCGTTGGGCGATCGAGCTTTCCAGCGGTCCAACCGTAGCTTTGAATTACGTTAATGAAGTCCACAAATATTACGATACGTTGTTCCAAATGCATGTGGAGAGCGACATGGTGTCGGTGGAAGAGGATTTCAGCAAATACGAAATCCTGATTGCGCCGGTGATGTATATGGTGAAGCCGGGCTTTGCGAAAAAAGTCGAGGAGTTCGTAGCGAACGGAGGCACATTTGTCACCACCTTCTTCAGCGGCATCGTAAATGAGAACGATCTGGTGACGCTCGGGGGTTATCCGGGCGAGCTGCGCTCCGTCCTAGGCATTTGGGCAGAGGAGATCGACGCCTTGCTGCCGGGCCGCACGAACCACATCGTGATGAAAGAAGCTTGGGGTGCACTGTCTGGCCAATACGAATGCGGCCTCTTGTGCGATTTGATTCATGCCGAAGGCGCAGAAGTGCTAGCGGAATACGGCTCCGATTTCTATCAGGGGATGCCGGTCGTGACGGTCAACCAGTTCGGCAAAGGTCGCGCCTATTATGTGGCAAGCAGCCCGGACGCCGCCTTCCTGCAAGGGTTCCTGAAGAACCTATGCGAAGAGAAAGGGATCCAGCCGTTGCTGGACGCACCAGCCGGCGTCGAAGTCGCACGCCGCGTGAAGGATGGCAAAGCCTTCTTGTTCCTGCTGAACCATAACGAAGGGGCTGCTGAGGTGGAAATCGGGTCTGAAGGAATGAAGGACCTGCTGGCGCAAACGGAAGTGTCGGGTACGGTTCAGGTGCCTGGCCGGGGCGTCGTTATTTTGGAAGGTAAAAAGTAAAGATTATCCAAAAAA
>NZ_GG695973.1:114286-115813 GCF_000159955.1 Paenibacillus sp. oral taxon 786 str. D14 | reverse complement strand
TGCGGTTTTTTTGAAGATATCAGAAAACTTTGAATGTACGTCGATAGACGTTTTTCTTACGGAGGTTCAGCTATTCTCCAGAATTGTGTTCAGCGTCGTCCGGTCCAGTCCGCGCACCAGGCGAATCAGCAGCTCCTTCGCAGCTGCATAATCATCCGTATGGATGATTGAGGAGGATGTGTGGATGTAGCGGGAGCAAATGCCGATGACGCTCGACGGGACGCCGGTGCCGCTGAGATGCACTTGACCGGCATCCGTGCCGCCCGGTGACACGAAATATTGGTACTTAATCTTGTGCGTATCCGCCATATCGCGGATATATTCGACCAAGCCGCGATGGGTGATCATCGTCGGGTCAAGGATGCGCAGCAGCGCGCCATCGCCCAACCGGCCGAACGCTTTTTTGTCGCCGGTCATGTCGTTGGCCGCGCTGGCGTCCAAGGCGAAGAAGATGTCAGGCTTAATGAGATTCGCCGCCGTCCGAGCCCCTCTAAGGCCCACTTCTTCCTGCACGTTAGCCCCGGCATAAAGAACATTCGGCAGCTTCTCGCCGTGCAGTGCCTCGAGCAGCTCAATCGCTAAACCAACGCCATAGCGGTTATCCCAGGCTTTCGCCATAATTTTCTTCGGATTTACGAGGGGGGTGAACTCGCAAATCGGCACGATCTGCTGGCCGATCCGCACTCCTGCGGCTTCGGCTTCCTCACGGCTGTCCGCGCCGATATCCAGGTACATCGATTTGATGTCTACCGGCTTGTTGCGTTGCGACTCATCCAGCAGGTGGGTGGGGATCGATCCGACGACGCCGACGATTCGCCCGTTTGGCGTAATGATTTGCAGGCGTTGCGCCAACACGGCCTGGCTCCACCAGCCGCCGAGCGGCTGGAACGACACCATCCCGTTATCGCTGATGCCGGTGGTCATGAAGCCGACTTCGTCGAAATGCCCGGCGACCATCACCCGAGGACCTTGCTCATCTCCGCGCAATACCCCGAACAGTCCGCCGAGGTTATCCTGCACGAATTCCTGCGTATAGGCCGACATTTTCTTTTTAACGAGGGCCCGCAGTTCTCGTTCAAATCCAGGAGCCGCTGGAAATTCCGTCAGTTCTTTAAATAGCTCGCGCGTTTTTTCATTCATCGTTTGCTTCTCCTTTTTCTAAAGATACGGGTTCCAAAGGCCCGATTTACAGCATCTAGATATCTTAGAATCCATCTCAGATAACCTTCCTACCCTAGTATGAACTACCTTTTTTCGATTGTCCATGGCGATTGGATTGCCCGGATTTCTTGTGCTGTCGTAACTCTGGCGAGCACCCGCCATCCGAGCGCAGCATATACTGCAGAAGCAGCAGTCGATGGGCGAATGAGGAGGCTAAGCTTAATGGAACGATATGCCAAAGATTGGCTGGTGATCTGTCTGCTCTTTATCCTGTTAGTGATCATCCTTCTGTATTTGTGATTTCAGGATGCGATTCCCTTGCCTCACCTGACGTGAGTCCGCCGGAACTTTGGTTCCTGCGGGCTT
>NZ_GG695973.1:83143-113783 GCF_000159955.1 Paenibacillus sp. oral taxon 786 str. D14 | reverse complement strand
AAGCTCGCTTTCTGGTGCCGGATTCCATGGATCATTTTCCAAACATAACAAGCCGCAGGATGACAAATAATGAGTATACCGTGCAAGTTAGGAAAATAAGGAGGAATGCCGTTTGCCTGCAAAAGCGAAAAACAAGCCGGGAGCTCGGGTGAAGTTGAACAACCTGCTGCTGACGGAGGAAGAGTATCAGCAGGTTGCCGACCAGCATAAGCCGAAAACAAACATTTTGCGCAACTGCCTGAGGGCGTTTCTGGTCGGCGGGTTCATCTGCTTTATTGGCCAATGTATCCAGCAGCTGTTTATGACTTTTGCCGACATGTCCGCGCGGGAAGCAGCGAGTCCTACGGTCGCGATCCTGATTCTTATCTCCATCGTGCTCACCTCGTTTGGCGTTTACGACAAAATCGCCCAATGGGCCGGGGCCGGTACGGCTGTACCTGTGACGGGGTTCGCCAACTCCATGTGCTCCTCGGCCATTGAATCCCGAGCGGAGGGGCTTGTCCTTGGCGTCGGGGCCAATATGTTTAAGCTGGCGGGTTCGGTGATCGTGTTTGGCGTTGTGGCCGCTTTTATCGTAGGCGTGATTCATGTGATTTTCGGCCTGGGAGGAGTGCATTAACCGATGCTGATCGGCGCGCAAACCTGGGAATTTCGCTCCAAGCCGGCCGTTATCGGAGCGGCGACCGTTGTAGGGCCTGAAGAAGGGGAGGGGCCGTTGTCCCACACGTTTGATTTCGTCTACGACAATTTGGAGATTGACGAGAAGACGTGGGAAAGAGCGGAGCGCAAGCTGTTGGAGCACGCTGGGTCCCTTGCCTTGGTCCATGCCGGCATCAATCGCGAGGACCTGTCCTTCTTCATCGGCGGCGATTTGATGAACCAGATTATTACCGCGACGTTTGCGGCCCGGACGATTGCGGCTCCGTATCTTGGGGTGTTCGGTGCCTGCTCGACCTCCATGGAGAGTCTTGCCTTAGCCGCATTTCTGGCTGACGCCGGCGGGGCAAAATATGTGATGGCCGGTACGGCCAGCCATAACTGTACTGTGGAGAAGCAGTTCCGCTATCCAACCGAATACGGATCGCAAAAACCGGCCACCGCCCAATATACGATTACGGGCGCAGGCTGTGCGGTTGTATCGAAGGAGGGGAGCGGTCCGCGCATTACCCATGCCACGATCGGCCGGATCCAGGATCTCGGTGTTAAGGATCCGTTTAACATGGGAGCGGCCATGGCGCCGGCCGCTGTGGATACGCTGGTTTCCCACTTCCGCGATACGGGCCGGGGGCCCGAGGATTATGATTTGATCGTCACCGGAGACTTAGCTTCGGTGGGACATGCCATCGCCAAGGATTTACTTGAAAAAGACGGCGTCTCGATGGACAAAACGAAATTTGACGATTGCGGATTGATGATTTATGACCGTAACAAACAAACGTATGTGAATGCCGGAGGCAGCGGCTGCGGCTGTTCCGCCGTCGTCACCTATGGCCACATTCTAAGAAAATTAAAGAACCGGGAAATAGGCCGGGTGCTGGTCGTTGCTACGGGTGCCCTCTTGTCTCCGCTGTCCTATCAGCAAGGCGAGAGCATTCCCTGCATCGCGCACGCGGTTGCCCTGGAACAGGAGGTTAACGAAAAATGATATTTTTTTGGGCATTTGTCGTTGGCGGATTGATCTGTGTTATCGGCCAACTGATGTTTGACGTGCTAAAGCTCACCCCGGCGCACACAATGAGTTCGCTGGTCGTCGCCGGTGCAGTGATGGATGCGATTGGCTGGTATGACCCGCTGGTGAAGTTCGCCGGAGCGGGAGCTTCCGTACCGATTACAAGCTTCGGCAACTCGCTGGTGCACGGGGCATTAACCGAACTGCAGCGGGACGGCTGGATCGGGGTTATTACCGGGATCTTCGACGTGACTAGTGCGGGGATCTCGGCGGCGATCATTTTCTCCTTCCTTGCGGCACTTGTTGCCCGGCCAAAAGGTTAAAATTTTTGGAAAACGCATTGCTTTTTGCGGGAACAGTGTACTCCCTATCTATCTTCATGTAAAATAGGTAGATATATACAGGTCTTATTTGGGAGGGAAAATGCGTGCCCGTACATGAGCAATCGATGCAAACTTTGAACGCCGTAAAGAACAACCTGGAGTCGTGTATTTTAGGAAAGTCTTTTGAAATCAAGCTGCTGCTTTCGGCGCTGCTGGCCGGCGGCCATGTGTTAATCGAGGACGTACCCGGTACAGGTAAGACGCAGCTCGTGAAGGCGCTGGCCAAGTCGATGAGCGGAGACTACCGGCGGATACAATGTAATCCAGATATTTTGCCCAGCGACATTACGGGGGTATCGGTTTTCCATCCTCATGAAGAACGTTTCGTATTCCGGCCAGGTCCGGTGATGACGCATATTTTGCTGGCGGATGAAATCAACCGGGCAACCACAAAGACGCAATCCGCCTTGCTGGAAGTCATGGAGGAGCGAAGCGTCACTGCCGATGGCGTGACCTACCCGCTTCCTCATCCTTTTATGCTCTGCGCTACGCAGAATCCGATTGACTTTGAAGGCACTTATCTGCTGCCGGAAGCTCAGTTGGACCGCTTTATGATGAAAATTGGGATCGGTTATCCCGACGCCGACACGGAGAAAGCGATGCTGCGCTCCCATAGTCAAGGCCAGCCGGCAGATCAGTTGGAATCGGTTACAACGATGGAGGAGATTGCCGCCATCCAACGTGAGGTTCAGCGCGTGCATATCAGCGAACCGCTTGCCGATTACTTGCTGGAGATCGTTCGCCGGACACGGGAGCATGAAGAAGTGTTGCTGGGCGCGTCGCCGCGCGCTTCGCTCGCCTTTATGGCCGCAGCCAAGGCCTATGCTTTCCTGGAGGAGCGGGATTATGTTCTGCCCGACGATATTAAGACGCTCGCGCCATTCGTGCTGGAGCACCGGATTCTGCTGCGTCCCGAGTCCCGCCTGGGGCACCGGAACGTCAGCGAGGTGCTGCAGCAAATTCTCCGGCAGGTCCACGTACCGGTCGCCATAGGACGGTAACCGATGCGCGCGCTGGTTGAAGGCGTTAAAGCGGGCCTCACCTCCCGGAAGTTCTGGAGGGTGGCGTCCGTTTGGCTGGTCTGCCTGTTGTATGTCTTGTTTCAAGGCGGGAAAACCTCGCTGATGTTATTTATGATGGTTTCGGTGCTGAGCTTCTACTGGGCGATTGGAGGGTTTGGCGGCGTCAAACGGATCACGGGCTCGCGGACGCTTTCGCTCTCTGGAGAACGGGGCGGGTTGCTTCAAGCCGGGGATCAGGTGGTGGTGAAGCTGCAGCTGCAGCTTCCGGCATTTTTGCCGCTGCCTTACATCGTCGTCAGGGAAACGCTGCGGCGCCATAACGGGGACAGCTGGATGTTCGAGGACAGCATTGTGCCTTATTTCAGCTCCCGATCCGAGCTGGTGTACAAAACGCCGCCCCTCGAGCGCGGGAAATACGCATTTGCCGGTACGAATTGCAGTGCTGAGGATATTTTTGGTCTCATGGAGCATACCAGCGTCTTTCAGACTGGCGGGGAGTTTCGCATCCTTCCCCGAACGGCGTTTATTCCGCACTGGGAGCTGTACAGCCGCAATTCGCGTCTTGCCGGTCCGGAGACGGCCGTTGCACTGTCGCGCCGGGAATCGACTCAAATCAACGGGGTGCGCGATTATGTGTACGGGGATCGGATTTCGCGGATTCATTGGAGCGCTACCGCGAAGACGGGGACCTGGAAGTCCAAGGAGTTCGAGCATGAATCGCTGCCGAAAATGGTTCTGGTGCTGGACGCCCATACGAGCGGATATTTCCGCCCTCCGCAGTTCGAATTGGCCGTATCGACGGCCGCGTCGCTGCTGGAATTTGGGGCTAGAGAACGGATCAGCATGGGGCTGTGCACCATGGGCAAGACCCTCCGTTACTTCCCGCCGGCGGAAGGTTATCTGGAGCGGCAGCAGATGCTGCACCATCTCGTAGATATCGATGCGGACGGATTCGGCAACTACAAGGATCGCTTAGAAGCGAAGCCGGATTTGTTTCAGCCGGGCGCGTTCTTTATCCTAATCAGTCCGCTGGCGGACGACAAGGTGCTGGCTATGCTTAGGTTAGCCAAATCGCGGCAGATGATCCCGTATCATATCCAAATCGGGGATGAGGCTGTGGCCGCAGGCGCGCCTAACACATATCAAACCGTTAAACGTTCCGCATGGCAGGCGACCCTGCAGGAGCGGGGACTTCGCGGCATTTACGTCTCCTCTCTGCGCGAGCTTCCCGCAGCGATGGGGGGTGCGAAGCTGTGAAACTTACGGCAAATTCTCAGCTTCCGAAGTCTTATCAGAGCTTAACCCTGTTGTGGATCGTGATCATTGCCATGCAATGGATTGATTTTACGGAGCCGCTGTGGTTTTCGGTCACGACCACTTTGGTGACGGTCACAATCATTATGATGGCTCTGATTGAATGGCTGCTTCCGGTGCAGGCGGCGTGGAAATGGACGATCAAGATCATCGCGCTGCTGTTGATTTGGAGGTTCATCCTGACCAGTTACGGGGTTTACGTTCCGTTTGGCCCGTTTTTTCCCGATCAGATTCGCGGCATGGCGTTAACCTTTACGCCGTATATCTGGTTTTCCTTAATCGCCTGGGTGCTGCTTGAGGCGGCGCTGCGGCTGGTCGTGACTCGTCTGAGAATTTTGGCGTTTTTGGCCGTCCATCTGGTTGCGTTTACGATTTTGGACTCTTTTACACGTTATTATTTATGGCAAAACGTAGCCTGGATTGTATTCGCCGGTCTCGGCTGGCTGGTGAGCGCTCATTTCTACGAGTATCGCCGGAAATATCCGCATGGCTGGCAACGGTTGCGGCAAAGCCCGTTTAAGATCGCCGTGAACATCTTTATCGTCTTTGCCTGCGTGCTGCTGATCGGAATCAGCATGCCGTCGGTGTCGCCTACGCTGACCGATCCGTATACGGCTTGGATCAAGCGCAGCGGGGGAGGCGGCGGCGGTCCCTCAGCCCTGACCAGCGCGTTGGGGGATAGCCCGTCTGCCGTACAAGAGGAGGTCGTCTCCGGCTACAGCCGCGATGACAAAACGCTAGGCGACGGATTCGAATTCAGCTACAGCCCGGTTATGTCCATTGAAACGCCGGTGAGATCTTATTGGCGCGGTGAAACCCGGCGCATCTACTCAGGGAAGGGATGGGCTGACCTGGAGCAGGAAGGCCGGGATACGGAACGTTATCGCGGCGGACCGGACGCCGACCCGCTCATGCACGATCAGCCGGGCAAGGTGGAAACGATGCGGGTAGAACAGATCGTGACGATGAGTACCGATAAGGTGTACCCGGTCTTGTTCGGCGGTTATGCCATCGAAAGCATCGAATTGCTGGACGAACGCCAGCAGGCGGATATGCGCTGGGCCGGCAAACAGGCGGAGCTGTTCTGGAACGGCTACCGCGATCCCGGGGATTTGCCGGATTATCCGCGGAAATATAAGGTGGTTGCCAATATTCCGCTGATCCCACTGAAGGAGTTGGAGCAGGTCAGTTACGATGCGTTGTATCCGGAAGGTGCGCCGGAGGAATATTTGCAACTCCCCAGCAACCTGCCGCAGCGGGTGAAAGACCTGGCCGAGGAAATTACCGCAGAAGGCGAGACACCCTACGCGAAAATGGATTTGTTGCAGCAATACCTTCGGCAAAACTACGAATATACGAACAAGCCGGATTTGACCCGCAGACGCAGCGACGATTTCGTCGACAGCTTCCTGTTTGAAATCCGGCAGGGGTACTGCGACTACTATTCGACGGCGATGGTTGTGATGGCCCGCTCGCTGGGCATCCCCGCACGTTGGGTTAAAGGGTACGCTCCCGGCAGTCAGCCAAGCGACGAGATGATGATGCGCAACCCGGAGCTGGGCCGAGCGTACAATGTGAGCAATGCGGATGCCCACTCTTGGGCGGAATTGTATTTCGGCGATTACGGCTGGATTCCGTTTGAGGCGACGCCGGGCTTCGTCTCTCCGATTATGGAGGCGCCGGAGGAGAGCGAAGATACGCTTACGGTGGATACGAACACCGATACGGAAGTGGTTGCAGCCGAAGAAAGCTTCTTCTCCAAGCTGGATCCGGTGGTCATGCAACGGATTTTCGTTTCGGCCGTCAGTGTCTTATTGCTTTGGACTTTATATCAACTGCGCTCGGAGTTGTATTTCCTCTGGCTCCGGCTGCGGCTGGGCCGCCCGCTGACGCCGGGGGAGAAGACGATTTACGAAACGCTGCGACTCGTCAGACGGATGCGGCGAAGAGGCTTCACCCGCGGCGACCAGGAAACGCTGCGGGAAGCGTTTGGGCGCTGGAAGCTTGAACGACCGCAGCTCGCGGAGGCGCTGGATCCGTTGCTGCTCTTATACGAGCAGGCGATGTACAGCCCGAGTCCGGCTGCCGCCGATTGGCGCACCGCGCGGGAGCTGTCGCGAAAGGCAACCAAATTGGTTGGCGGTCACGGTTGGAGGCAGGCTTGGCCGCCTGGCCCTAAACGGTCCCTTGGTCAATGATCCGATCGTAAACTTATATACTCTGTCAACGTTAACGCCCCCGTGCTTGCGCGGGAGGCGTTTTCTTTTTTAAAATAGAAGCATGTCGGGGGAATAATATGGTATAGTTTGTCGTATGAAACCGAGGTGAACGTATTTGTTTGAGAAGTTTATACCGAATATGCGCGTGGACAGCGTATTCGATATCGATCTGGAAGGACTCTATGCCCAAGGCTACCGCGGTATCATCACCGACCTCGACAACACCCTGGTCGGAGCCAAAGCGCCGCTGGCCACTCCCGAACTGATCGAATGGTTTGAGAAAGTGAAGAAATGCGGGTTTAAACTCGTGATTGTGTCAAACAATAATTTGGATCGGGTGTCGGTATTCGCCAACCCGTTAAATATTGAGTTTGTGCACGCAGCCAGAAAACCGTCCGGCGCAGCTTTTCACCGAGCGATGGAAATGATGGGGCTTGGCCCGAAGGAGACGATCGTGGTAGGCGACCAAATGATGACCGACGTCTTTGGCGGGAACCGGCAAGGGTTGTTTACTGTGCTCGTGCTCCCGATTTCCGTTCAGGATGAAAGGTTCGGCACGAAAATTAATCGCATGCTGGAACGAATCGTGAAGCGGCGGCTGGGCAAGGTTGGATTATGGCTCGAGGAGGACAAGAGGAGATGACGGAAGTACGGGGCGCAGAAGGCGCTCTTCGTTGCAGCGGGTGCGGTGCTGTGCTGCAAACGCAGGATTCAAGTAAGCCGGGGTACGTCCCGGAGCAAGCTTTATCGAAAGAACCGGTGATATGCCAACGCTGTTTCCGGATCAAGAACTATAATGAATCTTCATCCGTTACGGTGGAGCAGGACGAGTTCCTGCGGTTGCTGTCGCAGATCGGCAGTAAGGAAGCGTTGGTCATTCATATCGTGGATCTGTTCGATTTTCATGGCAGCGTGATTACTGGCTTGCAGCGGTTTGTTGGGAACAATCCGGTGCTGCTGGCGGTAAACAAGACCGACCTGCTGCCGAAAGTAACGAACTGGAACAAAGTCCGTAACTGGGTGCAGAAGGAAGCCAAGGACTTGGGGCTGAAGATCGAAGACGTCGTTCTGTGCAGCGCCAAGCAAAACAGCGGCTTCGACCGGCTGCTGGATGCGGTGGCGGCACGGCGCGGCGATCGAGACGTGTATGTCGTTGGCGCAACGAATGTTGGCAAATCAACGCTGATCAACCGGTTGATTCGGGATTACAGCGATCTGGATCAGGAGTTGACCGTTTCGCGTTATCCAGGCACGACGCTCGACATGGTGCACATCCCGCTGGATGACGGCCGGGCGATCATTGATACGCCGGGGATTGTGTATCCGTCCCGCTACAGCGAGCTGGTAGCCCCATCCGATTTGGGCGTCATCATGCCGGACAAGCCGCTTAAGCCGGCGGTATACCAGCTGAATGAGGGACAGACGCTCTTTTTTGGCGGCTTTGGCCGGTTTGATTTCATTCAAGGGGAGCGCCAGTCGTTCACTTGTTTCGTCAACATCCGGGTGCCGATTCACCGTACGAAGCTTGCCCGGGCGGATGAGTTGTTCACGGAACATGCCGGGGAATTACTGTCACCGCCGAGCAAGGAGCATATTGAAGCGTTGCCGGAATGGACGCGCCATGAATTCCGGATTCCGAAGGGCAGCCGGAGCGATGTGTTTATTTCCGGCTTAGGCTGGATCAAAATTAACAACGATGCGGGTGCGGTCGTCGCGATGCATGTGCCTAAAGGCGTGAAGGTGCTCGTTCGGCCGTCGTTGATTTAAGGGTTTGATGGTGTGGACGCTGGCTGGCCTTGCTGGCTAGCGTCTTGCCATGCAGCACAGATAAGGGTAAAAAAAGGCGCTATTTGATGGAAAACGCAAGGATTGAGCAAAATAGCGGTCATTATGGGTGTTATTTTTGGAGCGTGGCCCGAAGTAGGGGCGATTGCGGCGTTTTTCAGGTGGAATAAGGCCATAATTTACCGCTATTTTTGAGTAGAAACGGACTTTAGAGTAAATAAGGCCCATTTGGACCTTTATTATTCGGAAAATCCGGCGAGCGGGAGGAGAACCGATGGGAGAGCGAGAGCAGGCGAATCACGAAAAATGGGGAGAGACACAGGCAAGGGACTACGGAAGCGCTAGGCAACCGCTGCTGCTCGGCGTCATCGGCGATCCGATTCAGCATTCCAAATCGCCGGTGATGCACACCGCTGCCTTGCAGGCGTGCGGGCTTACTGGTGCTTACCTGCCGTTCCACGTCAAAGGGAACCGGTTGGAGGAAGCAATCCGGGGCATTCGCGCGTTGGGGTTCCGAGGCATCAATGTCACGGTTCCGCATAAGGTGGAAGTGATGAACTACTTGGACCACATCGACGAAAGCGCGCGGCTGATCGGGGCGGTGAACACGATCGTGAACGACGACGGCGTGCTCACCGGGTACAACACCGATGGTATCGGGTATATCCGCTCGCTGAAGGAGGAGGCTGCCCCTGAGCTGAAGGGCAAACGCGTGCTGGTGCTGGGCTGCGGCGGCGCAGCCCGGGGCATTGTGTACGCGCTGCTGCAGGAGGAGCCGGGGCGGGTGACAATCGCCAACCGCACCGGGGAGAAAGCGCAGGAGCTGGCCGCCGAATGGTCCGGGCTCGGCAGCTTAACCGGCTGCGGCATGGATGAGCTGGCTGAGGTGCTGCCGGAAGTGGACCTCATCATTAACACCACCTCCGTTGGCATGCATCCGCACGTGAGCGATTGTCCGTTGGATGCGCGGCTCATCCCGGAGGGGATCGTGGTCAGCGATCTGATCTACAATCCGCTAAAGACCGAGCTGCTGGTGCAAGCTGAGGCGAAAGGCTGCACGATTCACAGCGGGCTGGGGATGTTCATTTACCAGGGCGCTTACGCGTTTGAGCGTTGGACTGGCCTGATTGCGCCGGTGGGTGCGATGCGGGCAGCGGTCTTGGAGAGCATGAATCAATAACGCAAGTTGTCGCATAATTGAATGTTAAGGGGTCTTGAATACGACATGTTAACAGGAAAACAAAAACGTTACCTGCGCAGTTTAGCGCATGGGCTGCAGCCGATTTTTCAAGTTGGCAAAGGCGGCACCAACGAGCATATGATTAAGCAAATCTCGGAAGCGCTGGAGCGCCGGGAGCTCATCAAAATCTCTGTACTGAACAATAATCTGGACGATCCGCAGGAAATCGCCGAGGAGCTGGCGCAAGGCGCCGGCGCTGAGCTGGTACAGCTGATCGGCCGGACGATTATTTTATATAAGGAGTCTCGTGAATATAAGCAAATCGAGCTGCCTTGAAACGAGCTGCATTCAAAGGTTATTGGAGGCAACGCAACATGAAAAAAGTCGGAATTATGGGCGGGGCGTTTGACCCGATACACCTCGGCCATCTGTTGGCGGCGGAGGCGGCCAGAGAACAATACCATCTGGAAGAGGTTTGGTTCATGCCCTCCCATATCCCTCCGCATAAGCATCAGGCAGGCGTGAGCGGCCAGCAGCGGCTGGAGATGGTCGAGGCGGCGATAGACAGCAATCCCGCCTTTAAGCCGCTGGATATCGAGCTGCGCCGCGGCGGCGTGTCCTACACGGTGGATACGATCCGGGAGCTGCGTGCACTGCATCCCGATCTGGAGTTTTATTTTATTATCGGGGCCGATATGGTGAATTACCTTCCGAAATGGGAAGGGATTGAGGATTTGGCCGGGATGATTTCGTTTATCGGGCTGCAGCGCCCCGGAAGCTTTCTGGAACTGGACGCGCTGCCTCCGTTTATTCAGGAGGCGGTGCAGCTTGCGGAGATGCCGCTTGTTGATATTTCCTCGAGCCTGATCCGCAGCCGCTTATCCGCCGGACGTTCGGTCAGATATATGGTACCGGATGCCGTGTATGAATATATGACAAGGAGCGGATTGTATGGGTTACAGCCGTGAAGAACTGATCGCCTCCGTTTCGGCGGGGATGCCCGCCAAACGCTGGAAGCATGTTGAAGGCGTGATGGAGAGCGCGGTCATTCTGGCCAAGAGGTATGGAGCCGATCCGGTCAAAGCGGATTTAGCCGCTCTGCTGCATGACTTGGCCAAGTTTTGGCCGATTGAGGAGCAGGAAGCGGTCATCCGCGACAACGGTTTAAACGCCGAGCTGCTGAATCACGACAAGCAGCTGCTGCATGCTGAGGTCGGGGCATTCATCTCCAGGCGGGATTACGGGATAGAGGATGAAGAGGTGCTGGACGCGATCCGTTACCACACCTCCGGCCGGGTTGGCATGACGCTGCTGGACAAAATCGTATGTCTGGCAGATTACATCGAGCCGGGGCGCGAGTTCCCGGGCGTGGAGAGGATTCGCGAGCTGGCGGAAACAAGTTTGGAGGATGCGCTGATCGCGGGCTTTGACTCGACGATATCTTTTTTACTGGAGAAGGGGAAGCCGATCTTTCCTTTGACGGTATTAGCACGTAACGATTTGATCGTAAACCGACAAAAATCTAAGGAGGCTGAATGAATGGCGATTAGTTCCAATGAATTGATGAACTTGGCGGTGCAGGCTGCAGACGATAAAAAAGCAATGAACATCGTGGCGCTAGACTTGAAAGGGATTTCCTTGATTGCGGACTATTTTGTGATCTGCCACGGGAACTCGGATACGCAGGTGCAGGCGATTGCCACCGAGATTCGCAAAAGAGCGCATGAGGTTGGCGCCAATATTCGAGGCATCGAAGGCTTGGATTCCGCCCGCTGGGTGCTGATGGATCTGGGGGACGTTGTCGTGCACGTGTTCCATCGCGATGAGCGCGAATATTACAATATTGAGCGGCTTTGGTCGGATGCCAAGGTCGTGGAGACGGTATGAGCCTGATCGCGGGAACCATCGTCTCTTTACCGATCGATCGCGAGGTATCGCCGTACGGGTATTTTCTAAGTGCAGGCGGGCAAGATGTGCTGCTCCATTACTCCGAGCTGACACGCCAGGTGAAGCCGGGGGAAACGGTGGAGGTGTTTCTGTTCTACGATACGGAGGACCGTTTGGCGGCCACGATGAAGAAGCCGTATCTCACGCTAGGCGAGCTGGCGCTGCTTGAGGTGGCTGACGTGCATCCGCGGCTCGGCTGCTTCCTGGAGATGGGGCTGGGCCGTCAGCTGCTGCTGCCAATCCGTGAGCTGCCCGAGATGAAGGAGCTTCATCCGCAGGTGGGCGACCAGGTGTACGTCATCATGGAGCACGACAAGCAGGGCCGTCTCAAAGCGAAGCTGGCTGGCGAGCAGGATCTGGCTCCCCTTGCTTTCCATGCTCCAACCTCGTGGAAAAACCAATGGCTCGATGCCATCGTCTACAAGCCGCTGCAAATGGGGACGTTTGTGGTCGTCCAAGGCGGCGTGCTGGGGTTCGGGGCGATTGGCTTGATCCACGCCTCGGAACGCAGCCGCTTGCTGCGCCTGGGCGAGCGCGTCCAGGTGCGGGTGGCCCATATCCGTGAGGACGGGCGCGTGAACCTGTCGATGGCGCCGCGCAAGGAAATCGGCATGGGCCAGGATGCGGAGCGCATTCTCGCGTATTTGGAGAGTCGTCCGGGCGGAAGCATGCCGTATTCCGACGCGACGCCGCCGGACCTGATCAAGCAGCGGTTTGCCATCAGCAAGTCCGCGTTCAAGCGGGCGCTTGGCAAGCTGATGAAGGAAGGTAAGGTTGTCCAGAAAGAGAACTGGACCTATTTGGTGCAGTCTCCAGCTGCCGGCACGGACGATCACGGGCAGCCGGAAGCTTAAGCAACAGCAGCAACTAGACAGAAGGCGGTGACAAGCAAGCCCATGGCATCTTATCGGAAATTTGCTTACGTGTACGACGAATTGATGGAGGACATGCCTTACCCGGACTGGATCCGGTTTGCCCGCACGGCTTGGGAACGGTACGGAATGCCAAAGACGGTCGTGGATCTCGGTTGTGGGACCGGCAGCATTACAATTCCGTTGGTGAATGCCGGGTTCGAGGTAATCGGCATCGATTTGTCCGCCGACATGCTGGCGGTGGCCCGCCGCAAAATGGAAACCACGCCCCAAGGCGCCCGGTTACTCCGCGAGGGCAGCGTGCGCTGGGTGCAGCAGGATATGACGGAGTGGTCCGTGCCGGAGCCGGTCGACGCCGTCATTTCTTTTTGCGATTGCTTGAACTATTTGCTGGAAGAAGAAGACATCATTCGGACCTTCCGCCGGACCTACGAAGGGCTGGAGCCCGGAGGGACGTTCCTGTTTGATGTGCACCATCCCCACACGTTGATCCGGTACGAGGAAGAGCAGCCGTTTGTTTGGGACGAGCCGAGTGTGTCGTATATCTGGACTTGCGAGCGAAACGCGCATCGCAACGAAATCGAGCATCATCTGACGATCTTCGCCCGGGAAGAGGAGCAGGGACCGGAATTGTACCGCCGGTTCGAAGAGACGCATATCCAGCGGGCGTACGACCCGGCATGGATGAAAAGCGAGCTGCTGCGCTGCGGCTTCCGCGAGGTCTACATCTATGCTGATTTCGAGTGGGTCGAGGCGGTGGATGAGGCGGCCCGGCTCTTTTTTGTGGCGGTGAAGTAGACGGCCCCGAGTGCAAATCAGGGCCCCAAGTGCAAGTCCCTGCAAAAGTGCCGTTTTTTTGGGGATTTTCCGTATAAATCGCAAAATAAATGCAAAAGTGCAGGAATTTTTTATCCAATTCGGGGTTTGACGTTTTCCGTCTAAAACAACTGCAGTTTTGCAGGGATTTATCGAAAAAAGGCTGAAGTTCGCGAAGAAAACTGTATTTTTGCACTAATTTCTCCATGGAGGATCGCTGTCTCTCAAAGCTATAATGGGAAACGGAGATCTATGGAAGGAAAGAGGGGAAACGCATGAAAAAGCAGTTGACCGTATTGTTTCAGGGGGATTCCATTACAGACGGAAATCGGGATCGCGGCACGGATTTGAATCATATTTTGGGCCACAGCTATGCCTACATCATCGCCGCGAAGCTAGGTCATGAATACGCGCATTTGCAGCCAAAATTCATTAACCGGGGCGTGAGCGGGGATCGGGTCTCCGACCTTTACGCAAGATGGAACGAGGATGCGATCAGTCTGAAGCCGGACGTGATTAGTCTGCTGATCGGCGTTAACGACGCCTGGCGGCAAATGAGCGGCGAACCTAGCGGGGCAACGGATCGTTTCGAACGGGCGTATCGTCACTTGCTGGAGGAGACGAAGGAAGTATTGCCGAACACCAAGCTGGTGTTATGCGAGCCGTTTATTTTGAAAACCGGAGCTACGGCGGAAAAATGGACCGAATGGGAGCGCCTGATCAAACGGTACCAGGATACCGTTCGTCAATTGGCTGAAGAGTTTGGTACGGTGCATGTTCCTTTGCAGGATGCGTTTGATGCGGCGACGGAAAAAGCCGAGGCCGCTTACTGGATCTGGGACGGCGTCCATCCGACGGCTGCAGGCCACGATGTCATCGCCAAACGGTGGCTGGAGGTCGTGGAGCGCAGCGGATTGTGGGACTAAGACGAACATAAATAAAGGGTTTAAAGCGGATCGATTCCGTTTTAAACCCTTTTATTTTTGACGAAACATTTCCTTCAGCACACGGTACGCACGCGCTTGTTCCTCGGCCGGCTGTTCCTGCAGCAGCTGCACGATCTGCCAAATCCAAGTTTGGTCCTGGAGCTCGTCGTACCCTGGATTGCGAAATAGAGCATATACGCTGATCTGCAGGGCATCCGCAATTTTATGCAGCGTTTCGAGCTGAACGTTTTGCTCCCCGCGTTCCAACCGTCCGATGTAGGAACCGTACGTTTCCGTCGACTCGGCCAGTTGTTCCTGCGTAAGCCCTTTGAGCTTGCGATAGTATCTGACATTTTTTCCGACCTGCTTTGCTACATCCATAGAGGCCACCTCTCGTATTAAGTTTAGTCCAAGCGGAGGGGCAAACTGCAGAGTATTCAAAGTTCAATATTTTATCAAAAAGAATTCATAAGTTCTTTATTGCATATTATTGACAAAATTCAAGTGGAATATTATTTTGAAAATAGAAAGTTGAACCATTCCTTTGGGATGGTTGATTTTTTCATATTGAAGGTTGTGAGGAGTGGTCTTTTTGAACAAATCAGGGTTGCAGATATTTCCATTTTATTCGAATTAGACATAATCCCCTAAAATCATGGATGAATAGTTTTTTTTGCAAAATAGAGGGGGATTCCTTTGAAACCGCGTGCCACTATTGTCGCTGCAATAGAAGAATATATGGTGCGACACCAGCTAAATCTCACTCAATTGGCCAAGCAGTTTGAACTGAACCCAGGGACGTTAAGCTCCATTCTGAACGGAAACCGTCCGCTGGCTGTAGATCAATTAGAACGGATCACCATGGTGCTGGGATTTCCGAGAGGCCATTTCTATAAGACTTATATCAGCGAGTATCTGCACGAGAAGGATCCGGATTGGCGAAGAGTAAAACCACTAATTCATAACTGCGCGGAGTTGGGCCAGTTTGATCGCATTCGGGAAATCGTTGGATTATTGCTGGACAACCCGCTTTATGCTCAACTTTTATTTGATTTGGCCGAAGAATTGTACGAGAAGGGCGAATATGAAGCAGCGGGGATCTTATACGAAAATGTGGCGATGACCGAGCGCAAGCAGCACTCCGAACGGTTGGCCCTTTGCCAATATCGTTTATTCCTGATCGGTCAAGGGACGAATCAGGATCAAAACTATCAGTCAGCGATCCAGTTCGAACCGTATATTGAGCGACTGGATGAAGCGAGTCAACTCGATGCGTTAAGGGATCTGGCCAATACCTATCGTGCCTTAAACCGATGGGATAGGGTGGAGAGTATTGCTCAACGATTGGAGCACAAGGCCAAAGTGTATTACTTTTCGGAACAGAAGCGAAAGATCTTGCAACGAAAGACAACTAGACCTTTGTTTTACTATTTGGCGTATTCCTATTTGCTGCTTGGGAGTGTACATAATTTGCGGGGGGAATATGACCAAGCCTTACTTTATATCCAACGCTATCATGATCTAAGTTGGGTGCGGGAAAACGATCCGGAAACGTTACATTGGCGGAACCTGTTTCGTGAATGGGCCTATGCAAACGCTCTTATAACCCGGCTTTCCTCCGGAGATATTACGGTACTCGATGAATATGTCACCTACTCCGAAAACAGACAATCGGACAAGATCCTCATGATCTTCAATCTGGTTAAAAACGCCAATCGGCATGACTTCTCGATTGAACATATCCTTGAACGGTTTAAAGAAGATTTGGCTGCTTTAGATCATCAGCCCTTGACTACGGGAATGTACAGCCCGCAGTTTATTCTTGATCGGATCTCCCAACTTTATATCGAATTAGCCGACTATGATCTCCGCCGAGGTAAGTACCCGGAGGGGTTTCGTTACTTACTTAAAAGCTTGGAACAGTTCAATCAATTAAACAATTCTCACCGAGCTGTCATGGTTAAATATGTAGAGCTATTCGAACGATACAGGAACTTTGCAACGCCGCAAGTCATCGATACATATGAGGAATTAATCAGCAAGTTAAAGAAAAGTGTATAATCCGTTGATGGAGCCACTGCCAAAGGAGCCGGCGTTGATGCACGGCTCTTTTGTCTTCCTTTTTTATGCAAAATTCCTCTTTTCGTGAAGGTTCTGCAGTAAATTCATCTGGTTCAGTGGAGAATTGTAAAAATTAAATAGTTATTGTGCTCATAATTCAGTATAATTCTTATGAACCCATTGAACGAACTCTTCAGAGAGGATTATCGACCTAATGAATGTAGCAGCAACTAAATCAGTTAAGACAAATCGGCGTTCGAAGCCGTCACCTCCACCTGTCCGGATCTTTTCACTCGGCGGGATCGGGGAAATCGGAAAAAATATGTATGGCATCGAGTTCAGAGACGAAATCATTTTGATTGACGCGGGGCTTAAATTCCCGGATTCCCGTTTGACGGGCATTGATTGCATCATTCCGGACATCAGTTATCTGATTGAGAACAAGCATAAAATGAAAGGGCTTTTCCTGACCCACGGTCATGAGGATCATATCGGTGCGATCCCGTATGTGTTACGTCAACTGCAGCTGCCTATTTATGGGGGCCCGTTGACGATTGGCTTGGTGAAGGCCAAATTGGAGGAGCATCGGTTGCTTGGGCAAGCGGAGCTGCATGTGTTCCATGAAAATGACCGGTATGCATTTAAGCATTTGGCTGTGCATTTCTTCCGGACGACACACAGCATTCCCGATGCTTTTGGCATTGTAGTAGATACCCCGTACGGATCGATCGTTCATACCGGCGATTTCAAATTCGATTTCACCCCGGAGGACCGTCCGGCGGATCTGTTTAAGATGGCCAGCGTCGGGGGAGAAGGCGTATTGGCGTTGCTCGCCGACAGCACCAACAGCGAGAAGGAAGGCTTTACCCCTTCCGAGCGTCGGGTTGGTGACGCCATCCTGGAGTCGTTCCGCGGCTGCCGGGGGCGGATCTTATTTGCCACCTTCGCCTCGAACGTGCATCGGCTTCAACAAGTGGTGGAAGCGGCCGCGATCGTAAACCGCAAAATCGCGGTCATCGGCCGCAGTATGGAGAAAGTGTTCGCTATCGGTCAGGATTTGGGCTACATCCGCGTTCCGGAAGGGATGCTGATCGATGTGAAGCACATCGACCGTTACCCTGAGGAGCAGGTCCTCATTGTCTGCACCGGCAGCCAAGGCGAACCCAACGCTGCGCTCAGCCGGATTGCTTCGGGTGCACATCGGAATGTGCAGGTTTATCCGGGGGATACGGTGATTTACTCGTCCTCGCCGATTCCTGGCAACGCGCAAAATATCAACCGCAGCATCGACCTGCTGCTTCGGGCAGGCGCAAACGTCATTTACGGCTCGATTTTCGACATCCATACGTCCGGGCATGGTTGCCGGGAGGACCTGAAGCTGATGCTCAGCTTTATTCGTCCTAAGTATTTTATCCCGATCCACGGTGAGTACCGGATGCTGCTCAGCCATCGTGATCTGGCGCTGCAAACAGGTATTCCTGAGGATCGCATCTTCATCATGAACATCGGGGATACGTTGTCGGTGTACCGGAACCGGGCGAAACGCGGGCGCACCATTCCTTCGGGGCAAGTGCTCATCAGTAACGGGGAAATGCGTCCTACCCATGAAGACACCCTGTTGTTGGAGCGGATGGAGCTGGCCCAGGAAGGGATCGTGATCGTCGTCATGACGGTCGACCGCAAGACGCGGCAAATTTTGGCCGGACCGGACATCGTCTCGCGCGGCTTCGTTTATATGCAGGACGCCAGACCGCTGCTGCGGCGGGCGGAGGCGATGCTGAAGCGGAACTTGAACCGCCTTGGCGAGAAGGAGCCTTACGATCATAACGCCTGGCTGCGAGCGACGCAGCAGCAGCTTCGGCGGTATTTTGCCAAAGAAGTGGGCCGGACGCCGCATATTATGCCTTCCATCTTGGAAGTTTAGCATCAGAGTGGGAGCTTCCCGATAACGGGAGGCTCCTCTCTTTTATTTGACCGGTTGTTCGGAGTTCCGTATAATGTGTAAAAATATAGGAGACCGCAAAGGAGGGAGATCCCATGACGAAGGAACCCACGATTCGTTCCGTGATCAACCATCAGCTGGAAAGGAAAGGATATTCCTTGCACAGCTTTTCTCGCCGTTCGGGAATCAATCGGGGGACGCTCAGCGCCATCTTGAATGGAAATCCCCCTAAACCGATCTCTATCGGGCAGTTGGACCTGATCACCGAAGCGCTCGAACAGCCGATCGGGTCGTATTACCCTTTATATGTGGAGGAATGTATTGATTCAGACCATCCCAACCGACGAAGGTTAAAAGCGTTTCTGCATCGCTGCGCGGAGATTGGCGAATTGGATTGCATCGAGCAGGTGTTGTCCCGCCTGACTGAGGACTTATCCTATCTTCCGATGATTTTTGATATGGGGGAGGAGCTTTACGAAGAAGGCCGCCGCGACGCCGCAAGGCTCTTCTACCAATCGGTCTGCGAATACGAGAAATACCAGCATTCGGAACGGCTGGCGATCAGCCAATACCGCCTGTTCCGGATGAATTTGGGGGAAGACGCAGAATCCAACCTGCGGACCGCCACCTGGTTCGAGCCCTACCGCAACCGGCTCCCCGAGGATCTTCAGCTCGATGGGCTGCTGCAATTAGCGAACACCTATTACTCGCTGCAAAAATGGACTTACGTCGTAAGATTTGCCGAGGAGCTGCAAACGCTGGCCCGGCGAATCTATGAAACGAGCTGGAAGGCGTCCTCCGCCCATCAGGATAGGGAGCTGCGCTGCGAGCGGCATCTGGTGGTTTACTTTGGCCAAGGGTATTTGCTGAAAGGCGCGGCATTGGAGCATCTGGGCAGGTATGAGGAAGCGCTGAAGTGTGTAGCCGAATACGCGGATTTGAGCTGGTTTGAAGGCCTTGATGAGACGGGCTTAAAAGAAGTGGAGAAATTTAAGGTCTGGGCCAAAGCGAACCGCTACAATCTGGAGATTTTAAATGGGAATGAAACGATTCTTCCGGAATATATCCAGATGCTTAAAGAGCATCCGCATGAAGTGCTGCCCAGTCTGAGAATCATTGTCGAAGCCGCCAATATTAACGGTTTTGTGATCGACGACGTATTAAAAGTGTTTCCGGTGAATACGGATTTATATAGCCTTTATCCCAATCACTATGTTTCCGCTGTAAATAAAGACCGGTTCTTGGACCTAAACTATCAGCTGGCGATTTATCTGCTGCGAAAACAGGAGATCGAGGAAGGCTTGGAGAAGTTGATTTACGCGCTCAAATATGCGGTTTCTCTGAATAACAAGGAACTTTTTATGAAAATGGTCCCGCTATTTGAGCAGCATCGAAGCTTCGCGACGCAAGAGCAACTCCAGCAGTACGAATCTTTGATGGGGGAGGTGTTGAAGGTTGCGGAAGTGGGCAATGATGTTCGCTCTGATCATTAGTTTAGGTACGGGAGTATTCGGCAGCATCAGTCACAACAGCCCTATTACAGCTTACGAGAACGGGGTAGGGGGCTAATAAGGCACAACAACATAAGGTCCAGTTTTGCTAGGACATAGCCGATTCATCCGGGGCAACCCGAATCGATGGATTGGCTTTTTTTTGATAGTTTTCCGAGTCCGGACATGAGATAATGGTAGTAAATTGACTCCAAAAGAAGGTGTGAATCTGAACATGCAGCAGTTAAGTGAATCTCGTCCGAACCCGGGAAGCCCCGAGGTGGTCACCTTTGGCGAAAGCATGGCTTTATTGATCGCGGAAGGGGGCAAAGGGCTCGAATATGCAAGCGCTCTCTCTCCATCGTTTGGGGGAGCGGAGTCCAATGTAGCGATCGGATTGGCACGGCTGGGCCAAACTTCCGGATGGTGCGGCCGCCTGGGGGACGATCCGTTTGGCCGGCGTATCCTGAAGGCGATCCGCGGCGAAGGCGTTGACGTATCCCGTGCGATGTTGACGGATGAAGCCCCTACGGGCATGATGGTACGGGAGAACGTGGCGGGCAAAAGCTCGGTCTATTACTACCGCAAGTTATCTGCGGCCAGCTTCATGCGACCGGAGCATCTGGACGAATCGTACATCGCCGGAGCCAAGGTCCTGCATCTGACGGGCATTACGCCGGCGCTTAGCGCTTCTTGCGTGGAAACGGCCCATGCGGCGGTGGATATCGCCAAGCGGCATGGGGTGAAGGTGAGCTTCGATCCGAACTTGCGATTGAAGCTGTGGAGCATTGAGGACGCGCGTAAGGTTTTGCTGCCGCTGGCGATGAAAGCGGATTATTTCCTGCCGGGACTGGATGAGTTAAAGCTGTTGTACGAGACAAATTCGATGGATACGATCATCGGCAAGCTGCAGGAGTTGTCTGCGATCAGTATCATCAAAGGCGGAGACGACTGCACCTACGTGCTGGAGCAAGGGCAGCTGAACCCGGTGCCGTATTTTAAAGTGGAACAGGTGATTGATACGGTGGGAGCGGGCGACGGATTTTGCGCCGGATTTCTGGCTGGAGTCGTACGCGGGTACAGCATGATTGAGGCCGTTCGCCTGGGGAATCTGGTTGGCGCTCAGGTCATTCAGGCTGTTGGTGACTGGGAAGGGTTGCCAAGTGCGGCGGAGATTGAACGTCTCTTGTCCGGCAAAGGGCATGTGGAGCGGTAAAGGGCTGGATCCTTTGCTGTGAACGGTTGTCGTTTGGGCTTTAATGTTAACGTGATCATTTTCTTAGGTAATGATAAAACCGCGGGAGCCTCGTCTCCGGCGGTTTTGCTTACTTATGGGGCGAACCCCTCCTGACTAAGAAATACTTGATGATCGGGAAAAACTTGCAGCAGGCGCTCATACACGATTCGGTAGGCGTCCGGTGAATACCAGGATTCGAGGCCCAGCTGTTCATAGATCGAGCGGATGCCCAGCCTCAGCGAATGAGAGTAGTGGGACAGGAATCCGGTCCCTATATTAAGCAGTGTCTTGGGCGTCATATAGGCGGCAGCTACCCGCGGGTGGCCGTTGGGATTCACCGCCCGCCTCCGCCTAAAGCGGCATGTTCCAGCTCCAGCAGCCGCATCTTCATCTCCAGGCCGCCGCGGTAGCCGGTAAGCGCCCCGTTCTTGCCGATCACGCGATGGCATGGAATCGTGATAAGCAGCGGATTCGCCCCAATCGCCGTGCCTACTGCACGGACGGCAGCGGGTTTACCGATCGACTCAGCAATGTCGGAGTAAGAGCGGGTTTGCCCGAACGGAATCGAGCATAACGCCTGCCAGACGTCTTGCTGGAACGGAGTTCCGTGCAAGTCGAAAGGGAGGGTAAAACGTTGGAGTTCACCGCGAAAATAGGCCGCCAGCTCGGAAGCATAGGGAGCCAGCCGGCGGTCATCTTGCGCAAGCAGACGGCCGGGGAAACGTTGGCCCGCCCAGGCGGTCAGCTCCTCAAAAGAACCGCCGGATGAGCCAACGAACGCCAGGCCTTGTTCGGTAGCGGCGAGATATAGGCTCCAAGCAGGTTCCTGGAGCTGTGACCAGTATAACGGCGGGGACTGAACGATTGTCATGGAGCTTACACCTCCGTTTGCATTTTGCGGTATTCGTTAGGCGTGATGCCGGTGATTTTCTTGAACAGGGTGATCAAATAGGCGGCGCTGCCAATCCCCACTTCTTGGGCGATCTCAGCAACGGTCCGCTGCGATTCAGATTCAGCCAAAGCGTGCTTCGCCTCATCGATTCGCCGTCGCACCAGGTATTCCGTTGGCGTCATTCGCATGACCCGTTTGAACGTTCGTTGCAGATGGTACGGGCTGCCGTGGCACGCTTCAGCCAACGTCTCCAGGGTGAGCTTGTCTTGGTAGTGGCGGTTGATATAGTCCGCGATCTGTTCGACCCATTCCTGATCTGGCAACCGCTGTCCTTCCGGCTTGCAGCGTTTGCAGGGGCGGAAATGGGCAGCACGCGCTTGCTCCGCAGTAGCAAAGACGAGAACGTTCTCCCGCTTAGGCGGCCTTGATTTACAGGACGGGCGGCAGAAGATGCCCGTGCTGACCACCGCGTAGAAGAATTGGCCGTCCTGTGCAGCATCATTGGCGAGAATCGCTTGCCACTGGGCATCGTTTGCGGTCTGGTAAGTCCGGGACCCGGTATGGATTGTCATGGCTTCACCCCCAGCCCTAGTATACCTTGACCAAGATCACGGCGCCACGGGAAGCGAAAGGAAAAGCAAGATTACGAAATGCCCCATCATAGAAAAAGCCTGCCAATAAGGCAGGCGAAATTCGATGATATTACCGCGCCATCCATCCTCCATCAACGCAAAGGATATGGCCGTTCATATAGTCTGAGGCGGCGGAGGCGAGGAAGACGGCCGGCCCTTTTAGATCCTCCGGCGTTCCCCAACGCCCGGCAGGAATCCGATCCGTGATCGAAGCCCTCCGGTTCTCGTCGGCCCGGATTTGCGCGGTATTGTCCGTTACCATGTAGCCGGGTGCGATGCCATTCACCTGTACGCCATAGGAAGCCCATTCGTTGGCGAATGCCTTCGTTAAGCCGGCGACCCCATGCTTGCTGGCCGTATAGCCGGGCACGTTGATCCCGCCTTGGTAGGAGAGCATCGAGCAGATATTAATGATTTTGCCGCTGCCGCGTTCAATCATATGGCGTCCGGCGATCTGCGAGAGCAAGAACACGGTGTTCAAGTTCAGTTGGATGACGTCGATCCAATCCTTTTCGCTGTGATCCTTCGCTGGTGTCCGGCGGATAATCCCGGCGTTGTTTACCAGAATGTCGACCGCCCCCGTTAATTGGAGCGCTTCATCAAAGGTTTCCTGCAGCTTGTCATGCTCGCTGAGGTCGACAACGATTTCCGTCGTTTTCCGGCCTAAGGCTGTAATTTGGCTGACCGTTTCAGCACTGCTGGTGCGAGAGACGCATACGACGTCGGCCCCGGCTTCGGCCAGTCCGACCGCAATCCCCTGGCCCAGTCCGCCGGAGGCTCCGGTGACGAGGGCAGTTTTGCCCGTTAAATCAAATAATTTCATAAGTGTACGATCCTCCCATCAATCCGCTTTCGTTTATTTGGTTGCGTATTCGATCGTTACGCCGGCACGTTCATACGGTAGTGCAGACTCTGCGGGTAGGCCCCGATCGGTGAGGATACGCGAGATCTCGCTCAGCGAGGCGAAGGTGCGGAGCGCCGTCTGCCCGAACTTTTGATGGTTTAAGACGGCGATCGCCTCGCGGGACGTTTCGATCAAAGCCCGCTTGAAGTCGATCAAATCACCGGTATAAATCGACAGTCCGTGTTCCGGATGGATGCCGGTTGCCGAGATAAAGGCTTTCTGGATATTCAACTGACGCACGTACGCCGCCGATTCGGGACCGGCCAGCATGTTGCGGACGCGGTAGCCTCCGGGGACGACCAGACGAATCTGGTCTTTGGCTGCCAGCTCGCTGATGATATACACGTCGTTCGTGACAACGGTAAGCGGGCGATTCTCTAACCGCCGGGCGATCTCCAGCGTTGTGCTGCCCCCGTCCAGTGCGAGGATATCACCCTCTTGAATGTGATTGAGGGCGAGGCGGGCGATGTCCCTTTTCTCCTCCGCATGCTTGGTCAGCGGCTCTTTGGACGGCAAAATGCCGTACTGGTCGCTTTGGGCGAGCATTGCTCCGCCGTGTACGCGCACCAGCAGCCCTTGCTCCTCCAGCTTGGCGAGATCCTCCCGGATCGTCTTGCCGGTCACGCCCAAGCTTTCGCTTAATTCTGCCACCGTCACTTCCTTTTGCGTCAGTAGAACCTCCATAATTTTTTCATAACGTCGAATTGGATTCATGCAAGCTTTCACTCTTTCTTATCTCAAGTCTTTCATCGGAACGGCGTCCATGTCCGCATAAGCTTTGTTGTCGCCGGCCATGCCCCAAATAAACGTATAATTGCTGGTTCCTACCCCGCTGTGAATCGACCAGCTCGGCGAGATGACAGCTTGCTCGTTACGCACAACGATATGCCGGGTTTCGTTGGGCTCGCCCATCAGGTGAAAGACGACAGCGTCCTCTGCCAGATCGAAGTACATATAAGCCTCCATCCGGCGCGGATGGACATGGGCAGGCATCGTATTCCACATGTTGCCGGTCTTGAGCTGAGTCATCCCCATCACGAGTTGGGAGCTTTGAATGCCGTTCTCGTGGATGAACCGGTGAATCGTGCGCTCATTGGAATTTTCGATCGAACCAAGCGCTCCGGATTCCGCTTCCGCCAGCGTTGTTTTTGCCGTAGGGAATTCCTTGTGGGCCGGTGCCGAATTCAAATAGAACTTCGCTGGCTTCGAGGCATCCTTGCTTCGGAAAATCACTTCACGCGAACCCTTGCCGACGTACAAGCAATCCTTGTTGTTCAGCTCGTATTCCGTTCCGTCGACAATAATGGATCCTGGTCCGCCAACATTAATGGCTCCAAGCTCGCGCCGTTCGAGGAAGTAGGAGACGCCTAGCTCCTTGAGATCCGTTTCCAGTTTGACATCCTGCTGCACCGGAGCCGCGCCGCCGATAATCAGCCGGTCTTCGTGCGTGAGCACCAGCTCCAATCGATCCGGCGTAAACAAGGTAGGAATGTGGAATTCCTTGCGTAAACGGTCGGTATCAAATTGCTTGACCTCTTGGGGATGCGAAGCGTAACGACGTTCCATGTAAAATCTCTCCTTTACACGTTCATTTTGGTGTATAATGTTCATATACGTTCAGATTAATCCATTTAGGTTCATTTGGCAAGAGGGCACACCATATTGCACCATCTAGGATGAAGATGCCGGAATTCGGAAATTTACCGTAGGAAATCGTGGATTCACCGGCTTTAGCAGCTGAGGGAACCATGGTAGGATGTGGGGGAAGGGGTACGTTTTGATGAGTCTGTATCAAGCTCGAATGAAGACAATCGTCCGAAAAGCCGCAGCAACCGCCTGGCGGCAGCCGCTTCTGGACAGCGGACTGTGGTTTCATGGCGATATCCGGGACAACTATTATTACGCCTCCTATTTATTTGCTGCCGCCGTAGATCCGGACGAAACGCCGCCGTTTGATCGGACGGAAGGCCGGCGGCTGGCGGAGCGGGTGCTGCTGCGCGTGCTTCAGCTGCAGGACCAGGAGACGTCCAGCCCGACATATGGACACTGGCCGCTCGGATTGGATCCGACACCGGAGCGGGCCAAGCCGCATGTGCTCCCGGTCGAGCTCATGGGCAGCTTGATGGCGTATTTCATGCACTGCTATGGGGAAGAGCTGAGCCCGGAGTTGGCCGCCCGCTTCGAGGACGCGTTGTCGCATGTCTATCGCAGCGGCTTCTATCGCAAACCTTTACGGGAATACAACCATCATGAGGCGAAGTATACGGCCGCGAAGCTGATCTTGGGGCAGCGTTACGGAGATGCGACATTGTTCGCGGACGGCAGGGAATGCTTACGGCAAACGTTGGCCCGTTTACGGCTTAAGGGTATGGCCGAATACGGCGCGTTGCCGTGGTTTTGGCACTGGGTTCAGGCGTTCACCTGCGCTTGGGCGCTGATGGGCGATGCGGAGGTAAAGGCCGAGCTGTCTGAGATGTTAAATCATCTATGGACCCTTCGGGCCACCTATTATTTCAAGGGATCATGGGTTGGTGCCCATGCCCGCGGTTGGCTGCATGATGCGCCGCGGGATGCGAACGTGCTGCACGATTATGTGCAATTCGGCGATTTCGAGCTGCCGGAAGCGATGCCGCGCACCGAGTATGCCGGGCTTCTATTCTATGAAGCTCCTGCGTCAGCTCGGCTGCGGGCATTGGAGCGAAGTAAGCCTGCCGAGTCCAAGGCGGCCATCCTCAAGGAGATCGGCGGCGTCAAGCAGCGGCTGCATTCCTATGCCTATCTGACCAACCACTTCGCGGCAGGTGGGCTGTGGGAGAGAGTCGAGGAATTCGACAATGAGCAGCTACGTTGGCTGTACAGCTTGCCGGTCCGCGGGGAGAAAGGAAATCAGCTGTATTTTTTCCATCCCGGCAAAGGGTATGATCTTAGCGGCTACGACCCGCGCCATCAGAGCGAATGGACGGAAGTGTTGTATTATCACAACGTCGTGGTGGCGGTCTACCCGCTGCCGGAGGGTGTGCCTGGGCAGGTCAATGGCGTGCTTCCGGAAGGAGAATGGCGATTTACAGCGAATGGTATATTCGGAAAGGTTGAAGAGACGTTTTTTGCCGTATATGTGTCGAGTGATTATCAGGTGCGGGAGCGGGACGGCTATCTCCAGGTCGAGGCGGAAGGCCGCTACGTTGGTGTTGTGGTGGAAGCGATGGGCCTTCCGGAAGCAGGCGAGCGGGGAATCGCGGGTCTAGACGATTTCGTATTAACTATGAAGTCCCACGCCCCACGCTTCACAGCCGACGATAGGACCGGTCGGATCGATGCCTCCTATACCACCTATGCCGAGGGAGTCCAGCTTACTCTAAGCGTCAAAGGTCCCGGGCTTCCAGGGGATCGATGGGTAAACGGCGAGCGTGTGGATTTGGAGTCGTATTCTTTTTCATTGTAAGGGGCAAAAAGTACAACGATTAGGAGAAAGAGGGTTAGGGAATGAAGAAGCTGCAGCTTGTGCAAAAAATCGTACAGGAAGGCGTTGTCGCCGTCCTGCGCGGAGAAACCCCGGAGGAAGTCGTACAAATGGCCGAGCAGGCCATTGCCGGCGGGATTAAGGTCATCGAAGTGACGATGACGGTTCCGTTTGCTTTGCGGGCGATCGAGGAATTGGCGCGTAAATACAGCTGGGACGCCCAGGACGAATCCCGTTATGCGATCATCGGCGTGGGCACGGTGCTGGATCCCGAAACGGCGCGGGCTGCGATCTTAAGCGGCGCTCAGTTCGTCGTTGGGCCTTCCTTGAATCGTGACACGGTGATGCTGTGTAACCGGTACCGGATCCCGGTCATGCCTGGATGTATGACGATCAAGGAAATCCAGGAGGCGCTGGAGCTGGGGGCGGACATCGTGAAGCTGTTCCCGGGCAATTTGTACGACCCGTCGATGATCAAGGCGATCAAAGGGCCGTTGCCGCAGGCAAATATTATGCCAACCGGCGGGGTCTCGCTGGCGAACCTCGGCGAATGGATCCAAGCGGGCGCGGTCGCTGTGGGGATCGGCTCGGATTTGACAAACGAAGCGGTGAAACGCAACGATCTGTCGTTGATCGCCCAGAAAGCCGCTGCTTATAAAGCGGAGTATCTGAAGGCCAAAGGATGATCCTAATCAATACACGTTGATCATAAAAATATCGTCGAGGAGGGATTCGCGTGGATCTTGGATTGAGAGGGAAACGGGCAATCATTACCGGCGGCAGCAAAGGCATTGGGCTGGCAACCGCCCTCACGTTGGCTGCGGAAGGCGCCCAGGTCGCCATCGTGGCGCGGAACGAAGGGCCGCTGCAGGAAGCGGCTGCAGCCATCCGCGAGAAGACGGGGACGGAACCGCTTGTCCTTGTCGCCGACGTCACTTCGGGCGATGACGCCCGCCGGGTTGTCGAGCAGGCGGCCAAGCATTTTGGCGGACTCGATATTCTCGTAAATAATGCAGGCACCTCGGCGGCGGCCCCGTTTGAGAAGGTGGAGGCCGAAGCTTGGGGCGCGGACTTGGACCTGAAGCTGCTTGGCGCGGTGAATTTCTCCCGGGCAGCGCTCCCCCATCTGCGTAAAGCGGGGGGCGGAGCGATTCTGAACGTCACTGCCATAGGCGGCAAAACACCTGGGGCTTCCTCATTGCCAACATCGGTCAGCCGGGCAGCGGGGTTGGCGTTAACGAAGGCGATGAGCAAGGATTTGGCGGCCGACCGAATCCGCGTGAACGCGGTGTGCATCGGGCTTGTCCGCAGCGACCAAATCGAACGGAAATGGCGTCAAACCGCGCCCGAGCTCACTTGGGAGCAATTTGCAACGGATCCTCGCCATGGCATCCCGCTAGGCCGAATCGGTCAGGCGGAGGAGGCGGCGAAGGTCATCGCCTTCCTGGTGTCCGAAGCGGCGTCATATGTGACGGGCACAGCGGTCAACATCGACGGCGGTACGTCGGCGGTGTTGTAATACTCGGCGGGGTGGAACCCGCCGGATGAAAAAAGGCGGATCGCCGGTGAGTCGGCGGTCAGCCTTTTTTTACAGGCATGATGCTGCGATTCATTTGGAACAGCCTCATCACGGGAATCCGCTTCATGACCTCTGTTCCCACGGCGCTTCCCATTGAGCCCAGCAGCACGCTGGCGGTCGCCAGCTTGATCAGGTAGTACAACCCGATTTCCGGTGATCAGATCCAGAATAATGAAATTACGAATCGTTGTTGATGCCCGGATCGACACAAAAATAAAGGGTTGTTGTATTCGCTCAGCCATCGTTCTCCCCATTCCTCTCCATCATCGCTGTTCAACAACGATATGGGGTGCAGAGATTGGACTATTCGCAAAAAAAAGAAACCCCGAACTTGATCTGGTCGGGGTTTCTTGGCGTTTCGTTTTGGCTTAGTGCCGGTGTCCGGTTAGTCGAGCCGATACGGCTTTAGATCCAGCGGCAACGCTGCCGGCGGGGTGCAAGTGCTCTGCATTTCATAGTAGCTTCCCGCATCGGAAGCATCGTGGAAGCCCCACATGGCCTCAAGCACATGGTAGGCAAGCTCGCCGGTGGCGCGGTGCGGACGCCCGTGCAGTAAAGCGCTGGCCATATCGGCCGGGCCGATGCCGCGGCTGTTCTCGGCGTAGCCGGGCAGGAGCGGCACCTCGGTCCAGGCTTCCTCGCCGATCCGGCGGAGCTTCACCGGGCCGCCAAAGGAGTTAGGATCGGGAACGAGCAAGGTGCCTTCCGTCCCGTGGATTTCGATCGGCGGTAACGTACTGCCGCCAAAAATATCAAAGCTGGTCGTGAGCGTAGCAATAGCGCCTTGCGCAAACTCCAGCGTGCCCGTGACATGGGTCGGGACTTCGACCTGAATCTTTTGCCCGTACTTTTTCTCGCTGGTGATTGTGCGCTGCTCCAGCGCTTTGCCGGTCATACCGGCGATCCGCTTAATAGGACCCAGCAGCTGGATGAGTGCGGTCAAATAGTAGGGGCCCATATCAAACATCGGGCCGCCGCCTTTGGCGTAATAAAATTCCGGGTCCGGATGCCAAAACTCATGGCCGCGGCTCATCATAAACGCCGCTGCCGAGACCGGCCGGCCGATCGCCCCGTCCTGGATGAGCTTCAGTGCCGTTTGGATTCCGGCACCAAAGAACGTTTCCGGCGCGCTGCCAACCATCAGCTCGCGCTCGCGGGCCGCTGCGAGAACGGCCAAGCCTTCCTCGCGGGTCACAGCCAGCGGCTTCTCCACGTATACATGTTTGCCGGCTTCCAGCGCTTTCAGGCAAACCTCGGCATGGGCCGCCGGAATCGTCAGATTTATCACGATCTGGATGTCAGGATCCTGCAGCAGCTCGTCGACCGTGCAAGCACGGGGGACGTTATATTGCTTGGCCTGCTCCTGCGCCCGGTTCAGGTCGAGATCGGCGCAGGCTACGAGTTCGAGCGCCTCGAACTTTGCGCAATTTTCCATGTAGATACCGCTGATTTTGCCGCAGCCGATAATTCCTACTTTGATTTTGTCCATTATTGGCTGTCCCCCATGCCCGTATAATTGCTGTGACTCAGCGCATTTTCACCTAGAGACTCGACGGCAAGCCGTTTGCCTTCCGCCGCCCACAGCATCCCGCGGGTCATCATTTCCTTCACCGGAGGCAGGTCGACGATGTCGGCGTGATGTCCCAGCGAGTTATAGTACACTCGTCCAACCCCCCAGCGTTTGGTCCAGACAACCGGCATATCCACCGGCTTATTCAGGCGATGAGGCCCGTCAACGACCGGGAAGCGGGTGGTGGCCAGCACTTCAACGGCAGGATCGACATGCAGGTAATACTGCTCCGTTTTGACGTAAAAGTCTTCGATCCCCTCCACCAGCGGGCTGGAATTGGCGATAATCTCTACCTTGTACTCGACTCCGTCATTACCCGGATGGGCCACCCATTGTCCGCCGGTCATAAATTGCCAATCGACATTGTTGCGGAACGAATCACACATCCCTCCGTGGCAGCCAGCCAATCCGGTTCCGGCCTGTACCGCCGCGGATACGTTATTAACCAACTCTTGAGCGATCGTTCCCATCGTCCACACCGGGACAATCAGATCAAGACCCAGGAGCTTTTCTGCATCGGCAAAAGCCTCCAGCGTATCGGAGACCTCCACCTCAAAGGCGTGCTCTCGCAAAACGCCAGCGAAGATGCCAGCAACCTGCTCCGGCTCATGTCCGTCCCAGCCGCCCCAGACGATTAATGCTTTTTTCATTTCTCGATTCCTTCTCTCCTGATAAATTGTTTAAAAAGCTAACGGACACCAGAGACGTTATCGACTTACGCTTGTACATCTGCGAATTCT
>NZ_GG695973.1:62018-81495 GCF_000159955.1 Paenibacillus sp. oral taxon 786 str. D14 | reverse complement strand
CGGGAAAAAGCAGCTGAACGTTCGCCACAATCGCTCCATAAGGTCATTGGAGTCCGTTACAGCGGGAAATAGCCGGGAAATAGACGAATAAGGTCGCTGTGGTCCGTTAGGCCGCTGGATGGGGAACACCGGATGTGGGATGCCGGATGGGGACCGATTCCGCAGGTCACCCCGCGGAACGGGTCGCATTCCGTGGACCCCAGCAGAATGTGCCGCATTCCGCAATACCCGCGGACCCACCTGCAATCCGGCGCGGCCTAAACGGCCACACCCCATGACCCTGTGCCTATCACATTTCGGAAATGCCGACCCAGCGCCGCTCCGCAATCGAGCGTTCCACCGCTTCCAGCACGGCCTGGCATTGAACGCCTTCACGGAAGCTCGGCACAGGCCCACGGCCTTCGCGAATGGCCGAAGTCAGCTCCAGCACCTCGTGCGTAAACGTATGCTCGAACCCGATCGTGTGCCCCGGCGGCCACCAAGCTTCGGCATAAGCGTGGGCCGGATCGGTGGCAAGTACGCGCCGGAAGCCCTGGACATCGGCGTCGTCGGAGGTGAAGTACACCTCAAGCTCATTCATCCGCTCGAAGTCGAATTTCACGCTGCCCAGGCTGCCGTTGATTTCAAAAGCATTGGTCGAGCGGTGGCCGGCGGCAAACCGCGTTGCCTCAAAGCTGCCTAGCGCGCCGTTGGTGAACCGGGCCAGGAACAGCGTGGCGTCATCGACCGTGACCGGCCCCTTCGGCGCATCTGCGCTGCTTTTGGCGCTAAGGCCGGTCATATTCTCAGCGAGCGGCCGTTCCTTGATAAACGTCTCGCTCATGCCGATCACTTCCTGGATGTCTCCAACCAGATAGTGGGCCAGATCGATCAGATGGGCCCCTAGATCTCCATGCGCCCCCGATCCAGCAATGTCCTTCTGCAGCCGCCAAACCAGCGGGAAGGACGGGTCCATGACCCAATCCTGCAGGAACCAGGCCCGGAAATGGTAGATCCGGCCAAGCCGGCCGCTCTGTACCAGCTCCTTAGCCAACCGGACAGCCGGCGAGAAGCGGTAGTTGAAGCCAACCATATGAGCGACACCGGCAGCTTCGGCCGCAGCAAGCATCTCCCGGGCATCCTGCAATGTAAGCGCTAACGGTTTCTCGCAAAAAATATGCTTTCCCGCCTGAGCTGCCGCAAGTGCGATTTCCTTATGGGCGTCGCTGGGGGCATTGATGTCGATCAGGTCGATATCGTCTCTGGCGACGAGCGCTCGCCAATCCGTGGTCGTTTCGCGCCAGCCCAGACGATTGGCCGCCTCTTGCACCGCTTCTTCGTTACGGCCGCATAATACAGCCATCTCCGGCTTTAAAGCGTCGGGGAAAAACATCGGCAGCGCCCGATAGGCGTTGCTGTGGGCTTTGCCCATAAACTTGTAACCGATCATTCCAACTCGCAGCGGGTTCATCGAATTCCTCCGTTTCGCGGGTGTAGTCAAAAGTTTTTTTAAATTTTACTTTTTCAACCCCATTATAATTAGATTTCCTTGCGATCTCTCGCCAGTTTATGCGTATGTATGGACAAAATATGCGTTTTCCCATTCTCTGCAGGTACCCGTTCAGCTATCGGGATGGGCGCAGGCTGGAAGGGACAGTGCCCCGCAGCTCCTTAAACACGCGGTTAAACGTACGAATGCTGCTGAAGCCGCACTCCAGAGCGATTTCCATAATACTGAGATCGCTGGTCAGCAGCTGATGTTCGGCGCTTAGGACGCGAACCGTGTTGAGATAAGTTTTGAAATTCATGCCGATGGCGGCTTTGAAGGAACGGCTGAAATGGGAGGGCTCCATGGAAAAACGTTTCGCCATCACCTTCACGTTTAATTCCTCCCGGTAATGGTCCTCGATATAGGACAAAATTTGCTGCATCCGCGCCCGGCGGGACTCGTACTTCTCCTTGGTGGTACGGTCCATCGGCAGCGTGTCCACCGCCCTTTGCAGACTGCCGCACAGCTTTAAGATGCCGGCTTTCAGCAGCAGGGGATAGCCAGGTTTCTTTTCGTCTTTTTCCCGAATTAGCTCGTCCAGGATCGTTTTCACTGTTTCGAGCCCCGGAGTACCTGCCGGAATATAAGGTGAGGCGAAGCGAAAGTCGGACGGCCAGCTTTTTGTCATCGTGATCCACTCCGGTTTGCAGATCAGAATGATAATTTCCGACTCCAACTCTCGGCTGTCAAAATAGTGGATATCGTTGCTGCCGCAGATAACCATGTCGCCTTGCCGAAGCAGGCGGATTTCTTCATTAACCCCAATCCGGATGGTGCCGGAGAGGACATAAATAAACTCGATTTCAGCATGGAAATGAGGATAAAACGTAATGTTCGTGCTCTGGTAGATATCCATCGGAAGCTCGGGATCCAATTTCCAATTTTGATAGAACGATTTCACTTTTAGATCCCTCCGTGTCGTTAAAATCACATTCCCTCCTAAATGTACTGCATTTTGGCGGGAGATTCCTCTTTTTTGTTTCAAGAATAGATGGAAGAGCTTGGACATAGGATGAAATTGGGAGAATTCAAAAAATGGAAATGATGGTGGCAATATGAATGATCGATGGGTCAAAATATTTCAAATTGCCGTTACCTACATCGGTACGGTGGTCGGCGCCGGTTTTGCTTCGGGACAATCGATTATGCAATTTTTTACCCTTTATGGCTCGGTTGGCGCCGCAGGGATTATCATTTCGACGTTGCTCTTCATGTGGTTGGGGACGAAAATGATGATCTATGCCCATCGAATACAAGCATTCTCTTACCAGGAATTTAATGATCATCTGTTTGGCCGCCTGTTCGGCAAGGTTGCCAACTTCCTGACCCTGCTGATCCTGCTGGGGGTTACCGCCGTAATGCTATCCGGCACCGGTTCGATCTTTGCCGAGCAGCTTCAGCTGCCTTATCAACTCGGGATCATCGTGAGTATCGTCTTGAGCTATCTGGTGATGACAAAGGGGATGAACGGTATCGTGGTTGTGAATGTGCTGGTTGTGCCGATGATTCTTCTATTTACGAGCTTGATTGCGTTCCGCGCGATTGAGCCGGAAGGTCTGTTCGGGATCAACGGCTTCCAGCTGCAACAACTGGAAAGTTACAAGTGGGTGCTGAGCCCATTTGTGTATGCTGCCCTCAACTTTGCTTTTATCCAGGCTGTGTTGATTCCGCTGGGGAGCGAGGTTCAGGAGGAGAGTACATTAAAATGGGGCGGCTTCTGGGGTGGTATCGGGCTTGGCTCTATGCTGTTGATTTACCATATTGCTTTGAATTCCCGGATGCCTGAAATGCTTAGTTACGAGATTCCGATGGCGGTCATCGTCCGCGACCTCGGCCCGTTTCTGCATGTGCTGTTTCTGTTAGTGCTCTATGGCGAGATATTTACGACCCTGATCGGCAATGTCTTTGGCGTCACGCGACAGCTGCAAAGCCTCTATCAGGTGCCCAAAAACATGACCATGCTGATCATCTTAGTTGCTTGCTTTGTGATTAGCCAGGCTGGTTTTGCTTCCTTATTAACATACCTGTACCCCATGTTTGGATATATTGGGATGCTGCTGCTTATTTTATTGGCGTTCCGGCGGTTGCCTCTTCGTTAAGCTTCCTGTTTCCATGTGCTGCTGAAAATATCACGGAACCGATTCACCTGCGGGTTTATACTGGGGAAACCGCTGGCGGAATGGATCGTGTCGATTTTTCGCTGATATAGATGAGAAGAAGAGCCGGACATTTCCCTGGATGCAGGGAAGGTCCGGCTCGATTGATGTTCGCCCTAGCTTTCAGTTGGGACTAAGATATCCCAGTCTTTAAACACAGGCTGCAGTCCGTTTTGATAGAGCATTTCCCGGATTTCGGCTACGCTACGCTCATCGGATATTTGAAACTGCGGGGTGCCTCCGCCTTGGGAATGGCCCCCAACTGCCGTGGATACGCCGGCCGACATCTTGGTAACGCCAAGGTGAACCAGCCTGTCGCGTAATCGGGCAGGCTCCCGGCTGGATAAGGTGATCCCGGCCCGCGGCAGAAAGAGACGGTAGGCGAGCGTCACCTGCACCAAAGCCCGATCGGTCACCTGGGCATCCGGTTCGTAATCTCCGAGAAAAGGGCGGAACCGCGGGATCGACAAGCTGATCTCACACCCCGGATACTTGGTTTGTAAATAATCCGCATGCATGGCTGCAAAAAAGGCTTCCTGTCTCCAATCGTACAAGCCAAGTAATGCACCGATATTAACGGACCGATAGCCTGCAGCACAGCCGCGCTCAGGGGCATCCAGCCGATTTCGATAATTGCGCTTGGGTCCTTTCAGATGGAGCTTGGTATACGTTTCCCGGTGGTAGACCTCTTGAAATACCGTCAGGCTGTCTACACCTACCGCGCCTAACTCCTGATATTCGGAGACGGACAGCGGGTTGACCTCAATGCCTATGGAGGAAAAATACTTGCGCAGCACCTTCACGCAATCCTTTAAGTATTCGACCGGGGAATCTTTGCGGGATTCACCGGTTAACAGCAGGATATGACGGATGCCGGTAGCGGCAATCGCCGCGGCTTCCCGTTCGACCTCTTGCATATCTAATTTTTTTCGCGGAAAGTCATAGATCGAGCTAAAGCTGCAATACTCACAGTGGTTTACGCAATAATCGGACACATACATCGGGGTAAACAACTGGATCACGTTTCCGAACTGGCTTTGGGTGATCCGCTGAGCCCGTTGGGCCATCTCCTCCAAATGTCTATCGGCCGCCGGTGACAGCAAGGCTAACAGATCCTCCCCATCAAGCTTAGGCTTGCTAAGCGCTCGCCGTACATCTGCATCGCTGTAACCTTGCAGCCGCTGTGGAAAGGGGAAGCCTTCCCAGGATTGGATTTTGTCATAAAAGCTCATCACTTAGGCCTCCACTTCATCCAGAAACCCGGTCAGCGGGGAGGAGGCCACGGCGTTTTGCTCCACCGGCCCTAGTCCGGCCAAATGAGCTAGTCTGCCGGCCACTACGGCTGCGCGGAACGCTTCGGCCATCCCCAGCGGATCGCGGGCGGTCGCAATCGCTGTGTTCAAGAGGACCGCCGCCGCTCCCATTTCCATCGCTTCCGCCGCCTCAGACGGCTTACCGATGCCGGCGTCAACGATCACCGGCAGGCCTGCTTCCTCGATCAGGATCTGAATCAGTTCCTTCGTCCGCAGACCGCGGTTACTGCCAATCGGTGAACCGAGCGGCATGACGGCAGCGGCTCCTGCATCCCTTAGCCGGAGAGCAGCCGACAAATCCGGGCTCATATAAGGAAGGACAACGAACCCTTCTGCGGCCAATACCTCGGTTGCTTTAATGGTTTCCACGTTGTCTGGCAGCAAATAACGTTGATCCTGGATGACCTCCAGTTTGATCCAATTGCCCATATCCGCCGCCCTAGCCAATCTGGCGATGCGGATCGCCTCTTCCGCGTTACGGGCGCCGGAGGTGTTCGGCAGCAGCGTCATATGCGAAGGAATATGATGCAGCAGATTTTCCTCTTCCCAATCGGGATTCACTCTTCTTAAAGCGACGGTGATGACCTCTGCTCCTGAACGCTCGATCACTTCGGGAATTAAGGTGTTGCGGTTATATTTGCCGGTACCGATAAATAAACGGCTGGACAAAGCCTTGCCGCCAATATGGAATAAGTCCTGCATGCTGATCAGCCTCCCCCTACAAAATGGACTAGCTCAATGCGATCTCCATCAGATAACTGGATAACGGCATAGTCTTCCTTTCGCACAACCGTACCGTTTAGTTCAACCAACAGCTTCCGGTCCCTCCATGGGGGTTCCGCTAATAAATCGGCCAGTGTGACACAGCTTTCGTTTAACGTCGTCTCCTTCCCATTCAGACGAACCTGCACGTGGTTCACCTCCTTTCCAGCCAAGCTGCTTGCATCGCCTTGCGGTAAGCTTGGGCTTCTTCTGCCGGGTCCGGTGCATGAAACAACCTTGTCATGACGGCAATCCCTTGAGCGCCGCAGCGGATGATCTCTCCCGCTTGATCCGGTCGGATGCCTCCAATGGCGATCATCGGAACCGGGCAAGCCTTCGCCGTAGCAGTTAATGCCGCCAGCCCTCTGCCGGGAAGTCCGGGTTTGCTGGAGGTATCGTACACATGTCCGAACAGGCAATAATCCGCTCCATCTACGGCGGCCTGCACCGTTTCTTCCACCGAATGAACCGACCTGCCCAAGCGCATCCCGCTGGCTAACGGACGAGCGGAGTCCACCGGAAGACTATGGCCGGCTAAGTGGACATTCACTGCCCGCGCGGCCAAGGCCACGTCCAGCCGATCGTTCACGACAATTTTGTTCAGCGGAATGCCTGATTCGAACATTTGTTGAATGATCTCCAGCTGACCTTTCGCGGTGAGCTGCTTATCCCGCACATGAATGTAATCCAAGTAGGGAAGGGCCTTGAGGGATACCCTGAGCAGTTCGGATACGTGGATGGGAGAGATGGAGATCAGATGCAGTTCGGGTGCGGTTAGCGTTAATTTTTGGCTCGTCATATTCATCCCCTCTCAGGTTAGAAATCCAATGCAAAAAAGCCCCCTCCGTAAGGAGGGGGCTAAGTTCAGCAACAGAATGTATAAGCCTAAATAGACCTATTTTCCGGTTCATGTATGCTTTACTCTCCACTTCCCTACGCAGGTCTTAACCCGTTCAGGTTCAAAGGGTCCGAATCTTTCGATTCATCTCAGCCTTGCGGCTCCCCTAGTGTCGATCGATTTAGAATTGTCATGTTTACTATACACGGGGATCCAGATAATTACAACCGTTGAATTGGATTGGTGTTAAGCTGCCTGCTTTAAGCCGTTTCCAAGAAATTTTCATGAAAATGTCACGATTTATCGCAAAAATAGCCGTTTTGTGATGTTTAATTAAATTGAAGCGAATTAAAAACATCCTCTATAATACGGTCGGAGCTTGATTGGGGAGTGATGAGATTGAAATGGACGATTGGTTTACGCAATCTCAAGACAGGGCTAGCCATCTGTTTGTGTGTGATCGTTGCAGCGTTATTGCGCCTGGAGTATCCTTTTTACGCCGCGATCGCAACGATCATTTCCATGGAAAATTCGGTCACCAACTCATTTACGGCCGGGAAACATCGGACGATGGGGACGTTTGTTGGGGCGATCGTGGGTGCAGGTTTCGCCATGATTGAGCCTGGGAACGCGGTGTATTGCGCGTTAGGCGTCATCGTCGTGATCTATGTCTGCAATTTGCTGAAATGGAATAAGTCGATATCCATCGGGTGTATCGTTTTTTTAGCCATTATGTTAAATCTTCAGCCGGGTGAAAGTCCGATTTTTTATGGGATTAACCGGATCACGGACACACTGGTTGGTATTGCTGTTGCTGTGATCGTCAATTTGGTCGTCTTCCCCCCTAAGCATGAGGCCGATTTGGAAAAGGCGCGGAAAGCCGTCGCTAAGCGGATGGCCGATTTATTCGGGCAGATCACGACGTGCCGGGAAGTCGTCGATTTGGAGAGTTTTCGTGCGGAGCTAGGTTGCCTGGAGAAATATTATCAGCTTTGCAAAGAGGAATTCCATCTGACTCGAGATCTCAGCGAATCGATGGAGCACATCGGCAAAGAAATTGAATCCTATCGCCATATCTATGAGCATTTGGTGATTTTGCAGCAGCTGCTTGCCGAGCATCGACTGTTGCTGGTCGAGGCCGATCATGAACGGAGCGACTCAGCAGAGGTAGGAAACCGTAGTGAAGAGCAGCAGTACAAGATCGAAACCGTCTATGAGTACCACGCGGATTGGATATACGCTGAGCTGCAGAAGCTGGGATTACCGCTTCCGATTAAGGAGCGGGGTCGTTTCCAGACGAAAGCGGAGCTTAAAATATCGTAACGTGGGTATGGTGCCTACGATTTTCTAACGAACAGGTAGAAAGGGGATGTCCCAAGAGCCGTTAAAGGCTTCTGGGGCATCCCTGCTTTTTTAAGCAAAATAGTGTCCTGATGGCACCAAGAAAACCGAAATGGGCATCAGCCTCTTCCGGTGTGATGCTGACCACAGGCACGTTTAATTGCCGCCCGATGACAGCAGCGATTTCGCGAAGCTGAATGCCTTCGTCGCCGGCACCAAGCAACCGTGAACCCGCTGGGGCGGACTCTACATCCGCTAGTATGAAAAAGAAGGGTTGCTGGATGAGATTGATGAAAATCAAAGGCTTTTAGTGGATCAGAGCCCTCTTCCAGCCATAGCTCATATACCAAGAGATTCGCGGGAAAAAGATATTTAGTAAAGCAAGAAGGACAAATAAAAATAAAAAGACTCCCATTACTAACCTTAAAACACAATACGTTAAGTATCGGAAATTGTTTCAAGGATTGTTTTTATACAGTAAAAAAGGAGTGCACTAGCAGTTTTTGGCCTGTTAGAATCTAAAGGAGAAGAAAAGAAGGAGTCCTACGATGATGACGAGAGTGGTCCAAAAGCCGCCTTTTGCTAAAGCGTCCCAATCTCCGATTTCAGCACGATTCATCGAATCCGCAAAATTGATGAAAGGCTTACGTTGATACTCTTTAAACTTTTCTTTCTCTTGTTTCTCCCACATATTCACTGTAATCCCTCCCTATGGGTTACCCTTTAACATTAGTATACTTGGAACCGCGTTGAAGAGCATTCATTTTTTTAAATTGAGTTTAGGAGCCGATCTCTATGAACAAACTCCCCCCAAATAAATCAACGAAGTCTTCTCTTCAAGAAGTTGAGAATTTCCTTATTCAAACCTACTCAGCCAAGAAGATCCCCGTTTCGAACTTTGAGGAACTTAGAAACGACGCTCAGGTTAAATTTGATCGGATTGTGGCTTGCTTTGAAGTGGATCATCCGGAAGTTCTTAAGAGCATCTTTAATGAAGATGAGAAAAAAATGCACGAAGACTTCATTCATGAGCATAGGAATACGTCATTTGCTACTCCATGGCAGAAGATAAATGCGGGGCAGCTCCTTAGGATCGTATTAGAAAGCGAGGACGGGGTCAGTTTTAGTAACTTCACCGTTCAGGGGTTGTGCATGAGGTTGGTTAATGATCTTTCAGCCTTAAAAACGCAATAAAAAAATCGCGGCCATAAGACCGCGATATTGGTGCCATAAGAATCGAGACGACAGGATTTGAACCTGCGACCTCTTGCTCCCGAAGCAAGCGCTCTACCAAGCTGAGCCACGTCTCGTCAGCAATATTAATAATTTGGGGGAAACATTAATACATTATACACTTTTAGACGAAACTGTAAAGGGGGTAACGGATGAAAAAATTTTGAACGCAAGGAATAGGAACCAACGTTGACGATATGTGGCATTATTTTATATAATAATTGATAATCCAATTCTATAGTGTGGAACTTTGAAGAGGAATAGTAATTTGGATTTCGCCATCCAGAGAGCCGGCGTTTGGTGCAAGCCGGTTGGGGAATGCAGATGAACTCGCCTTGGAGTTATGATGCGCAAATCATCATCGTCTTGCCCGCGTTAAGGGTGCAAAGGGAGCTAGGACAAAGCATGTCCGACGCTAACTAGGGTGGTACCACGGGAAATCTCCTCTCGTCCCTAGCGATCATAACGCTACGGGTCGGGAGGTTTTTAATTTTAGGGAGTTCAATCAGTCGGTTATTGACTTTGATCCCGCATATCAAATTGTTGTTTCAAGGAGGATTTTGAATTATGGCGGACTATAACGTGCCCCATGACGTTTACCGTCCCCAGGCCATCGAACCGAAATGGCAGGCCTACTGGGATGAGCATCACACTTTCAAAACACGGGAAGAGTCGGGGAAACCGAAGTTTTATGCCCTTGACATGTTCCCTTATCCATCGGGAGCAGGCCTCCATGTAGGCCATCCGGAAGGCTATACGGCCACGGATATCGTCTCCCGCTTTAAACGGATGCGCGGATATAACGTTCTGCATCCGATGGGCTGGGATGCTTTCGGGCTGCCGGCGGAGCAGCATGCGCTCGATACGGGCGAACATCCGCGTGATATCACGGTGAAGAACATCAACAATTTCCGGCGCCAAATCAAGTCACTGGGCTTCTCCTACGATTGGGACCGCGAGATCAGTACGACGGATCCGAATTATTATAAATGGACGCAGTGGATTTTTATCCAGCTGTATAAAAAAGGTCTGGCCTATGTGGCCGAAGTTCCGGTGAACTGGTGCCCGGCATTGGGAACGGTGCTGGCGAACGAAGAGGTCATTGATGGCAAGAGCGAACGCGGCGGCCATCCGGTCATCCGCAAGCCGATGCGCCAATGGGTGCTGAAAATTACCGAATATGCCGAACGACTGCTGGAAGACCTGGAGGAGCTGGACTGGTCGGAAAGCATCAAGGATATGCAGCGCAACTGGATTGGGAAATCCGAAGGCGCCGAGGTCGTCTTCGAGATTGATGGACATGACGCATCTCTGACGGTCTTTACCACACGCCCGGATACGCTGTTTGGGGCTACTTATGCCGTGCTTGCGCCAGAACATGAACTGGTCAAGAAAATCACGACCGATGCTCAACGCGAAGCGGTTGAAGCTTACCAAGACCAAGCTGCGCGGAAGAGCGATCTGGAACGTACCGACCTTGCTAAGGAGAAAACCGGGGTGTTCACCGGTGCATACGCGATCAATCCGGTCAATGGCGAGAAGCTGCCGATCTGGATTGCAGACTACGTGCTGGCGGGTTACGGAACCGGTGCGATCATGGCCGTACCGGGGCATGATGAGCGCGACTATGAATTCGCCAAACAGTATGATCTGCCGATCATCGAGGTGGTCGAAGGCGGCGATCTGTCGAAAGAGGCTTACACGGGCGACGGAGCCCATGTGAACTCCGGCTTCCTGAACGGTCTGGGCAAAGAGGAAGCAATCAAGAAAATGATCTCCTGGCTGGAGGAAAACGGCAAAGGCCGCGGCAAAGTGACTTACCGCCTGCGCGACTGGCTGTTCAGCCGTCAGCGGTATTGGGGTGAGCCGATCCCGATTCTGCATCTGGAAGACGGCACGATGAAGCCGGTACCGGAAGATCAGCTGCCGCTGGTTCTGCCGGATGTGGATGCCATCAAACCGTCGGGTACCGGGGAATCGCCGCTGGCGAACGTGACCGAATGGGTGAACACGGTAGATCCGGAAACGGGGCTGCCAGCTCGCCGCGAAACGAATACGATGCCGCAATGGGCCGGAAGCTGCTGGTATTATCTGCGTTATATCGACCCGCACAACGACAAGGAGCTGTGCTCGAAGGAGAAGCAGCAGGAATGGCTGCCGGTTGACCTGTACATCGGTGGGGCTGAGCATGCAGTGCTTCACCTGCTCTACGCCCGCTTCTGGCATAAGGTGCTGTATGATCTCGGAGTGGTTACGACCAAAGAGCCGTTCCAAAAACTGGTAAACCAAGGAATGATCCTTGGCACCAACAATGAGAAGATGAGTAAATCCCGCGGCAACGTCATCAATCCGGACGAAATCGTTAACCAATACGGGGCGGATACGTTGCGCGTTTATGAAATGTTCATGGGACCGTTGGAAGCAACGAAGCCATGGAATGAAAGCGGCGTGGAGGGCATTCACCGCTTCCTGTCCCGCGTATGGCGTCTGTTTGTTGCTGAAGACGGCAGCCTGAATCCGAAAATTACAGCGGACGGCGGCAGCGACGAATTTAAACGCACTTGGCACAAGACGATTAAGAAAGTGACGGAGGATTTTGAAAACCTGCGCTTTAACACCGCGATCAGCCAGTTGATGATTTTCGTTAACGAGGCTTACAAAACGGATGCTGTGCCGAAAGCGGCAGCGGAAAACTTCGTGCAGATGCTGTCCCCGCTGGCACCGCATTTGGCGGAAGAGCTGTGGGAACGCCTTGGCCATACCGATACGATTACGTATGAACCATGGCCAACGTACGATGAGGCTTGGACAGTAGAATCCGAAGTTGAAATCGTCGTGCAAGTGAACGGAAAAATCGTAGAACGCACGAAAATTTCCAAAGACCTGGATCAAGCAGCTATGCAAGAACATAGCTTAAGCCTGCCGAACGTTCAGCAGGCTGTGGCTGGGAAGACGATTCGCAAAGTGATTGCGGTGCCAGGCAAGCTGGTGAATATCGTCGTCGGATAAGCCGCTTCCTTTCGTGAGGGCGTAGGTTTGTTCAGGAAATGGAGGCGGCCCCCGATCCGTCCGGCGGTTTGACGCCGGCAAAGGGGGCTTCCCTTTCCGGACATGACGGAGCATGATCCGAAGACGACGGCAGGGCATCCGGAATGGCCGGATGAAACAGCGCATGCAGCTTGCTGATATCGTCGTCGTATTTGCGATGAGTCGTATCGATCAGGCGGGCAAAAACCTCGCGCAGGCTGGAATCTAGCACAGCGATGCCTTCAGCGGTCACTCCTCCGGGGACGGCAACCCGTTCGATCAGTTGCTCGGGGTTCAGGCCGCCTTCGGTCAGCAGCTTGCCGGTGCCTAGCAGCATTTCCGAGCCGAGCGCAATCGCCTCCGCATAACCGATACCGGTTAATTCAGCGGCAGACTCGGCCCAAAGCTGCAGCATATGAGCAACGAAAGCCGGCCCGCAGCTGGATAAATCGGAAGCGATTCGAGTTTCGCTCTCTTTAAGAGTGATTGGCGTGCTGATTGAGGACATCAGCTGCTCCAGGAGCAGACGGTCTTCGGGGCGAATCCGCCCGCCGTAGATGCAGAGCGAAGCGCCGCTGTGAACGGAATGCGTGATGCTGGGAATGATTTTGGCGATTTTTGAGGGAATGGCAGCTTCTAAGGTTTCAATTTGAACGGGGCTCGTGATCGACACGACGATCTGTTTCTCATCGAGCACGTCCCGGATTTCCGCGATGACATCGGGGTAATCCAGGGGTTTGATGCACAAGAAGACGATTTTGCTTCCCTGGGCGGCTTCGGCATTGCTGCTGTACGCCCGCAGTCCGGGATGGCGCTGGGCCAGCCGTTTCGCTTTCGAGGGAGAGCGGTTGCTGGCACAAATATTTTGCGGGAGCAGCGCGCCGGAACGCAAAAACGCGTCAATGAGCAGGCTTCCCATGGCTCCGGTTCCGATGAAGGCGACTTTCATCCGGCTTCCCCTTTCCGTGCTTCGCGCACTGTATTGGTAAAACGTTAAAGTGATTGCACTCGTTCACTTGTTGTGGTATTGAGGCGGTTAGTCTTACGTTATTGCGATCCTACTTTTGCCGTTTCTACTTCACTTGTATAGATTGTATGCAGCTTGATTGGATCTTCATGACTATTGGCAGATTCTTTTAAGATGTTGAAAGAGGAGTGGAGTTACGATATGCGGAGGGAACTCGTATTGACGGCCATCGTTTCGGCTGCGATTGGCGCCGGATTGATGCTGCTGGCTACGGGCAGCCGCCCACCTGCAGGCATCGAAGGCTGGACGCCGATCAATGCCGAGGTTAAGGCCGCACTGGCCACAGAAGGCTCGGCTGCGGATCCAGGCGGCGGTTCAGGAGAGACGGTAACGAACGCGGATGCAGCAGGTCAGAACGCAGGGCCTAGTGCCGGGGCCGAATCGAACAGCGGAGTTGCAGCCTTTAAGGAAGAAGCCGGGAAATCAACGGATACGGGAAAAATCAGCATTAATCGCGCCGGATTGGCCGAGCTGCAGGAAATCCCCGGGATCGGCGAGAAGAAAGCCAAAGCCATTCTCGATTACCGAAATGCGCATGGTCCTTTTACCTCCATTGAAGCGTTGACCGAGGTGAAAGGCATCGGAGACAAAATGCTGGAGAAAATGAAGCCTTATATCGGGCTGTAATTCTTGTGATCGAAACATGACTTGCGAGGGTGATGATGGAATATGAATCCGGACAAACGCAAAGATTGGGATACGTATTTTATGGATATCGCTTATATGGTATCGACGCGGTCGCGGTGTAACCGACGTCATGTCGGCGCTGTGCTCGTTCAGGGCAAGAAGCTGCTCGGCACGGCTTATAACGGCGCCCCTTCCGGTGTTCCGGACTGCTCGGAGGCCGGCTGTATGATTGCGGAAGAATACGAGCTGGTGGTAGAGGATGGACAGGAGAAAATGGTGAAGAAACAGCGCTGCGTCCGTACCATCCATGCCGAACAGAACCTGCTGTTGTTCACGGACCGGATCGACCGGGAAGGCTCCAGTGTCTATGTGACGGACGAGCCATGTTGGACTTGCGCGAATATGCTGGCGAACAGCGGCATTACGGAGATCGTATTCCATCGGCCCTATCCGAAGGATACCGATAAAGTGACGGCCATGATGAAGCAAAAAGGCATCACTTTCCGCCGCCTGGAAGGGTATCAACCGCCGCAGGAAACGATTGCGCACGTGGAAGAATAATTGAAATTTTTTTGATCGATCATTGAATGTGGAAGCACCCCATTCGCCTTAGGGCGGGTGGGGTGTTTTTTTGTTGAGGTAGACCAGGAGGGGGATGTCCATGAACCGAAGACCGTTAATTGCGATAACTTGCGGTTGGATCGCTGGAAGCGGCTTGGCGGCAGCTTATACCGGCTGGCGTTTTTGGTTGTTTGGGCTGGGATTGTTGTTGGTCTGTACAGCCATCGCCATCATTTGGCGTCAAGCTTGGCGAAGTCTCGCCTTGGCAGGGTTGGCTTTGTTGCTTGGGGGCTGCTATTGGCTGTATAACGAAGCGGGCAATGTGAGCCGGATCGGACCGATAGTGGCCGGTATGGAAGCAGAAAAAGAAGCAGGAACAGGGACAAGCCCTACAAAGGAGGGGGCGCAGGTGCTTGATGGTCAAACCATCCGTATGGAGGGAACGATCGTATCCACGGTCAAGGTCGATGGGGACCGGGCTGATTTTACGCTGAAAGTCAGCGGCTTATCGCTGATTTCGCCAGATGGGAAAGCGTTGGCGAAGCATGAGATTCCTCGTGGAGAAAAGGTTGCGGTCCAGCTGCGGCTCGCATCGCGAAGCGAACAGCAGACGGCAGCCACCTGGCATCGCGGGCTACGGGTTACGCTGAATGGAACGCTGGAGTTACCGCAGCCTGCCCGCAATTTTGGCGCATTTGATTACCGTCGGTATTTACATTTGCAGCGGATCCATTGGCTGGTCAAAGCTTCGGGGGCATCGTCTCTGAAGGCGGGACAGCCATCCCGAGGCGCCGCCGCTGCCTTAGGATCTGTCGATGCTTTGCGCGAACGCCTTGGCGAGCGCATTGAGCGATTGTTTCCGGACTGGCAAGCCGGTTATATGAAGGGGCTGCTGATTGGCTTGCAGAATGAGCTCGACCCGGATAAATACGCGGAGTTTACACAGCTTGGGCTCACGCATATCCTCGCCATTTCCGGCAGCCATGTTGCGATTAACGTGGCGCTTGTGTTCGGATTACTTCGCCTGTGCCGGGTGACGCGGGAGACGGCAATCACGGTTGCAATGATGTTCGTTCCGGGATACATGCTGCTTACCGGTTTCTCCCCATCGGTCATCCGGTCCGGGCTGATGACGATGCTGGGGCTGTATTTGCTAAGGCGCGGGCTGCTAAAAGACAGCCTGAACGTATTGGCCGCCGTTGCGATGCTGATGTTGATCTGGGAGCCGTATTATTTGCTGAACGTGAGCTTTCAGCTCTCGTTCGCTGTGACGGCGGGGCTGATCGTGTTCGTCCCGCGCTTAACTCCGTACCTGAGATGGCTGCCTGGTAAGATCGGGAATGCGGTGGCGATCACGTTGGCGGCGCAGCTGGTATCTTTTCCGCTGACCATTTTCTATTTTAATCAGTTCTCTTTCCTATCGATTCCGGCCAATTTGCTGCTGGTTCCGTTGATTGGTACCTTAGCGCTTCCGCTGGGAACAGGGGCGTTGCTGTTAGGGTTGTTATCGATCAAGCTGGGCGCCTGGGCGGCTCTTCCGGTACGTTGGCTGAACGAGGCAACGTTTGCAGCAACAAACTGGCTAAGTGCGCGCAGCGGCTTTATGACCTATTGGAAATCGCCATCGCTGCTTTGGATCGCGGCTTTTTATGCCGGGTGCTATCTGCTGGTGTATTGGGGACATCGCCGTGAGCGCTTAGCTGCCGAAGCCTTGGCTGTAAGCCCCCAGGATGACGAAACCGTTCCTCTGAATCCAGCTAAACGAGAGGCAGCTTTCGCTCATCTCAGCTGGAGTGAGTGGCCTCAGGACGTGCCTGGATTCCGGGCTCGGCTAGGGTTTCTTGGGAGATTGACAGCTTCTAGAACCGCCTGGGCCCAACGGGGTTACGGATTGGGGTCGATCGCAGACGCGCTTAGCCGATGGGTATGGACGAAACGAATGGATCTTCTGCGTTTGGGCGTAGCCATGGGCCTAGGGCTGCTGCTGATCACTGGATATCAACCGGCATACAGCCAAGGGACCGGCTATATCGAGTTCATCGATGTCGGCCAAGGTGATTGTGCTCTGATCACAACGCCATCTGGCAAGCATATTTTGGTGGACGGCGGCGGGACGGTATCGTTTCGCAAAGCGAAGGATGCGTGGCGGGAGCGGCATGAACCTTTTGAGGTCGGGGCTAAAACAGTTGTTCCGCTGCTCAAGAAGCGCGGGATCCACCGCTTGGATGCGGTTATTTTAACGCACGGGGACCAGGATCATATCGGCGGACTGCAGGCGGTGCTTGATTCCATTCCCGTGGAGGCGCTGTTGATCAATGGCAGCCTGGCCGAGTCCAAGACGATGACGAGCTTGATGGAAACGGCGCTGACCCAGCGTATTCCGGTGTATTCGGCAAGCCGCGGCATGAAGCTGCAACCGGATGACGCCACCCGCTTGGAGGTGCTTTATCCCCTGATGCCTGAGGAGGCGCTTAACCCAATCCCCTTCGTGAAAGAACAAAATCACCGCTCGATCGTCTTTCGTTTAGATATGAATGGAGCTTCCTTTTTATTTACAGGTGATATGGATGAGGCGGCGGAGAAGGAGGTACTTGGGCTTGAAACGCTGACCGCTTTGCGAACGACAACGCCGAATCCCTCTTCGATCGATGTCATGAAAGTCGCCCACCACGGCAGCAAAACCTCTACCTCTGCAGCTTGGCTAGAATATTGGCAACTGGAGGCGGCACTTATCTCGGTTGGCGCTTCAAACCTGTATGGCCACCCGCATCCTACGGTCATTGATCGGTTGAACGCTCAACAGATTCGAATCTATCGAACCGACAACCAAGGCGAGGTCCAAATGAGAGTTCGAGAGGGAAGAATCGAGGTTAGATATAAGCTGCTTCCAATCCCATAGAATCAGGCCTTTTCGCTGTTTGTAAGGATGACGGGGCCTTTTTTTTCTGGTATCCTTAGGTCAGATTGCTTAGAGGGTGGACTTCTAAAATATTTTTTAAAAATAGTAACAACATTGCAACATCTTGTCGGACATTAGCGTCTGTAAGGATGCAAGGAAGGGGGAGCCTTAGTGGTAGAGCAGGGACTCATCAGAGCCGCTCAAACGGGCGATCGCGACGCTCTAATCACCCTATTGCGAGAAATTGAAAGCCATGTGTACCGGACGGCCTATTATATTTTAAACAATGAACAGGATGCACATGATGCTGCTCAGGAAGCGCTCATTCGCATTTATACGAAAATCGGTTCCTATGAAGAAAAAGCGCAGTTCAAAACCTGGGTTCAGCGGATTGTGACCAACATCTGTATCGACAAATTTCGCAGAAATAAGCCAACCGTATCGATCGAAGAGCACGAAATGGTGTTTCAGGGGAATGATAGCGTAGAACGGGAAGTGATGTCGGGCTACTTGGCCGAGGACATCCGAAGCGCGATTGAACAATTGCCGGATCACCATCGGTCGGTGGTTGTGCTGAGGTATTTGCAAGATTTTTCGTATAACGAAATTGCTGACAGCTTGAATTTGCCGCTGAATACGGTGAAATCCTATTTATTTAGGGCAAGGCAACAGCTGCAACACTTACTCCAAGATTATCAGAAAGGTGGTGTATCAGGATGAAGTGCCCAGAGGCGGTGGAATGGATGCATCGTTATCTAGACCATGACTTAAATGATGAGGAGACCTCTCTTCTCTTTGAGCATATGCGCAGTTGTGAAGAGTGCGCCGAAACGTTTGCGCTGCTTCGCAAGCTGTCTGCGCAATTGGAGGAGCTGCCGAAGGTAGTTCCGAACTATAGCCTCGTGGACGCGATCCTTCCGCAGTTGGATGAGATCGACCGGGCCCGCCGTGAAGGCGGCAGTGCTGCGGAGGAAATCGTGCTGCCGATGACAGCGGTGCAACGCGATGCGGATGCCGGTCAAGGTGGCATGCTGCCGAGCCGACGCAGTCTTCGTCGTCCTGATGCGGGAGCAGGAATGCGTCGGAGCCGGATTTACCGGTATGGGGCGCTTGGTGTGGCGGCGGTATTGATATTGGGCGTATTCATTTATCAATACGAACCGCGCACTGTATCCGATGCCGAGATCGCCATGGACACCGCGTTGGAATCGGCGAATGAGCAATCCTCGGCAGCCAACTCGGCGGACGATGCCGCGGGCAACGCTCGGCTGTTCAGTGACGACACCAATACCGGTGAGCCTGAGACCGGAGATTTGGACACTCCAGTGTCCAAAGATGTGGTTCCTCCGACTGAAGACTCGAATACCGGAGGCGCCCAAGATCGAATTGCTCCCGGGAATACACCGGATACCGGTTCTCCAGCGGTGACGCCGGGCAACCCCGGTGCAGGCGACAAAGCTCCAAGCGAGCCAAATCAAGGGAAGAACCATTCGTCCGGCAGCCCTTCGGTTCCAAATGGCGGCAGTGACAAGGCTCCTGTGCAGGAGCCAACATCGCCAGAAGCGGGAAATTCGGACCCTGCGGGCGATACGCAAGCTCCGGACAATCTGGAGGATCCGATCGCAGATCAGCAAATGCTCATCGATGATCTCAGAGAGAAGTTTGGCATCGCGAGCTTTAATATCTGGACTTCTCCAGATGGCGCATTTGAAGCCGAGTTCAAGGACGGACACCTGTATGTATATCGTCTCGAAGCCGAGGAACGGAAACTGGTGGCTGATCAGGTGATCGATGGGGATTGGGTTGACGGGTCGTGGTCGGAAGCAGGCCATGTATTTACGTACGAGACAGAAATCGAGGGAACCCCTGCGGTTCATACCATCGATGCCGAGAAGGCGGCCACGGATGCTGCAAAAGGAACACAGCCCTAAAATAAGTGCAAAAGACGGACGAATTTGGGCGGTTTTTTGAACATGCGGCAGTCACCTTTTCAGGAGATATGGAATAGGTTATATATATAGTAGAGATAACGGATTAAACCCCTGATCGTCGTATGACCGCTGGCGGGAGAGTTTCTAGAGCTCTTTAGCCCGCGTTTATATAGATGTTCCGGGACAGAGGGATCTTTCGCCAAGAGGCAGAGGTCCCTCTGTTGCATTATAAGC
>NZ_GG695973.1:26257-61760 GCF_000159955.1 Paenibacillus sp. oral taxon 786 str. D14 | reverse complement strand
GCGAGCTCGGTTCCTGGTATCCCCGCAGGCTAACGGACTCTAGAGCCGCTATTTTCACATATCGTAGGCTTACCGATTCTAACGGACCGAGGAGACCTTATTCTGGACAAATCCAGCTAAAAGGGTGCTGGAAGTGCCCAATAAGGTCTCAGGTGTCCGTTACAGCGGGAAATAGCCGGGAAATGTACAAATAAGGGCTGTACGGTCCGTTACGTTACTTTAGGCCAACCTTAGGCCCATTTCGCGGTACATCGGAGCTGGAACAGTACAACCCCTGTCATGCAACTGAACATTTTCCGCCGCATCCCCGTCTAATAACAACCGCGCACGTTTCCCCTTGCTGTGACCTCAAGTAACTTGACGGTATTTCGACTGAACAACAATAAACAGAGCTTGGACGAATGCGTGAAATCGAAGTATGATGGAAGAAGGCAACAAAGTCGAAAGGGAGATACCGGATGGACGCAAAGCAAAAACAAGCGATAAAAGACATTAAGCAGGGGCGGGTCTCCCCGTTGTACGTATGTTACGGTACGGAGAAGTATCAAATTCAGGAGTTTGTTAGTTTGCTCCAGGATCAGCTGGTGGATCCGGATCAGAAGGATTTTGCCATCGCGACCTTTGATTTGGCGGAGACGCCGATTGAGGTGGTGGTCGAGGAGGCGGAGACGATGCCTTTTCTCGTGGAGCGCAAGCTGATCGTTGTACGCGACTCCACCCTGCTTGTAGCAGGCGGCAAGGAAGGCGGCAAGATTGAGCATAAAGTCGAGGCGCTGCTGACGTATATCGGCAACCCGGCAGAACATAGCGTCGTTGTGTTTGTCGTGAACGGTGAAAAGCTGGACGAGCGAAAGAAGGTTGTCAAAGCGATCAAGGCGGCGGGTACGGTGTTGTCCTTTTTGCCGCTTGGCGGCGGCGAGCTTGTTCAGTGGGTTGTGCAAGAGGTAGAGAAGCGAGGTTGCCGAATTGGACGGGATGCCGCGGAAGCATTAATTGCGGCAAGCGGTGTGCAGATGGCTGTATTGGCTGCGGAAATGGACAAGCTCTGCTTGTACGCCGGAGCCGGCGGCATGATCGATACTGCTGCGGTGGAGCAGCTGGTGGCGCGCAGCACAGAGCAGAACGTGTTCGTGATGGTGGAGCATATCGCCGCGATTCGGCTGGAGCAGGCGCTGGGCATTTTCTACGAGCTGCTGAAGCAACGTGAGGAACCGATTAAAATTGCGGCGCTGATCGCCCGCCAGTTCCGGATTATGCTGCAGGTGAAGGAGCTCGCCCGCCAAAGCTATTCGCAGCAGCAAATTGCCTCCCAGCTGAGCCTGCATCCGTACGTCGTCAAGCTGGCCGGCGACCAGGCCCGGAAGTTTGAGACCGGTCGCCTGAAGGCGATTTTGTCCGAGCTGGCCGAACTGGACTACCGGATGAAGAGCGGGCAGATCGACAAAGTCCTGGGGCTGGAGCTGTTCCTGCTAAAACTGGCGGCTTGAGGTACAAGCCCGACCTAAACAATAACCAAAAAGACCTGAACGATTTATCGTTCAGGTCTTTTTGAGCTTCGTATCATTTAACGAGACTTACGCTTGGGACGTAAGTTCGTTTAATTTTTTAGCCAAGCGGGATTTCTTACGGGCAGCTGCATTTTTGTGGATCAGACCTTTCGTAACGGCTTTGTCCAATTTTTTGGTAGCAGCCACGAAAGCAGCTTTAGCTGCTTCAACTTCGTTGTTCGCCAGAGCGGTGTCAACTGTCTTCACAGCCGTACGCAGGGCGGATTTTTGCGAAGCGTTCAACGCGCGGCGTTTGTCGCTCGTTTTTACGCGTTTGATTGCGGATTTAATGTTAGGCATTGCATTCACCTCCTGTAAAGCATATATCAACCCAGATGATTCACAACTTAAAATATTTTATCACGCAAGATAGCAAAAAGCAATAAATTCATCATACCGAATCTCTCGATTTCGCGCAAGTTTTTCAGCCTCGCAGAAGGGATGTATAAACCCATTCCCTCTCCCGCACAATAAAGGCAATCAGAGGAAATGGAGGTCTTATGGCATGAACTTGGACTTGCGCGAATATTCCGTACGCACTGACTTGGCCGTTGAATCGAAGGAAATGGCGGAGACGATCCATGGCGGCCCGGTCCCTGGGCTCAATGAGCAGGTCGAGGAACAGGACGGGATCAAGATTACCCGTCTGGATGTGACCGATGAGGCAGCCTCGCGGCAAATTGGACGAATCCAGGGGCATTATGTGACGCTGGAGGTTCCCGGTCTCCGCAATCAGGATACCGAGCTGCAGGAGAAGGTGGCTGCGGCGTTCGCCAAGGAGTTTACTGCATTTTTAAATAAAATCGGGGTTGGACCGGAGGCGAAGACGTTGATCGTTGGCCTCGGCAACTGGAACGTCACGCCGGATGCGCTTGGACCGCTGGTGGTGGAAAATGTGATGGTCACCCGCCATTATTTTGAGCTGACACCGGACCAGGTAGCGCCAGGTTACCGCGAGGTTAGCGCGATTGCCCCCGGGGTGCTTGGCATTACCGGTATTGAATCCAGCGAAGTGGTGCAGGGGATCGTGGATCGGACAAAACCCGATCTCATCATCGCCATCGATGCGCTGGCTTCGCGCTCGTTGGAGCGGGTGAATACCACGATCCAGATCGCCGATATCGGCATCCATCCCGGCTCAGGGATCGGCAATAAGCGGCGGGGGCTGACCAAGGAAATTTTGGGCGTGCCTTGTATCGCCATCGGCGTTCCAACGGTGTGCTACGCATCGACGATCGTAAATAATGTATTGGATTTGATGAAAAATCATTTTAACCAGGAAAGCGACGACGGAAAAGCTCCGACCAAGCAGATCATGGGCATGCTGAACGACCTGAGCGAAAACGAGCGTCTGGGTCTCGTCAAAGAGGTGCTTGAACCGCTCGGCCATGATTTGATCGTCACGCCGAAGGAAATTGATGAATTCATCGAGGACGTTGCCAACGTCATTGCAAGCGGACTCAACATCTCGCTGCATGAGGCAGTTACTCCGGATAACGTGGCGTCCTACACGCATTAACGAGCGTATGCTGCTTCTAGTTCCTTCTCCTTAAATCTCAAGGAAATCCGCGAATCTAGCGGATTTCTTTTTTTGTGTGAGAATTTGAGGTTCTAGCCTTTCAACTAGGTTCATAGATTTGGAATATAGTTTGAAAGCGGCTGGAGGAGGACATGCATATGAAATTCAAGGCTTGGAATCTAGGGAAAATGAGAAGGAATCTGCTTCATGTGTTGGCGATGGGACGCACCTTTTTGCTGCTGTCGGTCATGTCGGTGATCTTCTTCGTCATGCTGGGGGTGCTGGGGATCGCTGAGAAACAGCTGAACACCTCCCCTGTCTCCTCGATGAAAGGACTGGCGGCCTCGCTGTCCAGCGGATTCTTCATGGATATGGTTGGCATGGAGCTGCCGCATGTGGCTAGCGAGAAGCAGACCCCGGCGATTTCCGGGCGGCAGGTGACGAACTTCGTCTTTCAGCTGTTGACGGACGTGAATCCGTCCGATCCAAAGAGCTTGGTAGCCCGGGAAGTCCCAGGGCTTGGCGCTGACAGTCCGATCCTGCTGCGCACCGGCTCCGGCAACGGGACGGCCCAGGCTCCGGAGGACTACCGGCCAGGCGCAGGAGCCGACGGAAGTGCGCCGGATCACCCGGAACCGGATATCCCCGATGATGGAAGTAACGCGGATCCCGGGAAGGACGGCGACAATTCGGACACAGCACAGCCGCCAGCAGTGGAACCGGGGAAGACGGACGGCACGTCCGGGGATCAGGAGGAGCCTTCCATCAAGCCGGGCAATAAAAATATCGTGATGATCTATCATTCCCATCCGCAAGAATCTTTTAATCCCGTGCTTGGCACGAATGTAGATAATCCGAGCTCGGCGGAGGATAAGAAGAACGTAGGCTTAGTTGGAGAGGCCTTGGCGAAAGAGCTGGAACGCAGAGGGGTCGCAACCTTACACACGTACGAAAATTATGCGGCCAAGGTGAGCAATTACAACTACAACTACTCATATAAATATTCACGAGAGACTGTCAAACAAGCGATGGCTGAAAACGGTCAGCTGCAATATTTTATCGATATTCACCGCGACTCGCAGCGCCACGACAAAACGACAACAACCATCAACGGTGTGAATTATGCCCAGGTATACTTCATTATCGGACACGGGAACAAGAATTGGCGCGAGAATGAGAAATTCGCCAGCTCCATCCATGAACGGTTGGAGAAGTCGTATCCCGGGATTTCCAGAGGCATCTGGGGGAAGACGTCTTCCCAAGGCAACGGGGAATATAACCAGTCGCTGTCGCCGAACAGCGTGCTGATCGAAATCGGCGGCATCGACAACAGCCAGGAAGAGCTGGAGCGTACCGCCAAGGTGCTGGCCGGAATTTTGGCCGATCTGTATTGGGAAAGTCAGGACGCGGAGAAAGCAGGCAAGCTGTCGAAGAGCAGTACGAACGGCATCGCTAGCGGCAGCGCAAAGAGCACGGACAAGTCCGCTGGCACCACGAACAAAGGCGCGGGCAGTTCCAATAAGTCTTCGGACAGCGTGAACAAAGGAACGAACAGCACAAACAAGAAATCTTGATTTGAATGGGGGATGGACATGGCTAAAATGCTGCGAAAAACATTGGTATACGGTTTATTGCTGGCGACTGGGGTGACGCTGGGGATGCAGCTTGCCGAAAGCGGAACCAGCTCGATCCTCGGCCCCGGATTTCAAACCGGAGGGACGACTGCAGGCATGAACGGACAATCCATGATCTATCCCTATCCGCAATCGCAGCAGCCGCAACAATCGCAACAGCAATTACAGCAGCAATTGCAGCAGAACAACAACGGTTGGACCGCCGGATCCCCCCCCATTTGGACAACCGGTCAAGGCAATGCCGCGCCGCAAGGAACGACAGGCGGTTATACCCAGGTTCCCGGCTACGGAACCTCCCCATCCGGGACCGATGTGCCAAACACGACGGGGGGCGGTCAGGCGCTGCAGACGCCAGCTGACCTGCTGATGCCGCCACCCTCGCCGCCGGCCATCGACCGATTTGCCGACAAAGCGGCTCACCTATTGCAGCAGGCGTCGCAGAAGAGCATTCATTGGGTGGCCTCCTGGTTTGGTCCAGGCGAATGAAATAACGATTTATAACGAATGGCGAGTTTGTTATACTGTTGTTATATTGTTATGAACCCGTTCGTTATACGTTATTTCGGAGGTTAGAGTCCTTGAAAAAAATTACGATGCAGCAAATCGCCGACCATCTAGGCGTCTCGAAATTCGTTGTATCCAAAGCTTTGTCCGGCAAGGGAGGGGTCAGCGAGCAGACCCGGGAGCGGGTCATTCAAGCTGCCTCCCAGCTTGGGTATTTTAATCAGAAGAACGGTTATGTGAAGAACGTCATCCCTACGGGAACCGCGCTGCCGGCACCGGCCGGCAAGCAGTCAGTGCTGGTGCTGATGCCAAATATCCGGTTTCAGAACAAGGAATCGCTGTATTGGGGTAGACTGCTGGAAGGCATCTCCCGGGAGCTGGAGGCGCAGGAGCTGGGGATGATTATCGTATCCGAACCTCGCGGTGACAACTTCATGAGCATCCTGAATCCTGACGGGATTCTGGGGATGATCGGGGTGGGGCAGATCGCCACCCCATTCCTGCTGGAGGTACACCGGATCGGGCTGCCGATCGTGCTGGTCGATCATGAGGACCCGCTGATTCCAAGCGACACGGTCTTCGCTAACAACGTTGATGGGATGGCCCGTTTGACCAATCACCTGATCGGCCTGGGGCATCGGAAGCTGCATTTCTTAGGCAATTTAACGTTTTCCCGCAGCTTTCGGGACCGCTGGATTGGCTTCCGCAGCGCCTTGGAGGAGAACGGCTTGACACCGCAGTCCCTGGAGGATCCGATGCTGGAGCTGGAAGGTGTCGACACCGGGGCTTACGGCGACGTGCTGCGCGGATGGCTGGAGGGGCAGAAAGCGGAAGGGACGCTCCCGACCGCGCTTGTGTGTGCGAACGACTCCATCGCGATGCATGCCTGCTCCGTCCTGAGTGAGATTGGCCTTCACGTGCCCGGGGATATCACGGTCAGCGGGTTTGACAATATCGACGATGCGGCCCGGTACACTCCGGCCATTACCACCATTAACGTGCCGAAGGAGAACCTTGGCCAGCGGGCGGTGAGGAAGCTGCTGGAACGACTGGCCCAACCGGACGCGCCGCGGGAGAAAATCATGATCTCCGTCGAGACGGTATACCGGGATTCCACCGCCGAGCCGCATCGAAAGGCCGAGTAAAGAAGTCAACTCAAACAAACGAGCTGCCAAGAGATGAACTCCTAGCAGCTCGCTAGTTTTACTTGTTCAGAAATTGGATATTCCGCTCGATCAAATCGATTCGTTGCTGTACGCAGGCATAGGAGCGCAGCGGATCCTCCGGCGTGTTCAGCACGTAGTCCAGCAGCCGGTCGACCGTCGTTGTGGCGACGTGGATGCGCGTATCAGAGGAAGCGTAATAGATGAAGACGTCGCCGTTGTCGCGGGCGATGACGCCGTTACAGAACACGACGTTGGACACATCGCCGACACGCTCCTCGCCTTCCGGTGCGATCAGATGGCCGCCCGGCCGATGCGTCACCCGCTGCGGCTCCTGCAAGTCGGAGAGGAAGGCGTACAGCACGTAGCGGAGCCCGGCCGCCGTTCCCCGCACGCCATGGGCGATGTGCAGCCAGCCTTTATCCGTTTTGATCGGGGCGGGACCTTGGCCGTTCTTGACCTCTTTGATCGTATGGTACTTGCGGTCGTCAACGATGATTTCCTCGTCGATGACCGCCTGCTCGATCGAATCAGACAACCCCCAGCCGATGCCGCCGCCGGAGCCGGCGTCGATGAAGCCGTCCTGCGGACGGGTGTAGAACGCGTATTTCCCGTCTACGAACTCGGGGTGCAGCACCACATTGCGCTGCTGCGGAGATTTCGTTTTCAGGTCGGCTAACCGCTCCCAAGTGACGAGATCCTTCGTGCGGGCGATGCCGCACTGGGCTACGGCGCTCGACAGATCTCCCCGCGGCGCATGGGGGTCTTTCCGCTCCGTACAGAACAGCCCGTAAATCCAGCCGTCTTCATGCCGCACGACCCGCATGTCGTAGACGTTGACGTCCGGATCTTCGGTTTCGGGCATAACCACCGGCTTATCCCAGAAACGGAAGCCGTCGATGCCGTTATCGCTCTCGGCTACAGCGAAGAACGATTTGCGGTCTACGCCTTCAACGCGGGCGATCAGATAAAATTTTCCATTCAGCTCGATGGCTCCCGGATTAAACACGCCGTTGACGCCAAGGCGTTCAGAGAAATACGGATTCGTCGCCGGATTGAAATCGTATCTCCAAATGAGCGGCGCATGCTCCGCCGTCAAGACCGGATAGCGGTAGCGGTCGTACACCCCGTTGCCATAGGGCATTTTCTCGTTGCGGCGCGCAATCAGCTGTTCGTAACGTTCGGTCAGCTGCTGTTTTCTTTCGTCAAATAGGCTCATTCTCAATTCCTCCGATCCATCAAATTACTTCTCGCGTTCCAGACGCTCCAGCATTTCCAGACACGCGCGGCTGTTATGATAAGGGCATTTCCAAGGGCTGACCTTTGGTTCGCCCGGCAACGGTGCGCCGCCTCGATCCACGCCCCAGAACCATTCGCCGTGTTTACGATCCACCAGATACGTTTGAATAAAGCTCCAGGAATTTGCTGCAGCCGCCCGGTACTTGGGGTCTCCGGTCAGTTGGTACGCATTGTAGAAACCAACCATCGCTTCCGCCTGCGGCCACCAGTCTTTGTTATCGTCAGTCAGGCCGTTTGGATCGGCTTCGTTCCATATCCCGCCGTCCCGGTCAACGCCTTCCGCATACACAGCCTCGGCCATCTTTAAGGCGGTTTCCTTCACGCGCTGCAGCAGAGCGGGCTCACCCAGCACCTCGGCTGCCTCGACGAGCAGCCAGCTGCCCTCGATATCATGGCCATACGAGACATGATGTCCTTTGACCTGCCAGCCGTCATCGAAGAACAGCAGGAAGTGGGCAGTTTTCGGATCGATGATTTGCTCTAGCGTCACTTCGATCAGCTCGGACAAGCTGCCCCGCAGCTCAGAGGATTTCCATACCCGGTACAAATTGGTGTACGCCTCCAGCACGTGCAGGTGCGTATTCATCGATTTCTTTTCGTTTAGATCCTTGTTGCTGAGACTTAAATCCCCGGTGGGTTTCCAGTCGCGGGACAGAGCCTCAACATAGCCTTTATGAACCGGATCATAGCTGTGCTGCTCCAGCAGGCGGTAGAGGTTGACCGCTTGCTCCAATGCCTCTTCGCTGGAGGTTGCGCGATAATATTCAGTCAAAGCGTAAATGACAAACGCTTGCCCGTAGACCTGCTTTTTGTCTTGAACCGGCCGTCCTTGGACATCCACCATCCAATAGAAACCGCCGTACTGAGGGTCCACAAAATGCGTCTTCAGGTAATCATAAGCCCGCTCGGCGATTTCCAGGTATTTGGGATCGGGAAATCGACGATAGGCCGAAGCGAAGGTCCATAGAATGCGGGCGTGCAGCACCAGCCCTTTATCGGCCTCGGGGTGCTTGTTGAGCTGCTCATCGATGTATCCGACAAAGCCGCCATGCTGCCAATCGATTGTATGTTCGATCCAAAAAGGGAGAATGTTGCCTTGCAGCTCCTGCTGCAGCTGTACCTTCCAATCATGGATTTCCACGTAAAAAACCTCCTTATCGCTCGATCGCGTTCAGCTTGGCGGCATAAGCTTCAGCTACGACCGTCTCCGCTTCCTTGCCATAAATGCAGTAACCATCATTTGTTGCAGCCTGGCTCCGATCGTACAGCCGCGCCGGCCAATCCCACAGCATCAAGCCGCGGACCCAATCGCGCGCTCCGCATTTCTCCAGCATCGTGCGGTAATATTCCGCCTGTTCCGCCTCATTCACTGCACCCTGCAGCGTCCAGTCATTTGGGACGTTCGCCGACCCGGTGCGGCTCGGGCAGCCGGCTTCCATAAACAAAAACGGCTTACCGTATCTCCGGACAACGCTTTCAATTCGATCCAGCTGACGATCCCAGTCTCCGATCGGGTAGTAGCCGCTGGAACTGATCACATCCAGGGCATCCCACCACATCACATTGTCCTCTTGATATTTGTCGCAGTTATACGTCAGCGGTCCGTGGTAAACCTGGCGAATGTCGGCGATCAAAGCGCGCCATTCCGCTTCCCGCCGGTCGGTTTGCACCATTTCGCAGCCGATACAGAACATCTCGCACCCGGTTTCCTCGGCGATTTGCGCGAAATGAAGGAGATATGCGCGATACGAGGCAAACCAGTCAGACCATTTTGGTTCACAAGGGACGTCTCGATCAAAAAAATTAATGTGCGCTCGCCAAGTTCCGTCCGCGCAGTTCACGATCGGCTTCAGACATACCTTCAACCCCAGCGAATGCGCCTTACGAATGGCCCATCGGACTTCCTCGTCGGTCACCGTCGGCGCCTCCCAGAAGGGGATATCCGTGGAGAAGGCTGTTGCTTGCAGTGCGGCAAAAGCAATGGCCGTCCAGTTACTGCGGGTCACCTTCGCCATCATTTCCATGGAATGAGCTGCGGCCTCGTTGCCCCAGGTCCCCCTGACGCCCATAAACCCCCAGGTCATTCCGGCAATATAATGTTCGAGCGATTGCATACTTGCATTTCACCCCACGATCTCAAAAATTTAAAATTTGTTATCATTTGTTATATAAATTAAGATAACAAAATACTAATTATGACATAACTATATAACAGCTAAACGGTGGATTCAACCTTTTTTATTTTGAATTTGTTAGCGTGAAGTTGTCCTAAAGAAGCAAAAAACCGCCGATTACTCGGCGGGTTCGGTATTAAGGTTCTTAACGGAATCCCGGTAGATGATCTTGCCATGCACCAGCATGCGGCCGATGCGGCGATGGGGGTTGGACACTTTATCCATAATCGCCTTGACGGCGGATCGGGCCATCTGCTCAATATCCACCTCAACCGTAGTTAGCGGCGGATTTGCCAGCGTGGCGTATACGTCGTTGTCGAACCCGACAATCGAACAGTCATCCGGGATACGGTAACCCATGCTGGTGAGGCGCTCGCCCAAAAGATAGGCGACTTGGTCGCAGTTGCAGACGAACGCGGTAGGCATTTGCTCCGGAAGCTCGATATCGATATAGGTACCGTGTTCATCACGGTCATTGATCAGATAACGCTCGTTAAACTTCAACCCGTGCTCCAGCAGCGATTTGTAGTAACCCAGGAAGCGGTCTTGGATACTGCTGGTGGAATAGACGTTGCCAACATAAGCGATCTCGCGGTGGCCGCATCGGATCAGATAGTTCGTGATCTCGTAAGCGCCGTAAAAGTTATCGGTAACGATTGAATCGATCGCGGCATGCTCGTCATAAAAGTCGAGAAACAGCTTCGGCAGCTCCATATTTTGCACCGTTTCGATGTACTTCTTGCTGACCTGCCCCAAAATGATGATGCCATCCACCTTATTTTCACTGTATACCCGCGGGAAATTGAGCTGTTCCTCATCTTCGCTGCTTAAGATATTTAAGATTCCGAAATAGCCATAGTGGTCCAACTGAATGGCGATCTGCTGATAAACCTGCAAATAGAAGGACTCTCTAAGACCCGTAAAACGCTGCGGAATCATCACGCCAATATTATAAGAAAGCCCGTCCTTGATCGATTTGGCCGCCGAGTTAAAGCGGTAGCCCATCTCACTGGCCACCTTCTTGATCTTCAGCTTCAGGCTGTCGCTGACGCCTTCCTTGTCATTCAGCGCTTTAGATACCGTAACGCTGCTGACGCCCAGCTTGTCGGCGATATCTTTCATCGTTATGTTGCGTTTCATGAACTTATATTCACCATCCCGTTCAATCTATCATCCAGAGCCAATCGATCTAAAATCCAGTATACCGATTCTGTTGGTAAATAGGAAGATGAGCTAAAAATTAAACTTATCATTCATAAGTGATAACTTAATATATTACTTTATTAACCGAAAATAAATGGATTTAGCCATTGACTATTAAGCGTATACATTATAGAATCTTAGTTAGTTTATCGATAACTTAATTTATAAATTGAAAGGGGAAACGGATGTGAAAAAGAACAAAGCTTTCATCGGTTTGCTGGCCTTGATGCTTGTTTTGACTCTGTTGGCTGGCTGTGGAGGGAACAACCGTAATAACGCGGCACAGAACAATGCAGCCGGAAATGCCGGAACCGCGAACTCCGGCACGGAACAGACGGCGGGAAGGGACATCTCGGGAGAGATTACCGTCATTACGCAACGAACAGACATCGTCGACACCGTATTCAAGGATTATGCCGCCGAATTTAATAAGGAATACCCGAACGTGAAAGTAAACTTCCAAGCGCTTTCCGATTATGAAGGACAAATCACAGTGCGGATGAACTCTGACGATTACGGTGATGTTCTGTTGCTGCCAACCAGCATTCCGCTGGCGGATACGCCGGAGTTTTTTGAACCGCTGGGTACGTTGGAAGAGATGAGCAAGCAGTATATCGGCCTGGAGGAAAGAACCGTTGATGGCAAAGTTTACGGGATTCCGATCGCTGTTAACTTTTCCGGGATCCTCTACAACAAGAAAGTATTTAACGACGCCGGCGTAACGACGACGCCGAGAACACCGGACGAGTTTTTGGCCGCTTTGCACAAAATCAAAGAAAAAGGCGACGCGATTCCTCTGTACAGCAACTATGCAGACAGCTGGCCTTTGACGCAATGGGAAGCTGTATTAACTACCGTTGCCGGCGACGTCGACTATGTCAATGTGATCCAGCCGAACACCGATGACAACTTCGTTCCTGGACAGCCGCACTATGAACTGTACAAGGTGATGTACGACACCGCCAAACAAGGTTTGATTGAAGATGACCCGACAACGACGAACTGGGAAGCTTCCAAAGCCGACATGGCCAATGGCAAAATCGGTGCGATGGTGCTGGGCTCCTGGGCGATCGGGCAGGTTCAAGGCTTAGCTGAGAATCCGGATGACATCGCTTACATGCCTTTCCCAACGAATGCTAAGGAAATCATTATGCCGCTTGCAGACGACTATACGCTGGGCATCAGCAAGCACAGCAAGCACAAAGAGGCGGCAAGAGCTTGGGTGGACTGGTTCATCAACAAATCCGGATATCCCACGGAACAAGCCGGCGGCATAAGCCCGGTGGTCGGCGCTCCTCTTCCGGAATCGCTGAAGCAATTCGAAGGAACTGACGTGAAGTTCGAACTGCAGACTCCTGCAAAACCGGGGCAAGAAGGCCTGGTGGACAAAATCGACAAAGACGCGGAAATCGGCTTGTGGCAGCCGGAATTCAAGAAACGGATCATGGAAGCCGCGATCGGTAACCTGAACGAATCCTATGACGACATCATGAAGGATCTCAACGACGCTTGGGTGAAATCCCGCGCCAAATTCGTGAAATAACACCGGTCACAGGGGAGGACAAAGTTGCAGGGGGAACGTGCCGGATGCGCGTTTCCCTTGTGATTTTAGCCAAGGAGAGACAGAGATAGGCATTTTGCAGGATTTTTGGAGGTGTGAGTGGTGTTCAAAAATTTAAGCTACAAAACCCAGCGGAAAGTGATCATTTTCGCCTTCTCGCTGATCCCGGTCGCCTTGTTGTTCACTTTCGCCTACTTGCCGGTTTTTAATATGTTCAAATACAGCTTCACCAACTGGAACGGCTACAGCAAGCATTATGATTACGTAGGGTTTGAGAACTACAAGACGATCTTTACCGACTCCAAATATTTCACCGTCTTTAAGGTCAGCTTGTATTATTTTTGCGCGACCTTTGTTCAAATGGCAATTGCTCTTTATTTTGCAACGATACTTAGCTTTAAGGTGCGATTCAAAAACTTCTTTAAAGGCGTCCTGTTCTTTCCTTACCTCTTAAACGGGGTAGCGATCGGGTTTATCTTCCTGTTCTTCTTCCGTCCGGACGGTACGCTGGATACCTTGATGCAATCGGTGGGGCTTGGCGCTTACACGCAGGGATGGTTGAAGAACCCGAACATCATTAATATTTCGCTGGCGGGCGCATCCGTGTGGAGATACATGGGCTTTAACTTCATCATTTTCCTGGGCGCGATTTCGTCGATTGGTTCCGATATTTACGAAGCGGCCGAGATCGACGGGGCCAACCGTTGGCATCAGTTCCGCCATATCATCATTCCCAGCATCATGAAAATTGTGCAGCTCAACCTGATCCTCGCCATCAGCGGTGCAATCAGCGCCTTCGATATTCCGTACATTATGACCGGCGGCTCCAACGGAAGTAATACGTTTGTCATCCAGACGGTGACCACCGCGTTTAAATATAACAAGCTTGGCCTTGCCTCCGCCATGGCGGTTGTCCTGCTGTTTATCGTGATCATTGTCACCTTGCTGCAGCGCTTGTTGATCAAGGAGGAGAAGTAAGCCATGTATAGACTGAAATACGTAGCCGCGGCCTTCATTAAATATGTCAGCTTGCTGCTGGGTGCTTTCGCCGCGCTCGTTCCGATCGTGGTGGTGCTGTTCGCTTCCTTTAAAACGAACAAGGAATACGGTTCGACCAGCCCTTTGACGCCGCCGGAGAACTGGCTGAATTTCGCCAACTACTCCAAGGCTTTTATTAATGGAAAAATGCTGCTTGGCTTCGGAAACACCGTCATTATCGTAGTCATCTCAATTCTTGGCGCGACCTTGATCGGCTCCATGATCGCTTATGTCCTAAACCGCTTCAAATTTCGCGGCAACAAGCTGTTGATGGGGGCCTTCTTGCTGGCGACCTTGATCCCAAGCGTGACGACCCAGGTGGCGACATTCCGAATCATCAACTTCTTCCACTTGGTGGATACACGATTTGCTCCGATTTTGCTTTACTTAGGCACTGACATTATCGCCGTGTATATTTTCATGCAATTCCTCGATTCGATTTCCGAATCGCTGGACGAATCCGCGATGCTGGACGGCGCGTCCTATTTCACGATTTACTGGCGCATTATTTTGCCGCTGCTCGCCCCAGCCATCGTGACGGTCATTATCGTCAAAGGCGTGAATATCTATAATGATTTCTACACGCCGTTCCTGTATATGCCAAGCGAGGACCTGCAGGTGATCTCGACCGCGCTGTTTAAGTTTAAAGGCCCTTACGGTTCGCAATGGGAAGTGATCTGCGCCGGGATCATGATAACGATTGTGCCGATCCTGATTGCTTTTGTGGCGCTGCAGAAATACATCTATAACGGATTTGCCCAAGGCTCCGTTAAATAAACGCACTTATTTGAGTTGATTTGGAAGGGGTAACCTCATGAGCACAGTGAAAATCATTGGAGAGAACCTGCCGAACATTCCTTGGCAAGATAAACCGGAGCATGCGGCAGGACCCGTATGGAGACATAATGACAATCCGGTCGTGAAGAGGAATCCGGCCAAAGGCATCGCGCGCATCTTCAACAGCGCAGTTGTTCCTTACGATGGCCGCTTTGTTGGCGTGTTTCGCGCCGAAACGATTAACGGCCGTCCTCACCTGCATACAGGCTGGAGCGAAGACGGCTATGAATGGAAGATCGACGAGGAGCGTATTCCTTTTGTGGATGAGGAAGGGAAGCCGTTCCAACCTCAATATGCCTATGATCCCCGGTTGGTGAAGGTGGAGGATACCTACTATATTATTTGGTGTACGGACTTCTACGGCGCTTCGATTGGGGTGGCCAAAACCCAAGACTTTAAGACGTTTGTCCGTTTGGAGAATCCGTTCTTACCATTTAACCGCAACGGCGTGTTGTTCCCGAAGAAAATCGGAGGCAACTTCGTGATGTTGTCCCGTCCCAGCGACAGCGGGCATACTCCGTTTGGCGACATCTTCCTTAGCGAAAGCCCGGATTTCGTCTATTGGGGCAAACATCGCCATGTGATGACCAAGGGCGGGCAAGGCTGGTGGCAGTCGGTGAAAATCGGCGGCGGTCCCGCTCCAATCGAAACGACCGAAGGTTGGCTGATGTTCTACCATGGCGTAACGGGCACTTGCAACGGACTCGTGTACAGCATGGGCGCGGTTATTCTCGACAAAGACGAGCCGTCCAAAGTCAAATATCGCTCTAGCACATACGTGCTGACACCGGAAGAGTGGTACGAGGAACGCGGTTTCGTACCGAACGTCGTGTTCCCTTGCGCAACGTTGACTGATGCGAACACCGGCAAAATCGCGATTTATTACGGCGCGGCCGATACGTATGTGGGCGTGGCTTACACGACGGTTCAAGAAATCGTCGATTACGTGAAAGCGACGCATGAAGAAGTCGGTGATGATGCCGAAATCGGCATCATGTAATTTTTGACTACTAACTAATATTCTGAAATCTAGCTAACCATGCATTTCGAAAACGGATAACTCTACGAAGAATTATCCGTTTTCGAGTTTCAGGAGGGATTCGAATTGGCAAACGATCGGATTGAGGAATTGCTGAAATATCAGGGGAGCAGCCCGAAGCCCCAGGATTTTGATGCTTATTGGGAACGGGCGCTCAAGGAGCTGGATGCCCAGCCGCTGGACTATGAGCTGGTGAAGGCCGAGTTTCAGACCCCGCTTGCGGAATGTTACCATTTGTACTTTACCGGCGTCGGCGGTGCGAGAGTGCACGCCAAATTTGCCAAGCCGACCAGACAGGATGCCGGAAGCCGCAACGGAATCGGCCTGGCCCTGTTCCACGGCTACCATACTGGGAGCGGCGATTGGTTCGATAAGGCCTCGTATGCGGCACACGGGATTACCGTGATCGCGATGGATTGCCGTGGACAGGGAGGTCTCTCCGAAGACAACCTGTCGGCTAAAGGAACGACGGTCAAAGGCCACATTATCCGCGGTATCGATGAGGAGAACCCGGATAAGCTCTATTACCGAAATGTATTTCTCGACCTCGTGCAAACGGTACGGATCCTGATGTCCATGGATCATGTCGATCCGGACCGGATCGCGGTCCACGGCTGCTCTCAGGGTGGAGCGCTGACCGTGGCCTGCGCCGCATTGGAACCGCGCGTGAAACTGGCGATTCCTGTTTACCCTTTTTTGACGGATTACAAAAAAGCTTGGGAAATGGACGTTACGTCATCCGCATACGAGGAACTCGCTTACTATTTCCGATTCATGGATCCGCTGCACAGCCGGCATGACGAAGTTTTCAACAAGCTCGGCTATATCGATATTCAAAACCTGGCCGACCGGATTCGGGCGAGGGTTGTTTTCGTAACGGGATTAGCGGATACGATTTGCCCGCCGTATACGCAGTTTGCTACCTACAACAAGATTCGTTCGGAAAAAGAGCTTGTCGTATACCATGAATACGGTCACGAGTATTTGCCATATTTGGGCGATCGCGTTATTCAGGAGTTACTGAAACTATAATTGAAATTCTTTTCGATATTTGAACAGTCGCAAGGGGGAAGCAGGCATGAAAAACAAGATAACTATAGATAAGACCCGCCTTATTGCCGGGTTACGCGAACTCAGGGTTCACCCCTCCAAATCGGTGGGGGCACGGCTGTTTATGATCTTCTTTTTTGCGACCCTTGCTTTTGTATTGTGTCTTGGAAGCGTATCTTATCAGATGTCGAAAAGCACGATCAAAAATATCGCCAAGGCGTCGAACCAGCAAACCGTCAGCCAAACGGCCGAGAAGCTGGATTTGGTCCTGAAACGCTATGAAGATTCGCTGCAGCAATCGTTGTTCGGCAAAGAAATTCAGGAGCTTGTCCGTCAAGGCTCACTTGCAGGAACGGATGCCAGACAGCAAATTATCATCAAGCAGAAGCTGGTCTCTGCTTTGGGAAATTGGGCTTTTTCAAACCCCGGGGTACTGGGGGTGTACCTAATCCCCGAAAATGATTCGATGCAAAGCGTGACTACAGGGATGAAGGATGATGATTTCCTGGAGGGGGCAAAGCAGTCGGAATGGTTTAGCGAATCGCTGGATTCCGGCCGAACCCTGTGGATGCCGGACCAAGTTGCTCCCGAAGCGGGCGGGCCGACCTCCCTGTTCCGCATGGTAAAATCGCTAACCGGTTCGTTTGGAACGGGATATGTGGTCGTTGCCGACATCAAAAGCTCGATCCTTGGGGAAGAGCTGGGAAAAATCAGCCTCGGGAAAAAATCCGTCGTACAGCTTGTCACGGCCGATCAGCGATTGATCGCCACGTCCGCTCCCCAAGGAGACCGGGGATACAACCAGATCTGGAGCGCGGCGAAAACTGATCAGGAGCAGGACAGCCTGCAGGGCAAAGATGCGGAGGGGAAGGAGAGCTTGACGGTGTACAGCACCCTTGGCACCTCCGGATGGAAACTGCTAAGTGTCATTCCTGTTGGTGAATTAACCCTAGAAGCTAACAAAATCATGTTGACAACTTATTTGTCAGCATTCTTCGTAGCTATCCTCGCGATCGCCATCGGTTTTTTGATGGCAAGAACGATCGCGGGACCACTCAATAAAATGAAGAAATTGATGCAAGAAGCAGCGAAAGGCAATCTCAAGGTGCGTATGGAGAATCGAAGCCGGGATGAGATCGGCGAATTGACCGTATCTTTTAATGAAATGATGGAACAGATCACAGAGCTCGTAGACCAGACTAGCAAGACCGCGTTGGAAGTGTTGGAAACGGCAAAAGAACTAGGAGAAGCCTCACGCAAAACGGCCATTTCCGCCAGAGAGATAGCGGCATCCACCGAACAGTTCGCTACGGGAGCTGCGAATCTTGCTCGGGAAGCGGAGCGAGGCAATGAGTTGACCGAGCAAATCACAGGGCTAATGAAATATTTTGCTTCAGTGAATCGGGAAATGGGAGATTCCGCTTTGAATGTCGGGGAATCGAGCAAGCGGGGAATCGATCAGCTGGCAGAGCTGGAGGTGCAGACCGATTTGACCGGGCAAAAAACCGCGGCGCTCACGGAGCGGGTCAACGGTTTGAAAGAAACCGCCTCATTGGTGCTTGATGTCCTTGACGTCATACAAAATATTACGAAGCAAACAAATATTCTGTCTTTGAACGCCACCATTGAAGCAGCGAGAGCGGGAGTGGCAGGAAGGGGCTTTATGGTCGTGGCGGACGAAATTCGTGGACTTGCCGAGCAATCCAGGCAATCGATCGAAATGGTTGCGGGCATTGCGGACGGCATCATGAACGAAATGAACGAAACGGTCAATGCCTTGTCCGAGGTTACGCCGTTATTCGGCAAACAACGGGAGGCCGTCAAAGAAACGAATGCTATTTTCTATGACGTTCAGGAGCAAATGCAGGCGTTTATCGATCGGCTGGACTCGGTAACGGCTTCAATCGAACAGCTTGTTGTCTCGCAAGGCGTGTTGTCCGAATCGATGGGCAACGTCAGCGCCGTGGCCCAGCAATCTTCCGCGACTTCCGAAGAAGTGGCCTCACTGAGCGGAGAGCAACAGAATGTCAGTGAAATGCTTGTTCAGCTATCCAATAACTTGGAGCAGGCTTCTACAAAATTGGAACAGAAATTGGCGCTATTTAAGATATAACTCTCTTAGTTATCATAAAGTTATTGTATAATTTATTTCGTTCATTAAATTAGCACTAATATTATTGTTTATTCTGCTTCATGATGCTAATATTTTATGCGAAAGCAAAAGTTAGTTGATGAAGGGAGGTTAGTGCTACTTTTCTTTTTTTATTCTTTTATGAATACGAATCAAGGAGTGAGACTTTTGAGCAGAGTTAAAAGAGGATGCATCACCGCCCTGGCGGCGCTCTTGTCCGTGCAGTTCGCCATGCCGGCAGGCAATGTCCATGCCGTGGACAATACCGAGCGGAAAGGGTATATCGCCCAGGTTCAAACCGGTGCGCATTGGGCGCAGGCGAGCATTGACAGATGGCTGGTCTTGGGGGTGGTTCAAGGGTATCCGGACGGATCCTTTCATCCGAACGAGAAAGTGACCCGGGCAGAGCTTGCGGCCATCATCAATCGTTTGTTCGGTTACACCGACAAAGCGGAGGTTCCTTTTGCCGATATCCCCCAAGGAGCCTGGTACGGCGAGACTTTGTCGCTTGCCAAAGCGGCGGGCTATTATGAAGGGTTTCCGGGGAATCTGTCCAAAGCGACCGCTTATATATCGCGGCAGGATGCTGTCACCCTGATTTCGAAAGCGTTCTCATTAAAAAATGAAAGCGCTACAAATCCTGTTTCGTTTACGGATGCGGCCGAGATCAGCGGTTACGCGAGGGAAGCGGTAGCGGCGTTGGCCGGAGCGGTTTCCGGTTATCCGGACGGGAGCTTTGGTCCGGAACGGACCATGACGCGAGCCGAGCTCATCACGGTTATCGATCATCTGGTCGCCAAGTTTTACCGGAATCCGGGAGCGTTCTCGGACGGGGAGATTTCGGGGAATGCGATCGTTAAGCAAAGCGACGTCACCCTGAAGAACGGTACGATTGCCGGAAATCTGTATCTTGCTCCGGGCATCGGGGACGGGAACGCGGAGCTTCAAGGACTCACGGTAAAAGGAACCGCATTTGTATCGGGAGGCGGGGAGCATTCGATACAAATCGGCGATTCTACCTTATCGAAACTGATCGTCAAACGAACCGGCGGCAAAGTTCGGATCGTTTTCTCGGGGAAAACGAAAATAGTTCAAGCTTCCGTAGGCACGACGGCCGTCATGGAATTGGGGAACGAGTCCGTCATTACCGGCATGGTGATTGGCAGCGGCGCCGAAGGTACGACACTGGAAGGACAGGGCAGCGTGGACGTGATCAACGTTTTGGCCGATAACGTCATTATTAACGGTATGGCTGTAGAAAAGAACAAAAAATACACCTTGAAAAACGGCAAGTTACAGGATGAAGCTCAATTGGACACTACACCTCCGGCTATGGTACGGGAACCGGGCGGATCGGGTTCGGGCGGTTCCGGAGGCGTAGTCACCAATCCGGAAACTCCGGGAACCCGTGCTCCTTATCTGGTGGATTCCCGGGCAACCGCCGAAACCAAATCGCTGTTTGCGTTCATGAACGAAACGCGGGGCAAGGAAGTTTTGTTCGGGCACCAACACGACACGACGGTTTCCTTTGCCGGCAAGGACGATCAAGGCAAAGTCGTTTCCGATGTGAAAAATTCGGTCGGCGATTACCCGGCCGTGTTCGGTTGGGATACGCTCAGTCTGGACGGCCTGGAGAATCCGCCGGGAGTAGCGGGGGATTATGAAGCCAGCCGTATCGCATTGTCGGCGGCCATGAAGGAGGCGTACGAGCTTGGCGGTATCGTGACGCTGAGCACGCATCCTTACAATTTCGCCACAGGCGGAAGCTTCAACGACACTGGAAACACGCCGGGAGCGACGCAATCCGTCGTCACCCGCATCTTGCCCGGCGGCGACAAAAATGCCGATTTCCGGGAGTACCTGGACCGCATCGCGGCTTTCGCCACGCAATTGAAGGATGACGAAGGCAAACCGATCCCCGTTTTGTTCCGTCCGTTCCATGAGCAGAACGGCAGCTGGTTCTGGTGGGGTGCGGCCACGACGACGAAGAGCGAATATGTGGAACTGTACCGTTACACCGTGGAATACTTACGTGACGTGAAGCAGGTTCGCAACTTCTTGTATGTATTTTCGCCGAACGGACCGTTTAACGGAAACGAAAATGAGTACCTGGCGACTTACCCGGGCGACGAATTTGTGGACATTCTCGGGATGGACCAGTACGACAACAAGGACAATGCGGGAAGCGCCTCTTTCCTGAGCGGGCTGGTGAAAGATTTGAAGATGATCTCCAAGCTGGCTGACGCCAAAGGCAAAGTCGCGACCTTATCTGAATACGGTTACAGCGCCCAAGGGATGAAAACAACCGGAAATAATGACCTGAACTGGTTTACCAACGTGTTGAATGCGATCAAAAGCGATCCAGACGCGCGCAGGATTGCGTACATGCTGACCTGGGCCAATTTCGGAGAAGGCAATAATTTATTCGTTCCTTACAAGGATGTTCCGGGCAAGGGAAGCCATGAGCTTCTGGAGGACTTTATTGATTATTACAATGATCCCTATACCTCATTTGCCGGCGAACTCAAAGGGAAAAACGTATATAACCGCACTGTCGCAACGGCATCGGGCAAACCGTTCATGCACATCGTCACGCCGACGAACATCGGCACGGTTAGCGAAGTACCGTTCATCATCCGGGCGAAAGTGCTGAATACGATGCCTTCCAAGGTGACCTACAGCATCGGTCAAACAGGGGAAGAAATCGAAATGAAGCTGGATGCGGACGGTTATTATTCGGCGGCTTGGCTTCCCGAAGCGGCGCTGAACGGGAAATCGGCGGAGATTACGGTCCGTGCGCATCAACCGGGCAAAGCCGCGCTCGTTCAAACGATCTCCGTGTTTGTTAAGGTAAGGGAGCTGCCGGTCAAGCAGATTACTTTTGACACGGCGGACAGCCTCGGGCTGGTCCAAAATAACGGAGCATGGCCCGATACGATCAAAATGAATTTGACGCACGGTGTGCTGGACGGAGACGGGAAGCTTGAGCTTCAAGTTTCCGAAGGCCTTTCCGCCGGGGATTCCTGACAGGAGCTGAAGCTTCAATTGACGGACAAAGCTTTATCGGACGTCGACCTTTCCCGGATCGGGCGTTTGAAACTGTCGGCGCTCATTCCGGCGTCGCTCGCCGGTCAAGGAGCGGCGATTCAAGCTATCGCCATGTATCCAGAGGATTGGGACCGTAAATACGGGATGGATGCCACCAAAAAAACGCTAACCGATTTGGAACAGGTGACCGTGGACGGCAAAACCTACTATAAATATGATGCCGTTATTGAACTGGACGATGTCCAGGCGGCTGCAGACGCAACGGGTCTGGCGGTTTCCCTGGTGGGAAGCTATCTTTCGCAGGGCGGCAGCGAATCGATCTATGTGGACGATCTCGGATTGTTCAGTGCCTATACGGCACCGGTTCTAGATACCTCCCTTGTGGATGATTTCGAATCCTACGGGGGTTCGGACGATGCGGTAACCGCTAAGTATCCGAAGGCGGGAGGAGACGATGTGAGCGTTGGTTTGAGTAAGGATCATAAATTCTCCGGCGATTACGGTATGAAGCTCCAATATGCCATCGATACTGCGGGATATACCGGGGTGGGCAAAAGCCTCGGCACCGTGGACTGGTCGGATACGAACGCGCTTCATGTATGGATCGGAACCGGCGACACCGGCGCTTATGCGAAGGATGGCCGGCCGCTTAAGCTGGTGATCCAAATCAACATGAACGGGACCGCCTATGAGGCTTATCCGCAGTTGGAAGCTTCCCAATCCTACGATCTGACGATTCCGTTCAGCGAATTCGTCGTCGCGCCTTGGAGCTCGGGAGGACCCGTATCCAAGGAAAGCCTGAAAAAAGTGACGAGCTTCAATCTTTACGTGAATGCTATGGATCAAGGAGAACATAGCGGTGTCCTTTACTTTGACGACATCCGGGCGGTGAAGGATGCCGGCATTCCGGAAGTTCCGGATCACGGCGGGGAGCAACCAGGAACGCCTCCCGGCGTATTGTACAAATTCGAATCTGCGGCGGATATTGCCGGATGGAGATTAGAAAACAGTACGACGCAAGCGAAGGACCCGGAATTTGATTCGGGCGAAGGAGCGCTCAGCGTTGAGTTTCCTTTGACGAATACGGGGATAGAAGCTTTCGAACTCGTAACCTCCCCTTCCAATCTGGATTTGCAAGGTTTGGACAGTATCACGGCACGGATCAAATTAAGTAGCGGTTCGGCAAAAGCCCGGCTGTTCATGAAGAGCGGTTCGGGCTGGGCTTGGTCGGACAGCGGATCGCCTCTTCCCGTAGACGCCAACGGATTTACGACGCTGGCTATTTCCTTGACGGAGGCGGCTAAATCGGCAGGCGTCGATCTAAAGGATATCAAGGCGATCGGCGTTAAAATCGAGGAAATCGGGAATGACGGCGGGACCGCGAAGCTGCTCTTAAAGGACGTGACTTTGAACGGCGCCGAACCCGCATTCCGCTTCGGCTTTGATCAGGATGCGGAAGGGTGGACGAAGGAAGGCGGGAATGTGACCGTTACCCAAGGGGTGTATTCGGAAAACGGGCAGACCTGGACCGTTTTGAAGAACGACCTATCCTGGCAAAATAACGACGAATATATAGCTGTCAGCAAAGTAGGGGCTATCGACTTCAGTGCTTTTGACGGCATCGAGGCGAAAGTGAAGATCGTTTCCGATATTCCGAACGTTCAGGCGAAGCTGTTTATCAAACTGCGGAACTACGCCATCTGGGTTGACTCGGGTGCGATGAACGCGGACGGTGCGGGATTTGCGACCTTAAGCATTGATTTTTCAAGCATGAGTCCTTATATCGGCGATCCTAACGAACCTCCGTTCTCGGCGGAGGACCTGAAGAAAGGGAACGAGGTGGGCATTCAAGTCGTAACTCCATCCGGCACGGTGGGAAACGCAACCGTTTATATTGATGAAGTTAAGGCCTATAAAAACTGAATAATTCTTGAAGAAAACAGGGGTATTTCCTTCATTGTTCATGTTGAAGGATTACTCCTGTTTTTTTTTGCAGTAACAATGTTATAATGTGAGGAATTAAGCATCTTGGTTCATTTCGAACCAATCGGAAGGTTTGGAGAGGAATTTTCATGGGCAAAAAAATCACCATGCAGCATGTGGCAGATGCGGCGGGGGTATCGAAATATGTCGTTTCAAAATCGCTCTCGGGTAAGGGAGGCGTAAATCCAGCAACACGAGAAAGGGTTCTTCAAGTAGCCGCCAAGCTGGGTTACCGCTTTCACGCGCGTCCCACGAACGTGAGTCAGGGTACTGTGGAGGCAATCGGAAAGACAAGAAAGTCGACAGTCGTAGTACTGTTACCGAATATTCGTTATCAGCTTCGTGATTCTGTTTATTGGGGCCGGATCGTCGATGGAATAACGCAAGAGCTTCAAATGAACGGATCTAGAGCAGTTGTGATTACCGATCAGACGGCGGATAGCTTTTTATCGCTTGTTGATGAGGATAATATTCAAGGATTTATCGGCGTCGGACAAGTTAGTACCCAAGTTCTTCAGGAGGCAGGGAAGCTTGAAGTTCCTATCGTATTGATCGATCACCGGGAGCCTCTAGTTAAATCCAGCGAACTGTTCGCGAATAATCGGGAATGTGTCTATCACTTAACAAATCATTTGCTGTCCTTGGGGCACAGATTTATTTATTTTGTGGGAAATATAGATTATTCTTTCAGCTTTCTTAGCCGTTGGAATGGTTATAAAGATGCAATGGAGGAGGCAGGACTTCCGGTATCCAAGCACCACCCGTTGAGTTGTCTTGAAGGAGAAAACCGCGTGGAGCATACGGAACAGATCCGGGCCATTCTTGAATCTTGGAAAGGCCGGAATGATTTTCCGACTGCACTTGTTTGCGCTAATGATGCGATTGCGATTTGCGCGATTAATGCGTTAAAGTCGTTGAATGTTAGAATTCCCCAAGAAGTGTCAATTACGGGGTTTGATAATATTGAGGACGCATTTTTTACCGAGCCCGCGCTTACGACGGTCAACGTGGAAAAAGAACTGATGGGCAGAAGGGCTGTACAGGTTTTATTTAATCATATGACTCATACTAATTTCCCGAGAGAAACGCTTTATATGTCCGGATCGATCGTTTATCGCGATTCTAGTGGGCAAGCGCCACAGAAGGGTATCACGACGGAATAAACCCTTTTGATTAACGCGCATTGCTGCCCGCCCCTTCAACTGCTATAATAAATTGATTGCATTACTTCGATGATTTGTGGTGGGGGTAAGGATGACAGATATTAGGGCTAGACAAGCGAAAATTCGCAATTTCTGTATTATTGCACATATAGACCATGGCAAATCGACTTTGGCCGACCGGATTCTGGAGTATACCGGGGCGCTGACCTCCCGGGAAATGCAGGATCAGGTTCTTGACCAGATGGACTTGGAACGGGAGCGCGGAATTACGATCAAGCTTCAGGCGGTCCGCCTGAACTACCGTGCTGACGACGGCGAGGAGTATGTGCTGAACCTCATCGATACTCCAGGGCACGTCGACTTCACCTATGAGGTTTCCCGCAGCTTGGCGGCTTGCGAAGGCGCATTGCTGGTCGTGGACGCAGCCCAGGGGATTGAGGCGCAGACGTTGGCCAACGTTTATCTGGCGCTGGATAACAACCTGGAGATTTTGCCGGTCATCAACAAAATCGACTTGCCGAGCGCAGATCCTGACCGGGTAAAGCAGGAGATTGAAGATGTCATCGGCCTGGATGCCAGCGAAGCGGTGCATGCTTCCGCCAAGGCCGGAATCGGGATTAAGGAGATTTTGGAACAGGTCGTTCAGAAGGTGCCGGCACCGACGGGAGATCCGGATAAACCGCTGAAGGCGCTGATCTTCGACTCCCACTATGACCCTTACAAAGGCGTTATCGTTTATGTGCGTGTCATTGATGGCAAAATCAAAGCCGGTTCGAAAATCAAAATGATGGCGACGGACAAAACCTTTGAGGTCATCGAAGTCGGCGCGTTCAAACCGCGGATGACGATTGTGGACGAGCTTAATGTCGGTGATGTTGGCTTTATCGTCGCCGGGATCAAGACGGTGGGCGATACCCGCGTCGGGGATACGGTGACGGATGCGAAGAATCCGACTCCAGAGCCGTTGCCGGGTTACCGGAAGATCAACCCGATGGTGTACTGCGGCTTGTACCCGATCGAAACGTCGGATTACAACGACCTGCGTGAAGCGCTGGAGAAGCTGCAGCTGAACGACGCTTCGCTGAGCTTCGAACCTGAAACTTCAAGCGCGCTGGGCTTCGGCTTCCGCTGCGGTTTCTTGGGACTGCTGCACATGGACGTGATCCAGGAGCGGATTGAACGGGAATTTAACATTCCGCTGATTACGACGGCGCCAAGCGTTATTTACAAAGTCACGCTGACGAACGGGGAGACGATTTCCATCGACAACCCGTCGAACTATCCGGAAGTCGGCAAAATCGACTATGTCGAGGAGCCTTATGTCAAAGCTTCGATTATCGTGCCGAACGATTATGTGGGAACCGTGATGGAGCTGTGCCAAAGCAAACGCGGCGAGTTCGTCAATATGGAATACCTCGACACGACGCGCGTGACGATTACGTACCAGGTTCCGTTGTCGGAGATTGTATACGACTTCTTTGATCAGTTAAAATCGAGCACCAAAGGCTATGCTTCGTTTGATTACGAGCTGTCCGGCTACCGCAGATCCAATCTCGTGAAGATGGATATCCTGCTGAACGGCGAGCAGGTGGACGCCTTGTCCTTTATCGTGCACCGCGATCGCGCATATCACCGCGGCCGGATCATCTGCGAGAAGCTGCGCGAGCTGATTCCGCGCCAAATGTTCGAGGTACCGATTCAGGCTTCGATCGGAACGAAGGTCATCGCCCGCGAAACCGTCAAGGCGATGCGCAAGAACGTCCTTGCCAAGTGTTACGGCGGCGACATCTCGCGGAAACGGAAATTGCTGGAGAAGCAAAAGGAAGGCAAGAAGCGGATGAAGCAGGTCGGCAGTGTCGAGGTGCCGCAGGAAGCGTTCATGGCGGTGCTGAAGATCGACGACAATTAAGAAGCAGGTTGGTTGACGAAGGAAAGCCGTCAGGCTTTCCTTTCTACTATTATTTAAGAGAAACTTGGAGGAGGGCATGACCATGGACCAAACGATGAAGCATCCGGGGCAGGGAATGCCGATCCAAAACCCTGCGGCAAGCGGCGTGACATCATCCGGACCATCCGGCGCACCGCATGCGGTATATATTCATATCCCGTTTTGCACCAACAAGTGCTTCTATTGTGATTTCAACTCCTACGTATTAAAAGATCAACCGGTGATGGACTATCTGCGCGCCTTGGATCGGGAGATGGAGCTGACGGTCCAGCAAACTCCGCCGGGCGAAATCCGCAGCATCTTTGTGGGCGGCGGGACGCCTACCGTGCTGACTCCGCAGGAGATGGAGTTTTTCCTGGCATCAGTCAGACGTCATTTCCCGTATTGGGCCAGCGATATCGAATTTACGATGGAAGCGAACCCGGGCACGACGGACCGCGACAAGTTGACCGTCATGAAAGACGGCGGCGTCAACCGGGTCAGCTTTGGCGTGCAGGCATTCCAGAATGAGCTTCTGAGCGGCATTGGCCGGATCCATAACACCGATGATGTCTACCGGAGCTTGGAGAATGCTAGAGCTGTTGGGCTAGATAATCTGTCCATCGATTTGATGTTTGGTCTGCCCAACCAAACGGTTGAGATGCTGGACTACAGCGTCTCACGGGCATTGGAGCTTGGGCTGCCGCATTATTCGATTTACAGCCTGAAGGTTGAGGAGAACACGTTGTTCCATACGTTGTACCACAAAAATCAGCTCCCGCTTCCAAGCGAAGAGGAGGAACTGAACATGTACCTGCTGTTAATGGAGCGAATGGAACAAGCCGGTTACAAGCAATACGAGATCAGCAATTTTGCCAAACCCGGCTTCGCCAGCCGGCACAACATCACGTACTGGAAGAACGAGGATTATTACGGTTTGGGCGCCGGCGCCCACGGGTATGTCGGCCGCACGCGTCACGTGAACATTAAGGGCGTGAACCCTTATGTGGAAGCGGCGAAGACAGGATTGCCTCGCTTGGAGCAATTTGGCGTGTCCCGGGAAGAGGCGATGGAGGACTTCGTTATGGTTGGACTTCGGATGCTGAACGGCATCCGTAAGGCGGATTTCCGGAGACAATTTGGCGAAGAGCTGGACGATGTATTTGCCCGGCAGCTTACGAAGATGTTAAGCGCCGGCCTGTTGGAGCCTCATAGCGACGGTGAAGGCTATCGGCTCAGCAAGCAAGGCGTGTTGTTCGGAAACGAAGTGTTTGCCGAATTTATCGGCGTCTTAACGGATTAGTGACTTATCCAACAAGCAGCTTGCGCTTCTTTAATGAAGTAGCAAAGCTGCTTTTTTACATGTCGCTGAATATACTTGGAAAAATGACATGGCCATGAAACATTTCTCTTGAAGTTTTATACCGTATAATGTATATTTATTCATATTATTTGTGATCGAGGGGGAATCAGCATGCCAGCGGTAGCCGTGTGCAGACAGGCGAATTTAGCGGATGTCGAGCCATTATATAACATCATTGAAGGGTATGCCCGGCGAGGCATTATGCTGCCGCGTTCACGGGCGGTGTTGGAGCGTCAGATCCAGGATTTCGTCGTGGCGGAAGTGGATGGCGAGGTCGTCGGCTGCGGTTCGCTGTGCAAGCTGGGGGAGGAACTGGTTGAAATCCGTTCCCTTGGGATCGCCGAAGGCCACAAGGGGAAGGGGCTTGGTTCCATGCTGGTCGAGCAACTGGTGGAAGAGGCCCGGAGACAAGCGATCCCCAAAGTGATGGCGCTCACCTATGAGGTTTCCTTTTTTATTAAAAATGGCTTTACAGTCGTGAATAAAGAGATCTTTCCGGAGAAAGTATGGACCGACTGCGTCAATTGTGCAAAGCAGCATTGCTGCGATGAAATCGCCGTTCTCAAGATACTGGACTGACTTGACAATCGTCAGGTCGGTTTGGTATTTTTGTATTAGTGATTAGCACTCTATGACATTGAGTGCTAACGATTCGGAAAAATCGAGTTTATCCGGGAGGGATTGCCATGTTGACGGAACGCCAAAGAATGATATTGACCGCTATTGTTGATGACTATATTCGCTCGGCGGAGCCTGTGGGATCCCGAAGCATTTCGAAACGGGGCGATGTCGGGTACAGTCCGGCAACGATCCGGAACGAAATGGCCGACTTGGAAGAGCTCGGTTTTTTGGAGCAGCCGCATACGTCGGCGGGGCGGATTCCTTCTCATAAAGGCTACCGCTACTATGTGGATCACCTGACGCCGTTGAACTTACTATCGAATGAAGAAGTAACGACGTTAAAAGCATTCTTCGCAGAAAAGCTAAACGAAACTGAACAAGTGATTCAACATGCTGGGACCATTCTATCCCAAATGACCAATTACACTTCCATCCTGCTGGGGCCGGAAGTTTTTCATACGTCTTTGCGTCACTTCCAGCTATTGCCGTTAAACGAAACGAAGGCGGTGGCGATCGTCGTGACGAATACAGGACAAGTGGAGAACAAGACCGTCGCGATTCCGCCGGACGTATCCGTATCCGAAATGGAGCGGGTGGTCAACCTGTTGAACCGCAAACTTGCTGGGGTGCCGATCTATAAGCTCAAGACTGCCTTGTATAACGAGATTGCTCAAGAGATGCAGCGGCATATTGAGCATTTTGAAGATCTGATGAAGGTGCTGGATCAAGCGCTTGACCCGGGCACAGAGGGGCAACGCCTCTTCCTGAGCGGGGCGACGAACATGCTGACACAGCCGGAATTCCGCGATGTCGAGAAGGTCAAAGGGATTCTGGATGTACTGGAAGAGACCCCAACCTTGACGAAAATGATCTCTTCCGCATCCGGGTCTGGCATTCAAGTGCGAATCGGCACCGAAAACGGGCATGAAGCCTTTGCCAACTGCAGCCTCATCACGGCAACCTATCAAGTCGAAGGCGAAGCGGTTGGTACGATCGGCATTTTGGGACCTACACGGATGGAATATGCCCGAGTGATCCGGATTTTGGAAATTTTGTCGAAGGACCTAAGCAATTTTCTGAGCCGGATGCAATAACATGCATGATCTGCGGGTCTAGCTGCATGTTAAGGAGGTGAGCATCTTGAAGGAATCACAGCCGATTCAGGACAACAATCACACTGTAGAGGAAGAAACGAATATGAACGATAACGTGAAAGAGGACTTGCAAAACACCCCGGAATCCGAAGAGAGGCAGGATGAAGTAGCGGCTCAAGAGCCGCAGGATACTCAGGACGCTGCCGGTGGAGAGGGTGCAGCTGAGGCTGTCAACGAAGCGAATAACGCAGATGTGACTGCGGAGCTGGAGAAGCTGCGTGCGGAGAACGAGGAATTTCAGCAGCGCTTGCTGCGTGCTCAGGCGGATTTCGATAATTTCCGGCGCCGTACGGTGAAGGAAAAGGAAGAACTGGGCAAATACGCATCCGCCAAGCTGATTACCGAGCTGCTTCCGGTGATTGACAACTTTGAACGGGCGCTTAACACAACCGGAGACATCTCGGACGCCGCCTCATATGTCAAAGGGGTGGAAATGATCTTCCGCCAACTGGAAGGCGTCTTGAAGGCGGAAGGCCTCACTCCGATGGAAGCGGAGGGCCAGCCGTTTAATCCTGAATTCCATCAGGCGATTATGCAGGTGGAATCCGAGGAGCATGAAGAGGGCATCGTCGTGGAAGTTGTGCAGAAAGGCTATATGCTGAAAGATAAGGTGCTGCGCCCGGCGATGGTCAAAGTCAGCGGCTAATATAGCAGCTAACAACGAATCCAAAAGACGATTCAACCTATTAAGGAGGACATAACGTAATGAGCAAAGTAATCGGTATTGACCTTGGTACAACGAACTCCTGCGTTGCGGTGATGGAGGGCGGCGAAGCGGTCGTCATTCCTAACCCGGAAGGTGCGCGCACAACCCCTTCCGTCGTAGGTTTTAAGAAAGACGGCGAACGGATCGTCGGCGAAACGGCGAAACGCCAAGCGATCACCAATCCGGATCGGACGATCATTTCGATCAAACGTCATATGGGGACGAACCATAAAGAAGTCATCGACGGCAAAGAATATACGCCGCAAGAAATTTCTGCGATCATTTTGCAGAAGCTGAAAGCTGACGCCGAAGCGTATTTGGGACAACCGGTCACCCAAGCGGTTATCACGGTTCCGGCATATTTTAACGATAGTCAGCGTCAAGCGACGAAGGATGCCGGGAAAATCGCCGGTTTGGAAGTATTGCGGATCGTGAACGAACCAACGGCAGCTGCACTGGCTTACGGTCTGGATAAAGCTGAAGATCAAACGATTCTCGTATATGACCTTGGCGGCGGTACCTTTGACGTATCGATCCTCGAGCTGGGCGACGGCTTCTTCGAAGTTAAAGCGACCAGCGGGGACAACCATCTGGGCGGCGACGACTTCGACCAGAAGATCATCGACTACCTCGTTGCCGAGTTCAAGAAAGATCAAGGCATTGACTTGAGCAAGGACAAAGCAGCGGTACAACGTTTGAAAGATGCCGCGGAAAAAGCGAAAAAAGAACTGTCCGGCGTGCTGACGACGACGATTTCTCTGCCATTCATCACGGTAGTTGACGGCGTGCCGCAACACCTTGAAGTGAACCTGACCCGCGCGAAATTCGAAGAGTTGACTGCGGATCTTGTTGAACGCACCCTTGGACCAACTCGCCGTGCTTTGAGCGATGCTGGCCTTACTCCGGCTGACATCGATAAAGTCGTGCTTGTCGGTGGTTCTACGCGGATTCCTGCCGTACAAGAAGCGATCAAGAAACTGACGGGCAAAGAGCCGCATAAAGGCGTAAACCCGGACGAAGTCGTTGCGCTTGGTGCTGCGGTGCAAGCCGGCGTATTGACTGGCGATGTCAAAGACGTTGTCCTGCTTGACGTTACTCCGCTTTCGCTGGGGATCGAAACGGCTGGCGGCGTATTCACGAAGATGATCGAACGGAATACAACGATTCCGACGAGCAAGTCGCAAATCTTCTCGACCTTCGCCGATAATCAGTCAAGCGTTGAGATCCACGTCCTGCAAGGGGAACGGGAAATGGCAGCCGGCAACAAAACGTTGGGCCGCTTTATCCTGGGTGATATTCCGCCTGCACCACGCGGGGTACCGCAAATCGAAGTTACCTTCGACATTGACGCGAACGGGATTGTTAACGTATCGGCAACCGATAAAGGGACCGGTAAGAGCCAAAAAATCACGATTACTTCCTCCAGCGGCTTGAGCGATGAAGAAATCGAACGGATGATGAAGGACGCCGAGCTGCATGCGGAAGAAGATAAAAAACGCAAAGCGCTGGTTGAAGCGAAAAACAACGCTGACCAACTGATCTACAACGTTGACAAAACGTTGAAAGATCTGGGCGACAAAGTTGACGCAGCTGAAGTTGAGAAAGCAAACGCCGCTAAAGAAGAGCTGAAGAAAGTGCTGGAAAGCGACAATCTGGAGCAAATCAAAGCGGCATCGGAGAAATTGACCGAGGTTGTTCAGCAGTTGTCCGTGAAGCTGTATGAGCAAGCTTCGCAAGCGGCGGGTGCGCAAGGCAACGCTGAAGCTGCCGGCGGCCAAAACCGCGATAACGTCGTTGACGCTGACTACGAAGTGGTTGACGAAGATAAGAAATAAAGCTAAGATGGCTCACAGAGCAGTTTGAGTCTGGTGAATAGACTTTGGCATCCGGGAAGGTCAAAGTGCGGGCTGCTACCGCACTTTGACTTTCCTTTTGCTGATAAGGGTTATTGAATAGATTTACTTCGTGATTAAAAGATGACCGATGGGGGTGGAAGGATGGCAGAGAAGCGCGATTACTACGAGGTGCTGGGCCTCAGTAAAAACGCAACTGAAGACGAAATCAAAAAAGCTTACCGCAAGCTGGCCCGGCAATATCACCCGGACGTCAATAAAGCGGCGGATGCGGAAGCGAAATTCAAAGAAGTCAAGGAAGCCTATGACGTCTTAAGTGATCCAGCGAAACGGTCGCGTTATGACCAATATGGCCATATGGATCCGAATCAGGGGATGGGCGGCGGCTTCTCTGACGCGGATTTTGGCGGCTTCGGGGATATCTTCGATATGTTCTTCGGCGGCGGCAGCCGGCGTGATCCGAATGCGCCGCAGCGCGGTAACGATTTGCAATACACGATGACGATCGAATTTAAGGAAGCGGTGTTCGGGAAAGAAACGGACATCACCATTCCGCGTACTGAAAGCTGCGATACCTGCTTTGGAACGGGAGCGAAACCAGGGACCAAACCGGTCACCTGTTCCGTGTGCCATGGCACCGGGCAACAGGAAGTCGTTCAAAATACACCGTTTGGCCGTATGGTGAACCGGCGTACTTGTACGAACTGCGGCGGAAGAGGGCAAATCATCAAGGAGAAATGTCCGACCTGCGCAGGCAGCGGCAAGGTAAAGAAGCAGCGTAAAATTCATGTCCGCATTCCGGCAGGGGTTGACGATGGAGCTCAACTGCGGATGTCCGGTGAAGGTGAAAGCGGGTTGCGCGGCGGTCCAGCCGGCGATTTGTACATCGTGATCCGCGTGAAACCGCATGATTTCTTCTACCGCGAGGGCGACGATATCTATTGTGAGGTTCCGTTGACGTTCGCCCAAGCTGCGCTGGGGGATGAAATCGAAATTCCTACGCTGACAGAGAAAGTGAAGCTGAAAATTCCGGCAGGAACGCAAACCGGAACCTACTTCCGCTTGAAAGGGAAAGGGGTGCCGCGCCTGCGTGGAATCGGTCAAGGCGACCAGCATGTTAAAGTGGTCGTTGTGACGCCAAGCAAGCTCAGCGAAGAGCAGAAGGAGCTGCTGCGCCAATTTGCTTCGTTGGACGGCGAGCAGACGCATGAGCATGAGCAATCGTTTTTTGACCGAATGAAACGGGCGTTTCGCGGAGACTAATCGCTCCAACATAAAAGCGCGAGCTAAGGAGAAATAATTCCCTAGTTCGCGCTTTTGTTTTTGTATTGAAAAATCAACCTTCCGTCCGAATCTCCGCCAAGATTTCATCCTCCAGCATCAGCCGGATATCTTCCCGGAAGACCCGCATTCCGTATTCCCGATGTACGTACACCATGATCGCCTCCATGATGTTCGATTCAACGATATACCAACTGCGGCCGTTCACCCATACTTCACCGGTATAGCCGGTATCCTCGTCCCAGCTGAGCTCGACCGTCACATCGGTGGGGCGGACGCCCCTCCGTTCGGCCGTATGCAGGCAAATCGCGTTAATAATTTCGTCCATACCGAGGATCATGGCTTAATAACGGCCTCCGTTGCGATAATCGTCGTGGCGCGGCTGCTTTTTGAATCGGCGGTACAGAGCCATTGCGGCGGCAATGATCACATAGATTGCCAGCAGATTTACGGCTAATCCCAGCAGATTGCCGAAGAAGCCCATGCTGCTAAATAAGCCGCCGAACAGCAGACCCGCAAGCCCGCCGATCATCATGCCGCGCATAAAGCTGCCGCCGCTAAAGAATCCGCGGTTTGTTGTCGGAGTTCCCGTTTGGGTTCCGGTGCGATTGCCCGTCGTATTCTGATATTCGCTTTGCGACGGCTTCTTCGGGGTTGGATTGTACGACCGAGGGCCGGATTTGAATCCGCCGCGTCTGGCGTCAGCAAAGTCAGGGGCGGTGAAGGTGAAGAAGACGGTGAAGACCATCATCAGAAGCATTATTCTTTTTAACATCGTCTATAAACTCCTCCTATGATTGTAAGATAAGTATGTTCGCTTCCCCATCGAGTAATACGGACAAGCCAAGGAAACGTTTCAAATTTAAATCAATTCAGGTCGGTAAACGAACAAAATTTGTATAAAGCCATGGCCAAAATTACATCCTACCGAATAATGGGCTGCGAGCGTGCAGCTTCATTGAAGTGTAAAACGAAAGGCAGGGAGGAAGGATGGCTGAAAAGAACATTTTGGCCTATTTCAAAAGCCCGGAACAGGCCGAAGGGGTTGCCCGCAAATTAAATGCGCTGCGGGTGGAAGAGATATCGATTGATCGATTCAGCCGTTATGCCGGCGAGGGCTACAATCCGATGAACCCGGTGACGGGAAGCATCTCCAGCCTGGCGGCTGTCACCCAGGATGCGTCGATGACCAACCAATCAGCGGGGATATTGGCAGCAGCGGATCCGGCAGCCAGCGGACTTAGCCATGGGGGACAAGGCGGGCCGACCGGCCATGATATTTTACTGACCGCTGTCGTTGACGAATCGATTCATCATCAGGCGCTGCGCATCATTGAAGAAGCGGGCGGCTTGATTTAATCGTTAAGAAGGATGACTCCAATCATGCCAATCGGAGAATACTCGGAGAATACATGGAAAGGAGCTGAAGCGAGAGATGAGTCAAAGCCAGGAGGATCGGCGAACCAAGCGGATCTCTGCCAAAGGAAAAAATCTGCCGATCGTACATTACACGGATGTGGAGTTTTCCGAAGAGAGGGCTGATCAAGAGGATTGGGAAGCGCTGGAGCGCAGCGAACGGGCGGACGCACGCCAGCAGGGACAATACAAGCTGTAATCGTAAGCAGCAGACGGGGGACCCGAATGGTTCCCTGTTTTGTTTTGTCACGTTCCTGAATCTATAGTACAATTAATTTTATGCATGTAA
>NZ_GG695973.1:7618-24639 GCF_000159955.1 Paenibacillus sp. oral taxon 786 str. D14 | reverse complement strand
AAGTCAAGGAGGAAATCATACGATGATTTGGAAAGAAATAACTATACATACGACGGAAGAAGCGGTGGAGATGGTTTCCAACTTCCTGCATGAAGCAGGCGCAGGCGGGGTAACCATTGAAGAGCACGTCGATAACGATAAACCTCGGGATACTTCACTGGGACAATGGTTTGAAATTCCCCCTAATGACATTCCTGAAGGAGAAGCGAAAATCAGCGGGTATTTTCCGGAAGGACTAGATATCGACGAAGTGATTGCGGAAGTCCGCGCACGCATCGAGGAACTTAAGAGCTTTGATATCGATCCTGGGGTTGCGGAGATCTCCGTGCGGGATGTCAGTGAGGACGATTGGGCGAACAATTGGAAGCAATATTTCAAGCCGCTGCGGGTCTCTGAGAGACTGACGATCAAACCAACGTGGGAGGAATATGTACCAGTTTCGCCGAACGAGCAAATTATCGAGCTGGACCCTGGTATGGCGTTTGGTACAGGTACGCATCCAACAACATCCCTTTGCTTACGCACGCTTGAGAGCATTATCCAAGAAGGGGACGAAGTGATTGATGTCGGCACAGGTTCAGGGATTCTGGCCATCGGAGCATGTCGGCTTGGTGCCTCCAAGGTGTTGGCGCTGGATCTGGATCCGGTAGCCGTATCTAGTGCGAAGGAGAACACGCGTCTGAATGGTCTTGAGGACCGGATCCAAGTCGTGGAAAGCGACCTGTTATCCGTTCTGAAAGGAGAAGGCAGCACGGGTGTAGAGATCAAGCTGCCGGTACGGGTGGTCGTGGCTAACATTTTGGCAGAGATCATTTTGCTGTTTATCGAGGATGTCTATCAAGCATTGGCACCCGGCGGTTATTATATCGCCTCGGGGATTTATAAGAATAAAGAACAAGCCGTACAAGAAGCGCTGATTGCCGCGGGTTTCGAACTGGAACGGACGGCCCGGGAAGAAGATTGGGTCGCTTTTGTGACGAGAAAGAGGTAACTATATATGGATTTACTAGACCGAATATTGCGGGTTCCGTTGGAACAGCTCCCCTTTTATTTGATCACGCTGGTGATCGCCTTTACGCTGCATGAATTTTCTCATGCCTATTTTGCGAACAAATTTGGGGACCCGACAGCCAAGCTGCTGGGTCGCGTGACGTTGAACCCGGCAGTTCATTTTGATCTATTGGGCATTATCCTGCTCCTGCTTGCCGGGTTCGGTTGGGCTCGGCCGGTTCCGGTGAACCGGGACAATTTCAGCAAACCGCGCCTGATGGGTGTGATTGTATCCGTTGCCGGGCCGCTCAGCAACTTGCTGCTGGGCGTCCTGGGGACGCTTGTTTACGTGATGCTGGCTCGTTTTGGCGTACTGGATGCAATTACGAACGAGAAGTTGTTTCAAGCCGTTCTCATTTTCTTTAATCTATTTACGGTCATGAACTTTTTCTTATTTTTATTTAACCTGATTCCTTTACCGCCGCTGGACGGCTATCGAATTTTGGAGGATGTCGTGCCGCGCCGCATGCTGGGCAAATTGCAGCAATACGAGCAGTGGTCGGTGCTGATCTTCTTAGTGATCCTAATCGTCCCGGGGATGCAGCAGTATACGATTCTGCCGTTATATAATGCAGCGGAAACAATCTATTACCAGTTTGCCCATCTTTTCCTGACATTGTCTGGGGTTTAGGCTGGGGAGAAGGACTGGAAACGGAAGTTCAAAAGTTGTATGATGTAGTTTGGTGATTTTGACCTTGTGGAACGGTGAGGATGATGGCATGCAGCGATATTTTGTGGATCCCGCGCAATTTGGCGATCGGGAAGTGACGATTGCCGGTGAGGATGCCCGTCATATCGGCAGGGTGATGCGTTCCAAACCCGGCGATAAGCTGATCGTGAGCGACGGGATATCCCGGGAAGTCCTCGCGGAGATTACGATCATAGAGCCGCAGCAAGTGACTGCGGCTATTATAGAGGAGCTGGCGGCGTCGGGAGAACCGTGGTTTCAAGTGACTGTAGCCCAAAGCTTGCCGAAAGGCGACAAGATGGAAACCGTCATTCAGAAGTGCACGGAAATCGGCGCGGCTTCTTTCCTTCCTTTTTTATCAGAACGTACGATCGTACAGTATGACAGCAAGAAGGAGGAGAAGCGGCTCACCCGCTGGCAGAAAATCGCCAAGGAAGCCGCCGAGCAAGCGCATCGCAGCAAAATCCCGGCGGTTGAGCTTCCAGTCAAGTGGGACAAGCTGCTTGTAGAGCTTAAGAACTACGATTTGGTATGTTTATGCTATGAAAAAGAGGACGGTCGGCAGCTGCGGGACGTGCTTAAGCCTTTCGTCACCGGGCTGACGCCCGAGAGAACGGTGAAGGTCGCTGTTGTCGTTGGACCGGAAGGCGGCTTTACTGAAGCGGAAGTGGAGGAAGCCGAAGCTGCGGGAGCGGTATCCGTTGGTTTAGGCCGGCGCATTCTGCGCACCGAGACGGCTGCGATGGCCGCCCTGACCTGCATCATGTATGAATCCGGAGAAATGGGGGGGGAATGAGCGATGCCTACTGTCGCCTTTTACACCTTGGGCTGTAAAGTTAATTTCTATGATACCGAAGCCATTTGGCAACTATTTAAAAACGAAGGCTATGAACAGGTTGATTTTGAGCAATCAGCCGCCGACGTTTACTTGATTAATACTTGTACGGTTACGAATACCGGTGACAAGAAGAGCCGTCAGATCATTCGGCGGGCGGTGCGCCGCAACCCAGACGCGATCATCGCGGTAACCGGCTGCTACGCGCAGACGTCGCCTGCGGAGATTCTGGATATTCCCGGCGTGGATCTGGTCATCGGAACGCAAGACCGGGACAAAATTATCCCTTACGTCAAGCAGCTCCAAGAGCAACGTAAGCCGATTAACGCCGTGCGCAACATTATGAAGACCCGGGAGTTCGAAGAGCTGGACGTGCCAAGCTTCGCCGATCATACCCGCGCTTATCTGAAAATCCAAGAGGGCTGCAACAACTTCTGCACCTTCTGTATTATCCCTTGGTCGCGCGGACTGTCGCGCAGCCGTGACCCGCAAAGCGTGATTCAGCAAGCGCGTCAACTGGTCGCTGCGGGCTACAAGGAAATCGTCCTGACCGGCATCCATACGGGCGGCTACGGTGATGATCTGGAGAACTACCGTTTGTCCGACCTGCTGTGGGACTTGGATAAAGTAGAAGGGCTGGGACGCATCCGTATCAGTTCGATTGAAGCAAGCCAGATCGATGACCGGATGCTGGATGTGTTGAAGAACTCCTCGAAGATGTGCCGCCACTTCCACATCCCGCTGCAAGCGGGCAGCAATGAAGTGCTGAAGCGCATGAGAAGAAAGTACACGATTGAAGAGTTCGAGCATAAAATCAAAATGATCCGTGATTTCATGCCGGATGTTGCGATTACCACGGACGTTATTGTCGGCTTCCCTGGGGAAACGGACGAGCTGTTCCGCGAAGGCTTCGAAGCGATCAAACGCATCGGTTTCTCGGAAATGCACGTGTTCCCTTATTCCAAGCGGAGCGGTACGCCGGCAGCGCGGATGGAGGACCAGGTCGACGAGGAAGTGAAGCATGCTCGCGTGCATGAACTGATCGACTTGTCCGAGCAAATGCAGCTTGCTTATGCGGAGAAATTCGTTGGCCAGGTGCTGGATGTCATTCCAGAGAAGGATGAGAAAGGCACAGCCGGAGACGGCTATGTGACTGGCTTCAGCGACAACTACCTGCAAATCCGCTTCCCGGGCACACCGGACTTGACCGGCAAAATCTGCCGCGTGAAGCTGACCCAAGCGGATGCGAACACCTGCGAAGGCCAGTTAGTCCGAGTCCTGGACGATGCCGCGCAAGCTTTAGCATAATACTGTCGCCCGACACCGGGCATAGGCCAAGGATTTCACCCTGTCGGGGGTGAAATCCTTGTTGTTACATACGGGCAAATTGGAAGTATGAGTGCGATGCTCCTATAATTAACAAATAACACCAGGTGTCAATAATTTCTCGCCCAGCGCCGAAGGCAGCATTTTCCCGGAGGGAACAGCGAGCAGGAGCGCCTCAGTCACTCCCGCGTTTGTCCCGTTTGCGGGATGCCTAAGGGCTGCGAACCCATAGGGCCCTCTTTTACGGTAAGGGAGGCTTGGGTAAAATAAAGGGAGGTACAGCCAGAATGCCATTCAAAGAAATCTCTGCTGGAGGCGTCGTTTACCGCATCCAAGACGGACGGCTGCAAGTGCAACTGATTACCGATCGCTATGGCAAGATATCGTTTCCGAAAGGAAAGCGGGAACCGGGAGAAACCGTGGAACAAACGGCGCTGCGCGAAATTTTGGAAGAAACCGGCATTGTGGGCCGGATCAGTAAATTGATTGATATCATCGCGTATACTTACCATCATCCCAAGCTGGGGAACGTGGATAAAGAAGTCCATTATTACTTGGTTGAATGGCAAAGCGGAGCCCTCCGTCCTCAGCTTGAGGAGATCCGCAGCGTGTCCTGGTATGAGCCGCAGGAGGCTTGGCGTCAGCAACGCAAGGCGGGATATGACAACAACGACTTCATCTTAGAGAAGGCGTTGCAAATGCTTGGTATCGAGCCGGAGAACTAATACGGTGCAGTTATTTTCTGCGATATTTAAGAGATGGGAGAATATCGGGGGAAATAACTGCATTTTTACGGCTATTTAGACGCTTTCGTATTCGGGAGGAGGGGGCCGGCGAGATGATCCAGGTCCTCGGGCCGATCCAGTTTGGACCAGATGGGCAAATAGCAGAAAGGCAACGCCAGCAAGGAGCAGACGACGTTAAAAATCGTCTGCGTGTGTGCGATTTGCGCTGAAAGATCGCTGGTTAACCAGGCTGCCGCCGCTTGCAACAGCGGAACCAGCGGCAAGAACAACACTGCCCCCAGCACGTTGAGCGCCACGTGCGACCAAGCGACGAATCGGCCGGATCGGGTGCCGCCGATGGCGGCGATCACCGCCGTGACGCAGGTGCCAACGTTGGATCCGATAACCATGGCAATGCCGAATTCCACCGGCAAGGCACCGCTGGCGGCGAGTCCCATCGTCATGGCGACGACTGCGGCGCTGCTATGAATGATCGCCGTCAGGATGGCGCCGGCGAAGGCGCCCCACAGCAGGCTGCCGGTGGCATGCTCCAGCAGCCAGGAGATCACGCCGCGTTCTTCCAGCGCCGGACCGATCGACTGCATAAAGCGGATGGCGATCATCACCAGGCTGAAGCCGGCTAAGGCCAGTGTGGCAAACTGCAAGGGCAACAACCATGGCATGCGGCGTTTGATCTCGTCCGGCAGCATTTCGCCTCCCAGCACAGCGGCCGCCCATAACGTTAACGAAACGATCAGCATGGGGACCCCCAGCTTGGCTATATTAAGGGCAAGCAGCTCCGTGGTCAGGCAGGTTCCGATATTGCCTCCCAGAATAATGCCCAGCGTTCGCGCATAGGACAACAGGCGGGCATTAACCAGGCCAATCGTCATTACCGTCACGGCAGTGCTGCTCTGTAAGACGGCCGTGATGAAGGTGCTCGACAGCAGGCCTGTCCAAGGCGTCCGCGTCGTCCGGTGAAGAAAACCGATCAGCCGGGGACCCGCCCATGCGTGCAGGGCAGCCTCCATCACCTTCATGCCGAACAGGAACAGGGCGAAGCCAAACGTCACTGGAAACAAGATCTCATGAAACATATTGGCAGCCTCCCTTCCCGGATCATCTGTAAAATGCAGACAAGCGACAATCGTACAAGTTACATATATGACGGTCGGACAACTTCCATGCCAGCCAAGCTGACGTACCGTCCCGGCCGCAGGGGTGCTTTAGGCGCAGTGGGTCATATTTTTAATGAGGAGTGAAGGATTAAGTGGCAAGGGTCATATTGCAGCGCAGCCGCAAGAAACGGTTGGAAAAAGGGCATCCTTGGATCTTCAAAAATGAAATCGAGCGTTTGGAAGGGAACGTGGAACCGGGCGGATTGGTTGAGGTCGTTGACCACCGGAACCGTTACCTGGCCACCGGGTATTACAACCCGGCTTCGCAAATTACCGTCCGCGTTGTGTCGTATACGCCGTTGGAAGCGATGGACACGGCCTTTTTTGTCCGGCGGTTTCAGGAATGCTTGAAGCATCGGGAACGGTTCGTGAAGGAGGATGCTTACCGCTTCGTGTACGGAGAGGCCGACTTTTTGCCGGGGCTGATCGTGGACAAGTTTGGTGACGTACTGGTTGTACAGCTGCTTACACTGGGTATGGACCGCTGTCGGGAGCAGATTGTGGAGGCGTTGTCGGAAGTGCTGCATCCCGTTGGCATCTATGAACGCAGCGATGTAGCCGTCCGGGAAATGGAGGGCTTGGAGCAGGTGAAAGGGCCGATCTTTGGCCAGCCGCCGCGCCATGTCATCGTGTCGGAGAACGGGCTCAAGATCGAGGTGGATATTGAGCAGGGGCAAAAAACGGGCTATTTCTTCGACCAGCGGGAGAACCGGGCGTCCATCAAGCCGCTGATGACCGGTTGGGGCGGACGCAGCGGCATCACGCTGCAGGAGCTGCCGACGGAAGACGGCGGCGTGCGGCTAGCGCCGGTCAACCGGAACGGCAAAGAAGTCACTTTCCCGTACTGGGACGGAGCCACCGTGCTGGAATGCTTCTCGCATACCGGAAGCTTCACCTTACATGCCTGCAAATACGGAGCCAAAAAGGTGACCTGCCTTGACATCTCCGAGCATGCGATCGAAAGCGCGAAGCGGAACGTGGAGCTGAACGGGTTCACCGATCGCGTCGAATTTGTCGTGGCTGATGCGTTTGATTATTTGCGCAGTCAGGTGAAAGGCTTGGAGGAACGTGCGCGCCGTGCGGCCCAAGACGCCAAGGTGGACACTTCCGTGCCGCTGACGGCCGGCGGCGGGCGGACTTGGGACGTCGTGATCCTCGATCCCCCGGCGTTTGCCAAGACGAAAGCGGCGGTTAAAGGTGCCGTTCGCGGTTATAAAGATATTAACCTGCACGGCATGAAGCTGGTGAATGAAGGCGGCTATCTGGTAACGGCCAGCTGTTCCTACCATATGCGACCGGATCTGTTCCTGGAGACGATCCTCGAGGCTGCGGAGGATGCAGGCAAAGTGCTGCGCCTTGTGGAATGGCGGGCAGCCGGCAAGGATCATCCGCAAATCCTTGGGGTGGACGAAGGACATTACCTGAAATTTGCCATTTTCGAAGTGCGCAGCAAACACGCGTTGTAAAATTGGATATAACGGATAAACAGCCTCGTTTCGCGAGCTTTCGCGGTACGGGGCTTTTTTAAGGTATCAGAAAGTATAAGCTTCGGGGGATTGACATCCTGATATCGCAAGAAAAACTTCCGCTAAACGCGGTCTGTCTACATTGAATGTACGTCGATTGACGTTTTTCTTATGCTTGAAGAAGATACGAATGTTTGATCGTATTTATGCTATACTGGAACTTAACGAATTGTCCGTCGTAGGAGGTACTTCCATGTCTTTACAGTTCATACTCGGCCGCTCCGGCAGCGGCAAAACCAGCCTCATTCTCGACCGGGTGACCGCCAAGCTGCGCGAGCAGCCGATCGGTCCGCCGCTGATTATTTTAACCCCGGAGCAAGGCACGTTTCAGATCGAGCAGCGGATCGCCACGGCCCCGGGCTTGCGCGGTACGGTACGCACCCAGGTGCTTGGCTTTCGCCGTTTGGCGCTGCGCGTCATGCAGGAAACCGGCGGTGCGGCGCTGGTGCCGATCGATGATGAAGGCAAAAAAATGCTGCTATATAAGCTCATGCGCCGCCGCAAAGGCGAGTTGAAGCTGTTTGGACACGGCGGAGACCAGCTCGGATTAATTGACCGGATAGCCGGACTATACACGGAAATGAAGAAATACAACGTGGATTTCTCAGCTCTGCGGGAGCATTATCAACTCCTGGAGCAGACCGAAGGGGAATCCCCTTTATTAAAGGATAAAATGCACGATCTTAGCCTTTTGTTTGCGGAGTATGACGAAGAGCTGTCCCGCTTGTACATCGACAACGAGGACCATGTCGTCAAGCTGGCGCAGGGGGCTAGCAAGTCGGCTTATTTGCGCGGGGCGGAAATTTGGATTGACGGGTTTCATACGTTTACGCCGCAGGAATATACAGCGATCCTCGCACTGCTGAAGACGGCGGCTTCCGTCACCGTCTCGCTGACGTTGGACCGGGTATACAGCAATGGAAATCTGCCGCATGAACTAAACCTGTTTTATACCCCTGCATCCGCCTTCGTTAAGCTGAGCCGACTGGCCGCAGAAGAGGGAATTGAAGTTCTGCCGGCAGAGCTGTTGGAGGCCCGTCCGTTTCCGCGGTTTCGGGAGAGCGAGACGCTTTCGTACCTGGAGTCTGCGTACGAGCGGCGTTCGCCGTGGCCGAAGTCCGAGCCGCCTCAAGATTTGGAACAGGCCCTATCTTTGCACCGGGCTGCCAGCCGGCGGGCTGAGGTTGAAGGCGCGGCGCGCGAGATGGTTCGCCTCGCCAGGGAAGAAGGCGTGCGTTGGCGGGACATGGCGCTGCTGGTGCGCAACTTAGGGGATTATGAAGAACTGCTTGCTCCGACGATGGAAGCATACGGGATCCCTTATTTTCTTGACCAGAAAGCAAGTATGCTGTATCACCCGATGATCGAATTTATCCGGGCCGCGTTGGACGTGGTACTCGGGTTTTGGAGATACGAAGACGTATTTCGCTGCGTGAAAAGCGAATTTCTTCTGCCGCTGGACGGCAGCCTGACGCGCGAGCATATGGATGTGCTGGAGAATTATGCTCTGGCGAGCGGGATTCAAGGTTACCGTTGGTTTGACGGCCGTCCTTGGAAGTCGGCGCCAAGCCTGTCGCTGGAGCAGGAGGATCAAACGGCGGCATCCGTTAAAGCCATGGAGCAGCTGCAGCTGCTGGAGCGGTGCCGCGCTGCGGTCGCCGGCCCTTTGTCAGCGTTTGAGAAAGAGATCCGCAAGGCGAAGAACGCGGCAGACATGTGTGCCGCAGTATTCCATCTGCTGGAGCGGGTGGAGGCCGCCCAGCGTCTGGATGTGCTGGCGCATCGGATGGTGCGCGAAGGCAAGCCGCGTCAGGCGATGGAGCATCGCCAACTATGGAGCGCGGTATTGGACGTGCTCGACCAGATCGTGGAAATGATGGGGGACGAGCCTTTGGAGCTGGAGCTGTTTGCCGGCGTGCTGGAGACCGGGCTCAAGGAGCTGAAGGTGTCGCTTGTGCCGCCTTCGCTCGACCAGGTGCTGATCGGGAGTACGGAGCGGACGCGTTCGGGGCAAGTCAAGCATCTGTTCCTGCTTGGCATCAACGAAGGGATCATGCCGGCCAATCTGCAGGAGGAGGGTGTGCTCAGCGAGCAGGAGCGGGAGCGACTGGCGGAGCTTGGCTTGGAGCTGGCTCCGGGGCTGGCCCGCAAGCTGCTGGATGAGCGCTTCCTCATTTACGAAGCGTTGTCTGGGGCAAGCCGTTCTCTGTGGTTGAGCTACCCTGCTGCCGACGGAGAGGGCGGTGCGCTTTTGCCGTCGGAGGTGATCCGGCATGTGAAGCGGATTTTCCCGGGACTAACGGAGCGGCCGCTGCTGTTAACACCAGGACCTGCAAGCCGTTCTGCCGATCCGATGGCGTCGCAGCTTGAATTCGTCTCCCGTCCGGGCCCGGCGCTGAACGCCTTAATCGGCCAGCTGCGGCTGTGGAAGGCGGGAGAGTCCATTTCACCGCTATGGTGGCGTGTGCTGGAATGGTACAAGACCCGGCCGGAATGGGAGAGCAAAGCGGCGCGCCTGCTGACCTCACTGGATTATCGTAACCGGGTGCGCGGTTTGACGCCGGCAACGAGCCGACGGCTTTACGGCAAGCGGCTGCGGACAAGCGTGTCGCGAATGGAGCAGTTCTCGGCTTGTCCGTTTGCGCACTTCGCTTCGCATGGGCTGAAGCTGAAGGAACGCCAGCTTTACCGGCTGCAAGCGCCGGACATCGGACAGTTGTTTCACGCTGCGCTCAGTCAGATGGCGATCACTTTTAAGGCGCAAAACCGCAGCTGGGGGAGCCTCACGCCGGAGGAGGCGATTCAGGCGGCCAATTCGGCCGTTGATGAACTGGCGCCCAAGCTGCAGGGAGAAATCCTGTTAAGCTCCAAGCGCTACGGTTATATTTCCCGCAAGCTGAAAGCTATCGTCGGCCGTGCTTCGTTGATCCTTGGCGAGCAAGCGCGCCGGGGCAGCTTTGAACCGGTTGGACAGGAGTTGGATTTTGGACCAGGGCGGCCCTTGCCTCCGCTGACGTTTGAGTTACCGAACGGCTGCGTTATGGAAATCGTCGGCCGGATTGATCGCGTGGACATGGCGGAAGGGGAACAAGGCCTGCTCTTGCGGGTCATCGACTACAAGTCAAGCCAGACCGACCTGAAGCTGCATGAAGTGTATTACGGTTTATCGCTGCAAATGCTCACGTATCTGGACGTCTTATTGTCCTCGGCGGAAGCCTGGCTTGGCCAGCCTGCGCTCCCTGCGGGCACGCTGTATTTCCACGTGCATAACCCGCTGCTGCAGAGCAGCAACGGCATGAGCGCGGAGCAGGCGCAGCAGGAGCTGTTAAAGCGATTCAAGATGAAGGGCCTGCTGCTGGCAGACCGGGATGTGATTGCGAAGATGGACGCTCAGCTGGAAAAAGGCTATTCCGATATCATCCCGGTGGCGATCAAGGCGGACGGCGGCTTTTATAGCAGCGCCTCGGTTGCGACGCCGGAGCAGTGGGATACGCTGCTGGGTTCTGTGCGGCGGACGATTACGGAGATCGGCACGCGCATCACCGACGGTGACGTGCAGATTGCCCCATATCGGCTTGGGCTGGAAACGGCTTGTACGTTTTGTCCCTACAAACCGGTGTGCCGCTTTGAGGAAGCGCTGGACGGCAATGCATACCACGTCCTCGGCAAACCGGGCAAAAACGAAATTTGGCAGCTCCTTGGACAGGAGCGCGGAAAGGAGGCGAATCCTTCATGACCATCCCGATGAAACCCAAACCGGCCGGCAGTTATTGGAGCGACGACCAATGGCGGGCGATCGCTCTGTCCGGCGGCGACATGCTGGTGGCGGCGGCCGCCGGGTCCGGCAAGACGGCGGTGCTCGTCGAGCGGATTATCCGCAAGCTGACGGACCGCGAACAACCGCTGAGCGTGGACCGGCTGCTGGTGGCCACGTTCACCAAAGCCGCCGCCGCGGAGATGCGGGGGCGGATCACGGAAGCGCTGGAGAAGGAACTGGCCAAGGACCCGGGCAACGAGTACCTAAACCATCAGTTGGCCATGTTGGGGCGTGCTTCGATCACGACGCTCCACTCGTTTTGTATGGAAGTGATCCAACGCTATTACACGCTGATCCCGTTAGATCCGGGCTTTCGGATCGCCTCGGAAAGCGAGACGGCGCTGCTGCGTCAAGAGGTGCTGGAGGAGCTGCTTGAGGACAAATACGGCAGCGAACCGGAGGACAGCCCGTTTTTGAAGCTGGTGGATCTGTTTGGCGGAGAGCGCAGCGATACGGCGGTCTTTACGCTGGTGCAGCGGCTTTACGACTTCTCGCGCAGCCATCCTTGGCCGGATCATTGGCTTCAGGAAGCATCCTCAGCTTTTATGGCTCCGGATCTCGATGCCTTAGAGAAGAGCGCATGGGTCCAAAGCCTATTGGCCGATACGAAGTTGGCGCTGGGAGGCGCGATCAGCTTGCTGACTCAAGCGAAGGCGCTGGCGTTGTCTCCAGGAGGGCCGGAGCCGTACGCCGTCACGCTGGAGGACGATCTGAACGTGGTCCGCTCGCTGCAGGAAGCGGTGGCAGGCGGAGCTTGGGCTTCGCTGTATGACGCCTTTCAGGGTGTGAACTTCGGCAAGCTGAAGCCGGTCAAGAAAGACCAGACCGATCCGGAGGTGCAGGAGCGGGTTAAGGCGCTGCGGGAGGAAGCGAAGAAGACGGTGACCGATTTGCGCACGCAACTCTATGGCCGGCCGCCGGAGGCGTTTTTGCGGGAGATGCATGACATGGCTCCGCTGCTTGGCGCGTTGTCCGAGCTCGTAAGCGAATTTGGGGAACGTTACCGGCTGCAAAAAGTGTCCAAGGGCTGGCTCGATTTCTCCGACCTGGAGCATTATTGCCTGCAGATCCTGCGGCATCCGGATTCGGAGCCGGGCGAGCTTCGGCCGTCCGATGCTGCCTTGGAATACCGCCGGCAATTCGATGAGGTGCTGCTGGACGAATACCAGGACACCAATACGGTGCAGGAAACGATCGTACGGTTGATCTCCCGGGAGAACCCGGGCAACCGGTTTATGGTCGGCGACGTGAAGCAGAGCATCTATCGTTTCCGCTTGGCTGAACCGGGGCTGTTCCTGGAGAAATATCGGATCTATGGCGACAATTTTGACGGAGCCGGGCTGCGCATCGATTTAGCGCGGAACTTCCGCAGCCGGCGTGAGGTCGTTGATGCGGTGAATTTGCTGTTCCGGCAAATCATGAACGAAAGCGTGGCGGAAATTTCGTACGATACACGAGCGGAACTGGTGTATGGAGAAGGTTTTCCGCCGGAGGGGGCGGAGGATTATCGGCCCGAGCTCTTGCTGATCGATCGCGACAACGGCTCAAGCGGCGGTTCAGATTCGTCCGAACGCGGGGACAACGAATGGACGGACGGCGACGGCGGGGATGAGGAAGATGAGGCGGCGCTGATTGAAGCGGTGCGGCTGGAAGCCCGTGCGATCGCGGCCCGCATTCGCGGCATGCTGGGCGAAGGCGGCGAACCGCTGCGCATCTACGACAAACAGCTGCAGGCGATGCGCCCGGTCGCTTTCCGGGACATGGTGATTTTGCTGCGCTCAACGCTGACCTGGGCGCCGGCGATGATCGAGGAGCTTCGGGTGGAAGGAATCCCGGCGTACGGGGAACTGAGCCAGGGGTATTTTCAGGCGTCCGAGGTCGAGACGATGCTGTCGCTCCTGCAGGTGATCGATAATCCGCTGCAGGATATTCCGCTGGCGGCGGTGCTGCGTTCTCCGCTGTACGATTTCTCCGAGGAGGAGCTGGCGGACATTCGCCTTGCTTCTCCAAGCGGCCGTTACTATGAGGCGGTGCTCGCACGGGCAGCCGCAGGGAATGCGGAGTCGGCTTTGAGCGACAGCAGGGGAGGCGACGCCGGGGAAGCCTCGGTGTATCACCCGGAGACGGGGCAAATTGAACCTTCGGCCAATGATGCTTTGGCGCTGAAGCTGCAGGCTTTCTTACGGCAGCTGGAAGCTTGGCGGAGCATGGCGCGGGTTGGACAGCTGGGCGACCTGATCCGAGAGATTTACCGGGAAACCGGTTATCTGGAATGGGTTGGCGGCTTGCCGGGCGGAACCCAGCGTCAGAGCAACCTGCAGGCGCTGCTGGATCGGGCGAGACAATACGAGGTATCGTCTTCTGCGCCCGGGTTGTTCCGCTTCTTGCGTTACGTCACCCGGTTGCGCGAGAACGGCGGAGACCTTGGAGCTCCGGGGGATGCCGGGGAACAGGGCGACGGCGTTCGGATCATGACGATCCACAAGAGTAAAGGCTTGGAGTTTCCAGTTGTGTTCGTCGCCGGATTGTCCAAGCAATTTAACCGGCAGGATCTGAACGCGCCGTTTCTGATGCATAAGGAGCTGGGTTTTGGTCCGAAGTACGTCGACGCGAACACGCGCGTCAGCTACCCGACGCTGCCGAACCTGGCGATCCGGCGGCGGGCGCAAATGGAGCTGCTGGCGGAGGAGATGCGCGTCTTGTACGTGGCGCTCACCCGCCCGAAGGACAAGCTCGTGCTCGTCTCCTCGGTCAAAAATCTCACCAAGTCCGTCGAAGCTTGGGGCGGTGCACTTGAGGCAAGTGAACAGCAGCTGCCAGATTACTTGCTGGCGCGCGGCCGCTGCTATCTCGACTGGATCGGCCCGGCGTTGATTCGCCATCCAAGCGCGCGCGAGCTGCGACAGTTTGCCGGGCTGCCGGAGGTTGGCCCTGCCGTGTTAGCGGACAGCCCTTCTGACTGGCACATCGCGTTTCTTTCCGCCCGCTCGGCGGGACAGAACGGAGGAGCGGAAACAGAAGCGGCAGCAACTGCAGAGGCTACGGCGGTGGACACGGCGCAAATCAAGGCGCTGCTGTCCGGGCAGCCGACAGCGGTCCTTGCAGAGGATGCGGACGGTACCGAGGCCGCTGAGATGAGAGCTATGGTGGAGTCCCGGCTCAGCTGGACGTATCCTTATGCGGCAGCAAGCCGAATCGCGGCCAAAACCTCGGTGACGGAGATGAAGGCGCTGCTGATGCTGCAGGAGGAGCCGGTGCGCGACGTCTTCGCCGAAGCGGAGCTATTGCGCGAGCGGGAGCAGGCGGAGGCGGAAGAGCAGCCGGATTTCAAGCTGCATCTGCGGCGGCCACGGTTCATGGAGCAGCGCAAGCTGACCCCAACCGAACGCGGGGTGGCCTACCATACGCTGATGCAGCATCTGCCGTTTGACGCAGAGCCGGGAATCGCGGTCGTCCAAGCGACGCTCGCCCGGTTGATCGAGCGGAAGATTATGACCGCTGAGCAGGCTGCGGCCATCGAGGTGGATAGCATCGCCAGATTGCTGCAGAGCCCGCTTGGCGAACTGCTGCGGCAGGCGGACTGGGTGAAACGTGAGATGCCGTTCAGCTACGGGCTGCCTGCAGCGGAAGCCTCGCCGCAGCTGGGGGGCTTGGAAGCCATGCAAGACGGCACAGCAGGCGACGCAATCCGGGAGCTGGATGGGGAAACGGTGCTGATCCAGGGGATCGTGGACTGCCTGTTCGCTGCAGGCGGCAAAGTGTACCTGCTCGATTACAAAAGCGACCGGGTGCTGGAGCATCGCGGCGGCGCTGCGGCCCTGGCGGAATCGTACCGGTTCCAACTGGAGCTGTACGCCAAGGCGGTTGAGGAGATCACCGGTTCGACCGTGGATGAGAAGTGGTTGTATTTCTTCGACGGCGGCCAAGCGGTGAGACTGTAATCTAAAATGAGTATGGATAGAATTGCAGGTTTTACGGCTTTATGAAAAAAGGGATGTTTTGAACGCCGGCGTACTTGGCCGGAATCAAGGGGGAGAAACGGATGCGCATTTTACATACGGGCGATTGGCATTTGGGGCGCACGCTGGAGGGACGCAGCCGGCTCGCAGAGCAGGAGGCGTTTCTGGACGAGCTGGTGCAGATGGTTAAGGAGCAGCAGGTTGATCTCGTCCTGATGGCGGGCGACGTCTATGACAGTGTGAACCCGCCGGCTGCGGCGGAAGCGATGTTCTATGAGGCGGCGGCGCGGCTGACGGAGACCGGCTGTCATCTGGCGGTGATCGCCGGGAACCATGACCAGCCGGAGCGGGTGGCCGCGGTATCGCCGCTGGTTGCGCGACGGGGCATTTCGCTGGTGGGGCTGCCGGTGCCGGAGGCGATCACCGTTCCCGTGCCGCGCACCGGGGAGACGGCGGTCATCGCCGCGCTGCCCTATCCTTCCGAAGCCCGGCTGTCCGAGCTGCTGGCCGGCGACGCGGATGAATCCGAGCTGCGGCTTGCCTACAGCGCCAAGGTAGGACTGCTGATGCGCCAGCTGGCCGGTGCGTTTCGCCCGGACACGGTGAACCTCGCGATGAGCCATATCTATGTGCTTGGCGGCGTGGAGTCTGACTCTGAACGGCCGATTCAGGTTGGCGGCGCATATACCGTGGACCCGTCGGCGCTGGACATCGGCGCGCAATATACGGCGCTGGGCCACCTGCATCGGCCGCAGGCGGTGAAGGGAGGCGGATTGACCCGGTATAGCGGGTCGCCGCTGGCGTATTCTTTTTCTGAGGCAGGACAAGCCAAATCGGTGATGCTCCTGGACGTGGCGCCCGGGAAGGAGCCGATCTTGGAGGAGCTGTACCTGAGCAGCGGGCGGCCGCTGGTGCGCTGGAGCTGCCGGGGCGGACTGGCAGAAGCGTACCGCTGGCTGGAGGAGGGGAGGGACGCGAATGCGTTTATCGACCTCGAAATCAGTCTGAGCGAAGCGATGTCGCTGGGCGACATCCAGGCGCTGCGCAAAGCCCATGACGGGATCGTCCATATCCGGCCGGTATATCCGGGACGGGAGCTGCAGGAGGAGCTGGCCTCCCGGGAGAGTGTGCCGGTGCATGAGCTGTTCCGCAAGTTTTATCAGCGGCAAACCGGCGGAGCCGAGCCGGAGGCCGAGTTGGTCGAGCTGTTCATGTCGCTCGTCTCCGAAGAAGAGGACGAAGGTGCGGATGCGGATGGAGCGATGGAGGGAGTAAGCCGATGAAGCCGATTACGCTGAAATTAGCCGGGCTGCAAAGCTACCGTGAGATGCAGACGATCGATTTTACCGAGCTGTGCGAGACAGGGTTGTTTGGCATTTTTGGGCCGACAGGCAGCGGGAAGTCGACGATTCTGGATGCGATCACGCTGGCCCTTTATGGCAAGGTCGGCCGTGCATCCGGCGGAACCCAAGGGATTATGAACCATTTGGAAGACGCGCTGTTCGTCGCGTTTACGTTCGAGCTGACCTCTGCTGCCGGGACGGAGCGTTACCGGGTGGAGCGGCGGTTTAAGCGCCAGGGCGAGCTGTCGGTCAGCAATACGATCAGCCGGTTTATCGAAATTCTGCCGGATGATGAGGAAAAAGTGATCGCCGACAAGCTCGCTGACGTGACGCGCTGCGTGGAACAGAAGCTGGGCCTCAAGATGGACGATTTCACCCGCGCGGTCGTATTGCCGCAGGGGAAATTCGCCGAGTTTTTGTCCCTGAAGGGGGCGGACCGACGGGCGATGCTGCAGCGCCTGTTCCACTTGGAGAAATACGGCGACCTGCTCGGGCAGAAGCTGACCCGCAAGGTCAGAGCGAACGAGCAGCGCCGCGCTGAGGTCGCTGCCGAGCAGCAAGGGCTCGGCAATGC
>NZ_GG695973.1:0-6777 GCF_000159955.1 Paenibacillus sp. oral taxon 786 str. D14 | reverse complement strand
GCCGTCAGCGTGCCGTTTATCGAGGAGAAAATGGCCAAGCTGCAGGCATTGACCGGCGAAATGATCGAGCTGGACAAAACGCTGGTCCAATGGGAAGTACAGGAGCAGGGGAAACAGGATCTCCTGCGGGAGAAACAGGAGAGATTGCACGCCGTGGCCGGGGAACGTCCGGTTGATGAGCTGCTAACCGAAGCACGGGAGAAGCTGGCGGCCCTTCGTGAGCAGGCGGAGCGCAGCCGAGCGATGCAGACGGAAACAGCGGCCCGAAGCCATGAGCTCGCCAAAGCGGAAGCGCTGGCTGCTCAAGCGGCCGCATCGGCCCGGGAGCAGGAGGCGGAGCTTGCGGCCCGCTGGCTTCAAGCGCTGGAGGCGTCGCCTTTTGAGGAGGAAGCTTCCGTATTGAATAACCTGCTTGCCCCGGGAGAAGCGGAATCGATCGCGGAGACGGTGCAGCAACACCGCAGCCGGGAGCAGGAGCTCGTGATTAGCCTAAGTGAGCTGGACGCCAAGCTGTCGGGACAAACGGTCAGCGACGAGGAATGGCAGCAAAGTAGAGCGGCATTCGCCGCGGCGAAAGAGCAAGATGAAGCGGCCTTGCAGCAAAAAGCCCGGGCCGAGCGGGACTGGGAGGACCTGCAGGTTCGCCATGTCCGCTGGCAGGAGCTGGAGCAGGTCCGCAGCCAGCTGGAGCATGAAGCCGGCTTGCTCGCCAAGCTGCAATCAGCGCTGCGCGGGAACGCGTTCGTTGAGTATGTCGCGGAGGAGCAGCTGATGAATGTCAGCCATGCCGCTTCTCAACGTCTGAGGTTCCTGACGAAGCAGCGGTATGCGCTGGAGACCGACTCCGGCGGCGGCTTTGTCATCCGCGACGATGCGAGCGGCGGCGTGAAGCGCCCGGTGGCGACGTTGTCCGGCGGGGAGACCTTCCTGGCTTCCCTGGCGCTGGCGCTGGCCTTGTCAGCGCAGATTCAGCTTCGCGGCCAATATCCGCTGCAATTCTTTTTCCTGGACGAAGGCTTTGGGACGCTGGATCCCGAGCTGTTGGATACGGTCATCACCTCACTGGAGCACCTGCATCACGACCATCTCTCGGTGGGGATTATCAGCCACGTTGCCGAGTTGCAGACCCGGTTGGCCCGCAAGCTGGTGGTGATTCCGTCGGAAAGCGGCGGGGCCGGTTCCCGGATTAAGCTGGAACGGCTGTAGCCTTCACAAATTTAGAAAGAAAGCGCAAGGCGGGCCTTGTGGCAACGCCGCCGAGTAAGGAGACGAAACGGAGGAGCGGTATGAAGATACGGGTGCTGATCGCAGACGACAACTCGTTTATCCGTGAGGGAATGCGAATTATTTTAAACAGCTTTGAGGAATTCGAGGTGGCGAAGACCGTGGAGGACGGACAAAAGGCGGTCGAGTACTGCCGATCTAACCCGGTAGACGTTGCGTTGCTGGACGTGCGGATGCCAAATATGAACGGGGTGGAAGCGACCCGGCTGCTGACGGAGGAAGGGCTGGCGAAGCCGCTGATCCTGACCACCTTCGACGACGATGAATACGTCATGGACGCGATCCGTTTTGGCGCGAAAGGATATTTGCTGAAAAATAACGACCCGGAACGCATTCGCGACGCGATCAAAAGCGTGTATTACGGCCACAACGTCTTGCAGGACGTGGTGCTGGACAAGCTCAAGCAGACGCTTGCCTCTGGCGGAGCTTCGAAGGAAGCGGAGGTGCCGCCTCCGCCGGAATCGGTGAGCGCGCAAGCGAATGCGACTGCATCGCCGGTGACTCCTGCTGCAGCTTCAACTCCGGTAGGCACCGGCCTGTCGCCAAGCGATCTGGAGCGGTTCACCGAACGGGAGCTGGAGGTCATGTCCCGAATTGCCAAGGGCTTGTCCAACAAGGAAATCGCGAAGGAAATTTTTATATCAGAGGGAACCGTAGCCAACTACATCACCTCGATCCTGAACAAAACCGGGCTGGAGCACCGCACGCAAATCGCCATTTATTACTTGACCGGGAAGGTCCGCTAGCTTATGGAACGGTGGAGCATCGGCAACAAGTGGCTCGTGCTGGGCCTGGCCATTGCTTTGATCTATGCGAGGGAAGCTTCCCCGTCCCCCTGGCTGATCTTGATCGTTTTACTTTATTTGGCCTTGGACCTCACGGCGCTTCTGCTTCCCAAATTGGCGTATCGAAATGCGCTGTACGGAGCGATGCTGATCTACTGCGCCTGTTGCGCGGTTTACGTCTCTCCCGAGTTCGTGCTGCTGCTGCCGCCAACCACCTATGAAATGGCAAAGGGAAAGAGCACGCTCATCGTTGCTGCGGCGCTGCTTGCAGTACCGCTGCTCTTCCTGAAAGGGACGCTGGCAGCGGTATACGCGTTTATCGTGATCATCAGCTTGCTTAACAGGCATCATGTCCGCCACCTGCTGATGAGGTTAAGCCGGCAGGAGGAGCAGCTCGACAAGCTGCGTTTGACTCAGGATAAGCTGCGGAAGCGGCTGAACGACAATGAGGACTTCATTCGGGCTTCGGAATACACGTATAAGCTGGAAGAACGAAACCGTCTCTCCCAGGAAATTCATGATGGCGTTGGCCACTCCATGACTGGGGCGCTGATCCAGATGGAGGCCGCCAAGCGTGTGCTGCATACCGACCCGCCAGGGGCGGAGAAGCTGCTGCAGAATGCGATTGGCATTGCCCAGGAATCGATTGAACGTATCCGGCAAACGCTGAAGAACATGAAGCCTCCGGTGGAGCAGTTAGGGATCCATCGGTTGAAAAGCGCCGTAGAAGCCTTTGGCAACCGTTCCGGACTGCAGACCCTGGTCGTCCATAGCGGAGATCTGGAGAAGATTACACCGCTTTATTGGAAAATCATTTATGACAACGTGACGGAGGCGCTGACCAATACGGCCAAATACAGTGGAGCTACCTCCGTACAGGTCGAAGTGCGGGTTCTCGGCAAATGGATTCAAGCCGTCGTAACGGACAATGGCCGAGGGCAAGCCAAGATCGTCAAAGGAATGGGCTTGATCGGTATGGAAGAGCGCGCGGCTGCGGTGAACGGCACGGTGATCGCAGACGGCACGCAGGGATTCAAGGTGACCACCTTAATTCCCTACGCACCTCCCGAATCATGAAGAACTTCATTGGCATGGGTCCGCCCCTAAGACAATATGAATTTTCTCATGCGCAAAGGATGAACTTATGCACTGACATAAGGGCATCCTTTTTTTCTACAATAAGGTCAAGAACGAAGCAGAATGGAGAGGTTGCAATGAACGTTTTAGAGATTCGCGGACTCACGAAAAAATTCGGCGACTTTATCGCAGTTGACAATATGTCCTTATCCGTGCGGGAAGGGGAGATCTTCGGATTTCTTGGATCCAACGGCGCCGGCAAAAGCACAACGATCAATCTGGCCGCTTCGCTGCTGCGTCCGACGAGCGGGGAGATCCGCATTTTGGATAAAGACATCAGCAAGCACAACCGCTTTGCCAAAATGAACCTAGGCATTGTTCCGCAGGATTTGGCGATTTACCAGGATATGACCGCTTATGAAAATGTGAAGTTTTTCGCCGGATTGTACGGCTTGCGGGGAGCAGAGCTGAAGGAGCGGGTTGAGGAAGCGCTTCATTTTGTTGGGTTGGAGGATAAGGCGAAGAGCTTTCCGAAGAACTTCTCCGGCGGGATGAAGCGGCGGCTGAATATCGCTTGCGCCATTGCCCATCGGCCGAAGCTGATCATCATGGACGAACCTACGGTTGGCATTGATCCGCAGTCGCGCAACTACATTCTCACCTCCGTCCGGAAGCTGAACGAAATGGGCTGCACGATCATTTATACCAGCCATTACATGGAGGAAGTTGAAGAAATCTGCTCCCGGATCGCCATTATCGATCATGGCAAAATTATCGCGGACGGTACCAAAGAGCAGCTGATCGCCACGATCACCGATGTGAAGGAAGTGCGCATTGAACTGAAACAGGATGGCGAAGCGTTCCTGGGGCTGATCCGGCGGTTGCCCGGGGTAAGGACAGTAACGGCACAGGAATCCGAAATTCGTATTCATAGCGACCTGTCGGTGGATAACCTTAGCGGCATCCTGAAGCAGTTAATCGACGGCGGGGCTGTCATTCGTTCCGTTGAGGAGCAGGAGCCAAATCTGGAAACGGTGTTCTTGACGCTGACCGGACGCAACTTGCGGGACTAGAGCAGCGGTCGCAAACCGATCGCTTTGGGAGGAGATCTGAGGAATGAATACATTATCGATTGCACTTAAGGAGCTTAAGCAGGAGGCGCGCAACCGTTGGACGCTGGTGTTTATGCTCGCTTTTCCGATTGTGCTGATGTTAATTCTGGGCACAGCTCTGTCGAACGCTTTTGACAGCACCGCCCAGGTAGGGGATATTCGCGTGTTGGTGAAGGATAACGGTGACAATCCGGCTTTAACACAAGCCTTCAAGGCTTTTGCTCAAGAAACGGCCGGTATGGGACTAACGTTCGAGACGCTGGCTCCGGGGGCAGATGCCCGGAAAGAGGTCGAAGCCGACCATTACGATGAATACGTAGAACTGAACGGCCAAGGCGTGTTGCTCTACTTAAGCGGTCGGGATGCCATTCAGGGCAATGTCGTGCAAGGGATGCTGACGGCCTTTGCCCAGCAATATAACGCGATAATGGCTATTGAGAAGAACGCTCCTGGCCAATCGGAAGGAGCGATGGCGGCGGGAGCGGTGAATAACCGGGATTACATCAAAGAAACCTCGATTGCAGCCGACCGTCAGCCCGGATCGCTTGATTATTACGCGCTGGCGATGACCACCATGATCGCTTTGTGGGGCTCGCTGTCCGCCAGCCGGCTGATCACCGGGGAGATTCGGCAGGGGACCAGCATCCGGCTTGCGGCGTCTCCGATTGCCAAAGGCGAGATTTTTGCCGGCAAGGTACTCGGCAACGTGGTCATTAACCTGCTGTGCGTGATCCTCCTGATTCTCTTTAGTAAATATGTCTTTAAGGCTTATTGGGGAGAGCATCCGGGTGCGGTGCTGGCCGTGTTAGGCTCGGAAGTGATCATGGCCGTCAGTCTGGGGCTCGCAGTAAGCTATGTGCTGAAAGAGGCGGCAACGCAAGGAGTGATCTTGATTTTTACTCAAGTCGCAGCGTTCTTAGGCGGAGCGTACTTTCCTATGGGAGAACTCGGCCCGATGGGGGCGGCTGCCAAATTGTCACCGGTTCGATGGGCGAACGTAGCGATTACGCAAATCATTTATAACAATCAAGTTTCGGCGATGTGGCCGGTTGTAGCTTTAAATTTAAGTTTAGGCGTCGTTCTGTTGGCAGCGGCAGCCTGGATGATGCGGCGCAAGGAGGGTCTGTAACATGCTCAAGGACATTTGGTGGTTGACTTCCCAAACTTTGCGGAAGACGTTTCGTAAACGCAGTAATCTCATTCTATATGTAGCCCTGCCGCTGGCTGGAGTCTTATTATCGCTCATGATTTATGGCAACAGCGAAAGTGCCGGACTGCGGGTCGGCGTTGTGAATCATGACGGGAATGAACCGATCGCGGTGGATACGATCCGGTTTCTGGAAGGGCTGGATCAGATTCAGTTGACGGAAGTAACGGAGCAAGGGCTTCGCGAACAACTGGCAGCCGGGAAGCTGGACAGCGGTCTGGTGCTGGGGGCCGGCTATTCGCAAAGCATCCTTGCCGGGGAGCCCGACCATATCGGAATTCAATCGGTCAAAGGCGCTCAGGTCACCGCCTACATGAAAGCGATGCTCTACAATTACACCGGTAATCTGGCTGCCCTTACCCGGGTTGCTCAGGGAGACGAAGCGAAGTTTGCCAAGCTTTACGAAGATTATCAGCACTCCGGGATTACGTTCACCGTCCAGTCGGCTGACAGCTCTGTAGAGCAAAAGCATGCGATGACGTATCAAACGATTGGCTTCCTGGTTATGCTGATGATGATGTCAGCCGTGAATTTGTCGGAGTTGATTCTGAAAAGCCGGGAGGACCGCACCTTCTTCCGTGTGATTTCCTCTCCGATCAACGCCAAGCATTTTGTGATTTCTAACTTGATCGTCAATTTCGTGGTGATGGCGGTACAGATTGTGGTCACCCTGTTTTTCCTGGAGGTCGTGTTCCACATCGATACTGGGATTCCGTTTGGGCGGATGGCGCTGCTTCTGATGCTGTTTGCGCTCGTATCGATCGGCCTGTCGCTCGTGATCGTCGTGTTCTCTAAGAACAGCGGCATCTCCAGCGCTCTGCAAAATATTATCGTGACGCCGTCCTGCTTGCTCGCGGGCTGCTTCTTCCCAAGCGAGATCATGCCGGAAGCGGTGCGGCGGATCTCCGAGTTCATGCCGCAGCACTGGGTGTTGCAGTCGATTGAAACGCTGCAGCAAGGCGTAGGCTTTGCTCAAATCTGGTTTAACCTGTCCGTACTTGCCGCGTTTGCCCTGGTTTTCTTCCTGCTGGCAGCCTATAAGATCGCACGGAACAACGATACGCGTAATTTCATTTAAAATATTCATTCGCCGGTGATGTACATCACAGTAACAGTATCAACCTGCTGTTATACTACAGTTAGCCGACATCCTATTTGCAAGCACCCCGCCGGACGTATTGGTGACAGAAAGAGTCGTTGCTTTTTCCGTCCAATACGTCCGTGCGTAAAGCCAACTCATTCTGTGAGGCGGCAGGGTGCTTCTTTTTTTTGCCTATTTTCGGTAAAATGAAACCTATCACAGAATCTGTTT
>NZ_GG695974.1:283945-285489 GCF_000159955.1 Paenibacillus sp. oral taxon 786 str. D14 | reverse complement strand
CCACTAGCCTTGCACCAAACCTGACATGAGAAATTACAGAAAAATTGTTTGTAAAATATCCTAAATATGGTTGCTATTACTGGTATTCTTCTGGTTGCTCATAAAAAAATCTCCTATTGTTAAGGTGTAGGCATGTTACCCACTCCATAACAGAAGGAGACCATAGCATGGGTAACAATAACTCAAAATCAGTCATTTGTAAATGCCTAAATTTGCTGAATGTCGGAGAATACCGCGGCCTGCTTGCCGACCATCGCACTCGCAAACTTACAACCGGTAAAGCCATTCAGATTTTTGTGGAGTCTCAGCTTGCAGGGCGTACCAGCTATGATGAAATCTCGGAACACCTTCGCATCATGCCGGATCTGCAGGACGACCATCTGAAGTCGATCAGTGCCTCTCAGCTTTCACGAAAGATCAAGCAACTCCCGACGGATCTGTTACAAGCGATCTTTCTCTGCAACATCGCACGCATCCAGGAGATCACCAAGCAGAAGCAAGGGATCCCGAATATCGGCAAGCTCCGGATTCTCGACTCCACCGTGCTTACCTTGCCTACCCTAGCTGGACGCTGGGCGTACTGGAGCAAAGAGCAAAATGCGGTCAAGATCCATACCCAGCTCGTGGTGGCCGATCGCGAAACGGTGTTTCCCGGCAAGATCATCAACAGCACAGCGGCGGTGAGTGATCAGGAAGTCGCTCTTGATCTGGTGGTGGCGGACGATGCGATTCATGTGATGGATCGCGGGTATATCCAGTACGAGCTATATGAATCGCTGATTCACCAACAGATGAGGTTTGTGGCCAGATTGCAGACCAAGAACAAGGTGACCATCCTCCATCAGCGAGCGGTTCCTGAGGGTTTTCCCATCACGATAGATGCGGACGTCGAGATCCAGTGGAACGATAAGCAGAAGCAGACGCATTACCTCCAAGCCCGACTGATCGAGTTTACGGATGAGCAGAAACGGACCTACCGCTTGCTGACCAATGTGCAGGATCGCTCTGCCCAAGAGATTAGCGAGATCTACCGCTATCGATGGTTGATCGAGTTGTTCTTCAAATGGATCAAGCAACATCTGAGGCTGGTGAAGATCTACAGCGCAAACCAGACCGCCATCTGGAACCAAATCTATCTGGCGTTGATCGCGTACAGCTTGGTGCTGTTGATCAAGTTAGAGATGCAAACGGATCTAAGCTTATGGCAGATCTTGAAACGCATGCGCTTATATGCTGAGCGATCGTGGGAAGAGTTTCAACAAGCTGTGTTACGACCGCCGTCTCGGCCATCCAAAGGCCGGCGTAAGAAAGGGCGGCCAGGAAGGCCGAGAAAACATCCGTTGAAGCTCAAGAGCGTCAAGATGGTACTAGAGTAACCGAACGATTCATCTACTAATTTTTGGTAACATGACTACACTTCACGTCCTGTTACCCTTTTAGCACATTGGCGGGAAATAGAAATGGAAAATTTTAATACAATAAGCTGATATAACTAATATTAACAATTAATTAAATACCATGTCACTTTAGATGCAAGGCTAGTG
>NZ_GG695974.1:237734-283656 GCF_000159955.1 Paenibacillus sp. oral taxon 786 str. D14 | reverse complement strand
CGTTATTGCGGCTTCATCGGCTAGATATCAGAAAATAACGACCAAAAAGGGCGTTATTCTCCGGATGCTGGTCGAAATTCCGCCATTTCGTCGCTCTCTCTGCAAAATAGCACCATAAAAGTCCCTTATTTCCTCGATTTCCAATGTGGAGTGGAAAATAAGGGACATTTTTACCGCTAAATAGGCAACGTAAAGAACCCCCAACCTCTATCGGCTGGGGTTTCGGTCGCGCACTACGCTTCGCAAATCCGGTACAGCACGCTGTCGAAGTCGCCACGCAGCGGGAGCTCGATGCCGATTTGCATCAGGCTGCGGCCGCTCCAGGTGCCGGGCAGCCCTTCGATCGCGTAGGCTTTGTCCGGCTCGAGGCCTTGCAGGCGCAAGCGAGGCAGGCGATCGCCCAACCGCTGCGAGTGCAGGAACGCCAGCAGCACGCTGTCCCCGCGGGCCTTATCCACGTATTGGACCGCCGTCACGCCCAGGTGGCTCAGCGCATCCAGCCGGTACTGATCGCCGAACTGCACCAGCGGACGGATCGCTTTGTATTGCCGGACGAACCCGGCGGCCTCCTCAAGCTCCGCGTCGCTCCAATGGTTCAGGTTCGCACCGATGCCCAGCGTCCCCATCATCGCACTGTGGAACCGGTACGGCAGCGACAGGACGCGGCGGTTCATCCCGGTAGGGGACTCCGTCACCCAGCAGGTCATCATCTTCGGCGCATACACATAGGAGAAGCCCTCCTGAATGCTCAGCCGGTCGAAGGCATCGGTATTATCGCTGGGCCAAGCCTGGTCGGCATAGCGGAAAATGCCGAGGTCGATGCGCGATCCCCCGCCCGCACAAGTCTCAAATTCCACGTGCGGGAAACGCCGGCGCAGCTCGGCCCAGATCTCATACAGGCTTTGCACGTGCCGAATCCAAATCTCCTTCTGGCGGTTCAGCGGATGATCCTTCATCCCCGGCTCCGTCACCGTCCGGTTCATGTCCCATTTAATGAACTTGATTTGATGCTGGCTAAGCAGATCGGTCATGAACTCCAGGATGTAGTTTTTGACCTCCGGCTTGGAGATGTTTAAGAGCAGCTGGTTGCGCAGCTCCGTCCGTCCCCGCGTCGGGAAATGGTACACCCAATCCGGATGACTCCGGTACAGGTCGCTGTCCGGGTTCACCGCCTCGGGCTCCACCCAGATTCCGAACTCCATGCCAAGCGCATGCACCCGATCGATCAGCTCGCCAAGCCCGTTCGGGAACTTCTCCCGGTTGACGACCCAGTCGCCCAACCCGGCCCGATCGTGGTTGCGCGCCCCAAACCAGCCGTCGTCAACGACGAACAGCTCAACGCCGAGCTTGGCCGCACGCTCCGCTAACGCCATTTGATCCTGGGCGTTCACATCGAAATACGTCGCTTCCCAGGAGTTGTACAGCACCTTGCGCGGCTCCCGGCTCGGCAGCACGTAATCGTGCTGATAGCGATGCAGCTTCCGGCTCATCCCGCCGAACCCGGCGGCGCTATAACCGCCGACAAACATCGGCGCGGCAAACGTCTCGCCGGGGCCAAGCAGCCACGTGCTATCGAAGTCGTGGATGCCGCCAGTGACGCGAACGTGACCAAACGCGGTTTGTTCGGCGACAATCTTCCAGTTACCGCTCCACGCCAGCGCCCCGAACCAGACGTCGCCGCGGTCCTCCGCCGCCGTCCCGTCATCGACGGCAAACCACGGATTGGCATGGCCGTCGGTGAAGCCGCGCCGCGATTCCAGGACCTTTTTGCCTTCGGATAAGAAAGTACGTCGCAGCTGGAACTCACCCGCCCACTTCCCGGTGACATGCGTAAACCGATAGTTCCGCAGCGCCGGCATCGTCCAGGCAGCCGATTGTGTCGTCTCCAGGAGCACCGGCTCGCTTCCCAAATTCACGAAGCTGGCGGACCGCTCCAGCACGTCGTGCTCGGCAATAGCCGCATAGCTCAAGCGAACCTCAAACGGATACACCTCATCTTGAAACGTCAGCGTTAGCGTATCTTTCCCATTTTGCTGATCGACCCGGCACCCGATATATTTCGGGCAAAAATCACGCACCCCATCCGGCCAAGTCACTTTCAGCGACGGCTCAACATACCCGACACCGCCCCAGAAGCTGTACTCCTCCGCTTCCCGTTCGATCTCCGCGTCGAAGGAGCTATGCCCCCGCGTCCCCAGCAGCGGCAATGCCTCTGCCGGATCGATCGGCGCTCCCCAATACAAATGCTGTAGCCGGCCCTTCTCATTCAGGCCAAACACGTAGGAGCTGCCGTTGGTTTGCAACGCAAATAATCGATTTTGTTCATCCACCCAAATTGCCATGTTCAGATCACCGTCCGCTGAGTTTAAATAGTTTCGCTTCCGCCGGTTTCAGGTCAACGACCAACTCACCTGCGGTTTCATGTTCCGTGCCTTCCCACAAATCATCAACCTTGTACAGCACCTTCGGATCGAGACCCGCACGCGCCAGAGATACCGTCTTTCGGGCTCCCCTCGTCCCGTCGAAGTTAAACACCGCCACATACAGCGCATTGCCGCCGGTTGTCTCTGAAGCGAGAGCTTCCAGCACGAATACATCGGCTGCCCGATCACCAAAGCCCCACTCCAACGGGCGGAAGGTTTGCCCCAAACGAGCGACGTCCATCACCGCGTGGTTGCCAAGCCATGCTTTGGCGCGTTCTGCCGCTCCTTCCTTGCGGAAGTCGTCGCCAAGCAGCAGCAGCGTTCCGGCGATGACCGACGCCGTCAGCCGGCTGCGCCCTTCGTGCCAGGCTGTCTCTTCCTGATTGAAGCTTTTGTACAGTACCGTATGGTCCGGGTCGTTAAATCGGTACAAGCGGTCATTCATCCACCAGCCATAAGTCAATGAATTCAGCAAATATTCCGTATCCCCGATCTGCCCAAATACATCGCAGGAAATGCGGCGGCTATGGGCAAAAGCGTACGGAAACAGCGGTGCAATTGACAGATTGATAAAAAACGGCCGTCCGACCGCCTCCGGCGACAGCTTCGACGCCAGATAAGATAAGCCGTGGCGGTAAGCAGCGATGCCGGTTGTGATCGAAGGGTCATAATGCTTCCCTTCCAGCGCCCCGTGCGCCATGAAGTCGAGCTTCACGTATTCGAAGCCTTCGCGAATGATCTTCTCCGTAAACCAATCGATCCGCTGCAGCGCCCCCGGATGCGTTGGATCAATCGCCAAACCGCCGGCAATGTCGGCTACGATCTCCCCTTCTGCATCGCGAAGCAGGATCTCGCCGTACGTATACTTGCCGTTTGTGCCCTCCACTTCCCGGCTGAATTGCTCCGGACTGCCCCAGAACGCAAACGGCGTCCAATACGTGCCCGGCTTGTGCCCGTTCTCCCGCACCCGGCGCAGCGCATCCGCCATCTCTTCCGCCGTCAGCCGGTCCCAGAAGGCGTCGAAGTTGATATAGAGCGTCTCCCCGCTCTCAAAGCCCAGCGGCTGCACCTCGCGTTTCAGAAAATCACTAGTTGACGTATACAACTCGTAATCCAGCGTACTCATCGCCGCCGACCAGCTGTTCCAGCCAAACGGCACGCCGCCTTCCCACTTCAGCGGCGGCTCCACCGCCGCGTTAGCACGGCCATATGCCTCCAGCCCCTCGCGGTAATCGTCGTAGTATCCCGCAAACACCAGCGGGGATTCGACCCGCGGCCCGTGCACATACCCGTGCGGCTGCGTATCCCGCGTCATCACGCCCGCTGCCCCGGCATACAGCTCGAACTCGTCCAGCTTGCCAGCCCGTTCGCTTCGGATGCGGATGCCCGTTTTCCAAACATCATGGGACACCGAGCCTGTAACGAAGCCCCGCCGGCTGCCCGGATAAAACAACGCTGCCGCTTCATAGCTTTCCGTCTCCCAAGGCAGCGGCTTCGCGATGTAACGCCCCCATTTATCGTTGTCGTAGGGGATGCGCAGGGCATGCAGTTGGTCCTCCCCGTTGCCATCGGCTTTTTCGAAATCCAGCTTGGCGGACTGCAGCACCGCAATGCGGTTTAGCTTCAGCCCCGCCTCCCCTGCCACAACGACCCGAATCAAGAAGAAAGGCTGCTGCTCATAAAGGTAAAAATACTGCTCCAACTTCGGTAACCCCGGTTTTTCATGACGAATCCCCACCTGCAGGCCATACCCAAAAGCATCGTTCAGCTCCTTCGGCTCCCCGATCACTTCATGGCGTTCATACTGACCGGTATGGTATTCCCTCCCCTGCCACCGATACGCGCTGCGAATCTCTTGCCAAACCAGCGCTTCGCGGCAGGTCCAGGCAAAGGTGCCGCCGGCCAGATCAAAGCTTAAGCGGCCAAGCCCGTTATCCAAATGCCTATGCGTATCTGATTCCGCCCAGAAGCGAACTTTTTCCGTGATAGGTCCGTTTATGGTCATTCAACTCCACCCCTTCTCCGCTTATTCGCCCCCATTATAAGGTCGAACCTTGCGGGGTTCTATGCAACGATGTTCCGATTGATAACGGGATATGCCTTTTTTGATTAGCAGCTTCGTTCAAAAAAACAAAGCGGCGGAGGACCTTCATCCCCCGCCGCTCGTGTCACGGCCGTCTTATTTCCACAATTCCATACGTTCTTGATACTTCTTGTTATACACTTCTTCCAGTTTCGATAAGCCTGCAGCCTCTACTTGCTTCATCATTGTGTTGTACAAGGTTACCACGTCTTGCTCGCTAGGAGCCAGGGCCATCTTCAGGAAGTACTCGTTAATCGTCTCGTTGACCTTCGTCTCCATAATCGCTTCCGGTGTACCGCCGTCCGGGCCAAGGCTGTCATAAGGCGCCGTATCAAACGACGTATCCGCGAGGTTCTTGATCGCCAGGTCCGTCGTCGGATCGCTCATCCCGCGGCCGATCAGGTCATACGGCGTGCCGTCGGAGCCTGGTCCGTTCTTGATCGTCCAGGTCCATTTGCGGATCCCGGTCGTGCGGGAAGCTTCCGCCCAATCCTTCTTGAAGGCGTCCAGCACTTCTTGACGCGGCACGTGCTTGCCGTCCTTCATGTCCCAATGCACGCCTTCCACGCCCCACATCATCAAATACTGCCCTTCCTCGCTGGCAAGGAAATCCAAGAACTTGATCGTACGGACCGGATCCTTGTTCGTCTTGGTGATGGAGATACCGTCCCAACCCAACGAGCTCTTCGGCCCATACGTCGTTTGGTCCGGTCCAATCCCCGGTGCCAGCACCTTATATTGATAGAACTGTCTTTCCTCCGCCTTAGCTGGGTCCGGAGCATCCGCCTTCAGCAAACCGTTCGCTCCGCCCACGTTCCAGCTGGCATCCGCCGTAGCAAATACGTTCCCCGCCGCCAGCTTCTGCTCATACTGCTTCGTCTTCATCGTCACCCACTCTTTGTCGAGCAGGCCTTGGCGATACAAGGAGTTCATGAATTTCATCATTTCCAAATACCGCGGATCGCGGATATCCTTCAGCAGCTTGCCGTCCTTCTCGTAATACGGCATAATGCCATACATTCCTTTGAACGTACCGGTAACTCCACTCATGTTGTCGCCATTTAACGTCATCGGAATGGTTTCCTTGCCGTCAATCGTTGGGTACTTCTCCTTAAACGCCTTTAACAGGTTCTCGAACTCTTCGGCTGTAAACGGCTCGCCGTTGTTCACCTTATCCCCAACGCCCAGCTCCTTCATCAAGTCCATCCGCATCAGGAAGCCAAACACCGGGTACTGCTCCAGGCCGTACCAGTTGGCCAGATAGTAGTTCTTCCCGTCCGCACTGCGCGTTTTCTTCAGCGTATCCCCGTACATTTTCTTGATGTTCGGTCCGTATTTCTCGATCAGATCGTCCAGCGGGATCACGGCTCCCGAGGAGATATACTTGTTCATGATGTCGCTTCCGCGGCTCATTAGCACGATGTCCGGCAAATCGTTACTTGCCAGCATCAGGTTCAGCTTCTCCGCTGGATTCCCGGTGGGCTGCTGGATTTCTACGGTCACGCCGGTTTTTTCTGTAATCGCTTTCGCCACAGGGTTCGTAAACGGATCCCCGGTGTTCTGGTCAAACAACGTCAACGTGATCGGCGACTTATCATCTGCCGCCTCTCCGTTTGTCCCTCCGTTCGCCGCAGGAGAATTTCCTCCCGCCGACGGGGCGTTCCCGGACCCGCAGCCAGCGAGCAGGGCAAGGATCATCATAGAGGATACCATGAATAGCAGCTTCTTCTTCATTTGCGTAAACCCCTCTCTTGTACATTTGCGCTTGGACCTCAAGCTCAACTCAATTGTAAAAAGCGCCCCCATGTATATCCATAACGCAATGTTACTATTCATAATGGAAAACGACTTTCATCGGCTCCCCTCAGTTTGAACCCCTGCTATAGCTCGTTATCACCCCGTATTCAGCCGCGTTTCCAGCTCGGACGCGTTCGGATTCAGCGGCAGGCGGATCGTCACATTCGTCCCGATGCCAAGCCGGCTGAAGATTTCCACCCCATATCGTTCCCCGTAAGCCAGTTTGATTCGGTCGTCGACATTTTTGATACCATAGCCGGATTGATTGCTTGATTTATTAAACGCCTCCTCCAGCCGCTGGCGGGTCATGCCCTGTCCGTCGTCGATAACCTGCAGCAACAGATCCTCTCCTTCCGCCTTGAGCTTGACGATAATGTTGATGCCGGTCTCACTCCAGATCGCGTGATGGATGCAGTTCTCGATAAATGGCTGCAATATCAACTTGATCACCGTCCGGTTAAACAACGACTCGTCCAAATCGTAGTGCATATGCAGCATCCCGCGGAACCGGATGGCCTGGATGGAAACGTAGTTTTTGACTAACTGGATTTCCTGTTCCAGCAACACCACCCGTTTGCCCTTGTTCAGCGAGATTCGATAATACTTCGATAAATGGTTAACCATCTGATAGACCTGCATGCTGCCTTCCTTCAAAGCCAGCGAGGAGATCGAGGACAACGTATTGTATAGAAAATGAGGATTGATCTGCGCCTGCAGCGTCGTCAGCTCCGAATCCTTTACGGCGATTTCCTTAACGTATACCTCATTAATCAGTTCCTGAATACGCGCCGCCATCTTCTGGAACGCGTACGACAGCTGCCCGATCTCATCGTTTCCCATCGGCATGCGTTGAACCTGGAAATTCCCCCGCTCCACCTTGCGAATTTGCTGCAGCAGCCCCTCAATCCGTTTCGTGATCACCTTCGCCGTCACGAAAATGAGCAGGGCGGCAACCGCGATCACAGTGACCGAAATCCAGACAATCCGTTTAGTCGCTTTATTCGTATTGGCGAGCAGTTCGTCATAAGGGACGGTAATTACCGTCGTCCATCCGTTGCGTAGCTTTTTGTAGGTAAAAAACAACTCCTGTCCGCCAATCCGCTTATCAAATTTCCCGCTGGACAACGTTAAATCCGCTTGAATGGGATAAAGGTCAAACAGCTGATTCCCCTTCATCGCCGCATCACCGGAGCTGATCACGCGGCCGGTCTCGTCGATGATGTAGACGCTCTTATTAACGTTCTCTTTTTCGATCAGGGAATAGATTTCCTTGTCGTCGATATTGATCGTTAGAATGCCGTAAGGGTGCGACAAGCTAAAGTAACTGAGCGAACGGGCCAGCGTGACATAGGACGTGCCGGTTTGCGGATCTTCGATATGGGTGTAAACCGGACTCCCGGCCGCATTCAGCGCTTGCTGCTTCACCGTTTCCGGCAGCTCCTCGGTATATCGGATGTACTGCTTATCGGAATACAACGTCTTGTTATCGATGTAAATGGTGATGCCCTGAATATTCGCGTTGGAAATCATCATGGAGGACATCGTCCGATTGATGTAGCGGAACGCATCGAGATAATAATAGGCCTGTTCGTAATCGTTGGACAAAAAGTTCCGCAGCTGCGCATCCATATACAAAATATTGGTCAGCTGCTCATAATACCCCAGCCGGTTTTCAAGGTTCGTATTGATCTGATTGAGCGTCCCGCTTAACGAAGCGTACGTCTGCTCCGTAATCGTGTTCCGCGTGGAGGTATAGGAATAATAAATCAGCACGGAGCACGGGATAAAAGACACGAGAAGGAAAATAATAAACAGCTTGTTGCGCAGCCGAAGATTGGCGAACCAATGATGCCTGAACAAGGACAACCGCCGAGCGATCGGGTTCATTCCTTCCGTCCCTTTAAAGATTTTTTCGATATTCATTTGGCGTGACTCCTTGGTTTTTCACGAATAAGGAAATGAAATAGGACGTGCTCTCGTAACCGATTTTCTGGGCGATATCCTGTACCTTCAGCGATGGATCCGCCAGCATCTCCTTCGCTTTCTCCAGGCGGATGCGAGTCAGATAGTCGTGAATCGTCATCCCGGTTTTGTCCCGGAAGATCGAGCGCAGATAGTTCGGCGACAAATACACTTGGCTGGACAAGCTTTGAATGGTGATCGGCTCATGATACGTATTATCGATGATCTGGCAGACCTGATGCACCAGCTTGGCGTTCTTGTCCGTGGCCCGCTCCATCAGCAGCTCCAAATAATGCGCTGCCGCCCGCCAAATCGCCGCTTCGATCTCCTGCAGCGTCTGACAATCGTAAACCGATTGATACAGGGCGGCACGTTTGACCGGTTCGGCCTGGCCGTTTAAGCTCGGACTGTGAATCTGTTCCTCCAAGCGGTCCAGCAGGTCGATCGCCCACTCGTACACAAGCGATTTATCGATCCGCAGCTGGCGAACGTTTATGAGATAATCATGCAACATCGCTTCCGCCTCTTCGCTGCGCAGCTGCTGCAGCGCCTCCAGCCACGCCTGCTCCGGGAAGGGCGGCAGCGTGCCGTAGCGGTATCCCGGTTTGACGTCACCTGCGACCAAAATCTGCCCCGGCCCAAGGAAAAAACGCTCGTCTCGCAAGCTGCGCACCCGTTCATACAGTTGGGCGATGCCGGCCGGTTCGACCGCTTCGTTGCCGATGGCGAGCGTGACTGACAGCCCCAACAATCCCCGGACCGTCTGCTGCAGCGTCCCCCACTGCTCTCGCGTCATGGCGGGCTGGCTTCCGCTTTCGGGTTCAGCCGCGATAAAGATCGCCAGCTCCCCTTCCTGCAGCACAGCAACCACCGCGTCCTTACGGACGGCGTGGAAATATTCCTCCGTCACCTCGGGCAGACGGGAGATCGCGGCTTCCAACGAACCCGCCTCCCCTGTGCCGTCGGGCTCTCCGCCGTTGATGCCGCTTGCGCTGCGGTCCGCGCTGCAAAGCGCCAGCGAATAGGAAGGGCCGGAGGCTCCTCCCCGTTCCAGCTTGCGAAGCTCGGCGGTGAGCTGCTCCTGCCGAACCGGTGATTTTTCGTGGAGTAGCTCTTTCAACAACTTGGCTTTCGTCATCTGAACCGATTTATATTTTAAACGTACCTCTTCGCACTTTTGCTTCACCCGCGCCATTACTCCGGAGATTTCCTCCAGATCCAGCGGCTTAAGCAAATAACCGACCGCTCCGACGTGCAAGGCTGATTTCACATAACTAAACTCGTCATGACCGGTCAGAAATACAATCTGCATCCAGTCATACTGCTCCCTGACCCACCTTGCCAACTCCAGGCCGTCCATGAAGGGCATCTGGACGTCTGTCAGCACAATGTCAGGCTGAATGGCTTGGATCTTCTCTTGGGCATCCTTCCCGTTGATGCCGACGCCGGCGACGTATATCCCCATCTCCTCCCAACGGATGAAGTCCCGCATCATCTCCAATTCCAATTGCTCGTCGTCCACCAGAAAAATGCTGTACATGCCGCAAGCCCCCTTCGGTTGTCTTTCTATGCCTGATCACCGTCCTGGGAGGACGGTCCTTTCAACTTACGACTTCCTGCGTCCACTTTAATTATAGCGCTTACATCTTCGGGAGCTGAATCCTCCTTTCGCATGAAAGTTATTTTCAAGCATGATTCGATGTTTTGCTTTATCGACACGGATTTTTCGGGGGTCTTATAATTTTTTTAAGCCATAGGCTGGACGTCCTGACTTGAACTTGAACTAGAAAACCAATGCGAGGTGCCGCTATGCAAACCGACTTGAAGCTACGTGAAGGCACGGACCTGAACCTCCCGCGCCGGAAAGTTTGGCCCGTCTTCAAACAACAAAAATACCTGTTCCTCTTGATGCTGCCGGCGCTCATCTGGGCGATCCTGTTCGCCTATGCTCCAATGGCCGGATTGTATATGTCGTTCGTGAACTACCAGCCCACGCTCGGCCGTTTCTGGTACAGTCTGTTCCACAGCGAATTCGTGGGATTGCAGTGGTTTCGTTATTTTTTTAATAACGGCGATTTCCTGATCATCCTGCGCAACACGTTGGCTTCGACGTTGATTACACTCCTGTTCTCGTTTCCGATGCCAATCCTGATCGCGCTGGCCATTAACGAAATCAAAAACGTCCAATTCAAAAAAATCGTGCAAACGTCCTCCTATTTGCCGTATTTCATCTCCTGGGTTATCGCGGCCAACATTATCGTTACGCTGCTGTCCTCGGATGGTGCGGTGAACGCGTTGCTGAAGTTTCTCCATATTACCAATGAGAGCATCCTGTTCCTGCAAAACGGCAAGTACTTCTGGTGGATTGTCGCCTTGGGCAATACGTGGAAGGATATGGGCTACAGCTCGATCATGTATTTGGCGGCGATCTCTTCCATCAACCCGGAATTGTACGAAGCGGCCAAGGTGGATGGGGCCAACCGGTTTAAGCAAATCCGTTATATCACGTTCCCGCATCTAAAGCCGACGATCGTCATCCTGCTGATTCTGGCCATGGGCGGCATTCTGAACGCCGGGTTCGACCAGCACTTCCTGCTCGGGAACGATTTGACGAAGGATTACTCCGACGTGCTCTCAACCTACTCGTTCCGCTACGGGATCCAGAACGGGATGTTCTCTTACGCTTCCGCTGTCGGCATGTTCAGCTCGGTGGTCGCCTTTATCATCGTGGTGATCGTCAACCAAATCGCGAAAAAAATCAACGGCCAGTCCTTATTCTAAACCTGGCATGGAGGGAACTGCATGAAAAATCAAAAAACGATGACCGAGCATCTGTTTGATGCGGCCTTGTACCTGTTCCTGACGTGCATCTTTCTCGTCACGTTTTATCCGTTCTGGAACATCCTGATCATCTCGCTGAACGATGCGACGGACTCGCTGCGCGGCAACCTGTATTTCTGGCCGCGAGAGTTTACGACAGCCAGCTATATTACCATCTTCCGCAACCCGGAAATCTGGAGTGCGCTGCAGGTGACGGCGCTGCGGACAGTGATCGGGACCGCGGTGTCGATTATCTGTATCTCCATGCTGGCTTACTCCTTAAGCAAACGGTATTTGCTCGGCTGGAAGTATTTTTCGTTCTTCTTTGTGTTTACGATGTATTTCGGGGGCGGCTTGATTCCAACGTATATGGTGATCAAGGCGTTGGGGTTAATTGACTCGTTCTGGGTGTTTATTTTCCCGGGGCTGATCGGAGTGTTTCTGATGATCCTCGTTCGCACCTTCATCGAGCAGTTGCCCGGCGAAATCGAGGAATCGGCCAAAATCGACGGCGCCAACGATTTGCAGGTTTTCGTCCGCATCGTTCTTCCGCTGTGTGTACCGGTGCTGGCGACGATTGGCTTGTTCCTGGCCATCGGCCACTGGAATGCTTGGTACGATTCCTATATTTACACGTATAAACCGGAGCTTAAGACGCTGCAGGCCGTTCTGGTCAAGATCCTTAACCAATTCCAGACCGGCGCGATGATGACCGATGCCCAGCAGCTGGCGCAAAACGCCAAGCGCATCCCGGTCTCCAGCGAAAGCATTCGGATGGCGGTCACGATGGTGGCGACGCTGCCGATCATCATGGTGTACCCGTTCGTGCAAAAATATTTCGTCAAAGGGATCATGATGGGCGCGATCAAAAGCTAACAATTAAGAAACCCGTCGCGGCGATTGCCGGACGGGTTCTGTGTTTGTGGTTGGCTCTTGTTTAGGCTGATCTGGGCTTAGCCAAGGGCGTGCTCCTGCCGGATCAATTCCAGTAAAGCGCGGCAGCCCTGCTGCACCAGGCCGTAGACCTCTTCGAAATTCCCGGTGTAATACGGATCGGGAACTTCCTTTAGCTGCGATTCCGGCACCAGATCCAAGAGTTTCACGATCCGGGCATTGGTCTTGCGGGCCAACGCCTTCAAATCACGTTCGTTCTGGTTATCCATCGCAATGATATAGTCAAACTTGGCAAAATCGTCCTGCGCCACCTGCCGCGCTTTCAGCCCTTCATAGGAAATGCCGTACTGATCCAAAATGCGGCGCGTGCCGTGATGCGGCGGATTGCCTGTATGCCAGTTGCCGGTTCCCGCCGAATCGATCACAAACCGTTCGCTGAATCCAGCTTCGTTCACCAGATGCCGAAAGACGGCTTCCGCCATGGGCGAACGGCAAATGTTCCCCAGGCATACAAACAACACTCCCACTTTGCGCTTCTCGTTTTCCATGGTTCTCCTTCTTCCTTCCTGTCACCTATCTGCTCAACACTCTCTCTTAGCAGATAGTACTATAGGTTAAGCCGGAGAACAACCATAGCTCAGTCGAAGCTTCAGCCTTTGCGCACCACCGGAATCCAGATTTCACTTCGATAGTTGGGCAGGGAGGTGTCCGGGCTCTCGTTCCATAGGAGCTCCGGTCCTTCGGCCAGCTCGTAATGAGCGGACGGGAACCACTCGGAATAAATCCGTCCCCAAACGTTCTGCAGCGCATCCGGGAATGGGCCGACGGCAGTGAACACCGCCCATGTCGAAGCGGCCACCGCAAGCGATGCATAGCCGTCCGGGCAAACCTGCGTTGTCGCCACGCCAAGATAATGGTCCAGCTCCCCCTGCTCCTCCATGCGCCCTTCCGAGAAATTAATCGACGCGCTGATGATCCCGGCCGGTTCGAGATTGGACAACCCCTTCAGCTGAGCGATCTTCTCCGGGGTTAACTGCTGCGCCATTTCTGCGATATGCGGATTTACTCCGTGAAATTGAATCGGTACCCGAAAGCAGCCAGCGTTAATCGGCGGCGGCGGATGTATTCCGTCAGCGAAATCCCGGCCAGGAACGAAAACATCCGTTTAAAATGGTACTCCGAACAAACGGCGATCCGGGCGACTTCCCCATAATCGATCTCCTCCGTCAAATTCCGCTCGATGTAGTTTAGCGCTTCGTTCATATTTTTTAGCACATCCATCGTTTGCACCTCCTCTGGTTCCCATCATACTAGGAGTTCTCCTGCCCCTTCCGACTTTCCGCGCACCAACTTTGCAGGGAGTCTGGACTGGCCGGCGAAATGAGTTTGGTATCAGTATATCGGATCAGGGAGTAGTCACCAAATAAGAAAAACGCCTGTCGACGTACATTCAAAGTAGACAGACCGCGTTTAGCGGAAGTTTTTCTTGCGATATCAGGATGCCAATCCCCGTAGTTTATACTTTCTGATATCTTCAAAAAACAGGGGAAAGGCCCCACGGCCTTCCCCCTCTGCTTTTCCGTATGACTTATGGCGTTTCCCCTGTCAAACTTTCGACCGTTGGGCCCAGCTCCTCGTCCACCCAATCTGCGGATGTATATAACGTGAAGATCAGGTCCCGATTCGTTTCCGCGGACCAGGTTAACCCTCCGTCCGTGGACAGCTTGGCTTCCCCGCCCGCATAAGGGTTCTCGTCGCTGTAGGCAAATCCGTAGTTGTTGTCCTTACTTGGCGTATAGTCCGAACCGGGCGATTTTAGGATCAAACCATAGGTTTTGCTCGTATCCAGTCCCTTTAACTGTGGGTAAATCGAATAAGGCGAGATCGAGCCCGGGATGTTGTACGCCGGAAGCGAAGCCGTAAACAGCTTCTCCGCCGGTTGACCCTGTTGGTCCAACACGACCAGCTCGAAATAATAAGCGTCCTTTGGCACCTCATTCCGATAGCTCTCGTAAATGTAAACATCCAGTTTAGGCAAATCCGTATGCTCTAACGTGAAGGTCTGCATCCGCTGAATTCCCGCCCGAACGTCGGAGTAATAATCATACCGGATATCACTGTCGTCCTGATCGATGCGGCTGCCGCTCACCCCAGGAACATAGTAGGCTTCCAGTTCGTAGATCGAAGGCACCCCGTAGTTCGTATTCAGGTAAAGTCTCAGCTTGGTGGTGGTAACCTCTGGGAACGTCAGCGTCCGGTTATCGCCTAGCGTAAATCCTTTTGTAATGTTCCGGTAAGCCGAACCGTCCCAATATTGGAGCGTATAGTTGGCCGTTTTGAAATACGGATCCCGGAACTCCTTCACGACAACCTGATTGACCTTCGTTGCTGTGCCAAAATCAACAATTTCCGCCCATTGGTCGTTCAGCTGCCCATCCGCAGCGTTCCAGCGCGTTGTAAGATCGCCGTCGGTCAGCTTATCGGCCTCGTAGCCGGGATCGCCCCAGGTCGAGGAGACGTTGACTGGCTTGCCTAACGCCAAATTCGTTGGCAGCGGGTCCGCAGGCTCCGTTTTTCCCGAACCCGCGATTTGAATAACGGCCGAGCCCTTCGCTTCCAGCGAGTACGTTAACGTGCCCTGCACCGTGCCCAGCGACCGCCCGCTGTACAGCTCGGTCAGCCGGTATTTTTTGTTGGGTTTGAGGCCGAGATCAACCAAATCAACCTGGATGTCCTGCGCCTGGTTGGTCCAATTGGATAACCCGACCACGCGGTTGTCCTTCCCTTCCGACAGCACGGTGACCGCAGGGGAATGCGCCTCATGATGGTAAAAATCGGTCATCTGCAGCGGTTTGGCGGCCTGCCCTTTTTTCACCAGATCCAGCAGTTCCTCGTTATGCAGCCAAGCCAACCGATCCTCGTCGATAAAAGGCAGATTGTCGCCGATCAGATAATGCCCTCCGCCCAGCGTCACCGCCGTGTTTAGCAGCTTCGCGTCCTGCTGGCTGAACTTGTACCAGAACCCTTGGATCACGTACTGCGGAATGATCATATCCGGATCGTTGTATTCGTAGAGCGTTCCGTTCGTCCACCAGGAAGCCGCAGTATTAAACGCCTGCCGCTCAATGCCGGAGTAGCTCGCTACGCCAAGCGACGTGTCGCAAGCCGTCCGACGGCCATGGGCAAACGCAGCCGGCAGCAGCGGGGCAATCGACTCGTTGATGTAAATCGGGCGGTCCGCCGCCAGTACGGCGTCGCGAATAATGCCCATCCCGATTCGGTAGTTTTGCATTCCGTTCACCGAAGGATCGTAATGTTGTCCCTCGTACATCCCCATATCGATAAAATCCAGCTTAATGTAATCGTAGCCCCAGCGGATATAATCGTCGATATTCCGCTTCACAATCTGCTGAGCTACCGGATGGCTGAGGTCCAGCGCGTACGTGTTCAGATAGGTTTTGATCAAGTTCCCCTGCTCGTCCTTCAGGCAGATGTCACGATGGGTTAATCCCGTCCCCTCGATCGGCAGGTCGATCCACTCCTCATAAATCGTAAACGGCGTCGAATATCCGCCCGCTTTCAGCCCTTTGGCATGCACATAGTTGATGAACTTGGTGATCGATTGTTCAAAAGGCAGGCCGCTTTCCGGTTGAAAACCGCCGTCCAGATTAAAATAATTATATCCCAGCGGCTTCAAATGCTCTGCCACGTAGTCGACCATCGCATACATAGCCTCCGCGGTGGCATAACGGTCATGCGAGTAGAACGTATTGTAACCCATCGGTACGTCGCCGTCCCACTCCATATGAGGCTCTCCGAGGTTATAAACGGTGCCGTATTCCTCAAGGCCATGTTGATAATCGTCGTAATACCCGAGGAAAAACAGATCCGAAGACACCGTCGTACCGCTATGACTCCCACCCCAGTTATACAGGGAAAATGCGGTCAGCGGCCCGTTAGGAAGCTCCGCTTCGCCGAGCTTTTGGCTGCTTTTCCAATTCTGGACGGTCGCCGCCCCGCCAACAAAGCCGTGCTTGTTCTCGTTGTCAAACACCGCTGCAACCCAATGGCTGATCCCGTTGAAGTCGTCCCAGGTCAGCTGCTCGCCAGCAAAACGGTCGGCTCCGTTTTGGCTTTTCCCGAAATCGTCCACCGGCGCAACCCCGAAATCGAAGTTGTTGGAATACGGCGTCGTAAAAATTTTCTTCGCATTGCCCGCCCCGATCTCGATCCGCTGTGCGGCAATTGGGGTCAGCTCCTCCACGTTTAGACCGTCCGCCCGCTGCATCTGCATGTCGGTCAACACGTACGAAACCTTCGGGTACAAGTAAAAGTTCAAATCGATTTGCTCACCGCTTGCCAGCTGGCTGTGAATCGTCAGCTTGCGGCCGTTTTTGCCGTACTTGTCCGGTTTCAGCTTGCTCCACTCCGCCGTGCTTTCCACCGCCTCCTGGGTTGAACGCGTTTCGCCGCCTTTCTCGCGAAAGCTTGACTCGAACTGCTGCACGACCGATTGTCCGTTCCACGACAAGCTGCCGATTCCTTCCGCTAAATCGTAAACCAGCGAAACCCTTCCGTTTGACGCCTGCACGATGTTGCCGTTTCGGGCATAAGCCCCGGCTTCTTCCTCCGCCTGTACGGCTTGCGCGGATCCCAAGGGTCCGGAGAAAGCCAATGCACCGACGAACAGCAGGATGAATGCGTGCGCCATTTTCCTTGTCCGTAAACGTCTTCTCACCTTTACGCCTCCTTCAATCGTGAAATGGTGGAACTTCGGTTTGCGATGCCAGAACTGGATGTTTTTTCTACCCCCATTCTAAAAACCCCCCTGTCCCGCAGCTATACCGCAATGTAATGATTCATGCAGGAAAACGCCTTACATCCAAGGTGAGCATAAAAAAGGCCCGCCCCCTGCGCATCAAAGCGCGGAGAGCGGGCGGTTAAGTTCAGTTGGATTCAACACGGAGCAGATTACCGCGTGCAGGCGCGGTACGCGGTCGGCGAAATCCCGGCATGACTTTTAAACTGGCGGGAGAAATGCGCCAGCTGCATGCCCAACCGGTCGGCGATGTCCGCGATGCTGTCGTCCGTATAGGTCAACAGCCGTTTGGCCTCCTCCATCCGTTTGCGCTGCACGTAATGCATCGGGGTGACTCCCATGATTTTTTTAAAATAGGGAATAAAATAGTTCGGATGCAAATGCACCAGGTCGGCCAACGTCTCGATTTCGATCGGCTCGTGCAGATGCTCCTGGATATATCTCAACACGCCGTTCAGCTTGTTCCGTTCCGTAAACTGCATATAGTCCTTCAAATAATCGTGGTAGCCGCCTTCCTCCAGACAGCAGGCCAGCAGATTCAGCAGACAAGCCTGCATGCGTAACCCGGCAAAGGGTCCCCCGGACTGAAACTGACGGATCAGCTCCTCGAAGGTCGCTCGGACGTCCTCGGGATTGCCGGCATCGCTGATGTACAGCTTGCTCCTCGCATGAAACAGCGGCCATTCCCCCACCTGAGCGTCGAAATGGCAGAAATACCGGGTATAGGGATTTTCCGGATTCGTAAACGTCGTTTGACTGCTCCCCGCCGGCATGATCATCAGCTGACCCGGCTGGGGATAATACGTCTCCCCGTTGATGATGACCGCCCCTTCCCCCTCCGCGATAAAATACAGCCGATTAAAGCTGGGGGCCAGCTCCGTCCGGTTCCATCCGGGAAAGCCGCTTCTCAGCTGTGCATGCGTCACGGTGACGGTTAAGCTCTCGGGCAAACGCCCGGCAAGTTGGTCCATCTCATTCATCGGCTTCTTCACCCTTCCCTATGTCTCGCTGTAAACCTTTTCATACCGAAGGATTCTTATCCCATTGTATCAGTCTTATTTATCGAATACACCTTAATTTTGTGCAAAACCGTCTTAATTCGTGCCATTCTCAACCCTTCCGATTCAAGCTAAGCTAAGAGCGACAGGACTATATAGAAGCTGACAGGACGTTCATATCAATTATGGTACTACTTATATAGGAGGCAGGGAGCGATTATATGGACAAAGTACGTTTCGCCATCATCGGGATTGGCAATATGGGAACGTCACACGCATTAAACCTCAGCAGCGGCGAGATCCGGGGCGCGAAGCTGACCGCCGTATGCGACACGAACCCCGACCGCTTGAAGTGGGCGAAGGAGCATCTGCCGGAGACGGTGCTGACTTTTGATACCCCGGAAGCGTTGTTTGCTTCGGGCGCGATGGATGCGGTGCTGGTCGCCACGCCGCACTATGATCATCCGACGCTGGCGGTGCAAGCTTTTGAGAGCGGTTACCATGTGCTGGTAGAGAAGCCAGCCGGCGTGTTCACCAAAGCGGTTCGCGAGATGAATGAAGCGGCGGCGAAGTCCGGGAAGCAGTTCGGCATCATGTACAATCAGCGGACGAATCCGCTGTACGCCAAGCTGCGCGACCTTGTGTTGTCCGGGGAGCTGGGGAGGATCCGCCGCACGAATTGGATCATCACGAACTGGTACCGCTCGCAAAGCTACTACGACTCCGGCGGTTGGCGCGCCACTTGGGCCGGAGAAGGCGGCGGCGTGCTGCTGAACCAGGACCCGCACCAGCTCGACCTATGGCAGTGGACGACCGGGATGATGACCAAGCGGGTGCGCGCGTTTTGCCACTTTGGCAAATACCGCAACATCGAGGTCGAGGACGACGTGACCGCCTACGTGGAATACGAAAACGGCGCCACCGGGCTGTTCGTCACCACGACTGGCGAAGCGCCGGGCACGAACCGTTTCGAGTTGACCGGCGACAACGGCAAAATCGTCGTGGAAGACGGCAAGCTCACGTTCTGGCGGCTGCGCGTGCCCGAGCCGAAGTTTAACGCGGAGTATACCGGTGGCTTTGGACAGCCGGAATGCTGGAGATGCGAAATCCCGGTGAGCGGCGGCGACGGCCCGCAGCATAAAGGGATTTTGCAAAACTTCACGAACGCGTTGCTGCACGGCGAGAAGCTGCTCGCCCCCGGCGAGGAAGGCATCCTCGGCCTGACGCTCTCCAACGCCATGCACCTGTCCGCCTGGACCGACGACTGGGTGGAACTGCCGCTGAACGAGGAGCTGTTCTATGCCAAGCTGCAGGAGAAGATCCGCACCTCCTCGTTCCGCAAGGAAGCCGGCAGCGGCAAGGTGCTGGACGTGTCGGGTACGCATTAAAGCGGTGCGGGAGCGCGATGGGCGTGACGGGTGCGCATTAAAGCGGCACAGGAGCGTCATGGGACGTGGCTGGCACGCACTCTGCGGCACAGAAGCGCCATGGGACGTGGCCGGCACGCACTCTAGCGGCGGGTGACCTGCCCACAGGCTGCCTTCCGAGCAAATAGCGGACTTTTTTTCCTCTATTTGCTCCAAATCAGCCCGTTGAGCCGAAATAAGGGGAAATTTGGGCCTTATTTTCCGGAAACACGCAAGTTTGGCCCGTTTCGCACGCTTCCCATTCAAAATAAGGACAAAAAAGTCCCTTATTTCTCCGTATCCGCTCAAACCTTGCAAAATAAGGCCATTTTTTACCTTTATTGAAAATTGAGCCGTTAGTCTAGCACACGAGTAAGCATTAAGGATTTCAAAGAGGAGCGATAGCCCATGAAATTGTCCGTATTTACCGTATCCACCCCGGATTTGACGCCGGAGGAGTTGGTGCAGGCCGCTCGCGAAGCCGGGCTCCACGGCGTGGAGTGGCGTTTCAAGGAAGTTCCCGCCGAAGTCGCTGGTGAAAAGCCATCGTACTGGCGCAACAATCTGTGCTCGATCGACCCGTCTTCCTCTGAAGAGCAGCTGCTCCGCTTCAAACGCATCACCGAAGCCGAAGGGCTTGAGGTCGCCAGCATCACGCCTTATTTGAACTCGCTGGATCTGGAGGAAACGGAGCACGTATTCTCCGTCGCCCGCCTGCTCGGCGCCAAAATGATCCGCGTCGGCGCGGCCGGATATGACGGCACCACCCCCTATCCTGAGCTGTACGACAAAACGGTGCGCTATCTGAAGGAAGCAGAGCGCCTGGCCAAGCAATACGGCGTCAAAGGGGTCGTGGAAACGCATCATCTGACGATCGCGCCCAGCGCCAGCCTGGCCCATCGGCTCGTCAGCCACTGCGATCCCGATCAGATCGGCGTCCTGTACGATCCGGGCAACATGGTGCACGAAGGGTATGAGCAATTCAAAATGGGACTTGAGCTGCTGGGCCCCTATCTCGCACATGTCCACGTCAAAAACGCCGCCTGGTCGCAGACCGGTACGCGCGAGGACGGCACCGCAGCCTGGCGCTGCGAGTGGTCGCCTCTGGCGGACGGCGTGATCGATTACAGCCGCCTGCTCCGGGACCTGAAATCCGTCGGCTACGACGGCTACCTGGGGATCGAGGATTTCAGCGGCCACTACGGCTCGAAAGAAATGCTCCGCCAATTTGCCGAATTTATCCACGAAAGGATGTAAGGCGATACGATGGATGCACAACAACAGAAGCCCTCTTTTCAAGCGAAGGACGGAATGAACTATGCGCCGAAGGGACGTCCCCATGCCGTCGTGAAACCCGGCGAATTTATATTTGCTGCGGTGCACCTCGACCACGGGCATATTTACGGCATGACCGGCGGCCTGGTCGAAGCCGGAGCGACCTTGAAGTGGGTATATGATCCCGACCCGGCCAAAGTCCAGGCGTTCGTGGAGCAGTACCCGCAAGCCGCCCGGGCAGACAGCCTGGATCAAGTGCTCTCCGACCCCGAGGTGCGGCTCGTCGCTGCAGCGGCGGTGCCGTCGGAGCGCGGTCCGCTGGGGCTTAGGGTGATGGACGCCGGGAAGGATTATTTTACCGACAAGACGCCGTTCACCCGTCTGGACCAGCTGGAAGCTGCGCGTCAGAAGGTACTCGAAACCGGACGCAAATATATGGTCTATTACAGCGAACGCCTGCACGTGGAATCCGCCGTGTATGCCGGTCAGCTCGTTCAGCAAGGGGCGATCGGGCGCGTGCTGCAGGTGACCGAGTTTGGTCCGCACCGGCTGAATGCGGGTTCCCGGCCGGAGTGGTTTTTTCAGAAGGAAAAATACGGCGGTATTCTCTGCGACATCGGCAGTCATCAAATCGAGCAGTTTCTGTTCTATACTGGGTGCAAGGATGCCCAAGTGCTGCACAGCAAGGTAGCCAACTATCATCATCCCGAATACCCCGAGCTGGAGGACTTCGGCGACGCGACGTTGGTTGGAGATAACGGGGCGACGCAATATTTCCGCGTGGACTGGTTTACGCCGGACGGACTCAGCACCTGGGGAGACGGACGGACGTTCATTTTGGGCACCGAAGGGTATATTGAGCTGCGCAAATACGTCGACCTCGCCCGGGATGCGGAGGGCGACCATGTCTACCTGGTGAATCAGGACGGGGAGCAGCATTTTGCCGTACGCGGGCAGGTGGGCTATCCGTTCTTTGGCGAGCTGATTCTGGATTGCCTGAACCGCACGGAAAACGCCATGACCCAGGAGCACGCCTTCAAAGCCGCAGAGCTGTGTCTAAAAGCTCAGCAGCAGGCACTTCGCGTCACCCCAACTTACTAGGACAGGAAGGGACCTTACGATGACGATGCAAGAACCGATCGGCGCGGCGATTATCGGCTGCGGAGCGATTTTTCCGCTGCATGCCGGGGCTGTGCAGCAACTGGACGGCGTGAAGCTGAAAGTGGTCGTCGACAGCGATGCCGCCAAGGCAGAGCAGGCCGCAGCGGCGTATTCCTGCGAAGCGGCCAGCGATTACCTGACCTTGCTGGATCGTGACGATATTCAAGTCGTCCACCTCTGTACGCCCCATCACCTGCATGCGGAGATGGCGACGCAGCTGCTCCGTGCCGGCAAACATGTGCTGACGGAAAAACCGCTCGCACATGACCTCAAAGCGGCGGAGAACCTGGTGGCAGAAGCTCGGCGCAGCGAGGCACAGCTGGGGGTTGTTTTTCAGAATCGGTATAACGACTCATCCCGAAAAATCCGCGAATTCCTGGAATCGAAAACGCTGGGCCGGCTCATCTGCCTGAAAGGCATCGTCACCTGGCACCGGGACGAAGCTTATTATACCGACAGCCCATGGCGGGGCCGCTGGTCGACGGAAGGCGGCGGCGTACTGATCAATCAAGCGATCCATACGCTTGACCTGCTCCAATGGTTCGGCGGCGAAGTCCTCTCCGTCCAGGGGAGCGTCACTGCCGACGCCCTTGGCGACGTGATCGAGGTGGAGGATACGGCGCATGCCAGCCTCCGGTTTGCGGACGAAGTTCACGGGTTGTTTTACGCCACCAATGCGTACCTCACCAACACCCCAGTTGAACTGGAACTGGTGTTTGAAGGCGGCACGCTGCGTCAGCGGGACGATTGCCTGTATTTGACCCGGGACGGTCGGGAAAGCCTGGTCTGCGAACCGCCGGCGAACCTTAACGACGCAGGACAAATCATCGGCAAATCCTACTGGGGCTCCAGCCATCAGTTGTTAATCGCCGACTTTTATGACCGCGTCCGAACAGGAACTCGCTTTGCGATTGACGGCGAAGAAGGCCTCAAAACGCTGCGGCTCATCGATGAGTTGTATCAATCCTCTCGGACGCGGAAATCCAGATAAACACTAGATACTGAGAACCGGGAACTTACGACATAAACAAACGGAAAATGGAAAATCGTTGCGAAGCGAAGGACCGTTCCTTACGAGGGGCGGTCTTTCTTGTATCGGGGAACATACCAGAGGGGATGGCCGAGGTTACAGCCGTTTTCTCATCCTGGTGAGGATGGTAACCAGTACCGAGTTGAAGCCTATGGGTACTTTAGACCGCTCACGCTTTGACTTCTCCCGCTCCCTGCGCCGGATTTGCTCAGCCAGCAAACACCGGTCCAGCTCCTGGCGAAGATCCCGAATATACTGTTTGGCAACGTCCAAGTCGTTCAGATACATCGTGCTCCACCTCCTTTTCGTCATTAGTTAAAGATCTCCATAATTGGATAAACACTTCCTGCTTGATCCTTCCCTATCATAACGCCGCAGTTGCAGCCGCGTAAGGGTACAAAACACCTTAAGTTCTTTTTTCCTCCCTTCTTCCTCACAAAATAAAAGCGGCCACCTTTGTTTTATGCAAAGGGGTCGCTTTTGTTCACGGCGTTCCACACGCCAGCGGCTTTATAGATAAAAATGGCGAATCCAATCGGTAGAGTTGACGCTACGTTAGCTGACCAGGTGCCCGCCGGGAAATAGGCGGAGTTCTCTTCGCCCGCTGCCGCGCTTGCTCCAGCGTGCGGTAGCGGAACTCCAGCAAGGCTCGGCCGATCTCTGGCGTCGTAAAGGTAAAGAAGGGCAGCACGTACATTTCGGTATCCCAGAAATAATGCCCTTCGTACCCTTCGCCGATGAGCCCCTTCGCGGCCATGCTGGTCATGCCGTCGCGTCCAGCCGACTGCAGCAGGCCAAACGCATTAAACCGCAGCCCCTGCTGGAGCGCGGATCGCTGGCAGTTTCCACGTCGGCGCGGCTCCAGAACGCGTCCAGGTAAGCGTGCTGCTCCTCAGCCAGCCCGTCAAAGCCGCGGCTCTCGGCCAAGCGCAGCACTTCTTCGCTTCGCATCCGCAGCTCTTCCTCCCGGGTATCCCGGGTCGTATGAACGCTAATGAATTTGCTCAGCGACAGGTCCGCCGAATGTTCATAAGGCTGCTCGTTCATCCTTTCACCGAGCCTCCCATCAGCCCTCTAACAAAGTACTTCTGCAGGAGGAAGAAGATCGCGAGCGGCATCAGCATCGAAATAAACGCGGCGGACGTCAGCAAATGCCAGTCGTTGCCTCTCGAACCCACGAGATCGGCGATTTTCATCGACATCACCTGTACGCTTGGCTGGTTGCCGATGAAGATCAGCGATACCAGGTAATCGTTCCAGACCCACAGGAACTGGAAGATACTGATCGAAGCGAGCGCCGGCACCGACAACGGCAGGATCAGCCGGGAGAAAATCGTAAAATGGCTCGCCCCATCGATAAAGGCCGACTCAAACAAATCCTTGGGCAGTTGGCTGATGAAGTTATACATAAAGTACGTGACGAGCGGCAAACCAAAGGCCGTATGCGCCAACCAGATCCCCAAATAGCTGCCGTTCAGACCCAGCGCCGTATAGTCCTTCAACACCGGGATGAGCGCAACCTGCAGCGGAATGACCAGCATCGCGATGATCACCACAAACAGCGTTTTGCGGCCAGGGAACCGCAGCCAGGCGAAGGCATAAGCGGCAAACGAAGCGATCAGCACCGGAATCACCGTTGCCGGAACGGCGATCGTTAGCGTGTTCCAGAACGCCTGAGACAACCCGGTCCCTTTCTGAATCGATTCGCTGCCATCGGCGAGCTTCAGCTTATATTCCTTACCGGACAGCACGTTCTTATAATTCTCCAGCGTCAGCGCCGGCTTGAACTCCCAGCCCTGCTCCTGGACGTGGATCGTGCGGGCCCGGCGATTTTCCCAGATCATCCGTTGTCCGTCTTTCACAACCCCGGCTTTCAGTTCATCGTCGCTGTAGGTTTCCCCGTTCACTTCAATCGGTTCACGCAAATCGATATCTTTGGAAAGCTGAATCGTCTCCGCGTTCGTCCATGCCTTGTGCGGGAACACGTTCCACCAACCGGTTTGCAAAATGTCTGCCGCCGGCCGGAAAGAAGAGATCAGCAGCCCCAGTGTCGGGATGAGCCACAATAAGCAGATGAGACCGAGAACGAGGTTAACTACCGTTTTGCCGCGTTTGCGTTTATGCAATTTCGTGCCCGCCATTAGAATCCCCCCTGCTTGCGGATCTGCCGCAGATTAAAGAAGATGACCGGCGTTACGGCAATCAGCAAGACGATCGCCAGCGTGGACCCGTACCCGAAATTACGGTACATGAAGAATTGCCGATAGAACTGCGTGGCCACCACTTCCGTCCCGTATTGTCCGCCAGTCATGACCATGACCACGTCGAAAATTTTGAGCGTAAACACAATGATCGTCGTCGTCACCGTCAGGATTGTCACCGAGATATACGGGATGATAATGCGGAAGAAGATTTTGATCTCACCGGCCCCGTCCACACGTGCCGCTTCCAAAATATCCTCTGGAACCCCTTTGATCGCCGCGGAGAAAATGACCATGGCGAACCCGGTTTGCATCCAGATCAGAATTAAGATCAGAAACAGGTTGTTCCACGGCTGCAGCATGCTGGTCCAGGCTTGCGCTTCACCGCCTAGAGCGGTGACGATGGCATTAAACAGACCGATTTGCTGGTCGCCGGGCTGATAATAATAAACAAACTTCCAGATGACGCCCGCCGCCACAAACGAGATCGCCATCGGCATAAAGATAATCGACTTGGCGATTTTCTCGTAGCTGCTGCGGTCGGCGAGGATGGCAATCAGCAGCCCAAGCGTGACGCAAGCAAGCGTGCCGAGGAACACCCACAGCAGGTTGTTGCGCAGCGCCGTTCCCATCAGCTTATCGGTGAAGATCGCCGCATAGTTGGCGAGCCCAACGAATTTCTCCGACGAGGCGTTAAAGAAGCTCAAGTACAACGTCCGTACGGCAGGCAGCACCAGCAGCCATCCCAGCAAAATCACGGCCGGACCGATGAAAATATACGGCAACACCTTCCGCCGCACCTGCTCCGGATACTGCTCCACCGCCCAGTTAAAGGTATAGAAAAGTAAATACACGCCGAGCACGCCCCATATAACAGCGAAGATCGCAGTCAGCAGCGGATTCAGCGTCGAGTCGCGGAAAAAGCGGAAGATCAGGCCGTGTCCGGCGGCATTCGCGACCAGGACGATCAGGGTGAAGAGCACGGCCCTCAGGCTGACGATTCGCTTGGCCTCTGAACTCATCATGACCCCTCCTAAATGTTTTGTAAGCGTTACTTCCTGAACCGGTTGGATTGATGAAAAAGGAAGGGGCGTGTGTGCCGGAACCCACGTTTCGGCTCGCGTGCCCCTCCGCGGTGCTTTAGTTATCGTTTATGCCGCAGATCCAGAATCGGGCTTAGTTATTCCAGCCTTCCTGAATTTGCGCCAACGCTTCATCCAGTGTGGACGTACCGCTCACGTAGTCGGTCATGCCTTTCCAGAAGGTACCGGCACCTACTTTACCCGGCATCAGGTCAGAGCCGTCAAACCGCAGCGTGGTCGCATCCTGCACGAGCTGAGCCATACGACGATCGGCCTCAGAAGTATACCAGTCAAGCGAAGCATCGTTCATCGGAGCGATCACGCCGCCGGATTGTACCCACGATTTGATCGATTCGCCTGTCGTAAAGAATTCCATAACCGCACGAACTTCAGGACGATCGTTGAACATCGCGTAGATATCGCCGGCTACCAGCACCGGCTTCCCGTATTGCTCGTCGATCGGCGGCAGGTAGAACCAGTCGTAGTCTTCATCGACCTTCGCCGTTTCCGGGAAGAAGCTGGTGATAAAGTTACCTTGACGATGCAGCCAAATCTTCGGCGGGTTGTCGAACATCGGCAACGCCGAATCCCCAAATGCTGTCGTTACGATCGATTTCGTTCCGCCATACACGTAATCCGGATTCATCCAGATTTCCGACATTACTTCAACAGCATGCTTCACTTCAGGGGAAGTGAACGGCAGTTCACCGCTAACCCATTTATCATAGTTTTCCGGCGAGGTCGTGCGGAGCATGATGTCTTCTACCCAGTCGGTAGCCGGCCAGCCTGTTGCCGCGCCGCTTTCGATACCGATCCCCCAAGCCGTGTCGCCGTCCTTGGCGATTTGCTCCGTCAGCGCCATCAGCTCATCCCAAGTTTGCGGAATGGTATAACCCGCTTCCTCAAATTGCTTCTTCGGATACCATACCAAGCTCTTTACGTTACTGCGGTTCCAAATGCCCGCCATGATTTTATTGCCGTCCTTATCTTCCATCGTCGCCATGTCAAGCCAGCTTTGGTTGTAGTTCGCCTTCAGCTTCTCCTGGTCGAGTATGTTGGTCAGATCGATGACCTTACCGGTCTTGGCAACGGCAGCCAGCAGACCCGGTTGCGGGAAGTCCGCGATGTCGGGGGCGTTACCGCCGTCTACACGGACGTTAATGGTCGCTTCGAACTCTTTGGAGCCTTCGTATTGAATGTCGATGCCTGTTTTCTCCTCGAACTCTTTGATGCTGGTTTCGAATTTCACTTGGTCAGCATCTACGAACGGACCAAACATCGTAACTTTCGTCCCTTTATATTCACCTTTCAACGCCAACTCCAGCGGAGAGCCGGTGGAAGTGTTATTGGTTGCGGCGGTATCATTTGTGTTCTGTTCCGTGGTTCCCGTATTAGCCGGAGCCGCCGGTTCATTATTTGCCGCATTGTTCCCTCCTCCGCAGGCGCTGAGGAGAAGTGTGAACGATAACCCGCTAACGAGCAATAAGGAAGTCCATTTTGATCTTTTTTTCATTGACCCTTTCATCCCCTTCGATATGATTTAGGAACAACCATCTGTAGGTCAGACGACCTTTATTCGATTCCGGCGAATCACCTCCTTAATCAAGCTTTTCAGCAGCAGGCGACGATAAATATAGGCCTGTATCCGTTTTCAATTCGGTATAAGTGTATGACCTACCCAGCCGGAATGTTCCGCTTTTTTGAAAAGCTTTTCAGAATACGATTCAAATGGTTCGTGGTGAGTGTTGGAATGTGTGAGTTGTGTTACATTGCGTGTGTTGTGTTACGATGTGTGTTACGTTGTGTATGTTGTATTGCGATGTATGTGTTGTATTGCGTTGTGTGTGTTATTACTTGGCTACACCATGGTTCTTTCCCGTGAGGATTCCCTTACGACCAGCTTGTGTTGGAGGATCTCTCTGGGCACCGCCACGCTCCCGGTCGTCAGCAGCTCATGCAGCTTCTCTGCAGCACGGTGGCCTAGATCATAGATGGGTTGGGATATCGTGGTCAGCTTAGGAATATACATGCTGGCCATGCGGTGGTTGTCAAAGCCGATGACGGACACCTGCCCCGGGACAAGAATGTGCCGATCCCGAAGATACGAAATCGTCCCCATGGCAAATTCGTCGGCAACGCAAAACACCGCGGTCAAATCAGGATGCTCGGTAAACAGCTCATGTGCCGCCTGATACGCATGCTCAAAATAGTGACTGGCAAATTTCACGTTTTCGATATTCGATGTCAGTCCGTATTCCTTCATGGCCCGAACAAACCCGGCGAATCGCGGCGGGCCTGAAATGGAATTGTCGTGATTGAAGCCAATCATACCGATTTGGCGATGACCAAGCTCGATCAGGTAAACGGCTGCGTCATAAGCTGCCGCCTCGTCGTCGACTTCGACGCACGGAATATCGTAGTCGTCCGAATGGGACGACACCATGACACAGGGGATGCGGCAACCAATCAGTTTCTCGTAATACTCCGGAAACATTTTGTCGCTCGCAAATACGATCCCGTCCACCTGCTTCTCATGAAACGTATCGATATACGACAACATCCGCTCCTTATCACGGTCCGTGTTGCAGATCATCAGGCTGTACCCCAGCTTGTTGCAGGCATCCTGCATTCCCCGGATCATTCCCGCGTAATACATGTTCTCAATATCGGGAATCAACAATCCTAAGGTAAAAGACTTCTTGTAAATCAGTCCGCGGGCGAACGCGTTCGGCTGGTAGTTCAGTTCCTGAATCGCCTCCAGCACGCGCTTTCGCTTGCTCTCCACCACCGTACCCGGCGCGTTCATGACGCGCGAGACCGTACTGATGGAGACCCCCGCCTTTTTAGCAACATCACGGATCGTTGGTTTGCTTTTGTTTTTGTTCATCGTTTGTATCCTCGATTTGAAAAGCTTTTCAATGCGATTATAACAAGGGATTTTTTTGATGACAAGATTTTTTTGAAGCGCTTATAATCCTAGGGGTGACCCTAGCCCGTCCGCCCCCTTTCTCACCTTTATCCCTTTGAGTCCGGCTACTCGTAAGCACTCCCCCATTGGCATTTCCCTACCTAAGAAGTTCAAATGCAGCGTAAACGGACTGACTGGGGGCCAGACGATATACCTCGTTCTTGCTCTAACGGAACCAGATGACGCTAAAGTCCATTTCCCGCGAGATTTCCCGTTCTAACGGAACGTAAGGCCGTTATTGGACGTAAATCAACCTCGCTCTAGCCTATTCGAGCCAAATAACGTCATCTGATTCCGTTAAAAGTTCCGACCAGCTGCTTCCATGCGAAATAAGGGCTGTACGTTCCGTTAAATCCATTCATTAAACATAACTCAACTTAATTGCTGGCCGCACGCCATCCCTTGCCAGACTGACGTTGATAGCTGCGGATGCTGCATCCCGTACCGATAAAATGGGCGCGCGAAGGTAAATTGCCCTGCGTGCGCAGCCACCACCAGGAACAGCCCATCTTCTGACCGTTTCGCAGCACATAATTGACTTCCTCGCCCTTGTCATAGACATAAAGGCTGCAGCCGTCGGGCTTCTTCAATTTCGCATAATCCGTCCCTACGGCGGTCAGCCAGTCCTTGCCAAGGCTTGCGGTGAATGCCTTCACCTCCGCTACACTCAGCAGAAACACGTTGTCCTCCGTATCGGGGCAGCCTTCCCCGTTATCTGTGCAATAAGCCGGCTCGATCAACGCTTGCTCTTCCGGGCTAAAGGCAGCAGCGAAAAACTCCTCGTTTAACCACTGCCGCAAATCGCAGTCGCGCCAGATGATGTCTACGGCATCCCGCCACGAAACATCCGCGCTTTTCCCGTGATAAAAGCTTGCAGTCCAAAATCTCTTCACTCAACAGAAACAACTCGTTGCCTGAATTTTGGAGAATCCGCCATACGATCGGCTGTACCGTCCCATCGGCTGTACCGTCCCATCGGCTGAATGGGGGTACGAGCCGAAGGTCATCCGTTCCCCCGGATGAATCGCATGATGGAGCGGCATAGAAGCAGGTTGATGGTTACCATCCATAAGACTCCCCTCCTCTTCTTCAGTCTATCTATTTTACAACAAGTTCCCAGGGGGGCCGCAACAACTAATCGATGAGACTTCTTCTTCGGCCAATAACAAGCGACCATAGGATCTAGTGATCTAGTAACTTACTGACTTAGCGATCTAGTGACAAAGTAACCAAGCATCAACTACATTGACACACATAGTAATATGTATTACATTGTTTCAAAAGAGGTGAACAAAGTGAACGACAGCGCCATCAGCCGGGATTTGATCCGCGGCCACATCGATACGATTATTCTTCGGGTGCTGCTGGAGGAGGGAGATAACTACGGGTATGAGATCATGAAATCCATCTCCTCCATTAGCCAAGGACGTTACGAATTGAAAGAGCCGTCGCTCTACACCAGCTTAAAGCGATTGGAGGCCCAGAAGCTGATCGAATCCTATTGGGGGGAAGATCGCAGTTTGGGCGGGCGGCGCAAATATTACCATGTCACCCCTGCGGGAGCCGAGGTTTACAAAGCCAATTTGGCGGCATGGAAATTTTCCCGCGAGATCATCGACGTTCTGATCGAGAAACAGGAGGGATCCCCATCATGAATTCGTTGCAAAACCACGTGGATCGTTTATTTGCCGGCTACCCGGCAACCGGACGAAACCGTGAGATGAAAGAGGAAATCATCGGTAATCTGGAAGCCAAAGTCGCCGATCTCATGGCTGGCGGAATGGATTACGAACAAGCCGTCCGGACGGCAACATCCAGCCTCACCCGCATCGACGGGCTGATCGACGAACACCCGCTGATCTATGTAAACCGCTATCGTTTGGAATGGATGCAAAAGATGCTGTTTTTAGCCATCATTCTGTGGATCTTCACTATTCCATTACGTTTGATCGAACGCACGCCGTTAAGTTTCTTCCTTCTGGGCTTCGTCCTAGTTCTTGGCCTCTTTTATCTCGTGCTGCATTTAACGTGGCGCGGCCAAGCGCTTGAAGTAACGGCTCCGCGACATATCGCGGCGGCCCGGCGGCGAAGCCGGATCGTGTGGCTGCTGTGGGGGCTGTTCATTCTTGTCACCCTGCTCGCGATTACGGCCCTCCGGTTCGGGAGCAATATCTGGTTTGGCTATCAAGTGAAGATCGGCGGTCCTTATCAGTTTGCGCTACTGGGCATCCAATACGCCAAGCCGTTTCTCACGATTGGGATTCCGCTGGCGTTCCAGCTGAGCGCTTCGTTGCTGACAAAACATGAAGTAGGTGATTGGGAAGCATGACGACGAGACAAACCTTCAAACGTTGGAACATCGGAATTTTCGCCCTGCTCCTTGCCGGATTCGTCTGCTTGGGCGTGGTGGAAGGCGTGGCGCTACCGCGCCAGGATAAGCAGGGGGCGCTCTACAACGAAGCGCAAAACAATCCGCTGACCCATGACATCACCCGTACGGCCTCTTTTGCGACACCTTACATGGGCAATGCTTCTAAAGTTTCGGGCCTCTTCCTTTCGCTCCCCCTGGGACCGATTCGTTCTTTTGCCCTTGATCCGGACGTGTTCACCGTGCAAGTGAATCTGGATTCTTCGGTGCCGATGGCGGATGTCGATCGCGATCGAGCGTATTTATACAGCGCCACGGCCGCTTTTGCTTATATCGATAACCTGGAGGCCGTGATTTTTAACGAAGGTTCGGCGGCCTACCGTGTAACGCGTGAAGAACTGCTAGACTGGTACGGCGTAGATCAGTTTTCGTCTTTAACCACCGACCATGCCGCTTGGCAAGCTGCGGTGCAAAACAAGCTGACAGATCGGGATTACGCGTGGCGAGCGTTCCAGGAGCTTTTCCATGAGACCGAGACTCTATCCGTTTAACGCTTCCTTCTCCCAACGCTTTTATCTGATAAAGCCCCTTTACCGCACTCATCTCTAAGGGAAAATCAAAAACCGCATTTACAACCGGATTCATCAAAAAATTTAAAAAAGTCGATCAGGAATGAACTTCCTGACCGACTTTTTTTGCATGTCAATTACTTCTCCTCCCGCCTCTTAATCATCTCCAGAAACTCGAGAATGATGTCGGAAACGGCGTCCTCTTCGGACATATGAATATACTTGCTTATATGCACAATATCGCCTTTAAACAGCTCGATTAACTTTAACGTCGCATCGGGATCGTTATCCCTTGCTTTCTGAAGCAAACTCAGGAACTCTTCATCATCCGGGACAACTCTTTGATCATCTTTCGTTTCCATTTGTTCACCCCTTGCTGACTCATATTCAACTCGCGGGCGACTTCCCCCTCCGTTTTGTCCTGTAGATAGATTTTGGAGATGATCGTTTTTCCCGTCGTAGAAGGAAGCGCATTGATCAGCTGTCTTACAACAATTTTATTATCAGAAGATGAGGTGAAGCAGGTTACGGCCGGCTCGACTCCATTGAATGAACATTCCCGTTTTCTGACGACTCTCGCTCTGTATTGAACCCTCCATGCAATACGATAAACTTCTTTCCGATATTGCTCGTACACGGTATGTTGTTCCTTCAAAACTACCTCCCCCTTTCATTTTCATCTTCTATGTATAGGGAAATTTTTAAGGGGGTTATACAACCATAATTATATAAGTAGTAATGATTATAACATTTTTTCTATATTTTGGTTGTACCATGACAAACTTTTTTCCCCATATAGTGAAGGGCCCGAAAAAAGTTCAAGGAGGTACCCATGATGCAGGTTGCAGATATTGTGTCGTTGGTTGCTAATGTTGGCTTTCCCGTCACACTTTGCTTCATCCTGATCAAATATGTGCTGCAAACCGTTGGCGATAAATTGGGCAACATCGAAGCTTCCTTGCAGGCTCTCTCCGAAGAAGTGCAGCGGCTGGATGATATTCTGGGCGAAGATCGGCAGACCTCAGGAGCCTCCGGCAGCAAAGAATCTAGGAAACTGTGAAAATCCTCAGGCCTAAGGTTGTACCGCAGATGCGGGTAAAAACAGCCCTATTTATATCTATGACGGGCCCGGCAAAGTTAGAACGATTGATGTCATAACAAAAAGCCCCATGCTGCTCGCTATCCCTTTGGTTCAAGGTTGGCGAAGCATGAGGCTTTTTGTGGGCTAGGAAAGTTTAAGATTGTTCCTTACGGTGATTTTAACCCTTGGTACAGTGCATCAAGCAGCCGGTGCGTCCGATCGCAGCCATACTCCCAGAACATCACCCCGGCCAGTTCTTGCGCCTTGACGTAATCGCATTTACAGCGGATCGATGCTTCATCGTCATAGGAGATAAACGTTTGGCCGTCAAACAGATACGGCGCTTTCGCCTCCTCATCCCAGTAACGGACAAATCCGTTGCGGTCGATATACTCGGCGGCTAATGCAGTAAAGTCCGGGCCGTACCCACCCGGGCCGGGAGACATTTGATACAGCCCGCGATTCACGTTTGGTACGTCCTTCCACATGCGTGAATAAAACGCTGCGCCGATGACGATTTTCTCCTTGGGCACCCCGGCCTGAATATACAGGTTCACCGAGGCGTCAACGCTGATGCGGAACAGGTCCCCGGTTCCTGTGTACAGGTTGGTGTGATGCCCGGTCAACGTCTGGAAGCCGCCGCGCATGTCGTACGTCATCAGCTGGACGAAATCAAGGTAACGCTGGACCTCAGCCATCTCCGTACCGTCAATGTAATATTGGTCCGCCCCAGCGGCGATTGTCAGCCCATAATGGCGGCCATCCCGTTCGCCTTGCCGATCCAGCGCCTCTCTCATCGTCCGCAGCAGCAGCGTGAAATTCGCCTTGTCGTCCGGGCTGGCAGCAATCCCCGCCTCGGCATAGCAGGGATACTCCCAATCCAGGTCGACCCCGTCAAGCGCATATTCCGTGACGGCGCGGACCGCCGACTCGGCCATTGCCTGCCGCCCGGCTTCCGTTGAAGCGGCCTCCGAGAAGCCGCCGGCGCTCCAGCCGCCTACGGACAGCAGGACCGTCAAGTCAGGATTCTCCCGTTTGAGTTCGGGCAGCAGGCCCAAGTTTTGCAAATGTCCCGTTTGAATCCGGTCCTCTCGCACATGGCCAAAGGCGATATTGATATGGGTCAGCTTCTTCAGCTCTTCCTTCGTCAGTTCAGGGAGGTGGCGGTCGCTAACGTATCCCGCCACCACATAGTTCCGGCTCATTTGGTGCTCCTCCCTTTGCTTGCGCGGCTACTCGCGCAAACCTGAGTTGTCGTCGTACACAGCTACAAATCGCTTAAAATCTGGAGTGCTTCCTTGCCGCTTCCCGGCTTATAACCCGATTGCACGTAACGGACGTTCCCTTCATGGTCCAGGACAAATAGGTGCGGGAACCCTCCGCTCCCTAACTGGATGCCGGCGTCCGTGAACCGGCGTAGCGCAATGTGACCCGGATCGCCGGCGAATACCGCGCCTTTCGGCAAGCGGGCAGCGGCTTCAGGGACGACGGGAGCCGGTGAGTCCTCTTCACGCCCAAGGACAAAAATAACCGGGATCCCCAAGACGTCAAACGTTTCCGCGAGCTCTCCTGTTTCACGCAGCAGATGCTTCGACGGCTCCCGTTCCGGCACCAGCCAAGCGATCATCGCGCCGCGTGGCCCTTGGCATAACGCCCCCAGCGTTGTCTCCGTCCCGTCTGCTTGCCATAGCGGCGTTTTGGGATCAGGTGTCCCGTACACCGGGATATGCCGTGATGGAGCTGGAAAGGTCAGCGTAACCTCGGTCTGCTCTTGCTCCACCACCCGGAAGTACGTGAACCGTCCCAGCACGGTACCGTCCTTCAGCCGTACGCCCGATGTGATCCGGTAATCCCCCGGCTCAACATCAAACGCCGTATCGTACACATCGGTTTTGCCGTGCGGGTACAGCAGCGTTTTATAGAACCCATTTTCCAGCCGGGCGATCGTGAAGTTCTCCATATAAGAGGCGTTTGGTGCGTCGGTTCCGCCATTCGCTTCGCGTCGAAGCAGCAATTGGCCGGCGCGGCCCTCGGCTTCCGCCTGTCCTTCTCGTACGCTTCCGATTGCCGCATCCACCCAAGTACCAGCCGCATAATACTGCGGCTTCAGCTCGCTTGGATGCAGCCTTGCCGGAATGCCGAGACTCCGGCATAACGCGACGAACAGAATGTCCAGCGCTCCTTGGTCCGCAATCCGCAGCTGGAATGTGCCCAGGGGTCCTGCTTTGCCGCGCAGGTTCCCCGGTCCCTCATGCACTTTCCAGCCTTCATTCAGGAACTCAGCAATCCGGGAAGGATCGGCTTGATAAGATTTGATCTCCGCTTCGGTAAATTGATTCTGAAGCGCCTTCCGGTAAGGGGTGATCATCTCAAACCACACACGCGGGCACATCACGTACGTCACGAACAGCTCCCGGTTGTACGAATCCTTCCATGGCAACGATCCGGTCAAGTGGTCGTCCAGCGTCTCGCGCATCGTATCGGTCAAATCTTTCTCCCGCAAGCTTTCGAGCAGAAGCAGCGGCCATTCGCCATGTTCCGGGACGCGCTCCTCCAGGAAAGCGGCGATTTCCCGGCTGTTGCCGCGGGCAGGCTCAAGCACTTTCCATACCCGGTCTGCCGGCAGCCCAAGCTGGGCAGCAAGTTGCTTGGCATCCTCCTCCGTTAAGAACGTCTCCTCGTAAGCACGGCGCAATGCAGCCCCTTCGGCCACCCGTTCTTCATGCCGCTGTAACTGCTCCGCAGGGAGCGGCTCAGATTCCGGACCCTCCAGCTCCGGCGGAGGCACCATCTCGAAGTTCTCGCTTCCAGCCGGCTGCTCCGCCACCGCTCCGCTTAGCACGATCTCGAACCGGTCGCCATCGGCGATGCGGATCTTCCGCTGCCCCCAAGCCCCGTTCCGCACGGCCCGAACGATCAGATCGCCGTAACCGGTCGTGAACCGGACTTCGCCCCGCTCATCCGTGATCAGCTCGGCCAGCGGGAAGAGCTCGGCATAGTTGTACAGCTGGAACTGCACCTTTGCCCCAGCCGCCGGCGTGCCGTCCGCCTCCCGCACCTCCACGGCGATCGTCCGGGTCGGCGCGTAATTCGCCAGCAGGTTCAGCTCCGCATACGGGCCGCCCTTGACGGTAATCTCCTCCGGCCCGGAATAGGTCGCCGGGACGCGGGTATGCACCAGCATTGCCCGTCGTGCCGGACCGCTGAACCACCCCTGGTCTAGGCGGGCCTCCGGTTCGCAAGCGCCGATATAATGCCACTTGCCGTCAGCCCAAGCCTCGACCCACGCGTGATTATCGTCGCAGTGCGCCCAACGCGGCGTGTAGCACTGCCGCGCCGGAATGCCGATGCTGCGCAGCGCCGCAACCGCCAGCGTGGACTCCTCGCCGCAGCGCCCGCGCGCGTTGCGAATCATACCGATCGGCGACAGCGTGCGCAAGTCGCTGCCGATGTAGGTGGCTTTTTCATGGCACCAGTAATTCGCCTCGAGAATCGCCTCCGCCATCGATAAGCCCGCCGTCCGCGGCCCCAACTCCGCATAAATGACCTCACGGAAATCCTCGAGGTTCTCGGTGTTCACCCTGGCCGGCAGCACAAAATGCAAGAACAGGTAGTCCGGCACCCGGGCGCCCCAAGGTACCTGCTTACGGATGGCAAGCGCCTGACGAACATGGGTCAAGAAAAACGTGCCGTCATAATCGGCCAGATCATTTAGCGGCATATGCACATATAGAAATTTTAAAGCCCACGCCTCTTCGGCAGTTAAAGGGCCGTCAAAAACGTCAAACAATTCCTTCTCCCGGCCCTGTGCCAGCTTTCGGATGTCCGTAAACTTGCGTTCAATCTGCTCCAGCTCCTGTTCACTTAACGAAAACACCGGCGTCTCCACGCTCATCAACGCTCACTCCTTCCACAGTTTTCCGTCTTCCCGGATATAATAGATTCCCTTGCCGTCCGAAGCTGGCGCGGAAATCTCAAATCTTCTTCTCGCGGCCTCGACCGTCGGATGAATGCGTAGCGAATCCCTTTCTTCCGCGCTGACGAGCTCCGTAAGCTCCGCCGTAAATCGGCCATGACGGGCATAATAGTTCCGCTGGCGATAATACAGTCGGCGCAGCTCCCATTTGATATATTCGTCCTGCGGCAGCGGGAAACCGGCGGATCCGCCGCCCGCATCGGCTCCCTCGTCCGCAAAGACTACATAACCCCACAGCTCGGGATAATGCATGTTGATGATTCCTTGCGGGGACCATACCCAGTTGTCCTCGGGATAAGGCTTCCCGGTCTCAGGATTGATTTGCTTGACGTAGCGGCCGTCTTGCACCTCCACACGCCATTCTACCCGGGAAAAATTCACCCGCCAGAACTCGCCCGGCAGCGGCGGACGCCCCTCCGGCGCGCATTCGCGCAGCGCGGCCCACGGGAGGGCCACCTCCACGCTCCACCGTCGATTTTTTGCAGTCGGATCGTTTAACTTCCCATCGATATCTACCGCCGTGCGCAACCCATTAATATCCCAGCCATTCACCGGCGGTCCGCCGTCCCGGTATGGCTTGACTAACAGCAAATCCCATACCGTATTCAGCGCGTTGATTTCAAATTCATAATATAGGTGGCTGTCGCCATCTGGATCGATAAAGATTTCAAAGTCGTTGTCATGGAAAATCACCGAATCCCGCTCCGTCAGCGTCGCCCAAATTTCGTCCTCCTCCATTTCGGCCGCCACGTAGAAGTATTCATCATCCCACAGCATTTTCGCCCGCGTCCGTTTGCTTGGCTTGGGCCGCACATCGCCTTCGATATCCACGAAGTCGTCGGTCCATGCCGCGGCATCCCAGAACGGCTTGTCGATCCGCCCGTCCAGGACAAGCGGCCCGGCGGCCCGCTTGCAGATATAGGTTTTGGGTGCAAATTCGATTGAAGGTTCAGGCACCTCGCTGTAATTCACCATCGTTTTCTCCCTCCTTACGCTAACGGACCTCAGCGCCGTTATTTCGATGAAAATCCCAGTTATCAGCATCTAACGGACCCAGTCGACCTTATTTGGCGGTTTGGACCATCAATTCAGCCCATTCCAAGCGGATAACGGCTCTCCAGTCCGTTACATTGTGGATTGACATCTTTTCCAGCAAATAAGGTCTTTCAGGTCCGTTACGACGCAAATCACGCAAGGCGGCTTCCCTCCCTCGCGCGCGCAGCGTCTAGAGAGGCAAAAAGCCCCCCGCGAATCACCGAATGCGCAGCACGAACGCGATCGGCGTCTCCCCTTGCCGCGCGGCGTCGGGCAGGCGCACCGCCACCCCGCCTTCGGAAGACGGTCGGAAGTCCAAGGCTTCGGCGCCGCCGACCAGGTCGATCCGGATGATGCCGGAAGCGGATAGCGGCAGAAGCACTTCCTCCGGAATTGCCTCGGTGTCCTCTTGCACCAGCATCAAGGCGTATCTTGTCTCTCCCTTGCGGGTGAAGTAAATGTTCCCGGAAGCATACGGCTCGCAGATCCGTGTCCCGTAGATCGCTTCCCCGTACACCTTCAGCCACTCGCCTAACCCTTTCATCCGCTCCAACGCCGGCTTGGGCAGCCTCCCGTCCGGCTGCGGCCCGACGTTTAACGCAAGATTGCCGCCTTTGGCGACGATTTCGACGAGCAGATGCACCAGTTCGCGGACGGACTTATAGCTGTCGTTATAGCTGAACGAGAACGAATGCCCCATGGTGATGCAGCTCTCCCAAGGGACGGTGAGCGGCCGCTCCGGCACAGTTTGCTCGGGGGTGATCAGGTTCTCGTACGGCCCGCCGACCGTCCGGTCCGCGGTCAACAACCAAGGTTGGATTTGCCGCGCCTTCTCCACCACTTCGCCGAGACGAATGTCCTGACCGCGGCGGGCATTCACCCACCCGGCGTCCAGCCACAGCATATCGATGCGGCCATACCGCGTCATCAGCTCCATGATTTGCGCATGGGTAAACTGAACAAACTGCTCCCACAGCCAAGGGTACTGCTTCGGATCGTACGAAGGTCCGCGCCACATTCTGCGGCCCCGTTCCATGCCCGGCGCCCAGTAATACGGCGTATGCCAGTCCGCTTTGGAGAAATAGGCGGAGATCGCCAATCCTTCGGCGCGGAACGCATCGAACAGCACCCGGCAAATATCCGCATAACGGTGCATATGGAACGGACAATCCGGCCCGGTAATCCGGTAGTTGGTGGTATGGGTATCCCACATACAAAATCCGTCATGATGCTTGGTCGTAAACGTTAAATACTTGAACCCGCCATCAGCTGCAGCTTTCGCCCATAATTCGGGCTGAAAGCGGATCGGATGAAACGTACGATTCAAATCAAAATATTCCTGCTTAAACTGTTCCATGTCATCGATCCAGTCAATGTCGTTCCGGGACCAGTCCCCGTCCTCATCGCTCAGCGCCCAGGACTCCACCAGGCCAAGCTGGGAGTATGGCCCCCAGTGCATCATCAGGCCCAGCTTCTGATCCTGGAACCATTCCAGCCGCTCGAGGATGAACGGATCTTCCGGTTTCACCCAGTTCCGTTCACTGCTGTAATTGTGCACGCCTTGCTCCACTGCCGGTTCAGCTGCAAAAGGCGCCTCGGAGGGCGCCTTCTGCGGCTCGGCCGACGGCTCCTGATACGCGATTTCCTTCTCGCTCATGGATGCCTCCTTATCTCGGTCCGATAGATTTATTTGTTCGTATTAGCTACCTTAGCTGCCTTAGCTGCCTTGATTCCAACGGTCATAAGCGGCTTGGTATACTTCGGCAATGCGATCGCTGCCCATTTTCTTCAGCTGGCTGACATATTTATCCCAGTTATCAAGCGATTCCTGGCCGGTAACGAACTTCGCTTCCATTTGCGTCACATACGTATTCAGGTCAGACAGCAACGCAGACACCTCGGATTGCTCATCGGTCGTCAGGAAGGCGTTCGGGAACGGCGGTTTGCCGATCGGAGCCAGCTTCTCTTGGGTTTGCTGTTCAATCCATTCGTCAAATTCTGTCTTCAAGCCGTTCGTCAATTCGCTCAGGTTGACCCCCGGCGTCAAAATACCGTAGTTTGGTGTAATCGTTCCGCGATACTCCTCACGGTCTTTGCCATCCGGCACCGGCAGCCATTCCTTCACTTTGTTCTCTTTGTCCTTGTACTGCCACAACAGTCCTTCCGGACCTTGCGTCCACAAGGTTGCGCCTTCATAGCTGTATTGATAATCGATCCAACGCATCGTCGCTGCCGGATTCGGGTTGCTCTTCGTAATGGCGAAGGTCCCGTTGGCCGACATGCCCGGATGCTTGCCGTAAACCGGCGTACCGGCAATTTCACTCGCTACCGGCGTCATCAGCGGATGCTCATCACTTGGTTCCCCGCCGAGCGTGAAATAGGGATGATAATCGCTGAACAAGGCGATTTGGTTATTTTTCCCTTTTGCCTTCTTCTGGTCATCGGTTTGCGAGAACGTCTCGTGATCCAGCAACTCTTCCTTCCACAGGCGGTTCATAAAGGTCAAATACCCTTTATAACCTTCTTCTTGCGGCGCATAATGCACTTTGCCGTCCTTATCGGCATAGATGGTCGTGTCATACATCCCCCAGAACCCGAAGAAGAACATCCGCAGATCGTCCAGCTTCACGGACGAGAGCGGGATTTCGTCGGCTTTGCCGTTCCCGTTCGGATCCTCTTCCTTCACCCGTTTCAGATAGGTGTAGAGCTCTTCCGTGGTCTTTGGCTCTTCGGCGTTTAACGCCTTCAAGAACTTGCCGTTATACCACATCGGACCGCGATACCATACCGCTGCGGTATCGATGAACGGCAGGGCATAAATATGTCCATCCGTCGTCGTGATGTTCTTACGAATGTCTGGGTTCTCGTCGAGGATCTTCTTCAAGTTAGGAGCGTAGTTGTCAATCAGATCCTCCAGAGGAATCAGAATCCCTTGGCTGCCATAGGTGACTTGCTCAGCAGGGGTAATGTCCGCTGCGTACAGCGCATCTGGCAGGTCACCGCTGGCGAACACCAGGTTTTTCTTCGTACTGAAGCTATCGATAGGAGCCGTTTGGAACTCCACTTTGATCCCCGACAGCTTCTCCATCTCTTGGACTACGGGCATCGTGCTCCAATCAGCCATCCCGGCATCGGGCGCAAACATCGTCAGCGTAAGCGGCTCATCGACGATGGGGAATCCCTCTTTCTTAACGCCCTTCACTTCACCAGCTTGTTCGGAATTGGATGCGTTCGTTCCCGAATTCGCCCCATTTCCCGAATTACTTGCCGTGTTGCCCGAATTGCCGGACGAACCGCAGGCTGCCAGCAACGAGGCCAGCAGGAGCAAGCTTAAGGCTAATGCTCCCCGTCTTTTCAGCTTCTGCATGAATGAATCCTCCTTTTGAATATTTTGAATGTATGGCAAGATCATCCCTTAACGGAACCGATCATGACACCTTGCACGAAATAACGTTGCAGGAAAGGATACACCACAATGACCGGCAGCGTCGCTACAATAATCACCGCATATTTGACCAGCGCGGCCACTTCCGCCCGGTTATTTAAGGCAGTTGCGGTAGCGGCGTCGATCGAACCGGTTTGCGCCGACATCTCCTGCAGGACAAGAATTTGCCGTAGCACAAGCTGCAGCGGATATTTCGCATCGTCATTCAGATAAATCATGGCTGAAAAGTAGCTGTTCCAGTGACCTACCCCGAAGAACAGAGCCATTACCGCGATAATCGAAGTCGACAAGGGCAGCACAATTTGGAAAAATAGCCGGAAGTTGCTGCAGCCATCGATTTCTGCGGCCTCCTGGAGCTCCTTTGGGATGTTGGACTGAAAAAACGTCCGGCAAACGATAAGATTCCAAACGGAGGTGGCCCCCGGTAGGATCAAAGCCCACATCGTGTTGACCATGCCCAAATCCTTAATGAGCAAATAGGTCGGGACCAAACCACCGCTGAAGAACATCGTTACCATAAAGATCCCCATAAACAGGTTCCGCCCAACAAAGTCTTTGCGGCTAAGCGCATAGGCGGCCGGGATTGTCACCGCCAGATTCACCAGCGTCCCTACAACGGTATAGAGAATGGTGTTCCCGTAGCCGGTCCAGATTTGCGGATCCCGGAACACCCGTTCATACCCTTCGAAGGTAAGGCCCATCGGCCATAACCACATTTCCCCGGAAGAGACGTATTTCGGGGTACTGACAGAGGCGCTAATGATGTAAATAATCGGATATGCGACGATGACCAGCGCCAGAAACAAAAACGCATAGTTGCATGCTAGAAAAATGCGATCCCGCCGAGTTTCCTTAATTGCCGATACCACATGCCCCACTCCTTTCTTCTACCATAGGCTGTTTTCACTGACGCGCCGAACGATCTGATTGACGGTGACAAGCAATATCGCGTTAACAACCGAGTTGAACAAGCCAACCGCCGTGGAGAAGCTGTACTGCGCATCCAGCAAGCCTGACCGGTAGACGAACGTCGAGATGACGTCGGAGGATTCCATGTTCAGCGGGTTTTGCAGCAGCAGGATCTTCTCGAACCCAACGCCCAGCAGACTGCCCATATTCAGAATCATCAGGATGGTAATCGTGGGCAGAATCGCCGGAATATTGATGTACCGAATCCGCTGCATACGCGAGGCCCCATCCAAAATAGCTGCTTCATGAAGACCCGGATCAACCCCGGTTAATGCGGCCAAATAAATGATCGTGCCCCAGCCGGTTCCTTGCCATACGTCAGACAGCACATACACCGTTTTGAACCAGCGAGGATCGGACAAGAAGTCAGGAGCCTTGATGCCAAACGCTTCAATCAAGTTCACGATCATCCCTGTTGAAGGCGTCAGGAACGTAATGATCATCCCCGCCATTACGACCATCGAAATAAAGTGCGGTGCATAGGTTACGGTCTGAACCGTACGTTTAAAGAAGCCGTCCTTCACCTCGTTGAAAGCCAAGGCCAGGATAATCGGGAGCGGGAACCCTACGGCCAGCCCGTATAAGCTGATCCCCAGCGTGTTCCATAGCAGATCCCAGAAATAATAAGAATTAAAGAAACGAACAAAGTGATCGAAGCCAACCCATGGACTGCCCAAAATTCCGTTCACGGGAATAAAGTTTTTAAAAGCGATTTGAATCCCGTACATCGGCACGTAGCTAAAGATCAAAATACTTAATAATGCAGGTGCGATAAAAATGTACAATTGCCAATTCCGGAGGATTTTTGTCCTAAGTTTACTTTTGGTAGCGATTGGGGTTATAGGCCTGGTGTCGATCGCGGTTGGTGCGCTTTTCTGCATCGGCGACTCCTCCTTTTTTTCTGAAGTGTAATGGGGCCGCCGGGCCTTCGTAAATATGTCATTTTGCTTCGAGATAACAAAACGCCGTGGCAATTTTAACAAATTGATTGATTTTCATATCTTTTCATGTAAATAAACTTAACACTTAGTTGTCCTGAACAAATGGAGGAAATGTGTATTTTTTTACGGTTCATGCCGCGATCTAAGCCGAATAAAGCCAGAGAACAAGCGCCGGCAAGCAAAAATAACATGTTTTTACCACCCGCTTCCGCTACTTTCCTCCCTTGCGTTATCCGGCAAACTCCTTTACATTTTATATAAAAAAATAAAATAGAGCGGGCGAGGGGGCAGACGTAACGTGAAGCTGAATTACTTTAAGTCTAAGCTTTTTCAAAAATACACCTGGTCTTACTTGTTCATGCTACTGGTTCCACTTGCATTGTTATCGGTCTTCATCTATAACAGCGCGGTCCGCAATCTCCGCTCCGAAATTGAACAATCCCATTTGAACCAGTTAACGCAGGCCAAGACGATCGTGGACAGCCATGTTAAGCAGCTCAGCGATATCGCTTCGCGGGTTGCTTATGACGATCAACTGGCCCGTTATCGCGTGCATGATCCGTATTACAGCTTAGAGGCGATCAATGCGCTCAAAAATTACAAGGCGACCAGCCCGATCATCGGGGAAATGTTCCTTTACTTCCATGGCGATGAGAGGATTTATTCCACCGCCGGGATGACAAGTCTGGACGTGTTTCACGAACGTTATCATTTTCTGAACTGGGAAGGCTCTACACTGGTTGAGGAACTGAATTCCGTCAAGTTTCCTGTCATTCACTCCACCGAGATGCTGAACCAGAACGGAACGATACAGCATTCGGTCTTGGCTTATCTCGTTCCGATTACACCGAACAACCCGAACCCGCACGGGACATTAATGTACTTGATCCCAAAATCGGAATTGACCCGACTGATCGATACAATTCTTGGCAACTATGAAGGATCTTCTTATATTTTCGATAACCACGGTCGTGTCATGGCTTCCAAGAACAATCAAGAACAATCGCTTCAGGGATCGGACTTACAACAATTGGTTGCGCTTTCAACAGGAATCCACAGCATCGAGATAGGCGGGGTATCGCATTCCGTGGTTTCGGTCAAGTCAGAGACCAACGGCTGGGAATACGTCACCTTGATGCCCAGCTCGCAGTTCCTTGACAGCGTGATGCATCTGCGCAGCCTAATGATTCTGCTGCTGGCTGTGCTGACCGTCGTCGGAACCTTGGCGGCTCTGATCTTGGCGCGGCGTCAGCTTCATCCGATTCTTGACCTCGTCAAGTTTGCCGATTCCAAATCGAAGCCCGGCGTACTGGCTGCCAAACCGCACAAAACCGGCAACGAGCTGGACCGCATCCGTACGGCGCTGCAGGAATACAGCTCGCGCGCCGATCTGCAGGAGCCGTATGCACGCAATCATTTTCTATTGATGTTGCTGAAATACGGAAACGCCCGCAGCCTGATGCCAGAGCTGTTAAGCTCGCTGGAGATCAACCTGAACAAAGCGCATTATTTCGCCATGGTAATCGGCCGGGATGAAGCGGCGAAGAGCCGGCTGAACACCCACGATTGGCAGGCGATGATCGGGCGGCTGGCCGCGGCGGAAATTCCTGAATATGGCGCGTGCCTTTACAGCGTGGAGCTGCCTAAACCCGGACAAATCGCTCTGATCGTTGGCTTTGACAAGGTCGACTCCTGGTCCGGACCCGACCAGTTCCGCCGGATCGTCCACCGCATCCACGACAATCTGCTGGAGCAGTTCCGGATCGACCCGGTTATCGGTGTAGGTACTTATTACAGCGATCCTGATCAACTGAACCAATCGTTTATTGAGGCTTGCTCGGCGTTTGAATCGCGGATGTTTACCGGGCATGGCAGCATCACCTTCTTCGAGAAGCTGTCCCATGCGCCGGGAGAAACGTCCTGGGTGCCTAAGAACGAGTTGCTGAAGCTGTCCCAAAGCTTAAAGCAAGGCAGCTACGAAGTGGCCGCCCAAACGATCGGCGAATCGATGAAGGTGTTGCAAAATCCGGAGCTATCCGTCGAGATGAAGCGCTGCATTAGCTTTGACATCTTGAATACAATTCTGCGAACGGGAATGGAGATGGATATTCGCGATTGGACCTACGAAATCCCAAGTTCCGATGCGTTTAATTCCCTGCAGGAGCTGGAGCGCCATTTCCTTGGCCTTGCTTCGCGGATCTGCGAGTTGGCGCTGCATAACGAACGCAAGGAAGAGCATTCCCTGATGGACCGAATTATCGCCTACATCGACAGCAATTATATGGATCACTCGTTAAGTCTGGAAGCAATCTCCTGCAAATATTCGATTTCGGTGTCCCATTTCAGCCGCTCCTTCAAAGATCAGATGGGAATCAATTTCGTTCAATACATCTGGCAAAAACGGATGATGGCGGTGATGAACGATCTGACGTCCACCAACGATCCACTGAAGGACATTATTCAGCGGGTCGGCTACCTCGACACGCCTAACTTCATCCGTAAGTTTAAGAAGGAAACCGGTTTAACTCCGGGCCAGTACCGCAAACTGTACTCCCAGGTGGAATCCAGCAATCCACCGATTTCGGACTCGGCCGATGTCGGATAAGACGGTGGTTCCAG
>NZ_GG695974.1:212990-235844 GCF_000159955.1 Paenibacillus sp. oral taxon 786 str. D14 | reverse complement strand
AGAAGAAGGCTGCCTAAGCTTGAGTGCTTAGGCAGCCTTTTAGAATTGATGCTTTGGTTTATTTTCCACAGCATTTCTTGTACTTCAAACCGCTTCCGCAAGGGCAAGGTTCGTTGCGGCCGATCTTGTTCGACCGGGCTTGCTTAACGATATGCCCGCGAATGGAAGGTCTCGCTTGCGAGCTTCCGGAATTGTCCTGCATCCGGCGCAGCTCGTCCAACGTGTGTCCGGCATTGGACCACATCCGGGTGTGATCGTATACGTCGCCAATGAGGGCTACCGCTTGCTGTGCCTGCTTCTGCGACGAGAAGTTCAGGTCCCGACGTTCGAATTCGTAGAGCAGATCCTGCAAGGAAGCTTCCATCGAGCAGCCGAGTTGAATGTCGTCTACTAAATACTCCGCGCTTTCCGCATCCAAATGAAACTCCTTCGTCACAAACTCCCGCAACGCCGTCAGTTGCGGAGTCATCTCAAAGTAGTCTTGATCCGCATATTTAAGCAGTTCCTGCGCCTCCGGCACGTAGTAAGGTTTCCCTTGCACTTTGCCCTTGAGCTCGTCAAATTCTTTGTCTTCCATGTCCAAGGAGGCGATATAGCCCTGATGAAGCTCAAAATACTGATCCGTCCGGAGTAAAAATTGGTTCAGCTGTTGCAGCAATTCCTCTTCTGTGATGGATGCATGGCTGTTCTGCGCGTTATAGATTTCCGTAAGCTTCGCTGGCGCGATGATTCCATACAGATTAATCGCGGCCATCAAGTAATTGTAGAGCCGGTGGCTTCGTTCCAGTGCTTGCCGGAAAGCCGGTTGATCCAGCTTCCGGAAGGCTGCCTTCACTTCGTCCGGAATCACCAGGTGCAACTGGTTATCAGTGAAAAAAGTAAACAGCAAGCCGCGATCCAGGAAATAATAGTAGTATCCGAAAGGTGTCGCGTTGCTTGGTTGATAGGAACCGTAAAGCAGCGAGGCGAACAGCTCCCATTCCTTCGGTCTGCTATTTCGTAAAGCAACCTCCAGCGATTCGGGATTCTCAATGCTTGCTTGAACGGCGGCGGCCAGCTCCTCCTTCTTCATCTTGGAGCGGCCAGGGATGCTATAAACGGCGGCTAACGCCGCCAGCCTGGTCTTGGTCAGGCTGGGCAAGATGTCCGACAGCCGATGCATCACCTCGCCAATCATTGCATGCTTAATATTGTTCTCCTCTAGCAGTTGGTTCGTCTGATCAGTCATGTAAAACTACTCCTTCTTCATTTCATTCAAACGGATATTTCAGCCCCCATTGCCCGCGAATCTGATCCATCAAGCGCAGGATAGCCAGCGATTCATCGAGCGAAATGTCGCTGCTTTCGGTCAACCCGGCGTTCAGGGCCAGACCGACGGCTTCCGCCTCATAGGTGTAACCTTTAAAGGTCCGATCATCGGTCACGGTCTCAGGCTCTTCCCCATCGATATACAACGTGGCCGTGGTCGCGTTAAGGAACCCGGGAATGTATATCTTGCCGTTCGTTCCATGAATATAAGCATCGTTGCCGATCGCCAACCGCACGGCGCCGTTTAAGGAAGCGACAGCCCCATTTTCATAGGTCAACAATACGGAGAAGTGCTCATCGACCCCGGTTTCCCCGATATGCGCCGTACTTTGGATGCTTTGCGGGTGCGGCCCCAGCACCATCGACGCAAACGAAACCGGGTAGATGCCGGCGTCCAGCAGCGCCCCGCCGCCAAGCTCGGGGTTAAGCAGCCTCCCGGCCGGATCCCAGCCGGCGCGGAAACCAAAGTCCGCTTTCACCATGCGCACTTCGCCGATCCGTCCGGCCGCCAGCCATTCCCGCACCCGGCGGATGACTGGCAGGAACCGCGTCCACATCGCTTCCATCAGGAACAGCTTGTGTTCGCGGGCATAGGCTACCAGTTCCTCCAATTCGGCGGCATTGACCGTAAACGGCTTCTCGCATAAGACAGCTTTTCCCGCACGCAGTGCCATCATCACATTTTCCTTATGGTAAGGATGCGGTGTAGCTACATAGACGGCATCGACTTCCGGGTCGGCGACCAGTTCCTCATAGCTTCCATACGCTTTAGGAATCCCAAATTTCTCAGCAAACGCCTTGGCCTTCTCCAGATTTCTCGAACCGATGGCATAGGCTTCGCCGTTGCTCGCATGCGCCAAATCCCCCGCAAACGATTCGGCAATTCCCCCAGCCGCTAAAATTCCCCACTTGATCGTCGCCTCTCCCATTCGTTCCTTCCTCCTTTGCTCGATTCATCTTCCATTCATTATAACTGCTAACCCGCCGATGGGGAAACGGAACGAATTGGAGCGTCCGATATGCTATAATCAATAGACGCGGGAAGGACAAGCCCCCGCAATTTCGCCATTTGAGAGGTTGGGCTGCATGCTGACATTTGAGCAGAAATTGGAAATCTTCAAATCATTCCCTGAGCTGGAACAAAGAAACGTATCGCTGGGCCGGGTAAATTTCCACTATGAAGGCAGCGTTTATGATAAAAAGACCGTCGTCTACCACCTGCACCCCAACGGGAACGGGTTTGTTTACGCCGGGCTGCTGGACGGTTATGAGACCGATGCCAAAGGATTCGTGAATATTCGGGACATGGCGGAGCCCGAGCTGCGCCGCCTGGTCAAGGCGTCAATTACCGCTTTGTCCGTCCGGAAGGACGAAGACAGCGTTTCACCCTCTGTGAACTCCGGATCGAAAGACGCTTCCCTGCAGAACACCTCAACCGGGGGTGTGTGGGCAAATGCCAAAGGCGAGAAGCTGACGCTCAAATACGAGGATGATTTGTGGTATATCTACTCCGGATTAAGCCTGGAGATGGCCTTCGAAACCCGCGAGGAAGCCGGAGAGTATTTGGCGGAGGAAGGCTTTTCCCCATTTAAAGGATAATAACTGAAACTCGAGCGACCGACCATGCCTTACGGGGCATGGTTTTTTGTTGATTTCAAAAAAAGTTTGAATTCGTTCAATAAATTGTTTGATTTTTGACACAAAATGTTCAATAATTAAGTCAGACACAATTTGTTCACATTTGTAAGTCCAGTGAAACGTAAAGGAGCGAGTCCTCATGTGGCAACCGGAGAAATTGAAAGGCAACGCTTTTCTATGGATTGTTGGGCTGGGTGTTTTTTACGCAGTGTTCTACACGGTATTTACCCTACTCTCGATTCACGGTTAATGGGTCGCGTTTTTTGTAACCGCTGCCATGGGCTTGGGCGATCTGCCTGATCCCGCGTATGATCAATGTCAAACATCTACCGCCGAGCCGGTGAGGTCTTCCTCCTGCGCGAAGCGGTGTTTTTGTTTTTGCCGGGAAGGGATAGCAAGGTATAATACGTTACGTGGCCGCGATCGGCCCTAGGAACAACTGAAGCTAAGGAGTTATCAACTTGAAAAATCTGCTCGTCACCGGTTACCGCGCCCATGAGCTCGGTATTTACAACCAGAAGCACCCAGGCATTCCCTATATCCGTCAAGCGATCACCCATCGCCTCATCCCCTTGTTGGAAGAAGGGTTAGAGTGGGTCATTACCCCCGGCCAATACGGCGTGGATCTGTGGGCTTGCGAAGCTGTGTTTGAGTTGAGGAAGCGGTACCCCCAGCTGAAATGCTCGATCATCACCGCCTACAGCCGTCAAGAAGAGAAATGGAGCGATGAGAAAAAAGACTACTATTCGCAAATTCTTCGCCAGGTCGACCATTATGCTGCAGCGAGCAAAGATCCTTACCTCGGCCCTTGGCAGTTTGCGGGCCGGGACGAGCTGCTATTCCGGAAGACCGATGGTATTCTGCTCGTCTATGACGAGGAGTCGGGCGAGGCAAGCCCGAAATATTTTAAGGAACGTGCCTTAAAGAAGCAAGCCCAGGACGGTTACGTCTACATCAACATCGGTTCCGAAGAAATTCAAGCAATCGCTAGCGAAGAACAGGAGCGGGCTTACGTTGACAGCGACATCCGCCCGGATGAATATGGCCCGGCTTAAGCGAATTTCTTCCCGGGTGTTAACGCAGTAATCCCCCATTTCCCCGCTGCCTCTCTCTCCCCGCTCTCACGGGCCAATCCCCCTTCAGTCACCTTCCGCCCGCCTCCGGACTACACTAATAGCGTAAATCGCTTTCAGTGCAGCATGACGTTTGCATAGCAAAGGAGGTATTCCCATGGGCGAAAGGCAGCTCCCTACCGTTGCTTATTTCAGCATGGAGTACGGTCTTCATTCCGATTTTAAAATGTATGCGGGAGGACTTGGCGTCCTCGCCGGTGATTTTATCAAAGGGGCCAAAGATATCGGCGCTCCGCTCGTCGGAGTTGGCATCAAGTGGAAGCAAGGATATACCGATCAGCGGATCGGCGAGGATGGACGGCCCTACGATATGTTTACCGATCACGAATACGAGTTTCTTGAGGACACCGGCATCACCGTCACGGTGACGATCAAAAATACCGAGGTTCCTTGCAAAGTATGGAAAACCGAACAGTTTGGCAATAATCCACTTTATTTGCTTGATACCGACCTCCCGGGCAGCGAGAACGGCTGGATTACCGCTCGCTTATACGGCGGCGGCTTCGGCGAGGAGCGGATCGCCCAGGAAATCGTGCTGGGCATCGGGGGCGTAAAGGCGCTGCGCGCGCTGAACATCCCGGTAGAGGTGTACCATTTCAACGAGGGGCATGCCGCCCTGGCCGCCACGGAGCTGATCCGCGAAAAAATGCAGGCCGGGCTGACCTTCGAATCCGCTTGGCGGAATACCCGCGAAACGGTCGTGTTCACGACCCATACGCCGGTCAAGGAAGGCAACGAAGCCCATGGGCTGGATTTGCTGGAGGCGATGTCCGCCTTTAACGGGTTAAGCCGCGATCAGATGGAGCGGATTGGCGGCAACCCGTTTAACATGACCGTCGCCGGTCTGCGGCTGGCGCGCCGCGCCAACGCCGTGGCTGCGCTGCATGCGGAGACCGCAAACCGCATGTGGAAGGACGTGGCCGGGCGCGCGGAGATCATCGGGATCACCAACGCGATCCACCTGCCGACGTGGGCCGACCCGCGGATGCTCCGCGCTTATGACGAGGGCGGCGATGTATGGGCCGTCCATATGGAGTTGAAGCGCGAGCTGATCGGGTTGATCCGCGAGCGGTCGGGAGTGGAGCTGAATCCGGAGCGGCTGCTGATCGGGTTCTCGCGCCGGGCTGCGCCGTATAAGCGCAGCGACCTGATCTTTTCCCGTCCGGACCTAATCGCACCTTACCTTGAATCCGGACGGATCCAGCTTGTGTTCTCCGGTAAAGCCCATCCGAATGACGAAACTGGCAAGCGGATCGTCAGCAACCTGGTCGCGATGATGAAGCGATATCCTGGCAGCGTCGTGTTTCTGGAAAACTACGACATGACGATCGGCGCCAAGCTGACCCGCGGCGCGGACGTTTGGCTGAACAACCCGCGCCGGCCGCTGGAAGCGAGCGGCACCTCGGGGATGAAAGCCGCCGTCAACGGCGTGCTGAACTGCTCGATCCTCGACGGCTGGTGGCCGGAGGCCTGCCTGGACGGCGAGAACGGCTGGCAGATCGGCGACGGCTTCGAGTCGGCCGACCCGGACGAGCTGGACCGGCATGACAGCGCAGCGCTCTACGACACGCTGCTCAACCGGGTCGTGCCGGCCTACTACGAGGATCGCCCCCGCTGGGTGCAGATGATGCAGCGCAGCATCGAAACCACCCGCGAGGCATTCTCAACCAAGCGGATGCTGGAGGAGTATTACCGGAAGCTGTATATGCGGTGAAAGCGGTGGATGCGGCGAAAGCAGTGGTGAACGTGACAATAGCGGTGAATACGACGGATGGTGAGCTTGGCGAGAGCGGTGGTGGATGAGGTGTGATTGTGAATGCGGCGGATAAAGCTGCAACGCAGTGTGAGGGGTTGCACTTGCACCGTTTTTTGGTGTGGATGTGACTTCCCCTCTTACACCGTTGTTTATCTCCTCCAAACCGTTATTTACTGGTATGGATGCGGCTCCCCTCCTCGCATCGTTATTTTATCGTTATTTATTTGGTGTCGATGCAGCTCAACTTCCCCTTCGAACCGTTGTTTATTGGTATGGGTGCGCCCACACTCACCTTCCACACAATGTAGTTCGTCTCCACTTCCCTTCCGCACCAAATGTATGCGAAAAATCGAATACATTTCAGCGTTTTCTGCGGTTTTAAGGGAATGTATATGAAATTTCATATATATTTGCCCAGTTTCGAGAGAATTGATCGAAATCTATATGAAAAACCGAATATATTCCAATTTTTTTCGTCGTTGGCACCCTTTTGTATATGAAAAATCGAATACATTTCCGATATTACCTAAAGAAGCGATTCCCAATATACATAAAAGGAGAAACCAACTTGATGAACAAAACGAGCATATTCTATCGCGCCTTTGCGAAACGCCTGCTGCTTCTAGGGCTCGCCCTGGTCTGCCTCATCTCCGGCGGCATCAGTTGGGCCTCTGCCCCCGCTCCCGCCTCCGCCGCAGGCACGGCGACGGCGGCGCCTGCCAAAAACGTCGTCCTGCTGGACGCTTCCAGCGGACATGCCTTTGTGCCCAGCCGGGCCTTAAACGGACTGAACGGTATCCAGGTTCAGTGGGATGCAGCCCGGCAGCAGTTGACGATCGCGCAGGGCGAAGCCACGTCCGCGATCCTGAAGGTCGGCTCCGCCAAGGCCGAGGTTAACGGCGAGCCGACCACCCTAGCCGACGCGCCGTTCACCCAGGCCGGCGCGACCTACGTGCCGCTGCAATTCGTCAGCGCCACGTTCAATTTGCCGGCGGAATGGGACAAAACCGCCGGCTCAGTTACCCTGGGTCAAGGCGATGCCCGCTTGACCCTGCCGTATACAAGCCGCAGCGCGCTCACCAGCGCCGGCGCCTCAAAAGCGATCGTCAGCGCGCGCAAGACGTTTAAAGTGGGCGGACGTTCCTTCTCCACGCAGATGGTCACCATCTCGTTGATGGATCCCAAAGTCCGCCTGAAGGTGGCGCTCGCTGGCGACGCGGTCGGCAAGGTCGAGGAACTGAGCAGCCTCGCCAAGCGCCATAAGGCTGTCGTTGCCATCAACGGCACGTTCTTCAACGCTTATACAGATAACGCCTACAAAGCTCCTTACGGCTATATCGTCAGCGGCGGCGAGTTGAAGATGAAAGCTTCCGGCGACAAGCGCACCATCTTCACCTATGACTCCAACCTGCTGGCGCGGTTGATCCCAGGCGATGACTTCAACGATGCCTTTAACGCAGGCACGATGGAGGGAGCGCTTCAAGCCGGGCCGCGCCTTGTGGTCAATGGCAAAGTAGCCGTTGACGTCAAAGCGGAGGGCTTCAAGGACCCGAAAATTCTCACCGGCGGCGGTGCCCGCAGCGCCTTAGGCCTCACGCGCGACCATAAGCTGATCCTGCTGACCACCGGCGGCGCCACGATTCCGCAGCTCGCGGAAATCATGAAGCAAGCCGGCGCGTACCAAGCGATGAACCTGGACGGCGGCGCCTCCAGCGGCCTGTATTATAACGGGAAATACCTGACCCAACCGGGCCGCAAAATCAGCAATGCGCTGATCGTCACCTACCAATAAGCAAGAAAGTCAACAGCAACGAAGCGACCAACCAACGTAAGACCATCAACAATCAAAACGGCACTTCCAAGGAGTTCACCCCGCAGGGACAAGCTCCAAAGAAGTGCCGTCTTTTTACATCACCCTCTTATCTCAACCCTTTACGCCGATTCGAAATGTCGAGCCAAACCGCAAAGACGAGGATCGAGCCCTTCACCACGTATTGCCAGAACGACTCCAGCCCCATCAACGACATCCCATTGTCGAGCGAGGTCATGACGAGCGCTCCAATTAAGGCGCCCAGCACCGTACCCGCACCGCCCATCAGCGATGTCCCGCCGATGACGCAAGCCGCGATCGCGTCCATTTCCGCCATGTTCCCGGCGGTGATCGTCGCCGAAGCGAGGCGCGACGTCAAGACAATCGACGCGATGGACGCCAGCAACCCGCTGAGCAGGAAGACGATCATCGTCTTGCGGCGGATATTGATGCCGGACAGCCGGGCCGCTTCCAGGTTGCCGCCGATCGCATAAATGTGCCGGCCGAAGGTTGTTTTGGTGGACAGGAAGTAGAAAATGGCCGCCAGCGCGATAACGAAGATGATCGGGAACGGAATGCCCTTGTAGGCATTCATCACGAGCACGAAAGCGACGACCAGCAGGGAGAGCGCGGCCATCTTGATCACGTCCACTGCAAATGGCGCCACCTCAAAGCCGTATTTCTGCCGGGAACGACGTTTGCGCAGCGTGCTCCACACAATCAGGCCAATGGCCAATATCCCAAGGATGATGCCGAATCCCGAGGCAAAATACGCGTTACCCAGCAGCGCCAGCACTTTATCGGAGACCGGGATCGTCATCGATTTGGTCACGCCCATCAGCGTGCCGCGAAAGACCATCATGCCCCCCAGCGTGACGATAAAGGCGGGGATCATTTTGTAGGCGACCAACCAGCCCTGCAGCAAGCCTAAGATCGCGCCAGCTGCCAGCGTAGCGAGAATCACCACAATCGCCGGCAGCCCCAGCCAGTTGCTGAAAATCGCGGCAAGCCCGCCGGTCAACCCCACGATGGAACCCACCGACAAGTCAATATGCCCGGCGACGATCACCAAGACCATCCCAATCGCCAAAATCGACGTCACCGACATTTGCGTAAACAGGTTGGATAAGTTCCGCGCCGTCAAAAAAGTCGGGTCCAGCAGGCCAAACAGCACCCAGATCAACACCAGTGCGCCCACCATCGTGTAGGCCCGCACGTCCATTTTGCCGAACAGGCTGCCCCAAAGCGTCGGCTTTAAGGCGGCCCCATCCGTTTGTTTACCTAGTTCCTTTTGAAGCTCCATGTTTATTTCCCTCCCGTAGCGGCTTGCATGATATTTTCTTGGGTCGCTTCGCGCCAGTCGAACTCCCGGACAAATTTGCCTTCGCTCATCACCAGAATTCGGTCACTCATCCCGAGCACCTCTGGAAGCTCCGAAGAGATCATGATGATGGCCACGCCCTGGTCGACCAGCTGATTCATAAGATGATAAATCTCGTATTTCGCCCCGACATCAATGCCGCGGGTTGGTTCGTCCATGATGAGAATTTTCGGGTCAGACATCAGCCATTTGCCGATAACAACCTTCTGCTGGTTCCCGCCGGACAATGTGCCGACAGGGGTTTCCAACGACGCGGTTTTCGTCTTTAAATCCTGCACATATTTCAGACCCCAGCGGATTTCCTCATTATCGTTAATCACGCTTAACTTCGAGACCTTAGCCAACGTCGCCAGCGTTGTATTCGTCTTGACGTCCATCCCCATGACGAGCCCTTGACGCTTGCGATCCTCGCTGACGAGGGCGAGTCCGGCGCGGATGGCGTCGGAGACGGAGCGAATCCGCACTGGATTGCCTTCTACGAAGATCTCCCCCGTCGCCTTACCGCCGTATGCGCCAAACAGGCTGCTGACCAGCTCGGTCCGGCCGGCCCCCATCAACCCCGCGATGCCGAGGATTTCCCCTTTGCGCACCCGGAAGCTGACATCCTTAATCACCCTCTGATTCCGCTTCTCCGGATGCCACACGTTATAGTTCCGAACCTCCAGCACAGTATCCGATGGGCGATGCTCCACCCGTGGGTACCGTTCCGTCAGCTCCCGTCCGACCATCATCGACACGACCTGGTCATCATTCGTTTCCTTGCGATCCAGCGTCGCTATCGTGCGACCGTCGCGAAGCACCGTAATCGAGTCGGCCAGAGCAAACACCTCCGGCATCTTGTGCGAAATATAAACGCAAGACACCCCTTCGCTGCGCAGCTGATTCAAGATGTCCATCAGGATCGCCACTTCACTTTCCGTTAAAGCGGCCGTAGGTTCATCCAGAATCAAAATCTGCGTATGCTTGGACAACGCCTTGGCGATCTCCACCAGCTGCTGCTGGCCGATGCCGAGACTGCCGATTTTCGTATCCGGAGAAATATTCAGCCCAACCCGCTTCAGCCACTGCGCCGCGTTATGATACAGCTCATCCCACTGAATCACGCCGCTTTTGGTTGGTTCCGCCCCAAGGAAAATATTCTCGCCCACCGTCATCTCCTTCACGAGCGCCAGCTCCTGGTGAATGATGGCGATGCCGGCTTTTTCTGCATCGGCAATGTTGTGGAACTGCTTCTTCTCGCCGCCGATGACGATGTCCCCGCTGTAGGTGCCGGCTGGGTACAAGCCGCTCAGCACCTTCATCAGCGTTGATTTACCCGCTCCGTTCTCGCCGCAGAGCGCGTGGATTTCCCCTTTACGCACTTGGAAGTTCACGCGGTCAAGGGCTTTCACGCCGGGAAACTCCTTGCTGATATTCACCATTTCCAATACATACATAGGCTTAGCTCTCCTTCATTCGCCTAAGGATCGGCGAAAAGCGCGAAACCAAGGAGGCGCCGAACGCTCCCTGGTTTTCGCCGCTTCCGCCCTTACCGATGTCCGGTTCGCATTACTTCGGCCATTGATCCTTTGGTACGTTTTTGTACACGTCCTCCAGCTTGTGGAACCCGTCTTCAATCACGACGTTCAGGCTATCCTTGTTGAGCGGAATTGGATCCAGCAGCACGGAAGGCACGTCAATTTTGCCGTTGTTGACGGTTTTGTCCGCTTTTACTTCCTCGCCTTTGGCGGCCGCAACTGCCATTTCCGCAGCGGTGATGGCAATCGATTTAATCGGTTTGTAGACGGTCATCAGCTGCGTACCTTCGGCGATCCGTTGGACTGCGGCCAAGTCCGCGTCCTGCCCGGATACCGGGATTTTGCCGGCCATACCTTGTGCGTTTAACGCTTGGATTACCCCGCCGGCCGTGCCGTCATTTGCAGCGACCACGCCCTGAATGTCATTGTTATTGGCGGTCAGCGCATTCTCCATATTCTTCAGTGCTTCTTCCGGCTTCCAGTCCTTGGAGAACTGGTCATATACGATCTTGATGTCGCCTTTCTCCTCCAGCGGCTTCAGCACGTTCATCGCGCCTTCCTTGAACATGTGCGCGTTGTTATCGGTGTCCGCACCGCCGATGTAAACGATGTTGCCCTTTGGTGCCGCTTCAATTACAGCGCGGGCTTGAAGTTCGCCGACCCGAACGTTATCGAAGGAGATGTAATAGTCAACGTCCGAGTTTCTGATCAAACGGTCATACGCGATGACCTTGATGCCTTCTTTGTGCGCTTTTTCCACGATGGGTGCGGTTGCTTCGGCGTTGTGTGCGATGACCACCAACACGTCAACGCCTTGCGAAATCAGTTGCTCCGCCTGGCTCAACTGCGTTGCGTCGTCACCGTTCGCCGCAAGCACCTTCACTTCGCCCCCGAGCTCTTCGACTTTGGCGGTGAATAAATCCCGGTCCTTCTGCCACCGTTCTTCCTTCAGGGTGTCCATCGACATGCCGATGACGATTTTCCCGTCGTCCTTGCCTCCAGCCGCGCTCTCTGCATTGTTCTTTGTGTTCCCGCTGTTGGCGCTGCCGTCCGAAACAACCCCGCAGCCTGCCAGGGTGGAAGCTAACAAAATGGCTGCCAAGCTTAACCGTACAAAATGACTATGTTTTTTCACTACGCCTACGCCCCTTCTTTTAAATAATCGTTTGATGATTCCGCTTACAAAAATATCGTAGCATCGCTCCTCGCGCTTCGGTTCGGTCAAAGCCTGCACTTGTTTGCGCTTGTTCTGCATTCCTTTGCCATCGGATGTAAATGCTTTCAAACCGAACGCTTTCACTGGATTTTTTTGTGCAATCACAACAAAAAAGTCCTTGTCTGGGACAAGGACTCACCTAAGCTAACCGAACGGACGGACTTATTCGATTTCGATTTGCTGGCGATATTCACTGGGGGTGATGCCAACGGATTTCTTAAATACCCGGCTAAAATAATTCGGGTCTTTGTAGCCCACCTCATAACAGATTTCCTTCAGGCTTAACGAGCGCCCGGCGATCAGCCGCTTCGCCTCCTCAATCCGCAGTCGGGTGAGATAATCGCTAAAATTCTCTCCGGTCTGCAGCTTAAACAATTTGCTGAAGTAGTAAGGACTGAGATTCACGTATTCCGCCGTCTGCTCCATCGAAATCTCTTCTTTGAACCGCTGGTTGACGAATAGGAGCGCCCGCTGAAGCACATGTGAACGGCTGCGTTCCTTCCGTTCCCGCAGGCCGTCGATCCAGCCGCCAAGCCGGTGCAGCGCGCGCTCGCGCAGCGATGCCGTATCCTCGCAGGCGCTCAGATCCTCGATTAACTCGGGACCGTCCCCCGCCTCCACGCCGCGGCTCAAATAGAGGAGCAACCCAATTACATCCCCGCGCAGACGCGGAAAATAATCCGACCGCCCCCCTTTCAGGCGTTCGAACAGCAGGTCAAAGCGCTCGGCTGCTTCGGGTTTGTCCTGCCGCAGCAGTGCATCCAGCAGCTTCTTCTCCTCATCCAGCGGAATCGCGGGGCCGCCCGAGCTTTCGGCGATATCGTCATAATGTCGGACGCAGACGATGTCCTGCTCCTCCGCACAGACGCGAACCGCTTCGCGGTACGAGCGGCTTAGCCCGTCCCAGCCCTCGCGGACCCCGCCGATCCCGACGGACAACGGCAGCCCAAACCGCTCCTCCACCTGGCTGCGCAGCCGCTCGCCCCATTCCAACGCCATCACCCGCTGCTCATACCCCGGCCGTCCCGGCGGCAACGGGATAAACAAAGCGATCTGATGGCCCACCACCGGGCTGACAATGCAGGACAAGCCCGGCTTCGCCCATTGCTTGACCGCATCGTAAATCTCCTTCTTGACCACCTGGAAGCTGGCCCATTCCTTGGAGGTGTGCTTCACAAATGACAATACCATCGCGTAGCCTTTCCTCCACTTGAGGTTCAGCATTCGGGCCAGTTGGTCGGCCTCGACCTCCTGCGCATACTCCAGCATTAACATCAGCGACAGTTCGTTCTCCGCCAGCGGCAGCAGGTGGGAGAGCTTCTCCTGCAGGGAGAGCTGCTCGTCGCGGGCCCGCTTCGCCTCTTCGGTCTCAGTGATTAGATGCTTCAGTACGTCTACGATCTCTTCCCGCCGAGACGGCTTCAGCAAATATTCCCGTACGCCTAGCGCCAGCCCCTCCTTCGCATAGGCAAAATAATCATGGGCCGTGATAATAACCACCCGTGCCCCCGGCTGACGGGCCATAATCTCCCGCACCGCTTCTAAGCCCTGTATCCCCGGCATTTTGATATCCATAAAAATAAAATCCGGCCTTTCCTCCTCCGCCAGCTGGATCGCCCGCCTCCCATTCTCCGCATGAACAAAACGGAACGTATCCGGCATCGCGTGGCTGATCATCATTTCCAGACCTTCCCGTTCCAATGCTTCATCGTCCGCAATCAGCAAAGTGTACAATTCGGATTCCCCCTTCCCCGTCCTATGAAATCCCTACGCGAAGAGGCAGCGTAAACCGGACGGCGGTTCCAGCCCCTTCCTCGCTGTCGATCTCGATTTGTTCCTCTCCGTCAAAAAATAAATGCAGCCGCTTGAACACATTATGCGTACCCAAGCCGGTCGAATGCCTTTTACCCCCCATCTGCGGAGCGTCGCCGCGTACCGATTGCAGCAGCCGATCCACCGTCTCTCGGCTCATGCCAACCCCGTTATCGCGGATTTCAATCTCGACCCGATCCCCCTCGCCAAGGCGAATCGCCAGCTCCAGCACAGCCCCTTCCTCCATCTGTTCAATGCCGTGTACAAAAGCGTTCTCCAGAATCGGCTGCAAGGTTAAGCAAGGGACTCTCCCGTCCAGTGCGCGTTCGTCGATGTTCATCCTGAAGGCAATCCGATCGCGGAACCGCGCCTTCTGGATGTTCATGTAATCCGTAACATGGGCCACCTCCTCGCGCAGCGGGACCGCCTGGTCAAGCTTCTGCAAGTTGTAGCGCAGCAGACGAGACACGGAAACAGCCAGGTCGCTTGTCTTGGTTGCCCCTTCGAGATAGGCCAGCTTGGAGATGGAGTTTAAAGTATTAAATAAAAAATGCGGATTGATCTGGCTTTGCAGCGTCTTGAGCTCCAGCTCCTTCACCAGCCGGTCCTTCTCCAAGTTGTTGATATTCTCCGCCATCAGCTGCTGGATGTTGTCAATCATTCCATTAAACGCCCGGCACAAAATACTAATCTCATCGTTGCTGTCGCTCTCCGGCGCTTTCGTGTCCATCCGCCCTTTGGAGATCTGCTTGGCAGTCGCGACCAGCCGGCGGATCGGATTGGTAATGCTGCGCGACAACCAAATCGCCAGCAGAATGCTGAAGGCCGCTGCCGTCACCACCAGCAGAATGCCCAGCTTGTTCAGATTTCCGGTCGCATCCATCATCTCTTCGTAAATCGGCTTATATTGCTCCAGCTCCAAGTCGACCAGCTCCTGCGCCTCCTCGCGGATAAAACGCTGTGTCTGCTCCGCTTCGATATAAGCTCCGGCCATCGTATCGGAATCCTCATAGCTGATCCCCTCAATCATCGCCTCGGCCTGCTCCAGGAAGGTGTCGATCAGGTTGCGATAATTGGCGAGGGCCAGGTCGCTGCCGCCAATCGTCCGGAGCCCGTCGAGATCCGATCGCAAGGACTTGACCGCATTCAAATGCTTTACGACTTCGGGCAAGCTCTCCTGATCCAACTGCATAATGAATCGGTTCATCGACCGCATGTTCTCCCCCACCTCGTAGGAGATCTCTTTGTACAACAGAATGCGCTTCATCATCAGGTGATAGCTCTCTTGAACACTCTTTCCGCTTTGGAACAGGAAGAAGGACACCGAACTCATCACCAGCACCAACAACGGAATAAACAGAAACAATTTGCGGCGGATACTCATAAACTCTCGCCCTCCTCCACGTTGTGCGCATTTAGCACTTTCACTTCCGTGAAGTAGGCCTTCTTCAGCGCTTGTCCCCCGAAGTGCTCATAGAGCAGCCGAACCGCCGTTTCTCCCATCAAAAAAGGCTGCTGCGCCACCGTCGCTTCAATCTCCCCTTTGCGAATCGCTTCCAGCGTTTCCTTCTGATTGTCGAAGCCGATGATCGTCAGGTCGTCGCGGTTCTTGGCAGCCTGCAGCACGCCAAGCGCATCGGTTGCACTCGTACCGACCATAATGGTGATCTCGGGATGATTCCGGAGCATGTTGGCCGCCTGCTGAATCGCCTCCATGTGGGAGATGTTCGAGCTGCGAACGTCCACAATCTCCAGCCCCTCGTGTTCGGCGACGATTTTCTTCAGCCCGTCCAGCCGCTGCAGCTGGTTGGCGGCCTGATCGCTGCCGATGATCACGCCGATCTTGCCAATCCCGCCAGTCGTCTCCACGACAAGGCGACCCAGGCGCTCGCCCGCGGCTAAATTGTCAGTGCCGACATAAGTCAGCCGCTGGCTGTTTGGCGCGTCGGTGTCGATGGTCACGACGGGGATGCCGCGGCGTACCGCCTTATCGATGACCGGCGTAAACCGCTCTTCATTGAGCCCCTGCACGATAATCGCGTCGACGCGGGCGGCGATCGCTTTTTCCAGCAGGTTCAGTTGCTCTTCCATGTTGTTGCGCACCGGCCCCGTGAACTCGATGTCGATTCCATACTTCTCCGCCGCCTCCGCTGCACCTTTCTCCACCATTTCCCAATAGGGATGGTAGCGCTCTTGCTCGATCAGCACGATATGATAGCGTGGCTCTCCGCTCGCGGGCTGCCCTTGCAGCTCCTTGACAATGCTGCCGATTTTCCCCGAGTACCTGGCAAAGCCGATAAACAAATAGACCAAAACCACGATGCAGATCATGATGCCCGCCAGCCATTTCTTGTCCTTCATGAACCAGTTCACCTCTTCCGATAATCCTATCTCAGGATGTAAACGGTTGCAACTAGGTTTGATAAAGGCTATCTAACAGCGGGCCCTTTCAATATTCAGATCTCAGGCCTGTCAAGCCTCTACGTTTCTCAATTACATGATTGTGAAGGAGAGAATGATTGTCCCTTTAACCCTTGCCCTTGGCTAACAGTTCCTACTGCCAAGCCTGTAGCGGACTTTCACCGCCTAGTTATCGCCCATGCCGGGCGCACACGAATAAGCCCAAACTGGCCAACCAGTTTGGGCTTGATTTCTATTTATTCTGCGGAAATCGAAGCGTCTGCCGCGTGCAGCAGGCCGAAATTGGCTTCTGACGTCCACCATTAGCTCGCGACAGCTTCGAATGGAATGAACAGCCTAGCTATCGGACAATATTTTAGCTGATTATTTCTCCTTTTGGATTTCTGCCCAAATCAGATAGATCAGCCCCGCAATTAATGCAATAATTTCAGGAATCATCGAGTAAGAAAAGGTTGCCCCCATGGCATTGCTAAATGTACCTTCAGCAAAATTGCCATTCTTTTGCCCCATGATTGCAGCCACTAGTAAGTGAGTTGAATTACGGAATATAAATAACATTGCCGCGATCACGATTAGGATTGTACCGGTACCTCGTTTATTCATAACTTGTCACCTTATATTTCAGTTGGGTTTAGTGCTGCTCTCTTTTACTGTATAGAGTCCGTCGGGTAATCCAGCATTTCCTGGTTTGGCTATATAAACATCAAGAAAATAGGTTTTGTCCACAATTTTCACATTAGTAAAACCATCAAAATTCCATACTTCTTCATGCATAGTTCCATAGGAATTACTCATATTGGGGGTATATTCCATCCAGGAATATTTGTGGGGTGGAATTTTTTGTGTAACAGAATCGCTATCACTGTAAGTATTACTCCAAGAAGAGCCTACTGTTACACCTGCTGTGAATGCGTTTTTCGCATACGTGGAGGTAAGGGATACATTGCTTGTATAAGATTGCGAAGCAGTGAAAGAAATAGTCCGGGTCACTTCCTGACTTGTTTCATTGTATACAGGAACAGAAATCCTACGAGTTAAGTCGTTACGATACACGGATTGAATAAAACCAGCCTCAGTATATATGCTCATGTCTATTAATGCAAAAGGAGTTATTTCGTCTGGTTTCAATTCATTAGCAACACCATCATTTTTGTTTAGTTTTGCCTGGTTTATATTCTTTTGTCTCTCAATCTCTTGTACTTTATGGTTATTTTGTTCCATAAGTACCTCGTATTCTGTTGCACTTAACTCTTTTTTCACGCCATTTTCAACTAAGATCGCTCTAACTACTTTAATCTCTTCTGAACCTATACTCCCACTCTCAGCAAAAGTCGAAGGAACTGCGAATGCAAACATACTTACCACAAGTGACAGGACGACAGGAAACTTCCCACAAGTGACAGGACGACAGGAAACTTCGAAAACTTCATTACAAATACCACCTTTCCTCTCTAAGGATAATTTGATATAAATTTACATTAATAGAATACAACATACAGTGGTATTTTTCAATTTTTAACAATTAAAACCTTTAAATAATTTTAAGCGGGCGACAACACTGCCGCCCTTTATGCCTCGTCCGCTGCGAACCGCAGGCCAAACTGGCGTCTGGCTTCCTCCATCAGCTCGGCGACAGCCAGCGAACGGGCATGCGTATTGATCTGGCTCTCCCGCTTGCCGCTGAGAATCAGCTCAATGAACTCCAGCGCCTCGTAGTACATCGACTCCTGCGGCTGGAAGCAGGTCAGCTCCTCGGTTGTGCCGTCACGGTACAGGATTTTGACCTCATACGGCTGGTTGATTCGATCGATCACGATCGTTCCGTATTCCCCCTGGATTTCCGTTGGCAAATAGGAGTCGGTAATTTTGGAATACATAATCACGCCGTCCATCTCCGGATAACGCACAACGAGACTGCCTTCCCCGTCTACGCCTGAAGACAGCATGATCGCCGAAGCCTGCACGGATTCCGGTTTCCCGAACAACGTCACCATCGGATAGATACAATAAATGCCGAGGTCCATCAAAGCCCCGCTGGAAAACGCAGGATTAAAGGCATTCATCACCTTGCCCTGCTTAAAGGCGTCATACCGCGAAGAATACTGGCAGTAGCTTGAAAAATAACGCCGCACCTGGCCGATTTTGTACAAATTATCCTGAACGGCCCGGAAGTTCGGCATCAGCGTCGATTTCAGCGCCTCCATTAACAGCACGTCATTGCGACGCGCCGCTTCGATCATCCGGCGAACCTCTGCCGCATTGGACGCCATCGGCTTCTCGCATAACACATGCTTGCCGTGGTCCATCATCAAGATGGCCTGCTCCGCATGAAATGAATTCGGGCTGGCGATGTAAACGGCATCGACGTCAGAGCTGGCCGCTAAGGCTTTCAAATCCGTATATACCTGCGGATCGCCAAACTTGGCAGCAAACTCTCTGCCCTTCTCCTCGGTCCGGGAGTAAACCGCCGTTAAGGCAAATTGCTCCGTTTCCAGTGCTGCCTGAATAAAACGTTCCGTAATCCAGTTCGTTCCAATCGTGGCGAAACGTATCACATTGATTTCCTCCCTTTGTTCATGGTTGCTTCACTCGTATTCTCTCATTCCCTGTCAACCTTGTCCACTTTCGCATGCATTCACATATCCTGTCAATACAAACTGCTTACTTGCGCATGGCAAGAAAACTCATCTACAATAGATATAACGAAATGAACAAGGTTTCGGGGTTTAAGAGGGGTGATATTGTGATTAACGACAGCAAGTTTTTTTCCAAAAATGAAATCAAGTATATGGTCAGCGGAGACTCCATTTCCAAAGGCGTCATCTATGATGAACAACGTCATAAGTACGTCGTCTTGGAGAACAATTATGTTTCACTGCTGCAGCAGAAGCTGAAGGGTGCGGTTCATAATACCGCGCGGTTTGGCAACACGTTAATGAAGGGGCTCACGAACCTCAAGAGGGACGTGGAGAAAGATAAACCCCACATCATCTTAATCGAGTATGGAGGCAATGACTGTGATTTCAACTGGAACGAAATTGCTGAGCATCCCGATGCAGAACACCACCCGAAAACCGACTTTTCCTTATTCGAAAAAATGCTGACCGAAGCGATCCAATTCGTTAAGAGTCAGAACATTGTACCGGTCCTGATGAGCTTGCCGCCGCTCAACGCCGACAATTACTTCAAATGGGTCAGCCGCAACGACCCGGAAGCGGAGAAGAACATCCTGAAATGGCTGGGGAGCGTCACAAAGATTTATTGGTGGCAGGAACGGTACAATTCAACGATTCTGAAAGTATCGGAAATGACCAAGACCAAAATGATCGACGTGCGCGGCGCATTTCTGGAGCACCCCGATTACACGAAGTTCCTCTGCACGGACGGCATCCATCCGAACGAAGACGGTCACCGGATCATTTGCGAGAAGGTGCTGGAGTTCGTCCGCAATAACTACCGGTTCTTGCTGCGGGAAGGAAGCGGCGGATTGGCGCTGGAATAGAGAACTGTCATAGAACGAGAGACCTGAGGATGTCAGGTCTCTTTTTTGCGGGCTTGTAAATCGCGCCATACCTTCTTGTTGCTGTATTCCTTGCTGGTGCTGATGTCCGGGCCAAACCAGGCCGGCGGCTCAAAGGACCGCGCCTCTTCCTCCGAGCTAAACTCCACTTCGAGCACGATAAAATCGATCTGGTCGTAAACGTCGATCTCTACTGTACGCTTGTCCCATTCGGCAGTCACCCGTCGTTTGGTCAAAGGGATCGCCTGATGAATCGCGATAATCTGCTCATACAGCCCCTCCGAAATGGACACCTCCACTTCTTCGCGGGACAGGCCAAACCCTCTTTTGAAGGTATGCGTATATTGAATCTCTCCGGTACGCAAGTCCTCAATTCTGCGAACCCGCAGCTCCTGATCCTCATGCAGGGCTAGATACGTCTGGTCGATCGCATGTTCCGACCGAACCACCAGCGCTCCCTCTCGAATCAGTTGCTCCGGATACGCCGGTAACAGAAACTTGCGTTCAATTTCCAGCGACAACGGAAAAAACCTCCTCATGTTCTTTTCAGTAAAAATTCAGTATCCGTTCATCGTGAATTCAGCGGTCTTTCATGCTCCATTCAGTTGTTATTCATGCTGGATTCAGTCCCCCCAGATACACTGAACATATCCATTATACGAATACATACCTAGGGGGACAATCACGTGAAACTCATCCAAGACATGAAGATTGCGCTAAAAATCCGCTTGCTGGCGTATTGCCTGTTTGCGTTTCTCCTTATCATCGGTGTCGTGGGTCTTCGGGAAATTTCCAACGTTAACGACAAGCTGGAGGAACTGAATAACGAACGGCTCGTGCCGATCGTGAAGCTGGAGGAGCTGAAATCGAGCATGATTGCGGCGAGCACCTCGGCCAACAGCTACATGAACGCCTCCGATGACGAAGAACGCGCTTCGCTGAAGGAGGAAATCACCGCAACCTTAACGAAGATCGAGGCAAGCTTGTCCGAATATAACGATGAAACTGACCAAGCGACTGTAAGCAATGTATTGACTACATACGCAGCATATACTGAGGCGTTGGACAACTTCCTGACGACGTACCAGAACGGCATGACCGGTCCAGGAGGCCCAGGGGCGAACGCGCCTGCAACGGAGGAGGCCGCTGAAGCGGGTGCTGAAGCAGGGGATGCAACAGGGGTTGCGGCGGGGGCAGACCCAGCCGCCGAACCGGCAGGGGAACCCGGCGGACCTCCAGCAGAAATGACCGCCTTAGATACGGCGAAAGCCGAATTGATCGACGCGATGGACGGCTGGATCAATGAACATATCAATGAAGCGCGGCAAACCTATGAAGACAGCAAAGCGGTCTACCGTTCCACCTGGATCACCATGTTGATCCTGCTGGCCATTTCCGCCGCCGTCACTGTCGTTCTGGCATTGTTTATTATTCGCGCCGTCGTCCATCCGATTGAAAAAGTAACCGCCAAGCTGAAGGAGATTGCCGACAGCAACGGCGATTTAACCGGGCGAATCGGTTATCGCAGCAAGGATGAGCTCGGCGTGCTCAGCCAAAGCTTTGACGCCTTTATGGCCAAGCTGCAAACGATCATCGGGGAAATCATCGCCTCCAGCGGCACGATGTATTCCGCCAGTCAGTTGCTGAGCCGGGCAACGGGAGAAACCACCGCTTCACTGGAAAACATCTCCGCCACGGTACAGCAGATCGCTTCCGGCACCTCGGAGAATGCCGCTGTCGCGGAGGAAACGTCCGCCAGCTTAACCGATATGGCCCGGTTCTCCGAATCCACGGCCATCGCCAGCAAACATACAGCGGAGAAGAGTAAAATCGTCGGCGAAGCCGCAGCCAACGGGGCGATGAAAATTACAGAGATCGAAGAGGCCATTACCGATATCGAGTCGTCAACCCGCCTCGTTACGTCAACGATCCGCCAGCTTAACGATTCATCCGAGCGCATCGCCAACATGACCGAGCTGATCGCCGGCATCTCTGCCCAAACCAATCTGCTGGCGCTGAATGCCGCGATTGAAGCGGCCCGCGCCGGGGAAGCCGGCAGAGGATTTTCCGTCGTGGCCGATGAAATTCGCAAGCTGGCCGATGAGAGTCGGATCGCCGCTCAAGAGATCGCCGATGTGGTTGCCGACAACCAGTTGAAGTCGGCGGAAGCCGTAGCCTCGGCCAATGAAGCGGCCGGCAAGGTGCAAGAAGGCGTGGAAAAAGCGGCGGAGGCAAAGCGCAGTATCGATCATATTCTGGGCAGCGTGCAAGAAATCATCGGCCAGATCGCCCGCATCGATGAGGATAACGATCGGCAGGCGCAGAGCACCCGGGAGATGGAGAAAGCGATCAGCAGCATCGCGATCGCGACCGAAGAGATCGCCGGAGGCACGGAGCAGATTAGTAGCAGCATCCAGCAGCAGCTCGCCACGATGAACGAAATCGACGGCACCGCCGACCAGCTGGCCGCGATGGCGAAGAAGCTGCAGGACATGACCTCCGGCTTCACGGTGTAAGGATGTTCAGGCACCATGCTCGAGCACAACAAAGAAAGCCGTCCCGGGAGTTCAAGCTCCCTGGGACGGCTTCTTTAGGTCATATCGGAAATCTATTCGAAATTTCATATATAAAATGGTGCCAACGAAGAAAAAAAGGGAATCTATTCGGTTTTTCATATAGATTTAGGCTGTTTCTCTCGGAAATGAGCAAATGTATATGAAATTTCATATAGATTCCCTTAAATCCGCCCAAATCGTTAAATTGTATTCGATTTTTCATATACATTAGGCGCGAGAGGGGAGTGGGAAGGCTCAACAGCGGAACAAGTTGCTGGACATGACCTCCGGCTTCACCGTGCAAGTCTATGGCGCCCGGTAACCGATCTCCCCGTTGACGATGGTCATCCGCACCTGGACTTGGAGAAGCTGCTCGGGATCGCCTTCGATCTCCCGGTCGATGACTGTAAAATCGCCGGCTTTCCCCACGGCAATCTCCCCGCGCTCCTCCGCTTCCCCGGCGGCCTGTGCACTGCCGCGGGTAAAGAGCGCCAAGGCTTCCGCCGTCGAGAGCTTCTCCTCGGGCAGATAGCCCTCGTGCGTCTCCCCCGGCGCCCGCCGGGTCACCGCCGCATGCAGCCCGAGGAACGGGCTGAGCGGCTCAATTGGCGCGTCGCTGCCGCCGGCGCAGGCGATTCCGGCCGCCAGCAGCTTCTTCCAGGCGTACAGGTACTCCGTACGCCCTTCCCCCACCCGCTCCAGCACCCAGGGGAAGTCGCTGGCCACGAACCGCGGCTGGATATCCGCCGCGAGCGGCAGCGCGGCCATGCGCTGGACGAGCCCGGCG
>NZ_GG695974.1:179618-212825 GCF_000159955.1 Paenibacillus sp. oral taxon 786 str. D14 | reverse complement strand
ATCGGGAAGCCCTGCCGCCGCGCCTCGCGCACGATCTCGGCGAGCCGCTCCTCCGGATGGATCGCCATGCCCCGGGTGTGCGGCGCATCGCTGTACGGCTGCTTTAGCAGCGCGGTGCGGCCGCCGATCGCTCCGTCGGCGAACAGCTTCACCGCACCGATGCGCAGCCAGTCATCGCCGTCGCCGGCCCGCACCCCAAGCTCTTCCGCCTCCTCCAGGAACGGATAGTACAGCAGCTGGTGGGTGCGGAAGGCGATCCCTTCCTCGCGCAGCTCGCGGCATATTCGCCGCATCGTCTCGATGCTGCCTAGAAACCGCAGGTCCTCGGTATGGGCAGCTGTGAGCCCAAGGCGCAGCGCGTCGAGCCAGGCGCGGCGGATGGCGTCCTTCTTCGCGGCGTAGTCCGGTTCGGGCTGCGCCCGGTTGAACGGCACCGACGCCTCCTCATACACCCAGCCGTTTAAGCGGCCGTCCTCGTCTCTGCCGTAAGCGCCAGCTTCCGGATCCGGCGTATCCGCCGTAATCCCCGCGCGGCGAAACGCCTCGGAGTTGGCCAGATACGCATGGAAGCAGGTGCGCGTCAGGAAGATCGGATGGCGGTCGCTGGCCGCATCCAGCTCCTCCAGCGTTGGCGCAGCGGCAGGCACGAACCGATTCTCGTCCCAATTCAAGCCGAGAATCCACTCGCCGGGCGGCGTCACGGCAGCGCGCTCCCGCACGAGGCGCAGCATCTCCTCCTTCGAAGTGACGCCGCTGAAATCAAGCATGGCGAGCTTCATGCCGTGCATGGACAGGTGCATATGCGAGTCGGTTAAGCCGGGGAGCACCACGGCCCCTTCCCAGTCGACGGTACGCACCGCCCGGCCCGCCAGCTGCAGCTTGAGCTCTGCCGTCCTCCCGATGGCGCGAATGCGCCCATTCTCCACGTATATCGCATCCGCTTCTTTCTCGGAGAGTCCGCTCTGCTCCAACGTTTGGATTCTCCCGTTGATAAATAACGTGCCTGTCACGAACACCGCTCCTTTCTGCCTATCCGTCGGCCTGTGTGCCTGCTTTTTTTTCACGGCGGACTTACATTACATCCCAAGCATAAACTGAACGATCTTATCGTGCATTCCCGGCAGCCCTTCATGACCGAAATCCGGGTAGATTTCCAGCTTCTTCGGCGAAGTAATCGCGTTGTATGCGGCAAATTGCGTGGACGGCGGACAAATCTCGTCCATCAATCCAACGCCCATCAGCACTTCGGCTTGAATGCGGCTGGCCAGATGGTGCACGTCAATGTAGCCTAGCTTGGCAAACAGCTCCTCCTCCCGCTCATGCTGCGGATCGAAGCGGCGGAAATACAAACGCAGCTCCTCGTATGCGTTTTTGGCCAAATCCATCTCCCATACCCGGCGGTAATCGGAGAGGAACGGATAAACTGGAGCAGCCCGGCGAACCCGCGGCTCCAGCGCTGCGCAAGCTAACGTGATCCCGCCGCCTTGCGACCAACCGGTAACGCCAACGCGATTCTCGTCGATCTCCGGCATATCCATCGCGATCCCCGTCAATTGCACGGCATCCAGGAAAATATGGCGGAACAACATATTTTGCGGATCCCCGTCTACCCCGCGGATGATGTGGCCTTGCAGCGTATTGCCGATCGTTCCGCCGACATCCTCCGATTTGCCGCCTTGGCCGCGGCAGTCCATCGCAAAGACATGGAAGCCCAGCGAGGCGTACCCCAGCTTCTCGGTCCAGTCCCCGGCATTCCCGGAATAACCGTGGAACAGGATCACGGCCGGCGCCGGGCCATCCGATTTAGCCGGACGCACGTATTGCGCATGGATGCGGGCTCCCTTTACCCCGGTAAAATAAAGATGATAACATTCCACACCCGGCAGCTGATATTCGGCCTTTTCCAATCGCACCTGCGGATCAACCGCGCGCATTTCCCGCAGCGCGACCTCCCAATAAGCGTCGAAATCCGGCAGCTTCGGGTTCATTCCTTTGTACTTGCGTAACTCGTCCAAAGGCTTGTCGATAACCGGCATTGACCTCTTCCTCTCTCCACAATAGGGTCTAATTTTACCGTCCGGCTGAACTGTAGCAGTTGCCGGGCCATCGCTCACAGTATAGCTTGACAACGCTTTCTATACAAGAGGAAGGAGAAGTATGACCAGTTTGCGTGCCCATGGTACACTATTTTTATAGATGAAGATAAAAAAAACGAACGGATAGGAGCCATACAGATGAACAACAACTACAAAATCGTCTTCTTTGATCTCGACGGCACGCTGCTGAACGAGGACAAGCAAGTCCCTCAGGATACAATCCAGGCCATCGCTGAATTAAAAGCAAACGGTATCGAGCCGGTCATTGCGACCGGGCGGGCGCCGTATTTTTTTGAACCGATCGCCAAGCTGCTGGGCATCGAATCCTTCGTCAGTCTGAACGGCGCTTACGTCGTCTACCGGGGCGAGCCGCTGCTCCAGCGGCCCCTGCCCGCGCAAAGTCTCCGGAAGCTCGTCGAGCTGGCCGGACGTCATCAGCATCCGCTGGTGTTTCAGGGGCATGAACGCTACTGCGCCAATACCGAGGCTCACCCCTTTGTCGTGGAATCCATTAATTCCCTGAAGGTCGAGCATCCGGGATTCGATCCGGAATTTTGGAGCAAATCCCCGGTGTATCAAGCCTTTCTGCATTGTGAGGAGCAGGACGAAGCGCTGTACGATGGGCAATTCGAGGACTTGCGTCTGATCCGTTGGCACCCGAAAGCGATGGATGTGACGCTCCGCGGCGGCTCCAAGGCGGTAGGCATCGCAGCCATGCTGGAGCGTCTCGGCATCCCCCTGTCCGCTGCTGTAGCCTTCGGGGACGGTTTGAATGATAAGGAAATGCTGCAGGAAGTAGGTTTGGGGATCGCCATGGGCAATTCCTATCCGGAGCTGCTGCCTTATGCCGATTATGTCACGGCTGCCGTGGATGAGGGCGGTATCCGTCAGGGGCTGCGTTATGCGGGACTGATTAACTGAGACTTTTCGCAAAAAATGGGAGATTCTTTGAAACATCTGCAGCCCTTCCTGCGTCAAAGGGTTAAACCAAACTGAATCCGGAAGGAGGGAAATGATACCCAAAGCCTCGCCGGACGCTGCGCAAGAGCAGAGCAGCCGGCGGATCTGATTCGTTTAACTCATTACTGTTTCCAGGAGGGACTTGACGAATGAAACGGAACAGAACGTTCTCTTTCTCTAAACTTTCAAAGCTGACGCTGCTAATGGTCATCGCGTTCACGATGATGTTTGGCGGTACGGCCTCAGCTTTCAGCGACATTAAAGGCGACAAGGAGCAGAAGGCGATCGAACGCCTGGAGAAGCTGGGGATCATTAAAGGCGGCCTTCACGGTCGTTACTACCCGGCCCAGAAGCTGACGGGTGCTGCAGCCGTCTCTCTGATCGTGAAAACGCTGGATCTCAACTTCGATACGGTCCGGTTCATCCAATTGCCAAAAGCCAGCAACTATTACACCAAGGTGAAAGATAACGCTTGGTATTCCGAAGCCTTCGTGATCGCGAACTACTACGGGCTGGACATTCCGAAGGACATCAACCCGGCCGCCAAAGTGACGAAGGAGCAATTCAGCCACTGGCTGTTCAAAGCGCTGAGCACGAAGGGCGAATACGCGTTTACGATGCAATATTTGTCCATCAATGATGAGAAGCAAATCAACAAAGACTATATGAACAGCATTCAAGCGCTTCTGAAAGCCAAAATCGTCACCCTGGATAAGAAGGGCAACTTCGGACCAAAGCAACCGATCTCCCGCAGTGAAGCCGCAGGCATGCTTGACCGGACGCTGCAATTTATCAAAGACAATGAGCCGATTGTGAACCCGATTCCCGGCCTGTACGATTTTGGAGTGAGCACAGACAAAATCACCAGTGACGTGACGAAAGTGAAGATCACGGCGATGGCGCCGCATCCGGGCTACGGCCTGGAAGTGTCGAATATCTCCTTTAAAGACGGCAAGGCGATCATCGACTATCGCGTCGTAGAGCCTCAGCCAGGACAATTTTATCCTCAGGTCATTTCCGAGGTGAAGGCCGTCACGTACATTCCGGCCGGATACCAGCCGGTGCTGGGCGCCCAATCGAAATAACCCGCATGATATGAAAAAAAGAAAGGACCGCATGGGTCCGGCAGCAGCCGGACGATCGCGGTCCTTTCTTTGTTATGTGGAGTTTATGCTCGAGGCTCCGGGTTTCCAAACGTCCGAATCCACCGATAGCGATTCACCTTCACGATCGCCACCAAGCATTTCAGAATCTGATCGGATTTAAGACAGATAAACGTCAGCAGCGGCGATAACCCCAACACCGCAGCGCATAGAAAGGCGGAAGGCAACACGATCAGCCACATGAAGATAAAATCGTTGTACAACACAAATTTCGTATCTCCCCCGCTGCGCACAATTCCCGTCAGCGCCGGCATTTGGTAAGCCGTGCCTACCGCCGTAATGGAGAGCACCGTCATAAACTGCAGGGCCAGATCCTTCGATGCCGGGGATATGGCATAAAATCCCAGTACCATGTCTTTGATCAAGAAGAGCACCGCCCCCGTCCCCAAACCGATGATCACATAAAGCACCTGCAGCGTTTGGGCGTATGGCTTGATTTTCTCCGGATGTCCGGCGCCAATCGTCTTCCCGATGATGACGGCCGTTGCACTGGCCGAAGCGTACGTGACGACCGACACGATTTGGAAGACCGTCGTGGCGATGCTGTTCGCGGCGATCGCTGCTTCCCCCATATGCCCCAAGATCCCGGACTGTACCGCCATGGCCAGCCCCCAGAGGGCATTAGACATCAGGATTGGGGAGCCCATGCTAAGGTATTGCTTGAACGTGCCCCGGTCAAATTGGAAGAAGTCCCGCAGCGCGAACCGGATTTTGCGATCCACCCGCTTGAGATATCCCACCACGATGGCCAGCTCGATGATCCGGGCCGTTAACGTCGCTGCGGCCGAGCCGCGCACGCCCCAAGCCGGAAAGCCGAAATGCCCGTAAATCAGCAAATAGTTCAGGCAGACGTTGATCAGTAATGTCGATACGGAGAGGATAAATCCAACTCTGACCGTTTCCACGCTGCGCAGGGAAGCCAGCAGCAGATTGGTTGCCGCAAAAAAGAGATAGGAGAAGCCGATAATCCGTAAATATTTGGCCCCTTCAGCGATGACGCTGTCCTCGTTGGTGAATAAAGACAGGCATCCGTGCGGGAACAAGAACACCGCCAGCCACAGCAGCAACGCTAGTAGCAGCGCCAGGCGCATCCCGATGCTGGCCACCCGCTTGATGGTCCCCATGTCCCGCGCGCCCCATGCCCGTGACGACAGGATGACGACGCCCTCCCCTACGCCCATCACGAGCATTTGCAGCAGGAACTGGATCTGGTTGGCCAGAGCTACTCCGGATAAGGCCGATTCGCTGTAACCGCCAAGCATGATATTATCCGATAAGTTGACGCCAAAGGAAATGATGTTTTGCAAAGCAATTACCAGAGTCAGTCTGAAGAAGCTGCGATAAAATGCCTTATCCTGCACCATAAATTTCATTTGTACTTACCAGCCCAGCGATTTATAGCGGATTTCCCGTTCCCAAAGCTCTTGCAGTTTTCGCAGCGATTCGTCCGGCAGGACCGCGTCACTTGCAGCCACATTTTCACGGAGCTGGGCGCTGCTTCGGACGCCGGGGATCACCGTCGTCACCTCGGGATAAGCCAGAATAAAGCGCAGCGCCGCCATCGTCATCGTCGTTTGCTCATCTTCCAGGAAGCGAATTTGCTCCACCAGCTTCGCGCGGGTCTGAATCACTTCCGGAGACCAACGGCTGCGAACGCCGGAGAACGAGCTGTTGCCGTCGTATTTCCCCGACAACCAGCCGGAATCCAGCGGCACCTTAATAATGAGCGCGACATCCTTCTCCTTCGCCGCCTGGAATGCCTGCGCCGTTTCCTGATAAAAGATGTTAAACATCACTTCCATTACGCCAAGCCGGGAATGCTCCAGCGCCTCCAACATCTCACGGCTGGAATCGACGGACACGCCGTACGCCAGGATTTTCCCTTCCGCTTTCAGATCCTCCAGCACCTGATAGTGGCCGTACTTGCCGTCCAGATAATCAAACGGCGGGTTGTGGATCAATACGGAGTCCAAATAATCGGTTTGCAGCCGCGTCAGGCTGCGTTCCACCGAATTGCGGATCTGAGATGCGGAATAATCGGTCCCTTCCGGGGAATGACCGAACTTCGTATTGATGACCGCTTTATCCCGTTTTCGTTCCAGCGCTTTGCCGAGTAAGACCTCGCTTTTGCCTTGACCGTAATTGGGAGCGGTATCAAAAAAATTCACGCCAAGGTCCAACGCCTCATGTACGAGGCGAATGGCCTCATCATCCTCCATTGCTGCCCAATCCTGCTTATTGCCGAGCTGCCAAGCGCCAAAGCCGATTTCCGACACCTGCTTGCCGGTCGTTCCGTACCTTCTGTACTTCATCCTCTCACGCTCCTGCGATGTTTGGATTTTAAATAAAGGAACTCATGCCCCAATTCTAGACCGGATCATGTAAGCCGCGCAAGGAGTAATCCGGATCATTCCCACTCTACTTGAAACCTTCCCGCACGCAACGTTAAGATATATGACATAAAAGAGGTTTTTACGGAAAATACCGCAAAAACCCTCTTTACGAAAACCGGCACCTTGGATTATGATGCCATAAGCATGATACCTAATCTTACATATTTAAGTTTTGAGGGTAAACGCGCGGAACTCGGACTCCGAGCTGACAAACGACCTCATAGTTGATTGTTCCAATCCAATCGGCGACCTCGTCAATCGATATCGACGCCGCTTCGCCCGTTCCGCCGAAGAGGATGACCTCCTCTCCCGCTTGTACGCTCTCTACATCGGTGACATCCAACATCGTCTGGTCCATGCAAACTCGGCCGATGATCGGAACCCGATGCCCGCGAACGAGCGCAAACCCTCGGTTTGAGAGCGTCCGCGACAGCCCGTCGGCGTATCCGATGGGCACGGTGGCGATCAGCCGCTCCTCGGCTGCCCGGTACGTCCGGCCGTAGCCGACGGTTTGGCCCGGCTTGATCCGCCGCAGCGAAGCGATTTTCGTCTTGAGCTGCATCGCCTGCTGCAAAGGATATTCCGGCAAACGCAGCTGCGCCGAAGGATATAGCCCGTAGAGTGCGATCCCGATGCGAACCAGATCCAGGTGCATTTGCGGGAACCGCATCGTGGCGGCACTATTGCAGCAGTGCTTGATCGGCACATGCAGGCCGTGGGCCTCAAGGGCATCGAGGCAAGCCTGGAACCGGGCGAATTGCTCCAACGTATACGCCGGGTCAGGTCCATCCGCATCAGCGAAATGGGTAAACACGCCTTCAAGGATGACGAAGGGCGCAGCGGCTGCCGCAAGTTCAGCGAGCTCAATCACCGCCCGGGTGGTAGATAAGCCGATCCGGGACATCCCGGTATCCACCTTCAAGTGGATGCGCGCCGCGCACCCTTGCTTTTTGGCGCAAGCGATCGTCTCCTGCAGGACTTCCTGGGTATCCACCGTCAAGGTGATGCCCTGCCGAACCGCCGCTTCGACGCCAAACGGTGGCGTGTAGCCGAGCACTAGAATAGGTTGTGATATACCGGCCGCTCGCAGCTGCAGCGCCTCATCAACGAGGGCAACACCGAGACAATCGGCGCCGGCATGGATGGCGGCTTGCGCCGCTTGCACCGCTCCGTGTCCGTAGCCGTTCGCTTTGACTACGGCCATCAGCCGGCAGCCCTCGGCGATTTGCTTACGGAAGAGCCCCGTATTGTGGGCGATGGCGTCCAGCGACACTTCCGCCCAAGTTTCCCGATAGCCGGTAGGGGTAGAGACCCTCGATTGCATCGTTGTCATCGTGGAATACCTCTTTCCTAATCAATAATCAGCATGAAGCATCTTGAAATTAAGTATAATTGAGCCGCTCCTGCCGGGGTTTGTCTTCCTACCCCAAAAAAACGGCATGATCCTAGTGCGGCTTCACAAACCATACCGCATCGGAGGTGACGCTCGCCTATGAGCCAAGATCAAGACGATATTTTCGAGCCATACTCCGACAATCTGGAATTGCTCGCGGAGAAGATCAGCGACGTGCTGGGCCGTCCGGTCACGATCGAAGACGCCAACCATCGGCTGGTTGCCTACAGCTCGCACGAGCCAGAGACCGACGCGGCGCGGCTGGCCACCATCGTCGGGCGCCGGGTGCCCGATCAGATCATTGGCAGTCTCTGGCGGGACGGCGTTATGCCTCGCCTATTGGAGAGCGAAGCGCCGATTCGCGTCGCTCCGATTCAAGAGGTGGGGCTTAGCGGCCGCGTTGCAACGGCGATCCGTTTGGGCTCCCGGGTTGTCGGCTTTATTTGGGTGCTGGAGGCGGAGAGGCCTTTTTCAGAACGGGAAATGGCGTTATTCGCCAAGGCGGCCCAAGCCGCCCGCACCAAAATGGCCCAATGGCAGCTGCAGCGCCATAAGGAGGAAGAGGCGCATCGCGATTTTTTCTGGCAGCTGCTGACCGGGCATCTATCCAATGAAACCCTGATTCGGGATAAAGCCCAGCGGATCGGGATCACACTCCCTCCGCAATTCCATGTGGTCGTCCTGCAGTTTGCCGCCGAAGTGAAGGAATCGTGGCAGCGGCAGGCGCTGGAGAAATGCGCTCCCCTCTCCGCTTATAGCCGGATCGTGCTGCACGCCATCAATAAAAATCAGCTGATTTTGTTATTTGCGCCGATAACGGCGGATACTAAGGATGGAGTCGCCAGCCAGCTGGGGCTGCTTCAGCAGAATTTGCGCACCTATTTTTCGCCGCATTTCCTAGGATTGGCCAGCGGATGTCTCTACAGCGAATACGGACGGCTGGAAGACAGCTACCGCGAAGCGCTGCTCCTGCTTGAGGTGAAGCAGCGGTTTCCCAAGGAGACCGGAGATCTCGTGATATATAGCGATCTCGGGTATTACCGGTATCTTCCCCGAATCTGGGAGGAGCTTCAGCGGCATGGCCGCGCGGGCAGCCAACTGGCCCGGCTGCGGGCCTACGATCAGGAGCATCACAGCGAGCTGGTGCACACGCTGGAGGTGTTTTTGGCGCATGACAGCAATGCGAAGACAGCCGCCGAAGCCCTGCATGTTCATGCGAATACCCTGAATTACCGGCTGAAGCGAATCGCTGAAATCGGCCGGATCGACTTAACCAGCATGGAGCAGAAAGTAACCTTATATTTGGAACTCAAAGCCGAACGTTTCGGCGGCAGCAACGCATTGTGAAATTTCACAATGCGGGCTGTCTTTTTTCTCATATCGCCACAAACAAAAATCACAGCTCCTGTCCTATACTGATGTCAGATCGTTTGACAGAGGAGGTTACAGCATGATCATTGGAGTCCCCAAAGAAATCAAAAATAATGAGAATCGAGTTGCCCTGACCCCATCGGGCGCCTATTCGCTGGTGAAAGCAGGTCACTCGGTATGGATCGAGACCCAGGCGGGTGCTGGCAGCGGCTTTGAGGATACGGAATATGCGGCCGCCGGGGCCAAGGTGGTCGGCAGCGCCGCCGAAGCCTGGTCGGCCGATCTGGTGATGAAGGTGAAGGAGCCGCAGCCGTCGGAGTATGGCTTTTTCCGTCCAGGTCTGATCCTGTTCACGTATTTGCATCTGGCGCCGGAACCGGAACTGACGCAAGCGTTAAAAGATCAAGGTGTGACCGCCATCGCGTATGAAACGGTTGAAGTGAACAAAACGCTGCCGCTGTTGACGCCAATGAGCGAGGTTGCCGGTCGGATGTCCGTGCAAATCGGGGCGCAGTTCCTGGAGAAGCCGCACGGCGGCAAAGGCATCCTGCTCGGCGGTGTGCCTGGCGTGAAGCGCGGCAAAGTGACGATCATCGGCGGAGGCGTCGTTGGCACGAACGCAGCCCGAGTGGCGATCGGCCTAGGCGCCGACGTGACGATCATCGATCTGAATCCGGATCGCCTGCGGCAGCTGGAGGACATCTTTGGCGCCAGCGTGCAGACGCTGATGTCGAATCCGCAGCACATCGCCGAGGCGGTTGCTGAATCCGACCTGGTGATCGGCGCGGTGCTGATCCCCGGTGCCAAGGCGCCAAAGCTGGTCACCGAAAGCATGGTGAAGGCGATGCGCCCCGGCTCGGTCATCGTGGACGTGGCCATCGACCAGGGCGGCATCTTCGAAACGGTCGACCGGATCACGACCCATTCCGATCCGACCTATGTGAAGCATGGCGTCGTGCATTACGCCGTGGCGAACATGCCGGGCGCCGTACCGCGCACCTCTACGCTGGCGCTGGCCAACGCTACGCTGCCTTATGCGCTGGAGATCGCCTCGAAGGGCCTTTACACGGCGCTCAGTGAACGGGCAGCTCTGCGCAAAGGCGTTAACGTCGCCGCTGGTGCGATTACGTACGCCTCTGTTGCCCGGGACCTTCACTACGAGTATGTGCCTGTTGAGCAAGCGCTGGAGCTGCCCAGTTCCCCAGTTAACTAGGCGATTTCGCCGCATTCAACAAGAGCAAGAGATCCGCAACCAGCGGGTCTCTTATTTTATGTGGCAGCAACGCCGCTCCCTCGCTCGGCCAGCGACAGCTCGATGATCCGGTCGAGCAGTTCGCTGTAACTGATGCCAGCAGCAGCGGCGCTGCGCGGCAGCAGGCTGTTCGCCGTCATCCCCGGCAGCGTATTTACCTCCAGCACGTAAGGGACACCGTCCTTGAGAATCATATCGACCCGGGCATAAACGCGGCATTGCAGCAGCCGATAACACGCCAGTGCTGCCGCCCGTACCCGCGTCTCTTCGTCGGGAGGCAGCGTGATCGGCTTCTCCTCCGCCCCGCCGTCGCTGTATTTGGCTTCGTAGTCAAACCACTCCGCTCCATTGGCCGCCCGGATGCCCAGCACCGGAAGCAGCTCCCCGTCCAGGATCGGGCAGGTGATTTCCTGGCCGGACACCATGGACTCGACGAGCACAGACTCGCCCCAGCGGAACGCCTCCTCCAGCGCACCGCGCAACAACTCCGGCCGGTCGACGCGCTGGACGCCGATGCTGGAGCCTCCTGCATTCGGCTTGACGAACAGCGGATACGCGAGCCCCGCCATCTTGGGTTCCCACGTTCCGTCCGCGAACATGGCCCGCTCCAGATAGGCCCCGTCCGGCGTCGCAATCCCTTCAGTCTGCAGCAGCCTCTTCGTCAGATTCTTATCCATGCATAAGCTGCTGGACAACACGCCGCTGCCCGAGTACGGGATGCCCATCGTCTCCAGAACGCCCTGCACTGTACCGTCCTCGCCAAACGCGCCATGCAGCGCCAGCAAAGCGAAGTCGATGCCCCGCACCCGGTCGATCAACTCCTCCCGCTTCGTCAGCTCAATCGGCACCACTTCATATTTATTGGGGTCCAGCTTCCCCACGATTTCCTTCCCCGTCATCAGCGAGACCTCGCGCTCCGAGGAGACGCCGCCCATAATTACGCCTACCTTCATCCTGTTTCTCTCCTTCACCCGTTGTTTAAGTCCATGCAGCACCTAACTACCCCGTTGCTAACTCTGATCTCCTAACAGCTTTGTAGCCGTATCACCGATCAGGCGAATCCCCTTTTCGATGTCTTCCTCGGATACCCGCGAAAAACCAATTCGCATCGTGTTCCGTCCTCCGCCGTCAACGTAGAACATATCCCCCGGAGTAAAGAGGACGCCCTGATCCGCGCAAAGCTCGAGCAGCTTCCACGTATCGAACTCCTCCGGAAACTCCAGGAACAAATGTAACCCGCCGCTGCCCGACAACCGGGAGAATGGCACGTACTGCTCGCAGCAGGCCTTCGTCCATTCGTACTTCCGCCGATATTCGGCCCTGGCCCGTTTCAGATATTTTTCGAGATTCCCGTTCAGCAAGTATTGATACAGCAGGGATTGGTCCAACGTTGAGGTATGAATGCTGCGCGCCCGTTTGACGCTTTCCAGCACCTCGATCAGCTTCCGGTCTGCTAAGATCCAGCCGACACGAATCCCCGGGAACAGCACCTTCGAGAAACTTCCCAAATACACCACGCCGTTCCCCTGCCCTGCCATCGCAATCAACGGCGCGACGTGGGAGCCGGAATACCTCAGCTCCTCATTAAATCCATCCTCGATCACCGGCACCCGGTAGCGGCCGAGCAGCTCTAGTATCGCCAGCCGTTTCTCAGCGGACGTCACGATCCCGGTTGGGTTATGATAGGAAGGAACGAGGAACGCGCCGTCAAAAGCCTGCGTCTTCAGCTCGCGCTCCAGCGCTGCCAGGTCCAGGCCGTCCGGCTCCATCGGAATCCCGGTGATCTCGAACCCGTGCCGCCGCAAATTTTTGATCGCGGTTTGGTGCGTTGGGTTTTCGCATAACATGCGTCCGCCCGCACTGCCATCCCGCCCAAGGGCTGACAACAAGATGTCCAGCCCTTCCGTAAAGCCGCTGGTGATCAGCAAATCCTTGCCTTGCAGATCCACGCCTTTACGTTCCATATAGTTCAGCAAATAATCGATAAGTGGTTTATATCCTTTAGCGTATCCATAGTTCAATAAGACGCGGCCTTCCACCGCCATCCGATCCAAGAATGCGCGTTTGACGTTCTCCAGATCAAACAGCTCCTCGTCAGGGGCGATGCTCGTAAACAAAATGGCGCCTTTCGCCGCCCGCAGGCCGGGACTGCTGCGTTTCATATGGTCGAGCTCCACGGACAGCCGGGCTTGCCGATTCATCCGCTCGCGCCAATCCATCCGCCAGGTGGGGACCGCCTGCCCGCTTGGTGCAGAGGCCTCGGCGACGAAGTTCCCTTTCCCCGTGACAGCATACACTAGCCCCTCATCCTGCAAGGCTTCATAGGCAGCAATGATACTGCCCCGGCTGACGCCCAGCAGTTCCGACAGTTCCCGTGTTGAGGGAAGCCGTTGCCCGGCCTGCAAAGCGCCTTGCATCATTAGTCGTTTGATATAATTTTTCACCTGCACGTAAACCGGCGTTTCCGCCACAAGCTTAAATTCATGAAACACCCTGTATCGCCCCCACCCTCATGATGGCATATTCCAGGCCAAAAATAAAAGAACCACCCTCCCGCATTTTTCGGAGGAAGGTGGTTCTTCCGCTTACACCATCACTTTGCAAATATCGTTCGTAAATTCAACTGGATCGTTGATTGGCAGCCCTTCAATCAGCAGCGCCTGATTGTACAGCAGGTTCGTGTACAAGGCCAGCTTCTCTTTGTCGCTCTCGTAAGCCTTCTTCAGCGACTGGAAGACGTCGTGGTTCACGTTGATCTCCAGCACTTTTTCGGCTTTAACCGACTGGCCGTTCGAGCCTGGCATCGAGTTCAGTACCTTTTCCATCTCGATCGTCAGCTCACCTTCCGTCGACAAGCAGACCGGATGGGATTTCAGACGTTTGGACGCTTTAACTTCCTTCACCTTGCCCGCCAGCAGGTCCTTCATTGCGGCGAACAATTCCTTGTTCTCATCCGTATTCGCCTTATCTTCGGAATTCTCGGCTTCGATGCCCAAATCACCGCTCGATACCGATTTGAATTCCTTATCCTTGTATTTCATGATCATCTTGATCGCGAACTCGTCAATGTCGTCGGTGAAATACAGGATCTCGTATCCTTTATCCAGCACCAGCTCGGTTTGCGGCAGCTTCTCCAGCCGTTCTACCGATTCACCGGCAGCATAATAAATATACTTCTGGTCTTCCGGCATGCGGGAGACGTATTCATCCAGCGTAACAAGCTTCTTCTCCTTGGACGAAGTGAACAGCAGCAGATCCTGCAGCACGTCCTTGTTGATGCCGTAGTCGTTGTACACGCCAAACTTCAGCTGGCGGCCAAACGAAGCGTAGAACTTCTCGTATTTCTCACGGTCTTCCTTCAGCAGCGTTTGCAGCTGGCTCTTGATCTTGCTTTGGATGTTCTTCGCAATCAACTTCAACTGGCGGTCATGCTGCAGCATTTCCCGAGAAATGTTGAGCGACAGATCCTCGGAATCGACCATCCCTTTGACAAAGCTGAAATAGTCCGGCAGCAGATCCGGGCACTTATTCATGATCAGCACGCCGTTGGAGTAGAGCTCCAGCCCTTTTTCGTATTCCTTGGTGTAATAGTCAAACGGCGTCTTCTCCGGAATATACAAAATCGCATTGTACACGACCGCGCCGTCAGCCTTGATATGGATATGCGATACCGGTTTATCGAACCCGTAGCGCTTCTCCATGTAAAAGTTGACATAATCCTCTTCCGTCAGTTCGGATTTGTTCTTGCGCCAGATCGGCACCATGCTGTTGATGGTTTGCTCTTCGGTGTACGTCTCGTATTCGCCTTCGCTGCCTTCCTTCGGCCGGCTGCTCGTGACGTCCATCTTGATCGGATAACGGATGAAATCCGAATATTTCTTGATAATCGACTTCAGACGGTATTCCTCGAGGTATTCGTCATATTGGTCGTCTTCGGAGTTTTCTTTGATCTTCAAAATAATATCCGTACCCACCGTTTCCTTCTCACACGGTTCGATCGTGTAGCCGTCCGCCCCTTTGGACTCCCATTTGTAGGCCTCGTCCGAACCCAGCGCCCGGCTGATCACGGTAACCACGTCGGCGACCATAAATGCGGAATAGAAGCCGACACCAAACTGCCCGATAATGTTATGACCATCCTTCAGTTCATTTTCGTTCTTAAACGCATACGAACCGCTGTTGGCGATAGTCCCCAGGTGCTTCTCCAGCTCTTCCTTGGTCATGCCGATCCCGGTATCGGAAATCGTCAAGGTGCGGTTTGCTTTATCCGGCTTAATCTTAATAAAATAGTCGTCCTTGTTAAATACCAGCTTGTCATCCGTTAACGCCCGATAATAAATCTTATCAATGGCATCGCTGGCGTTCGAAATCAGCTCACGCAGAAAAATTTCCCGCTGTGTGTAAATCGAGTTGATCATCATTTCCAGCAGTCGTTTAGATTCTGCTTTAAACTGCTTTTTCGCCATGAATCGGATCTCCTTCCTTTCACCCCATGGGGGAACTTGTCTTACAACATATTAGCACTCTACAAGGAAGAGTGCTAATTCCTAGTTTTTAGTTTATCGATCCCCAATTCGAGTGTCAATACATCCTAGGGGGCGAGCGGCGTATAGCCCGTTTGCTCCACTAAATACTGCCCTTGCGGGGAGCGAATCCATTCGATCAGCTTCTCCACGTTCGGATTGTCACTGCCCGCCGTTACCGCGTAAAACTCGGCCGCAAACGGATATTCGCCGCTGGCAATCGTCGCTCGTTCCGGCTTCACGCCGTCGATGGCCAACAGGCGGATATTCCCGTTTTTCACCATCTCGGTGGCATAAAACAAGAACGAATAGCCCAGTGCGTTTTTGTAGTTGCGGTAATCCGCGGTCCGCGAAATGATGCCACCCATCCCGGAGGCCACATTCTCCTTGGGCGGTTTGGCGAGCTCCCGTCCGTCCATCACCCGTATCAGCATCGTCTGGCTTCCGCTATCCTCCGGACGCTGAAACGCGCGGATCCGCTCTTCGCGGCCCCCCACTTCACTCCATCGGGTAATTTCCCCCGAGTAGATCCCGCGGATCTGCTCCGTCGTTAACCCGGTTACCGGATTCGACGCATTCACGAAAAAGACAAACGCCTCACGGCCGATCGGGGTGAGCTTTAATTCCTTCCCTTCCTTGCGGGCGGCGGCTATTTGCCCCTCCGACGGCGCGGCGGCGAAAATGATATCCGCCCGGCCTTCGATTAAATTCTTATAAGCCACAGGTGTCGTATTCACCATGACCTCGCTGTCGTAGAGATCATAATCCTGGCGCGGATATACGGCCTGCGCAAACGCTCCATACAGAGGATAAAGTGCCGTTGCTCCGTCAAGCCGCGGTAAATCCTCCGTTAATGTCAATTTGGACGGTTCCGGCAGCACGGCCAGCTTCCCCGTGTCCGCAAACGGCCGATACGGCCTCATATCTACCTCCTGGTCGCTGACGACCGGAATGCTGTTGTGGTAAGCTTTGCGAATCTCGTATCCCCCTGTTGTCAAGCCGCCCAAGATCACGACGGCAAGCAGCGAGAAATACAACTTGCGACGGTGCCGCTCCGGCAAGAACATAAAGAAAGCCAGAAAGACGACCAACACGGCCGCCGCAACCAGCACCAAAGGCGTATAGAACACCGCTCCGCCGGAGAATGACACGATTAAACCGGCAAAAAATCCTAAGAATAAAATCACACTAGACAACAGGACACAGAGCACAATTTTGGCCGCAAGCTCTCCGACGGATTTGTTCATCCTTCATTCATCCCCTTTGCTTCTTCCTCACAGTTATAGATCGGCAAGCTAATCGTAAACTTCGTCCCCGCTCCGGGTGCGCTTTGCACGCTCACCGTGCCGCCGAACGAAAGAATCGCCTGGTAGGAGAAAGTCACCTCGAGATTGGTAGGCTCCTGCTTATCGCCAACCGGCTTGGATATCGCAAGGTACTCGGATAACCCGCTCGTTTTGTGCATAGCTGATGAACAAATCCTTCTCGGTGACCGCTTTTCAGAACAAACAAAGTATGTATAAAACTTTAATTCCATGTATCTCTCTATAAACCCTTTTTCTCTGACAACAAATTTTCTCTGACAACAAAACATGGACTAAAATGCATCTTTGGCATGTCCGCCGCCTGCCGATGAGTCTGGGCTTGTGGCTGAGCAATATCTCATAGCCCTGCTCTGCCAATGGCTGTCCACCCGCATCGTCAAATGGCTCCAATGAGTGGGGAAAGATGCGGGCCCCTCTTTTCCCCTTCTTTGCAGGATTATCCCCTTTGGTCAGGGGGCCCAATGAGGTAAAAAGATGAGCATATGTTTGCGATAAATCGTCCAGACAAACGATATGTACCTATTTTTCTCACGAGAGAGGAAAGGACTTTGGAGGTAACGGTGGAATCGGTTTCCACCATTTTGCAGACGATTTTGCTAACAAGGAGGATTGCCTGGAGGTCTTGAGGAAAGGGCGGACAACCTGCGTCGGCTTTGGTCGGAGGGGTACGATCTTACCTTTTGCCTATCTTCTGATCAAACGGGATAATCCTGTAAAACGGGCCCGGACGACAGGCCTGGACCTGCCGACCGACATACGCTCAATGCTTCTCCTTACTCTAGTTATGGGTGACAACCGCACCCGAACCGCCGTACATTTCGACTGGCTCAGCAAACTCCAGCTTCAGAACGGTAACATGCTCATGACAATCCTCCGGCGTTAAATAGATCCACGTCGTTCCCGGGATATTAAACCAGGGCACACCGCCATGAATTTCATGTTTCAGTTCTTTGCCCGAATGGAGCACGGTCACTTTTTGAATCGGATTACATAAGCCCTTGAGGCAGACGCTTTCCTTCGGGTCATCGTAAACGAACAGATATAACGTCTTCCGATCTTTCGTTAACGTGCTTCCGCCTAACCAATAGCGGGTCATGATCCCTTCGACAGTTCCATACACGGCTTCTTCATGCGCGCGTATCCAATCGCCTAACCCAAGCAAAATGACAGCTTGTCTCGGATCGATCGTTCCGTCCTCGCGGGGACCGATATTTAACAACATGTTGCCGCCCATAGAGATGCAGTCGCAGAACATACGGATAATTTGATTTAACGATTTATATTTATGATCATTGTGTTGATAGCCCCAAGACGAATTAATCGTCGTACAGAACTCCCAAGGTCCTTCGGGTCTTGTGATCGGCAGCCCTTGCTCCGGCGTTTTATAATCCCCGTGACCGGCTAGGCGTGAGTTGATGATCAGATCGGGGTTAAAAGACAGCAAAAACTCCTTAAACTCCGGCAATCCCCATTGCTCAGCACTTCGTTCCCAATCCCCGTCGAACCAGAGCAAATCAACCTTGCCATATTTCGTTAATAGTTCGCTCAGCTGATGACGATTAAACTGCAAGAACCTCTGCCACTTCGCCTCGTCCTGTTTACCGTCCAGCGGTTCCGAGAAACGGTTAACCTGGCTTAGATCCTCAGGCACAGCACCGCCTGGATACACGCTAGGATAGTCTGGATGGGACCAGTCGATTAACGAATAGTACAAACCTAGTCGAATTCCCCGTTTCTTTATCGCTTCGGCATACTCTTTAACGATGTCACGTTTGGCCGGCGTTCGCTTGACCACGCTCAAATCACTGTACTGGGTATCAAACAGCGCTACGCCGTCATGATGTTTCGTCGTCAACACCGCGTACTTCGCCCCGGACTTCTCGATCAATTCCGCCCAGTGGTCGGCATCAAACCGGGAAGCTGTGAACCCGTCCAATTGTTTCATGTAATCCTCATACGAGATCACGCCGTTATGAAAGGACCAAGATTCGGAAACACCGTCAACCGCGTAAATCCCGTAATGGATAAAGATCCCCAGCTTGGCGTCTTCAAACCATGGTAACATCGCTATTCCCCCTCTATGCTTGTTCCTCCTAACGATAGGCGATTGCAGCATGAGGGGTAAATATGTTGTTTTTACGACGGATATGTCATTTTGAAGATCATCTGCTTAAAAAGGGGGGCCCCTAAGGAACACCCCCGTTTATCTTCTGCGGTTTAGATATCAAACACGCTGCGAACCGTGAGCCGCTCTTGCAGCTCGGTTAATGCCGCCGGACGGCTCAGAGTCGATTTGGCGATGGTGACCGTCTTCTTCGATCCGCCGGACAAATCGAAATAATTGTCGCTAAAGATGGCGTCCAGCCCCGTAAAATCCAGCTCTACGAACCGAGCATACGCTTCTGCGGTCAGCGTGATCGTAAAGCGGTCTTCCGCCTCCGTGATCACGGCTTGGATGTTCGGATTGGCGAATTCGAAATGCTTCGCTTTGACGAACAGGACCGTGCCGCCGCTGACGATCTCTCCGTCTTCCTCCCAAGCATATTCGAGATAGGTGCTCCGCAGCTTCGCTTTGGTGTCCAGCTCTCCGGCAAAATCAAGCTGCTCCAGCTCCACGCTGGTAAACGGAGCGACTTCCGCCGCCCGTTCTCCCTGCCGAAGCACTTCGGAGCAGGCATTCCGCAGCGTCCAGACCAGCTTGCCCTTCGCGGTCTGCTTGCTTTCGTTAGATACGTGCAAGGCGACTCGTGTACCTTCCTCGCAGGCCGACGCCAACACGGGAGCAAAGAAGCGCTTGGCCTCATATTGCAGCGCCTTCCATCTGCCGTAGTAATCGATGCTCGACCAAGAGGCTACCGGCCAAATGTCGTTGAGCTGCCAGTACAATGCCCCCATGCAGCGGCCGCGGTTGCGACGCCAATGCTCGACTCCGCAACGCATGCCTTCGGCTTGAACCAGTTGGGAGGCATACAGCAGGGACGAGAAATCCTTGGGATAACGGTACGTTTCCCCGATGTAGTAGAGGATTTTTTCGTTCCCCGTCCCGTTTTTCTGATGAGATTCCATTACATAAGAGAAAATATTCCGGTCCTCCGGCAGCGTAAACGTCTCCACCGTCTTCAGCGACGGGAATGACTGCAGCCCGAACTCCGACATGTAACGCGGGTAGATGGTGCGGTAGGCGGTGAAAGGCTTCTTGCCGTGCCACACATCCCAGTAATGCATGTCCCCGTAATTTTCGTCATTCGGCTTGTCGAAGCTCCCCTTCGAGGACGGCGAGGCCCGCCAGTAGAACGTATTCGGATCGATTTCCTTCGCGATCTCCGGCAGCAGCACCTCATACATCTTGATGTAGTCCGCTTGCAGTTGCAGCGAGGTTTGCTCCGCCCAATTCCACTCATCCCAGGCCATCTCCTGCTCGTTGTTCCCGCACCAAAGCCCCAGCGAAGCGTGATGGCGCAGCCGCTTCATATTGTCGATCGTCTCCTGCGTGATGTTCGCCTTGAATTCCTCGGTCAACTCATAGACGCCACACGCGTACATATGGTCCTGCCACACCACGATCCCGTATTCATCACATAAATCGTAAAAATAATCCTCCGGATAATGTCCCCCGCCCCAGACGCGGATCGTATTAAAGTTGGCTTCAGCACAGCTGCGGATCAGGTGTTCTGTCCGCTCTCGGCTGCGCCGCGGAAAGATGTTGTCCTCAGGAACATAATCCGCCCCCATGGAAAAGAACGGAATCCCGTTCACGACAAACTGGAACGATTCGCCCCATTCGTCTTCTTCCTGCAGCACCGTCAGGGTGCGCAGGCCGATGCGCAGGTCGTGCCGGTCCAGCTCCCGGCCTTGCTCGCTAAGCACAACCTCCACTTCGTATAGCGGCTGCTCGCCGAGCCCGTTGGGCCACCACAGCTCCGGATTTAGGATCTCTACCGGAATATGCCGCTCTCGGAGAGTGCCATTTGCCCTAGCGGTGGATTGCTCATTTTGCTCCGAAACCTGGGTTTCCAGCACATGGCCCGACGGACTGGTTACGCGGACCGTGATCTCCCGGTTCCCTTCCGCCCAGCTATCCGTCCGCACGCGTACATCCAAGCTGACCTTGCCGGGCTCGTGGGTTTGCGTGATGTACACATCTTCGATCCGGGAACGATCGTAACCGCGGATGGTCATGTCCCTCCAGATCCCGAGGTCTGGCAGCTGCGGCCCCCAATCCCAGCCGAACATCGAATGCGCCTTACGCAGATGGGAAATCCCCGGCACGGCGTCAGCACAGCCGATCAGCGGCCGTTCCGCCTGCTTGCGCAGCACGTATTCAACCGGCGAACGCAAAATCACGTGAATGTGATTTTCCCCGAGAATCAGCTGCGATTTGATGTCAACTTCGTACGTCCGGTGCATATTGTCTGCGTTCAGAATGAGCGTCCCATTCAAGTACACCTCAGCCAGGGTATCCACCCCCTCGCAAAGCAGCACCACCCGGTCATGGTCCAACGTGGGCTCGTCCACCTGAAAGGTCCGTTCATATTCATAATCGTATTTCGAAAGCTCCAGTACCTCGTACTCCTGATCGCGGTAATACGGGTCCGGCATTTGTCCGGCATTCAACAAATCATAATAAACCGAACCCGGCACGGTTCCCGGGAGCCATTCCGTCTGGTCCAGCCGTTTCATCCGCCAAGCTCCGCCCAAGTCGACAAGCAGCATTGTTTTGCCTCCTCATGTACTTTTTTATCCTGACCATGGTTTGATTGTACTAAAGAGGCTGGATATTTTCTTGTATTGTCTTCACCTAAGTCATGTGCTATTTTAACATCATCTTGTTGTGGAGAGGTGTCTTCCATGCTGAAATATACCGAGGAAAACTACATTGATCCGGAGGTGCCGGTCAACCCGTTTCGGGTGGAGGCCTTGTCTCAGGTTTCGCCGGAGCATACCCATGATTTCTATGAATTTTTCGTAATTGAAGCAGGGAGCTGCCGCCATGTTGTGAATGGGGAGACCCAATTGCTACAGGCGGGTTGCCTGGTCTTCATCCGGCCGGAGGATATCCATCGATACGAGCAGAACGGGGAGGAGGACTGCCGGTTTTACAATGTTCCCTGCCGGCATAGCTTGATGGACGAAGCGATGGCTTTTTTGGGGGAGGAAGAGATCGCCGAGCGGCTGCTGCAATCGCATCTGCCCCAGGTGGCCCTGCTGTCGCCAACCGAAGTTGGCGAATTCGTCGCCTTATTCGAACGCATCAAGCTGTTGTCCTCCATCGACAAACAGAAGGCCCGCCTCGTCCTCAAAAGCGGACTGATCGACCTGCTAACCCGTTACTTTTTTAACCCGAATCCGGTCAAGCAGGAGGAGATTCCATTATGGCTGGAGCATGCACTCAGCAAAATGCAGCTGAAAGAAAATCTCCACCGCGGGCTTCCCGCCTTGTATGAATTGTCCGGAAGAAGCATCGGCCACGTGAACCGCGCCTTCCGCCGATATCTGCAGCAGACGCCAACGGAATATTTGAACCAGCTGAAGCTGAGCGCAGCCCGCAACCTGCTGCTGACGACGGAGCTGCGCGTGGTGGAAATCGCCCTGGAGTGCGGGTTCGAGAACGTCAGCCATTTTTATCATCAATTCAAAAAATGGTACCACCAAGCGCCGCTGGATTTGCGCCGGAATCGCCAAGCCATCCCTGTGTCGACAGCCAGTCCTGGGGCAACGCGGCGGCCGGACTAATTCCGGCTTTGCGTCGCTACTTCTTGTCCACCTGCACCAGCGTGACTTGTTTGATGGAGAACGTTCCTTCCAGCTTTTCCTCGGGGATTACGTTCAGCTTCACGAGTCCGGCGATCTTCTGGGCGTCCGCTTTGGAAACCAAACGCCACACGCCAGGATCGGGAAGCGCTTCGTAAAGCTTACGATCATCGTACTCCTTCCGTTCCTGGCGGATGGTTCTAACCCGGTATTCCCCCACGTCCAGCTCCGAAATGCCTTGTTCCTGAAAATGTTCTAAAATTTCGCCACGTAATGCGGCCAGCTCTTGCTCCGTTTCTTTCTGCAGCTGTTTTAGTTCATGATAACGACGTACTTTCTGTTCCACTTGTCCACGCTCCTTCGGTGAGATCGAACCTTACCTCATGTATATGAAAACCGCCGCCGGCATCATGCGCACCGACGGCGGAACGTTCAAATCTTATTTGGTAAAATCTTTGAAGATGCGGTACACCACGACGGCTGCCTCAGCTCGGGTCGTTGGCGATTCGGCCTCGAAGCGGTTCCCCGCCTTGCCGTTCATGATGCCAAGGCTCGTGACTTTGGCTACCGCCTCGGCGGCCCAAGCTGGAATGCGAGCTTGATCGGCAAAGCTGTGATTCGCTCCGCCTTCCCCTGCGGATTGGCCCAGGACCTCCAGCGCCTTCGCCAAAACCACTGCGATTTCACCGCGAGTAATCGGTTGATCCGGCGCAAAAGTACCGTTGGAATAACCGCTGATCAGCCCCTTGGATGTCGCAATCTTCACGGCCTCCTCGTACCAGCTTCCTGCAGGAACGTCAAGGAAGGAAATCTGGCTAGCTGCGTTTGGATCAGCCTTCAATTCCAGTGCCCGAACCAGCATGGATACGAATTCCGCCCGAGTGACTTGCGATGTCGGATGGAAGTTGCCGTCGATGGATCCAGCGAGAATGTCTTTCGATGCCAGAATTTCGATCGCATCCACCGCCCAAGCGAACTTCGCTGGGGTGACATCAGCAAAGGTGACGTTCTTGGCCAGATAGATGTAACGGCTAGAGCCGTACAGGTTCGCAACCACTTTACCGTCCTTCAATCGTCCGAAGAATTGAGTTAATTCTCCGTTGTCCCCCAGCTTGAACAGGCTGATCTTCCCGCCATGGATTGCTCCAGGATTCAATGCCGTCAGCGGGATTGCGGCTTCGGCTGGCTTGCTGAGCTGGATATTTTCCAGCGCTTTCCCGTCTTTCGCTAAAATGTTGATATCATAATAGATTCCAAACGGTTGAACTTCTGCTGGCAGCTTCAATCCTTCCAGCAGCTTCTTCGTTTCTTCCTCGGTTGCCGGCGTGACTTGGACATAAGCGGCATCCGGGGAAGTGATCGCGCCTTCCGGAATCGTTAACGTAAACCCATTTGGCAGCTTCACCACCGTTGGTTCGCCTGCCTTGATAGCTACGGCATCCTTAGGTATTGCTGGTTTAGTTGGCGTCGTTGTTGGTGTCGTGGTTGGCGTAGAAGTGGAACCGCCGCTGCTGGATCCGCCTCCGCCACCGTTGCCGCCGCCATTACCGCCGCCATTGCCTCCGCCGCCATTGTTAGGCGGGTCAGCTGGGGTGACTGTGACCTGGACGGACTTCGACAAACCTTGGGAAGTCACGTCGATCGTGGTAGAGCCTGCTTTCAAGGCCGTAACCAGTCCCGTACTTGAAACGGCAGCAATCAGCGGATCTCTCGATACGTATACCGCATCTGTCACAGAGGTTTCATTGCCATCCGCATCCCGATAAGTCACTGCTAACTGGTTGCTTTTTCCAACTTTCAGAGTCAGAGAAGGTGGTGTAACGATCAGCGAAGGTTCCCCTGGTTCTGGTTCTTCGCCGCCTTCAGCAGTAACAGTCACATGAACAGTTTGGGAGAGACCTTCGTGCACAACCTCAATCGTTGTCGTTCCTTCCGCTACCCCGGTCACGATACCTTGATCGACAGTCGCGATCGTGGAGTCCGCCACGGTATATTCCGCTGCTGCTGTGACGTCACTCTCCTCACCGTTTGCCGCTTTATACGTTACGGTGAGCGCTTGAACTTCATCTACTTGAAGATCCAAGCTCTCCGGATTCACCCGCAGCTCTGGTTGTTCTTCATTGCCTTCAGCGGTTACGGTTACATTAACGGTCTTCGAGATTCCTTCGTACGCAACTTCAATCGTGGTCGTTCCTTCTGCTACCCCGGTTACGACGCCTTGGTCAACTGTCGCGATAGTCGAGTCAGCTACGGAATATTCTGCTGCTACTGTGACGTCGCTCTCCTCACCGTTTGCCGCTTTATACGTTACGGTGAGTTGTTCGGTATCTCCTGCTTGCAGCGTCAGATTTTCAGTGTCAACGATCAATTCCGGTTCTGTAGCGTGGTTGTAGCTAAACACATGTGCCGGATCCCAGAACCCATTCCCGGCCAAGTCATAGATGTACACTTCATATTCGTTGTCGCCAGGATATACGGGAACCTCAATTTTGAAATTCCCTTGGTTATCAATAGTGCCAAACCGATAATCTACATTGCCCTCTGGATCTGCAAACCACGCCTCGACACCAATCACAAGCTCCATATCCAGCCCGCCGAAGTTCACGAGATAATTAATCAGCATATCCTCCGTCACTTCGCCGGAGATGACTCCCGTTTGACCAGAGCTCTTCACTGTCAATGGCGGTTCACTAAGATGGGATACCGGTGCCGTCGTATCGACGAAGAATACATAAGCAGAGTCTTCCGAAGGAACGGAGTCAAACAAGGATGTTCCAGTATAAGGGATCAGCAGGTATCCGCCATCGGGAAGTAACACTTCGTCGTAATTTTCATCAAAAACACTTCCGTCCCAACCTCTCAAAGTATAGCTGCCGGGATCAATGCCTTGATCGGTTTCAAAGACCACGCCCTGCCAATTTCCGTTCAGATCATGGACTTCCAGCGAGAAGTAATCGGTATATTCATTCACCGTGAATGAGATGTCTGTAGTATCATAAAGTCCATCGTTATTCGGCGAAATCGGGTTGCTGGACAGATCTACATCCGTCACCACATCCACCTGCGGCGTATCGCCAACGTAGACCGATACCGGCAGGTTAATCACATGCCCGGTTGCCGTTTCGGTCAGGATCACTTCACCTTCATACCGTTGGTTGGCGGCTTCTTCCGGCACGACAACTTCGACGTCGAAGCTGGTTTCCCCGCCAGCGCTGACCGCAACCTCTGCCGCAGACAAGGTTAGGTCAATCGATGCATTGCCATACCAATGCGAACTGACCGTGTAGGTCGAGGACTCCCCGACGATGTCCTTCACGATCACATGTTGTTTGGCAGAAAAGCCGTTGCCAACATATCCAAACGACAGGCTGCCCGTATAAAAAGTTTCCGGGAGATCCCCATCCACATAAGGCGTCGAATCCTCTGCCATCGCTACCGCTTTGGCCTCCAGAACCTGATCCAGCGCGACCCGACCGGCCCCTTGATCCATGTGGGTATAGCGGTCACCGTTCCGATCGCTGAGTTTCACGGTATTATTCATCAATAAGGACTTTACTTCATAAGGCGTCAGGTTTGGATATTTTTGCAGCACGAGGGCTGCTGCACCTGCAATGTGCGGCGCGGCCATACTGGTGCCGTTTTGAGCGGCATACCAGCCTTCATAATCCGGCACGCTGGAGCGAACGCTCATCCCTGGTGCGGAAATGTCCGGTTTGAGGTCATACCCCGGTTTGGCTGGTCCACGCGAGCTAAAGCCCGCCATAATATCTTCTTCTATCGTTGTACTGAATTCAGCAGACAGCTCCTGTTCCTTCAAAGCCTCCCGAATTCGTCCCCCATACGCTCCAGAAAGAGCGTAAACCGGGATTTGAACATCTGCGTCCCCCAACGTCCCGCTTTCCAAAGCTTCCGGCACGTTGTTGAACACAATCGCGGCGACCGCACCCGCGGCTTGGGCGTTGAGCGCTTTTTCCGCGAAGGAAATCTCACCGCGTTTGATAAAGGCGATTTTTCCGTTCAAGTCCTTACCCGCATAATCCGCTGCTTTCCCGAGTCCAACATCCACCAACGGGTAAGACTCGGTTAAATCCTCGATCCCGGCGGACTTATCAAACGTATCCATAAAGAAGCCTTCTCCGCCCATCGCCGGAATCCGCATAATCGGCGTGACGAGCGGCGGCTTGGATGCGCCAACCGTAATCGCCAGCTCCGAACTGCCCGGATCGGTCACCGTCGCAGCCCCCGGTCCGGAGTTGCCGCTGGATACCACGGCCACAACGCCGGCTTTCATCGCATTGTTGACCGCAATCGAGTCGGCGGAGCGCTGGTTATTGGTGTTGGAGCCCAGCGACAGATTGATGACATCCATGCCATCCACGACTGCACGCTCGATACCGGCGATCACATCCTCCGTCGTACCGCTGCCGTATGGACCTAACACCTTATAAGCGTAAATTTCCGCTTCTGGTGCGACCCCTTTGGTCCCTGCCAGTTCATCCGTGCCAACGCCACGACCGGCTACGATTCCCGAGACGTGGCTGCCGTGCGAAGTATAGTAAGCTCTGCCGTTTTCATCAAACTCAGGCAGCGACGGATTCTGGGCATGTGCATCCAAATAATCCTGCTTCGTTGTTTCGTAGGGCTCGGAATCATCGTTCACAAAGTCATAACCCCAATACCCATCCGGAACCGCATCCGCCAAATCGGGATGGTCCTTCGCCACACCGGTATCGATGACCCCAACTTTAATCCCCTGGCCTTCGTTTCCTTCGGCCCAGAAGTCACCGCTGCCGATAAACGACACGCTGTCCAGCGGCGCAGTCGGAGTCTCTTCCTCCTCCGTGGCATAGACCGTTTCGTTAGGATAAACGGCCTTCACTCCCGGAAGCTTGAGCAGATTTTCGATCTCATTGGCCGGAAGGGTCTGCGAATACCCGTTAAAAATATTTTCGTACTCGCGTTTAATTTTGGCCTTCAGTTTACCAACCGCTTGCGTCTTGAACGTTTGCTGCTGCAAATCGATCGCCTTTCTGTGGGAGCTCAGCGAATGGCTTGTTTTCATTTTGCTCTGCGTAGCCTCAAACACCTTTAACGGCGCTTCCTGCAGCTCGACGATGACCGGCGTTAACTCGCTGCCGTCCGTAAGCGGAACGAAGTTTTGCGGTTGAACCGCGGCCGCTTCGGCGTCCTGGCGTTCCAGCTGCAACTTATTGCCTGCGGGAGAGGCTTGACCCAAAACCTCCCGTTGCTCTCTGCCTTTCAGCTGAACGTCCGATACTTGCTTACGCAGCGCTTCCTGCGTCACGGCGTCCTGATTCAACCGGGGAACGCCGTCCCTCCTTGCATCGGCTCCCGCCAAAGCGTCGCCTTCGGCTCCTGCCATCGGCAGAAGCAGCGTAAATGCCAGGAGGAAGCTTAAGATTCCTGCAACGACTTTCTTGCTCAAACTCTCATCTCCCTCACCGTTCATAGTTTTCAAGGAGCCTATACAAGCTGCTGTGAGGTTTCGATATATTCCCACTTTTATGGCACATAAGCAGTAAAAGGGTAAAAAAATACGCCTACCCAATTCAGGTAAGCGCATCCATATGTAGTAGATTCGGTTATTCTGCCATTGTCGCAAACAGTTGCTTCTTCAGCTCCCGATTTTTTTCAATGAACAGATCATTATGCGAGGAGACCATTCCATATGCCTCTGCCTCCGGGTTGATGTACTGTTTGGCTCGGTTCACAGCGTTCGCCGCATCCTGAAAAGCCCCGGCGATCAGATGCAGCTTGCCTTCATAAGACAAAATATCCCCCGCAGCAAAAATCCCCTCCACCGTGGTTTCACTCATGGCCGTTCCTTTTACGCCGTACTCGTTCGCCATTTCGATCTTGACTTCACTGTTTTCCAGCAGCGCCTTATCCCGTTCATACCCGTGGCTGACCACCACCTCATCCACTTCCAGCTCGACGATGGAGCCGTCCTCATGGTTTTGAATCCATACGCTGCGGATGGAATCTCCGCCCTTGGCGCCGGTCAATTTCACGATCGACGTGTTCAACAGGCAAGCCACATCGTTCTTCATCAGCTTCGTCACCTCAGCCTCGTGGCCTTTCAGCGTTTCTTTTCGGTACGTCAGATAGACCTTCTTCGCAATCGGAGCCAGCTCGTTCGCCCAATCGATCGCGGTATTCCCGCCGCCGGAGATCAGCACGGTTTTGCCTTTGAACCGGCCCAGCGATTTCACCGTATAGTGGAGATTCGTCACTTCGAATCGTTCCGCCCCTTCGATGTCGAGCTTCGTGGGCTTCAGAATCCCGCCGCCGATGGCCAGGATGACCGTTTTGGAGTAGTGTTTGGCTCCCGATGCAGTATGCAATGTAAAAATGCGATCCTCGCCCCGAGAAATCGAAGTCACCTTTTCACCTAGCACAACTTCCGGTTGGAACGTCATTCCCTGCTCGATCAATTGCTGGATCAGCTGTTCTCCAGTGACCGGCGTCAGGCCGCCGACGTCCCAAATCATTTTCTCCGGATACACATTCACTTTGCCGCCAAGAAAAGGCTGATACTCGATCAGCTTCGTCTTCATCTCGCGCAAGCCGCTATAAAAGGCCGAATACAACCCGGCAGGGCCACCTCCGATAATCGTGACATCATATACGGTTGGTTCCATCGTCGTTACCTCTCCTTTTTTATCACGTAAACAGAGTAAATGATCTACTTGGATGGAACCATCGTATCATATCTAATTGAGAATGAAAATCATTATTATCTAAATTTTTTTGCTTTTTTCTCTAAAAAAGCGAATCCTTTCCCGACCGCGCCTCGCTGCCGCGAATAAAATATTCGTAGCGTCCAAGATTCAGCAGCGCTCTGTCATCCCGTTGCCAAACCCATTCCATCAGCTGCATACTTTCGCTCAGGTCTTCGGCGTACAAGTGATCTTTCCCCCACTTGACATCTTTCATTAAATTGTTTATAAATAAATTGTAGGAAATTTAATTTTACTAAATATAAATAGAGACTAAAGGATGTGTGTCGAATGAGAGTAGACATGACGAACCTGACGAAAGAAAAACTTGCGCAAAGCCTAGGCGGCCAGCCGGGGTACTTCAAGCTGGTTGGCGAATCGGAAGGGTGCAGCGCAGCCGGCGTTTATTCGCTGCATTTGGTCAGCGAGCCGCTTCCTACTGATATCGCATTTGAATCGGGCGGCTTCACCTTTTTGGTGGATCGCCAGCAAGAAATTTTGTTTGATGACGTCTTACGCTTGTTTGCCCATGAGAATTACCCAACTTACCGTTTGAGCAGCGACTCGATGTTGTACAGCAACAACGTCGTGCTGAAAGACAAACGCGTTGCTGCTACCAGCGAAGCCCTCCGCTAACGGTCAGGGGCTTCCCTTCCTTTCCGCTTTCGGCTGCCGGATTTATGATCCGGCGGCCTTTTTGGGCTGTTTTTCTTTAACGCGTTGCCCTGCTCTTGAATCCGCCGTTTTTCTATGTCACAATGATGGGGGCATCCAGGCGCCATCGATGGAACTGGATTCGATCTCATATTTTTACATATCCGGCCCGGGTGAATAAATCATCTATTCCTAACCATAGAGGAGGATCCGATTAATGAAGACGATCAAGCTTGGTACGAGCACGCTGGAGGTCCCTGTCATTGCCGTCGGCTGTATGCGAATTAACTCGCTGGACAAAGCCGGAGCGGAACGTTTCGTCCAAACCGCGCTGGAAGAAGGCGCTAACTTTTTTGACCACGCGGATATCTACGGCGGCGGCTCCTGTGAGGAGATTTTCGCCGATGCGATTCACATGAATCCAGAAATTCGGGAGAAAATCATCCTGCAATCGAAATGCGGCATCCGCCAAGGGTTCTTTGACTTCTCGAAAGAGCATATTTTGTCGTCGGTGGACGGCATTCTGAAGCGTCTGAAAACCGAATATCTCGATGTGCTGCTGCTGCATCGTCCCGATGCCCTGGTAGAACCCGAAGAGGTTGCGGAGGCGTTCGACCAGTTGCATACCGCGGGCAAAGTACGCCATTTCGGCGTGTCCAACCAGAACCCGATGCAAATTCAACTGCTGCAAAAATACGTCAAACAGCCGATCGTCGCCAATCAGCTGCAGCTGAGCATCACGAACACGACGATGATTTCGGCCGGCATTAACGTAAATATGGAAAACGAAGCCGCCATTAACCGTGACGGCAGCGTGCTGGACTTCTGCCGCTTGAACGATATCACGATTCAGCCGTGGTCGCCGTTCCAATACGGTTTCTTTGAAGGCGTCTTCCTCGGCAACGAGAAGTTCCCTGAGCTGAACCAGAAAATTGACGAAATCGCCGCGAAATACGGCGTCACGAATACGACCATCGCCATCGCGTGGCTGCTGCGTCACCCGGCCCAAATGCAACCGGTCATCGGGACGATGAACCTCGACCGCTTGAAGGACTGCATCAAAGCCAGCGACATCCGCTTGACCCGCGAGGAATGGTACGAAATTTACCGTGCGGCGGGGAACATTTTGCCGTAAGTTAAGTGTCCCTACGCGAAACAACCTAAGCCCCGTTTCCACAGGACTTAGGTTGTTTTTTTGTCCAAAATCTCGAAAGGAGGGGCTGGAGAAAACATGCCTACCGAAAGTACGGAAAGCACGCCGATTCGGCTGAGTCGGTTTCTCGTGTTGACCATGGCGGTCACCGCCGGCATCGCCGTGGCGAATCTCTATTACATTCAACCGCTGCTGGCGGAAATTGCCGCCTCGTTTGGCGTTACGCAATCCCAGGTCGGGTACGCTGCCACTTTGACGCAAGTTGGCTATGCCCTGGGGATGCTGATGATCCTGCCGCTGGCCGATATCCGTGAGAAAAAATCGCTGATTCTGTTCATGCTCGTCTGCTCCGCCGGCGCCCTGCTGTTTCTGGCATTTGCCTGGAACAGCATCATCCTGAGCGTCGCCTCCTTCGCCGTGGGCTTCACTTCCATCGTCCCGCAGCTGATCGTGCCGCTCGCCGCACAGCTGGCCGACCCAAAGGAGCACGGCCGAATCATCGGCACTGTCATGAGCGGACTGTTGATCGGGATTCTCGTCTCCCGGACGTTCAGCGGGCTCGTTGGCGAATATCTCGGCTGGCCGACCGTTTATTTTATCGCCTCCGGACTCATGATCCTTCTGGCCTTCTTCTTAGCGTTCCGCCTGCCCAAGTCCCCGTCCGTGGCAACGGCCGGGTATGGGGATTTGTTCCGCTCGATGGCGTCACTCATTAAAGATCTGCCGCTGCTTCGCGAAGCGTCGCTGAACGGCGGCATGATGTTCGCCGCCTTCAGCGTGTTCTGGACGACGCTGTCGTTCCTGCTGGCCGAACCGCACTACGGCCTCGGCCCTGACGCGGCCGGTCTGTTCAGCCTGATTGGCGTCGTCGGAGCCTTGGCTGCGCCGATCGCCGGGCGGATGGCCGATCGGCGCAGTCCGCGCTTCACCATCGCCATCGGCATGGGCGCGGTGATCCTCGCCTACGCCTGCATGCTCGGCTTCGGCTACACCTTGGCGGGCCTGGTTGTCGGCGTCATTCTGCTCGACCTTGGCGTCCAGTCGACGCAGATCTCCAACCAGGCCCGCATCCACGCCATCAGCGACGAGTACCGCAACCGTATCAATACGATCTATATGGTATCGTATTTCATCGGCGGAGCTCTGGGCTCCGGGATCGGCTCGTTCAGCTATGCGCATTTCGGCTGGACCGGTGTATGCATCGCCGGCCTGTTGACGCAGCTCGTCGCCGTGTACGCGCAGGTGCGCGGGCTGCGGCGCGAGCGGGTCAGCAGATAATCAAGATTTCGAGAGCCACCATCCCCAAATGAAGGAAATATCAGAAAAATGTCGAATTTGTTTTATTTATCACATTTTTCCCGATATTTTATCGGAGTTTGACAAAGGAGTGGCCTCTTTAAATGTTAGGTTGGAGAAAAATATCGATTCATCTGATCGCAGCCCTTGGAATCACATTCTGCGCATTTTTATTACCTAAATGCGTTTATGCGGAACAGTTAGACAGCATGCTACCGGAGCGAAGTAAAGAGGAGATCATCGATCATTGGCGGCTATGGAATACAGGAACTTCTGGAACTTCCCCAGCCTTCGCTGAAGAACCCGCTACGACAGCTCCCTATTTACCAGGGAAGTTGAATGATGAGTATCTGAAAAGGGGCTTGGACACAGCAAACTTCTATCGGTTTATCACCGGTTTGCCTAGTGATCTGCAGTTGGATCCTCAACTAAACCGGCAAGCACAGCATGGTTCTGTACTTGTTTCCACTGTGGGACAACTCACCCATTGGCCAAAACAACCAGCCGATATGCTCAAAGAATTCTATGACATCGGATACAAATCCAGTAGCTCCTCAAATCTTTATTATACGTCCGGAAGCAACGGAAATATTTTAGTGGATAGCGTGAATGCCTATATGGATGATTCTGACGTCAGTAATATCGATAGACTAGGCCATCGAAGATGGGTATTAAGCCCGCAGCTAAAAAACATTGGCTTCGGTCTGGCATATAAATCTAACCCTGCTAAAGGGAGCGGATACTATAGCGCGATGCAGGTATTTGATACCAGTCGAAGCGATTCGCTTAACTTCAACTACTCCCTTTATCCCAATAAAGGTTATTTCCCGCTTGAATATTTTAATGGTCAACAAGCTTGGTCCGTGCAGCTAAATCCGGAACGATTCGAGGCTCCTTCCCTTTCGGATGTAAAAGTGGAATTAACCCGACTATCGGACCAACGTACTTGGAATTTTAATCATGAGATGGTGAAAGAGGAATTTCCTGCGGGATACCGCAACGTCGACTCTGAGGATTTAAAATGGCAGCAGCAAGCTTATTTTAACGTCGATACTACGAAATATGGTCACGTTTATGCAATCATCTTCCGTCCCGATGATGTCCAAATGATCCAAGACGGGGAACAGTTTTCAGTAA
>NZ_GG695974.1:176906-178027 GCF_000159955.1 Paenibacillus sp. oral taxon 786 str. D14 | reverse complement strand
TTTCAGTAAATATCACTGGACTTCGTAAAATTGATGGTACACCTGCCGAGATATCCTATCAGACTCACTTTTTCAAGATAGATCCAAGTCGAACAAATGAACTGCAAAACCTATCCACTCAAACGAAAGAAATTTCTATTAAACAAAACGGCCAAGCTGAGCTTCCAACCGTAATTGCTTCGTATTCAAATGGATTGCGTTTTACTGTCGAATCCAATTACAAACTCACGACAAGTTCAGATCTGATTCAAATCAATGGGAATATAATAAAAGGAATTAAGCCAGGTCGGGCGGAACTTCTCTTTGAATATGAAGGACAACAGTTGAAGTTAACTGTCAATATCTCTGGACGATCTAACTTCAGTGATGTTGATTCTCATTGGGCCAGTAGCGCCATTGCTTGGGCTATCGATCGGGAGATTGCCTCCGGATATAAGGATGGTACCTTTAAGCCTAACAATCCAATTACAGAAGCTGAATTTTTCGCGATGCTTTTCAAACTTTATTCCAATTCAAGTATGGTCCAAAGCATGAAGAAAAGCGCCGGAACTGCATACTATGACCGCGGTGCATGGAGTGACGAATATTATCGTTTTGCCGGGACCTTGAACTTGGACGTAGATGATAGTATCAAGGATATCAAACTTCGCAACCAACCAATTACCAGGCTTCAAGTGGCTCGGATCGTTGCGGGTCTCGGAGGCAGAAACTACTCCGATGATGACTCGATTCGCTATTTGTTCAATATGGGATACACTTCAGGCAAGACGTCTGCAACAGTAGAGGGCTACGCCGGAGATGATAAATTAACTAGAGCCGAAGCCATCGTGTTCTTGAAAAACTTATACGAGCTAGGATATGATATATGGCCAAAACCGCTGTCGCCTACCCCGTTCTCTGAGAATGAAAAAAATGGTGGATTCCCTGATAATACGGTTAGAGCCATTTACTCCTTAGATCATAGTTTATTTATTAAGGGAACTTTTCCAGAGGTCGCAGGAAAGACGTTTTCCGTTCATATCAACGGACCATCCCCTTTGTCCAAGAGACTAATGACCCGTTCGGTAACCGCTGATGATTATGGTAACTTTTCGTTAACTATAACAGGACTAGAAGAGCCC
>NZ_GG695974.1:149309-175163 GCF_000159955.1 Paenibacillus sp. oral taxon 786 str. D14 | reverse complement strand
GTATCGATATCGAAACACGCGAGAATTTTATGTACTGGTTAAAGGTCGAAGCGGGTAATGCAACCGTGAACGCCTACCAAAATTAAAAAAAGCCGATGCATTTCTCATTCGCTGAGGGTTGCATCGGCACTTTTTTTTGTAAAGAGCTCTATGAAACATTGTATTTGCGAGGGGTTCGTTGTTGTTGGGCTTTAATCAAAACTTAAACTGCTCCACCATCCGGTGCAAATCGTCGGCAATCTCTTTCATTTCGACGGCCGATGCGGATACCTGCTCCATGCTGGCGAGTTGCTGCTCGGTTGAAGCCGAGATTTCCTCGGTAGACGCAGTGGCTTCCTGTGCGATGGAGGAGATGTTTTCGATGGTGCCGATCACTTCGTTTTTGTCGTTGTTTACTTGCATGATTCCATCGATCAGCTCTTGCATGCCCGCGATCATCTGATGGATCGTCTGATCGATTTGCCGGAACGCTTGACCGGTCTCCCGCGACACCTCGCTTGTCCGGGTAATGACTTCGGTTCCCTGCTGCATATACTCCCGGGTCTTCGCTACGGCAGCAGACACTTCCCGCACCATCTCCTCGATCCCCTGCACCGAACCTGTCGTTTGTTCGGCCAGCTTACGAATCTGCTCCGCCACAACCGCAAAGCCACGGCCTTGTTCGCCGGCTCTTGCGCTTTCAATCATGGCGTTCAGCGCCAAGAGATGCGTTTGCTCGGCAACCGCCTTGATCACGGTCGTCACCTGAGTGATCGACTGCGATTTGTCGCTGAGGTCGTTCACCTGCTCCTCAATGTTGACGGTGACCTCTGCATTTTCACGGATCGCTTTCTGCAGTTGTTTCATGCTACTCATGGTTGTTTGGTTGGCTTCCTGCGTCTCTTCAATGCTTGCCTTCATCTGGTCTGCCCGCGCAGTCAAGGCAAGAATCTCCTCGGCTAAGCGGTTCAGCCGCTCAAACCCCTCCTGCGCATTCACCGCAAGATCGCTGGATCCCGTCGCCAGTGCATCCGTCGCGGTTGAAATTTCCTTCACCGCCTGCGAGCTCTCCCCGATCATTATCGAGAGCTGCTGCGAACCGGAGGTGACTTGGCCAGCGCGAAGCTGGATGTTCTCCATCATCCCGCCCAGCTTGCTGCGCATATGGGCAAGGTCCTCTGCCATTTTACCGATTTCATCGCGGCTATGATGGATGAATTCTTCGGTAAAATCCCCTGCGGCATACTGTTTGATGCATTTGGACATCATCACGATCGGACGAATCATTCGATGTCCCATAAACACGCCCAAGGCGACGGCGAACAATAAAATCAAAAGCGAAATAGCGATCGTCTCGATTAGTGCATCGCGGATTTGCTCGTTCATGCTTTCCAGCGAGATCCCCACATTTAACGCACCGGAGAGCTCTTGGTTGTATGTAAATTCCGTGGAAATATTATAAACCTTCTCACCACTGGCCGTTTTCAAGATTTGGCCCGTCGTCTCTTGATTGGCAACAACGGAGGACAAATCCATATTTGACGCCGTAACCGAGGAAGAAGCGACGGCGTCGATTTCCTCTGCAGTGTTCCCCTGGAGCTGGCTGTTATCCGATACGATCAATTTCCCTTGGGCATCGTAGAGCGAGACATAAACGAGGTTGCCGTTGCCTTCCTCCATGATGGTTTGAAATACCTTCTGCAGTTGCTCCATATCCAACAGCTCATTGCTGATGATTTCGCGTTTAATGTTCGTCACCAGGGTGGTCCCGTCGCTCTTCATCTGACTGGTCATTGATCGTTGGACCTCGTAATAGGACACCAGCGTGAAAGATACGGCGCATATTGTCATTAGCAGTACGATCATTCCCAGCAATTTGCCGGTTAGCGAATGGAACCTGAAACTCTTAAACAATCGGAATAAATTACCTCGCCTGGACATGATGATTCCACCTTTTAATTAAATTTTCATAGGTTGATGCCCCGGTGCTTTAACTGCATCTTCGGAATAAAATCTAAATAATACCTACATATTCATTTTTAACTAAATTCGACAAAAACACAGTGACTATTTTAATAGTTTACATGGTATGGAATTGTGATAAGAGTCACGAGTTCAAAAATATACAAGACTCAAATGACCTATTTCTCCCCGATCCCCGTCACGTTTTCTTCACAGATAAGCCGCTTTTTTCCAAGAAAAAATCAACTCATCGCATATTTGCTCCGGTTTCGCAAACAATAACCAGCGAATACCACCTGAAAGGAGCAGATGGCATGGCCCAAATCAATCAACAGGAGCTGCAAAGCCTGCGGCACCTGATTGGCGCTCATGAAACAGCACATCAAAAAATGCTTGCCTACGCGCAGCAGTCCGTTGATCCGCAAGTCAAAGCTTACTTTCAAAAATCGGCTCAGGACGCACTGAATACGAAGCAGCAGCTCATGTCATTTCTGAATTAGGAGGAGCTTTACACGATGATGCAGGATAAAGATATGGTGAACGACGCGTTGTCCATGGTCAAAAGCAGCCTGACCACCTACTCCAGCGTCATTTCCGAATGCGCGAATCCCCAGCTGAGATCAACGATTCAGCAAATCCGGGACAATTGCGAGAAATCGCAATACGAGCTGTTCCAACTGGCTCAGTCCAAAGGATTCTACCAGCCGGCGATGATGGCGGACGATCAGGAAGTGCAGCAGGTAAAATCGCAGCTGGGCGGCTGAGTGAAACCCCAGCTTGAGTGAACAGCAAAAAGAGCTTCTCCACCCCCTTTCGGGTGTAAAGAAGCTCTTTTTTTAAATTCCACGGTACAAGGGGTTTGGAATCTCCCGTTTCAAAACCGGCAGCACCTCTTCGGCAAACCGGTGAAGCTGCTCCCGCTGCTCGGCCTCACTTAATCCGTCCACGCTAATCCCCAGCACGGTATGTCCGAAGGCCTCGTGGTATTTCAGGATTTTCACGATAATCTGTTCAGCGCTGCCGATTAAGGCCGGTCCCCGTTCCACCATATTCTTTAGCGAGGTAAACGGCGATTGATTGTGCTTGGCGGCCTCCGTCCCGCTGAACGCCTCATAATAGGGTCTAAACCGCCGCAAGGCCTCCTCGGCCGTGTCCGCGAGATATAAACTTCCCGAACCGGCTCCCACCACCGCTTTGTGGGGATCATGGCCATAATAGACCAGTCGTTCGCGGTAATGATCGATTAAGGCTTTGTATTTTTCAAACGGGTGAAAAGAGTTCGAAGAAAAAATCGGCTCCCCGTACCGGGCGGCGAGCTCCGTCGACAGCGTGCTTGATGCGCTGCCGTGCCATACGGGGATTTCCGATTGGTAGGGTCTCGGAAAGGTCGTTACCTCTTGGAGCGGGGGCCGGTAACGGCCCGACCAGGTTACCTTCTCCTCCGTCCACAGCCGCTTCAGCAATCCGTATCGTTCGGCGAGCGACTCCCATTGCTCTTCTTCTGTGATGCCAAACAACGGGTAATGCCGGGGATCGTTGCCTTTGCCGATGATCATCGTCAGCCTCCCTCCGGACAAATGATCCAAGGTGGCATAATCCTCGGCGACCCGAACTGGGTCAAGCACGCTCAACACCGTAACGGTGGTGAGAAGGCGAATGCGGGTGGTCTGAGCAGCGATCGCGGTCAGGACCAACGGCGGTGAAGAAGAGAGAAAAGGTTCCCCGTGTCTCTCACCGATCCCATAAGCATCGAACCCCAGTTTTTCGGCGAGGATGGCCTGGTCGATCACATTTTGAAATTTTTGCTGCGTCGTCCACGCTTCCCCCGTTACCGCATTGGGAACATTCATCATCAAGCTGAACAAAGCAACTTTCATCAGGCTTTCGCCTCCTGCCGGGTTAATCAAAGTTACATTGGACTACTTTCCTCAGACAGAGCGTTTTAAAGCAGGAGCACCGGCATCTTGTGGCTGTCTCTTTCTACGGATCAGCCAAACAAGAGGAATCGCTGCGGCAATTAACCCGCTCGCCAGCCAAAAGGCATCTCCAATGCTCTGCGTATACGCCTCCCTGTACAACTGTTCTCGACTCAGCCCGTTAGCGTTAAGCTCGGCATGCATCCGGGCTTCATGGATCCCCAAACGGACGTAGAACACAGACGTGAACATCCCCAGCGAGATGGAGCTAACGATCTGCCTCAGCCAGCTGAGCAGCGCCGAAGCATCTCCCGATTCCTGCTCGGACACCGCCCCCATCGCACTGCCGGTGGCTGGAGTGAGTGCAAACCCCGTACCGGCGTTACGAATGCATAACCAGATGATCACCGAAAGCAGCGTCGTCTCCGGATGAAGCCGGCTGAAATGCAGGTTGGCCGCCAGCAGCAGCAAGCTGCCCGCACCAACCAGCAGCGCGGGGCCACGGGAAGCGTATATTTTCCCTGAGAGGAAGGTCGCCAAGGTCAGGCACGCCGCAGCCGGAAGAAACAGCAGCCCGATATGGAAGGCGGACATTCCGCGGATTTCCTCGAGGAACAGCGGGATGAAATACACCCCGGAGTACAGGGCTACCGTAAGAATCAGGGTCAGACTTAAGCTTGCTGTAAAGGGTAAATTGCGAAATAACCGCAGATTCAACAGCGGCTCTGGGGTGCGTAACTCCACTCGCACAAACATTACGAAGGCTGCACCTCCGGCGATCAAGCACGCCCAGGTTAAGGGAGAAGCAAGCCCCCATTGATGCAAATTCCCGAACAGCAGCAGCATGGCCAGGCTTCCTCCGGTGGCAAGGAACAGCCCGGCGATATCTAATTTTCTTGATGCGTCGGCGCCTCCTGCAGACGGCAGCAGAACCTTCGCGGCGATCCAAGCGCCGATGCCGAGCGGCACGGTCACGAGAAAAATCAGATGCCAATCCACCTGCTGAAACCAACCGCTTAGCGAAGGTCCAATCGCTGTGGCCAGCACCGTGGAAAACGACCAGACGCTGACGGCCAGCGGTTGGCGTTCGCGCGGCAGCGTCTGATAAATCATCATCAGGGAGACCGGCTGGATCAGTCCGCAGAACACCCCCTGCAGGATACGAAACCCGATCAGCGCCTGAACGTTCCACGAGATCGCGCACAGCAGCGAGGTCACGCTGATCCCTGCCAGCGACCACAGAAACACCCGTTTGCTCCCAAACCGAAGGCATACATATCCGCTGACGGGCGCGATCATGCCGCAGGCCAAGGAAAAGCCGGTAATCACCCACTGTACGGTATTCAGCTCGGCATGAAATATCCCGATAAAGCCGGGAAGCGAGACGTTTAGCGACACGACGTGATATACCCCGGCAAAGGACCCTAAAAACAACGTCAGGAGAATGGGCCAGAACCGGCGTTCAGTTCCAGTCCTCATAACGGAAAATGACAGGCCGCGTAATGGCCGCCTTCGAGCGGCCGAAGCTGCGGCTCCTCTTCCCGGCAGCGCGAGACGGCAAACGGGCAGCGGGTGTGAAACCGGCAGCCTGCCGGGGGATTCGCCGGGGATGGGATTTCACCGGTGATGCCGCGGGGAAGCTGCCCTTGCCCCTGTCCCTCGCCCGGGCGGCTCCGGGGAATGGAGTCGATCAGCGCCCGGGTATACGGGTGGGCCGGCCGAAGGAACAGCGATTCGCTTGGGGCAATCTCCACCAGCTTCCCGAGATACATCACGCCAATCCGGTCGGAAATATGCCGCACGACCTGCAGCCCGTGGGCGATAAACAGATAGGTCAGCCCCAGCTTCTGCTGCAGGTCCTGCAGCAGGTTGATGATCTGAGCCTGGACGGACACGTCCAGGGCCGAGACGGCTTCATCCGCTAAGATGAACTGCGGGTTCAAGGCGATAGCCCGGGCGATGCCGATGCGTTGCCGCTGCCCGCCGGAGAACTCATGCGGATACCGTTCGTCCCAAGATGGGTCCAAACCAACGAGCTCCAACAATTCGCGAACGCGCTCCTTGATTTCCCCAGAGGGCAAATCTCCGTGAACTTTGAGCGGTTCAGCGATGCTATCCCCGATTTTCCACCTCGGATCAAACGAGCCATAAGGATCCTGAAAAATCGTCTGCATATGGCGGCGGGCCGAACGCAAGGCTGCTCCGCTCAGTCGAGTAAGGTCCTCGCCGGCGAACAACACGCTTCCTGCCGTCGCTTTCTCCATCTGCAGCAGCACCCTCCCCAGCGTCGACTTCCCGCTGCCGGATTCGCCAACCAGGCCAAAGGTTTCCCCTTTCTTGATCGTAAACGTGACATCGTCTACGGCACGGATCAGCCGGTTCCGTTTCCCTAAGCCTCCGCCGTAAACGCGGTAATATTTGCGCAAATGCTCAGCGGCAAACAGCACCTCGCCTTCGTTTACATCAGTCGGTTCGGCCGTCGCGATGGGGCCTTCGCTCTCCGAGGAAGAGCTGCGTACGTGTATCGGGGCGGCTTCGATTTCCGGTTGCGCCGCAAGCCAGCTATCCTGCCGGACCAGCTCTTCCGAGTGCCAGCAAGCGGTTCGGCGGCCTTCTGCATCTGCCACTAAAGGTGGGGCTTCCCGAATACAGCTTTCCGTGGCGTAAGCGCAGCGGGGATGAAACCGGCACCCGCTGGGCGGCTCGGCCAGGCTGGGAATCGACCCTTCGATGGAATGGAGCCGGGTCCCGCGGACGGTATCCAGCTTAGCGATGGAGCGGAGCAGTCCGCGGGTATACGGATGGCGGGGGAGTCGGAACAATTGCTCTGCCGGCGCCTCCTCCACGATTTCCCCGGCATACATCACCACAATACGGTCGGCGATATCGGCGGCAATCCCCAAATCATGCGTGATGAGCAAAATCGACATCCCGAACTCTTGCTGCAAGTCCTTAAGCAAGCTCAGAATCTGCGCTTGGATGGTCACATCCAATGCGGTTGTCGGCTCATCTGCGATCAGCAGGTCCGGACCGCAGGACAGCGCCATCGCGATCATCGCCCGTTGCAGCATGCCGCCCGACAGTTCGCCCGGGTATTGCTTCAGCCGCAGCCTCGGCTCCGGAATGCCCACGCGTTCAAGCAGGCGAACCGCCCGCTCATCGGCCTCCCGCTTGGAGATCCGCTCATGCTGCAGGATGGTTTCCCGGATTTGCCGGCCGATTGTAAATACCGGGTCAAAGGCGGCCATCGGCTCTTGGAACACCATCGCCATCTTTTTTCCGCGAACCCGGCGAAGCTCCGCCTCAGACAGTCCCGTCAAATCGGTCCCGCCTAAGCGGAGGCTGCCGCCCGTGATCTTGCCGTTCTCATGATCGATCAAGCGCATAATGGCTTTGGAGGTGACCGTCTTGCCGCTTCCGGACTCGCCGACGAGGCAAACGGTTTCCCCTTCTCCGATCGTTAAGGTGACATCCCGAATCGCCTGGATCAGTCCGTTTCGGGTGCTGAAATCAACGGAAAGCTGCTGAATATCCAACAATGCGCTCCTCATGGCCCCCTCCTATCGCTGCGTAAGTTTTTTCGGATCCAGATGATCTCTCAGACGGTCCCCCAGTATATTGACTGCCAAGACAAACAAGGTAATCGCCAGCCCTGGAAAAGTGCAGATCCACCAAGCTACGGTCAGGTAACCTCTGCCCTGGGACAGCAGCGTCCCCCAGTCCGGGATTTCGCGAAGCACGCCCAGCCCGAGGAAGCTGAGACCCGATCCCGTCAGAATCGACGTGCCGATCCCCACCGCCGCCATGACCAGCAGCGGTGAAAGGGAGTTCGGCAGCACATGCTTCCAGAAGATCGACCAGGGCGAAGCGCCGATGGAGGCGGCGGCTTTCACGAACGTGCGGTTTTTAATGCTTAAAATTTGAGCTCGCATCACGCGGGCATATCCCGGTACGGAGGAGACGGCGACGGCCAGCACGATGTTAAACAGGCTGGGGCCAAGGGCCGCGGCGATCGCAAGCGCGAGCAGAATCCCCGGAATCGTCATCAGAATATCGTTGATTCGCATCATTACCGTATCCACCCATCCGCCCGCATACCCGGCGATGGCTCCGAAAGCTCCGCCGATCAACCCGCCGGTCAGCACGGAAGCCAGCCCGATAAAGAGGGAATCGCGGCTTCCATGCACGATCACGCTGAAGACATCCCTGCCGAAATAATCCGTACCCAACGGATGAGCCCGGCTGGGCGCTTGCAGGATACGGTCCGTCAGCATTTCCGTCGGAGCATACGGAGCGATCCAGGAAGGGACGATGGCGCATGCGACGATAAACAAGATGAATAATCCGGCCAACACCAGAAGCAGGTCATTGACCGAAAATCGGCCGGCTCGCGGCGCGGCCGAAGCTCCGGCTTTACGTTCGCGCCAGACGGTTTTGGAGAAGATCGCTTCTCTCACTCGATTTCCCTCCCGTTCATAGAGTACGTGAACCTCATTAAGTGGAGCGTCGGACTCGTGGATCGATGATCGCATAAGAAATGTCCACTAGCAGATTAACGAATACATAAATGGCGGCAGAAAACAGGATAACGCCTTGAACCACCGGCAAGTCCTTGGCCATGATGGCGTCCGAGATCACCCTGCCGATGCCCTGTCGGGAAAATACGGTCTCGATCACGACCGTGTCGGCCAGCATCTCGCCGATCAGCATGCCAATCATCGTCACAGCCGGGATCAACGCGTTCCTGAGCGCATGCCGGTACATCACCGCGCGCTCGGTGAGTCCCTTGGATCGCAAGGTGACGATAAACTGCTCCCCAATGACATCGAGCATGCTGCTTCGAACCATCCGGAGGATAAATCCCGCCCCGACGGTGCCAAGTGCAAGGGCCGGCAGGACGAGGGTCCTCCAGCCGTCCGATCCCATCGCCGGGAACCAGCCCAGCGTAATCGAGAAGATCAGGATCAGCAGAATGCCCGACCAGAACGTCGGCATGGAGATGCCAAATAATCCGATGATCCGGGCAATAATGTCAATCGCCCGGTTGCGATGGATCGCCGAGAGAACGCCCAGCAGGATCCCGACAACGACGGACACGAAGGCGCTGGCCGCCGTTAAAGCGAGCGTAGCCGGCAAGCTCTCCACGATCTTGGGCAGCACCGGGTCCGAATTCAGCAGCGAGTTGCCGAAGTCTCCCCGGAATATACCGCCGAAATACCGCAGGAGCTGAACGTGGAACGGCTGGTCAACGCCAAGCTGGTGCCGTAAGGCCGCAATCGCCTCCGGCGTCGCCAGCGCGGGATCAATCATCGCGTCCGTCGGATCGCCGGGCAGGACGTACAAAATGGTGAAGACCAGCACCAGCGATCCGAAAATGACCAGCAACGAGGCGATCAGCCGCTGGAAGATCGTCCAAACCATTTTCCTAATGCAGCTCCCTTCGCGTTACTTCTTTAATGAAACATCGTTAAACAACGGATAGCCGAGGGAATCGAATTTGATTCCTTGTACGGACTGGGATGCAGCTACGGTATAAGGGAACACGTAGATCGGAAGAATGATCGCATTGTCGATAATGTAATGCTGCACTTTCTTGTACAGCTCCGCCCGTTTCGCGTCATCCTTCTCCACTCTTCCCTGCTCGAGCCACTCATCCACCTCTGGACTGTTCAGCCGCGACAAGGTGGGCTGTCCGTTCGGATCATAGGAATGGTAGAACGAATAGAGTGCGTTCGGATCAGAATTGACTTGGCTGTTTCCGTATAAATCGTAATCTCCGTTGGTATACACCACGGTCCGGACATCTTTGGTGATCTCCACCTCAACGGCGATGCCGATTTGCTTCAACTGCTGCTGAATGATCACTGCGATGTCGTTGCGTTTTTCCCGGTTCGGGGTTCCGTCGACGTAATGCAGGGTGAGCTTCTTGCCGTCTTTTTCCCGGATGCCGTCCGCTCCCTTCACCCATCCCAACTCATCCAGCAGCTGGTTGGCCTTCGTTAGATCAGGTTGAATCGAGTTCTCCAGCGAAGGATCGTAGCCAAACGTTCCCGGCGTCAGCGGTGACCAAGCCCGCTCGTAAGTGCCTAAGTACAAGGTCTTGACGATCGCATCCACATCAACTGCGAGCTGCACGGCTTGCCGGGCCTTCAGCTCATTCCAGGGGGCATGGTCCAGATTAAAAAATAACGTATACGGCAGGCCGACCGTATTGGTCTGGAGCAACTGCAGCTCGGCATGGTTCTTCAGTGCGATCGCATTCTGAGGCGGCACCGTTTCGGCAGCGAGCACTTGCTTGCTCTGCACGCTTCCGATCCGGGTCGCTTCCTCCGGAATGATACGAAAGTTCACGCTGTCCAGATAAGGCGCTCCCGGGTTGTCGACCAATTCAGGCGCCCAATGATAATCTGGATTGCGCTCCACCTGAATGCCGGCGTTTTCCTCCCATTTCACGAATTTATACGGTCCGGTTCCCACCGGGTGCTGTCCCAGCTGATCACCGTATTGCTTGGCTGCCGTCGGCGAGACGATGCCAAGCAGCGCCTGGCTGAGGTTGCCAAGGAACGCTCTGGACGGCGTCGAAAGGTTGAGCTTGACGGTGTACTCGTCAATTACCTCGGAGGATTCATACGGCTGAAGCAAGGCAGCCGCATTCGCCGCTTTTGTGGCCGGATCGAGAATCCGGTCGAAGTTGAATTTGACCGCTTCGGCATTAAACGGGGTTCCGTCATGGAATTTGACATCCTCCCGGAGCTTGAAGGTATAGCTGAGCCCGTCCTCCGAAACCGTCCATTCCTTCGCCAGCCACGGCTTGATGGTATTGTCCGGCAACTGGACGACCAGGCTGTCATAGATCGTGCGAAGGACCCGAACCGCTACGGCAAGCCCGCTGCGATGCGGGTCCAACGTATCGGGTGAGGTCGCCAGCGCATAAGTGAGTTCCCCGCCTTGTGCGGCAGCTGTTTGTTCGGCATCCGAGGCGGACGCCTCAGCCTTTGGGCTTTCTTGTGCGGTTGGATGGCTCCCGCAGGCCGATAGCAGCACCACCATCATCGTTGCCGCTGCGACGATGGATTTACTGCGCTTGGTCTTCATGATTCTCATGGCATCAACGCCCTCCCTGTGCTTAAACTAACGTTTGATCAGACATACCGAACGCTGCCGGCCTGTTGCAGCGCCCTCTGCGCCGTGTAACGGTTCACCGGCACAGGCAGCCCCAGATTGCCGCGAAGCGTATCCGCCTCATAATCGGTGCGGAACAATCCGCGTTCCTGCAGAATCGGCACGACCCATTCCACGAAATCTCTCAGCCCGCCTGGAACGCTTTCTCCGATAATAAAACCGTCCGCCGCCTGTTCCTCGAACCATTGCTGCACAATATCCGCAACCTTCTCCGGCGTGCCAAAGAACACCGTCCTTGGCGTCGCCTCCTGCAGCGCAACTTCCCGGAGCGTCAGGTTCTGCTCCTTCGCCCGTTTCTTGATACGTTCCGTTGTACTGCGGAAGCTGTTCGAACCGAAATCGCCCAGATCCGGGAACGGCTCATCCAGCGGATATCGGGAGAAATCATGGTGCTCAAAATACCGTCCAAGGTACTCCAGCGCTTTGTCCGGCGTCACCAATTCGGCGATTTCGCGGTATTTCCGCTCCGCTTCCTCCTCAGTCCGGCCAATGATTGGACCGATTCCCGGGAAGATCAGAATCTCATTAGGGGAACGCCCATTTTCGACGGCGCGCCGCTTCACGTCCTGATAGAACGCCTTGGCTTCTTCAAGCGTCTCCGGTCCGGTGAATACCGCGTCCGCCGTCTTGGCCGCAAGGTTGCGGCCGCTTTCGGAGGAGCCGGCTTGGAACACGACCGGTTGGCCCTGCTTGGAACGCGCGATGTTTAACGGGCCCTGTACGGAGAAATACTCGCCCTCGTGATTCAACCGATGCATTTTGGACGGGTCGAAGAAAACCCCGCTCTCCTTGTCGCGAATAAAAGCGTCATCCTCCCAGGAGTCCCACAGGCCTTTGATGACCTCCAAATATTCCTCGGCGATTCGGTATCGCTCAGAATGCGAGGGGTGCGGTTTGCCGCCAAAATTGAGGGCCGTCCCTTCCAAAGGTGAAGTCACAACGTTCCAACCGGCCCGCCCTTTGCTAATATGGTCGATCGACGCGAACTGCCGGGCGACCGTAAAGGGCTCGCTGTACGAGGTCGACAGCGTTCCGACCAGGCCGATCCGTGAAGTTACAGCGCCAAGCGCAGACAAGATCGTAATCGGCTCGAACCGGTTCAGAAAATGCGGGATCGATTTTTCATTGATGTAGAGACCGTCCGCAATGAATACAAAATCGAATTTTCCGTTTTCAGCGATTTGCGCCTGTTGCGTATAAAAAGCAAGGCTTACGCTGGCATCCGAAGGAATCTGCGGATGCCTCCACGCCGTATGGCTGCTCCCTACGCCATGAATCGCGGCTCCGAACCGGAGCTGTCTATTGGAATGGGAACCCATTGTTCACTCCACCTTTGTTTAATTTAGAAATCATGACACTCTAATCAATCATTAACTCATATGTTTAGTCGGCATTAGTGCAGCACAGAATCCCGTGAGGCTCTCCTTCACCTTCAGGCACATCGCCTTCTGAATTTACACAACCTGGCCTTGCTTCTGCTCCTCTGCCCCAAGCCGATAACGGGCCAGTTCCCGGTTCAGCTCGGCTACCTCCTCGTCCAGCCGCACCCGAAGCTGCTCTTCCAGCGCAAACCCGCCGTTCTCCAACCGGCTAACCCATTGATCGACGGCAAATACACCGCTGAGAATATGAGTTCCGCCAAGCGCCGCAACCACCGGCTTTAACGCGTAATCCACCGCCAGCAAATGGGCAATCGTCCCGCCGATGAACAGCGGCAGCACTACTTTGCCTTGGAGCCCTTTTTGCGGGATCAAATCCAGGATCGTCTTCAGCGCGCCCGAATAAGACGCTTTATAGACCGGGCTGGCGATGATAACGGCATCGGCCGCTTCAACCGCTGCGTTCAGCTCCTTCACAACCTCGCTGTTGAAATTCGCCCGGAGCAAATCCTCCGCCGGCAGCTCTGCCGCCGAGAACCAATCGATGGAATTGCCCGCTTGGGTCAACTTCTCCTGTACGTAATCCGTTAATCCGAACAACCGTGAACCTAAGGTTGGACTCCCAGCGATAATAACGATTTTGCTCATAATTTGATCTCCTCCTATTCGTAATCCATCTCCTGATACTGCAAAGCTAACGGCACCACCTCAGCATGCCGGTACCCGCCTCAGGATTTAGCCGCTACCGCTTTACGCTCCAGCGTATATCGGTTCTCCGGAAACGGCAGGCCCAGGTTGCCGCGCAGCGTATCGCTTTCGTATTCAGTCCGGAACAGGTCGCGCTCCTGCAGAATCGGTACGACCAGATCCACAAAATCCTCCAGCCCGTTCGGAACGGCAGCGGTAATCATAAACCCGTCGGCTGCGCCTCCCTCAAACCAGGCCTGAATCCGGTCTGCGACCTGCACCGGCGTCCCGATAAATCCGCCGCGCGGCGTTGCGACTTGAAGCGCCACTTGTCTTAACGTCAACCCTTTTTCCTTGGCGTCTTTTTTGATTTTATCCGTGCTGCTTTGGAAGCTGTTTTTGCCCAAATCCCCGACATCCGGGAACGGCTCATCCAGCGGATATTGGGAGAAATCATGATGCTCGAAGAAACGGCCCAAATAGTCCAGCGCATTCTCGATCGTCACCAGGCTGGCGACCTCTTGATATTTGCGTTCCGCTTCCTCCGGCGTACGGCCAAGGATCGGGCTGATCCCCGGAAAGATCAGGACTTCCTCCGGATTCCGTCCAAACGATGCGGCGCGGGACTTCACATCTTGGTAGAAAGCTTGCGCGTCCTCGATCGTCTCATGCCCGGTGAACACGGAGTCCGCGTGCTTGGCTGCGTAATTTTTGCCGACCTCAGAGGAGCCCGCCTGGAAGATCACGGGTTGCCCTTGCTTAGAGCGGGCGATGTTCAGCGGCCCCTTCACCGAGAAGAATTCTCCGACGTGGTTCAGCGTGTGCATTTTTTCCGGATCAAAAAATACCCCCGTCTCCTTATCCCGCACAAATGCGTCGTCCTCCCACGAATCCCACAGACCGCGGACCACCTCCAGAAACTCGGTGGCAATCCGGTAACGTTTGGCATGGTCCGGATGCTCCTTCTTCCCATAGTTCAGCGCCGAGCCTTCCAACGGGGAGGTTACGACGTTCCAGCCTGCGCGCCCTCCGCTGATCATGTCCAAGGAGGCGAACTGCCGGGCAACGGTAAACGGCTCGCTGTACGAAGTGGACAACGTTCCGACCAGACCCACATGCTTGCTGACCGCCGCCAGGGCGCTGAGGAGCGTTAAGGGCTCAAAGCGGTTCAGGAAATGGGGGATCGATTTCTCCGTGATGTATAAGCCGTCCGCAATAAATACCAGGTCGAATTTGCCGGCCTCCGCCTTTTGCACCCAACGTTTATACACGTCGATATTCACGCTGGCATCCGCCTGCACATCCGGATGACGCCACAGGGAGGTTCCTCCTCCTACCCCGTGCAATAATGCGCCTAATTTGAGTTGTCTTGGTTTCGCCATGATCTCGTTCCTCCTTATCGTTTGGGTATCGTTCGTTTCCTAGCCCTTAGCTCTTGCTTAGGGCAAACCCGGCTGCTTGTTTGATTCGATCGATTTGCCCCAAATGACGTTGGACGTGGTTGGTAAAGCCCTCGACAATATCCTTGATGGAGACAGTTTCTCCCTTGGCGTTCACGCCGGTTTTCTCCAAGTCGGCCGCATCCAGGCGGCTTAACAGCAGGCTGTTGTACAAAAGCAACGCATGAAAGGCCTGCAGCACATCGGAGACTTTACCTGCGTTGGCATATTGCCCGCTGATCCAGGCGTCTTGGTTAAAAGCCGGCAGCCGCGCCTCCGTTCCCGCCAGAATATCCCGGATCCGAAAAGAGACAACGATACTGTGATCCACCAAGTGGGTTAATACCTCCAGTACGCTCCAGCTCTCCGGCTTTGGCTTCCAAGTGGTCTGCTCCTCGCTGAGGCCATCAATGGCCGTAACGAGCTGTCCATGTGTATTCAAAAAAGCTTCAAAATTTACTTTAGTCATGCCATCCCCTCCGATTCCAAATTAAGCTTCTTCCCGAACTCCCTGCTTCGCCAACTGGCCCAATCAGGTCCAGCGCCAAATCTCTCTACTTCGCCAACTGGCCAAAACGATCCAGCGCAAACGGCCGCAGCGAGTCATCCGTCTTCCCTTTTTCAACCAAGTCCGCAAGCCGCTCCCCAATCACGCTGGCAAATTTGAAGCCGTGTCCGGAAAAGCCGCCCGCCACCCAAACCTGCGGGTGCTCTGGATGCCGGTCGATGATAAAATCCTCATCCGGCGACATCTCGTATTTGCAGACCGCGCCTTGCTTTAGGCGGCCGGCCGCCCCCGGCATATAGGCTGACAGCACGCGGCGCAAATCCGCTTCATCCTCGGGACGGCTTCCGAAAGGCGCCAACGTCTCCCCCGGGGTCCAGGGGATTCCGCCGTCATGGCGGCCGATCTTAAGACCGGCTCCGCCGATGTTCGGGAACCCGTAATACCCGCCTTCCGGCGTCCCCAATGTAAACCCGGGAAAACGTCCCCCGTCGAAGCCAGGACCGGTTGTCTCGAACCATCCGACCACCTTGCGCACGGAGCGAATGGGAAGGTTGACGAACGGGGCGAGCGTGCTGAACCATGCCCCGGCAGTAAGCAGAACGGCCCCGGCATGAAACTTGTCGTCCGCGGTATAAACCGTCACGCCGCCTGCTCCGCTGTGTACCTTCAAATCCCGCACGATGGCGTACGTCAGCAGCTCCGCGCCTTGCGCCAACGCCAGCTTGCGATACGCCTCCACACATCGCTCGCTGTACAAGTACCCGGCGTCCGGCTCATACATCGCCTCAAACGAATCCGGGATCGTCAGCTCTGGCCAGCGGGCGCGGATTTCTGCCGCATCCAGCCATTCCGTACGGACGCCCAGCGCCTCCGATTGCGCAATTCGCTCCTTAAAGGAATAGATGGTGCGATCCGCGATATTCAGCACGCCGGACGGCTCCAGCAGCCGAGTTCCGGTCAGCTCCTCCACTTCATTCCATAAGCGGTGGGCGCGAACCGCCAATTCCGTATACACGGGATCTCCGCTGTAAGCATGCCGGATCAGCCGGGGTTCGCCGTGATGGCTGCCTTCCCGGTGCGGCGGATCAAAAGCATCGATCAGCAGCGTTCGCAGCCCCTTACGGGCCAAATAGTACCCGGCGCTCATCCCCATGGAGCCTGCGCCAACAACGATGACGTCATAAACGGCGGGCGTGCTCATCGGGACGCGCCTTCCTTCCGGCGGTTATCCCGTGCCAGCTCCTCCAATGCCAGCTCCGCCAGCTTCGTGAAGAAGCCGATGCTTACCGGAATCGCCCGCTCGTCAAGATCAAAGGCTGGATGATGCCATTCCTGCGGCCCATCCGTCCCCATAAAGACGAAGAGCCCCGGAACTTCCCGTTGATACCACGAAAAATCCTCTCCTGCCGGCGACGGAACCGGCATGATGCCCTGATACCCCGCCGCCTCTGCGGCCGCCAGCCCAAGCTCCGCCAGCTTGGGATCGTTCAGCACGGGCGGCGGCCCTTCGATCCAGCGGACGGAAGCTGTCGTGCCAAATGCAGCCGCCACTCCTTGAACCACCTCTTCGAAGCGCTGTAGCACCCGCCGCCGCACCTCTTCATCAAAGGTGCGGATCGTGCCCTCCAGCAGCGCTGTTTCAGGGACGACGTTCCATGCCGTGCCGCTGTGGAGCTTCGTGACGCTGATGACGGCACTCTCCAGGGAGCCGACGTTCCGGCTGATAATCGATTGCAGCACCGTCACGAGATGCGCGGCGGTGACGATCGGGTCGTTGCCGGCTTCCGGCACGGCGGCGTGGGTCCCCCGTCCCGCGACCTCTACAACAAAGCCATCGGCGGCGGCCATAAGCGCGCCGCTCTTGATCCCGATCGTCCCGACGGGAAGATCGGGCTTATTGTGCATGCCGAAGATCGCCTGCACCCCATCGAGCGCCCCGCTGGCGATGACTTGCCGCGCGCCTTTGGCCTTCTCTTCGGCTGGCTGGAAGATCAGCCGGACCGTGCCCTTCAGTTCCTCCTCCCGCGCTTTAAGGGCATACGCCGTACCGATCAGGGCGGCAGTATGGAAATCATGCCCGCAGGCGTGCATCTTGCCGGGATTCGCCGAAGCAAACGGGAGTCCCGTCTCCTCCTGAATCGGCAGTGCGTCGATATCCGCCCGAAGCGCGATGACCGGCCCGCCCTGGAGCCCGCCAACCTCGGCTACCAGCCCCGTTGTCAGCGGAATGTCCAGGATCCGGATGCCCGCTTCCTCCAGCCAGCCGCGAATTTGACGGGTCGTCTCGAACTCTTCGTTTGACAGTTCCGGGTACCGGTGCAACTCCCGGCGAATCTCTACGAACCGCGCTGCCGCTGTACCGGACAACTCTTGAGTCGTATAAGTATCGTTAGACATGTTACGCCTCCACCGTCACTTCGACTAATGCTTCGCGAAGCAGCTCAAAGGAGCGGACTCGCTTCTCGAAAGGCGTGATATTGCTGGTGACAATCACTTCCTCGATGCCGGTGTCCTTCTGCAGCGCGAACAGCTGCTCCCGGACCGTTGCCTTGGTCCCTTTAACAATCCAAGGCTCCTGCTCCTCGATCGTATAGGGCTCTCCGGCCTGACGGCCGAACTCTTCCGCTTGCTCCCGTGTGCCAAGCGTCACCAATTTGCCGCTGGCGAGCCGCACCTTCACAACCTTCTGATTGCCGGCAAGCTCGGCGGCTTCCGCTTCAGATTCGGCGACGATGACGGACAACGCCAGGATGACTTGAGGCTCGGTACCGTGGGACGCCTCAAAGCTCTCCCGGTAGGTTTGGATCGCCTTGAGCGCAATCGCCGGATCCCCGTTAATAAACAAGGAAAACACATAAGGCAAGCCTAGTCCTGCAGCGATTTGCGCACTATCCACGCTCGCCCCAAGCACGTAGAGCTCAGGAGCCTCCACCGGGAGCGGGGCCGCGCGCAATCCGGCCAGCGGATGGTCCGCCTCCAGGCGGTTCTGCACGTATTTGCGCAGCTCCACGATTTTGTCTGTCAAGGTCGCCGATTCCCTTACGCCTTGCTGCAAAGCCTGCGTGCTCTTCGGCAAACCTCCTGGAGCCCGGCCAACGCCAAGGTCGACCCGCCCCGGCGCCAGAGAAGCCAGCACGTTGAAATTTTCCGCCACCTTATACGGGCTGTAATGCTGGAGCATCACGCCGCCGGAGCCGATCCGGATCGTGCTCGTTTTCGCCAGAAGGTAGGAAATCAGCACCTCGGGCGAGGAACCGGCCACCTGCTCCGAATCATGATGCTCAGACACCCAGAACCGCCGGAACCCCAGCTCCTCGGATTTGCGGGCCAGCGATACGGTATGCTTAAACGCCTGCTCCGCACTCTCCCCCGGGTAAACCGGGCTTTGATCCAACACGCTAATCGTGAGTCCCATCTCTCAGTCGCCTCCTAAATCCTAAATGCTTAAATGCTATAGCTCGGCTCAGGGGTAATCCGTTTCAGAAACTGCTTCGTCCGCTCTTCACGCGGATGATACAGCAGCTCCGCCGGGCTCCCTTCTTCCACGATGACGCCGCCGTCCATAAATACGGCGTGGTTGGCCACATCCCGGGCAAACCCCATCTCATGGGTCACGACGATCATCGTGATCCCTTCCTTGGCAATCTTGCGAATGACCTCCAGCACTTCGCCAACCAGCTCCGGGTCCAGCGCCGACGTAGGTTCGTCAAATAAAATAACCTCCGGCTCAAGCGCCAGTGCTCGAGCAATGCCCACCCGCTGCTGCTGGCCTCCGGACAGCTGGCTTGGATAAGCGTCCAGCTTACCGGCCAGCCCCACCTTCTCCAGCAAAGCGATGCTGCGGGCTTTGGCTTCTTCCTTGGGTATTTTTTTGACGATCACCAAGCCTTCCATCACGTTCTCCAGCGCCGTCTTGTGCCGAAACAAGTTATATTGCTGAAACACCATCGCCGTCTTTTGCCGGAGGGCATGAATGTCTTTCTTGGTCGCGCGGCTGCAGTTCACCCGGTAATCGCCGATGGCAATCTCGCCGCCGCTGGGCTTCTCCAGATAGTTGATGCATCGCAGCAGCGTCGTTTTGCCGGAGCCGCTTGGTCCCAGAATGACTACGACATCGCCTTGGTTCACCGTCAGATCAATCGATTTTAAGACCTGCTGGCGCCCAAAAGACTTGGATAATTGACGAAGCTGAATCATGCCACTCCCCCCCGATTGTAAAGTTGGATTCGTTTCTCGAGCCGCGCCGTGAGCCGTTCGATCAGGACGGTCAGCCCCCAGAAAATCAACGCCGCCGCAACATAGGCCTCAAAAAACTTCCAGTTGGTCGAGGCAACGATTTGCGCTTTCGCGTTAATATCCACGACGGATACGGTAAAAGCCAGCGTCGACCCGTGCAGCATCCCGATCGCCGAGTTGGACAGGTTCGGCAGGCTGAACGCCAGCGCCTGGGGGAACACGATCCGCCGCAGCGCCTGAAACGTCGTCATCCCGATGGAATAGGCCGCTTCGAGCTGCCCGCGGTTCACCGCCAGCAGCCCCGAGCGGACGACCTCGGACATATAAGCCCCGGCCGTGATAGAAAAGGAAATATAGGCAAAAGCAATCATCGGAATGGAGGCGGACTTAAAGCCCCAGCCGAACCCCTCCGATAAGCCGTCAATAATGACCGGCAACCCGAAGTAAATCAGCAATAAGTGCGTCAGCATGGGCGTCCCGCGAATAAAGGTGACATAAGCGGTGGAGATTTGCCCCAGCACAGGAACCCGATACAGCCGGAACAGCGCCGTGATCACGCCAATGACAAACCCAACCGAGACGGACACGGCGGTGATCATTAAGGTGGTGGGAATCGCCGACAACAGCTGAACGAAGGCCGTCCAGACAAAAGAAGGGTCGATTTTCATAGTTTTGCGCCTCCTTTTTCTGCGCCGAGCCCAACAAACATGCCTCTCAGCGACGGCTTCCGCTCGATCCGGAACCTCCTTCTCTCCGCTCCATCCGGCTGCTCATGCTTCAGCAAACGCCGTTCGGCGGCCCGCAGCAGCTTCTCTAATGTGAAGCTCACGACCAAATAGATGAACGCCAGAGCCAAATACGCTTCAATAAAATGCTGAGTAAGCGCGCCAAGCGTCTGGGCTTTGCCGGTGAGTTCCATGACGCCAAGGGTAAACGCCAGCGAAGTATCCTTCAACAAGGCAATCACCATATTGGAGAAGACCGGCACCGCCACCGCCAACGCTTGCGGCAATACAATTCGGGTGAATGCTTGATGCCCCTTCATCCCGATCGCATAGGCTGCTTCGACCTGTCCCCGATCCACGGCCGTCACCGAAGCGCGGATCATCTCCGACATAAAGGCTCCGGTATGCAGGCCGTAGGTCAAAATGACGAAGAACAACACGGGCGCTCGGGAGATATCCAGGTGGACCAGCTTCAACAGCTCCGGCAAGCCATAGTAGAACAGGAACAATTGGATCAAGATCGGCGTCCCTCTGAAAAAAGAGACATATACCTTCGAAAACTGCTGCAACACCGGAATCCGATACAGCCGGGGGAACGCGATCACAAACCCGACGATCATTCCCGTCAGCAACGACCCGCCCACAATCAGCAAGGTGACGCCCAGCGTCGACCACAGCTTCGAAAAGGCGCTGATCACGAAAGAAAAATCAAACGGTGCCCCCATGAAAATCTCCCTCCTTTCCCGCCTTGTTGATTAGCTAGTGAAGTCTTCTCCCAGCCATTCCTTGCTCAGCTTGCCTAAGGTTCCGTCCGCCTTCAATTCCTTGATCACCTCGTCGATCGCATCCGCCAGCTTCTGTCCCTCCGGATCGTCTTTGCGGAAGACGAAGAGAATATCGGCTTGTGACAGCTCCTCCCCGGTCGTCTTCAGCTTGCCTTGAGGATCGATCAGCGACAGCGAGAAGTCCGCTCCCAATGTGGCTTCGACGCGGCCGGAAGTGATTTGGCTGACCGTATCGTTGGCTGCACCGCTCTGGTACACGATCTCGATAGCATTGTTATTTTCCTTGTTGTAGTTCTCCAAAATTTGTGCCTGCGCGCTGGTTGGTGAGGTCAACACCTTCTTCCCCTTCAAATCATCCAAGGAATGAATCGTATTGTTGTCTTTCGCGACGATGATCTTATTTCTCCAGTGCGCGTAGGGCTCTTTGTTAAACAGGTATTTCTCGGACCGCTCCGGGTTCTTCTCCATCTCATGAGCGACAAAATCGATCTTCTTCGTCTCCAAGCTCAGCAGCAGGTTGGAAAACTCCTGGGTCTGGAACTCGAATTCATATTCCTCAAGACGCTGATCGATCTCGCGGACCAGCTCAACGTCAAATCCGGTTAATTTCCCGTTCTCGTCGATAAAGCATACTTTCGGAAAGCCTGTGCCCGTCCCTACGATGATTTTTCTTCACTTCCCCCGTGTCCGCACTCGCCGCCGTATCCTTCGCTTCCGTCCCGCCGGACGCTCCCGCTCCGCATCCTGCCAGCGCCCCCGCTAACACCAGTACGGCCGCTGCACTTAACCATCTCTTCATGTCTCTAACCCCTTCCTTATTCACGGTGATCTTTGTTTTATAATCCCTATAAGTTTAGTCAGGATTATGTTGACACTACTTTACTGTGATTTTTGTTACACGTCTAATCGAGTTTTTCTATGGGTACATGCAAATCGTCGATAGGAGAAGCGCCTAGCTCTAACAAAGCGTCCAAAAACACGTTGTTTTCACCGCTGAGGGAGATAAGGTGGGTTTGTAAAGAAACGCCTGCCGTCTCAAGGATGTCTACCGGCACGAGGATTCCCTCCTGCACTTCTTGTCTGGCGGACAACCCAGGGAGAAAGCAGATGCCGGCCCGGCTGATCACAAGCTTCTTCGCAGTCTCGGCATTATCGACTTGAAACACGATGTTTGGCGGCTGCTCCAGGCTTTCGAACGCGCGGTGAATTCGCATCCAGTCGAGGGAGCCGCATTCGAAGAACACCAGCGGTTCCCGCCGGATGTCGCGGATGGATGCACTTCCGGCAGCGGCAAGCGGGTGATCCTTATACACGTATAGCCGGATCGGATCATCATAGAAAGGATAGGATTGGAACGACGGACTCATCTGCTTGCGTGCAAATGCCACATCGATTTCCTTGGCCGCCAGCTTGCCTGCCAGAACGTCAGTCGGACCGGTTGTCACCTTGAAGTTGATCAGCGGAAAGCGTTGATGCAGAAGCACGAGCAGGTGCGGCATTAAATAGTTGGACACGGAAACGGTGCTGCCAATCCGAAGCTCCTCAGGGGTACCCGGCCGGGAATGGAGATGATGTTTTCCCTTTTGGTAGATCTGGAGGATTTGCTGGGCATAAGGCAGAAATTGTTTTCCCTTCTCCGTCAGCTGGATTTGTTTCCCCAAGCGATCGAACAATCGGCAATCCAGCTCCCGCTCCAGCGATTGAATCCGCGCGGTCACCGTCGGCTGCGAAAGAAATAACACCTCCGCCGCTTTGTTGAAGCTGCCGTAGTGATTGATGTATACAAACGCCTCAATATGATCGATGTTCAAAAAGATCCCTCCCCAAATTAATCTATATTTCTTACTATACCAATCTACATAGGCGGTTTTATTAAAATTATCCTTAATCTTAGGGAGCCCGCCACTTTTTGTCAATCGTTCGATATAGAATTTTTTAATGTCTGTGTAAATATTTTTATATTCCGATGCGGTTAGTCGGTATTTAGTCTATACTGATTTCACTTCACCTGATTGGGATGTTAAATGAATTACTTCGATAAGGAGTGTTGGAGAGATGAGCCGTTTAGAGCAGGAAGTGTTAATCCGGGATGCCCGGGAGGATGAACGGGAACAAATTGCCAAGGTGATGCTGGAAGCTTACCGGCAATATGCGTTTGATATGCCCCGTGGGAGGAATATCGCGAGAACATCCGAAGCTCTGTCTACGGCAACGGCCCTTATGCCCGCCTTGTCGCCGAGCTTAACGGAGACATCGTGGGCAGCGTGCAGCTGTTCCTGAACTCGGAAGCGGCCTATGGGAGATCGGACCTAGGCATCCAATCCCCCATCATCCGGCTGCTCGCCGTATCCCCCTATGCCCGCAGACGCGGAATTGCAAAGCAGCTTATTCGTGAGGCCGCCCGCCGATCCCTGGAGCTGGGCGCCCGCACGCTGTACCTACATACGTCGGACATGATGGCCGCTGCGGTGAAGCTGTATGAGAGCCTCGGATTCGAACGGGCTTACGAAGCTGATACCACCAATGGGGAGACCCTGGTCAAATCGTATAAGATCCAATTGACGGACGCGTTGCCCCTGCTGCAAACCTCGTAAGTACAATCAATCAGGGGCGTTCGCTCATGATATCCCCCTTTCTGGCATCTGGCCTGTCTCCTAAGCTATAATGGAAATGGAAATCATGTGATGAACAATGTTAAAGGACGGAGCCCCTAATGATAAATCACTCTTTTGTGAACCCCTTAGAGCAAATGAAGGCCTTGCAGAAGTCGTTGACCCGATTTATGATGATGTACAAATTTGCTCTCCACGAGGTGGAGACAAAAATCGAAATTTTGCAGGAGGAGTTTCAGCTTCTCCACGACTACAATCCGATCGAGCATACGAAGTCTAGAATCAAGTCTCCGGAAAGCATCATGAAGAAGCTGTACCGCAAAGGCGGCGCTTCCTCCTTAGAGGATATCAAGCGCAGTATCCGCGACATCGCCGGCATTCGCATCACCTGTTCGTTTATCTCGGACATTTACCGGATCAGCGAAATGCTGCAGGCGCAGAAGGACCTGAAGATCCTTACGATCAAAGATTACATCAAGAACCCCAAGCCGAACGGATACAAAAGCCTGCACATGCTGGTCGAAGTGCCGGTGTTCATGTCAGACGGCGAGGAAATGGTGTGCGTCGAAATTCAGATCCGCACCATTGCCATGGATTTCTGGGCCAGTCTGGAGCACAAAATTTTCTATAAATACAACGAGTCCGTACCGGATCGTCTGCTCCAGGATCTCAAGAACGCCGCCGACACCGCCTACGAGCTGGACTTGAAAATGGAACAGCTGCAGCAGGAAATGGAGGAAATCAAGCACGCTCACCAAGTCGAAGCCTCCGAAGAGTTCCAGTTGCTCATCGACAACCAGAAGTTCAACATTCCGCAGAAGCTGCTGAAGTTGTTGTCGGGCGGGGAATGAGCCTTAGGAAGACCTACAAGAATAGGAGTTGCCCTGTACCATCATCAAGATGGGAGGCGCAACTCCTTCTTCATTTAGCGGGATTGTCTTACACGTTTGGTGTTCAAGGATTCCGTGCGCTTCTTGGACTCCCTTGCCGGCTGCACCGGCTTTGGAGCTAAGGCGGTCTGTTGCATCGGATAAGGGTGCTCCTTAATGACAGGGATCCGCTTTCCGATCAATTTCTCGATATCGGCCAGGTACGGCTTCTCGTCAAAATCGCAGAACGAAATGGCGACGCCGCTTTGTCCGGCCCGGCCGGTCCGCCCGATCCGGTGGACGTATGTTTCGGGAATATTCGGCAGCTCATAGTTGATGACGTGGGACAACTCGTCGATGTCGATGCCCCGTGCCGCAATATCGGTAGCAACCAGGACGCGCAAAGTGCGATTCTTGAAATCTTGCAAAGCCGTCTGCCTAGCGCCTTGCGATTTGTCGCCATGGATGGCTTTGGCGCTGACCTGCGCCTTCGTTAAGTGGCGCACCAACCGGTCCGCCCCATGCTTGGTCCGCGTAAAGACGATGGCGGATTCGATGGACGGGTCTTTCAAAAGATGAATCAGCAGATCCCTCTTGTTGCCCTTGTCCACGTAATACAGATACTGCCCGATGGTGTCCACCGTTGAGGAAACCGGCGTAATCTCCACCTTGACGGGATTTCTCAGGATGGAATCGGCCATTTGCGCGATCGCATCTGGCATCGTGGCGGAGAAGAGCAAGGTTTGCCGCTGGGACGGTGTCTTGGCGATGATCTTCTTGACGTCGTGGATAAAGCCCATATCCAGCATGCGATCCGCTTCATCCAAAATCAGGAGCTCCACGTTCTTCAGATCGATCAGCTTCTGCTGCATGAGATCGTTCAGCCTTCCGGGCGTGGCTACCAGAATGTCTACGCCCTTTTGCAGCGCGGCCTCCTGCGGTTTCTGCGACACGCCGCCAAAGATAACTGCACATTTCAGAGGCAGGTACTTGCCGTAGGCGCAAAAATTTTCGTAAATCTGCAGCGCCAGCTCGCGGGTTGGCGTGATCACAAGCGCGCGGATGTTCCGCCGGCCTGCACGCGGGGCGCCATCCTTATGCAGCAACTGCAGTGTAGGGATGGCAAATGCTGCGGTTTTCCCCGTACCGGTCTGCGCGCAACCCAGCAAGTCTTGGCCGCTGAGAATCGGCGGGATCGCTTGTTGTTGAATCGGCGTAGGTGCCGTATAGTTTTCCTGCTCCAACGCTTTTAAGATCGAAGGGATCAGGTTCAGTTCTTTAAATTGCATAATAACTCCTTGCCGGCCTTACTGCCGGAATCGCTAATTTTGGCAGGAAGCGCCCAAGGCTTGAAGCTCGTTCCACCAATCTTACCAATATAACACTTCACAGGTAACCCGGCAAATGGAGAGTTGGATCGGACCGGTTCGGTGCATGCGCGATGGCCGACCGTTCTCATTTCGGCAGAGCATTCCGATAAGGCCCTTTTGTGGCGTTATTTCCGCCCTTTTGCACTCCATGAAGAAAATAAGGCCCTTTTAGGGTCTTATTTGGAGGAAAAGAGGCTGAAATGTC
>NZ_GG695974.1:147602-148435 GCF_000159955.1 Paenibacillus sp. oral taxon 786 str. D14 | reverse complement strand
GCTGAAATGTCCCGTATTGGCCCGATTTGAGATCAATAAGGACATTTTAGGGCCTTATTTTACGAGGAACGTGTTGATTTTGAAGAATAAGACCACTTTTTACCCTTATTTCAGCACCGAGTGAAGTCGGAAACCCTACCTGCGCACCACGTAGTCCTCCACCTGACACAACCATACCATATGGTCTTGCCCCGGCCCCCAGTAGTCCTTGGCCACGGCATAAGGCTCACCGAACTTGCGAAGCCACTTCTGCTGCGCCCGCTTGTAGCCGCTGTCGAGGCAGAACCGCTCGATGCCCCGCTCCCGCAGCGCCTTCGCCATCGCCTCGATCAAAGCCGATCCGATGCCTTGTCCTTGATAGGCGGACAGCACGTACAAGCTCCCCAGCTCGCCAACATCGTCCAACGCGTGCTGGGTACATTCCCTGATTTCCTTCCCGCAAGGGCCAAAGGAAATGATGCCGACCACCTCCCGAGCGATCTTCGCAGCGAGGAAAAAGACAGGGCTCTCCACCGCTTGTGGCCCATCCCCGCGTGAATCAAAGCCAGGTGCAGCCCCAAGCGCTGCGTCCACCAGCTGGATTTTCCCCTCAATTTCCTCGCGGATATCTTCTATTAAATGTCCAAGCCCTTCCGCGGCAAACGCCTCTGGAATCGTCTGCTCGAATACCCGGCAGGCTTCCTCTCGATCTTCAGCGGTTAACGGTACGGTGACGATATCTTCGACCATGGCAATCCCTCCTTCACTTTTTTTCATATCGGCCTGCAAAATCGGAGCTATTCACTTCATATTCTAAAGATTTTACCGAAATAAAAGCAAAGAGGCGATCCCAT
>NZ_GG695974.1:141293-146887 GCF_000159955.1 Paenibacillus sp. oral taxon 786 str. D14 | reverse complement strand
CGATCCCATCACGAAAACGCTAACCTACGTGACAACACGCTGGAATATGCGGGTTTTACCTGTGAACGGTTGTGGTATAATCACGATGATTTGCGAAAACGGGGTTGCATTTGACAGCTTGCAACAACAAACAGAAACGGGTGATCAGAATTGTTTGAACTCAAATGGCTGTGGCAGAATTTGGAGGGCAACCGGGCCAGATATATCACGGCGCTGGTGCTTTCCGTCGTGGGCTCCTCGCTCATGATTATCAATCCGTACATAGGCCAACGCATTGTCGACACGTTTATCACAGGTGAACATGCGATGGAAAATTTATCGCAGCAACGGGGACTGCTGATCATGCTCTGCTTGGGGATGATTGTTTTCTCTCTGCTGCGGACGGGGCTTGCTTATTTGACGACGATGCAATACGAGCAGGCTTCGCAAAATATGCTGTACAAAGTCCGCATCTACCTCTACAACAAAATCCAAGGCCAGGATATGGAGTACTATGACCATAACCGGACCGGGGACCTCATGACCAAGATGACCGGGGACCTGGACATGGTGCGGCACTCGATGGCGTGGATTATCAAGACGATTATTGAATCGGTGACGATCTTTGTTGCGGCCGTCGCTTATTTTTTCACAATTGATGCTGTGTTGACGCTGTGGCTGCTGGTCTTGGCGCCTCCGATCTTCATCGTGGCTTACATCTTCGCGAAAAAGGTCCGTCCAATGTACGTGGATCTGCGCGAGCGGTTGTCCCAACTGAACACGATCACCCAAGAGAACATCTCGGGGAACCGCGTCGTTAAAGCCTTTGCCCGTGAAGAATTTGAAATCGAGAAGTTCACCGACAAGAACATTCACTTCTCAGAAGCGAACAGGAAAGCCGCGCTCGTGTGGCTGGACTACTTCCCGTATCTGGAGACGTTCGCACAAGCGTTTAACGTGATCCTGATGCTGGCTGGCGGATATTTTGTCATGCAGGGACGGATTACCTTCGGGGAATTTTCCGCGTTCTCCGCATTGATCTGGGCCGTATCCAACCCGATGCGCAACATCGGCATTATCATTAACGATATTCAACGTTTCTTCGCCAGCTTAAGTAAAATTGTAGAAATTTATTACGCCAAACCAAAAATCGTAAACGAGCACAAAGCGATCGAAAAGCGCCGTTACGAAGGACGGATCGAATTCAAGCATGTCAGCTTCAAATATGACAGCAATGAAGTGCTTCACGATATCAGCTTCTCGGTGAATCCGGGGGAAACGATCGCCATTATGGGCTCAACCGGTTCGGGCAAAACATCGCTCGTAAACCTGATCCCCCGCTTTTACGACGTATCCGACGGGCAAGTGTTGGTTGACGGCGTGGACGTCCGCGACCTGGAGCTCGATGAGCTCCGCAGCAACATCGGCATCGCGACCCAGGACGTGCTGCTGTTCTCCGATACGATCGACGGAAATATCGCTTACGGCGATCCCGAACTGCCGGAGGAACAAACGAGAGAGTATGCCCGGCTCGCTGCTGCGCATGATTTTATTACGAAAATGCCGGAAGGGTATGACACCATCGTTGGGGAACGCGGCGTCGGCTTATCCGGCGGTCAGAAGCAGCGGATTGCGCTGGCCCGGGCGCTGGCGGTGCGCCGACCGATTCTGATCCTCGACGACACCACCTCCGCGGTTGACTTGGAAACCGAGGAGCATATCCAGAAGAGCTTGCGCGAGCTGAACTTCCCGTGCACGAAGCTGATCATTGCCCAGCGCGTGTCGACCACGGCCGAAGCGGACCGCATTCTGATCCTGGACGGCGGACGGCTGATCGAGGAAGGCACCCATGCGGAATTGCTCGCGAAACGCGGCTATTATTACGATGTATTTATGCTTCAAAATGAAGGGATCGGAAGGACGGTGAGCGCCCATGGCCAGAAATAAGTTCGATGTGGATGAGAATCTGGAGTCTCCTTTTGACATAAAGCACTTCAAACGTGCCATGGTGTACATCCGAAAACAGCAGAAGCCGATGATCATCGCGTTTGTGCTGAGCGCCTTGTCGGCTGCAATCGCGCTATCGGCGCCGCTCATTATTCAACACGTTGTGGACGTGACGATTCCGGAGAAAGCGTTTGGTGCGCTGGTCGGGTGGTCTGCGCTGATGCTGCTCACGATCGTGGTCAGCGTCGAGCTGGCGACGATCCGCTCCCGGATCATGACCCGGGTCGGCCAGGATATCATCTTCGATATCCGTACGGATCTGTTCAAGCATCTGCAGCAGCTGCCGTTTAAATATTACGACGACCGCCCGCAAGGGAAAATCCTGATCCGCGTCGTCAACTACGTCAACGCCGTATCGGACGTTTTGTCCAACGGGATCATCAACTTTATTTTGGAGATCGTCAACTTGATCTTTATCGCTGTGTTTATGTTTGCGTTGGATGTCCGGTTGTCGTTCGTCACCTTGGCCGGATTGCCGGTGTTCCTCGGCGTTATGCTGCTGATCAAAACCCGGCAGCGCCGGGCATGGCAGGCTGTTTCCAACAAAAGCTCCAACATGAACGCGTATTTGCAGGAGAGCATCAGCGGGATTGGCGTGACGCAAATTTTCTCCCGCGAGAAGCATAACGAAGGCATCTTTACCCGCCTGGCCGGCAACTACCGCAAGGAATGGATGCGGGCGCTTCGCTACAACGCCCTGATCCCGTTCTCCGTCGACAACCTGGCGACGATCGTCACGACGCTGATCTATATGGTTGGCTTGCTTGCGATGGGTCCGGAAGGCGTGACCTTCGGGGTCATCCTTGCGATGAGTAACTATGCGGCCCGCTTCTGGCAACCGATCCTGAACCTGTCCCAGCTGTATAACAACTTCATTAACGCCGTCGCTTATCTGGAACGGATCTTCGAAACGATGGATGAACCGGTGACGGTCAGCGATGTCCCGGGGGCGAAGGCTTTGCCGCCGGTGCAGGGCAACGTCCAATTCAAAGACGTTACGTTTGCTTACGATCCAGGCCTGAACATTCTGGAGCACCTGAACTTCGAGGTAAAAGCCGGGGAAAGCATCGCCCTCGTCGGACCGACGGGCGCGGGCAAGACCACGGTCGTCAACCTCATCTCGCGCTTCTATAATGTGAGCGAAGGCGCGATTCTGATCGATGGTCACGACATCTCTCAAGTGACGTTGAAGTCGCTGCGCAGCCAGATGGGGATAATGCTGCAGGATAGCTTTATTTTCTCGGGTACGATCATGGATAATATCCGATACGGCAAGCTGGACGCCACCGAGGAGGAAGTCATCGCCGCGGCCAAAACGGTCTGCGCGGACGAGTTCATCCGCGAGTTTGAGCAAGGGTACTACACCGAGGTGAACGAACGCGGCTCGAAGCTCTCCCAAGGACAGCGGCAGCTCATCTCGTTCGCCCGGACGCTGCTGGCCGATCCGCGCATTCTGATCCTGGACGAAGCGACCTCCTCGATCGACGCCAAGACGGAGCGCCTGCTTCAGCAAGGCTTAAACGAGCTGCTCAAGGGACGCACCTCGTTCATCATCGCGCACCGGCTGTCGACGGTGAAGAACTGCGACCGCATCATGTATGTCTCCGACAAGGGGATTGCCGAATCCGGCTCGCATGATGAGCTGATGGCCAAACGTGGTCTGTACTACCGCTTGTATACCGCGCAGAAGATGGAAGCTGTATAGATCATGCAAAAATAAAGGCAATTCCGCCAAGCCAACTTTACCTGGCTGACGGAGTTGCCTTTTTGTTTTTACCGGACGCTGGGTACCGGACGCTGGGATATCAAAATTTGTCGAATTGTGAAATGGTTCACTTACTATGGTATGCCCTTATGTTATCCTCTCCAAGGGGAACGAAAGAGAAACAGCACCCCGATATAGACAGAAGTGGAGGGTTTATCATGCAAAAGAAAGTTACAGCAGCACTCATTCTCGTCTTATCCTTGATGCTTGTCATCGCGGGATGCGGCAACAATGGGAATGAGCCTCAGAACCAGGCTCAGGATCAGAACCAGACGCAGGCTGGCGGACAGACGGACAAAGCCAAAGAAAACGAAGCCGAAGCCGTAGCCGGCGCATCCGAAAAAAGCTATACGCCTCACGATCAATTGAAGGACAGCTACGATATCATTATCATCGGCGCAGGCGGTGCTGGCATGACCGCAGCACTCGAAGCGAAAGCCAACGGTATGAACCCCGTTATCTTCGAGAAAATGCCGGTGGCCGGCGGTAACACGACGAAATCGTCCTCCGGCATGAACGCCTCGGAGACGAAATTCCAAAAGGAACAAGGCATTGAAGACAGCAACGACAAGTTCTATGAAGAGACGCTAAAAGGTGGCCACAATACAAATGATACCGAACTGTTGCGTTTCTTCGTTGACCATTCCGCAGGCGCGATCGATTGGCTCGATTCCATTGGCATTCGGTTGAATAACCTCACGATTACGGGCGGCATGAGCGAAAAACGCACGCACCGTCCGGAAGACGGCTCCGCCGTGGGACAATACCTGGTGGACGGCCTGGTCCGAAACGTTGAAGAACAAGGCATTCCGTTGTTCGTCAACGCCAATGTCAAGGAGATTACTCAGCAAGACGGCAAAGTCAACGGCGTGAAGGTGGTCCTGAACGATACCGAAGAAAAAACGATTACCGGCAAAGCCGTCATCGTGGCGACCGGCGGTTACGGGGCCAATCCGGAAATGATCACGCAGTTTAGACCGGACTTAAAGGGATATGTCACGACCAACCAAGCTGGCAGCACCGGCGACGGCATTACGATGATTGAGAAATTGGGCGGCGTTACCGTTGATATGGATCAGATCCAGGTTCACCCGACTGTTCAACAGGAGAAATCTTATCTGATCGGTGAAGCCGTGCGCGGCGAAGGCGCGATCCTTGTTTCCAGCGAAGGCAAGCGTTTCTTTAATGAAATGGACACGCGCGATAAAGTGACCAACGCGATCAATGCCCTGCCTGAGAAGTCCGCCTACCTTGTCTTTGATTCCGGTGTGAAATCCCGAGCTAAAGCGATCCAACAATATGAGAAGATGGGCATTGTACTCCAGGGCGACACGATTGAAGCTTTGGCCGAAAAGATGGGTGTACCGGCAAATGCTTTGGCGCAAACGTTAGAAACTTGGAACGCGGCTGTTCAGAATCAAAATGACGCCGAATTCGGCAGAACCACCGGGATGGATAACGATTTGTCCGGCGCACCGTACTATGCCATCAAAATTGCTCCCGGCATCCACTACACCATGGGCGGCGTGAAAATCAACACCAACACAGAAGTATTGAACAAAGAAGGCAACCCAATCCCAGGTCTGTTTGCCGCTGGCGAAGTTACCGGCGGGTTGCACGGGGATAACCGGATCGGCGGCAACTCCGTGGCCGATATTATCATTTTCGGACGTCAGGCCGGCGTGAAGGCGGCCGAGTTCGTGAAGGCGCAATAAGCTGAACGATCATGAGATAGGGACCCGTCAAGGCTTGGACTCCAAAGAGTTCGAGCTTTGGCGGATTTTCTTTTTTGAGGAAATGATCTTTGGGAATACTAAATAACCACCCACGATACACGAAACCT
>NZ_GG695974.1:136632-139616 GCF_000159955.1 Paenibacillus sp. oral taxon 786 str. D14 | reverse complement strand
TGCCTAAGATGAGCAAAAATGAGGACTACACTCAGCAGCAGCTGCAGCGGGCCAAGGCCAAGGACTCCACCAACGAAGGCCGAAAAGGCGCCTTCATGACGAAAGACGCCTGGAACCAGGACGGCAACCCTGCCGCAGCGACGGACGATTTCGGTCCCGAGATGAAGCCCGAGGACCCGCCGACGTTGAATGGGAAACCGTTGTAGCTCGATTTCACCCGCATCAGGCCCAATTCTGTATGATTTTTCGAATACATTTCGCCGATATCGCCGAATTTAGCCGATTGTATTCGATTTTTCATATAGAATGCACCCGGTGGACTAACGCCCACAGCTACCAGCTCCGTGTCCCCTCCCCGCCAATCTCAACACCGCACATACTTCCGCTTAAAGCCCAGTTGCCCGCGATCCAGCGCTTTTTGAATGCTTTCCGAAGCGTTCAGAATGGCGCTTTTCTTCTTCCCCCGTTTCATCTCGACCGGGCCGATCGCCTGGGCGGTCTCCACCGCTTGAGTGTGGAGTGGCCGGTAAGAAACCCCGACGGTGTAAACAAAGTTATTCATCGCAGACTTCGTACGCTCGGGCGCATCGTGAATCGAGTTCTTCACCGTTTCCAGCATGCCGGCGAGCTTGCCCTCGTCAAATTCGCTGTCCGGCCGGCTCCCCAATAGCCAGCAGTAACAGCTCCAACCCGCCGACATCTTCAGCTCGTCCCCGCTGGCGATCCACTGGTCGGCCACCTCCTGGGCGATATCCGCCTCCGCCAAGGTGACGGCAACCACGAAGTCCGACAGCATATAGAAATACGCCCCCTCGATCCAGCGATCAAAATCCGCATGCGTCATCGCCTTCGGATCCGCAATCATCCCCGCAAAATACATCGCATCGTAATTCCCCGTCGCGTAAAGCTCCTCAGCCAAGGGCTGATTGATCTTGATCTGCCGGAACAGCGGCTTCATTTCTCCTGTGGCTACACCAAACAGCGGCTCCCGCGCGCCGTTGGACATGTACATTTTTTTCAGGCGCTCCTTACCGAGTGCCTCAAGCTCCTGCATCACCGTTTCCAGCTTCATTTATGGAGCCAGCTCCCTTCATCCCGTATGGGTTCTTCTCCCCTAGCTTACTACGTGAGAAGGGCTTGATTCAATTCCAAAATAAGGCCAAGCGTCCTCGCCAAACTACTTGTTGCGCGCCAGGCGGAACCCTTGATCCGGGCCAAAGCCGCTCGCTTCAAACTTGCCGCGAAACGACACCTCGCTGCTGCTGACATCGCCGATCCAGCCGCCGCCTTTCACTACGCGAAATGAGCCACGCTTATAGTTCTGGTTCACCTCGTCCCCGTACCAATCCCAGCACCATTCCCTCACATTGCCAGACATATCGTACAGCCCCAGCTCATTGGGCTCCTTGCCGCCAACAGGCCGGGTTCGGCTATGATTACTCTCAATGATCGGCCAGTTCCAGTCCCCGCTCAGGTACTCCTCTCCGGCATTCCGCCAATACCAGGCCACATCGTCCACACGCGAGCTTCCGCTGTATTTATAGCTTTGGCTGTGCTGCCCACCCCCAGCTGCATACTCCCACTCTTCCTCCGTCGGCAGCCGATACCCGTTCGCGTCCGGATTGATGGTGACCGTCCATTTCACAGGATCGTATTCGCTTTGATTGTTGGGGTCTATTTTTTGCTTATCTATATTGTAAAAAGGTTTCAAGCCCTCTTTTATGCTCCGCTGATTGCAATACTCGATCACGTCGTACCAGCTCACCATCTCCACCGGCAATTGGTCGCCTTGGAACTGAGACGGATTGCTGCCCATCACTTCCACCCATTCTCTCTGGGTCACTTCATATTTTCCGATATAAAAATCAGCCAGTACCCTGCTCGAGCCATAAAAATTAGACCGGGTGTTCTTCACGCTCCCGCCTTGAACTAGCACGAAGGAGTCGTTCTGCCGCTCCGGTCTCCCCATTGCTGCCTGCGAGCAGGCGGAGACCAGCACCATGATGGTGATGGACAAGATCATGCTCATGTATCGCTTCCTCAAGGTCAGCTCCCCTTTGATTGAAGATCAGTGAAGGCCGCCGGCGGCAAACCGAACGGCCTTGAGACCAAATTTAGCGATGAACCATTACCACACCGTGACGTTGGATCTTCCGCTGCTCTGATAGCCTTCCGTCGCCAAGACCTGGTACGACCAGCTGCTGCCCAGGTTCATGCCCTTGCTTCTCCAGGCATTCACGTGATTGCTGAAGGTGATGGAGACGTTGCTGCCGGTTGGTCGTTTCGATTGCCGCACGCTCCAGAACTGTTGGAACGTCTGCGTGCCATCAATGGAAGGCGCATTATAGCGCATGGTCGTATAAATATCGTAGGTGCCTCCGTCGCTGTTCACCGTTCCTTTGTGAGTACCTGTTGGCCGGTACGTCCCCCAACTGTCGACAACGTAATACTCGATCAGCGAGTTTCTAGTCCATCCGTAAAGGGTCAAGTACCCGTTCCCCGAAGGTTCCCAGATGCCGGCATTGTAATTGATCGTCCGATTTGGCGACCCTACGCTCCAGCCTTTGCCGACCACGAAGTTCCCGCTATTTTGCCAAGTTACGCTGTAATTGCCCCCGGACCCGTTAACCGCATTCACCGTTCCGCCGCCATCCGTCCAATATTGCCAATAATCCGTTGCTGCACTCGAGGTTGCCCCAAATAAACCGAAACTCATCGAAGCCGTCAGGAGTAAAGTGAGCATCTTCTTTTTTAATTTCATCAAACATTCCTCCTCAGAAATAGATTTGACTAACAAAAATAATTCTTGCTCCCTGCTTCTTACCGAGGTCAAGCTTCGTTTCCTGGGGCATCACCTACCTTGGAGCCTCTTTTACCAACATTTAACTATCACCCCCTTTGATAGAAAATTATAGTAGGTAAGCGCATACATTTCACTTCACGAATTAAAGGTTTTATCTAGATTTTTACATATAAGAAAAACG
>NZ_GG695974.1:133320-136141 GCF_000159955.1 Paenibacillus sp. oral taxon 786 str. D14 | reverse complement strand
ACCCCAATTGGAGTCGTTAGGTTGCAATTTAGCCTTTGCTTAAGCTCCGGTGTTCGCTTTAACCAGCACCTCGGCGTATTTCGCCTCATCTTTCTCGCGGGACAGGAAGGTGCCGACAAACGCAGCAAGAAAGCCAAGCGGGATGGAAATAATTCCCGGGTTCGTCATCGGGAAAAGAGCCGTTCCGGTCAGAATCGCCTTGCCCGGCTCCGGATCCCAGACGTTTGGACTTAGCGCCACAAGGATAATCGTGCTGAACAAACCAACCAGCATGCCGGATATCGCCCCCGTGCGGTTAAATCTTCGCCAGAACACGGTGAACAGGATAATCGGCAGATTAGCGCTTGCCGCAACGGCAAAAGCCAGCGAGACGAGGAAAGCCACGTTCATTTTCTGAGCAAAAAGAGCCAGCAGAATCGAGATGATCGATACGCCAATCGAGGCCCAGCGAGCCATCCGCAGCTGCTCGCCTTCGGACGCTTTGCCGCGGCGGACGATCTGTCCGTAGAAGTCGTGTGCAAAAGCCGACGCTGCGGACAGAACAAGGCCGGTGACCACAGCCAGGATCGTCGCAAACGCGACCGCCGAGATGAAAGCGAACAGGAAGTCGCCGCCAAGCGCCTTAGCCAGCAGCGGAGCGGCCATATTGCCGGCTTTGTCGACGGCGGTGATCTCCTCGGTGCCAACGAACGCAGCGGCCCCGAAGCCAAGGAAGATCGTCATCACGTAGAAGATCCCAATGATCCAAGTCGCGTAAACCACGGAGCTTCGAGCCGTACGGGCGTCCTTCACCGTAAAGAACCGGATCAAAATATGCGGCAGCCCCGCCGTCCCCAGCACCAATGCCAGGTTAAGCGATATCGTCTCCAGCGGCACGTTATATTTGTTGCCCGGATTTAAGTACTTTTCCATGAGTGGCGTTGCGGTCTTCATCTGCTCGAACATGCCGGTCAGGCTAAAATCAAACTTGGCGAAGACCATCAGCGAGATCACGAAGGTGCCGCCCATCAGCAAAATCGCTTTGGTGATCTGCACCCAGCTTGTGGCATGCATCCCGCCAAACACAACGTAGATGGTCATAAGCACCCCAACGATCAGCACCGAAGTGACGTAATCGAGTCCCAGCAGGAGCTTGATCAGCGCCCCGGCTCCAACAAGCTGCGCAATCATATAGAAGATCGAGATCACAATCGTATTCAGCGCCGCAAAGCCGCGGACTTCCTTGTTCGCAAAGCGGGACGCAATCATGTCAGCAACGGTATACTTGCCCAGATTCCGCAGCGGTTCCGCAACCAGGTACAACACGACAAGATAAGCAACGAGAAACCCGATGCTGTAAAAGAATCCGTCGAACCCAACCAAGGCGATCGACCCGGCAATACCGAGAAATGACGCGGCCGACATATAGTCACCGGCGATGGCGGTTCCATTTTGCCAGCCCTTCAGCCCGCCGCCTGCGGTGTAGAATTCACTGGTGTTGTTCGTTTTTTTCGCGGCAAAATAGGTAATGACCAACGTCAACAGCACAATCGCGCAAAATAAAGTAAATGCCATGATCGTTACGCCCCCATTTCCCGCCGAATTTCATCCGCCAACCGGTCGAACCTTCGCGCAACACGCGAGTACAGGATGCACAGCGCCCACGTCATGATAAACTGAGCGAACGCGAACAGCCATGCCCAGGAAATCGGGCCAATCGCCGGCTGATTCAATACCTCCGAATACGAGGTCATGATCGGGAGCGCGAAGTAAAACAGCAGGAAAAAGACAGTCGACGGAATAATGAACCGTTTCTTGCGGGAGATCAGCGTCTTGAACTTGGCGGAATGCCACACCTCGGTATAGCTCTTCCCTTTCGCCGCTTTTGCGGCCTTCGCACCTTTTGCAACTTTCGCAGCCATCCTTCACCCTCCAAATCTCTAAATTTGTAAGTCACCCAATATATGTAAGCGATTCAAATTCATTTTATGCAAGGTTAGGCTTGCGAAATGTTTAATTTTTAACTTTTTGATAGATTCATATGCGGATAAAAAAAGACACCCGAAATCCGCTCAGGTGCCTTTGTGGGCTCTTTTTTCTTAACGGGATCAGAACCAGCGCCCCAACGATGATGCCCATCCCCAAAATGGCTGCGGTCCAATACAATCCGCCAACTCCAGTCTGAGCGGCCATCTTCGTGATCTCGGCCACGCTGTCGGCCAATACCTGCGCCTAATCCGGCTGCGAGCGCCAGCGGCGTAAAATCGCTCAAAACTGTGATGAGCGCTTTGCCATTGCCATCCCTCCATCATTCATATCTACTTCCAGGTCCCCGGGTTAGAAATTTTTGAGCGCATTTTCGGCAATTCGTCTTAGCAGGCTCGACACGAGCTTCACTTCCTCCTCAGCAAACCCTTCAAGCAGTTTGGTTTCTGTTTGATGTATATGTTCAAAGATCTGATCTACCAATAGTTTCGCCTTTTCCGTCAGCAAAATAATCCGCGCTCGCGAATCCTCCGGATCTTCAGATCGTACGATAAATTGTTTCTGTTCCAGCCGTTTAATCAATCCGCTCACCGTTGGGTTTGTTAAATTGAGAGCAACCTCAATATCCCGCTGGCGGATTTTTCGATCCGCGTGATGAGCCAGAAATAAGATCAAGTTGGCTTGACTATGCGTTAATCCAACTTCCTTCAGGTGAAGATCTCCGATTTTGCTAGCCTGATTCTCGATGATCTTCAAAGAAGATATCAGGATTGGTTTTCTGCTTTCATGCTGCATCCCTTCACCACCTTTTACAGAGCATGCTATCTAAATATATAGCAAGCTTTGTAAATAAGTC
>NZ_GG695974.1:119274-132350 GCF_000159955.1 Paenibacillus sp. oral taxon 786 str. D14 | reverse complement strand
GGGACGCGATAGACCGCGCCCCTTGCTTAAACTTCCTAAAACTTGATCACTCCGGTGGTATGCAACAGCACAAGCACGACGAGTACCGGCGCGATATACCGAACCATAAACAGCCATAACCGGAACCAACCGGACTTGAGCCCCGCGGCTTCCGCGGCCTTTTTCCAAAAGTACCCTACAAAAAGAGTCGTAATCAAGCCGCCGATCGGCAGCAAAATGTTCGAGGTAATGAAATCAAGCCAGTCGAAGAAGTTTTTCCCGCCCATGTCCGACAAAGCCGGTACGATCCCAAAGGACAAGACGGAAGGCAACCCGATCAACAGAACCAACACGCTGATGATCGTTACGGATTTTCCGCGCCCCCATCCCCAGCGGTCCATGACGAAGGTGACCGGCACTTCCAGCAACGATACCGCGGAGGTTAGCGCCGCAATCGCCAGCAGGACGAAGAACAACCCACCGAAGAAGGCGCCAAACGGCATCGCCGAGAACGCGGCCGGCAGTGCGATGAAGACCAAAGACGGCCCGGCATTCGACTCTAAACCAAAAGAAGCGGTTGTCGGGAAGATGATCAAGCCTGCAATAAACGCATAGATCAAGTCCCCAGCCCCGATCGCCAGCGTAGCCGCGCCCAGGGATTGGCGCTTGTCCACGTAAGCCCCGTAGGTGAGCAAAATCCCCATCCCCAGCGATAACGAGAAGAAGGCATGTCCCAAAGCAACCAAAGCCGCCTCCGGACTCAGCTTCGAGAAATCCGGTTGAAGGAAGAAGGAAACGCCCTCCCCGGCTCCCGGCAAGGTTAATGCCCGGATCATCAAAATGATCAGAAGGACGACGAGCCCCGGGATCAGCACCTTATTGAATTTTTCAATCCCGCCGGAGATCCCTTTCCCTACCACGATGGCGGTAATCAACACAGACGCCACCTGCCATACGAGCGGCATGAAGCCTTGGATGAACGAGCCAAATTTCCCGCTATAGTCCGAATCGACATACAAACCTCCGCTGAAGGACTGAACCGCATAATGGAGCGTCCATCCCGCAACGATGACATAGAAGCTCAAAATAAGAAATGGAGCGATAACTTGCAGCAGCCCAAGACGGCCAAACACTTTAGGACCGCCGGCTTTTACAAAGGACGTGGATGCACTTCCGCGCCCTGAGCGCCCAATGGCCAGCTCCGCTAACAACAGAGGCAAGCCGATCAAGATCAAACAGATAATGAAGATCAGGAAGAAGGCAGCTCCCCCGTGTTGGCCTGTAATGTACGGGAACTTCCACATGTTGCCGAGACCAACGGAACTGCCGATCGCAGCCAAAATAAATCCGGCAGAAGAGAATCGCTCATTCCGCCCCTCGCCGAGCTGAGTTTGCTTAGTATTCATAACAACCCCCATATATTTTTATATTTCTCTATTATAATGAAAAAGGCTGGAGGTATGGATATGAAATTTTTCCTTTATTTCATAACTTTCTCTCGATATTGTCCCGGCGTAATCTGTTCAAACCTCTTAAACAGCCGAATAAAATAGGACGGTTGTAACCCCACCTGCTCCGCAATTTCATTCACTTTCATATCGGAGTCACGAAGCAGTTCCTTCGCCTTCTCAATCCGGAGAGCTGTTACATAATCGATGAAATTTATGCCGGTTACCTGTTTGAACAAGCGGCTCAGCGTATAAGGCGTGGTATTAAAATGATGCGCGCACGCTTCGAGCGAAATCCCTGCGGCGAACTGATCCTTCAGCATCGCTGTTACCTGTTCGATGAGCGGCTTCGCCCGGGCCGTCTGATCCTCGCTTAACTTCTGGGCATACGGAAGGATAATTTTTTGCTGAAAAAAACGGACGATCTGCTCCGGCTCCCGAATTTGATTTAATTGCTCAAACGGGTTGTCACCTTCGTATAACTGGTGAGGCTGGTAGCCGGTCTCCAATAACGTATGCATGATGCTTCCCAGCACCTGCATCACGCCTTCCTTCAGCAGCTTCTCTTTGCCCGAATGCAGGACCAGCTCCGAGATAAATGCCTCGATCAGCTGCATCGCCTGCTCGCATTGCCCCATCCGCAACGCTTGAAGCAGTTCCTTCTCCAAAGCAAAGGGATAATGAACCTCTTGTGGCGTATAGGGCAGAATCTCCTCTAAATCAAGCACCTGGCATTGTTCCTTTAGATCCCGATAAAGAATCGCGTTCTGGAGAAACGGCAGCATTTCCGGAATATCCTTGATCTCGTTGGTTAACCGGCCAATGCAAATCGTCGTTTGCATCTTAAGCAGCGAACTGATTGTACGGACTAAATCCTCCGCCAAGCTGAACAGCTCTTCCTTGACATGCGGTTTTCTTGTTTCGGACGGAAAAGAGAGCAGGATCCCCACGGTGAGGTCATGGAAATGGATAATTTCCGCCTGAATGCCCCGGCTTCGCACCATTTCCTGTGCGATGTTGGCCGCGGCGAAGGAGACCAGATATTCATCGTTCTCCATAAAACGGTTGTCTGCTTTGGACACCCCCGTGACCCGCGCCAGCATAAGCCCAAACCACTGCGATTCCGATGACCATCCAAAGGTCTCTAACCTTGCACGGATTTCCGGCTCCTTCAGCGAGTAAACATGCCCCTGCACCAGCTGCATCATAAAAGCGGCCCTCAGCGAGGGATACGCTTGCTTCAGCTTCGTCTCCAAGGCTTTACGTTCTTCGCTCAAATGGTTCCACTGGTTGGCGATATAGTCCAATTCATCTCCTACCTCAGACCCGGGGTCCGGCTTCTGCGTTTTGACCAGGCGAACCAACCGGCGGATTGGACGGTAGAGCCGATGCGAAGCCATCCAGGAGAACAGACAAGCCACGATCAGCCCGACGCCTCCCATCCCCAAAATAATTCGGGAGATAATCACGATCGGCGCGGTGAGTTGCGACAGCTGCATCGTGGTGACGTATCTCCAAGGTTCGCCTAAGCGGGAATATTCCCCGTAAGAGATCAAATAGGATTTATCTTTCCATTCAAATAGATAAGAGCCGGTCTTCTCCTTCCTCAGCATGACGCTCTCCTGCACGGCAAGCTCCAGCTCCGCATTCTTCCGGTTCAGGGACGACGGGGAGACCAGCAGCGAGCCATCCTTCCCCATCAAAAAGGAAGCGCCCTCATTATCAACCGACATGCCTTCCACCATTTGCACCAGCTTCGACTGATCCAAATAAAAAATCAGCGCGCCGTATGGCTTGCCGATACTCGGCAGCTTATGGACGAGAGCCACATAAGGGCCTGCCCCTTTTCCGTTTACCTTCGTTAAGTCGAACTGCCAAAACTCCGCTCTGCCTTGCTGCAGCAACCCGTGAAATTGCTTCTGTTGCCGGACATCGGTCACTGGGACGATCCCTTCAATATCCGATACGATCACCGGCTTCTGCCGGTCTAAATACAAATAGACTTGGTCAATTAAAGGATAGGCTCCTTTCATGACCCCCAAAAAACGATAAAGGTTATGCGTCACGTTATATTCGTCAATTAAATCAATCTCTCCGAGCCTTCCGTCCAGACGACTGTCCAAGGACCACTGCGTCGCAGCCAGCTCCAGTTGGGCTAAATTTTCGTTCATTCGATCAATTGTCTTCACCAATAAAGCGTCATGATGACGCGTGATTTCATTTTCCATATAGGCACGGCCAGCGATGTAGAACGTAATCCCTATAATCACGGTGGGCAGGCTGGTGACACATAACACCAAAAATAAGCTTCTTCGAAAAAAATGGCTCTTCTTCATAAATCCCCGCCTTTCCGTAGTTTCCATTGGTACTCCCTATCTTACTATAGATGGAAACGAGGAAAATCCCCCGAAAACCATATTTTTGGTCTCGGGGGCTGGGTCATTATTCACTTTTTGCACGTTTCTGATAGGCTTCGTTCATCTCTTCGGTAATTTTGAGCAAATCCGGATCCGCCTTCAATTTCTCCACGTATTCATCCCAAGCGCTGATTGGTTCTTTCCCCATCATCACCTTGGTTTTCATATCTTGAATTTTCTTGCGCAGCTCCGTCCCTACTAAGGTGCTGGTCTCCGAATACAGTCCGATCGCCGGATCCCCAATGCTGATTTTCGCTTTCTCGTCGATAATTTTCTTGTTCCGTTCCAGGACATCAAGCGGCATTCCTGTACGATAAGCCCGGAGGTAGGGATCATATTTCAGAAAAATTTGACCCAGCGCCTGCTGAGCGACAATATCCTTCTGGGCTTGCGGCGTCGCTAATTTGATGCCGTTCTCCTCGGTATAGTGCACATCCTTGAAGCCGAAGTTGGCCAAGTCGCTTCCTTCCTGGCTTGCCCCATAATCCATCAGCTTCAGCAGCTGCTTCATTTTGTCTTCGGGAACGGTTTTGGGAATCGCAAACATCCCGAAAAATCCGCTGTCTTTATTGGAATACCCGTTCAGCGAAACCAAGGGCAGGAAGTCGGCTTCAGGAATCGTTTTACGCAGCTCTTCCGTAGGCTCCCAAGCCGCCTCCACCGTATCCTGGAACCCGCCGCCGCGATTCGATTTGAGCAAGTCCTTGGACTGCGTATTTTTTAATACGGCAAAATCCTCCGGAATCAGCTTTTCCGTATAAGCCCGATTCAGCCAAACCAGACTCTCTCTGACTTCAGGCAACAGGTTGAGCTTGCCGTCGATCAACTTCCACTCGCCGTTCACTTGGGTGAAGCTGTTCTGAAGCTGACCGAAATTGGCCATCCCGTTTTGATCCACAAACCCGATATACCCGATCGTATCCTTCTTCCCATTTCCGTCCGGGTCTTGCTCAACGAACGCTTTAAGCACTTCATAGAGCTCGTCGGTCGTGGTTGGAACGTCCAGCTTCAGCTTATCCAGCCAGTCCTTACGCAGGTAAGTGAACCCTCCGCCATCGGTAGGGCGCGGACGCGGGATGCCGTAGTTTTTACCGTCAGCCTGCTTCGTGTTTTCCCAGGATTCTTTGGGGTACTGCATTAAGTTCGGGTAGTCCTGAAGATACGGGGTCAGATCCCAGAAGGCACCTTGCGCCACCATCCCCCGCACTTGCGCATTAAACGGGTCATCCAGCAGGATGAGATCCGGAATATCGCCGGAAGCCAAGGTGACATTCACTTTATCCCCATAGTTATTGGGAGAGACCCAGGTGATATTCAACTTGGTATTGGTCCGCTTCTCGAATTCTTTGACGACCACATTATCCGGTCCCGGAGGCTCCGGCGTGTAATACATGGTCATAATGCTTACCTCCAGCGGCTTGGTCGGGCCCTCCGAACCGCTGGATCCCGACTTCGTGCCAGCTGAACAAGCGGATAGCAACAGACTCACGAGCAAGGTGACACTCAACAAGACGAAACTCTTTTTTTGCATGACGCATTGACCTCCCTATTCGAATAAATAGATAAGACTATTCCTTGACCGAACCCACCATGGCCCCTTTGGCAAAATGCTTCTGCAAAAAGGGATACACGAGTAGAATCGGAACGGTCGCGATCACTACGGCCGCCATTTTCAGCGTCTCCGGCGGAATTCGCTGCTCGGACATCATTTCCGCCGCAACGGAACCCCCGGCAGCGGTTGAAGCATCGATGAGCATATTTTGCAGCAACACTTGGAGCGGCTGCTTGGAGAACTCGTTGATATAAAGAAGCGCCGTAAAGAAGGTGTTCCAGTAAGCCACGGCGTAAAACAACCCAAATGCAGCCAGCGAAGGCAGCGACAAGGGAAGAATGACGCGATACCACACGCTGACATCATTGCAGCCGTCAATTCGGGCCGCCTCCTCCAGACTGGTTGGGATACTGTCAAAAAATCCTTTCATCAGGAGGACGTACCACCCATTGGTCAGCACCGGGAGAATCAGGGACCAAATGCTATTGATCAGGTGCAGGTCACGGACCAGCAAATAAGGCGGGATGATGCCAGGATTAAACAACGTGGTCAGTAAGATCAGCAGCATGATGACTTTCCGCCCCAGCAAGCGCTTACGAGAAATCGCATAGGCCAAGCAAGAGGTAATTAACAGGCTAAGCGCCGTGCCAACCAGCGCCAGAAAGACGCTGTTGCCGGTAGCGTTTAAGAATGCATTGGTGGACATTAAGTATTTATAAGAATCCAGGCTCCACTGTTTGGGAAACAGTTGAAGTTCGCTGGAACGGTACGCGGACGGTTCCGTAAACGAAACGACAAACACGTAGTATAACGGAAAAAACGTAATCAGGCTGATGATGCCGAGCAGGATGGCATTAACGGCTTGAAACATCCGATCACGGCTGCGATAACTCATCCGGTTAGTACACCCCTTCCTCGCCAAACTTCTTAGCCAGCTTGTTCGTCCCAATGACGAGAATCAATCCCACCATCGACTTAAATAAACCAACGGCCGTACTGTAACTAAATTGTCCCTGCTTCACGCCTAGACGATACACATACGTATCGAAGACGTCGGCCACCTCTGAGACGGCCCCGTTCATCATGAGGAACACTTGCTCGAAGCCGACATCCATAATGTGACCCATGCGCAGAATCAGCAAAATCACAATGACCGAGCGGATGCCGGGCAGCGTAACATTCCACATTTGGCGGAACCGGCCCGCCCCATCGATTTTGGCCGCCTCGTAGAGCTGCGGATCTATGCTGGCCATCGCTGCTAAGAAGATAATCGTTCCCCACCCGGCATCCTTCCAGATGGATTGGGCGGTGAGCATGGCCCAGAAATAATTTTTACTGGTGAGAAAATCGATTTTCTCAAAGCCCAAACTCACCAACATTTGATTAACCGCTCCATCTCCCGTTGAGAACAAAATGAAGGTAATCCCTACAATAATGACCCAAGATAAGAAATGCGGCAGATAAACGATGGATTGTACAATTTTCTTATAAGCCTGCTGCCTCACTTCGTTGAGCATCAAGGAGAGTAGAATGGGCAGCGGAAAAAAGAAGATGAGCGACAACGTGTTAATTGCGAGCGTATTTCGAAACAACATAAAGAAATCAGGATTGGAGAAAAACCGCCGGAAATGCTCCAGTCCCACCCAAGGACTGGCCAACACACCCTGATAAGGCGAATAGTTCTGAAATGAGATGATGATTCCCCACATCGGAACGTATTTGAAGATCAGAAAGTACAGCAGGCCCGGTAGTGCCAACACATAAAGAAATTTATCCCGGATCAGGATTTTCCCAATTTGTCGCAGCCGGTGACTGCGGGCCCTGGTTACAGGCGTTGTCCGTTTTGTAATCGGTTCCAAGGAGGAAGCCATGTTTCCCTCTCCTTTCCCTTTGATGTTCGATGTAATCACTCTAAGATGCCCGTCAATTTCCAGCAATCGCTTATTTTTGCAGGCGGGCAGAATGAAGGAAATTCAGGATTGGCAGTACATTTCCTGGAATTGATTATTCTTGCAGGGCGGTTGATAAAAAAAAGACGCTGAAATGATCAGCGTCTCTCCTGCTTAAACCTGTTTAAGCAGATGCTTATTTCTTAGCGGTATACTTGTGTATAGCCGGTGCGATTGGGGTGGCGATCGCTATGATGCACCTTCTGCTCGCTCCAACAAGCCCATTTGGAGACAGGTGGTCGTTGATAAGGCTTTTTCCCCGGTCTCAAACCGGATATGAACCCGTTCCCCGTTCACTTGAACGATCATACCTTTTCCGAAAGCCCGATGGACAATGGATTCCCCTTCCCTTAGCTCGGCCAGATTTCGGATGGCGTTGGGGTTGACCTGCGATTGAGCGGGGATGGGGGGTGAAGCCACGGATGAAGCCGCGGACGCTTGGGGTGGAAGTTGGATGTACCTGACGGATGCCACGAACCTCGACTCCGTCACCTCTACCCCATCCCGTTTCTTGTAAGTCAAAAGCTCCAGATGCTTCTTCGCCCGGGTCATCCCCACATAAAACAGCCGGGTCGCCTCCTCCATCATTTCCGCGTTCTCCTTATCCGCCTTAGACGGGATGATCCCCTCAACAAGATCGATCATATACACTCGCTCGAACTCCAGGCCCTTGGAGCTGTGCATTGTCGAGAAGGTGACGGCATTTTGCCCTCGCTTGGACCTTGCCGTTCGCAAGGCAGACTCCAGGTATTTTAATCTGGCGGCAAACTCCTCCATGGTATGTAGCCCCGCCGCAATTTCCTCCAGCGTGTTCAGGATGCCGATCAGATATTCCATGCGGAACCCCTTCCACTCGCAAATCTTCTCAAGGGCTTTCTCATAGCCCAAGCGATCGCGGATCACGTGAATGGCATGCAGCGGCGGCATCCCCTTCATTTCCTGAAACGTTTCCTTGCACATCTGCAGCTGCTTCACTTGATAATCCTTCAACGGCACCCGATTCAGCAGATTATCAAAGACCGATTCGTCATTCTGGATCTTGAGCAGCGCCGCCATCTGCTCCTTGCTGATATAACCATTAAATTTCAGATGGATTTTCTCCAGAATATCGGGACGTTTATCCGTGAACGTCATCCGCATGAAATTCAGGATATCCTCGACAACCCAATGGGAAAAGAACCGGTTATCCGCATCCTTCATATAAAAAGGAATGCCCGCACGATCAAATTCGTTCATTAAAGCGATGGATGAGGAATTATTCCGATAAAGGATCGCCACCTCGGCAAGGTTCTCGATCTGCTGAATCTCTTTCGCCAGATATTTGGCCTGATCGCCGTAATCGTCCAAGCAGCGAATCTCAATTGGCTTATGCGGGGGATTCTGGGTGAACATCTTTTTCGGGTATCGGTCCTGATTGCGCTGGATAAACGTGTTGGCGACGTTCACGATATCCGGGGAAGAGCGGTAATTTTGCTCCATAAACAAAATCGCCGCCTCCGGATAGACTTGCTTGAAGTTCAGCAAATACGCAGGATCCGCCCCTCGCCAGCTGTACAAGCTCTGATCATCGTCGGCGACGACGCATAAGTTACGATGCTTATGCACCAGCTTCTCGATAATCGCATGCTGCACCCTGGACGTATCCTGGCTCTCATCTGTGAGGACATAATCATAACGCCCCTGATACCTGCGAAGCACCCCTTCATTCTCCGCCAGAATCCGTTCGCAAACCACCAGCATGTCGTCATAATCAAGCAGCAGCGACCGGGTGCCAGACTGCTTAAAGAGCTCGTACTCCCGCAAGATCCGTTCGGCATGGGGCACCTCTACTTTGACCTTAGACCATTGCTCGGAGGGGATCATTTTATTTTTGATAAAGCTAATATAGGTCGTCAGCTCATCTAACTGGTCATCCGTAATATTCTCTCCGGCTATCGCTTTAAAGAGATTCCGCAATATGATCTTCTTGTGTAGCGGGAGTTGCTCCGAACCGCTGGTTTCTTGCTGGGCCGCGTCGATATCGCCTTCGATGATCTGGAACGGCGTCTGGGTCGCACGGAAATGCTCTCGCACCACCTCGTAAGCCAGGCTATGAATCGTGGAGAAATCAACAGGCGTCAGCTCTGGGAAAAAGGCTTTAAACCGCTCCTTCATATCGTTCGCCGAAGCGCGGCTAAACGTTACCGCCTTGATCCTTCTGGGAGGAACCCCCTTCTCCTCGATCAGATACCCGATCCGCATAATGATCGTTGTGGTCTTCCCCGATCCCGGTGAAGCTAACAAAAGCAAGGGTCCCTCTGTTTGAAGGACCGCTTGCTTCTGGATTTCATTTAATTCAACACCTAATTCTTCGTTCTTGCGAAGGAAGAAGGAATTTGCTTTGTTCATGATGACTGCCCTTTCGAATGTTCCGATTGCATTACCTACTATAACTCAATTTTGCTAGAATGACATCTCCTAGTCATCATGATTAACTTCCACTTGAGTAAAAATCAATGCATATGATATGCTGATTGGAAATATTTTCTGGGAGTGTGGAGATAATGGGCACTACAAATATGGATCCAATATTAATAGAGTTCCCTGAAAGCTTCGAAAGTGAGCGCTTATTGATCCGTGCGCCATTATGGGGAGATGGAGCGGCCATAAATGAGGCTGTTAAAGAGAGTATTGAGCAATTACGGCCGTGGATGCCCTGGGCACAAAGCATCTCAACGATCGAACAATCCGAGGCAGACATACGACGAGCCCGATTGCACTTCCTAGAACGTAAAGATCTGAGGCTTATTCTAGTACATAAGAATACAGGTCAAATCGTTGGCAGCAGTGGTCTCCATCGAATCGATTGGCAGGCACGTAAATTTGAAATTGGATATTGGGTGCGTACCTCTTTTGAAAGACAAGGTTACGTAACCGAAGCCGTAAATGCCATTACGCGTTTTTCCTTAGAAGAGCTGCACGCCAATCGTATTGAGATCAGATGTGACTCACGTAATACACGGAGTGCAAGAGTAGCCGAACGCTTGGGCTTTAGATTGGAAGGAATTCTACGTAACGATGCATGTGCGGTTGATGGTTCGCTAAGGGATACCATGGTATTTTCGAAGGTTCGCGGGGTTGAGTTTTAGACTATCAGCTGTTTGAAATAAAGAAGACACCCGGAAGAATTCCGAGTGTCTTCTTGAGTTTAGGCTCTTTTCTTATGAGGCAAGAAGAAAATAAACACAAGCGATACAATCGTGAAGCCCACTGACCACATAAAGGTATGGTTAAAAGCTGTATTCAGCGTTGAGATATCGTGAACGGATTGGGCGTTAATTTGATTCTGTAAGATGACGGCAAAAACAGAAGCTCCAAACGCACCCCCAATTTGTTGGAGGATCCGGGTCGCGCTGCTGGCATGCGGAATCAATTCCTTAGATAATCCCTCATAGGCGGTTGCCATGATGGGGAGCATCAGGCCCCCAAGTCCTCCGCCGCGGACAATCAGGGAGATCGCCAGCAGAACCTCGCTGGTATCGGCTGCCCCCTCGCACAGATCGATAATGCGCTTGACAATGGTTAATCCCAATCCGGTCCCCGTCATGGAACGGGAGGGATCGCCTTGGTAAAATTTATCAAACATGCGCCGCATCCGTGGTGGAAAATCTGGAGATCGCACGAAGAATGCACCGGATCTCCGACCGAGGAGCCGTTGACCGTGTCATTCAGAAGCTCGATCTGTGGGTGGACGAGAGATTGACGCCATTCGGCACATTCTTTCAGAGCATGGGTGTTCTACCATAATTGACCTGTTTTTGCTTTAGGCTCACTCTAGTCACTGACCGTCTGCTCAGCAAACTCATCTAGCATCTTCCGCACTTCATCGGTTGACGTTGTGCTCATCAACTGATTTCTTAATTCACTTGCCCCGCGGAACCCTTTGACATAAACCTTGAAAAAACGTTGCAGCGCCTTGAACGGACGCGCCTCCAATTGTTCGGAATACTGATCATGGAGATCCAAATGCAGTCTTAACAGATCAAGATATTCGGTAGTGCTATGCTCTCTCGGCTCTTTTTCAAAGGCAAATGGGTTCTTAAAAATCCCTCTTCCAATCATGATCCCATCCACCCCATACTGTTCTGCCAGCTTCAAACCGGTTTGCCGGTCCGGAATGTCTCCATTAATCGTAAGCAGGGTCTGTGGTGCCACTTGATCTCGAAGCGCCTTAATTTCCGGAATCAATTCCCAGTGGGCCGCAACTTGGCTCATTTCTTCTCGGGTGCGCAGGTGGATCGACAGATTCACAATGTCTTGCTTCAAAATATGGGTCAACCAATCCCGCCATTCCTCCACCTCGTTGAAACCAAGTCTCGTCTTCACGCTTACAGGCAATCCCCCGGCCTTGGCGGCTTGGATCACTTCGGCGGCAACCGTAGGACGGAGAATTAAGCCACTCCCCATCCCATTGGTGGCCACATTCGGAACCGGGCACCCCATATTGATATCGATCCCCTGGAATCCTTGCTTCGCCATACCGATACTCATCTTTGCAAAATACTCCGGCTTATCGCCCCATATATGCGCCACGATCGGTTGTTCATCTTCGGTAAAGAGCAGACGCCCGCGTACGCTATGATTCCCCTCCGGGTGACAATAGCTCTCCGTATTGGCAAACTCCGTGAAGAAGACGTCCGGTCTGCCTGCTTGACTCACGACATGACGAAACACCACATGCGTCACATCTTCCATTGGTGCAAGTATAAAAAAAGGCCGCGGTAAATCACGCCAAAAATTTCGGTTCACTTCAACCTCAAATCCTCTCGTTATAATACCTTATCTATTATATAATCATCCCCACTTTCTTCAAATGGTCATGCATGCAAGCTCCGGGAAAAGTAGCAGGATCGAAGCTGGGTTAGCGTTGAAGGAGAAAGAAGTCGCCCTCAGGCATGATGACGGCCAGGTGCAGAAGCCTTGGAAGCGGCTATAGGTAATTAAAAAAACAAAAACAAGACCCACCCAAACCAGACGTTTAGGTAGATCTTGTTATCCTCTACGCCTTAGTATCTGCCGCCATAGCTCTTATACTGAGCGTAAACGGTATTTGCATATTGGTCGGCCAGAATCGGGCGGCCATAGGAATCCGTAGCACCCGGATACCAATAATCTCCCCCGTTATAGTGCAATAAGCCGTTATAGATGCTGCCGAATCGAACAATCTTCTCATTCAAAATCAGTGCACCCATATATACCTGATCCTGCTCACTGTTGTGATTATAGGCATGGCCATATTTCGCACTAAATTGAGATAAATACGCATTCCGCGTGTTGGGTTCAACCTGCATCAATCCGTCGCCGGCTGAGGGACTGCCCGATAAACCATCTCCAAAGTAGCTTTCCTTCTTGATCACGGCGCTTAGCAATAAAGCAAAATCTCCGCCTTTGCCATAGGCATTATCCGCATTCATCACATAGGTCCAGATGCGGCTCGGAACTTCCGCTGGTTTTGTTACTGTGGAAGGCGGGGTTGTTGGTGGTGGGGTTGGTGTAGTTCCGCCGCCGCCGCCGCTTAACGACCATAAAGCAGGAACAACCGGGGGTTCCCAACCGACGAGGGAAGTATGCGCTTGAATACAAGTATAAGTACTTCCGTTATAAGTTACGGTATCGTTGACTGCATAGGAAGTATTTGGAGCCCATGCTCCTCTGGAGGCTGCACTCGCTGGAAGAACTGCGAAAAATGTAG
>NZ_GG695974.1:116008-117349 GCF_000159955.1 Paenibacillus sp. oral taxon 786 str. D14 | reverse complement strand
TTTTTAAAAAGAAAAAGAGTTTGTTCATTAAGGTTATCTATCTTCATAGAGTTTGTTACAACGTAATACAAATCAGTTCTTAAAAATAGTAATGCCTGAAATACTATAGTCTGAAGTTGCATTATCACAGTAAACTTCAAGACCTTTACAATGATTGGTGTCTCAATAAAAAATTGAAGAGTTGTGCAAATTAAAACTAAGATACTTGTCCAAGCTAAACCCGCAAGATAAACCCCGTATCTTCTATTTCTTGGTACTGACCAAATGTCACTGACCTGAGTTTCAAGTACAAGAAACACAAGTCTGTATCCCCATTTTATTTTCGCATCAATTCCTACATTTATGGCAGCACATATATGACCAAATTCATGAAAGAAAATTGCAATCCAAGTGCAAAGAATGATCACGATAATGGATACTATGCCCGAACTACTTACAAAAAGATCCGAACCTCTTGGATGTAAATGATCATAAGAATAGAAAAGAACTACATTAGCAATAGCACTTAGAAAATATACTATCCAAGCTATCTTACTAAATAATATTCTAATCAATTTATTAGTTCTAACCTGTTCCCTTGGCTCATCATTTAAACTTTCAGATATTTCAACTCCGTCTATTGTCTTTACGAATTCTGCATTTATTAGAACTTCCACAAATTCAAGAATGTCTTGTAATGTATACTCCAACTCTGCATTTAGTTTTGTAACTTCCAATATACTCCTTTTTAAACCAAAACATCTATAAAGCTTAAGTGCATCTGTATCTAAAGATATGTAATCAGATGTTCCTATTCGACGCGCAGTTACAAAGTCATTGTCATCTGTAAATATTTCTATGTTATGTAGTTCAATTATGCTGTTACCATTAATATTGTGATTAAAGGGCACAACAATCATCCTTTTTTAGTTTTTTACGGAAAAGGTTCATCCGATAACGGATGAACCTTTTCCAAGTAAAAGACACATTATGTAGTAGCACGGTTAGAAGGAAGTCCTACTTGCGGAAGAACCTTTACTTTAATTTTCTTCATTGGTGATCACCTCCTTACTTGTCATAATAATACGATAAAAGTATTTTTTTGTAAATAAGTTTTTATATTCTCCGTAATACGTAATAATTCATTTTATTTTCGATTTTTATATTTTTGTATTTTTATAGAATTATATTGAAAATATTTCCTTTTTGGTTTATATTGTTTTCGACAGAATTTACATTTTACATAATTATACTTTCGTAAAGGGAGGATAGAGGAGTTAGTTAGAATAATAAGAGAGGACGATATCTATGAAAAAATTATTGAAAAAAAGTATCGTATCATTAACTACAACTTGCTTATTG
>NZ_GG695974.1:112590-114051 GCF_000159955.1 Paenibacillus sp. oral taxon 786 str. D14 | reverse complement strand
TATTAACAATTAGCATTCCCTTCGCAGCCCTTGCGTCGGATACCTCATTACTTCCAGAACAGCTTGATTATATGCAATCAAAAAAGAACAATTTCATTGTGCCCAACGATGTTATCGACGAACAATCACTACCAAAAGTGTATATTAAACCATTTGCTGAAAATCCGGGAGACGGGGCCACTAGAGTAAATCTCACAACCTATGGTTGGTATGGAGCTCCAATTGTTCAAGATGAGGAATCTGGCAGTTTTGACTTAAAGAAAGATATAGTAATGACTATTCTCGGTGCTCTTACAACTACATTTGGGGGAATTGTACTCAGTGTAGCGGATATGGCATTATCCAATGTTGAGACTACACAAACAGCGACAGCAAAGACTATGATTTCATATAATTACCCTACTAAACAGGGCCAAGCATGGTATTCAAACACATGGCATACTCTATTTGAAAGTACAAATAGAAATACTTATAAACATTATTACTCCCTTTGGATGGATAAAAACAAAAATACTCGTCAGTATACTGTTGACTATGTCCCTGCAAACGGATACTCGGCGATTAAAGTCGAAGCCGCACCACATTATTATGATAATAACTACATTTTGCAACAAACCGCTTATAATTACGCGCAAAGCAAAAAATACACAGATGAGGACTGGCTTGATTGATAAGTAATGATAAATGCCCACAATTCATTTGTGGGCATTTTATTTGTTAAATTTAGTAAAATATAGTAACATACAGAATAGATATAGTTTTTCTGTTAATGAAAATACAATATAAAGGAGAACTCCTCTTGAAAAAAACTTTGCTTTGCTTATCTTTAGTAATTTTGTTGATGTCCGGATGCCAGGAACTTTCTCACAACTCCACTATTGGAAATGAGAATAAACCGACTTTATCCGAATCAGCAGATCAAAAATATCTAAATGAAATTAATGATCTAAAAGAAAAAGTAGAGACACACAGCAAAATCTTTTCAACTACATTACCATTAAATTATCAATTAGAGGCCACCATTGATTTTGTCACAGACAAGGAAAATGTGGATAGAATTTCTTATGAAATCTTCATAACTAAACCCAAGTATGACATGACAGACATTACAATGAGCTTCTATCTAAACCCAGAAATGTTCAATATACTAAATACAAGCAGTTTATTTCAAAGCAATATTATAAATGATATGCCAGTCAGCGTCACGAAAGACGGGGAACATAATGGACTTAGCCTAGGACGTGCATTTCTACTTCAAGAAGAAACAAATATCGAAAAAACCATGACTAATGTCTTGCAAGATATATATGTCAAAATCTCATATACCAGTAATGGAGAAAGAGCAACGGAATACTTCCACTTAAAATGTACTCCAACTCAACGATTAAAAAGTTTCCTTAGCAAATTATAAAAGGCAAACACTATGTATATATACCTTGCATAATCAGACATAGTTAAATG
>NZ_GG695974.1:110126-111250 GCF_000159955.1 Paenibacillus sp. oral taxon 786 str. D14 | reverse complement strand
TAAGAGACGCAGGGCATGTCTACAAATATATATCATGCCCTCTAAACGTCCCCAATTCGTCCCCGTAACCTTGATGAATCCACTTTTATAGCACGTATTTTAGGAAACACACAGCCTCCACATGTACCGTATGCGGGAACATATCCACCGGCGTTACCTCCACGGTCCGGTAGCCGCCGTCCTCAAGGATGCGCAGGTCGCGAGCCAGAGTTGCGGGGTTGCACGATACGTAAACCACACGCTCGGGCTTCATTTTGATAATCGTGTCGAGCAGGTGCGGGTCGCAGCCTTTGCGGGGCGGGTCGACGACGATGACGTCGGCTTCGATCCCCTGCTCTTTCCAGGCTGGGATGACGTCTTCGGAGGCACCGACCTCAAAAGTGACATGGTTCATTCCGTTCAGCTTGGCGTTGACGCGAGCGTCTTCGATCGCCTCTTTGACAATCTCCACGCCGTACACCCGCTTCGCGTGTTGCGCCAGGAACAACGAGATCGTGCCGATGCCGCAGTAGGCGTCAATGACCGTCTCTTGACCGGTCAGACCGGCGTATTCGACCGTTTTGCCATAGAGAACTTCCGTCTGGATTGGGTTTACTTGGTAAAAAGAACGCGCCGAGATCGCAAACTTCACGTCCCCGATATAGTCATAGATCACTTCGCGGCCCCACAGGACGCGAGTTACGTCGCCGAAGATGACGTTCGTCTGCCGTGTGTTGACGTTCTGGCAGATGCTTACCACAGCCGGAAGCTCTTCACGGATCGCCGCAATCCATTCGTCTTCACGGGGGATCCGATCGCCGTTTGTGACCAGCACCAGCATCATTTCGCCGGTGCGGAAGCCAACCTTTACGACGACGTGGCGAAGCAGGCCTTGGCCTGTCTCTTCGTCGTAGGCGGTGATGCCCAGGCGGCGGCCGATCGCTTTGACGCGGCTGATCACATCATCGTTGCTCTCGTGCTGGATGAGGCACGTCTCCATGTCGATGATGCGATGGCTGCCGCGGGCGTAGAAGCCGCCGACCAGTGCGCCGTCGATGACGCCGACGGGCACCTGCGCCTTGTTGCGGTAGCGCCAAGGCGCAGCCATGCCGATCGTCGGTCGCACGACGACGGCATGGTCGCCG
>NZ_GG695974.1:81580-109718 GCF_000159955.1 Paenibacillus sp. oral taxon 786 str. D14 | reverse complement strand
CTCCCGGCGCGCCCCCTGCCACGCGCAGCTTGCCGATGCGCTCCAGCACGTCGACGACGTGCTGACGCTTCCACGCGAGCTGCGCGTCATAGCTCAAGTGCTGCAGCTGGCAGCCGCCGCACTTGTCGTAGATCGGACAGGGCGCAGCCACCCTGTCCGGACTCGCCTCAACCACGTCAAGCAGCTTGGCATAGCCATACTGCTTCTTCGTCTTGAGTACCTTGACCCGGGCTTTCTCGCCCGGCAAGGCGCCAGCTGCAAACAGCGTGTAGCCCTCCACCCGGCCCACGCCTTCCCCGTCGTGGTTCATCCCGATGATGTCGATCACGACCTCATCATTTTTCACGACGGGAAGACCCGCCAGCGCGGCTTCAGACGCGCTGCTTCCAGCACGCCCTGCAGGCTGCGCGCTGAAAGGCCGTTCCGCAGCCACAGCCGCACGCCCCCGCGATGGAAGAGTCGCTGAGGAAGCTTCTCCTCTCCCGCCGCGGTTGCTTTTCCCGCCGCCAGCTGCTTTGTGTCCTTGTCCCCGAGGGCTCCCTACCCGCCCCGACTCCGGACGACGATGGTTATTCCGTTGCATCTTCATCATGGACTCCTTCTATGTTCAACTGAACCGGTTACTCCAACTTGGCATCATCTCATCCAGTTCACGTGATCTACTGTAATTCAAAACTCTCGATATACTTTAATCCTGTACTCTAAATCCTCGCATAAGGTAAAACCATCCGTTCGACGTTAACACACCTGTTTCAGCCCACCCATCAAACAACTAACGGTAAATCCTCCATCTAATTTACCCCGTTTGGGCCATTTTCGCAAAAATAACGGGAAATCGTACCGCTAATTTGGCCCATTTCCCCTGTTTTCAGCAAAGCCTGCGGAATTAACGGTACTTTTTCCAGCTAATCCACGCCAAACCCACAGTTACTCCAAAAATAACGGTAGAATTTCCACTTATTTTGCATCGCCACCACTTCGAACGTTGACCGCTATACGCTATCCAAACTCCATTCGTACCATTGTGGCAGCTTAAACATGATGCGAGGCACGATAGGAAACCACGCAGCAGCGCGTCGAGACAAAACGAGAAATAAAGGTATGTACCAAGGCAAGGAGTCCCTTAAGCCACAGATAGTTGCAGCCCCTGGACGGAAGCAGCCTTAAGGTACTAACGACTCTCCCAACCAAACCAAATCCCCCGCCAGCCCGACGGGGGATCCTCATAACCTAAGCTTCCTGATGGTGTGCCTCAGGCAACCCTGTAACTCAGGCAACCCTGTAAATTACTCTCTAAGCCTATGAATCACGGACGGATATCGAGAAATCAAGCAAAAATCCGCAAATGCTGCGGCAAAATCTCGAACACGCCGGGCAATTCGCCGCCCAGTTCGCCGTCGAGATTGAGCAGCACACGGCCGGGTGAGGTGACTTCCATTCGCCGCGTCTTGAAATGAATGACGTGCGAGTCGCCTAAATGATCGCCGCGCAGCGCCATCGTGACCAGGCGGATAAATTCCGCCAGGTTGCACTTCTTGAGCGCGATCACATCGAGCAGCCCGTCGTCGATCCGTGCGTCCGGCGCCAGCTTCTCGAAGCCGCCAACCGAGTTGCTGTTGGCGATCAGGAATAGCATGAACTCGCCTTCCATGACCTCGTGCCCTTCCGCATCGATAATCAGCTTGGTGGGCGACAGACTGGCCATTTTCTCGATACCCTTCATGTAGTAGGCCAGCTGCCCGATCAGCGTCTTGAGCCGACTTGGCACCTCATACGTCAGCTCGGTTAACTTGCCGCCGCCGGCGATATTGATGAAATGCCGGCCGTTCACCTTGCCGATATCGATGGGTCTTGTTTTATTCTCAATGACCAGGTCGCAATAATCCTCCCAACGCCGAGGGATTCCCATCGCACGGGCAAAATCGTTCGTCGTACCGAGCGGGAACACCCCCAGCGGGGGCAAATCACTCTTCCCGGCCATGCCGTTCACAACCTCATTCAGCGTCCCGTCGCCGCCGGCCGCAATAATGATGTCGTATCCGCGTTCGACCGCCAAAGCCGCCTCGCGCGTCGCATCGCCTTCCCCGGTCGTCGCATGACACGACGTCTCGATGCCGCCCTGGTCCAGACGCTCCAGCACGTCCGGCAGAAGGCGGCGCATCTCTTCTCTTCCCGAGGTTGGATTATAAATCAACCTAGCTCTTTTCATTTTCCAAACGCCACCTGAACTCAAAATGTCAACATATCACTGATCCCATTATATTCAATATTTGTTGCGACATCCAGCGAGCCATCAAAGGGTGGGGCAGCAACGCCTCTCCCGAATAGCGATGAGCCAGCCCATTCAACCGCTCAGGAATCGTGACTTTGGTAAAATATCCGGCGCTCAGGAAAAGAGGAGCCACAATGACGTCCATCCCCCGCTGCTCTGACCAATAACGTACTTTGGCAGATACGCTGTCCGGATTCAGGAGCGCGTAATCGGCCCCGCCCGCAAGTCCGGCAAGCTCCGCGCACTGCGCCGCCAGCGAGGCGATCCCGCGTTCCCACCGTTGCAAGAACCCGGGGTGGCTGCTGCCGTGCCCGACGAGAAGCAGCACCTCACGCTCCGGCCGCACCGACAGCCCCTTCACTTTGTCCCACACCATCTCGGCGACCAGCGGACCATCATCGATGGGATCGCCAAAAAACACCCGAGCGGAAACCCGAAAACGTTCCAGGTCAGTTTCCTTCTCCGGTGTATCTTTGACCCCAAGGGCATAGGCGATTTCGTCGATATGAGTACTTCCCGAGGACACGAACAAGGGAATGACGATGATGTCCGTCACTCCCTGGGCTTCCAGCTGATCGATGCCGTCCTGGATCAGGCGGCCTTCCACCGTTTCGAGGAAAGCACAGGCGAGCGGAAGCCCGGCGGGCAAATCGTCCGCCGCTTCCGCCACCGCCGCTTCCACGAGGGCTACCCAATGCTCATCTGGGGAGCCGTGGCTGATGACAAGCACACCCGGTTTCTTGCAGTCCCCCATTTGGAGCACCTCCCGGCCATCTTCCGGCAACCTCATCGACCTTGCCTTCATTTCGTCTGTCATACGCTTAGCGACCTAAACGGTCCAGCGCCATTTTGTAGCCGTCGTTACCGTAATTTAGGCAGCGCTTCACCCGGGATATTGTCGCCGTGCTGGCTCCTGTTTCTGCTTCAATCTGGTTGTATGTGTTGCCTTTGCCCAACATTCGGGCGACTTCCAGCCGTTGCGACAAAGACTGAATTTCGTTAACGGTGCACAGGTCATCAAAAAAGATGTAACATTCCTCGATGTTCTTTAACGTTAAGATGGCTTCAAATAATTGATCAATCGTTTTGTCATTTAATTTCTTCAGCTGCACTGAATTATCATCCCCTACCGTTACTGTAACCACACCCCCATTGTACCCGAGGGGCGTACTCCTTTTCAAGCATTAACGATTTCACGCATCACAGAAAGAACGCCCAAATTCCGCGAACGCCCACCAGAACCGGGACATTCGTCCATACGCAAGGCAGGGCGGGCACATACAGTATAGTAATACAAACGCCTAGCCAGGGATCATCACGCCGATCAGACCATCCGCGCGTGTCCCATTCGGCGTATGTCAATTCGCTCCTAGGTCTTGTCTCGGGAGGGCGGACAAGAAGGAAACGGGCCTTACGGTCAGCCTGCCCGGGCAAAATATCCGAAAAGGAAAGTGATACCCATGCCTCATAACTATGACTCCCGCCAAGGTCCGGTGCCCCCGTTCCATCCGTACACCCATAATTACCCGGGGGTGAATCCGTACGAAATTAAAGCGGTGGCTTCCTCACTGGTTCCCTATTCTCCGCCGACACCCACACCGACCCAGGCGCCGACTCCCACCCCGGTTGTCACAACCACGCCAAAGGCCGGCGGCCTGTCGCTGCCCAGCTTAAGCGACCTAAAAGGCATCGTCGACCGCATGGGCGGGATCGACGGCATCTTGGCGACGATGGGCCAGGTGCAGAAGGTGATGCAAACCGTACAGCAATTCGCCCCAATGGCGAAGCTGCTCACCTCGCTCTTGCCCGGCGGCAAAGGCAGGGCGGGCAGCAGTGTCGGCCGGATGGACGATTACCGCCCGCGCCGCCGCAAAACCAATCGCAAGAAAAGCGGCAGCCGCACCGGCTCCGGCCGCAGCGGAAAACGCTCATCGACCTACAAATCCGGCAAGTCGGTCAAATCGGGAAAACGCCGCCGTTAATCCGGCGGCGGCTTTACTTTTACCGAGCTCTCCGGTGCTCACTTAAACCAACCGCGCTTCCTGAACCAAAGGATCATCCAACCGCCCAGCGCCGCCATTAGTCCGATCACCGCAAAATACCCGTATTCCCAATTCAATTCGGGCATGTTCACGAAGTTCATTCCATAAATGCCAGCGATTAGCGTCAGCGGCATAAAGACGGTGGTGATAACCGTCAGCGTCTTCATGATCCCGTTCATCCGATTGGAATTCAGCGAAATATAAGAGTCGCGCAAATCGGCGGTCATTTCCCGGTCAGCCTCGATCATCTCCGACAACTTAAGCAGATGGTCGTAAATATCCGCGTAATAAGCGCGCGGCTCTTTATCGCCTTGGACATGCTGTGAGTTCAAGATGCGGTACATGAGATCGCGCATCGGCACGATCGTCCGCCGCAGCTTCAGCAGCCGGCTGCGCAGGTCAAACACCTGGTTCATCAACTCCTCCACCGATTCGCTGCTTCCTTTGCCCTCCAACTCATTCAGATCATCTTCAATCGCATACACACAAGGAAAATAATGATCCACCAGGCTGTCGATCACCATGTAAGCCGCCGAATACGGCCCGTGAACCCACACCTTGCGCTCATGGGCCCGCTTCAGCATATTGCTCCACGCTTCATCCAATTCATCCAGCTGGCGCTGGTGAAACGAAACTAAGTACTCGTCCCCGATAAACAGATCCACTTCCACCGTCTCCAGCGTTCTTTCATCAATCGCATGAAGCACCAGAAATTGAAAATCGTCGTAATAGTCCATTTTCGGCCGTTGCAAAATATGCAAGCAATCCTCAATCGCCAGCGGATGGAAATGGAAGAAGCTCGACAGCAGCTCCGTCTCCTCCGGTGTTGGGGTATCCAGATCGACCCAGGTCCAGACGAACTGCTGATTATGAATCTGCTCCAGCGGAAATCCCTCCACCGTCTGGTGATCTCTCATCATGCCCATCGTTCTGATCATGCCGAACCTCCCAAAAAAAGCCAATCCTCAGCAGATTGGCTTACTCGAATTTCATCCTTAGAACAACAATTTATAGATCAGCCCGGCCATCACAAACACGATCGGAATCGTAATTACCCAGGCAATGACGATCCGCCCGGCCATCGACCAACGTACGGCGGAGAAACGTTTGGCTGCGCCTACGCCGAGGATGGACGAGGTGATGGCATGCGTCGTGCTGACGGGCAAATGAAACAACGTGGCCCCGAAAATAACCGATGCAGCGGAAAGATCCGCGGCGAAACCGTTGATCGGCTCGATTTTGAAGATCTTCGTACCCATCGTCTTGATAATTTTATAACCGCCAACCGATGTCCCGAGCGCCATCGCCGTCGCTGCGGCCAGTTTAACCCACAGCGGCACTTCCATATGATCTTGGAAGTCTGCCGTCACCAAGGCGAACGTAATAATCCCCATCGCTTTCTGGGCATCATTGGTGCCGTGCGTGAAGCTTTGGATCGCTGCAGTCACGATTTGCAACGACCGGAAGCCTTTGTTGACGGTATGCGGACTACGCCGGGCAAAGATCCATCTCAAGATGGTCATGACGATGTAACCAATCACAAAAGCGATGATTGGGGAGAACACCAATCCCTCTACAATCGTCGTAAATCCGCCCCAGTTCAGCTTGTCCGGTCCAGCCCCCATGTACACCGCCCCGGCCAGGGAACCAATCAGTGCATGGGAAGAAGACGACGGAATGCCAAACCACCAAGTAATGAGGTTCCAGATAATTGCCGACAACAGCGTGGCGACCAGCACTTCCAGACCGTTATCCAGCTTCGCCGGATCGGCGACACTACCCCCAATTGTTTTCGCGACGCCCGTAAACATGATAGCACCTAAGAAGTTCATGACCGCTGCCATCATGATCGCAGTACGCGGCTTCATCGCGCGTGTTGATACCGAGGTCGCAATCGCATTGGCTGTATCATGAAACCCGTTAATGAAGTCGAACGCCAACGCCAGTATGATAACGATAAGCATAATCATTAAACTCGTATCCATAGCATTTTTGCACAGATGGCTATCTCTCTATATAAATCCGCGCAATTCCAACCTCCCGAAAATCAAATATATAGTGAAGTTTCTTAAGAATTACGCATGATGATGGATTCCAGCATGTTGGCAACCTTCTCGGCAGCATCGGTTGTCGTCTCCAGCCGCTCATAGATCTCTTTCTTCTTGATCAGTTCGATCGGATCGGTCACCTTCATGAACAGCTCCTTGATGCAAATCCGCAGCAGTTCATCGCCTTGATTCTCCAGGTCGTTAAGACGAATCGTGTATTCGCGGATTGCGAGCAATTTTTTCTGGGACAGCAAATGAATCGCCTTTTGGATCTCATAGGCCGAGTTGCGTAAAATTTCGGCAAAGCGAGCGATATATTCGTCCGGCCCGTTCAAATTGTACATAAAAAAACGGGAAGTCGTAGCTTCCAAACCGTCGATCACATCGTCGAGGGCGGTAATCAGATGCATAATGTCGTCACGCTCGATGGGCGTAATAAACGTTTTGTTCAATTCCACGATGATTTTATGGGTGTAACCATCACATTGGGATTCGAACTCCTTCATCTTCTTGGCGAAGGCTTCAACGTCCCTGAAGTCCGCGACCTGCTGGGCGAAATAGTCCGCCGAATGCACGATCGTATCTGCCATATCCTCTAACGTCTGGAAAAAGATATCTTTCTTCTTCAGTCGCATCAGTATCCCCTTTTCTCTCCATAAGGTAGTTCTTGTGGTTGATGTTTTTACACAACCTTGAATATCTTATCACAACTGCATCACAGATAGGAAATATTGTCGCAAACATTTCACCTTCATGCGCTTATATTTCCCCTTATTCTCCCAGAGTTATCCTTTAATCGCCCTGGAAATACAAAATCTGCCTTTCTTCTCCTTTACTCTGCCTTTACATGACTGGCGAAATCCGGCGTATTGGGGACGACATGAATAAAGGTTTGGCCCGGCACCATAGGGATCTCCGCGTTATCCTTAATGAACCGGATCATATCGCCTTCCTTGCGGATCCAGTTGGCCTGAATGACTTTGCCTTGCTGGAACAATATCGCTTCACCGCCCAGCTCCAGTCCTACTTCCAGACGGCCGACATCGTCCAGCACCCGGTGGTCTGCCCCCATAACGACGACATTCGCAGCGGTTAATGGATCGCCCGTCTCCAGATCGGTGTGAGGCTCACCATTGATGAACCGCTTGTAAAGCCCGGACGCCGCATCATATTCGTAACCCACCCGGTAGCTGTCCAGTTGAAACTTAATCTCCACGTGATTTGCGGTCTCCAGGGAATCCGAATGTTCATTTTCCTTATAAAAAAGATACCCCGGCACCGCCGTATCCTCCGTGGCATACCCGCGCTTCGCGGCGCCTTCCAGCAGCTTCTCTACGTTGGAATACAAATTGTGCGGAGCCTTCCGGGACTTGTCCCGCCAGAAATAAGCGCCGGCGTTTGTGATCTCGTCCAGATCCTCTTTATGCTGTCTTTGCAGGATCGCAAACGCTTCGTTGCTCGCCCCGGCATGCACCAACACCCCGTGGTAGCTCTCGCCCAAATCGATCATGTACGGGCGAATGCTGCGAATCGGGCCGATCTTGGCATTGTCCGCTTGACTGTGGAAGATGGATACAAGCCGCGTGACTCCGCCTTCCGCCAACACCTCGTATACAACATCGGCATCGATTAACCCCGATTGCGGGCGGGCTGCCGGCGCATTGTTAATCATAATGGCAAGCGGTCTGCGGGTCAGCGGCTCCTCGAGCGGCAATCCCGTCAACGGAGCCGTATAGGCAGGCGCCGCCGGTTCGGGCTCAGCAGTGTCCTCCGGGGTCTCCGTCTGTTGCGGCGGAGCGATGTTATCCGCAGGCGTGGCCGTCTCCTCGACCTTCCCGCAAGCGGAGAGCATAACGATAAGCAAGAATAAGAGCAGCAGCCAACTTAACTTCAATGATTTCAAAGGCATGTCCTCCGTCAAAATTCTTAAGTTTTTTACATTATACGTTGAATTCCTCTTTCGGGGGAAGCCGGAACAAAAGCAAACCTCTCAGCGAACCCCATATTTCATTCTAATTCTGAATTGGGTGTTTAAAATACAGTTCTTCATATGAATACTACAGGAGAGGAGAGATTATCCACGGGATCAAACGAACCTTGTCGCCGCATCCATGTATAAGGAGATGAAGAGATGATCGTAAAATGGTTAAGGGAGAGCATCGTTGCCTCTTGGCTGCTCTTGCTGTTCAGACTATATGTAGGTTACGAGTGGCTAACCTCCGGTTGGAGCAAAGTAACCGGCGGGTTTAATGCCGCTGGATTTCTGACGGGCGCTTTGGCGAAGACCGGCGGCGAACACCCCGCTGTGCAAAGCTGGTGGGCTTCCTTCCTCGAAAATTTTGCCGTGCCCAACGTCGGTTTGTTTAATATCCTTGTCCCTTACGGCGAGGTACTTGTCGGTCTGGGCCTGATCCTGGGCGGCTTCACTTGGCTGGCTGCCTTCTTTGGCATGGTCATGAACTTTGCCTTCTTGTTCTCAGGGACCGTAAGCACGAACCCGCAGTTGCTGCTGCTCCAAATCTTTATCGTTGTCGCCGGCACGAACGCCGGGCGGATCGGATTGGACTACTTCATCCAGCCTTACTTCCGCAACAACTACGGACGGCGGCGTTAACCAGTCCCATCCCGAGAAAAAAAGCGCAGAACCCCAATTCCCAATTCTTGAGGTTCTGCGCTTATTTATATGGATCGGTCGTCGTGTACCGGGATCACCGCCCGGTCAACGACCGCCGAACTTCCAGCAGTTTAAGCTAAGGCTGCCGTATTGATAATCCTGAAACAATTTCACAGCATGGCGTTCATCGTCTGCCGCCCCCATGGCGTAGAAGAGCGGAACAAAATGCTCCCGTCCGTACGAAGGAATCGCCATCCGGACATGCGGTGCTTTGCGGTCATAATCAAAGAGCTGCCGCAAGTCCCAGTTCTCCAGCTGCTCTCCGATCCAATCGTCGAATTCCACGGCCCACGCAGCCGGCTCTCGTCCTTCCCAATCGAGCAAGCGAAGATTATGAACAAGTCCGCCGCTGCCGATCACAAGGACGTTCCGCTGCCGCAGCTCCGTGAGCATTTTGCCGATGGCATACTGCTCTTCAGGCTCGCGTTTGGCGTCCACAGACAAGGCTACGACAGGGATATCGGCAGACGGAAACATCAGCCGCAGCACAACCCAGGCTCCATGGTCCAGACCTCTGCCTGTCGAAGTTTTGTAAGGCAGATTGTGCGCTCGGAAAATCGCTTCGATTTCTTCACTAAGCTCGGGACTGCCCGGCGCCGGATACTCGATCGCGTACATCTCTTCCGGGAAGCCGTAGAAATCGTGCATCGTCATATGCTTCGTATCCGTCGAGACCCATTGATCCGGAGCATCCCAGTGCGCCGAGAAGATCACAATGGCATCGGGCGGTTCCAGAATTTCTTGACCCAAGCGGTGAAGAAAATCCGTATATGCGTTCTTCTCAATCGCTAATGTAGGCGATCCGTGTGCAATAAACAATGCAGGCTGAGACATCTCCCAAACCTCCCTACGCCAAAAAAATGGTTACACCTTCATTGTATCCATCCCCGAAGGATTTTACCAGTTTTTGTACGTCTGGGTTTGACGGTGCCTCCTACTCATGTCCTTAAATCATCCAATGCTGCCACTCGGTCTGCAGGGCTTCCAACCCTCCGAGCCATTCCTTAGTCTTCCGGATGACCTGTTGCTGATGGTCACCGGACGAGAACGTGTGACTGCCTTGGAAAATAATCTCCTTATCGCAGCGCCCCTCTGGACGCATCCAGAACACCTTCTGATATAAGAAAGCATAGTCCGCCGGAATAATATCGTCTGAGGTTCCATGAACAACCAATACGTCACCGGAAAATTTAACGGCTTCCTGGAACGGTTGATATTCGCCCAGCGAATCAAAAAATTTCGGCGTCAGTCCGTAGCCCAAATAGTCAGCGCTCCCTTGCTTTACCGCCCGGTCATATAGATCGCGTCCGGTGATTTTGACAATATCGCTGAACGGGTAGCCAACCGCCGACCATAAGACAAGGTTCTTTACGCGTCGGTCACGGATGGCGGTTAGGAGGGCAATCAAACTGCCAAGGCTGTGTCCAAGCAGCGATACCCGCGTCGGGTCAACGTCAAACGCGCTCAGGCCATAATCCAGCACCGAACGGGTCTGGGCGATCATCGACTCTACGCCATGGTCACCGTAAGAACCGCTGCTCTCGCCGCATCCGAGATAGTCGAAGCGAAGCACGAGGAAGCCGTCTGCTGCAAGCTCCCTTGCAGTCTTGACGAATAGACGGTCAACGCCGATACGGCTGCCTACAAATCCGTGGCAGATGACGACCAAGGGAGCGCGTTGGCAGCGCCCCCCTTGTTTGTTCTCGGCCGGGTAATGTATGCTGGCCGCAAGCTGTTCTTCTCCATGATTGATCACAATCTGTCTTTCCATAACCCGTCTCCTCCCCGTATTCCGGCAATGATATATACTTTAAATCCGATAAGTTTAATATGATTTGGTTTGAACTTATCTTAGCATTACCCGAGCCGGGGTGTCAATCGGATCGCGCAGATCGCAAGAAACTCACTTATTCATAGGACTGGCGGAAGTACGCATGGGTGGTAACCCGGCCCTCCCACTCTTTCATAAACCGATGATTCCCCAGATCACCTTCGTCACACGCCTCGTCATCCCCGCACAACATGCCGCTTTCCTCATCGCTCTCATTGGTTACGACTTCTTCCAGGCTTCCCCGAGAGTTGCTGTTCAGCAAATACCTCCGGGTCAGCTCCGATTCATATTTTCCCAATGGCTCTGCCTCCCGCAACTGTAGTGTGATTGTGTGCAGACCGCCTTGTCGCCATCAAATCGATTTTCAGCCTGATTGCCGGCGCCTGCCGTTTTGCTTATAGAGTAGTTTTTGGAGGGAGGGACGCTTTTTATTCCTTGTTCAAGGAATGTTCATGATCCATAGTTCTGTTCCGCTTCCACTTCTGCCGTGCCTCGGTCCCTTGCGAATGGGACAAACTATGAAGTATACTACGGAAGAAACTGGGAGGAGAGATACAACCATGTACATCCACGAAATGATCGGCGAAACGAAACGGCTACGACAACAAATGACGCCGGAGTACGAAGCATATTTCGGGGAAATGGTCTTGTACTTCCGTTCCGGCTCCAGCTCGCTTAGTGAAGCCAAAGGGGAAGAACTCCTGCTGGACATCGCCCGGCAAATCATCAAAAATCAAGCCAAAGGCATCTCGGCGGCAGAACGCTTCGGCCCCGATCCGAAGGCTTATTGTGCGGAGCTGGCGGAGGACGTAAAGGCACGGAAGCCCCGGACGCTGAAGGACAAAATTAAATATTATACGATGATCCCCTGGGTAGCTTTGACCTGGGTCTTCTTTATTTATATGATCACCGGTTTCTTCAGCAAATGGTTTGGCGGGGAGCTCGAATATACACAGATCAGCACCTCCTCGCTGTTGATCATCGCCGTACTGTCTATCGTGCTGATTGAGCTGGTCACTCGCTTCCTCGGCAATAGCTCCAAAGCCGTCGAAGGCCAGAAGGCCGCCGGAGGTGGAAGACCGGCAGGACCAGGAGCAAAACCAGGAATGCAGTCCATCTCAGGACCGCGCGGCTTTAATCTTCGTGCGTTCGGCACTTACATCGCCGTTGCCGCCGTGTTGATCATTGTTGGCACCGTATTAAACCGAATTATGCCGGCATTTACCGTTTCGCCTTGGGACAGCCTGATCTTGTTTGCCGTGGGACTGGCTGGGCAAATTTTCTTTTTTGGTCGCCGCTCGAAGAATTAAGCAGAAAAACCACAGAAGCCGCATCCCCCAAACGATCAAGAGGATGCGGCTTTTGCGGTTTATTTTTACATAAGGAGATCAAATCTCGATCCGTTTCTTCAGCAAATACGTTATCGCGTAAAACATCAAAGCCGCTACGACCACTTCAAGCAAGAACGGCCCAAGCGGAAGCAGATTCACCGATTCACTCGCCACTGCACCGTTCTCCTCGGCCATCCCGATATGAATGATTCCGAAGTTCGCAAAGGTACTATTCGTATCTCGAAAGATCAGGCTTTCCACCCAAGACAACCCGTTCTGAATGACAAAAAAGGAAATGATGCCGACCCACGTCCCGGCTTTGCCCCGGATGCTGACGCTGGCGCCAATCGCGATCGCCATAAAGACCGTTAACACCAGCAGCGTATACACCCAAATGATGGTCAGGATGACGAACAGAGTGTTTTGGAGCCCGTTCGTCTCAATTTGAATAATGTTGATCGGTACCTGGGCGATCCGAAAATAGATCGCAGCATGAACCACGACAATCACCGCGATGATCAGCGCCACGAGCCAGCTGAACACGAGCGAGGACAGGATCGTCCATACCGGATGCAGCGGGAGCAAACGACGATGATACGCCTTGATGTTGTAGGCAAACGTTTTGCAGGACTGCACGACCATAATGATAGCAGCGGTAAAATAAAGAACGGTGGTTAAGCCAAAGATCGTCTCCGCATCCCAATGGCGAAGGTTGCCTGTGATCGACAGCAGTCCTTGCACGATGACCAGGATCGCAGCCAGCCCCAGCACGGTATTGGCATTTTGTTTGATATCGTACTTCAGCAGCTTTCTCATTTACGCGAACACCTCTCTGAACATGTCATCGACGCTCTTGCCATAGCGAATCCGCAAGTTCTCCACTTCCTCCTGCATAACAACCTGGCCGCTGCGGATAAAAATCACCTCATCGAAAATCCGCTCAATATCCCGAACCAGGTGAGTAGAGATGATGAGGCTGCTCTCTTCGTTGTAAAATTCCACGATCGCGTCCAAAATTTTGGTCCGGGCCACCGGGTCCACCCCGCCGATCGGCTCGTCAAGCAGATACAGCTTGGCATTTCTCGATAACGTTAACGTCAGTTGAAGCCGTTCGTTCATGCCTTTCGACAGGGAGCTGATTTTGTCCTTCTCATTCAGATTCATAAAGTCCAGCATCGTGCCGGCCTTCTCCTCATCGAAATCCGGGTAGAAATCGCGGTAAAATCCAATTGCATCCCGCACCTTCATCCACGACTCCGTTAATGGACGATCGGGCATGAAGGAAACCAACGATCTCGTCGTTAGTCCCACCGGCGTTCCGTCCACCGACACCTTGCCTCCGGAAGGATGAATCAGGCCGGCGGCGATTTTCATCAGTGTGCTTTTGCCGCTGCCATTCGTGCCTAGCAGGCCAACGATCTTTCCTTTGCCGACGCTGAAGGACACGCCATGCAATGCCTTTTTGCTGCCGTACGATTTTGATAGGCCTTGTACTTCCAGTAGCGGTTTCATTGATGGTTGCCCTCCTTTAGCGTCGCTCATCCGTCTTTATGGCGTCGGCGACAAGCGCCGCAATATCCTCGTTGCTAAAGCCCAGCTCCTGCATGCCTCCGATAAAACGATCCAGCAGCTCACCGGCCATTTCTTTTTTGATGGTCATAATTTTCGTTTCCTCGCTTGTCACGTATCTTCCGAGTCCGCGTTTCGTTTCCACGATGGCTTCACGCTCCAATTCCTGAAAAGTCCGCTGCACGGTATTCGGATTAATTTGCAGCTCGGCCGCAAGCTCGCGTACCGACGGAATTTTGTCGCCGGCCTTCAATCGGCCAGTGACGATTTCCCTTTTTAAATAATTCATAATTTGTAGATAGATCGGCAGATTATTATCGAATTCGATGCTCACGTTCCTTGGCTCCTTTCCGCCGTGTGCCGCCGTTAGTGATTCTACCGGTCAAGCAACATCCCGTTTTTTAAACGTAACAAAGCTTACTGCAAGAAACAAGATCAAATAGGCGGCGATCACCACGGAGGAGAAGGTTAACGTCATGCCCGGCATCGGCGGATTCCCGTTTAGGTATACCGTTAAATCGGCGTTGGCGAAGATGAGATACTTGGCGAAGGCGTATCTCGAAAGCAAGGCCACCACCAGTTCCTCCAGCACAACAATGAACATGCCGATCCCAATTGTCGCTCCTGTCGAACGAGTCAGAATGCTTACTAGAAAAGTGATCGTAACGTAAACAACGGTATAAATGAACTGATACAAGGCGCTGGTTAGAACTTCGCTCCAGCCGATTCCCTGCACGCTGGCAGATCCGAATCCGTAGATCAGCCCGCCGCCCAACAGGGCAACCGCCAGTGAAAAGACGAAGAGAGACATCGTGAACAGCAGCACAGCCACGTATTTAGAGGCCAAGATACGGCTGCGACTTTGCGAGCGGATCAGCAGCAGCTTGATCGTCCCCAGACTGTGCTCCTTCGCCACAATCCCTGCGGTACAAATAATGACCAGCAAGGTCGTCATTTGACCTAAGCCGTTTCGGGACAAGGCCATTAACGCAAAATCCAGGAACCCTACCGACTGCTGCGAGAAAGCGTGCATCATGTACAGCATCCCGGCAATCGACGCGGCGATCAGCGTATAAGGGACGATAAAGCTGTCCTTCTTGGACATCTTAAGCCATTCGTTCACAACAAGCGGTGTAAATTTACGCAATTTGGTTTCCTCCCGTCCATTTCAAGAATTCGTCTTCCAACGATTGCTTAACTTCTTCGATCCGGTAGATGGCGATCCCTTCGCTGCCCAGCGCGCCAACGACGCGTGGGATATAGCTGTCGCGTACGGCGACCGTCACTTCGCCCCGTTCCGGAGACATCCCCAGCAGGCGGATTTCTTCCATCCGGATGAGTCGGGCTTTCGCCGCTTCGGCATCGCTGACCCGGAACGTCACGTTCACCCGTTCCTCGGTTTTCTCTGCCGCCTCACCTAGGGCGCGTTCGGTCACGAACTTCCCTTCCTGAATGACGACCACACGGCTGCACATCAGCTCCATTTCGGCCAGCAAATGGCTGGAGACCAGCACAGCAATCCCTTCCTCGGCCGCAACGCGCTTCAGATAGTCGCGCATTTCCCGAATCCCGGCCGGATCCAGCCCGTTGGTCGGCTCATCGAGAATCAGAATCGACGGCCGATGCAATAAAGCCTGCGCGATGCCCAGGCGCTGACGCATGCCTAGCGAGTACGCTTTTACACGTTTTTTCATCGCCTTCTCCAAGCCTACCAGCCGGGTGACCTCCTGAATCCGCTCCTCCGTAATCCCTTCGCTCATTCGCGCGTACTGCTTCAGATTGTCATATCCGGTCATGTACGGGTAAAACTCCGGATTCTCAATAATCGCGCCAACGTGGGCGATCGCTTGGGTGAAATGATTCCGGATACTAAATCCTTTGATCTGGACATCGCCCTCCGTCATTCCGATCAGACCCACGATCATCCGAATCGTGGTCGTCTTCCCTGCACCGTTAGGTCCGAGCAGACCCACGATTTCTCCCCGTCGAATTTCGAAAGACAGCTTATCAACAATCCGTTTGCTGCCAATCGCCTTCGTCACCTGTTGTACCGACAAGACGACCGGCTCTTGTCCCTGCTCTTGTCCCTGCAATTTCGCCGCATCCGCTCCAAAGCCCGGGGCGACATTTTCAATAGACTGATGCTGCACGTTCACTTTATTCACTCCTTTTGATCGATGCTCTGAAATGTGATACTGGAATGCCATGTACCTGAATGCGAGTTCTTGATTGTGCTACGTTTCGATTCCATGGTTTCGAGTCGTTGTATTAGTGTTATAGTTAAATAGTACACTAGGTCATTGATATTGTCAACACTAACGGAACGTAGAGACGTTATTTGTCATTTCCCGCGGCATTTCCCGAGCTAACGGAACAAGGAGACCTTATTTTGGGAAAAAGGGGCCAATCCAGCGGCTTCCCGTTCAAATAGCGCTCCTGGGTTCCGTTAGAAATGGATGAGGGCCTTGTGACCTACGAATAAGGTCCGTACGTTCCGTTACAGTCACGTTCCCGATCCAGACCTCCATGCATACCAAAAAGCCCTCCCCGACCAAAGTCGAAGAGGGCTGTTCGCCTCTAAATTTTTTCGCTTCCAGCTTATATCAGCAAATTAAACAAATTCAAATCCCGATTCAGCTCGGTATATACGATGCCTTTCGCGGACATGCGCCCGATCAATGGTTCGTAATCCGCTTTGTCGCTCAGCTCGATGCCAACCAAGGCCGGGCCGTTCTCTTTGTTGTGCTTCTTCGTGTACTCGAACCGCGTGATGTCGTCGTTTGGCCCCAGCACCTCTTCCAAGAATTCGCGAAGCGCTCCGGCCCGCTGCGGGAAATTAATCAAGAAATAGTGCTTCAGCCCTTCATAGATCAGTGACCGTTCCTTCATTTCCTGCATCCGGTCGATGTCGTTGTTACCACCGCTGATGACACAGACCACCGTCTTCCCGCGGATTTGGTCACGGTACATATCGAGTGCCGAGACTGGCAACGCCCCTGCTGGTTCTACAACGATGGCACTATCGTTGTAGAGCTCCAAAATCGTCGTACATGCCTTGCCTTCCGGAACCTGAACGATGTCGTCCAGGAGGTTGGCGCAAATTTCGTAATTCAAATCGCCAACCCGCTTCACCGCCGCGCCGTCCACAAATTTATCGATCGATTCCAGCGTGACAACCTGCTTCTGCCTTAACGCTTCCGTCATGGACGCCGCACCGGACGGTTCAACGCCGATGATCTTCGTATCAGGGCTTACCGTCTTCAAGTAAGTCCCGATGCCCGACACCAACCCGCCGCCGCCGATGGTGACGAAGACGTAATCCGCCGGTGTAGTCAGGCTTTCCATAATCTCCATGCCGATCGTCCCGTTCCCGGCAACAATCTTCGGATCGTCAAACGGGTGAATGAACGTCATCCCGCCTTCCTGGCAGGCTTTCATCGCCTCCGCATAAGCATCATCGTAGGTGTCACCGATCAGAACGACCTCCACATGCTCGCCGCCAAATCTTTTGACCTGCTTGATTTTCTGGTTCGGTGTCGTGCTGGGCATATAGATTTTCCCTTGAATGCCTAGCGCATTGCAGGAGAACGCTACGCCCTGCGCATGGTTGCCGGCGCTCGCGCACACGATTCCGCGCTTCAGATCTTCGGGCTGCAGGCTGCGAATCATGTTGTACGCCCCACGGATCTTGAAGGAGCGCACGACCTGCAGATCCTCCCTTTTTAAATACACATTGCATTCATATCTAGCCGATAACGTTGCGTCGAGCTGCAACGGAGTTCGGATGACCACTTCCTTCAGCACGTGATGCGCTTTGACGATGTCTTCCATGCCTACCGTTTGTCGTTCCGCCTGATTCATCTATTTCTCCTCGCTTTAACTGAGTTCTCTCATTCTAATAAAGGTACACCTGAAACCGCCTCCGGTTCAAGTTATTTTGTACAGTCAGGGAAACGCCCCTCCGTACGGGCAAATGCTCCCGGCTCGGAAGGGCGTTTACGTTCGAACCTATAGCTTAACGTTTCTTTGGTATTAGACGGTCATCGGTATGACCTTTCGAGTTCGTCTCTTGGGACAGCTCGGTCAGCTCCCATTCCATCGTGCCGTACACGGGGTCGGAAGGGAACTCCTCGCCTTTTTGCAAATAGACTTCCCGTCCCAGCTCATCCCGGTAAACGCCGTCGACTTCCACTTCTTCGCGCGAGACCGGTAGCATTTCCTTCATTTTGTCGCTCATGATGATGCCGCCTCCCATTCGAGTATTACAGGGACTCAGAAGAAAATCCCCAATATCCCTTAACATGCTCGAAAGGGCAGCGGATTATCCTTGACGGATCATCTCACTAGACGAGCGCCTTCGCGGCAATATCCGACCGTTGATGCTTGCCCTCGAACGTAATGAGGTTCGCTGCCTCATAGGCTTTGTCCCGGGCTTCGGCAATCGATTGTCCCAGGCCAACCACGCCAAGCACACGCCCGCCGTTCGTGACCCACTCGCCTGCTTCGTTCTTCGACGTGCCAGCATGGAACACCAACGCCCCTGCAGCCTGCGCTTCCTCCAGCCCGCGGATCGGCAGGCCCTTCGGATAGGAAGCCGGATAACCGCCGGAGGCCAGCACAACGCAAACCGCCGCTTCCTCGCTCCACTCGATATCTACTTGATCCAACGTCCCATTTACCGCTGCCAAGAAAATCTCCAGCAGATCACTCTTCAAACGCGGCAGAACAACCTGGGTTTCCGGATCGCCAAAACGGGCGTTAAATTCGATTGTCTTCGGTTTGCCGTCCGGCGTAATCATCAACCCCGCAAACAGCACGCCGCGGAACGGCCGGCCTTCCGCAACCATGGCCTTCGCGGTTGGTTTGATGATCGTTTCGATAGCCTCTTCGATAATCGAATCCGCGATATGCGGCAACGGGGAGTAGGTTCCCATGCCGCCGGTGTTCGGGCCTTTGTCACCGTCATACACCTGCTTGTGGTCTTGCGCCGCAACCATAGGACGGACGGTTTCCCCGTCGACAAACGACAGGATCGACATTTCCTGTCCTTCAAGAAACTCCTCGATCACGACCTGGCTGCCGGATTCGCCAAACACTTTGTCAACCATGATGTTCTTTAGAGCTGTTTCCGCCTCTTCGCGAGTGAAGGCGACCGTTACACCTTTGCCTGCGGCAAGCCCGTCCGCTTTAATCACGATTGGCACCGGACGGCTTTGGAGATACTTAAGCGCCTGCTCGTACTTGTCGAACTTTTCGTATGCGGCGGTCGGAATGTTGTATTTTTTCAATAGATCCTTCATAAACGTCTTGCTGCCCTCGATATGCGCAGCATTCTTACGCGGACCAAATACCGGGATGTTCTTGGCTTCGAACACATCCACGATGCCGTCTGCGAGCGGATCGTCCGGACCTACGACGACCAGGCCCACACGCTTCTCCTCCGCAAAAGCCGCCAGCTTATCGAATTCGTTCACCTGAATCGGCACCAGCTCGGCGATTTGTCCGATCCCCGCGTTCCCCGGAGCGCAATAAATCTTATCGGCCTTCGGGCTTTTCGCCAGGCTCCAGCAGATCGCGTGCTCACGCCCTCCGGCGCCAATCACCAAAATATCCATAGTCTCCTCCCTCGCTTCTGAATAGTTAGTTAACTAAATGAAATAACTTGAAATTCTACTGTTAATTTTGCACCTTACCCGCATTTGAACGAAACTAACTGGAAAATGTACCGCTAATTTAAGCTCAAAACGTTGATGAAGGCATTTTCGCTCAAATTAACGGCAGGTTTTACAGTTAAGTAGGCAAAATCAAGCGTTACGGCTGAAATAACAGTAGGTTTTACAGCTATTTGCCCACGCACGTTTGTGCGTCTGCGAAAAGACGGCAGGCCGCCGCAGCGGTCTGCCGTTTGCCTTTAACCTAGTGTTTGAAATGGCGCACGCCGGTGAAGACCATCGCGATGCCGTGCTCGTTGGCAACTTTGATGGACTCCTCGTCCTTCACGGAGCCGCCCGGTTGGATAATCGCCGTGATCCCGGCTTTGGCAGCTGCTTCGACCGTGTCGCCCATCGGGAAGAACGCGTCCGACGCCAAGACGCTGCCTTTCGCTTTCTCGCCCGCTTGCTCGATCGCGATCTTCGCAGCACCAACGCGGTTCATCTGCCCCGCGCCGACGCCAACGGTCATATCGTCCTTCGCCAGAACAATCGCGTTCGACTTCACATGTTTAACGACTTTCCAGCCAAACAGCAGCTGTTTCAGCTCTTCTTCGGTTGGCTTGCGATCGGTTACGACCGTCAAGTCGGACTCTTTCAGCGTATGCACATCGCTTTCTTGCACGACCATCCCGCCGTCGATCGAGGTGACGACAAACTGGCTGCTGCGGCTCGCGCCCAGCTCCAGTCCGCCAAGCTTCAGCAAACGGAGGTTTTTCTTCTTCGTGAGAATCTCCAGCGCTTCTTCCGTGAAGCCTGGTGCCAAAATAATCTCCAGGAAAATCTCCTTCATCAGCATCGCCGTATCTGCATCAATGATGCGGTTGGCAGCGACGATCCCGCCGAAGATCGATACCGGATCGGCCTCGTACGCTTTCTTGTAAGCTTCCAATACGCTGGCGCCCACGCCAACGCCGCAAGGATTCATATGCTTGACCGCGACGACCGCCGGCTCGTCAAATTCCTTAACGATTTGCAGCGCCGCGTTCGCATCGTTGATGTTATTGTAGGAGAGCTCCTTGCCGTGGAGTTGCTCTGCATTCGTCAGCGTGTCAGCTGCCGCCAACGGTTTGCGGTAAAACGCCGCTTTTTGATGCGGATTTTCGCCATAACGCAAATCTTGGATTTTCTCGTAGGTGACCGTGAAACGCTCTGGCAACGGATCACCCGTCACCTTCGACAAATAATCGGAGATCAAGGCATCGTATGCCGCCGTATGGCGGAAAACTTTGGCCGCAAGCCGTTTACGCGTTTCAAATGTCGTATCGCCGCCCGCACGCACTTCTTCAAGCACCGTTCCATAGTCAGCTGCGTCGACTACAACGGTGACAAACGCATGGTTTTTCGCAGCCGAACGAAGCATCGTAGGCCCGCCGATGTCGATATTTTCGATGGCGTCCTCATAGGTGACGTCCGGTTTCGCGATCGTTTCTTGGAACGGGTACAGGTTGACGATCACCAGGTCGATATAATCCAATCCCAGTTCCTTCATCTGTGCTTGGTGCTCCTCGCTGTCGCGCACCGCCAGCAGCCCGCTATGCACGGCAGGATGCAGCGTTTTAACGCGTCCGTCGAGGATTTCCGGGAACCCGGTGACATCGGAAATTCCGATCACCGGTACGCCTTCCTTCGCCAGCAGGTTTTTTGTGCCCCCCGTCGAAATGATTTCCACACCCAGCTGCGACAGCTCGCGGCAAAAATCCACGATACCTGTTTTATCCGACACGCTTACGAGCGCTCTTTTCATACTCACAATCGGCTCCTCCTTTATTTTGGCGAATCCTGCCCCCGATATTTCTCGGGAAATATCGAAACCCTGCATCTGTTCTAAAAGCTATCCGATAATCCTGAAAACTCCTGTAGACAAGCGCTTTTTCGGCGCTGTCTATTCCGACAGAATCGTCACTTTTCTTCCTTCCACGCGCACGCGGTTCTTCGCGAACCACGACACGACCTGCGGATATAAGCGCCCTTCGGCCGCATGGATCTTGGCTTCGAGCGATTCCAGCGTATCGTCCGCCGTAATCTCCACCGCCGCCTGAGCAACCACTGCGCCGGTGTCCATGCCGCCGTCAACCAAATGAACCGTAACTCCCGTCATTTTTACGCCGTAGTCCCAAGCCTGCCCAATCGCATTTTTTCCCGGAAAAGCCGGCAGTAACGATGGATGAATATTAATCATGCGCCCGGCGTACGGCTCAACCAACACCGAAGTGATTAACCGCATGTATCCGGCCAGCACAACCAAATCGATTTGGCGCTTGTCCAGCTCGGCAGCAATTTCCGCCTCATAATCTTCTCGACGCGCATAGGCCTTCGGGTCAAAAAGATAGCATTCCACGCCGGCTTGGCGGGCCCGTTCGACGACAAAGGCCTGCGGCTTATCGCAAACGAGCAACACAATCTCAGCGTCCAGCTCGCCCGACCGCGTCGCGTCGAGCAAATTCTGAAAATTACTGCCGTTCCCCGAGGCAAACACGGCAATCCGGTATTTCGCTCCCATTAGACATCCGCTCCTGCAAAAGTCACGACCCGCTGTCCTTCCGTCACTTTACCGATCACGTAAGGCGTTTCTCCTGCTTGTTCCAACGCAGCGACCGCAGCCTCAGCCTGATCCTCCGCCACAACAATCACGAGCCCGATGCCCATGTTAAACGTCGTAAACATATCGCGGTTGCTCACGTTCCCTGTCTTCTGCAGCAAGTCGAAGATCGGCAAAATCGGCCAAGACCCGTAGTTGATCTCCACGTTTACGCCTTCCGGCAGAACGCGAGGGATATTCTCGATGAAGCCGCCGCCCGTAATGTGAGCCATCCCCTTCACATCCACCTGCTCCAGCAGGGACAATACCGGCTTCACATACAGCTTGGTTGGCGTGAGCAACACGTCGCCCAACGACTCCCCGCCTAACTCCGGCAGCTTGTTGGTCAAAGCGTAGCCCGCTTCTTCCAGCAAGAGCTTGCGAACCAGCGAGAACCCGTTGCTGTGCACGCCGCTGGACGCCAGACCAATCACCGTGTCGCCAGGGGTAATGCGGCTGCCGTTTACGATCTTGCTCTTGTCAACGACACCCACCGTAAACCCGGCGATGTCGTACTCGCCTTCACTGTACATGCCCGGCATCTCAGCGGTCTCGCCGCCGATCAATGCGCAGCCCGACCTACTGCAGCCTTCCGCGATGCCGGCGACAATGGCCTCGATTTTTTCAGGGACAACCTTATCGCACGCCAAATAATCGAGGAAAAAGAGCGGCTCCGCCCCCTGCACGACGATATCGTTTACGCACATCGCTACCGCATCGATGCCGATCGTATCGTGCTTATCCATCGCAAAGGCAATTTTCAGCTTCGTGCCCACGCCGTCCGTTCCCGACACGAGCACCGGCTCCGCGTACTTGTCCTTGTTCAATCCGAACAAAGCGCCAAATCCGCCAAGATCGGTCATCACTTCCGGCCGGAACGTCCGTTTGACGTGCTTTTTCATGCGCTCTACCGCTTCATTCCCGGCTGCGATATTGACGCCGGATTTCTTATATGCTTCAGACACGAGAGGGACCCACTCCTTTAACTTTTTGAACACGAGGAAACCATTTATCCAATCAATTCATCACGTGAAATAAGTCGAATCTACGCAAAACACCCGTCACGAGTCGGATGGCACAAGACACGAATCGCTAAACGCTAACGAATTCAGCAAGTGCACCCAAACTTCTCTTCCCCGTCGAAATCCGTCCGGGTCGGATAATCGTTGTCGAAGCAGGCCATGCAGAGGCCGCCCTTGTAGTCCGTCGCGTTATCCCCGCCCACCGCCTGGATCAGCCCCTGCGGGCTGAGAAACTCCAGCGAATCGGCATTGATCTCCTTGCAGATCTCTTCCACCGATTTGTAGGAGGCGATCAGCTCACCGCGATCCGGCGTATCGATGCCGTAGAAGCAAGGGTTCTTGAACGGCGGCGAGGTGATGCGGACATGCACCTCCGTCGCGCCGGCTTCGCGCAGCAGATTGACGATCCGTCGCGAGGTCGTGCCGCGAACGATCGAATCGTCGATCATCACAACGCGCTTGCCTTCTACAACGCGGCGCACCGCGCTCAGCTTCATCTTTACGCCTTGCTCACGCAGCTCTTGGCTTGGTTGAATGAACGTGCGGCCAGTGTATTTATTTTTGATCAAGCCCAGCTCGTAAGGGATGCCGGTCTGCTCCGCATAGCCAATCGCGGCGGAAATACTGGAGTCCGGAACGCCGGTGACCACATCTGCGTCGACAAAAGACTCCTGCGCCATCACCTGCCCCATCCGCTTGCGGCTGGCATGCAGGTTCGAGCCGTTCATGTCGCTGTCAGGACGCGCGAAGTAAATGTACTCCATCGCGCACAACGCCTTCCGCTCCGGCTCGGCATAACGCTCCTCGCGGAGGCCGTCCTTATCCAGCACCAGCATTTCACCGGGCTGGATTTCGCGAACCGTCTCCGCGCCAACGACCTCGAACGCGCACGTCTCGGACGAGAACAGGTACGCGTTGCCTAGCCGCCCCATCACAAGCGGGCGCAAGCCGTTCGGATCGCTGGCCACGATCAGCTTGTCGTTCGTCAGCAGCAGGAAAGCGAAGCCTCCAACCAGCTGACGAAGGGCGTCCTTTGCCGCCTCGACGAAATCCTTCGGCGAGCGGGCGATCAAGTGCGCGATCACTTCCGTATCGCTGGTCGTTTGAAAGATCGAGCCGCTTTGCTCGAGCTGGCGGCGGATTTTCGGCGCATTCACGATGTTGCCGTTCGTTGCCACTGCCAGATCGCCGTCGCGGTATTTAAAGATCAGCGGCTGCGCGTTCGTTAGCTTGCTGTCTCCGCTCGTCGAATAGCGGACGTGGCCGATCGAACGGTCCCCGCGCAGCGAAGCCAGCTTGTCGCGGTCGAACACTTCCTTAACCAGGCCCATACCGCGGTGGTAATGAAAGTCCTCCCCATCGGTGGCGCAGATTCCCGCGCTTTCTTCCCCCCGGTGCTGCAACGCGTGCAGTCCGTAATAGGACAGGGAAGCCGCTTCAGCATGACCAAATACGCCAAACACGCCGCATTCCTCGCGTAACGTATCAAACGGATCCGCATGCCCCGCCCCTTCGTTATAGTAGTCTCCGGTCCAAAGTCTCTGCGCTGGTTTTATTGCATCAGACATGGAATGACATCCTCCCAGACGCGTTTCAGCTGTTCCACCGGCTTGCTCAGAACCTCCGTTCCGTTTACAGCAATGCTCAGTTCCGATCCTTCCACGACCCCGATCCGCGCCGCAGGCACGCCGCGTTCCGCGAGCAGCTTCTCCAGCGCCTCCGCCTTCTCCGGCGAAGCCGACAGCAGAATCCGAGACTGCGATTCGCTGAACAGCGCAAAGTCAGGGCGCAGCTCGCTGGCGATATCAACCTTGGCGCCAATTCCGCCGCTGATGCACGATTCAGCCAACGCAACCGCGAGGCCGCCTTCGGACAAGTCGTGCGCCGAACGCACCAGCCCGCCTTGGATCGCTTCCAGCACGGCGCCAAGCAGCTTTTTCTCCACCTCTAAATCAAGCTGTGGCGGACGGCCTTCTACAACGCCATGTACGACCGCCTGGACTTCGCTGCCGCCGAGTTCCGCTTTCGTCTCACCCAGCAGGAACACGACATCCCCGGCCGATTTAAAGTCTTGGGTCGTAATATGATCGGTATCGTGCACCAGCCCAACCATGCCTACAACTGGCGTTGGGTAGATGGCGCCTTTGGCGTTCTCATTGTACAAGCTGACGTTCCCGCCGATAACTGGAGTGTCCAGCACGCGGCAAGCTTCCGCCATCCCATCAACTGCCCGTTCCATCTGCCAGAAAATATCCGGTTTCTCCGGGCTGCCAAAATTCAGGTTGTCGGTGATTGCCAGAGGCTCTGCGCCGGAGCAAACGATGTTGCGCGCCGCTTCGCTGACCGCAATCCGTCCGCCCACTTCCGGATCCAGGTACACGAACCGTCCGTTGCAGTCGGTCGTCATCGCCAGCGCCTTGCGCGTGCCGTGAACGGTGACCACTGCAGCGTCCGAACCCGGACGAACCGCCGTACTCGTGCGGACCATGTAATCGTATTGGTTGTACACCCACGCTTTACTTGCGACCGAAGGCGAAGACAGCACTTTCTCCAGCGCCGCGCCCAAATCGCGAACTTCTTCGTAGCGGGTGGTGTCGACCGATTCATTTTGCACATAATAAGCAGGAACTGCCGAAGGCTTCTCATAGATTGGACATTCGTCCACCAGCGCCTTCACCGGCATATCGCCGACCAGCTCGCCATGATGGAACAGCTTCAGACGGCCGTCGTCCGTAACTTTACCAACCTTCGCACAGATGACGCCCCAACGCTCAAAAATCTCCCGCGCCTTCGCCTCATCCTTCGGCTCAACGACGAACAGCATCCGCTCCTGCGATTCCGACAGCATCATTTCATAAGCCGTCATGCCTTCCTCGCGTTGCGGCACCTCGTCCAGGTACAGCTCCAGACCGTTGCCGGCTTTGCTGGCCATTTCCGCGCTGGAGCAGGTCAAGCCTGCTGCGCCCATGTCCTGGATCCCCAGCACGATACCGCTGTCGATCAATTCAAGACAAGCCTCCATGACGAGCTTCTCCATGAACGGGTCACCCACTTGCACCGCCGTCCGCTTCGCTTCGGATTCCTCCGTCAGCTCCTCCGAAGCAAACGTAGCGCCATGGATGCCGTCCCGGCCCGTTGGCGGCCCTACGTAAAACACCGGATTGCCGACGCCTTTCGCAACCCCGCGTTGGATTTTGTCATGGTCGATCAGCCCGACGCACATCGCATTGACCAGCGGATTGCCTTCGTAGCTCTCGTCGAACACCACTTCCCCGCCAACCGTCGGAATGCCGATGCAGTTGCCGTAGCCCGCGATCCCGGATACGACATGCTCGAACAGATATTTCACGCGCTCGCTTTCCAGCTTGCCAAATCGCAAGGAGTTCAGCAACGCCACAGGTCTTGCCCCCATGGAAAAAATATCGCGAATAATCCCGCCCACGCCTGTTGCGGCGCCTTGATACGGCTCCACGGCCGAGGGGTGATTATGACTTTCGATTTTAAAGACAACCGCTTGGTTGTCGCCGATATCCACGATCCCGGCGCCTTCGCCTGGGCCCATCAGCACGCGCGGGCCGCTGGTTGGAAACCGCCGCAGCAGCGGCTTCGAGTTTTTGTAGGCGCAGTGCTCGGACCACATGACGCTAAACACGCCAATTTCCGTATAATTCGGCTTCCGCCCAAGGAATCCGCAAATCAGTTCGTATTCGCTGTCGGAAACGCCCATCTGTTTGTAAATTTTCTGCTCTGCAATTTGTTCTGCACTTGGTTCCTTAGCGGACACTTGCTGACTCATGCCGATCCCTCCAAGCTTTCAAAATGGATGTAAACATCTTCTTGCCGTCCGTCGAACCCAGCAAATCGCTGACCGCCCGCTCCGGATGCGGCATCATGCCGACGACGTTTCCGCGTTCGTTGGAAATGCCGGCGATGTCGTCCACCGAGCCGTTCGGATTTTGAACATACCGGAAAATAATTTGGTTATTCCGCTTCAACTGCTCCAAAGTCGCTTCATCGCAATAATAGTTGCCTTCGCCATGCGCGATTGGAATCGTAATCACTTCACCCTTCGCATAGAGCGACGTAAACGGATTTTCGTTGTTCTCCACGCGCAGCTCGGTGTCATGGCAACGGAATTTCAGCGACATGTTGCGGCGCAGCGTGCCTGGCAACAGTCCAGCTTCCGTTAGGATTTGGAATCCGTTGCAAATCCCCAGCACGTATTTACCTTCCTCCGCAGCCTTGGCCACTTCCGCCATGACCGGTGCAAAACGGGAGATCGCCCCGCACCGCAGGTAGTCGCCGTAGGAGAACCCGCCGGGAACTAGGATGCAGTCGTAAGCAGACAAATCGGTGGCCGTATGCCACACATAGTCAACCGGTTCGCCCAACGTCTCTTCCACCGCTTTGTAACAGTCGATATCGCAGTTGGAACCGGGGAATACGAGTACCGCGAATTTCATAGTTTAAGCCTCCAATTCAAAGCGGTAGTCTTCTACCACCGTATTGGCCAACAGCTTCTCGCACATCGCTTTCACCCGAGCTTCCGCTTCGAAGCGATCGTTCGTGTCGAGCGTCAGCTCCATATATTTACCGATGCGGACGCTGTCCACCTCTCTGAACCCCATGGAATGGAGCGCCCCTTGAACGGCTACCCCCTGCGGGTCAAGTACGCTTTGCTTGATCGTGACATAAACGCTCGCTTTAATCATGTTCCTCGTGTTCCTCCTAAGTTTGGACTTGTGCGGCACGGCCGCTTGGTTTCTGGATGGGATGTAATAATTGCTTTTGGTTTTGCCTGGGTCAGTTCTTACTTTCTGGCTTGCCTTTCTAACTCCAATGCTTTCTTGCTCGCACGCTTGTCTTCTTGCTCCCTAGCTCCTAGCCTCCTGACCAAAAGGGATCATCCTCAAAAGACTGCCAAAGGGCTTATATTCTGGTCCCTCATTCGCTAACTTTCGAATCCCTAACGGACCGCAGCGACGTTATTTACTCATTTCCCGGATATTTCCCCGGCTAAAGGACTTCACAGACGTTATTTGGCCCCATGCAGCAAC
>NZ_GG695974.1:68322-79943 GCF_000159955.1 Paenibacillus sp. oral taxon 786 str. D14 | reverse complement strand
GGCCGCCCCGGTAAAATAAGGGCTCCTCGGTCCGTTACGTCAGTCTTCCCCATATATCTGGATCAATAAGGGCCCTGTGGTCCGTTAGAGCGAAGGACAATGTTGAGCACAGTCCCTACGCCAACTCTGCTCCAGTCAGCCGCCGGTAAATCTCACGGTACCGACGCGTCGTTGCTTCGACCACCTGCGCTGGGAGCGGGTCTGGTTGGCTCTGCTTATCCCACTCGGAACCGGCGAGATACGTACGCACTGGCTCTTTGTCCATACTGTCGATCTCGATGTCCAGCTCGTAGTTCTCTTTGGCCCAAAATCTCGACGCATCCGGCGTAAACATCTCGTCAATGACAATCAACTTGCCGTCCACCAGCCCGAATTCCAGCTTGCAGTCCGCGAGCAGGATGCCGCGTTCCTCGCAATAATCCCGGGCAAAGGCGTACATCTCCAGGCTGCGGTCCCGCAGCTGTTCAGCCAATTCTTGGCCCACTTTGTCCGCCATCTCCGCAAACGAGATATCCTCGTCGTGGCCCACGTCATTTTTCGCCGCCGGCGTAAAAATCGGCTCCGCCAGCTTCGCGTTCTTACGCAGCCCTTCCGGTAGCTGGATACCGTTGATCGCGCCGGTCTTCTCATACTGCCGCCAGCCGCCGCCGGTCACATAGCCGCGCACCACGCATTCAATGTCGATGCGTTCGGCCTTGCGGGTCACCATGATCCGGTTGCGTAACGCCTCGCGATGCTCCGCCGGAATCACGTCCCCAAGCCGGTCCACGTCTGTATGGATCACGTGGTTCTCCAACAGATGCTTCGTCTTGTCAAACCAAAACGCGCTCAGCCGGTTCAGCACGTTCCCCTTGTCCGGCACCGCCGGATCCAGCACGTAATCAAATGCGGAGATGCGGTCCGTGACCACGATCAGATAATGCTCGCCAAGATCGTACAGCTCCCGGACCTTGCCTTTGTACAGCAGCGGGACCTTCACCAAATCCGCTGCGGTGGAAATTGCCGGTACCGCCATGAAGCTTCTCCTCCCCCTATAACCGCTATCAAGCCACTACTCGATTAATCCAAGCTTCCGGAAAATCGTATCGACATGCTTCAGATGCCAGGACGGATCAAATGCGTCTTCAATTTCTTCTTTACTTAAGACGGCGGTAATTTCCGGCGTCTCTTCAATGATGTCGCGGAATTGACGCTGCGTTTCCCATGCCTGCATCGCGCGCGGTTGCACCGTGTCGTAAGCTTGCTCACGGCTGAAGCCTTTGTCGATCAGCTTCGTCATCACGCGGCCGGAGAACGGTACGCCATACGTGCGAGCCATGTTACGCTTCATATTTTCCGGGAACACCGTCAAGTTCTTCACGATATTGCCAAAGCGGTTCAGCATGTAGTTCAGCAGCATCGTAGCGTCTGGCAGAATCACCCGTTCAACCGAAGAGTGGGAAATGTCGCGTTCATGCCACAGCGTTACGTTTTCGTAAGCCGAAATCATATGGCCGCGGATCACGCGGGACAAGCCGGAGATGTTCTCGCAGCCGATCGGGTTGCGTTTATGCGGCATGGCCGAGGAGCCTTTTTGCCCTTTGGCGAAGGCTTCCTCCACCTCGCGGAATTCGCTCTTCTGCAAAGCGCGGATTTCTGTGGCGAACTTGTCGAGCGACGTCGCGATCAAAGCCAAGGTCGCCATATATTCCGCGTGACGATCGCGTTGCAGCGTCTGCGTGGAAATCGGCGCCGGCGTCGTGCCCAGCTTGCGGCAGACAAATTCCTCTACAAACGGATCGATGTTCGCGTAAGTACCAACGGCACCGGAGATTTTTCCGAATTGAACATTCTCCGCTGCACGGCGGAACCGCTCCAGATTCCGTTTCATTTCCTCGTGCCAAAGCGCCATTTTCAGACCAAACGTGGTTGGCTCAGCATGCACACCGTGGGTCCGGCCCATCATTGGGGTATCTTTATAAGCCAAGGCTTTTTCTTTCAAAATATCGATAAAATTCAAAATATCCCGTTCCAAAATCGCATTGGCCTGCTTCAACAAATACCCCAGCGCCGTGTCTACGACGTCGGTCGAGGTCAAGCCATAATGCACCCATTTCCGTTCCGGGCCCAGGCTTTCCGAGACGGCGCGGGTAAACGCGATCACGTCATGGCGGGTTTCCTGCTCGATCTCATAGATCCGGTTGATGTCAAACGAAGCCTTCTCGCGCAGCAGCGCGGCGTCTTCCTTCGGGATCACGCCAAGCTCGGCCCAAGCCTCGCAGGCGCACAACTCCACTTCCAGCCAGGCCTTAAATTTGTTTTCCTCCGTCCAGATCGCTCTCATTTCCGGTCTGCTGTAGCGTTCGATCATTTACATTCATTCCTCCAAATGTTGGTTTGCTCTATCCAACGCAGCCCGTCCTCCACGTTGCGGCAGATCAGGTTGATATGCCCCATCTTCCGTTTGGGAGCGGCTCCGTGCTTTCCATATAAGTGTACTTTGGGGATCACCGGGAATCCAGTTTCGCCGCCGGCTTCGCCAAACCACTGGCCAGTAACAACGGCCTTGCGCACCGCCTCCAAATGCTCGCCCAGGATGTTGACCATCACGACCGGCGTTAACAGCTCCACCGGCCCCAGCGGCAGATTGCAGATCGCCCGGACATGCTGTTCAAATTGGGAGGTCGTGCAGGCCTCCATCGTGTAATGGCCGGAGTTATGCGGTCTTGGCGCCAGCTCATTGACGAACAGCTCACCATCCTCGGTCAGGAACATCTCCACCGCCAGCAGGCCAACGGCTTCCAAGCCTTCGGCGATTCGGGCCGCAAGCCGTTCCGCCTCCCGTTGCACTTGCTCCTCCACGCGGGCCGGCACGATCGACACATGCAAAATATTGTCGACATGAATATTCTCCGCTGCCGGGAACGTCTTTATTTCTCCGCGCGGGCTGCGCGCCGCGATGACCGACAGCTCCTTAACGAACGGGACAAATTGCTCTAGCACGAGCTCCGTCCCGGCCTTACTCAACTCGGCGTAGGCCGGCGCAATTTCGTCCTCGCCGCGAATGACCCATTGACCTTTGCCGTCATATCCGCCGGTGGCCGTCTTCAGCACGGCCGGGAGGCCGAGCCGGGCCACGGCTGCGCGCAACTCCTCCTCGCTGCCGATCTCCGCGTACGGCGCGACCTTCACGCCCGCTGCTTCGATGGCTCGCTTCTCCCGCAGCCGATGCTGAGTCGTATACAGCAATCGGCTGCCTTGGGGCACGTACGACGCTTCTTCCAACAACGCGGCTACGCCGGCGTCGACGTTTTCGAACTCGTACGTGATCACATCGGCCCGCGCCGCAAGTTCACGCGCCGCGGCCTGGTCGTCGTAGCGGGCCACGATCTGCCCCGCTACTTGGCCGCAAGGCGCATCCGGCGTCGGATCCATGGCTACGAACCGGTAGCCAAGGTTGCTCCCGGCCAGCGCCATCATCCGGCCGAGCTGCCCGCCGCCGAGCACGCCGATCGTCGCGCCCGGCGCAATCACCGGGGTGCCATTACCGCCGCCTGCTTTGCCCATCACGCCGCCGCTCATTCCGCCGCTCCCAACTCCGAGCCGCTCTCCAGCACCTCGGCTTTGATCCGGTCGCGGCGCTCCTGCACCCGGCGCATGACCTCGGAGTCAAATGCGCCCAGGATTTGCGCCGCCAGCAGCCCGGCGTTGATCGCCCCGGCTTTGCCGATCGCCACCGTCGCCACCGGGATGCCGCCCGGCATCTGCACGATCGACAGCAGCGAATCGAGCCCGTTCAGCGCGGCCGACTTCACCGGCACGCCGATGACCGGCAGCGTGGTTTTGGCCGCGACCATGCCCGGCAGGTGGGCGGCTCCGCCCGCCCCCGCGATGATGACCTTCAAACCGCGGCCTGCGGCCTGCTCGGCGAATTCGAACATCAAATCCGGGGTGCGGTGCGCGGATACGACATTTTTTTCGTAAGGAATCTGCAGTTCGTCCAAAACGGCACAGGCATGGGACATCGTCTCCCAGTCCGATTTGCTGCCCATGATTACGGCGACTTGTGCTGTCATGCCTCAACCTCCACGTTCATGTTTTCTTGTAAACCTATCTATAGAATGAGCCGAATACGGAAAAGGGCCCCGAACTTCCTGGAAACAATCGAAGATTTCCCGAAATTCGCGGACCCTGCGAAATACGATACCTGCGTGCGGGCAGCCACAGCCGCGCCGCCGGCAACGCAAAGCCCGGTGCTTACAAGCCCAGGCTCATAAAAAGAAGGCTTTCCGTGCGGAGTAGCCTTACCTTCATCACGTATTCGCTCGTAGTCCGAAAATTTACGGTTCTCGGGTAGAAACTTCCGGGCCCTATTCCCGGCATTATACGAGATTATGATGTTCGGCGGCGAGCCGCCTTTCCTCTCCTAGTGTACCAATGGCGGACACATCATGTCAACTCAAATCCGAACATTAATAGAATGTAAAATCCGAATGTTCGTTTTTGAACAATGTCCCTCTAACGCAAAAAAACCTAGCCTGGTATACAGACTAGGGGATCTATCGAATGCGGCTCTGATATCCACGGATGCGGCTCTGGATCTGAAATCTGCCGCACTTAACTGTAAAAAGTACCTTTAATTTCGCCAATCTCCCGCATTTGAAACCAATTAGATGTAAAAGTTACTGTTAATTTGGACCAAAACTCTATAGATCCAATCAAATGATTAAAATAACAGCAGAATTTCCAGCTAAATTGACAAAATCCCGCCGATTCCCCGAAATTAACATTACTTTTTCCAGTTATTTTATCCTCCAGCCTTACGGCCGGGCGGCAACCACCGATATCAGCAGCCTCCAACGGGAAAGCGCCATCCAACTTCATCCGCTCGATATCCAGCGACACCGACATCCAATAACAGTTGCTCCCGCTAACCAATCACCCGTTTCCAATAATCCTCTCATCCGCCCAACTGCTCCTGCACTTCGATAAACAGCACCTGCAGGAACTTCTTAATGTTCACTTTCCCTTTGCTGTTGCCCGGCTCGCGCCCTTCCTCGATCTCCTTCATCTTCAACCGCACATCCTCGAAGTCAAAATAGAGCGGGGCATAATACTCAAACCGGGGATTGCCGTAATCCGTCAAGCCCAGCGAAGCCAGGTTCGTCAGCCCCGCCATCAACGCGCGGCGCAGCCGTTGCTCGATCGCCTTGACCTCCTTGGCGATGTCCTCAGGCTTCGTCTTGTACGTGGCCGCGGTTTGACGATACAACTCCTTCAGCGGCGGCAGATTGCCGCCAGCTTCGCCTCCCCGCTCCAGCAGCAACTCCATGATGGCGATCATATCGCGGCTGCCGCTTTCGCCAATCAAGCCCATATTCATCAGAATCGGTTGGATCGCCTCGCGAACCGTTCGCTTGTTCTGAGTAGCGAGCGGTGCGCTGCGCAAGTCCTCCAGCTTCTTCAGACTCGATTTGATTTCATCTAAATAATGTCCTAACGCATAGCGTTCGTTGATCTTCCGCAGCACCGTCTCCACTTCGATCCGGTTGATCGGCTTGCGGATGAAGAACTCAATCCCGCTTCGGTACGCCCGTCCAACCATATCTTGATTTTCGATCTGGGAGATCATCACGAACCTGGAGCTGCAGCCTTGGGCGCGCAAGGAATCGATCACCTCGATTCCGTCCTGATCGGGCATCAGCAAATCCATCAGCACGATATCCGGCGGCTCGCTTAAAATTTGCCGCACCCCCTCCGCTCCGCCGCCGGCCGTCCCCGTCACCTCGCCCAGACCGCTGTCCTCGATAATGTGCTGCAGCATTTTTCGCGCACTGGCATCATCGTCAACGATACAAAAAGAGAGCGGCATCGGATAACCTCCTCACACTTTGGGTTAGTAGCGGTTTGCCAAGGATACGGTTGAATTGCAAACAGCTTTAAGCCGGCGCCACCGACTTCTGCAAGCTTGGGGTTGGAATCCGGATTTGAACCATCGCTCCGCCCAGCCCGGGTGCCGTCCCCAGGGAGATATCCCCGCCAAACCGGGCCACGATGTCGCGCACATGGGATAACCCAATCCCCGTCGCCGCGACGCCTTCCTCATCAAATTTGGTCGTAAAACCCGGTTCAAAGACCAGCTCCCGCTCGTCCTGTGGGAAGCCACTCCCGCTGTCGCTCACCGTGAGCAAGGTCCATCCCGCCTGCTCGCGAACCTCCAAATGAATCTGCCCCTGGCCCTGGATCGCCTCCACCGCATTGGCCGTCAAGTTCCCCAGCAGCGTAAGCAAGGGAATGTAGTTGGCGGTGTCGTAATCCAGGGTGATTTTCTGCGTAAAAACGACCTGCTTCCCCAACATATCGGCATACTGCCGCGTACTGTCGATGGTATATTGGACCAAGCTCGACAACGGCATATCCCCCGGGACTTCGCGGTCCGTCAACTTGATCAGCCCGGCCAAAATCCGCTGCGAATCCTTCTTCACCTCATGGATCTGCTCCGTCATCCCCAAGATGTGACGCTTGTGCTCCTCCAGGCCTTCTTCCGTTAACCGCCGGTACAACTCATAGCTGCGCAAGGTCAGCTCCTCCAGGGTGCCAATGGATTTCTTCAGGTAAAAGACCTCTCCATATAAACCGGAGCTAAAGCTAAGCATCTGCTCAATCCGCCGATTCTGCTCCTTCTGCACGATTCGCATCCGGCTGACGGAAATGCTGCTGTAAATCCCGGTAACAAAATACGTACGCAGCATGGCAATCATCATGAGAAACGTCCACTCGTTCAGTTTAAACGTAGCTGTGCCGGTCACAAGCAACCGAGTCAGCAGCTCCGACTCATTGGACATCAGGTCGATGACCGCGGTTACAGCCCCTAGCACCAAGGGATAGAAGCGGTCCAAACGCCGCTTGATCAGGGTCATCCCTAGGGCGAATACGATGTAATACACCGCCGCCGAGCAATGCCTTGTCACGCTTTCAGCCACGGTCAAGCCGTTGCTCAGCACCTGATCCAATCCCGTACGAAACAGCAGCACCACTACGCCGGTTATGACGCCCGTGACGAGATACGGCAACTGCCGCAGCAGCAGCAAAAACAACAAAAACGCGCTGCTCCCCAGACCAATCCGAAAAATATCGCCAACAAACGGATTAATCTTCAGTTCCCCCGCCAAGGCCGTCCCGATCGCAACGACCACAATCTGAACGTAAGCGGATCTTTGAAAGGACTTTATGACAACGCTCCGCATCCCCGCTCCCCCGGATCCCGTGAGTTATTTTGCCCCTTATCGTACCACATCCAGGGAAGGATGACTATGCCTTATATACCATTATATGTTAGTGTTATGTCAGTTGATGCCTAGGCTCGTCGTGCCTCCAATTGCCTTGAGATCACCGAAAGCACAAAGTTGACGGTAAAATAGATCAACGCCACCAGCAGCAGAATCGGTATCGTATACGTGTAGCCGTGACCGATGACAATCCCGGCGTGGTGCATCAGCTCCGGCAAGGAGATGACCACGGCCAGCGACGTGTCCTTGAGCAGCGAGATGAACTGGCTCACTAATGGCGGCACCATCCGCCGCAAGCCTTGGGGCAGCACGATGTGCCATAGTGTCTGCACGGCGCTGAGTCCTGACGAACGGGCCGCTTCGATTTGCCCTTTGTCAATGGAGGCGAGACCGCTGCGCACGATTTCCGAGATCATCGCGGCCTCAAAGATCGTCAGCCCGGTCACCGTCGCGGCCACAAGCCCGAGCTTGATGCCGACCTCCGGCAAGGCAAATCGCATGAAGAAGATGATCAGCAGCAGAGGCAAATTGCGGATGAGCTCGACACCCACCAGCATGATCGGCGACAGCACGGGCAGCTTCGTATACCGAATCACGCCCACGATACAGCCAATCAGGAAGCTTAGCACGATGGACAGCCCGGCGACGATCAACGTCACGTATAGCCCATCCGCCAAGAAGCGCAAATTCTCCGCACTGTACGCCCCCGCAAAATCCATCGAACTTCAGGCCTCCTTTCAGTATTTTTTCTCAAGTCTTCGCTCCCACACCCTCACTCCATAACTTAAAGGCAAGGTCAGCACCAAATAGAACAACGCCACAAAAATATAAGTATCAAACGTCCGGTACGTATCGGCATTCACGATGTCGGCAAAATACATCAGGTCGAGCCCCGCCACGATTGTCAACACCGAGGAGTTTTTGATTAAATTGATAAACTGGTTCCCGAGCGGCGGAATAACCAGCTTGATCGCTTGCGGCAGGATAATATGCAGCATCGTCTGCACGTAGCTCAACCCGGACGAGCGGGCCGCCTCCGTTTGCCCTTGGGGGATGGCCAGAATCCCGGCGCGGATCGCTTCTGCAATGAACGAAGATGTGTATACCGCAAGCCCGATCGTTCCCGCCGTGAAACCGTCAAGCGGTAAACCTAAAGCTGCTGGCCCATAATAGAAAATGTATACGACAAGCAGCAGCGGAATATTGCGGATAAATTCCACGTAACCTGTTCCGAACCAGCGCAGGGGCCGGACGGGGGCGATGCGGAACACAGCGATTAAGGCGCCCAGCACGAAGCTTCCCACCAGCGCCAGCAAGCTGGATAGCACCGTTCCCCGGAACCCTTCCAGGTACACGTCAAAATAGTCAGTTAGAATCGTAAAATCCATAACGAATTATTCGCCCGGCTTCTTGCCGATCCATTTTTCGTAAATCTTGTCGTACTCTCCGCTGTCGTGAAGCTCCTTCAATGTATCGTTTATTGCCTGCACAATGTCCGAGTTGCCTTTCTGCACCGCAATGCCGTAAGGTTCATCGGTAAACGGCTTGCCGACCACCTCATAATTCGGATCTTGGGCAGCCATACCGTAAAGAATCGCATCATCCGTTGTCAGCGCATCGCCTTGCCCCGCCTTCAGGGCGTTAAACGCATCCTGATAGTTATCGAACTCCAGCACCTTGATACCTTCCACTTTCTCGCGGATATTTTTCACCGAGGTTGAGCCTTTGCTGCCCAGCACCGTCGAATCGGCCGTCAGGCTTTCGATGCCTGTGATCGGGCTGCCCTTTTTCACCAGCAGCGACTGCCCTGCCTGGAAGTAGACGTCGGAGAAATCGACTTCCTTCTTCCGCTCCTCGGTAATCGTCATCGTAGCTACGATCATATCGATCTCACCGTTATTCAGCATCGGAATCCGCGTCTTCGAAGTGACTTCCTTCAGCTCCAGCGCGTTTTCATCGCCGAGAATGTGCTTAGCGATCGTCTTGGAGATATCGATGTCGAAGCCCTCGACGTTGCCGGTGGACGGGTCTTTGAGACCAAACAGCTTCGTGTCGTACTTCACGCCAACCACCAGTTTGCCGCGATCCTTGATTTTCGCCAAAGCTCCGGTTCCGCTCTCCCCGGTTGCCGGAGCGGCATTCCCGCCGTTCCCGGCTGTGTTGCCGCCTGCCCCATTACTTGCACATCCGGCCAGCACCGTCAACGCACATACCACCGCAATACTGATTAGCCTCCAACGCTTCTTCATTTCTCTTCCTCCCCTTGATTATCGATTAATTTAGTGGCTCAACAGACGGCTCAGGAACGCACGCGTCCGCTCTTCCCGCGGGTTCGCGAAGAACTCCTCCGGCCCTGCTTCCTCCACGATTTGCCCTTGATCCATAAAAACAATCCGGTCCGCCACCTCCCGGGCAAACCCCATCTCATGCGTGACCACCACCATCGTCATGCCTTCGCGGGCGAGCGTCCGCATGACATCCAGCACCTCGCCTACCATTTCCGGATCCAGCGCCGAGGTGGGTTCGTCGAATAGCATAATCTTCGGCTTCATCGCCAGCCCCCGGGCGATCGCCACCCGTTGCCGCTGCCCGCCCGACAGTTGGGACGGATACGCGGACGCCTTATCGGCGATGCCCACCTTCTCCAGATAAAACATCGCCGTCTGCTCAGCTTCCGCTTTGGAGATGCCCAGCACCTTAATTGGCGCCAGCGTGATATTGTCGATCACCTTTTTGTGCGGGTACAAATTAAAGTGCTGAAAGACCATTCCGATATCCCGGCGCAGCTTATTGATATCTGTCTTGCGGTCATGGACCGGGAGGCCGCCTACCGTCAGCTCGCCGTTCGTAATCGTCTCCAGCCGGTTAATGCAGCGCAGCATCGTGCTTTTCCCTGAACCCGACGGGCCAACAACGACCACGACTTCCCCTTCCTCAACTTGTAAATTAATCCCCTTCAGTACATGAAAATGACCAAAATGCTTATCTACCTGTCGAAAGCGAATCAACGGCAGCCCTCCTTTCGACCGCACATCCCTGAAGTCGATGTGAGTAATCGTAACATTTGAACATAACCTTACTTTGGAGACTATAAAAAACTACAATTCCCTACACGCCGACTAGAAAATCGCCCAAAAAAATTTGGGCATCTTCCTCAATCCTGTCGGACAAGCGTTAGTTTTCCTTACAGGAATCTTCCTTGATGGAGTTGAAGGAGTTAAGTTCTACACACGCCAAAAGTTCTAACGCTTGGGTTAGACGCTATTTGCGCTAAAATCGGAGCGTGCAACTTGTAACGCTTATGGGAGAGCTTATTTCGGAGTTTTCTCCCGAAAAAGGCGGCTCCCAACTCAAATAAGCACGCTGGTCAGCGTTAGAAAAAAAATCTAGTGTTTTTCGCCTCAATAAGCTTTCTGGCAAGCGTTAAAACCGATACCCAGCACAACATGCTTCCAACAAGCAAAAAAGCCCAACCGAAATGATTCGGTCAGGCTTCTTGTAACAAGCTGGCTCTTATTATTTCACGACGAGCACCGGGATCCGGGCATGCTGGACGACGTTATGGCTGACGCTGCCAAGCACGAATTCGCGGATGCCGCCCAGTCCGCGGCTGCCAATGACGATCAGATCCGCCCCGCTCTTCTGAGCGTACTCCAGAATCGTCTCTGCCGGAGCCCCTTGAACCATTTCGACTTTAGGCTCCAGACCTGCGGCCACAACGCGTTTCTTCGCTTCCTCTACCGTTCTCTCTGCGAGCTCATAGAAATCCTTGTTCATGGAAGCAGGTACCGGCACAAAGCCCTCGGCCACGTAAAAACGCGGGAAGTCGTACACATGCAGGACCTCCAGCTTGGCTTCGGGCGTCGTTTTGCACAACTCAATGGCTTTGTCCAGCGCTTTGTTTGCTGCTTTCGAACCGTCGTACGCGGCTAAAATCTTATGGAATAGCATGGAAAGCACCTCACTTGTCCCAAGAGTTTATATCATAAAATACCCATAAAGTACGGCGTTGAAAAGAAGCAGCAGCGGAATGCCCACCCGGAAGCTGAAGTGCTTCGTTTTATGGCGTTTGGTATTCATGGCAACCAGTACACCCAGCGCTCCGCCCAGTGCAGCAAGCAGAAACAGCGTTCGCTCCGGGATCCGTTCACGTCTCTGCCTCGCCCGCCTCTTGTCATCGGACATCACCAGATAGGCGACCGCATTGATAAATAGAAACCATACGAGTAACCCCGTCCTCATCTTCGCCGCCCCCTTCGAGCCCATTGCTCGGTTATTGCTTAGTATTTCCTCTTAATGGATAAATCTATTATACCTCAATCCAGAGCAATCGGCATCTTGAAGCCAATACGC
>NZ_GG695974.1:59864-67115 GCF_000159955.1 Paenibacillus sp. oral taxon 786 str. D14 | reverse complement strand
AATACGCCTCATACTAAAGAAAGCTCCCCGAAACGGGGAGCTGCAGACGCATAAACATTAGGATTCGTTCTTTGAAATTCCGTTCAGATTGGGCGCATATTCAGCCTGTTTCTTTGGCTTGGCCGCGATGGATGGTTCCATCAGGCTCGACTTGTTCTGCTGGTTCTCGGTCTTCCGCGCTTTATGATGCGGCACCCTCATCACCTCCGCTACTTAGCGTCCCGTAAATGCTGCCGATTTATTCAGGGTTGGGCTGCCACCATCCTGTGATCGGGGTTAATCGTCGCCCTTTTTCTCCAGCGCCGCCTTCAGCAGTTCACCGAGATTGATGCCGCCGGACTCCTGCTTCTGGGCATACTGCTTCACGAGCCGTTGCTGCTCGCGCTTGCTCATATGCTTATCCTTGTCTTTCCCCAGCACCTCGGTGATCCCGCAGGACAGGCACTGCACATACTTGCCGGCTTTGCCTTCCTTGAGCTCCATCTTCTTGTGGCATTGCGGACAACGACGGTTGGACAGACGTTTCTCGCCGGATCGGCGATAACCGCAATCCTCGCTGGGGCAGACCAGCATCAAGCCGCGCCCGGTCTTCTTCTCAAGCAGCCTTGTCCCGCATTCCGGGCAATGGCTGTTGGAGACGTTATGCGGCTTATACGTCGCATCACTGCGCTTCACGCCTTGCACCAGGTTGATCGCCATCTCACGGATTCCGCTGAGGAACGGCCCCGGCTGACCTTGCCCGCGGGCGATCCGTTCCAGCTCAGCTTCCCAGCGGGCCGTCAGCTCCGGCGTACGCAAATCAGCCGGCGCCAGCTCGATGAGCTGCTTCCCTTTGCCGGTCGGATGCAGGTAATTCCCTTGCCGCTCGATCGTGTCGGAGCTGATCAGCTTCTCGATGATGTCCGCCCGCGTTGCCGGCGTGCCCAGCCCATGCTTCTCCATTTGGGTCAGCAGGGCAGCTTCTGTGTAGCGCTTCGGCGGCTGGGTCCGTCCCGGCGTCACGCGGCAGCGCTGCACCTTCACCGCCTCACCTTGAGTGAGCTCCGGCAGCACGGAGCCGCTCTCGGCATCGTCCTCGCCGCCTTCTTCCTCTTCCATGACCTGCCCGTCATAAACCGCCCGCCATCCGGCATCCTTAATCGTCGTCCCCTTGGCATGCAGCGTCTCCCCCGCAATTTGCACCGTCACGCTAACTTGATCAAACCTTGCCGGCGGATAAAATAAACTGATAAATCGCCGAACAATTAAATCGTAGAGCTTACGTTCATCCGTGTTCAGCGCGTTCAACAGCACCGTTTGTTCCGTTGGAATAATCGCATGGTGGTCGGTGACCTTGCTGTCGTCAACCACCCGCTTGCTCAGATGCAAAGAACCCCGCAGCAACGGCCGCGCCAAACTCGCGTAAGGGCCGACAGCCACACTCGTCAGGCGCTCCTTGAGCGTATCCGTCATATCCGAAGTCAAATACCGCGAATCGGTCCGCGGATACGTTACTAACTTATGCTGCTCGTAGAGCCGTTGCAGCACGTTAGAGGTCTGCTTGGCCGAAAAGCCCAGAAGTCGGTTGGCATCCCGCTGCAGCTCGGTCAAATCGTATGCCAGCGGATGGGGCACGGTTTTTTCATGCTTAACCAGCTTAACGATTTGGCCGGAAGCGCCCTCCAGTTTCTGTTTCAACACATTTAACTTCTCCGGGTCAAAAATACGCGCATCGCCGTTCCCGCCGCGCCATACCGCCTCAAACTTGCCGAAGTCCGCGCGCAGCACATGATACTCCTCCGAGCGGAAGCGGAGAATTTCATTCTCCCGCTGCATGATCATGCCAAGTGTCGGCGTCTGCACCCGTCCAGCCGAGAGTGGCGCGCCAAACTTGGTGGTCAGCGCCCGGGTCACGTTCAGCCCCACCATCCAGTCGGCTTCGGCTCGGCAGCGCGCCGATTGGTACAAGCGCTCATATTGATTGCCCGGCTTCAGCGACGCGAACCCTTCCTTGATCGCTTTGTCCGTTTGCGACGAAATCCACAACCGCTTAAATGGCTTATTCCATTTAGCCATTTCCATAATCCAGCGGGCGAGCAGCTCGCCTTCGCGGGCGGCGTCCGTCGCCACGATCAGCTCGCCGATATCCTGACGGCGCATCAGCTGCTGCACCGCCTTAAACTGGTGGCTGGTCTCGCGCAGCACCTTGAGCTTCATTTTTTCCGGTAAAATCGGCAAATCCTCCAGCGCCCACGTGGCGTATTTCTTATCATAATCCTCCGGCTCGGCCAATCCCACCAGATGGCCTAATGCCCAGGTCACTACATATTTGGACCCTTCAAAATGGCTTTTATGCTTATCCCGGCTGCCGATGACTCGCGCGATCTCTCTGGCAACCGAGGGCTTCTCGGCTAATACCAACGTTTTCATAAGTTCGATCGGACACTCCTTTCCACTGAACCATTATAGCATTCAAGCAACAGTTGCTTGAAATTTAAAACATGATATACTCATGTTTAGTACCAGGTACTAATATCTGATCGCAAAAAAATCCTTCTCGACCTAAAGGAGTGATACCGATGGCCATACAAACACCCCCATCCAAGGCCCGCATTACCGCACTTGGAACCTATGTTCCTGAAAAAATCCTGACCAACGCGGATTTGGAGCAGCTCGTGGATACGAGCAACGAGTGGATTGTGCAGCGCACGGGGATTAAGGAAAGACATATTACCGCCGAGAATGAGTTCACCTCCCACCTAAGTATTAAGGCGGTGGAGCGGCTTCGCGAGACGTACAAGACTTCGCTGGACGACGTCGACTTCATCATCACCTCGACGACAACGCCGGATTATTCGTTTCCGACCGTGTCTTGCCGGATTCAGGAGCATTTTGGCATGGAACAGGCGGGAGCGATTGATTTAAACGCAACCTGCGCCGGGTTCGCTTATGCTCTTCATTTGGCGAACGGCATGATCAGCGCCGGTCTGCATCGCAAAATCCTTGTCGTGGCCGGGGAAACGATGTCCAAAATCACCGACTATACCGACCGCAGCACCTGCATCCTGTTCGGTGACGGAGCCGGAGCTGTGCTGGTCGAGGCAACTTCTGAGGCTGAAGCCGAATGGCCGGGTTTCGAATCGTTTGTTCTCGGAACCAACGGCGCCGGCGGCATCCATGTGTACCGCACCGGTCTGTCGGATCAAATGAACGGGCAGCCCCTCGAAGGCAAAGGCAAAATCGTACAAAACGGCCGCGAGGTGTTCAAATGGGCCGTCCGAACCGTGACCACCGGAATTGAGCAACTGCTGGAGCAGGCGGGTCTTGCTCGCGAGGACATCGACTGGTTTGTGCCGCATAGCGCTAACCTGCGCATGATCGAGTCAATCTGCGAGAAAGCGGATCTCCCTCTCGCCAAAACCCTGCAAAGCGTGCAGGACATGGGAAATACGTCCTCTGCCTCCATCCCGCTGGCGTTGCAGGCCGGCGTTGACGCGGGCCGCTTGAAATATGGCGACCGCGTGCTGGTGTACGGCTTTGGCAGCGGCTTAACCCATGCCGGCTTGATCCTGCGCTGGGGTGCGTGATCTGTCTGTCCGCACGGCCCTTTGCGTCATTATCCCTTTTGGTAAGGGAGTATGCTGGGGCTTCAATTCACTCGACTCTAACTTCTATCTGACCAAACGGGAGCATCCTGCAAAGCGCCGGGCGGAAGAGGTGAAGCCTCAGCTCTTCTGCTCCTCTGCTCTTGATCTCCGTTTCGGAGCGTTCCCTTTTCAACCTGCAGGCTTCCAGGTACAATAACAGGAGTCATTCATTACGATCCGCCCCATCTTGTGTCCGAAGGAGATGCCGTACGATGCCTACTCTCAGAGAACTGTTTACCGATCTGGACTTTCAGGAAGCGTTGGACCGGAAGCTGCGCGTCCGCGTATTCCGCGACGATCACATGATCGATAACGGCAGCATTATTGTCCGTTTCACAGATGACACCATTATCACGCAGGCTGGAGTAGACGAGTTGTCCTACCATCCACGCCGGGAATGCCAATTTTTTGAGTTAAAAAAATAACTCCAAGGGACGGCAACCGAGCGAGCTCTCTCCGGGTTCGTCCCTTTCACTTTGGCTGCCCCGCCGTCGGGAGAACCGCATTTTCCGTCTTTATGTTAGGCGTTTCTTTGCCGTAGCGAATAAAGATCCATACGCCGCATAAGATGAGCACGCCCGCCGACAGCTGCAGCGGAGTTAAGCTTTCCTTCAGCAGCAACCAGGCCAGCAGTGAGGCAAATACCGGCTCGCCGAGAACGGCCATTGACACTGCAGAAGCGCTGAGATATTTCATCAGCCAGTTAAACAGATAATGCCCGAATAACGTAGGAACGATCGCCAGCAGAAGGAAAATGCCCCATTCCCTCGGCTCATAGCCGGTAAACCGGATGCCGGCAGCTACGTTGTATACGGCCATTGACGTTCCCGCCACGGCAAACACGAGGAAGTTATAAACAAACGCGCTGATCGTCTGTAGCAGCTGCTTGCCGACCAGGATATGAATCGCGACCGCAATCGTCCCGAGCAGAGAGAGCAAATCTCCGGTCACGGCCTTGCCGGACAAGGCGAAATCTCCGGAGCCGATCGCGATCGAGCCGATACATGCCAGCGTAATACCGAGGATCATCGCTTTATTGATTTTTGCCCCAAACAAGAAGAACGACCCGAACATCACGATGATGGGCTCCAGTGTCAGAAGGACCGTGGAGCTTGCGACCGTCGTCAAGCGCAGCGAACCCATCCATAGCAGGAAATGCAGCCCCAGCATCAGCCCCGAAAACAAAAGACGCCCCCATTGCTTGCCAGTCAGTCGCGCAATTTCTCCCCGGTAGCGCCACAGCAGCGGCAGCATCAATACGTTCGTGATATACATCCGGTACATGGCAATCACCGACACTTCGGCATTGGACCAGCGGATGAAGATGGAAGAAAACGAGATGGCGATAATGCCGATCACGTAGAGGATTTCATATTTACCCATGGACTTCGTGGTGGTGTGCATATGCGTTAAGGTCCCATCTTTCTCATGAAATTTTGTCACCCGATCGGGCTGCAAACCACTTCATTATAGCGGAGTCACAGCCGTTCCTCAATCGAAAAAATAGACCCTAAGGATCTAGTAGAAGCAGCCCCTAATCTATCGTCAAAAAAAGATGAAGGAGGAGCTTTCTATGAAAAATTTAGATGTTCTGATCGGCGGCAACGACGTGGAATCGCTCATCGCGACCAACCAACGGTTAACGGCAGAACAAGTTCGGGAAATTCGCCGCAGCGGGACATGGCCCAGCGGATATCGCCTGATCTAAGCTTTAGGCTTATAATGGTTCCATATTATGTGTGCAGAGGATGTGTACGCCTTATGGAACCGATCGTATCCAAACGTTGGCTGTTAGCTAGAATGTATGAACCGGATCTCGTCATCGTCGATTGCCGCTTTGAGCTTGGGCAGCCGGAGGCCGGGCGTGCGGCCTACGACGCCGCACATATTCCCGGTGCCGTCTATCTTGATCTGGAACAGGATCTGTCGGCACCGGTCACCACGCATGGCGGGCGTCACCCGCTGCCCGCCCCGGACGAGTTGGCCGCGCGCTTCGCCCGCGCCGGCATCGGCAACGCCACCAGGGTGGTCGCCTACGACGACCAGGGAGGCATGAACGCCTCCCGCCTATGGTGGCTGCTGCGCTGGTTGGGCCATGACGAGGTCTACGTCATGGACGAGGGGTTCGCCGCCTGGCAAGCCGGCGGCTATCCCGTGACCGCAGAGCGGCGGACGATCGTCCCCACCGCTTTCACCCCCTCGCCCCGGCCGCACCTGCTGGCCGGCGTCGAGGACGTCCGCCGGGCGCTGCGCGATCCCGGCATCCTGCTCGTGGACTCGCGCGCCGCGGATCGCTACGCCGGCTTGCAGGAGCCGCTCGACGTCAAGGCCGGCCACATTCCCGGGGCCATCAACCGGTTTTGGAAGCAGGTGCTGGATGACAGCGGCTCCTGGAAAAGCGAGGGCGAGCTGCGCGAGCAGCTGGCGCCGGTCATCGCCGCCCTCGACGAAGGCCGCGAGGCCATCGTCTACTGCGGCTCCGGCGTGAGCGCTTGCCCGAACGTGCTCGCCCTCTATCGGCTTGGCTACCCGCAGGTCAAACTGTACGCCGGCAGCTGGAGCGATTGGATTTCTTATCCCGAGAACCCCATCGCGACGGGGGAGGAATAAACGCCAGAATATGGGCCTAGGGACTTTACAAGGCTCGATTTTGGAATATAATATAGTTAGAATTCTAACTAAAGAGGTATCTAATCATGCATCCAAGCGAGCCTATTGAGTGGCAATGGGATAAGGGGCCCATTGGCCGACTGGTCAAGACGGGGTATATCACGCTGCGCAGGGAAGTCGAGGAATTGTTACATCCGCTGGGGTTAACACATACGCAATGGAGTGCGCTCGGCGTCATTCGTCAATATCCAGGAATCTCTCCCTCTCAACTGGAGCCGATTCTAATGATTGAACGTCCGAGCGTCACCAGCTTATTAAAAGGGTTGACGAACAAAGGACTCATCCGTTATAAGGACCATCCGCAAGACGGACGCTCTAAGCTGATTTTTTTGACGGAAGCGGGCAGCCAATTGGCGGAAGAGACGCAGCACTTCACGTCAGTTGTAGAAGAGCGAGTTAAAGCGGAGATGACGGCTGAAGAGTTCGACACCTTAAAGTCGCTCCTCACCAAAATGATCCGTACATTTGAAAAGCAGTAGATTTTTATTTGCACCCCTTTTACGTCTATATAGTTAGAATTCTAATTAAATTGCACTTAGGAGGCAAAGATGATGAAGAGATGGATGCGTATTGTTGGATGGATCGTCGTGGGTTTGACTTCATTGTTTTATATTCAGAGCGGTGTTCAGAAGCTGGCGGGGACTGAAGAGATGATCCGGCACTTTCAAGATATAGGTTATCCGGATTGGAGTCGAATCCTCATTGGCTTGGTGGAAATAGCAGGCGCGGTACTGCTGGTTTGGCCGCGCTTAACCTTGTACGCCGCGACAGCCCTTGGCCTCCTTATGATTGGCGCCGTAGTTTCCGAACTGTCGGCCGGTCAAGGTTTTGGCACCTTGATGGCTGCCCAGTGGTTGGTCGTATTGGTGCTGATCGCAGGGGTGCGCCTCAGAATTGTTTTCCAATCCAAATCTAAATCTAAGCGTGTTGAAAGCCATGCTTGAACCATTGGGCA
>NZ_GG695974.1:5881-59676 GCF_000159955.1 Paenibacillus sp. oral taxon 786 str. D14 | reverse complement strand
TGGCGCCAGAAACCGGCGCCTTCACCATTTACAGATCCACTTCTACCATCGACTGGGCGGTCTCCGGATAATCGGTGATGATGCCGTCGATCGGATATTTGAGCACTTCCTTCATGTCCCTCCGGGTATTCACGGTCCACACCCAAACCTCGCGGCCGTCGGCATGGGCCTGGTTCACCAGGAAATCGGTTAACATCACCTGCTCAATCGTATAGAAATCGACGTCGAGCACCGATAGATCTCCGAGGGCGAAGAACAGAATTCGCCCGATCTTGATCTCGGGAGCCAATTCACGGATTCGGCCAAGCACTTCGCCGTCGAAGGATTGCACTCTCACCTCTTCCTCGGCTCCAGCTTCCTTGATGAGGCGGACAACCTCCTCCGCCAGCGCTTCACTAGGGGAGCCGTTGGGCTTCAGGTCCAGCAGCAGCTTGATTCGCCCTTGCGCCTCGGCGAGCACGCTGGACAACGAGGGGATATGTATCGGATAACCGTTCGCATCGATGCCGATGCTCAGTTGCTGCACTTCGTTGAAGCTCATATCCGCGATCCGCTTCCGCAAGCCTGTCATCCGTCGCAGGTCGGAATCGTGGTTTAACACAGCGACGCCATCCTTGGTCAACTGCACGTCCAACTCCACGACTTGAAGGCCTTTGTCGATCGCGGAGATCAGGGCAGGCAGCGAATTTTCCGGAGCATTCGACGTATCCCCGCGATGCACTGCGATCTGCACGTTCCATTTTGCGTAGACGAGACTCTCGTTCGCCCGCAAACCGATCAGCAGCGCTAGCGAAATATAAAGGGTCGCGCTTAGGACATACACCATCCTTTTCCACTTTAGCCCCTTCCACCAATCTACGATCTGGTTCTCCAGACGACCGATTCGGCTGCGGCGCACCTGCAGCTGATCCCTTGGCCGAATCCATTTTAAGCGGCCCAACGCATAATAAAGTCTCGTCAGCACGAACAGGTTGATTGGCAGCAGCAGAAGCTCCAGCAGATAAGCCAGTACCGTCGTAACCGGCAGTGAATAGTGCTGGGACACCAACGCAAGCACATCCAGATCAAGCCAGGAAGGGATGTGCCCAAGGGCAGTCACCACCGCGGAGGTGACCCCGACCACCGTACAGTTAAACAGAAGCAGCGTTCCAAACAGCCGCCACCGCCGACCTTGCGTCAGCTCATGGCTTTGGCGAACCGCCTGCCGGAGATTCATATCCTCGAGCACGATACAATGCAGGACGAAAATCCAGCGGAGCAAAGTATAGAGCAGCCCTGCGATCAGCACGAGATAAGCTACGGTCATGGTGAATGAGGCATCCAGCACTTGATTGTTCAAGAAGATCGGCACGTTAAACAACGCGTAAAACGAAGCCGACAGCGGCGAGTCCACAAACGGAATCAAGAGCAGCAACAACAGCAGCAGCTGGAATACGCCAAACCCGAACAGCTTGGGCATTTTATGCAGCACCGTTAACACAGCATCAGAAATGGCAATCGACTTGCCAAAAAAGCGCTGCTGAATCAGCACGATGAGGACCAACAATTCAATCAGCAGGGTAAAAGAGGCAACAAGCCCGATGAGAGTCAGTCCCGCCATACCTTTATAGCTCAACCCGATCCGGTAAACCTCCCCGTTCAACAGGGAACCGGAGCCGACCACCCGGAGAACCCGGTTGAACAGGAACGTCGTAACCGGCAGGACAAAGACGCTTGTGGCCAGCATATACAGCAGCTGAAACAGCAGCAGCTTACCGGAATACTTGCGGAAGTCACGGATGCTTCTGCCGATCAGTTTAAGCATGGACCCCCTTCCCTGTTCCATCAGGTCCACCGCGCAGCCCAAACCTTCATCTCATGACATATGACATGCAAGTCCATCCCCTTCGGCGTAAGCGTGTATTCGACCGTCACGGGAACGGTAGGATACACTGTACGCTCCAGTACGCCCTTCTCCTCCAGATGGCGCAACGTACTGGTTAACGCCCGTGGACTCACTTGAGGGATTCGGCGTTGCAGCTCCCCAAAGCGCAGCGTCCCTCCAAACAGCTCGCGGATCACGAGGAACGCCCATTTCCCTCCGAGGACGTCCAACGTTTTTTCGATATTGCATTCGATATGCTCCGGCGTTTTCGGAATGTAATTGCTAGCCTTGCGGATGCTGTTCATTCGTAAAAACCTCCCCTGGAAGTGTTGCTTTAGTGATGTATAAGAGTTGCTATTTCAGGCGATATAGGTTCGCTATAGAGCACTATACTTTTTATAGTAAGTATCACAGATATAATTTAGTGAAGGAGTTTTCACTTCTTTCAATTGTATATGAACTTTTATAGAATGAAAATGGTTCCAACACAAATGCTCAAGGAGGATGATGAAACATGGAATATAGAAGACTAGGCGGAAGCGGCCTCAAAGTCAGTGAAATCAGCTTGGGAAGCTGGCTGACTTACGGCGGGTACGTCGAACGTGAAAACGCGGAGAAATCGATCAAAACCGCTTACGATCTAGGGATCAACTTCTTTGACACCGCCAATGTATACGAAAAAGGGGCCGCCGAAGAGCTGGTGGGCAAAGCGCTTAAAGCTTACCCCCGGGAATCCTATGTATTGGCTACGAAAGCGTTCTGGCCGATGGGGGATGGACCTAACGATCGCGGTTTGTCGCGGAAGCACGTCATGGAGCAGGTCCATGCCAGCCTGAAGCGTCTTGGCCATGATTATATCGATATCTTTTATTGCCACCGTCACGATCCGGAGACACCGCTTTACGAAACGCTGCGCACGATCGATGACCTGATCCGTCAAGGCAAAATCCTGTACGCCGGCGTCAGCGAATGGCAAGCCTCACAAATTGCGGAAGCTGTTGGCTTGGCCGATCGTTACCTGCTGGATCGCATCGTCGTGAATCAGCCGGTATATAACATGTTTAATCGTTATATCGAGAAGGAAGTCATCCCGGTCAGCGAACGTCACGGCATCGGCCAGGTGGTCTTCTCTCCGCTGGCTCAAGGTCTGCTAACCGGTAAATATACATCTGCAACCGATATTCCGCAGGACAGCCGTGCAGCCAAGCTGGAATGGGTTCGCAAAGGCATTACGGAAGAGAACATCGCCAAGGTGAAGCAGCTTGAGGGAATTGCCGCTGAACTTGGCATCACGGTAGGTAACCTGGCCCTGGCTTGGATTTTGCGCCAAAACAACGTGGCCAGCGCACTGGTTGGCGCCAGCCGTCCGGAACAGGTGATCGAGAACGCCAAAGCTTCCGGCATCAAACTAAGCGAGGACGTGCTGACGCGGATCGAAGAGATTCTGAACTAAGAAGGAGTCGAAGCAGCCATGGCTAAAGTCGTAGTTACCGGGGGAAGCGGGATGTTAGGACGCTATGTGGTACGCGAATTCGTCGAACACGGATATGACGTGCTGAACGTAGACATCCGTCCATTTAGAAGACCCGGTCTGTCCGACATTGAGCGCCGATCTGGAGCAGCTTGGCGAATGCTACAGTGCGCTGGCCGGAGCGGACGCGCTTGTTCATCTCGCTGCCATTCCCGCTGCGCATGAAGTAAAGCTGTAAACCTCCTATGGCTGTTCATGCAGAAGAACCCGGTTCCGTTGATATGGAGCCGGGTTCTTTTTTTACTAGCCTTACTGTATCCCAAAACCGCGTTTTTCTGATATCTTAGAGGAAGTCATACCAATCAACGAATACATCGAATCAGGAGATTTCCGTTATGCGCAAACACATTGTAGCCATCGATATGGACGATACCCTATGCCATCTCGTGCCCAAAGCGATTTACTATCATAATCTGCAGTTTCCCGACCGTCAGCTCACCATGGACCAAATGACCAGCTTTGATATGACACAAATCTGGCATCCCGAGTGTAATGAAGATCTCTTCTTCGGACGCCCCGGCTTGTATGAGGAGCTGGAGATCTTTGATGAGCATACCGTCGAGGAAGTACGCAAAATGACGCAGGAGCATGATGTGATCATCGTTACGGCCGCCCGCCCCTCATCTGTACAGGAAAAATGGAACTGGCTGCAACGCTGGATGCCGTTTATCCCGTTTGAGAACTTCTTCGTCGCCAAGCGAAAAACGCTGCTGGACTTCGACCTGATAATCGATGACGGGCCGCATAATTTGCAGCCTGCCAAGGAAGCTGGCCGGCTCACCATCGGGATCCCACGCCCGTGGAACGCCTCGATTCAGCAGCAATTCCTCATGAAGGATTCATGGGAAGGCATGAGCGACTTGGTGAACCAGCTGTTGGCTGAACGTTTCCCAAGGGAATAGCTCAGCGGCTACTGCAGATGCCCCCGGATGGGAGCCGAAGTTGTTTCCCCGAAGGACACGTTTACGGCATGGCGGATCTCTACGCCTTCCTCCAGCAGTTCGATTTCGATGCTGGACCGGAACGGCGTCTCCAAACTCAGCTTCCCGCTCCGAATCCGCCTGCATCCGAGGCGGCTCCAAAACCAGCCCCTCCAGGACATGCCGCAGCTCTTTGATGCAGCGATGTAACATTTTCCAGGCGCTGAATATCTCCAAATTTCGCGCCAGCCTATCCAACAACCGAATCGAAGTATGCTAGAATAAAGAGCATGGTTGCGATAGAACGAATAGAAAGGGACGTCATCGTTGGCACAATTATTTTACAAGTACGGAGCAATGAACAGCGGCAAATCTATCGAAATTTTGAAGGTTGCCCACAATTATGAAGAGCAGAACAAACCGGTGCTGCTCTTTACTTCGGCGATCGATAACCGTGACGAGGTTGGTTATGTCTCCTCGCGGATTGGATTGCGCCGGCAGGCTATTCCGATTTATCCGGACACGAACCTCTTCGAAATTGTCAAAAATCATACCCCGCGCTTATACTGCGTATTGGTCGATGAATGCCAATTCCTCGGTGAGAACAACATTAAGCAGCTGGTCCGCATCGTCGATGAGCTGGATATTCCCGTGATGGCTTTCGGGTTGAAAAACGATTTCCAGAACCAGTTGTTCGAGGGCAGCCGCCTGCTGCTGATTTATGCGGACAAAATCGAGGAAATGAAAACGATCTGCTGGTTCTGCGCCCGCAAAGCAACGATGAACCTGCGGGTGGAGAACGGCAAACCCGTTTACACCGGCGAGCAGATCCAAATCGGCGGCAACGAGTCGTATTACCCGGTATGCCGGAAATGCCACGCCAACCCGCCGCTGTAATACTTCCGAATCTAAAAAAACGGACCGGCTAACGCCGGTCCGTTCGTCGTTTTTAATCCATATCGTAAATCGTGCCCACCTTCAGCCCGTACAGCTCGTTGTAGATCTTTTCTGCATAGGCGTCCGTCATGCCGGCAATATAATCGATGATCATATGCTCCCATGTCCAGATCGGTTTGGGCTTGGCCTGATCCCGGTCAAACCGGCGCAGCCAGTCACCGGGAATGATCGACTTGCTTGTCTCCGGATCCACGAAGGCATCCCACAGCCGCTTGATAATCCATGCGCTGCGCTTCTGCAGCCGTTGGACCCGCAAATCGCGGATCATCGTCACCCAAGCGAAGCTCTTCAGCACGCTCACCGTCCGCAGCATATCCTTATCCTCCTGCCCGTCCTTCACGAACGTGACCTTCTGCCAATCGCCGTCATCGATAACTCCCAGGCAGCCGACGAACAGGCTGACCCAATAGGCCTTCACCTCCCGGCGCGTGCGGGAATAGTCATGATCACACACCGGCATTTTGACATTCCAGATGCGCAGGAAATCGTCCAGCACCTCGGCCACCTTGACCTGAATTTGCTGCGGCTGCCATCCCGCCCAGCAAGCATCCTCCAACGTCATGATTTTCTCGACGATCAGTCTCTGAATGTGCGAGTCCTTGAGGAAATGCTCGTGCACCTCGATTTTTCCCGCCTTGATGCCATCCTCGAGATCGTGGGCCGAATAAGCGATGTCGTCGCAAAGGTCCATCAGCTGCGCCTCAAACGTCTTCTTCCCTTCGGGAATGCCCCAGCGGTCGCGAATGAAGGAGATGTACTCCCATTCATGCAGATATAACCCTTTCTTGTTGATCGTACCGGGATAAGGGTATTTATTTGTTCCAAGCAGCACCGCATCGGATAAGTTCAACCCGTCGATGTTTTCCCGCTTCTCCAGGTGTACTCTCTCAAAATAAATGACAAAAACGAGATACCAAAAAACGAACCGGGAAAACGCGGGAAAACCCGATTTTACTAGGGATTTGGTGGGATGAGGTTGGAAAACCTGTGACAAAAATCTTGAGAATGAAAAAACGGGCCGATGAGGTCGCAAAATTTGAATCAAAAGGCGCGGAAGCCTTGAAACACAAGGGAATCCGCGCTTTTTACTTTCGTGCTGCTATTTTACCACAGTTGGAGCGGGAGCAAAAAGCGGCGCGCCGTTTTAACGGGACGTTAATGGCCGTTATTCGGCGTTAATTCGAAAATGCGAAGGGCGGGAAAATCCAAGCATATCAAGGGATTTCGGAAATAACGCGCCCGTTAATGGGGTGTTAATGAAACGTCAAAAAACGCCATCAAAAAGCCGAATTCTTTAGTCCAGCAAAGTGACATTTTAGAAAAAACCGCAAAACCCTGTCACTTTGCAGTCGTGACGCGGGTTTGCGGTTTTTTTCTTGACATAAAATTTTAGTGCTTCAAAGTGACAAAGAAATAGCTGAAAACCAATCAAAAATTGGAAGAAAATAAGGGGGTCAGAACGGTTCTTCGCGAAGTTTTGCCCTCCCTTCTTCCCCTCGAATTTTGTATATGTATTTCCCGACCACCTGAACATTTCGTTCGGGTACAGCTCGTTTCGGATAGGCGGGGTTTGATGATACAAGGATAATCTTCCCGCCTTCTCGCTGAATACGCTTCAGCGTGATCTCATCTTCGATTCGAAGCAGCGCGATATCGCCATTCTCTACAACCGGTTGCTGTTTAATGACGACGAAGTCCCCGTGCTCAATACCGTCTCCGTTCATGCTATCCCCATCAACCTCTAAGACGAAGCATGTTCCTTTGATGACCTCTTTCGGGATCGGGACGTACCCGCGAATGAATTCGTAGTACGTTTTTTCGATCCCCGCTGCTGTCTTACCGACCAGAGGGACGAGGGTCTCCTCCACATGTTCCGCAGAGGTTTCTTCAAGAGCCGGTTGATCTTGCTTCGATTGAACTGACGTTACCGCGTGTTCCTCTCTCGCGGCGGCCTCCTCATTCTTGTGTTGCTTCTCAAAAAGTGCCAGCTCGATGAATCGTTTGATAAAAGCGCGATCCTTCTCGTCCAGTTCCCCTATCAGTTTTTCAAAGTGGGAAGTAGTTTCCCACTTGTCACGAAAAAAAAGAGCGGACGTTCCTTTGTCATCACTAGGTGTCTGCTCTTTTTGTGACTTTTCTAATCCTTCTAACACGCCTTCAACAAATGCTTTATCTTCCGATCTTTTGAAAGCATTCTCTTTACCAGTTAGCAGCCAATCTGTAGAGACATTAAAAAATTTTGCAAGAGCAATAATGTATTCCGCACTCGGAAGCCGCTGATCATTCTCCCAATAAGTGATGGTACTTGAACTTGAGTTTATGCTTTCAGCAAGCTTGTCCATAGAAATTTTTGCTTCGTTTCTCAGATAACGAATCCTCTTGCCTATAGAATCCAACATGATAATCACTAACCCCTCTCTCACAATTGTGAAAACACAAAAACCAGCACTCAATTAAAGGAAATTTTTACTCGCAAACAGGAGGATTTCTATTGACATTACTCAATATTAGGAGTAACATTTTATTGGGTGGTAGATTCCCAACAAAAGTATAACGCAAATGTGAGTAAACTGGCTATCACTAAGTTTGTCGAAGGAGGCGATAGGATGGCACGTAAACGGCCAATCACGGCATTCGGGTGGGAGATCAAGAAACGATTGGCTGAGCTGCGAATGGATCAGCGGGAATTCTGCCGACTGTACGACATCCCGGAAAACCGACTGGGAGACATCATGACCGGGGCGCGCAAGGCGACCAAGCACCGTGAGAAGATCGAGCGCGTTCTCGGCATCGGCAACTTCCCGGAGAAACGGGCAGAGTAACCGCGTCGTCAAGCATGCTCTTTGAAAACTGAATAGGGGGACACAAGCATATCGCGCGAAAGGAGGTGGGACGCCATGAAGGAAAAGAACGAACTGCCGACCGGGGAACGCCCCATCGATATCATCAGCCGTAGAATGCTGATAAACGCTGCACCCTGCACCATCGAACTGGCTCTGAAAGTGGATTATCTGGTTTTCCATCAAAGCATCATCGACCAGCAAATCCGCGCCCTGGAAGAAGAAGCAAAGAAGGCCATCATCGAGCGCGAACGTTGGAACCAAAGATTCCAAGCGTTGGATGTGGAGCTTCAGAAGCTGTATGAACGACACAACGAGCTGGCCGAAGCCATCGAAAAAAAGCGCGCGGAGTCGCATGATACGGAGGGGCAATCTGGTGATTCGGCTACCAAAAAGGAAGGAACGACTCATCAGCGCTGAGCCGTTCCTTCGGTCGAATCATGCGGAAAGCTGATTCCCCTCCATTATACACAGTTGCAAGTTCGTTGGAAAGGAGGAGACCGTTTGGGAGAAATATACATCACGCTCGAAGAAGCCGCTGGGCTTGAAAACGTGAAGTACAACACAATGATCCAGCGCATCAAGCGCAACCCGAAAGCTTTCCGGACGAAAACCGAGCCAGTCTCGGGCGGGAAAGACCGGGTGTTGATCGCGTTGTCATCGTTAAGCAAAAAAGCAAGGCAAGCATACAAGAAGGCTGCAAGCATAGATGGTGTGGACGTGGTCATCGAAGAAAACGCCAGCACAGAGGAAATGCCGTGGTACGTCGGCATTGACCTTGCCGCATACATCGAGAAGAACAGCAAGGAATATTACGAAGCGGTCGAGCGGGCCAAGATCATTCGCGAGTTTCTCAACTACGGAGACCGCGACCGCACCGAGTTCGCTGCCCGCTTTGCCGAATCGCACGGCATGAGCTGGCGGACGCTTTACCGATACGCACAAAGCTATCTCGAAGCCAGCGCGTGGGCAATGAAGATGAACAAGCAGGACGGAGGCAACTACGATTTCTTCAAGGTGCTGGCACTCTGCCGCAAACCAAAGCAAAAGCATACGTTTCCGTCGCTCACGCCGGAGGTCAGGGCGTTCATCGAAAACTTGTGGTTCGACCGCGCGTTCGCCGAGAACAACGGCACGCGGGAAATGTTGTACAGCAAGCTCATGAAAGTCGGTTCGGCGAATAGCTGGGACATTCCATCGTACCCGACGGTCGCCCGCTACATCGACTATCTCATGAATGTGAAACGCGGCAAGAACGCAAGGCTGCTCGCCGAAAAAGGGCTGCGCGAGTTCAAGAACCAGCGCATGGTCAAAGCGTCGCGCAATACGCGGGCGCTGCCGGTAATGGGACTGGTGCAAGGCGACAGCCACCACTTCGACCTCTGGGTCAAGTACACGTACCCGAACGGAAAGGTCAGGGCGATCCGGCCGCAGCTCGTGGCGTGGGTCGATACGCGAAGTCGGTGCATCGTCGGCGACGTGATCTGCGTCCAGCCGAACTCGCAAGTGCTGAAGCAATCGCTGCTCAACATGCTGTATAGCGAGATCGGCGGCGTGCCGGAGTGGCTGCTCATCGACAACGGCAAGGATTACACCGCCGAGACGATGACCGGACGCAAGCGCAGCGAGCGCGTCAGCTTCGACAGCGAGACGAAAGGCTTCTACCGCAGCATCGGCATTCAGGATGACATGCGCAGCTTGCCGTACCAGCCTTGGTCGAAGGCGCAGATCGAACGCTTCTTCGGTACATTGATCAGCAAGTTTGAAAAGTGGTTCGCCAGCTACACCGGCACGCTGACCGGCAAGAAAACGTCGGCGAAAGTCAAGAAGGACATCCAGAAGATGCTCGAACAGGACGAGCTGATTTCGTTCGAGGAATTTTGCGAGCTGTGGCGCAAGTGGCGGGATGAGTATCACCACTCGTTCCATCGGGGCCTGAAGGATCAAGGCGAAAAATGGCATACGCCCATCGAAGTGTTCCGAAATGCCGAGGAGCGCTACATAAAAGCGCCGCCGCCGAAGTCCTACGCAACGATCCTGATGATGAAGGCCGAACGCGTACTCGTCCGCAACATCGGGATCAAGAAATTCGGCTACGAGTACCGGGCCGACGAGCTCTGCCACTACATCGGCGAAAAGGTTGACATCAAGTGGGACCCGAACGACGTGACCAAGCTCTACGTGTACACGACGGACGGCGAGAAGATTTGCGAGGCGTACAGCCAAGAGCTGCTCCTCATCGCGCCGAAGGTTCCGCAAAAGGCGCTCGAAGAGCATCTGAAAATGCAGAAGCGCCAGCTCCGCCGGACGTTGGACGAGCTCGCCTACTACACGACGCCGCTGGAAGAGCGCGATCCAAACTTCGAAGGATACGGCAACGACGTGGCCGGGTTCATCTTCAAGAACGAGAAGCCGCAAAATACGGGCGCATCGAAAGTCATCGCGCTGCCGGATGACCAGCAGTTCAAAGAAGAGCTGCGCTCCCGGAAAGCGGCCAAGGCTGCAAGCAATGATGTGGATCATTTCTATCAAAAGAAAGCGGAGAAAACGCTCGCCGCGCTCCGCAAATTGAGTTGATAATGGAGGGATTGATATGGCGGAAACAGCAACCCTTTATCCGATTCATGGCGGCGGCACGCCGACCGCCTTGGCAATTCAGGTCAAGAGCCTGATGGACGAGAAAGGCATGACGATTACGGAGCTCGCGAAGGCGATCAACTATTCGCGCCCCGCGCTCTCGCAATACCTGAGCGGGAAATACCCTTCTGACCCGACGGAGATCGAGCAAGCGATCACCGCCTTCATCGTCGCCAACGGCGGCGAAGTGGCCGCGACAAGCGAACGGGTCAACGAGCCGCTGGCGAAGCCCGGCTTCATCGAAAGCCGCGATGCAACCGCGATCATCGGCGCGTGCCAAGCATGCCAAGAATTTACGGGGCTGGGCATCGTCGTCGGCAAGTCGGGATTCGGCAAGACCTACACGCTCAAGTATTATGCCAAGCTGCCGAAAGTCGCGTACATCGAATGCGACGACACGATGGGGCAGCGCGATCTGGTCAAGGCCATCGAGAAGGCGCTGGGCCTTCCGATCAGCTACGGCACGATCTGGGAGCGCGTAAACGGCATCCGCGAGTTCTTCAACGTGAATCCGGGGTATTTGCTCATCATCGACGAAGCGGACAAGCTCGTCAGCAAGTACAGCCAGAAGAAGATGGAAATCCTTCGCTCCATCTTCGACCAGTCCGACGTCGGGCTGATCATCGCCGGGGAACCGAAGCTGGAAGCGCAGATCAAAAGCTACATCACACGCTTTGCGAACCGGGTCGATTTCTACGTATCGCTCAAAGGGCTGACGCCGGACGAGGTTCGCCGGTTCCTCGCGAGTTACAACTTTGACGAAGAAGCGATTCAGGAAATGATCGTCCGCGCCACCAACCCGAAAAACGGCTGCTTCCGTCTCTTGGATCGCACGTTGAACAACGTCCTGCGCCGATTGAAAGTCCTTGGCGAAGGCGCGGGAAGCACGACCGTCATCACCGCCGACCTGATCGCCAAAGCCAGCAACATGATGATGTTATAAGGAGGAATGCCACATGGCCATGATCAGCCCGTATTACGAAAGCGGCATCAGCCGCCTGTACGTCTTCCTTGCGCACGTCAAGCATTTTCCTGCGCCGGTGCGGTTCGCGGCGATCACCGCCGGAATCAGCGAGCAGGAAGTTTGCCGCGCGCTGGAGCGCACGCCTTACACCGCCGTCTGCGACCAGATCATGCCGCGCGAGGAGCTGGATCGACTCGGACGGATGACCATCGGCGAGGCAAACGATTTGTATCACACGCGCGGGATCACCGTTCTCTGCCGGGACGGTCGCCCGGTCTCGCAAGGCACGGAAGACCCCGGCGCATTCGCGAATTTTGAATAAGGAGGAATTTCCCCATGGCAAGAGTACGCATACCGGATCAACCGGCACTCAAAAGCTGGGACGACGTGGATTTGACGCTGAAGGAGATCGGCGAGTGCCAGCTCGCCATCGAGCGCATCGAGGCGGAAATGAACGCCCAAATCTCGGACATCAAGCTCGCCGCCGAAATGAGCGCGAAGCCGCACAAGGAACGCATCAAGCTGCTGGAGCTCCAGATGAAGGCATTCGTAGAAGCGAATCGCGACGATCTCGGCAACAAGAAGACGAAAGAGATTAATTTCGGGCGGACGGGCTTCCGCAAGAGCACGAAGATCGTGCTGCCGCGCGCGGCGGCCAAGCTCGCGGAAGTCATCCGCCGCCTCAAGGAGTTTGGTATGACGGACTGCATCATCCAGCCGCCGGAGAAGATCGACAAGGACAACCTGAAGAAGTATCCGGAAAACGACATCCTGAAGGTCGGGGCGTCGCTCACGGTCGAGGATACGTTTTGGTACGAGGTAGACCGCGAGAAACTCGCCGATCTGTAGGTGGCCGCCATGAAGGGCATCACCTACCCGCAGATCAAGAAGATTTACGCGCTGGCGCGGGAACGCCAGATGGATAACGAAACGCTGCACGAGCTGGTTCACGCTGTGACCGGCTCGGACAGCATCAAGGCGCTTTCCTCGCAGCAGGCCGCGAATGTGATTGACCACTTGACCGGCGGCAAGCAGCCGACGCGAGCCGCGACGATCCGCCGCCCCGGCATGGCGACGCCGGGGCAGATTCATAAGATACGCGCTCTGGAACGCGAATTGGGCTGGACTGACAACCCGAAGCGCCTTCAGGCGTTTATGGACAAATACTGCGGCGGAATCGTCCGTCTGGAATGGCTCACGTTCAATCAAGCCGGGGCGCTGATCGAATCGCTGAAAGGCGTCCTGCGGTCGGAGCGTCGCCGTCATGGATAAGCAGCACAACAACGTGATCGATTACCGCGATGTATACGAACGGCTAAAGGATATTTCAGCGGCCAGATGGACGCGGGAAATGGAGTTGTTTTCCCGGCTGTACTTATGGAAACTGAACGATCAACGCGATGCGAAAGGAGGATAACCCAAGTGCCAAACTTGCTTGACCGATACACGCCGGAACAGCAAAAAGTTATCGAAGCGTATTGGGAAACCGTGCGCTTTACCCGTTCCACGGGCAAAATCTCGGACGGCATCAAGCGCAGGGAAATGGAATACTGGGCGAAGTACGACCCGGAGCTGGTCGTTCGGGCACTCCGCATCCATATGCAAAAGCACCCGAACATCAAGGAGAACTACACACGCGGCATCCTTCGCAACCTGAAAGGAGGGTCGGCTTATGCAGGGAATGAAAGAAGCGCTGTCCGGCATGATGGAACGGCTGCAAGCAGCGCGGGCAAACGCGACATCAGCGCCGAAGCAGCCTTCCGCCGAAGACTCCAAGGTCTATGAATGCCCGAAGTGCCGGGACGACGGCGTCATCTTCGACCCGGATCGCAACATCGCGTACCGCTGCGAATGCTTCGAACGCAAGAAGCTGAAGCGTATGCTCAAATCCACGAACATGAGCGAGGACGCGATGCACAAGACGTTCGACAACTTTTGTCTCGACGGCCTCGATCCGCGCGTCGTGGCGGCGTATGAGTTGGCCAAGGAATATTCCGACGGTCTCGTCGCCCGCGTGAAGAGCGGCAAGGACTTGCGCGGCGTGCCGTGGTTCGGGCTGCTCGGCACGAGCGGCTCGGGCAAGACGCATCTGATCACGGCAGCCGTCGCCCCGCTGATCCAATACGGCGTCTACCCGCTCTTCTTCAACTGGGTGCAGAGCTTCACCGAATGGTTTGCGCATTACAACGATCCGGACGGCGCGTACAAGGTCGAGGAAATTCGCCAGCGCATTTACAACTGCGAGCTGCTCGTCGTGGATGACATCTGCAAGGAGAGCCAGAAGGACACATGGGTGAAGGAATTTTACGGGATCGTCGACTATCGGTACCGCAAGCAGCTCCCCATCGTGTACACGAGCGAATATTACGCAGAGCTGATCGGCTTCCTCTCCAAAGCGACGGCGGGCCGACTGTTCGAGCGGACGCGCAGTCCGAAGGGCAAAATGTATCTCGGCAATTTGCTCCTGCGCGAAGGCGAAGACCCGCTGGCGCTGGACTACCGGTTTCGGGGGCTGATGGCATGAAAGGACTCACGGTCTTTCAAGATACAAGGGGCAATGTTTACGTATCAGCCGAACGCGCCCGGAACCTCCATAAGCTGTGTGACCGTCTCGGACGAGGGCGCAATACCATCCGCTGGAACAGCGATCTGCGCTGCTATGTGATCGTACTCTCGACCAAACAAGGCAAAGAGGTTGCCCGCGCGTTCTCAAAATCGCTGACAAAAACATCTAAGGAGGGGTGCGGGTGAACAAGCATGACCAGAGCCGCAGGAACAGTCTGATCAAAACGCTCAACAAGGCGCGGGAGCAAGCCGAGACGGCGCGGATGTACCTGATTGCGAACGAGCGCGATCCGGAGGACATCGCGGCAACAAGCCTCGCTCTCGAACATATCGAAATTGCTTTATCGCATTTGGGAGTAAAGGGGGATTGAAATTTGAATGGAAACGGCTGAAAAGCAGCGCGTGACGCGTGCTGTATCTGCGCAGGACTGGAAAGACATCGAGCGAAGGCTGAAAGGATTTTATGACCCGGTGAAGCTCGTTTGCGACGGATACGAGCTGACGCTCATACTCCAGCGCACCGGACAATTCACCAACGCGATTGCCGTTTATATCAACGGGAAGATCGACGGCAAATGGTTGATCGAAGATTGCGAGGAGCGACGCCGATTCTTTTGCCCGAAAAGCAGAAGCTTTTACTCCAGAAAGGACATGGCCAACATCAAGAAAATCTCCAAACGCATGTTCAGAGAAATGCAGGCCAAGAACAAATACGTGTATTACGAACCATTCTGGACTTCCTTCCGCTCGCTGAAGAATCATTTGATCAAGAACAACAAAAGCATCGAGTTGGTGGTCGACTGATGGCCACGAAGAAAACGAAGACCGAACCGAACCTCCTCGCCACACCGAAAAACCCCAACCTCTGCTTTGTCCTCTTCCCCAGCGCGCACCTGACCGCCTCCTCGGCGGCGGTGAGCCTGCGGAGCCTGTACCTTCAGCTTGAGCGCGAGGGCGACCGGGTGATCGAGTCAATCCAATACGATGAGGCGGCTCGCCGTCTTGAAATCAAATTTGAACCGAAAGGAGCATGAACATGGATATCTGCCCGAAGTGTTATGGCGATCAACGATTCGTGGGCTCCTTCGAGAAAGGCGTCGGCAAATTCGTTTGCGAAGATTGCGGCCATGAAGGAGCCATCGTTACACCCATCGGAAAGGAGGATGAAGGACGCGATGAAAGGGATTGATTGCGCCACTCCCCTCACCGCCCAGCTCGCCAAGCAGATCGCGGCGGCGGGATACGAGTTCGTCATCCGGTACCTCGTCCCGCAACGCTACGCATGGAAGCGCCTGACGAAAGCGGAAGTCGAGTGCATCAAGGCGGCGGGCATGCAGATCGGCTCCGTCTTCGAAACTACCGCCTCGCGCCCTGCTGGCGGCGCAGCCGCCGGAGAAGTAGACGGCCAAGAAGCGTACAACGAGGCCGTGCTGATTGGCCAGCCGCCCGGCAGCGCGATTTATTTTGCCGTTGACTACGACGCGCAGCCGAAGGACTTCAACGCCATCGAACAGTATTTGCGGGCGGCGGCAAAGAAAGTGAAAGGCTACGCGGTCGGCGTCTACGGCTCCTACGCCGTCATCGAAGAAATGGCCCGGCGCGGAGCGGCGCAGCATTTTTGGCAGACCTACGCATGGAGTCGTGGCAAGCGCAGCCAGCACGCAAACATCTGGCAGCACAAGAACGACACGAGGCTGCCGGGCATCAACCTCGCGTTGGACTTGAACGAATCCTATGGAAATGAAGGATTTTGGGGGGTGAAACCGAAGATGAAACCGGAAGACGCCGAAAAGATCATCGCCTTCCTCGGTGCCGCTTGGAAGGCCACCGAATCGAAGGAAGCGCGGGATGAGTTCCACCGTCTGGCCAACGAAGTCCGCAAGGCGGCAGGGATTCCCGTCCAGTCCTAAGCCCGCAGGGCTATTCAATCGTTTGACGTTCAGGTTATAATTGGGGGTGACGCCGTGAACCATCTGGCAAAAGAACTGACGATGGAGATGATACCGGAGCGATATCGACCCATCGCCGAGCTGATTGGCATAGACAATCTGCTGAAGCTGGCCGAATACGTCCACGGCGATGAGTTCTACATCCCAGCCCCTTCCTTCTTCTTGCGCCCCGTGCGCGACAAGAAAATCCGCGAAGAGTACGACGGTCGTAATCATCATGAACTGGCAAAGAAGTACGCGCTCAACGAGCGGACGATCCGGGAAATTTGCGAGGGGTTGAAGCCGGTGCCCGAGGAGGACGACCGACAGCTTACCCTGTTCTGAAGGGCCGTTGTCGTGGACTCCTCCAACTAAATCAATCGCGAAAGCTGGTATAAGCTACCTGTAGATAGGCGATACGCCTGCACAGGTAGCTTTTTTATTTTGCCAAAGCGAAGGAGGAATAACCATGCAAGAAACCCTTCAAGACGTCCTGCACAGTCTTTCGGTGGCTGTCATTACGCTGATGGGCACCTACGCGCTCTTTTTCATTCGCAAGGGCATCGCTAAGGTGCAAGCCGAGGCGGAGCAGATCAAAAGCGACGAGCAGCGGAATCTGGTGCTGATGGCGATTAAACGGCTGGACGATGTGGCCACCAAGACGGTGCGCGCCATTGAGCAGACGACGGCCAAGGAGCTGCGCGAGGCGGTCAAGGGTGGCAAAGCGAGCCGCGAGGAACTGAAGCAGCTCGCGAAACAAGCCTACAACGAGATCGTGCAGACGCTGGAACCGGAATATCTCCAAGCGCTACAGGGTACGCTCGGCGATCTGGACACGTATATCCGCAACACCATCGAAGCCAAGGTTTTGGAGCTAAAGGAGGCCATCTAGCTTGGAACTGTCCTGGATCATTCAAACGGCCACCATGCTCGGGATCGGCGTGATCGGGTACTTCCTGAAAACGACCATCACCGAAATGAAGGAACAAATCCGGATGAACAGCCAGCGCGTCGATCAGACGGAAGAGAAGATGGAGCAAAAGCTCATCGAGTTGAAGAAAGAGCTCGAAGACTTGCGCTCTGACCTCCCGTTCATTTACGTGACGCGGGAAGACTTCATCCGTGCGCTCAACAACGTTGACAACAAGCTGGACAAAATTTACGACGGGCTGCTGAAAGGAGGATCGGGTTATGGACGATAGGGACATCGCCCACAACAAGGCCGTTCGCGGGTACATTTTGCGCTCGCTGGCCAAGGGGTTCAACAACACGCTGCTTTGCCGCCAGCTCGTGAACGTGATGATTTCCGACGGGATCATCGTTTCGCCGGACATCTCGAAGCACTTGGATTACCTCGTGAACAAGGGGTACATCGAATTCACCAACAAGAAAGTGAACAGCTACAACGCGTATGCCAATGACGCGGCGATCCGCTTGACCGTGGACGGTGTGGACTTGATCGAAGGGTCACGCCCTGACGATCCGGGAGTGGACATCTGATGGCGGACAAACGACGCCGCACACGTTCGAAAGTGGACGATCTGCCCCTTCACATCAAAGACCAAGTGGACGCGATGTTGGCGGATACCCGAAACACGTATCAGGAAATTTCGGAATACCTGTACGAACAGGGTTTCCTCGTTTCCAAGAGCGCCATCGGGCGATATGCGCTTCGCGTGGGCCGAGCGACGCAGCGGCTTCTGGAGGCGCAAGAGCAAACCAAGGCGCTCATCGAGCTGATCAAGAAGAACCCGGATGCGGACTACACCGAAGGCGGGCTTCAGATCATGGCCGGAGAGCTGACAAAAAAGCTGGCCCAAGCGCAAGAAGAGTGGGACGAGATGCCGCTCGATAAAGCGGCGCGCGTCATGGTCGCCCTCTCCCGGACGAAGGTGTACAAAGATCGCGTCCGGCAGGAGATGCAGAAGAAGATCGAACTGGCTTTCGCGGGCATGGAAGCCGATCTGATGGCCGCGATTAAGTCCGACCCGCAGCTTGCCGCCGAGCTGAAGGCCGTGCTCTCCAAAGCCAAGGAAAAGATGATGGCCGATGATTAAGCTCGACGAGTACATTCGGCAGCTCGACGAGGATATTGGCCGCGAGGAAAAGGAATCAGCCCAGTTCCAAAAAGAGTTGTTCGAAGCGTACTGCCTGCGCAACGAAGAACACGGCGACCTGCGCAGACAGCTCTGGAAGGAATACAAAAGCGGCGCGGAGCTGACGGGATCGCGCGGCTTGCGGAAGCGGCTCGCTGCCATCGACCTCGGCTACTTCGGGCGGGCGTATCTCCCCCACTATTTCGTGCGGGAATCGCCGAAGTTCCACGAAGAGCTCGACGCGATCTGGACGAAAGGCGTCATGAAAGGGCTGAACCCGCTTACCGACCAGCTTCGGATTTCGCGCGCCAAAGGGTGCCGTCGGGCAGCGGCAGCGCCTCGTGGGCATGCCAAGTCTACGAACTTCACCTTCAAGGACACGCTGCACGCCATCGTCTACGGATACAAGCACTATCCGATCATCCTCTCGGACAGTTCCGAGCAGGCTGAGGGATTTCTCACCGACATTAAGACAGAGCTTGAGGAAAACGCGGCGATCCGCGAGGACTTCGGCAATTTGAAGGGCAAGGTTTGGAAAAGCAGCGTCATCCTGACCTCGACCGACATCAAGGTCGAAGCCATCGGCAGCGGCAAGAAGATTCGCGGACGGCGGCATCGCAACTGGCGGCCCGATCTGATCGTGCTCGACGACGTGGAAAACGACGAGAACGTCAACACGTTGGAACAGCGCAAGAAACTGGAGAGTTGGTTTTACAAGGCGGTTTCAAAGGCGGGCGACACGTACACGGACATCGTGTATATCGGGACTATCCTGCACTACGACTCCCTACTCTCCAAGGTGCTGAAGAATCCGGAATACCATTCGGTCAAGTATCGCGGCGTCATCAGCTTCGCGAAGAATCAGGCGCTTTGGGACGCATGGGAAGCGATCTATACCGATCTGGACAATCCGCACCGGCAGGAGGAAGCGAGGGCGTTCTTCGAGGACAACAAGGCCGACATGCTGGAGGGCACGGAAGTCCTTTGGGAAGCGAAGCTCTCCTATTACGACCTGATGGTGATCCGCATTTCCGAGGGCGAGGCATCGTTCAATTCGGAGATCCAGAACGACCCGATTGACCCGGACTCCTGCACGTTCAACGAGGAATGGTTCGACTTCTACGACGACGATCCGTCAATCGATTTTTCGGCCAGCAAATTCGTGTTTGTGGGGGCAAACGACCCATCGCTCGGCAAGAACAAGAAGAGCGACACGTCCTCGATCATCGTGATCGCCAAGGATACGGTCAGCGGCTACATGTACGTGCTGGAAGCCTCAATCGAAAAGCGGCATCCGGACGTGATCATCGACGACGCCATCGAGATGAACAAGCGGCTGCGGCGTGACTTTAAGAAGCCGCTCATGAAGTTCGGCGTCGAGACGGTGCAGTTTCAGCACTACTTCAAGGACGTGATGGCCAAGAAAAGCGCCGAGGCGGGCGAGTACCTCCCCATCGTGGAGATCAGCAGCGTGCAGAACAAGGACGTCCGGATCAGCTCCTTGCAACCGTTCGTCAAAAACCGATACCTGAAGTTCAGCCGCCGCCACAAGACGCTGCTCCAGCAGATGAAGGAGTACCCGATGGGCCGCAACGACGACGGCCCGGACGCCTTGGAAATGGCCGTGCGGTTGGCGCTCGACATCAAGACGACGAACCGGACGGAATACAAATCGGTGATCAGCCGGGCGCTAAAGTTCCGGCGCGGCGGCTACTAAAGGAGGGGGTGAAACCGATTGGCCAAACGAAACAGTCCACGCAAACCGAACCTTCTGGAGATCGCTGTCGCGCAAGTGCATGACAAATATTCGAGCTATCCTTCGAACGGCCTCACCCCGCAGCGGCTCGCGCAAATTTTCCGGGAGGCGGACGCGGGCGATGTGATGCGGCAGATGGAGCTGTTCGAGGAAATGGAGGAAAAAGACCCGCATCTGTTCTCTCAACTCCAGACCCGAAAGAATGCGGTGACGGGGCTTGACTTCGAGATCATCCCGTTTTCGGACGATGCGCGAGACAAGGAGATCGCCGAGTTCGTCCGGCAAGAAATCGAAGGGTTGGAAAGCATCGAGGATGTGTTCATGGACTTGCTGGACGCGATTGGCAAAGGCATCGCCTTCAGCGAGATCATCTGGGATTACTCCGAGGGCCACTCCACGATTAAGGACATCAAGTGGAGGCATCAGAAGAAATTCTTCTGGGACAACACGGACACGCTCAAGGTGCAGACGCTGGAGTTCCCGCAAGGGATCGAGCTGCCGGAAAACAAGTTCATCATCCACCGCTACAAGGCAAGGTCGGGCCATCCCTCTCGGGCGGGCGTCCTGCGCGTCGTCGCATGGATGTATCTGTTCAAAAACTACGACCTGAAGGATTGGGTCAGCTTCTGCGAAGTGTTCGGGATGCCGCTTAGGCTCGGCAAATACAACCCGTCGGCATCCGAGGAGGACAAGGCGGCGCTCATGCGGGCGCTTGTGCAGATCGGCAGCGACGCGGCAGGCATCATTCCGGAAGGCACGGAGATCGACTTCAAGGAGTCGAACAAGGCCACGAGCATCAACGTCTACGAGTCGCTGGCCAGATACTGCGACGAACAAATCTCGAAGGCGATACTCGGCCAGACGCTCACAAGCGACTCCGGCGGCGGCAGTTACGCGCAATCGAAGACGCACAACGAAGTACGCCACGATCTGACGGTCGCCGATTGCAAGGCGCTGGCGGCGACGCTGCGGCGCGATCTGATTCGTCCGCTCGTGTACTTCAACTTCGGAGATGACCGCCGCATCCCCTACCTCCGCTTTGATTGCGAAGAGGCGGGCGACTTAAAAGAAGCAGCGGAAATCTACACGAAGCTGATCTGCGAAATCGGGCTCAAAATCCCGACGAGCCACCTGTACAAGAAGTTCTCGATTCCCAAACCGGAGGCGGGCGAAGAAGTGGCGGCACCGCCCACCCCTTCCGCGCTGCCGCTGAAAGCCGAACCGTCCTCCCTGCTCATCGCCAACAAAGCAGGCGACGAGAAGCTCGGCACGCAGGAGAATGTGGACAAGCTGGCCGATGCGGCGATCCGGAAAAGCGGCAAGCTGTTCGCGGAAATCTTCTCCCCTGTTCTCAAGTTGCTTGACAAAACGGACAGTCTGGAGGAGCTGAAGGACAAGCTGTCGGACGACTCTTTCGTCGCGGAGCTGTACAGCCAGATGGATAATGAGGCGCTCGACGATCTGCTGCAAAAGTCGCTGTTCTGGGCGGACTTGCTTGGAAGGGTGAAGGAAAATGAACGATCTGTTTGATCTGCTGACGGACAAAGAGATCGTCTTCGAGGAGGCGGTGAAGTATTTCGGCGACAAGTTGCCGGTCACGGCGAGCGAGTTCCAGAAGCTCGCGGAAGAGTACAAAAGCCATGCCTTCACGGTATCCGGATACACCAAGATTCAGATTTTGAAAAAGTTTCACGACGAGTTGCTAAAGGCCATCGAGGACGGGCTGACGCTGAAAGAGTTCAAGGAGAGCATGAACGACTTCTTGGAACGACGGGGCTATACGGGGCTGACGAACTTTCAGGCGGACAACATCTTCCGGACGAACGTGCAGACGGCGTATCAGGTCGGCCACTACAAGCAGATGACGTCACCCGAGGTCATGAAGCTGCGGCCTTATTGGATGTATGACGCGGTCAACGATCAGAGGACGCGGCCTTCGCATCTGGCGATGGATGGCCGGGTATTCCGGGCGGACGATCCGATCTGGAACACGTGGTATCCGCCCAACGGCTTTCGCTGCCGGTGCAGCGTCGTCACCCTGTCGGAAAGGCAGGTTCGGGAGCGTGGCCTGAAAGTGGAAACGGAGCCGCCGGTGGCGGCGGAAGTAAATGGTCGGTTCGTCAACATTCTGCCTGACCCGCAGTTCGCGACCAATCCGGCCAAGAACGCGTTCAAGCCTGATCTGAAAGATTACCCTCCCGCCCTTCGAAAAGCGTATGAAAGGCGGCAAAGGGAGCGGGCCTCTAAAACGCCCTAGAATCGTTTTTGCGTGTTCCGGGGTATAAATGCTCCTGATTCAAATTATCCCCCCGTTATAACGCGTTTTAACGGGGTCTGGCGACGCGATAAAGCTTCCGGAAGGAGGTGACAAGATGGCGAAGCTGATTGCCTGCCAATCCCCGGCCACTCAAATTGAAGGGGTGCCGGACAAGATCAAGATCATACCGCTTGGGCTTGTAAAGAGCCAAAAAGGCAATTTTGTCGTCGATAGCGAAAGCTTCGCCGCCATGAAAAAGGCGTTTGAAGAACGAGGGGTTGACGTGGTGATCGACTACGAACATCAGACGCTCGCCGATGTTCAGGCTCCGGCTGGCGGTTGGATCAAGGAGCTCTTGCTCGAAGATGACGCCATCGCCGCGAAAGTCGAATGGACGCCGAGGGCGGCGGAGTATCTGAAGAACAAGGAATACCGGTATCTCTCGCCCGTCGTGCTCGTGCGGAAATCCGATCAGAAAGCGGTCGTTCTGCACTCGGTCGCGCTGACCAACACCCCGGCCATCGACGGGATGTTCCCGATCATCAATTCGTTGGATATCAACACTTCCGAAGGAGGAGAAAACGACATGGAAGAGTTTTTGAAGAAGTTGGCGGCCCTGCTGGGGCTGCCGGAAACGGCAACGCAAGATGACATCATGAAGGCGCTGCAAGAGGCGCTCGGCGGCGGAAAGAAGGACGACGGCGGCGGAGAACAAGAGGTCGTGGCCAACAAAACGATCCTGTCTTTGCTCGGCGTTCCCGAAAACGCCAAAACGGAAGACGTGGCGGCGGCCATCATGGCGCTGAAGAACCCGACCGGGTTCGTGCCCGCAAGCGAGTTCGCCGCGCTCAAGGCGCGCCTCGACAAAATGGATGCCGACAACCTGGTCGCAAAGGCGCTGAAGGAAGGCAAGATTTCAGCCGCGCAAAAAGCATGGGCGGAAGAATACGCGCTGAAAGACCCGTCCGGCTTCCAGAAGTTCGTCGAGAAAGCGCCGCAAGTCGTGCCGGTCGGTGAACTGGAGATCGACAACAAGTCGCAAGCGTCGGCCAAGCAGGACGAAATGACGATGACCATCTGCAAGATGCTCGGCGTTACGAGCGAAGACCTCGAAAAATACGGAAAGGACGTGTAATCCATGTTGACGCAAGGACGCAACACAACCGAACTGGCAGACGGAAAGACGCTGGTGCTGCCCGTCAAAGGCGGCGTGAAAATTTTCGAAGGCGCATTCGTTGCCGTCGATGCGGATGGCTTCGCGATCCCCGCGACCAAAGCGCCGGGACTTTTGGCGGCTGGCCGGGCGGAGCAATTCGCGGATAACACGCAAGGAGAAGACGGCGACATCCGGATCGTCGTTCGCCGGGGCGTGTTCAAATGGAACAATGCGGCGAGCGGCCCCGTGACCGAGCGGGACGTGCTGAAACCGTGCTACATGAACGATGACGAATCGGTCACGATCACGGAGACAGACTCCAGCGTTGCAGGAAAAATCATTGGCATCGACGGCGACCAAGTCATCGTCGAAACGCTGTAAAGGAGGAACTGACACATGATCATCAACCAGCAAGCGCTTCGCGGCCTGTACACGGGCTTCAAAACGATTTTCTCCAAGGCGTTCGATACGACGCCGACCCTTTGGAACAAAGTGGCCACGAAGGTCACGAGCGAAAACGGCGAAGAGAACTACAAGTGGCTGGGCCGCATCCCGCGCATGCGCGAATGGATCGGCGACCGCGAAGTGCAAAACCTGTCCGCATCGGACTACACGATCAAGAACAAGGACTTCGAGCTCACGATTGGCGTGGATCGCAACGACATCGAAGATGACCGCATCGGTCTGTACACCCCGGTCATTCAGGACATCGCGCAAAGCGCGGCGCAGTTTCCGGACGAACTTGTGTTCCAGCTTCTGAAAGACGGCTTCGTCAATACGTGCTATGACGGGAAACCGTTCTTCTCCACCGACCACAAAGTCGGTAAAAAGACGGTTAGCAACAAGAGCACCAAACGGCTTTCCCCGGAAAGCTATGCGGCAGCCCGCAGCGCCATGATGTCGCTCGTCGATGAAAACGGCAAAAGCCTGAAGCTCGTCCCGAACCTGCTCGTCGTACCGCCCGCGCTCGAAGATGTTGGCCGCAAAATCCTGAAGGCGGAAATGATCGACGGTTCCACCAACATCTACAAAGACACCGCCGAGCTGCTCGTCGTGCCCGATCTGGCCGGGGCGGATTCCGCTTGGTATCTGCTCTGCACGACCAAGGCTCTGCTCCCGCTCATCTATCAGGAGCGCAAAACGCCGAAATTCGTGGCGCTCGATACCGAAACGGACAACAACGTCTTCATGCGTAAGCAGTATTTGTACGGCGTGGACGGGCGCGCGAATGCCGGGTATGGCTTCTGGCAGATGGCCTACGGCAGCACCGGCGAAGAAGCGTAAGGACGTGGTGCGCATGTACTGCACCACGGAGGAAGTCCGGAGCATGATCAAGGATGACGCGCTGAACGCGCTCATCGGCGACCGCTATATCGAAGACGAAGCGGAGCGCGAGGCGAAGATCGCTCCGATCATTGCGGAAGCCATCGCGGACGCGTGCGGGGAAATCGACGGGTATCTGGCCAAAAGATACCCCGTCCCCCTCTCCCCCGTTCCGAAGGCGATCAACAAATTCGCCAAGGATATCGCCGTCTACAACCTGTTCAGCCGGATCGGCATCGATGAGAGCAAGGAGGAAAAAAACTACCTGAACCGCTACAACGCTGCCGTCCGCTTCTTTGAGAACGTGGCCAAGGGCATCATCGACCTCGGGATCACGGATAACACGCAGAAGGCCGCAAAAGGTTTTGCGCTTGACTCCGCTTCCCGGCGCTTCTCGCGCAACAGCCTGCAAGGGATGTGACGGCGATGGCAACGACGAGCATACGGCTGGAAGGCGATATCAGGCGGCTGCGGAAACGCCTGAATCAATTGGAGAATGTGGACTTGAAGGGCGTGAGTCTGGCGCTCGCCGAATCGCTCCGAACGTCTACGAAAGAGAGGTTTAAGACCGAAAAAGACCCGGAAGGCAAACCGTGGCCGAAGTCCATCCGCGCCTCGCAGACGGGCGGTCAGACGCTGACGGACAGCGCGAGGCTTAAGAATTCGATCAAGTCCGAAGCCAATGCGTCGGGCTTTGCCATCGGGACGAATCTTGTCTATGCCCGGACACATCAGTTTGGCGAGAAAGGCCGAATGGTCACGATCAGGGCCAGAACGCCGAAAGGGCTCGTCTTCAAAATCGGCGACCGCTGGATACGCAAGAAGATGGTCAGGGTCAATATCAAGATTCCGGCGCGACCGTACCTCGGGATCAGCGAGGAGGACATGCTCGAAATCAAAAGCACGCTGGAAAAGGCGCTGGAGGAATGACGCATGATCGGAACGTGCAGAGAGTATCTGGTCGGCAAATTGCGGCAAGCGGGCATCAAGTCCACCGTCCACACCAGCATGAAGAAGCTGAAGGCATCGCAGGAGAGTCACATCGGCGCTGTTCTCTTCGAAGGCGACAGCTTCATCCGCGAGTTCGGGAAGCGAATCTATTACGACGAAACAGGGAAACACAAGCGCCGCAAGCAGTTCGCGCGCGAGACCTCCTTCGTCGTCGTGATCGGCGAATACGAGCAGGAAGCCTGCGAGCGCATCTTCGAAAACTTCATGCTTTCGCTCGACCGCGGCATCTACATCGACGGGAATTTCACGGAGATCGAACCGGGCGAAGCGGACTGGGTGGATGAGGAGGACAGCATTTTGAAGTCGAAGATCGCGGTTCAGCTCAAGGTCAAGTTTTTGGGCGGCCTGTACCGCGACAGCGATTTCGCCAAGATCAGCGAACTGGACGCGGAAGTCCAGATCGAAAAGGAGGAAGAACATGGCTAAGACGCAAGCAGAAACAACGGGCGCGCCGCAGCTCGTGCCCATTGAAGAGCTGCAATCCCGGCACAAAACACCCGTTGCGGTCTTTCGCGGCGTGCTGGCCGCAAAAGGCTGGAAGCCGGGAAAACACGTGGAAGAAAACGAATATATCCGGGCGGTCGCTGAGTTTCTCGGCAGCCCGGTCAGCGGAAAGAAGGTGAAATCCGATGCTTAGGGACGTGAAGACCATCGTTTCCGATGGCGGGCTGGGTGTTCAGACGGCTAAGGGCGAAGGGGTTCACGTGAAGATCGGGGCCTCCCCCGTCGCCTCAACCTCCCCGATCCTGATCACGGGCAGCATGAGCCACCAGAAAATCAAGGAGCTGCTCGGATACAGCCCGCTCGCGGATGCCGTCATGGACAGCGTCGAAAACGGTTCGGGCAAATTGTACTGCCTCCCCGTTCAACCGTCCGTGGCGGGAACGATTGGCACGGTAAACAAGGAAGGCGGCGGAACGGGAAGCTGCACGGCAAACGGAATCCCGAACAATGCCTATGATGTGGTGGTGGTGTTCACCGGCGCAGGCGGCTTCAATCAGGCGACGCTGCAATATTCCATCGATGGCGGGAACTCTTTCTCTGGAGAGCTCACATTGTCGCCGACCGGCGAGCTCGTCATCCCGAACACCGGCGTCACGCTCACGTTCAGCGAAGCCATTGACAACCCGTCGGATTCGTTCAAGGTGGGCGATCAGTACACGGTGAAAACGACCGCCCCGCAACTTTCGAATCAGGACGTGCTCGATGCGCTGGCCAAGCTGCGCAATGCCGTCATCCCCTTCGAGTTCGTCCACATCGTCGGCGAATCCGCCCGGCCTCTGTGGGTTGCGGTCGCAGAAGAAGTCACGGCGTTTTTCGAGGTGTACAAGAAGCCGCTGTTTGTCGTGATGGAAGCAACCCGCAAGGCTGACAGCGAAACGCTAAACGACTTCTACAACCGGCTTGCGGCGGATCGGCGTGGCATCGACCATACCGACGTGCAGATCGTCGCCTCGTGGTCGCAGTACAAGCGGATGGACGGTCGCGTGGCCGAGATCAACAACGCCGGTATCGTCTGCGGTTTGTACGCGAGAGCCCTTGTCCAGCAGTCCATCGGGGAAACGAAGTCCTTCAGCATCCCTGAGACCAAAATGCTCAAGCTGCTTCCGGAGGGCATCGAAGATTACATCGGTGCGCTGGATGACGAGAAATACCTCACCTTCCGCCAATACGAGGGGCTGAGCGGATTTTACGTCACCAACGCCCGCATGATGGCCCCGGATGGCTCGGACTACCGTTACGCGGAGAACGTCCGGGTGAAAAACAAAATCATCCGGGAAACGCGCAAAGAGGCGCTGAAGCAGCTCCAGAGCATGGTCGATATGGAGGATTTGCAGGGCAGCCTTGAAGCCATCGCCAAGTTCATCGAAATTCCGCTCGACGATATGGTTCGGGCGAAAGAAATCTCTTCGGCCCGCATCGAAGTGCCGGAAGATCAGGACATTTTGGTCTCCGAAAAATTGCGGGTCGTGATCCGCTTCGTGCCGGTCGGCTACGTTCGCGAAATCGAGATCGACCTCGGCATGGAAAATCCATTCAGGAGAGGGTGATGACGCATGATCATAAACGGCAGAGCCTACGACTGGGGCGACGTGAACGTCCAGATTCCGGGGCTCGTTCTCGAAGTGCAGGAAATCTCCTACGACGACGAGCTGGAAAAAGAAGTCGTCTACGGCAAAGGGCAACGCCCGCGCGGGTACGGCGAAGGGAACTACAAGTCCGAAGGCAAGCTCTCCCTCCTTCGGGACGACTTCGACGATCTGATCGCCTACTGCAAGCAGCAGGGTATCGGGCTGTACAAGCTGGTCATCCCGAAGATCGTTGTCAGCTACGCGAACGGCGCGGAGAAAACGAAAACGGACGTGCTGAACACCGTCACGTTTACGAAGGCGAGCCACAAGAATGCGCAAGGCGACAAATCGCTCAAGATCGATCTGGATTTCATCATCGTGGGCGGCATCGAGCGAGACGGCGTTAAGCCGCTTTGATGCGGTTCATTCTCAAAATAAATGACAATTTTGGAGGGATAAACGATGAGCGAAGTGAAAACTCAAGCGGCCAAAGAAACGAACAAGGAAGGACTGGCGGAAAGCTACAAGGCCAAGTACGGCAAGGTGTACCGGGTGGTCGTAACGCTGGAGCCTGACGACTCCACGAGCATTCAAAACGAATACTTCTTCAAAAAGCCGCCGGTGGCCAGCTACGACCGCTATATCAAGACGACCGCCCAAAGCGCTTCGAAGGCGCTGAAAACGTTCGTGTTGGACAACGTCGTCGAGGAGCAATACAGCAAGCTTTCCGACGATCTGGAGGAATATCCGGCGCTCGCGATCTCGCTTGGCGAGAAGCTGCTGGCCATGCTGGGGCTTAGCAAGGACGTAAATTTGCGGCAACTTTAGAGAGCTGTCTCCGGGAGGTAAAATCCAATTTCCTTGAAGCGGCGACGCTGGAAATCTATCGGTTTTTGCCTCCTGCTCTTCTAAAGAAGGAACCCGGAGACATGGATATCGAGGAGTTTATGATGGCGCTCGCCAAGGCGAGATATGTGCAGGAGCTGGAGGAAAACATCGTGGCGAGGGCGATCTACAAGGTGTTCGGCGAATAAAAAAACCGCCCCCCTAGAAGGACGGTTCTTTCCGCGTGATCCAGCTCACGTACAGCTTGGTTGCATTCCGGACGGTGCGCCAAAATCGCTCCTTTTTCTTGTCGAGATGTTTGCCGACCTGATTTTGGAATCCAACCCAAAGCGCATAAGGAATGACGTATATCATCAGCGGCAAATAAATCAAGATGGCCAACACCACGCCCGCACAAATGACGTAGAAGAAGAAAGTCAGTAGAGCCATGATAATTCCGAACATGATGATCGCTCCTTTGCAAAATCTTCTGACTCTACTATAGCACATTAGAAATTTATGTAAAAGACAGGAGGTGAAAGCGTGGGCTTGGAATCGGTTTTCCGCCTCTCCGTCATCGTCAGCATGATCGATCGTCTGTCCGGCCCGATTTCTCGCGTCAACGCGAACGTCGATAACTCGGTCAGCCGGATCGATAAGCTGAATGAAAGTTTTGGCGGAATGGCGAAATCGGGTCTGGCGTGGGCAGGGATCGGAGCCGGGATTGCACAGGCTGCTCTCGCCCCTGTCGAAGCGACATTCGAAACCCAGCGGGCGCTCGGCGTGCTCAAGTCGATGGGCGTGGAAGACCTCAAAACGTTGGAAGATGCGGCGACGAGCTTCAGCAATAAATGGCCCGGAACGACGAAATCGGAGTTTCTGCGGGCGGCGACGGACATCAAGGGCGGTATCGATTCCCTGACGGACGAAGGGGTCGCGCAGTACACGGAGATTGCGGGCATTACGGCCAAGGCGACCGGCGCAACCATCGACGAAATGACGTCGCTGTTTGCAACGGGGTACGGGATTTATAAAGGGTACTACGACGAGCTGTCCGATCTTCAGTTCGGAGAGATGCTGTCGGCGGGTCTGGCCAAATCGATTCAGGTCTTCAAGGCGTCTGGCAAAAGCATGGCGGACAGCATATCCACCTTGGGCGCGGCGGCCACGTCGGCGAATGTGCCGCTCGAAGAACAGCTCACGGTGCTCGGGATGCTTCAGGCCACCATGAGCGGCAGCGAGGCGGGGACGAAATATAGAGCCTTCCTCCAGTCGGCGGCTCGGGCAGGGCAAGAGCTCGGACTGAAATTCACGGACGCGAACAACCAGCTCCTCTCGATGCCGCAGATTTTAGCCACGCTTCGCAGCAAGTTCGGCGAGACGATTGACGCCGCCGAAAAGCTGAAGATTCAAAAAGCGTTCGGGACGGACGAGGCGGTCGCGCTCATCGACTTGCTGTACAACAAGGTGGACAACCTTCAGGAGAACATCCTGACGATCTACGATTCGATGGGTCAAGGCACCGCCCTTGCACGGGAAATGGCAATGGCCATCAACGAGACGGAGCCAGAGAAGTTCGAGCGGCTGAAGCAGCGCCTCCACAACGTCACCGAAGAGCTCGGGCACCAGCTATTGCCTACCTTCAACTCGTTTATGGCCAAAGGCGAACAATGGATCAGCAGGATCAGCGCATGGATCGGCAGCCATCAGGAACTCGCGAAAGCGATCATGATTGTGCTGCTGGTCATCGGCTCCGTTTTGATGGTGGGCGGATCGTTAATCGCGGTGATCGGCGGTATTGGGCTTGTATTTACCCGGACGGCAGGATATGTTTCCGGCTTTGTGGGAGTAATTCGACGCATCCCTGACACGATTACGACCATACGAATCATGGCCATGTACGCCGGGGACGGCGTAAGGGCTGCGTTCAACCAGATGATGATCGGCGCGAGAATGGCAGTCACCAGTCTGCGAAACGTCGCCGTCGGCATGGCGAACATGGCGAGGCAAGCCATCTTCACCGCCGCGCGCGCGATGCCGGGGCTGATCGCTTCGGTGTGGAGCTTCACGGCAGCTTTGCTCGCGAATCCCATCACGTGGATCGTCGTCGGTATTGTCGCTTTGGTGGCCGCACTCATTTTGCTCTGGCAGAATTGGGACTCCGTGGTCTCGTGGATACAAGGCGTTTGGAACGGCTTCGTGAGCGGCATCAGCGCCGGGTTCGACTGGATTCGAAATCTGTTCTCGTCCATGCCGACATGGCTGCAAATCGCGATTGCCGCATTCATGCCGTTCATCGGGATTCCGCTGCTCATCATCACGCATTGGGATTCCATCGTCGCCTTCTTCTCCAATCTGTGGACTCGCATCAAGGACGCATTCGTCAACGGGATAAACGCAATCAAAAATTTCTTCGCGGGCATTCCGGCATGGTTCAGGGAGAGCGGCGCGAAAATCATCGACACGATGGTCGAAGGCATCAAGAGCGTTGCCATGAAGCCGGTCGAGGCGGTAAAAGGCGTCCTTCAGAAAGTCAGAAACCTCCTTCCCTTCTCCGACGCCAAGGAAGGGCCGCTCTCCGAGCTGACGCTTTCGGGCCGACGGGTGTTTGAAACGATTGGCGCGGGGATGGAAAAAAGCCAGCACATCCCCGGCGAGATTACGGAGAACGCCTTTGCGCAAATGGGACTGTCCGCAAGCGGCGGCGAGCCCAAGAAAATCAACCTTCGTGAGACGGTTTCGGAAAGCTCGACCGACAGCTCCTCTTCCAAAGACAAGGAAAACGGCACGGTCATTCAGCAGCTTGTGCTGAACATCGACCTGAATAACCTGAAGGACTTGCAGACCTTGTTCAAGCTCTTGAGAGAGATCGAAGACCAAGTCAACGCGAACGGGGCTACCCCGTCGCCCGCATAAGGAGGGGACGAGCCGTGATACTGGTGGACGAAAGTACAGTCAAAGTCGGGGGCGTCGTCCTCCCCGGTCTCTTCAAGAGTATCGAGGTTAAGGCCGACGCACAGGTGGAAGAGCAACAAGTCGAAGGCAAAACCCAAAAGCCGAAGCAGGCCATCGGGTATGAGGATGCGAAGATCACGCTGGAGCTCGTGCTGGAGGACGGGCCGCAGCAGACCAAGCTGGAGAAGTTGGCCGTCATTCAGAACCTGTTCAAGAAGCCGGGTCAGCAAAAGCCGGTCGTGCACGACTTCGTTCATGCGCACACCGCCGTCCGAGGCATTTCGAAGGTGATCTTCAAGAACCTCACGACCAAGGAGCAGAACAAAAAAAGCGAGCTCGCTGTCACAATCGAATTCTGGGAGTACATCCCAATGAAGATTACGGCAACCAAGTCTGCCGCTGCCGGACGCAAAGCTTCCGGAAGCGACATCAAATTGAACGCAGATTATAAGCAGTATTTGACATCGCGCGGCGCGGCACCGAAGATGAGCGACAAAACAACGGCCACTCCGGCGAGAGACGACGCGAAGACGGCTTACTACAAAGCCAAAATGGCGCAACTGGAGGCGATGTAAGCATGGAGGTCGATCTATTCTACCCCGACATGCTGGCGCAGATTGGCCGCTACGCCTTCCAACAGGGCATCCAAATCGAAGTTTATTCCTCCGCCGATTCATATTTCGATTGGGCGAAGGTACGGTTCACTGAGAAGTTCAGGGACAAAATCGCGATCAATCGCCGGGACGAAGCAAGCATCCAGCTCGGCTATCACGAACAGTTCGTCACGGTGTTTGACGGGTATGTGGTCAGCCCGTTTAGCGGCGTCGAGCAAAACGAGATCGTACTGAAGGACGACATGATATTGCTGGAGGACACGATCATCACGAATACATTTCTGGATGCAACGCCGCAGGAGATATTGTCCTTCTGCCTCAACAAAGCCGGTATCCAGAACGTGCAGCTCACGACGAGGATTTTTCCGAAGAAGAGCGTTGTCCCAATCCGGCAAAAAAACGTCATCGCCGTGATCGAGGCAATCCATGCGATCTGGGGGATAAAGGAGCGGTTCTTCTTCGCTGACGGAATTTTCTATTGGGGGCAGGAGCCCAAACAATCCTACATCTACACGTTCGAGTACGCGGAGAACATCATTTCTTTGCGCCGCGCAGATGGTTTGTGGGAACTGGAAACGGTATCCGCTCCCTTCATCCGCCATTCCAACCTGATCCGGGTGAACCATCCGCAAGTCACGGGGGAATTCGCGGTCAAGAAAACCGTGTTCCGCACGAACGACAACGGGTTTATCCGAACGAACATTTACTTTTAAGGTGGTGATCCCATGCTGGAGCAATATGTGCATACAGTCGTCAATCGAAAAATTCGGCAGGAGTACCCGCACATCGAGTTGCCGGGCGCGGTCTTTGCGCAAATCACGAAGGCGCGAACCGACGGAAGCGGCTACGTGTACAACGTCAAAATTCTCGATGCAAACCGCAACGTGGACGAGCGCTTCCCGGAAATCCCGAATGTGAGATCGGAGCTCGCGCTCGATCCGGACGACATCGTGGCCGCGTTGCTCCTGTATGGGCAGCTTAACCTGTTCATCGTCGGGAAGGTGATCTGATATGGCGGGATTGATGGACACAGACATCCGGCTTGACGAAAGCTGGCAAGTCACAGCAGCGGCGAACGGCGACGCGCTGCTTATTTCCGGGCTGGATTGCTTCCTGCAAGACATACGGATCGAAGCGCTGACCCAAGAGGGCGAAGTCTTTTATGACGAAACGTGGGGCTGGTCGCTGCTCGACTTTATCCAGTCGCAAGACGACGAGTTGCTCCGTCTGGAAATTGCGCAGCGAGTCCGTTCGAAGCTGGCAAGGCGAACCGAGATCGACCCCGAAACAATTAAGACGACCGTTGATTTAAGGGAAGACGTTATCGCCATTCAGGTCTCTTTCGGATTCGCGGATAGCGATCAGACCGCCATTCTCGACATTGAACTGGACAGGGTTTCGGTGGAGGTGAGATTGGTTTGATCGAAGAGAAAATTTTGGATGAAATATTACCCGTCCCGGATCGCGACGAACTGGCCAGTTCCATTCAGGAAGAGCTGAAGAACGAAGGGTTTGCCATTACAAACTTTGCAGCAGGCGGAATCTTCTACACGCTCATGATGATCTTCATCCAAATCCGGATCGAGTTCGTTAGGCTCCTGCGAACGGTGCTCAACAACATGTTCGTGCAGCATGCGGAAGGCGACTGGCTGGAGCTTAAGGCAGCGGATTTCTCGAAGAAGCGAAAGCAGCCGCAGAAGACCAAAGGATACGTCACGCTTCAGCGCGATACGCCGGGAAATGCGGTCAAGATTTCGAAGGGCGATATCTTCAAGACCGAGCCGGATATTCTGGGCGAGGAGCTTCGGTTCATTGTCACGGAGAATGCCACGATGCCCGCGAATGCCACCAGCTTCAAGGTTCTGGTCGAGGCCGAAAAGCCGGGGTCAACATATAACGTTCCGCCGGGTCAAATCAAAAAGTCGCTGACGCATATCGAGGGCGTGGACAGGATCACCAACGAATCCGATTGGATCGTCCAAGAAGGCAGCGATCTCGAAGATATCGAGAGCCTGCGGGAACGAACGCTGAACGCATGGGCGGAGCTGGCCACCCTCCCCATCGCGGACAAATACAAGAACGTATGCGAGGCCGTGCCCGGCGTGCTGTTCGTCCGTGTGGACGACCTCCACCCCAGAGGGCAAGGCACCATCGACATCATCGTCACTGGCACGGCTGGAGAAGCGACGGAGGGGCTTTTGGCGGCCGTCAGCGCCGCCGCGAATCAGATCAAAGGGCCGTATGACGATGTGCTGGTGAAGTCCTCCGAAACGGTTCCGCAGGATGTGGCCGTGACGATCTGGATTCCGCCGGATGCGGATGCCACGGGGCTTGAGTCCCGCGTAAAAGCGATCCTGACGGACATGTTGCGACTCCAGAAAGGGCGCAATCTGAATGAACTCTACCATGCGGACATCATCTTCGGGATTCGAAAAGACATCCCTATCGTTCGAAATGTACGGGTAACAAGCCCGTCCGCCGACGTTGTGCTGGATACCGACAAGGTGATCGTTCTGGGCGAAGTGTCCGTCACGATTGAAAGGGGGTAACGGAGATGTTCGAGAAGTTTGGCGACTATATGTATCATCTCCTGTTCGGCCCCCTCAAGAAAGTAGCCAAGGCGAAGAACCAGCTTTACATCTTCCTGAAGGTGATCGGGAAGCTCGCGGATCAAACGAAGCAAGACATCCTGCGCGTCCGCGAGGAGTCCATGATCATAAGCGCCAGCGAGCTGATGCTGGAGCAACACGGCCAAGAACGCGGCATGCGGCGGCTCAAAGGCGAGAGCGTCGAAAACTACCGGATGCGGCTGATGATGAAGCACAAGATTGCCGAGCTGGCGGGAACAGAGCAAGGCATCCTGCTCTCGCTTCGGATGCTCGGATATGAGCAATCTTACATCGAGCCCTATCGCCTTTACGATCCGGAGCGCTGGGCGGAATTTATTATCTATTTGGCTGGCAAAAACCCGAGCGGCGTCAACGACATCGCTGTCATCGACAGCGAAGTCATGAAGGTCAAACCGGCCAGCGGCAAGCCGAGCTACGCCGTCGAAGAACAAAACCGTCTCATGATCCGCTCGGCCTTTCAATCCGGCTATTCCGGATATGCGCTCTGCAATACGTTCGCATGCGGCACTTGGCCGACACAGAGCAATTTTGGGAGCTTGGCGCAATCGGACGCCGCGATCAAGTCGCAGTTCGCATTTGGGCAAGTGCAGTATCCGCTGGCGGACACGATTCGTGCTTCGGAAAAACTTTATCAGCCAAGGGGTGGTTAAAACGTGAAAACAATGACGGAAATCGGCTTGCGCAAACAGGCGCAGCGGTTCGTCGATTCGCTCGCCCGCGCCGAATACGAGCTGAACGGCGCGACCCAAAGCATCGACCTGTTCAGGACGAGCGTCGAGGGCGACGTCGTGAAAGTGTTCGTGTTCTTCGATGACTCGGTCGCAGGCGAGATCGGCAACGTCCGGCTCGTTGATCAGGACGGCGATATCGTCGCAAACGCGGAACGAACATTCGTCAAGCCGCAGTCCAAAGGGTTGTATGTGGTATTCAAGTACAGGTATTCGGAAATGGAGGTCGAGGGAAATGCCTTATAACAAAACGGACTGGAAAGACCACATCGTCGATACGACGACAGGCGAAGTCATTCAGGAGGGGACGCCGGTCAGCGCGCGGAACCTCAACAACATGGAAACCGGCATTTACGAGGTCACGGAAGCGTCAGCCGCCAACGCGGCGGCCATTGCCACCCTTCAAAGCGAAGTGGAGGTACTGAAGAACGCCTCGCTGAACAACCTGACGAACAACGTTTTTCTGGAAAACTTCAGCACGCTCGATGCGATCAAGCTTTCCAATGGCATTTATGACCCGGCAGCCAGACGACTCTATGTATAAGGTGGCCTGCACGAAAAAGGAAATGAGCTGCCTGATTTCCAACTTGTTTCAGGAACTCATTCCCGCGTGCGAACCGTGCCGTTCCCAACGCTTCGATGACGACTTCGTTTTAACCGGCGTGCTGGCCGGGATGAATGAAATCGCCACGATCCGGGTGACGGACTACGGATTTGAATACTACGGCAACATCGACGTGCTGAATCAAATCAGAGGGAGAAAGTGCTTGTATGCAACCATTGCTCCTACAGAAGAAAGCGGAAGTATTCTTAAATAACCTCTATCCCCTGCTGAAGAACTTTCCGAAAGCGGAAAAATTTTGTCTTTGTCAGGAGATGAAGCAGGCATGTTACCGCGTGATCCGCAATGCCATGACGTACAACTCGCTCAAGATGAATGACAAAATTCATTATCTGCACCAAGTCGATGCCGATATCAAGCTGCTGCTCGTGCTCATTAGCGTGGCTCGCGGACAAAAGTACATCACGGAGCGAAAAGCATACGAGTTGCAGGAGAAGGTTTCGGAGTTGGGACGGATCACCGGCGGCCTGATCAAATCGCATCACACGAAACGATAGGATCATAGGGTTGGCTCTGTTTGGTCTCCTACCGTGCGATTCGCGGCTACAACTCGGCCCGCAACTGGAATTACAACACGTCGTCCAATCGCAACGACAACATCGGCTGGCGGCCCGCCTTGTTAGTCGTTCGTCCGGTGCGGCTACGGCTTCACCGGCGAGTCCTTGAAAACTTCAAGGGAGAGCCAATCCTTCACCGCAAGGTGTAAACACATGAACAAGTCATATTTGCCAAGCCCGAAGGTGGGATGCCAAAGTGACGAAAAAACATTACGATCTGTTCGCGAAGGTGGCGGACTACCAAAACATCAAAACGAGCTACAAGAACGTATTAAAGGGTTCCAGAAAATTCAAGAAAGAAGCTGTGCTTTTCGACATGTGCCGGGAGAAGCAATTGATTGGCATCTGGAAAGACTTGCGGAACAAAAGATACCGGGTAGGCGAATACATCCGCTTCAAGGTGTATGAGCCTAAAGAGAGGATGATCAGCGCGCCGCGAATCAGAGACAAGGTCGTTCAATTTGCCGTCCATAACGTGCTGTACGAGGTGTACAAACCTGTTTTTATCAAGACCTCATTTGCCTGCCAGAAGGGTAAAGGGACGCACGCGGCGGTCGATCAGGTTCAGCGCAATATGCGCCTGTGCAAATGGAAGCACGGAACCGGCTGGATTCTGAAAATGGACATCAAAAAGTTCTTTTATTCCATCGACCGCGACATTCTAAAGCGCATTTTGCGCAAGAAAATCGCCGACCCGGACATGCTCAAATTGCTTGACGACATCATTGATTCCAGTCCGGAAGGCGAAGTCGGCATTCCGCTCGGGAACGTAACCTCGCAGGATTTTGCGAACATCTACCTGAACGAACTGGATCAGTATTGCGTGCGGTATCTCGGCGTCAAGTGGTACGTGAGGTACATGGACGACATCATCATGATTCTCCCAACAAAAGAGCAAGCGCAAGAATGCTTGAAGAAAGCGACCCGATTCTTGAATGAACGCCTGAATCTGGAGACGAATTCGAAAACGAAGGTATTCCCCTTAGAGCAAGGCGTCAACGCATACGGCTTCAAAATATGGACGACGCATCGCCTTGTTCGGGATCATTCCAAGCGGGCGATGAAGCGCCGCATAAAAGCGATGGATCGAAAGTTGAAAGCCGGGATGATCGGGATGAAAGAAGTGCAACAGGCGGTCAACTCTTGGCTGGGCCACGCAAGGCACTCGAACAGCTACAACTTGGCCAAGAAGATATTTCGTAAGTACCCATATATCAAAGTGGAAGGAGAGATGAGGTTTGGCGGCAGAATACTTGGGAATCGTTGAATTGGGCGGTCTGTACAAGAATGGGGTCGTCCAGAACAGGCCGACAAAACCGTGGAGGATTGATTCGGAGCCGGTTTCCGGAGTCGGGGTTGGGGACATTCCTGATTTTACCACCTTGGCCGATATGACGAAGTGGACAATCGGCAACACTCCGGGAAATGCCGCGCAAAGATTGAAGTGGCACAAAATCAAAGACGGGTCGAAAACGCTACTCATAAGCGACCGCGTCATCTTGGCAAGGGTGAGCTGGGACGACCTGAACGGTCAGAGTCTCGTCACCGGTAAAACGATCACCATCGATGGCCAGCAGTATCTATGTAGGCTTTTGACGGGTGGTAGCGATAGAAGAAACGGCGATTACTATGCTGGCGGCTCGCCTTCTGCCAACGAATGGGATCGGTTTATCACTCGCGAAGAAGCGATCTCCGGGCTCCCGGTTCCTACTTCTACGGACTTGGATACTACTCTGAATACGACAGATCAGTCCAGCACGCACAACCAAACATGGAACTGGTTCGGCATGTATTCGTGGGTGCAGGAGACGTATACAGGGAATTCCTCCTCCCGTGCGATTCGCGGCTACTACTCGGCCCGCTACTGGGATTACAACACGTCGTCCGGTCGCCTCGACTACCTCGGCTGGCGGCCCGTCCTTGAAGTTCTGAATACTGCCCCCCTGATCTCTGACTCGGATCGAAACTTGGGGAACAAGAACGCGAACTTCAGCGTGACGTATCAAGTCAACGACACAGACGCGGGCGATGTGCTGACGGTGACGGAGAAACTCGACGGTAACGTGATCCGGACGATCAGCCCTGCGCAGCGCCAATATGACTATACGATCAACATTAACATCAACTCCGTGTCACTCGGGTCGCACACGATAACCATCGAAGTGAATGACGGAAAAGGCGCATCGGCGACAAGGACGTTCACATTCACCCGCGTCAATGCGGCCCCGACCATAACCGGGACAGATCAGAATCTCGGTGACAAAAATCGGGGATTCCAGATCACATATCGAGTAAACGATGCTGATGGCGATTCGCTCACGGTGACCGAAAAGCTCAACGGAAATATACTTCGGACGCTGAACAACCCGCCGAAGAATCAGGACATCACCCTCGAAATCACGGATCAACAACTTTTTGCTCTGCTGCTCAATTCGACCAATACGATTGTGATCGAGGCGAAAGACCCTGCTGGCGCGACGGCTTATCGAACGTACACTTTCAGGCGCACAAATACAGCGCCGCTCATTAGCGGAGCAGATGAAAACCTTGGACTTGTCACCGGCCCGTTCTCACGTGATTATTCGGTGACTGACGCCGAGGGCGATACTGTCGTCATCCAAGAAAAGATCGACGGAAACTTGATTCGTTCCATCGTCGCGACGCTGGGAGACACATACACGGTGGATCTCCCGCAGGATGTTTGGTTTACGCTTGCGAACGGCCACCATGCCCTGACGGTGGAAGCGACCGACGCAAATGCAGCGACATCGGTCAGAACTTTCGGTTTCGAAAAAAACGAAACGACGATCAGGTTCGAGCTCCAGCATCCATTCGAAACCGACGCTCGCGCGACCAAAATTCTGGTAACGCCCATTTGGGAAGTTGAGGGTGCCGAAGTCGCTGTCTACGCCTGCAACAACGCATTTGATGAGAACCCGACTTGGGAAGATATCACGGCGCAAGTATTCATCAATCGCGTATTCAACTTCATCAACACCACCAAGACGGCGGATAAGTGGGGCGTGAACATCCGGTTCGAGATTTCGAAGTATCCGGAATACACCGGAACGGTTTCGATTCGTGGGTTCGGGGGTGCATACGAATGATCCTGTTCAACGGGAAGTCCTTACAGCAGATCAGGGCGGAGAAGGAACAAGCCCAGATCGAACCGCTGCTGGATGTGTACGAAGTGATTGCCGCTATCGGCGAAGAGTTGGAAGCCTTGAGGGCTGATAACGAAGCGTTGCGGGCCGAAATCGAGGCCCTGAAAGGGGGTGCTGGGGAATGATCAAGGAGTATATGGTCAAGGCGTATGCCATACTGGTGAAAGGCGGCAGGCGCGACATCGAGTCGCTGCCGGAAGCGTATCGGATACCCGTCGCGGAGTACCTTGCAGAGCAAGAGGAAGCGAACGTATAATGGTGGCCATGAGGGAGTGATCGGTGTTGGTCGCTCCCTCCTCTTTACCTCGGGAATCCCCTCTGATTTTTGCCAAAAATCTTGAGAACTTTTGCCAAAAATTTTGAGCGGCTACACCAGGAACATCATCAGCCGGAAATTGTGGGCGTTGCCTTCAAAATGCTCATATTTCTGACGGAATGCTGCCCTCGTTTGCTGCTCTTCCTCCGGAGTGGGCTGTTTGCCTTTAAGGGCAGTCCGTACCTTCTCCTCAATGAGCTTCTCCAATATTTGATCCAGCACCTCTTCGCCCTTGTGGCCAAACGGCGGATGGCCAAAATCATGGCAAATAGCGGCGCATTCCACCACCTCCGGATCGATGACCAAGCCTGGATGCTCGGCGCGGTCGGCCGCCAGCTCCGGATACGTGCGCAGAAGGCTGCGCGCCGCTTCCCGGGCGATCTGGGCGACCTCGAGCGAATGCGTCAGCCGGGTTCGATAATAATCGCCTGTGCCGGCCCCAAATACTTGCGATTTCCCCTGCAGCCGGCGGAAGGTCGGGGAATGGATCAACCGCGAATAGTCGCGTTCAAAGGTGGCACGGTTATTTTCGTGTCCGATATTGTCCGGGTATTGGCGGTGCTCCCTGAGTTCGTGGATATTCATGGCTCTTGCACTCCTTGTCGCGTTCTCTCTTTTCTGTTATTGTAGCCGTCCGCAGCCGGAACATAAAGCGCCGCCCCCCAAATTTGTTACCCTACAAAAAAATCACCCCGCAAACGCGGGGCTTTGCTCTAGCCGCTTTATTGTTCTTACGATACGCCAAGCCTCCAGGGTTCACCGCCTCCGGTCCGATTGATGTCGGCGCCAGGTTCCTCGCTCTCCCGATGACAGCACCCGCATTCCCAGGCCTCCTGCAACAACCACACATAATCCAGTGATTCCTGCAGGTCCAGCGATTCTCCTGGAATCACCTGCCTCCTTCCCTCCATTAACGCATAGACTTCGATATCGCCGGGCGGACGGCCAAATGCGCTGTGCCAAAACACGTTGACCAGATGGACAAAAGCTTGCGTGATGCTCTCATTCTCCTCCACGAGGAACTTCTGCACGGTCACCCGATCCGGGTTCCCCCGCTCTTGCCATACCGCTTGAAAGATAATAGACAAATGCAGATCCAGCCCCGCGACGTGCGTTCCCCAATTCTCATATAAAGCTAAGGGATACTCGTATATCCTCGTCCCCGTAATGAAAGTTAATTCCGACACCATCCGGTGGTACACCTGCCAGTAGAACAAGGGATCCGGAAAATCACGCTGATTCCGCGGCCAACGCCGGTTCAGCAGCACCTGGATCGGCGTATGCAAACGGACCGCCGGGAGAAGCGTGAAATAATCGTTGATGGCGTGACCCACTGCGTATTGCACGCGTTGCTGCCAGGAGATGCAAGAACCGCCGCCTGTTGGGCCGTACGATTGGCTGTACGTTTGGCCGCACGCCCCTGCCGGACCGCTCGAGTCCAACTTCAGCGAACGCAGCCATTTTTCGAGCTCATAATCCGCAAGCTGCTTGGTCATGGCTGATTCAGCGCTCCTATGCGTTGTGCGAAATTGGCCCCGAACTCCCGGCACAATACCTTCTCCTCCGGACTTGGGCCGTATTCCACCTTGAGCGGCGGTTGGACGATGACCGCCCCGTTTTCCCGAAGCCGCTGCTCTAATTCATCTACGGCGGCGCAATACAGACGGTAGGAAGTATCTCCGCTGCCAAATACGGCAGCCCGGAATCCCGCCAAATTCAGCTCCTTCATTTCATCCACGAAATCGGCAAATTCGTCGGGAAGCTCCCCGTCTCCCCATGTATAAGCACCCAACAGGCAGGCATCATATTCCAACAAGCGTATGGCGTTGCAATCCTCCACCATCTTCAGATCCACAGCCGCTCCGGTTCCGCGAATCCCTTCAGCGATTAGTTCAGCCATTTCCTCCGTATTCCCGGTCAAGCTGGCATAGACGATGATGATATTGCTCATTCCCTCCCCAACTCCTTCCAAGTACATGACTTGATAACCGAAGTATAATTGATAATGATTATCATTGTCAATAATAGGGCGGCTAGTATCTTCTTCACACCTCTTTGCACGATTATCCCTTTCGTTCAGAACTGGGGATTGAGTGGAAGTATCGAGTGGAAGTGGAAGTTCACTGGGGGAGCCTTGCAGTGGAAAGGGACCTGGTGGGGATCGTCGGTTTTGGATTACACTACCTATCTGATGCAACGGGATAATCCTCAAAAAGAAGGGAGCGGATAGACACCATCAATAATAGCCGGAACCCCTTAAATGGAGTATCCGGCTTCTTCTTTTACTATACGAGCGATCAGCTCATTCCTACCCACGCATCGTTGGAGTAGCCGCGCTGCTCCCAATATCCGACATGCTCGCCTTCGATGAGCTCGATGCGGTTCAGCCACTTCACCGACTTGTAGGCGTACATTTTCGGCACGATCAGTCTTACCGGACCACCCAAGTCGCTCGGTATCGGCTTGCCGTCGTGCATCACCGCGACCATACAATCGTCCATATTCGCCTGATCCAAGGTGAGGGTATCGGTGTAGACGCCGTCCCCCGAATAGAACTTCACCGTTTTGGCGTTTGGCTTTACGCCGGCTTTTTGGAGCAGCTCCCGCAGCGGGATGCCTTCCCAAGTATTATTGTACACCGACCAGCCCGTCACACAGTGAAAATCACTCACCTGCACCTTCCGCTTCAGCTTGAGGAAGTCCTCCCAGCTCCATTTGAACTTGTTGTTCACCAGACCGTCGATCGTAAACGACCAATTCTCGTTGGAGAAAGACGTAATGTCCGTGACCGTATATACCCGAAAATGTCCCTGCGCCCCGCCGCCAACTGGGCGAGCCTCGGGTTTAATCGACCGTCGGGCCGGTTCCTTCAACCATTTGGTCCGGGTTAAGGAGTGGTAAATGATGTACGGCAAACCGATCCAGGTTAATAAATCGTGCACGGTCAGTGCCGTATTGGACACTCTCGGACCCACCGCCTTGAACTGCCACAGCAGCACGCCCGAGCCAAACCAACCCAGCAGTAAAGTTTCTTGCCATACCCTTTGCGCAGGCGCTCCAGCATTCCCTTCATACCTCCCCTCCTCCTTATTTTTGTTGTATATTCTCAGAACGCCTGCCATCATTCGCCTCAAGCACCGTGAACCAAAACGTACTGCCCATCGTCTCCGATTCAACAACGCCGAAAGATCGAGCACCAGTAAATCGGGATGACCATCATTTCGTTGTCCTTCATCTCATTGCCCATCATGTCCTGACCCATTTCGCCGTCTTTCATCTCTTCGCCCATCATCTCTTGCCCCATTTCGTTACTGCCGGAAGAATTGTTCATCTCGGTGGAGGCGTTGGCCCCGTCATTCATCATGTTCCCTTTGTTCATGTCATTGTTTTTGGCACCGCAAGCGGCTAACGTCAGCATGGCCCCCCAGCATAAGAATCAATCCGATTTTTTCATAATATTTCTTCCTTTCGTTATTTTTAGCTTTGTTCGTCCATCATCTTAGCGAAAAATGCTAACCATCTAAGAACAAACCGCTTGCGAATGTGTTAGAAAAGTCTTACGAAAGTCCTACAAAACCGCCACAAAATCAGAAAACCCGTCCCAGGTTAAGCCTGAAACGGGTTCAATTCGATTTAACGGGGACGACCCGCAATCCCATACATCAACAGGTCCACCGTGTGTTCAATTTCTTCGTCTTCATCGATCGGAAAATCCGGCACGAGGAGTACATGAACCAGAATCATCCCAATCATGACGCTGGCACCGGTTCTGACGATCCGCCATGGCGGCGCTTCAACAAGCTGCCCCTTTTCCTGAAAATGCAGAACAACTCGCTTGATCCGCTGAAAGACGATCTCGGAGGCCAAACTCTTCACCTGCTCCAGCAGCTCCGGCTGAAACGGGACCTCCTGGATCAGTATTTTGATAATCCGCATATTCTCCCGAACAAACTTGAAACGATCCTTCGCCAGCGCGCGAAAAAAGTCCTCCGCCCGCTCATAGGGCATCTCGATCATTTTGGCAAAATCCCGCAGCAGAAACGGCGCAACCAGCTTGATCACAATTGGTCCGGCGATAGACAGCAGCAGATCTTTCTTCGTCTTATAGTGGCGGAAAATCGTTCCCTCAGCTACCCCGGCCTTTTGCGCGATTTCACTGGTGGATGTGGCGGCATACCCTTTCTCGGCAAAAATCTCCGTCGCCGCCTCCAAAATTTTGATCTGCTTCTCCGTCTTCTTCTCCGTATCTTCTTCCGTCAACCGGATCAAGTCCTCCAGCCACTGCTCTTTCTTCTCCGACATAGAGGCCTCTCTCCTTTCCCTTCGTATCGTAGGCTTCTTTGTTCAGCGTACTATATTTTGCGGTGCTTGCGCAACGCGAGGACATTAGCGAGCATAAAGACGAAGGACAAGCCAGCCAGCACATACACATCCAGCGCGATTCCGCTCCAGCCTTCGCCGCGGATCATGATGCCGTGCAGCGCATCCGCCCCGTATTTCAGCGGTGTAATATGAGTAATCCAGCGCAGCCAAGGCGAAATGCTCTCCAGGTCAAACAATCCGGAGAAAAACACCTGCGGCACGATGACGATCGGAATGAACTGAATCATCTGGAACTCTGTGTTAGCGAACGCCGACAGCAAGGTGCCGAAGCTCAGAGCCGTGAGAGACAGCAGCAGCATGATGAGCAGCACGTATCCAAAGGAGCCCACCATCAAGCTGCCAAGCGCATACACCGTAAACCCGGCGATCAACACCGCCTGCAGACTGGTGAAGATCCCGAACCCGGCCATATAACCGACGACGATTTCCCATCGGCGCAGCGGCGTGGCGAGCAACCGTTCCAGCGTGCCGCTTGTTCGTTCGCGCAGGAAAGACACGCCCGCGATCAGGAATACGAAGAAGAAAGCAAACAATCCGATTAACACTGGACTAAAGCTGTCGAAGCTCGACATGTCTGCAGATCCGTGCAAATATTCGAACTCCGGCGCAGCGGCGTTCCCATTCGGATTTTGCGTTATTCCGGCTGGAGTTGCTTGCCCCTGAAGCGTTTTTTGCATGAGCAGCATGACGGCCCGGTTTTTGGATGGATCGCTGCCTTCCAGCTTCACCTGCGCCGCCCCCTGATCTAAGCGAATAAACGCATCGATCTCTTGATCAGCCAAGGCCGCCTCGGCCGCTTCAACGGTATCGTAGGTGGTGACTTCCGCATCAGCAGCGGTTAATTTCTCCGTAATCGCAGCAGGCAGCTGCACGGTACCAATCTTCGGTTGGTAGGTGTCTCCATTAAACACAAGATACATTAAGGATAAGACCAGAAGCGGAGCGACGACCAGCAACGCCAGCGTTCTTTTGTCATGGATAAACTGACGGACGATACGGACAATCACAGCCCGGATTCTCATGCACGAACACCTCCGTAATGCAAAAAGGCTTCCTCAATCGTCGCGCTGCCAGTCTCCTGTTTCAGCGCCTCCGGCGTACCTACGGCGATCAAATTACCGTCCCTTACCATCCCTAGCCGATGACATTTGTCGGCTTCGTCCATGACGTGGGTGGTGACGAGAATCGTCGTGCCTTTTTGGCTCAGGTGTTCGAATTCGTCCCAAATGGACTTGCGCAGCACCGGGTCGATCCCGACGGTAGGCTCGTCGAGAATGAGCACCTCAGGCTCATGCATAAGCGCGATCGCCAGCGACAATCGGCGTTTCATCCCGCCGGAGTAAGCGCTGACCGGACGTTTCAAATGATCCGTCAAATTGACAAGCGCCATAACTTCTTCGATTCGCCGCTTCATTTTCACACCTTTTAACCCAAATAACGCCCCAAAAAACTCTAGGTTCTCCTTTGCCGTAAGCTCGTTGTACATCGCGTCAGATTGAGCCATATAGCCGATGCGGTTCATCATGCTGAGCTTTGGCATTCGGATGCCCAGCACCTCAACCTCGCCGCTGGTCGCTTCGTCGATGCCGGCGATCATTTTCACGAACGTTGTCTTGCCAGAGCCCGACGGCCCCAGCAGTCCAAAAATCTCATTGCGCCGCACCTCCAGGCTGATCCCGTGCAGCACCTCTTTATCGTTGAACTTGCGGGTCACTCCTTGAGTTCGAATACAAACTTCTTGATTAGACATCTGCACCACTCCTCTATGGGACAGGTTGTTGACGTGAGTACTTACTCACATTTTCTTGATGGTTCAAATATACTCCTCGCCGAGTAAATAGTCAAGTGAGTAATCACTCACTTTTGTTGGATTCCTGTCATGGATTGTCGGCGATTTAGCGCTGGATGATATGGAAGTACTCCCCTTTTCTTGATAAACTGTTGTTACAAAACACGGTGAAAATTAGGAGGCAGTATGAAAAAGAAATTTCTAATTTCAGCGATTCTCACAACGGTTCTTATGCTTGTGTCTATTCCTGCATATGCTTCTGCACCCGCCGCTACACTGATTATTAACGGCAATGTAATCCATGCAGATCTTAAAGTGATCAATGGAACAACATACGTTCCGCTTAGGGTGATATCGGAACACCTTGAGGACGTCGATCTGTACTATAACTCTGCGACCAACACAATTACCATGAATCAACGAAAGACGAATGATCCCTCACAGACCCCAATGAACCCCCCATCAACGACAGCTTTAACTGGCAAAGAATTAGAGGAATATTTATCAAATCATTTCTCAAAATTGACGACTTCTCTGGGTGAAACTATCCTTTATTTTTCAATTGAGGAGAACAACTCCGATCTGCACCCTTACGATTATTGTATCAAAGTTAAATATGATCCGAAATTCTACGGAAATTTAAAAGACGTAGCCGATAACCCATCTGCACAGCGAGAAAAGATAATTCTAGATGTTAGATCTGAACTCCGTGCTCATATGGAATCTATAGCAAAATCCGCAATTGCTGTCATGCCCGGGAAAAAGTTATGTGGATATTACTATTACGAGAACGCCAATGAGCCAGCTAAACAAGCTGAACTTGCCAAATTCAAGACCAATGCCTGGCAAAATTACGATGGTTCTTCTTCAACCAAATATACGGATTCCAAAATCACTCAATTTCAGTGGACCACATCCGAAGTGAACGGAGTGAAATAAAAGGCAGTCTCCGGTTCCGAGCGTGACGTCTCTCCATAACAAAAGAACGCCCCTCTATCGCAGCTTGTACGAGATTAGGGCGTTCTTTGTTTTATTTTAGTGAGCGATCACCATTCTACCGTCAACGACACTGGGCAATGATCACTGCCCAAGATGTGGCAGTCGATGCCTGCATCCTGCAACTTCGGCGCAAGCCGGGAGGAAGCGAGGAAGTAGTCGATCCGCCAGCCGATGTTCCGCTCGCGAATTTTCGGCATATATGACCACCAGCTGTACACGCCTTCGCGGTCCGGGTAGAAATGCCGGAACGTATCGATAAACCCGGAGGCCAGCAGCTCGGTCATTTTGCCGCGCTCTTCCAGCGTATAACCGGAGTTGCCTTCATTGGACTTGGCGTTCTTGATATCTATGGGATTGTGGGCGACGTTCAGGTCGCCGCAAACGATGACCGGTTTGACCGCATCCAGGCCCGTAAGGTAAGTGCGGAACCGGTCCTCCCACTCCATCCGGTAATCCAAACGGGAGAGGTCGCGTTTCGCATTCGGCGTATACACGGTAACAAGATAAAATTGCTCGAATTCCAGCGTGATAATCCGCCCCTCCGGCTCATAATCCTCCTCCATGCCATAACGCACGGACAAAGGTTTGATGCGCGTGAAGACAGCGGTGCCGGAGTAGCCTTTTTTCTCCGCATAGTTCCAATACTGCTCGTATTCGCTGCCAAGGTCCAGCTCGATCTGCCCTTCCTGCAGCTTCGTCTCTTGAAGGCAGAAGATGTCCGCATCCGCCTCTTTGAAATAGTCCAAAAATCCCTTGCCCACGCAGGCGCGCAGTCCGTTGACGTTCCATGAAACCAGCTTCATGATAATCTCCTTGCCTTGATGTAATCGAGAATTGCGAAAAACCCAATCTAGCAATCTCGTCTATGAATCATGGTTCCAGTTTAACACGTCATACGCCGTTCAAAAAGGCTTTGCCCTTCTTCACGACCTGGGCATCGTACAGGTTCACCGTCGTGCTGAGGATGTAAGAAGGCGGCTGCTTTCCGCGGTTATTTTTATGGCCTTGGATGTGTGCGTCGCTTTTTTCCCAGTTCTTCCATGCTTCCTGCGACTCCCATCGGATCACGACCACCACTTCCTCCTGCTCTTGGCTCTTTCGATTCACCATCACGCTGATGTCCACCAAGCCCTCCATCTGGTCGATGGCGCCCTCTTGGCTAAATCTAGCAATCACCTTGTCGCTGTTGCCCTTCTCAATGACCATGGTCCTTGTCATAACAAACATTCCGGTTCCTCCCTATGGAAAAAAATATCACTTCTCTTCTCGCTTACGCTTCCGCAAGCACAGGTACCTCATAGGTTCCTGGCAACCAGCGGCGCTTCCGGCTCACCGCTTCAGGCGGCATAACCTGCGGCGCCTGCGGATGCAGCAGCCACGACTTCACCGCATGGGTATCGGATACCCGATACAGCGGCGGCTCCTGCTCGAAGTCGATCTTCATCGCGTACGAGCTCCGCAGTGCAAACGCGTCCCCTTGCGGTGGACGGATCAAGTCCGGCGGCGTGCCGGGGATCGCCGCCAGCTTCCCGCCGCCATGTCCATCGAGACTTGGCATCGAGGCCAGCAGTCCCCACGTATACGGATGGCGCGGGTCATAGAAAATTTCCTCCGCCGTCCCCGTCTCCACGATCTGCCCGGCGTACATCACCGCGACGCGGTCGGCCATTTTAGCTACGACGCCAAGGTCGTGTGTAATAAAAATAATGGCCGTGCCGATCTTCCGCTGCAGCTCTTTCATGAGCTCCAGAATCTGCGCCTGAATCGTAACGTCCAGCGCCGTGGTTGGCTCATCGGCGATCAGCAGCTTCGGGTTGGCCGCCAGCGCGATAGCGATCATGACCCGCTGCCGCATCCCGCCGCTGAACTCGTGCGGGTATTGGTGAAAGCGCCGCTCGGGCGACTTGATCCCAACCAGACCCAGCAGCTCCACGGCCCGCTGGTACGCGGCTTCTTTGGACATATGCTCATGGGTATGAAGCACCTCGGTGATCTGCTTCCCTACCTTCATGGTTGGGTTGAGCGAGGTCATCGGATCCTGAAAGATCATCCCGATCTCCTTGCCGCGAATCCGTTGCATCTGTTTCTCCGTTTTGCTGGTCAGCTCTTGCCCGTCAAACCAAATCTCCCCGCGTTTATATACGCCCTGCGGCCGGGGAATCAGTTGCATGATGGCCTGAGACGTGACGCTTTTGCCCGAGCCCGATTCGCCTACGATGGCCAGCGTTTCCCCTTTGTCGACGTAGAAGTTCACGCCGCGAATGGCCTGCACTTCCCCCTCCCGGGTATGAAACGAGATGGCCAAATCCTTCACTTCCAATAAGTGTTCCATGTTATCCCGATTCCTCACTCTCCACTCCCCTAATCGGAGTCTCTCTATAGTAAGATGACGGAGGGCAGAACCTAATGAAACGGATGAACTAGATTAACTAAGATAACTAGGTTTAACCCGTTGAAGTTCTCCTCGCCATTTAATGATAATGATTATCATTATTAAGTATAGCATATTTGTCTGTCAAAGCTCAAATGGAAAAACCCAGTCCCTGTGCCCTCCTATCCCCCTGAGCTCTCGCGAAATTTTCAATTTTAAGTCAGACTATTTCTCTATACACTCTGCCGAGGCTATGATAAGATATCAAATATGCAAAGATTCAGAGATATGAAATTTATGATTTTAAGGAGTTTAATCGATGGACGCGAACTTGCAACAATTTAAAGCGGAATTCTTCAAAGCTCTCGCCCATCCGATGCGAATTCGTATTCTGGAGGTGCTGAGCGAAGGCGAACGGAATGTCAACGAGCTGCAATCGATCCTTGGATCGGAAGGGTCAGCCGTATCTCAACAATTAGCCGTTCTTCGGGCCAAAAATCTGGTCAATACCGTCAAGGAAGGCACGACGGTTGTTTACTCGCTTCGAGATCCACTGCTGAAAGATTTGCTCGCGGTAGCCCGGCAAATTTTCGACAATCACTTGGTCGAATCCATTTCCTTACTGCGCGGGATCCGAAAACAAAAATAAGGATCCTCAAGTTTCCCCGTCGGGCTGCGGGGGTCTTTTTTGTTTGTGGGAAAGTACTTGCTCTATGAAATGCAGATTTTTAAGAAAAGAAGGGTTTAACGGATGAAGTGGAGTGGAAGGTTCACCAATGTTAATGCGACAACGCTGCGCAAAGATTTGATATCGGGGTGTATTGTTGGCATCGTGGCCCTCCCGCTTGGGATGGCTTTTGCAATCGCGTCCGGCGTCGAGCCGGAGTATGGGCTGTATACAACGATCGTCGCCGGGATCTTGATTTCGCTGTTAGGCGGATCCCGATTCCAAATCGGCGGCCCTACCGGGGCGTTTATTCCGATTCTGCTCGCAATTGTGCTGCAATACGGCTATGAGAATCTCCTGATCGCCGGCTTTCTGGCCGGGATCATGCTGGTGTTGATGGGCCTGCTGCGGCTCGGAACGCTGATCAAATTCATCCCGAGGCCGGTCACGATTGGGTTTACCGCCGGCATTGCGGTGACGATCTTCAGTGGGCAAATCGGGAATTTCCTTGGTTTGACCGGGATGAAGCGGCATGAATATTTTCATGAAAATATTAAGGAAATCTTCCTGCAGCTTCATACGTTTAACTTCTACAGCTTCCTGACTGCAGGTATCTGCCTGGCAGCCCTGCTGCTGACGCCCAAGTTTCTCCCGAAAATCCCCGGATCGCTGGTTGGCATCCTCGTGTCTACGTTAGCTGCGACGTGGCTGTTCCCCGACCGGGTGACGACCATCGGCTCCGCTTACGGGGCGATTCCCCGCGGCTTGCCGGATTTCCACCCGCTGGCCTTGTCCTGGGACAACATCGTACCGATGCTCCAGCCAGCGCTGATTATCGCCTTGCTTGGCGGCATCGAATCGCTGCTCTCTGCCGTTGTAGCGGACAGCATGACCGGCACCCGTCACGACAGCAACCGCGAGCTGATCGGGCAAGGTCTCGCCAACATGGCCGCTCCGCTGTTCGGCGGCATTCCAGCGACCGGGGCGATCGCCCGCACGGCGACGAATATCAAGAACGGAGCAGTGTCTCCTTTTTCCGGCATCATTCATGGCGTCGTTGTGCTGCTGATCGTCGCGTTGTTTGCGCCATATGCATCCAACATCCCGCTGGCCAGCATGGCCCCGATCCTGATGGTCGTCGCCTGGAACATGAGCGAGCGCAAAGCGTTTGTCCACATGCTGAAGACACGGACCAGCGATACGCTCGTACTGATCGTTACGTTCCTGCTGACCGTATTTACGACGTTGACCATAGCTGTCGAGGTGGGATTGGTGCTGGCTGTTCTGCTGTTCGTCAAACGGATGAGTGACCTGCTCACCGTTGACAAGGTGCTGCCCGATTGGGCCTCCGGCAAGGAGAAGGTACGGGCGCATATCGTGTCCAAGGATCATGATTGCCCGCAAGTTTCCATTTTCACCATCGACGGACCGTTGTTCTTTGGCGCTTCGCAAGCGTTTGATCGGTTTGTCTCGCAAATTGAAGGCGGACTGCTGCGAGTGGTGTTGATCCGAATGGGCAAGGTACCGTTTATGGATACGACCGGCGAAGCGAATTTTGCCGCCCTGATCAAGCGGCTGCAACAAGCCGGCATCACCGTCCTCGTATCCGGCCTTCGTGCGCAGCCGCGCAAGCTGATGGACAAAGCCGGTTGCTATGCCATGATTGGCGAAGAGCATTTTTTTGAAAGCACCGGGGAAGCCCTCACCTACGCCTTAAGCCAAATCAACAACGACAAGTGCCGCGGCTGCAAGCATTTCGCTTTCCGCGAATGCGCCGCCCTGTGCGGGGCGGCGGAGCCCGAGCGGCACAAGCGTACCGAACTCGCCGGGTCGCTGGCTCGGGAAAGCAAGGTTACGGTGTAGCTCTGCTGGGGCTGTAAATCCGGCTAAAACCTCCCAAATAGGATGTAGTACATTCTATTTGGGAGGTTTTTTATGCTGTTTTGAAGGGATCCTCCATAACTATTTCCCCTATGACATTCGGTTTAATTACTATTCTATATCTAGTTCTCAAAATCAATATTATTGCCCAATGAAATAGTCCAATCATTTCTTTCACAGTTTCATAATTTAAGAGATGTGAGGGATATTTTTAAGAAGCTATGAAAGTCCCTTATAGTTGAGAAGCAATAGGTACCTAGCTCTCGACAAATCAGAAGAGGAGATGTTTAGTCTATGGCATTTACAAAGGAGTATGCAGCTAAAGTTATTTTAAGTTTGGACGGTGTAAGAAAAACTGAAAGAGCGCAAAGGGAAATTTATGACAAGGGTATTGTTAGTCCTACCGATTCTAGCACTTTAGCAGATGCGTTGAGTGCATCAGCTACTATCTTAGGACTTGTATTTCTTAAAAGTACAGCAGTAGGCTTAGCAACTGCCGTTCTCGGCATTGTAACCGATCTTATTCCAAATGAAAAAGAGATTCTTAAAGAGATGGTATACGATGGATATTGGCATTTAGGATACCTCGAAGACTTTTTGGTTGATAATCCAAACTTTGATTTACTGGAAGTTAACTTTCCTTTTATTGAGTACGAAACGGCTGGCGTTCGTTTCATCACAGGTAACGGCGTAGTAACTCGAGTTCATTCAAAAAGTGGGGGATGGCAAATTCTGTAATATTTATCAAAAAAAGCAACCTTTTTTTAGTAGAAGGGTTGCTTTTTTTATACTCCGGAAAACTTACTTTTTAAATAATTCCTGAATAACGACCGGTGGATCAACCTTGCTTGTTATTTTGTAATATGAAGATCTGCCCCTGTTATACTCAAAAATATTGATGTAATGGTTATCATAAAGGATTAAACCAAACGCTAGCTCCCTGTTGACTTTTATAGTTATCCAGTAGGACTCTGTGTAACTAATATTTGATAAATTCGTTCTCTTTAGCTCAAGCTGTGAAAAATAATCTACAATTTTATTGATTTCATTTTTGTCAGTTATAGATCGTTCATCTTCATCTGCAGAGTTATATAATCGACTAATGACTTGTAATGAGCTTATTTCATCAGTATTTATATCTTTCATCACAATCTCGTTAAATGTAGTATTTTTTGAATGGTTTAAAAAAATCAATGTACCGGCAACTAATAAAATTAAAATTATTCCAATTGCAATGTATTTATAACGTTTCATAGAACATCACCTCATCTTCTCCATATAAACTTTTCATTTTAGTACATTAAAACTCCAATCATTCTTCAAACTTTAAGATACTCTATGAACTGGCTCCTTCTGTTTTACAGCAGGAGCCAGTTTCAGATTTTTTACTACTACTTTGAAAATTAAAATTTATCCT
>NZ_GG695974.1:0-4245 GCF_000159955.1 Paenibacillus sp. oral taxon 786 str. D14 | reverse complement strand
CTTACTAACAAATTCTTAATTTCCACTAATATTTTCGTTTCGATCCTCATCTGTGTAATCTCTTACAGCTAAATGCCGATGATCTTAAAAACAAATTTTTTTATTTAATCAAACTTGAAGGGAGTGATTAGCTTCTCTAAAGTCAACGATAATCAAGTGAACAGTCACCTTAAATAAAAGAATTATCGGTACCTACTCCTAAAGTTTCCAAGAAAAGGATTGTTTAAATCCATAATATGCTCCCTCCTCCTGATCGTCAAGCTCTTCCGGTACTAAAACTGATCCTTTACCAATAGCCACTCAGTTATTGTGCACGTAAGTCGAGGGCTCACCCTTTACCGCTCCAAGGTAAACTCATCCAACCTGCGGCCGTTCACGGTATACGCGATGTACACCAAGGTGTGCTCGCTTACGGTGATCCCGGCAAACGTCTGCTTGTTGGGTTGGGTGTGTACGGCATGGTAGAACTTATCTTTTTTTAAATCGTTAAATTTGGGACCGGAGGTGTTGGTGACGACATAGACGGTCCCTTTGCCGTCTTGGGCGATTTGTCCATCCCTGATCGGATAGGAGCGGGAATATTCATGGTTGTGCCCCTGCAGCACCAGATCCACGCCAAACTCATCGAACACCGGAATCCAATCCTCGATTTTGTCGTACTGATTTCCACCGTAAGCAGGCCGATGAATCGCCACGATTGTCCAAGGCTTGGTGTTCTTGCGCAAATCCTCTCTGAGCCATTCCGTCTGCCTTTTGATTTTGGACTCCGTATTGAGCACAACGATATGAGCAAATCCATAATCAAAAGAATACGTAGTCCCCGGCGTAGCTCCCTCCGCCCCATTCTCCGGCACAAGAAAATGCGACGTAAACGCCGAAGCGTCCCCGGAAATTTCATCATGATTGCCCGCCACCGGCATCAGCGGCACGCGGGTAAGCCATTGGGCGGCTTGTCCAAACAGCCATTTCCAGCCCTGCGCATCGTCCGGATTCTCTGTCATATCCCCGTTGTGCACGATGAAGCGGGCTTCCGGGAATGCTTGAAACGCTTTGTCCAACGTGCGCGCCCAAAGCCGGAAATCCGCAGCCTTCTCGCCTTGCGAATCCGTGACGTTAATGAAGGTAAACGCCTGAGGTTCCTCAGGTTCTGTCACAAAGCTGGCCGGCTCGCTCCAGCCGTCTTCCTGTCCATTTCCCACGCGGTAGACATACGTCGTTCCCGGACGAAGGCCGGCGGCTAACACCTTGTACACTGTCTGCCCTTTGCCCCCGTCCTCCATCACGGACGCCTTCGCTTTGAAGCTGAGCACCTCTGCCTCGTTCCAGGAAGGATCGGGCTCCGCCCCCTCCGCGATCTGCAAAATCCCAGGCTCCCCGGACGCCCCTTCAGTCTGCCAGGTGAACGCCATCGTCGTCCGCGCATCCCCGCCGATCGTCATCACGATCGATTGGGGTTTCGGGACGGCGGATACGCCAGCCTGTTGTTTTTTTTGCCAGCCAAAGACGACGATGCCAAGCAGCAACACAACTACCACTATCCCCAGCCAAACCATCTGACTCCGACCTTTCATATAAAAAAACTCCTTCGTGAATTTCCCTCAAGATAATGCGCGGGGGAGCCCCCTGTCAACTTTCCGACTTACAGGATTTCACATTTGTCAACGCAGTGTTAAAACTTTCAGTTGATTTTCAGTTTGCGTTAAGTGGACAATCAGGGAGCCTTGATAGGATAAATGACATCACACATAAGGTTCCCGAGAAAAGAGGTGCAACTTGAACTTGAACCAGAAACTGAAGTATCGCCACGAGCTGAAATTTATGATCAACCGCCACCAGTATTATATCCTTCGGCAACGGTTACGGGGATTAGCCCGCCATGACGAACATGCGGGACAGGACGGTGAATACCATATTCGCAGCCTGTATTTCGACGACATCGACAACTCCGCCTTGCACGACAAATTGGGGGGCATCCGTGACCGCCGTAAATACCGGATTCGCATTTATAACGGGCGGGACGACCTGATTCAGTTTGAGAAAAAAATCAAAAAAGGCGACTATATCGCCAAGCTCAAAGAACGGTTGACCCGGGAGACGGTGGATGCCATCCTGGCCGGAAATATTGAAGTGCTGAACGTGCCGGAAAAGCCGCTGTTGTATGAGCTTTACCTTGAGATGAAGCAGCGACTCTTGGCGCCGCAGGTGATCGTCGATTATGTCCGCGAACCGTTTGTTTGCCCGAACGGCAATGTGCGGATCACGTTTGATAAGGAGCTGCGGACCGGACTCCATGCCGTCAATTTGTTTGACCCGGATTTACGGCCCGTTTCGGCCAACGATGACAAGCTCATCATTCTCGAGGTCAAATACGACGAGTACATTCCGGAATATCTGCAGGCCGCTCTGCAGTTAGAGGGGCTCAGACAGCAATCGGCATCCAAATACGTCATTTGCCGCAAATATTTGAAGACCAACGCATGGGAGGATTATTGATTGATGAATGCAACAAATACTGCAACGACAACAACGAATTTTAGCGATATCGTGAAAAATTCCATTCTCGACAATTTCACTTCAGACATCAGCATCAGCAAAATCATCATTACGTTAGGCGTTTCGTTCCTGATCGGACTGTTCATTTACATTTTGTACAAACGGGTATTCAGCGGGGTGCTGTACTCGAAGAGCTTTAACGTCTCGCTCATCGGCATGACAATGGTCACTGCGATGGTGATTATCGCCGTTAACTCCAACCTGGTGCTGTCCCTCGGTATGGTTGGTGCCCTGTCGATCGTCCGCTTCCGTACGCCGATCAAGGATCCAACCGATCTGATCTTCCTGTTCTGGGCAGCCGCAGCCGGGATCGTCGCAGGCGCCGGGTTTTATGCGCTGGCCGCCATCGGTTCGGCGGTGATTGGCCTCATCCTGTTCCTGTTTATCAAGAGCAGTTCCTTGGAAACCCCTTATCTGCTGGTTGTGAACTGTGAGAGCGATGAGAGCGAGAAGCTCGTTCATTCGCAAATCGGGCAGCTGGTCAAACGCTACAACGTGAAGCAAAAAACCGTAACCGCAGGCAACATTGAAATGACGCTAGAGGTTCGCTTGCGCGATCAGGAAGGCAATTTTGTGAACCAAATTACCGCGCTGGGCGGCGTCAAAAATGCCGTGTTGATCAGCTATAACGGCGACTACGTGTCTTAACGGAACCCGGAGGTGGAAGAGAATGATGCGCAAAGGGACCCGGCTTTTGCTGTGGACGTGCGTCGGGCTGCTGTTGGTTGGCCTGATTGCTTGCGAGGCCACCATGAATTCCGGGGGATCCTCCGTGACGAACAGTCAGACGGGGGCTGCCGGGGAGCGAACGGTCTCTGCGGAGGAGAAAAAGCTGGATGAAGAGGTGTTCCCCAAGGACCGGGTGGTTGACGTGAAAATCACCATCGACGAGGCGGATTTCCAAGACATGCTGGACAATGCCAGCGCCGAGGAATTCAAAACCGCGTCGGTGGATTACAACGGTCACCATTTTGACAATGTCGGCATCCGTACCAAAGGCAATTTGAGCTTGCGCAGCGTGGTGCAAATGAGCGATTCCGATCGGTACAGCTTTAAGTTGTCTTTTGACGAATATGTGAATCAAACCTTGGAAGGTATTCAAAAAATCAACCTGAACAACAACTACAGTGACGCTACGTACATGCGGGAGTTTCTGACCTATGAGCTATCCGAGCAGATGGGCTTGCCAACGCCAAAGCACTCTTACGTGAACGTCTATATTAACGGCGAGCTCTGGGGGTTCTACCTGGCGGTGGAGCAAATCGGCGACGCCTATCTGGAGCGTAACTTTGGCAATGCCTACGGGGCGTTGTACAAAGGGGAAATGACCGGCAGCGGCAGCGATTTGACCTGGTTGGGCGATGATCTGTCGGCGTATACCGGATTGGTGCAGAAGTCGAAGTCGTCGAACGGCGATATCCTGATCAAGATGCTGGATGAACTGAATAACGGCAGCAACTATGAAAAATACATCAATGTGCCGGACGCGCTGGGCTACATTGCGCTAAACACGCTCACGAACAATATGGACAGCTACATCGGCGCCAATAAGCAGAACTATTATTTGTACGAAAACAACGGCGTCTTCTCTATCCTGCCTTGGGATTACAACATGGCCTTTGACGGCATGGGCGGCGGATTTGGCGGTATGGGCCGAGGCGACCGATTCGGCCGAGGCGCGGATGGCGCTGG
>NZ_GG695975.1:219412-222303 GCF_000159955.1 Paenibacillus sp. oral taxon 786 str. D14 | reverse complement strand
TAAGTTATATAATATGTTAATTCTAGTGAGTTTAACTCTTTCTGAGAAAATAGGAAAATCGGGTAAAGATTGACCCGACTCATGGCAATCATTTAGCAAGTTCCAACGGACGACAAAGCCATGATCCACCACAAGCGGAAAGCCCAACCGTTCGTCTGAAGAGCACCAGTATTGAACTTACCACCGGATTGCCAACCGCTACCATAATTCAATGAGAACAAGGGATGGATAAGAGCAGTCTAGCACATACAAGGATTACGTGACCTTGTCTTGTCTCTTTTTCTGATCATTATGTGACCTTCGATTGACCTGACCTTATTCCTCGGAATCGTCCGATGAATCCGCATCCGAATTCGCTTCTTTATCATCCACGAATAAAATGGAAGCCTCTCCGCCTACAAAGCGGTAAATGTGACTGAGCAATCGTTTCCGCCGCTTATAGTACATGCGGTGCGTAAAGCCCAGCTTTTCCATGACAAGCATGGAAGGCAGACGGCGCACGTAACGCTCTTCCACAAAATGCTGATCTTCCTCTTGCAAGGAGTGAATCGCGGCTTCCAGCACATCAATCTTCAGTTCCATTAAAGGGATTTCTACATTTTGCAATTGTAACCGGCGGATTACCTCGTTTAATATTGCTTCGTTTTTCTGGCCTTTGCCGTAGATCGGGACCAAATCGAATTTTTGCGTAAGCCCCGGGATACGTGACAACTGTTCCCGCATTGACTCCAACTGCGATTTCCAAACCGGTAAGGCGAATAACCAGTTTTCGACGCGAGTGAACAGGATCGGTCGGCTCACTGCCCCCACCCCCGTTGCCGGATACGGTGGCGGACTCTACCATACCAGTCGTGACGCATCAATTGGGCGTAAAAGGCAGGCGAATAACTAACTCCTCTTCGCTTTTCTGGTTTGTTTGATTGACATTGCGCCGGCAAATTCGGTTTATCCATTTCGGAAAGAGAAACTTCCCTGAAAGACTGCCCCGCATTAACGACTTCGTGTTTCCCCATAATTTTTGCTCCCTTCAAATTCATGAATGGGCGCGCGCTTGACCTTATTGTACGGGGAAGGTCACTTTTCGGTAAGGCGACTCTTTTTGTACAACCTTTTTACAAAAGGTTCTACATTTTTCTGGAACCCCCATGGGGTATAAGTAGTTTGGGTAAGGCTCTAAACTCAGCCCTCTACTTTATATTCCAACCTTCGTTGTTCAACAATTCACGTTTATGATTAAATTCCTCATCATTGAGTTCACTTCTGGCATAACGTTCTTTTAAAATCATAAGGGGACCGTCTTCAACTCTATATTTCCTTATGAGTAATCGTGTTACTACATAAACTGTTGCGCCAATAGCAATGATTAGAATAAGTAAACAGATTGACATGATCGTGCACATCAAGACCATTATAGAACCATTCATCATCAGACATACCTCCCGATATTAGAATTTTCATTTTTAAAACCGAATATTCCCTTGAGATCACCTAAACAAAAAGCAGTAGCCTGGCAAGGCTACCGCTAGCGTCCTCATTGCTTATGGTAAAGATTATTTCAAATAAGGTAACGGATCCACTGGTTTCCCGTCAATTCGCACCTCAAAATGCAAGTTATTCCCCGTTGCAGTTCCTGTACTTCCGACCTCAGCAATTTTTTGTCCTCGTTTTACCTTATCCCCTTTTGTCACCTTAATTCCATTATTGCGAATATGAGCGTAAAGCGTCCAAACGTTATCCCCGTGGTCGACAATAACCGTGTTGCCATAACCGCTCCACCATTCTGCAACAATGACAACACCACTTTCCGCAGCCTGAATTTCCGTTCCTTGAGGGGCTGCATAGTCAACACCTTTATGCATTTTAACTTCCCCGGTAACCGGATGTACTCGAGTGCCGTATTTTGAAGATAAACGAGCCCCAGGAATCGGTAGGGACATGGCTCCCGAACCACTTTTCACTTTTCCTGATGAAGAATTGGAATTTGTACTTTTATATGTGTAAACTTGCTCCGATTTCAGCTTGTTTTTTTCTTTTTCAAGTATTGCTCTTTTTGTAGCGAGTTCGATCAATAAGGCTTCCTGCTCTTCTGAAATGTCTTCAGATTCTTCAATCTCCTCGCTGTATCGGGCAATCAGTTGCTGCTTCTCATCCTCTTTGTTTTCCAAAGCACTTTTCCGCGACTCCGCTTCAACATACAAGGCCTCTATTTTCTCATAACTCTCCTTCAATTTCCGTTGCTGCTCTAATAGAAGCTCCTTGTCCTTTTTATATTCATCTAATAACATCCGATCCTGATTGGCTATTGCTTGCAATACTTCGGCACGTTCTAAAAAGTCAATAAAACTTGTCGAGGACAACAATACGTCCAAGTAAGAAACATTTCCGTCTGTATACATCAATCGGATTCGAGAATCCAGCCATTTGGAGCGCTCCTCGACTCTTTGCTTGGTTTTGTCCAACTTTTCGTTAGTCTGGCGTAATTCTGCCTCTGCTTGCTCAGCATCAATGGCGATTTTAGTCAATTCTTCGCTTACGGATTCGATCTCAATCAATATTTGTTTGATATAGTTTTTATTTTTATTGACATAATGCTTCGCTTCCTGCTGTTGTTTTTCTGCAGCTTTTTGCTTTTGCTCAGCTATTTTCGCCCGTTCTTGAAGTTGTTTCAACTCGTTGTCTAATTGGCTAACGGTTTTGGCATAAATTTGATCCAAAGGGAGGAACAATAAAGTGACAAAAATCACAAATACAGTCGCAGATAACCATTTTCTCAAGTTCAACTATATTTCCCCATTTTCTTATGTTTTTTATTTTCATTTCATATTAGTATTGTAATTAGGAAATATAGAGAAAGAATGTAGAAAGTACGAAGAAATAACTTATCTACGTTG
>NZ_GG695975.1:207921-218088 GCF_000159955.1 Paenibacillus sp. oral taxon 786 str. D14 | reverse complement strand
GGAGAATATACAAAGTGACTTCCTCCATCCTTGAGGTTTTTGGGTTTAGTCACTTGAAAACTTCTCCAAGTTGGGGTGAAGTCCCTTTTTTATGTCCGAAAATCCTTACGGCTCAAGGCCTCAGATTACTGCAAAACGCTCACGTTAGTTATTGAAGCTACTCGTTCAAAAATTCAATTAGTTTTTTAACTCCCTTTTCAAAAGACTTAAGTTCATTTTCATTTAGCTCATCTCGAATCCATTGATCAAATGGCTTAACAAAAAATTCCTCGTAGGCAAAATATACCGATTCCCCTTTATCGGTTAAAATTACATTGACCTTATTTGAACCTCGCATAAGTTGGAAACGCCGAACCAGACCTTTGTTTTCCATCCGTTCAACGATCTGCGTAATAGCTCCACTGGTTACACCAATTCGGTTAGCTAATTCCCCCATGATCATTCCTCTACCGATACCGATGGTTTGGATGATATGAATTTCGCTCGGAGTGAATGAACCTACCGCCCCTAATTTTCTCGGTTGTCGTTCACGCAGCCGGATTTGATGGAGTAATCGTGTAAATAGAAAGCTGGTTGTCGTTCTAGGTAGTCCTTTTTCCAAGGCCAAAGTATCCGAACTTTTGCTCATTTTTTCTCACTCCTTAATAGATTCTAGCAACAGATTACTAGAAATAACTAAGATAACCCTGAGATTATCCTTAGAGTTTGATAAGAATTTTCTAATGAAATAACGCTCCACCCGGAAACAGATAGAGCATTAGTTACTGTCAAGTTTTGATTTTGGGTAAACTCACTTTGAAAAGACTTCCTTGACCTGGAACGCTCGTTACCCCAATAGAGCCGTCATGGAGGTCAACGATACTCTTCGCAAGTGCTAATCCAAGACCTGTACCTTCGGATGTGTGCATTCTTGCCGATTTACTTCGGTAAAAACGGTCAAATATATGGGGCATATCATCCGGTTCGATTCCAATGCCTGTATCGGCAACCTGAACACCGCAATAATCCGAATCCTGGAATGTCGATAGGGTAATTTTCCCGCTGTCCGGCGTATATCTTATCGCATTTTCAAGTAATATAAGGATCAATTGTTTAAGTAGATCTTCATTACCCCAGGCCATTACTGAAAGTTGATATTCAAAAGTAATCTCCATTTTATGGTTGGACGATTGAATTCGTGATTCCAATTCATTTAAAATATTGGATATATCAACGATTCCCTTTTGGATCTCATGGCCGGCATCCGCCCGAGCCAGAGATAGCAAATCACCTACAAGTTTCGACATCCGTTTAGCTTCTTTGGACACGTCGCTCAAGATCTCGGCTTTTTCTTCAGAAGGAATATTTACGTTCTTCTGCAGGATATCCAAATTTCCGCGTATCGCTGTCAAAGGAGCCCTAAGTTCATGTGATGCATAAGAGATAAATCTACGTTGGCTGACAAAGGCTTTCTCTAAACTATCTAACATTTCATTAAAAGTTTCCGCCAAGTGGCCTAGTTCATCTTTGGCCCCCAAATATACAACCCTTTGATTAAAACTTTGTGATTCCGTTATAGCCTGAGCCGTTTGGCTGATGATTTCCACTCCTCTTAAAGATTTGCGGGCCATGAACCAACTGGCGATGGCTGCCAGAAGCAAGCCTGTAAATGTTACTCCAAAGATTAACCACCCCAAACGGACCAAGGAGGTGTCAACTTGCTGTAAAGAAACCTCAGCTTGTATATAGCCGACAATATTTTGCCGATAGCGTATCGGCGTCACCATCACACGGAAACGATTATTTTCTTGATCTGTATAAGTTAGCAGACGATCTTGTGTCTTTTTGAAATCGGTGAATGGAGTATCTGGAGCTCGATAAGGATTAGTGCTTTTCGCAATATTTTTTCCTGTCTGATCCCTAACGATGACATAAACGCCATTTAAAGAAAACTCCTCGAAGGAAAAATTTGCTTCGGTTAAAGGGGTTCCTTCTACTAACCCTTTCTCCAGTTCCTCCCGAATATGCAAGGATACACTGGCAAGCAATCGATCCTGGTCTTTATAATATGAAGCGTGATGCATAAAAAAGATGGATGACGTAATTCCGATTAACAGTATTCCAAAAATAAGGGTACTCCAGAGGGTTAAGCGCATTCTTATCGGCATCGTACTATTCCCTCAATACATAACCGGCGCCTCTGACAGTATGAATAAGGCGAGGTTCATTTTGCGCTTCCAGCTTGCTCCGCAAATAGCCTACATATACCTCCAAAACGTTTGACTCCCCTCGAAAATCGAATCCCCAAACTCTATCCATAAGCAGTTCCCGGGTCAAAACTTGCTGAGGATGTTTCATAAAAAAACAAAGCAGATTAAACTCGGTTGTGGAAAATTCAATCGTACGCGATCCTCGAAATGCCTGACGCGTTGAAAGATCGACTACCAGATCAGAAAAGATCAGTTTTTCGTCTTCCTTCTTCTTATGATCCAGTCGCCGTAACAAAGCTTTTACCCTTGCAACCAACTCTTCAAACGCAAAAGGTTTAACCAAATAATCGTCAGCGCCTGTCTCAAGGCCATGGACCCGATCTGCAATGGAATCCATGCCGGTAACCATAAGAATTGGAATGCCCGCATCTTTTCGTAACCTTTTGCAAACTTCCAACCCATCAAGGTCAGGCATCATGATATCCAGAATGATTAAATCCGGCTCATCTTCCAGCACCAGATTAAGGCCTTCTTTCCCTCCGTTCGCAACAGTGACCTCATATCCTTCATATGTTAATCCCCTTCGAATCATGGTAGATATCGTTTTATCGTCATCTATTATAAGAATTTTGGTACCCACTAACTTTTCACCTCTCCACTTACCCCATGACTGTCTGCTTTATTTATTGTAGTCCGAAGGTTTTTATTTATACTTTTCTGTTGTGTCTCGAACAACCATTGTCCCTTGGTACCTTCCCATTTGGCTAGTAAACCGGTAGCTCCCTGCTTCATTAGGAAACAGTTCTACTGTTGCCTTTTGCCCGTACGGCAGCACTATACTCTTATGATAGTGGGGGAACACGACCAATTCTGAGTAAGCCGTCTTTTCCTCCCTGACAAATTCCATACGGACAGGTTTACCTCGTTGTACAACAATCGTATTCGGCATGTACTTTCCATTCACGCGGATCTTTACTTCTTGATAACCTGATGGGCTGAGAATAATGTGGTGTTTCTTTTTTTTCCTAAATAAGAAACCGATACTCCCGACAATAAACAGTAGGATTAATAAAGTACCTCCCCATTGATAAATGCTCATGGAGTTCCCCGCTTTCAAAAATTTCATCTTTATGCCAGTTATTATAATCAACAAAAATGAGTTTGTTATGAGATTAACCTGAGAATCAAATAAGAAGTAATTTGGGCTCAAGCCAACCTACCATGATATCACTACCGCAAAAAACAAGCACTCAATCGAGTGCTTGTTCGTAACTGGCATTCAAAGAAATATTGAACTAATCATTTAATTTACTTTATAGCCTGTCTTGTTAATGGCTTCTTTAATCTCATCCAAAGAAACTTTATTATCGTCGAACTCAACTGCAACGGATTTGGAAGCTAAATCAACTTCACACGATGCACCAACATTCTCTACTGATGTTTCCACCTTTTTAGCGCAGCCTCCACAGTGCATACCTTCAACGATTAAATTTGCTTTCATGTTTGTTACCTCCATATCTTGATTTCGTTTTTGAATTCACTTTTTATAATTTTACTCTTTGTAGACGAAGCGAATTAAGTACGACGGATACCGAACTAAAAGCCATCGCCGCCCCCGCAAGCCATGGGGCTAGGAAACCAAGAGCCGCAATCGGAATTCCCAAAGAGTTATATGCCAAAGCCCAAAAGAAGTTTTGTCTAATATTGCTCATGGTTTTACGACTCATATAGATCGCATCCGGAATGCTGTTTAGATCTCCCCGCATTAAGGTAACATCCGCCGCTTCCATGGCCACGTCGGTACCTGTACCAATAGCCATGCCTATGTCCGCAGTAGCAAGAGCAGGGGCATCATTAATACCGTCTCCGACCATCGCTACTTTTTTGCCTTGAGCTTGAAGCTTCTTGACCTCTTCTGCCTTACCTTCAGGCAAAACCTCTGCTAATACGTGTTCAATACCTACTTCTTTGGCGATGGCATTTGCCGTTCTTTGGTTATCCCCTGTAATCATAACCACTTCAATACCCAGTTGTTTCAATCTTGAGACAGCTGCTTTTGAGGTTTCTTTAATCGTATCGGCAACCGCAACCAGCCCAGTGTAGGCATTATCAATGGCTACCAGCATTGCCGTCTTGCCTCCCGTCTCCAGGTCCTCCATATTGGAAACCGCCTCAGAATAATCGATGTTCCGAGAAGCTAGGAGTTTTCGGGTTCCAACCAACAGTTCACGGCCATCTACAACAGCGCGAATTCCATGTCCGGGTATCGCTTCAAATTGCTCCGTTTCCGGAATTTTGATTCCTCTGGAAACCGCACCGTTTACGATAGCTTCGGCAAGCGGATGCTCCGACTTTTTCTCGGCGGCCGCAACCAAACGCAAGAACTCATCTTCGTTTAATGCGTCTGATATAACATCCGTAAGCTCAGGTTTTCCTTTTGTGACCGTTCCTGTTTTATCCAGAATAATGGCATTAATCTTATGCGTTGATTCTAAATGTTCACCCCCTTTGAATAATATCCCCGCCTCTGCAGCGCGTCCGGAGCCGGCCATAATCGAGGTTGGCGTAGCCAACCCGAGGGCGCAAGGGCAGGCGATTACAAGAACGGCAATCAATTTTTCCAGCGCCTCCGCAAAGTTGCCTGGAGCTACAAAGAAATACCATATTAGAAACGTTACTACAGCAATGGCTACGACGATTGGCACAAACACGCCAGAAATACGGTCGGCCACTCTTTGAATAGGCGCCTTCGAGCCTTGGGCTTCTTCAACCACCTTTATAATTTGAGCCAGGGCAGTTTCTTTGCCCACCTTGGTAGCTTTAATCTTCAAAGAACCGTTTTTATTGATTGTGGCTCCAATGACACCTTCACCGGGATTTTTCTCAACCGGAATGCTTTCACCCGTGATCATGGACTCGTCAATCGACGAAGTGCCTTCAACAACGACTCCATCAACCGGGATCTTCTCTCCCGGTTTAACCATGATCAAGTCGCCTACGATGACCTGCTCCACCGGCAGAGATACTTCTTGACCATCACGTATAACCAAAGCCGTCTTGGCCTGTAATCCCATTAAAGTTTTAATCGCTTCAGAAGTACGCCCCTTGGCAAGCATTTCAAACAATTTACCCAGGATGACCAATGTGATGAGGACGGAACTTGTTTCAAAATAAAGCTCAGCCGTTCCATGATGCCCCCCCATAAACTGCCATTCAAAAGTCTTATATACGCTATAGAAGTAAGCCGCTGATGTGCCAAGGGCAATTAGAACATCCATGTTAGCACTTTTATTTCTAAGTGCTTTATACGCTCCCGTATAAAACTCTTTCCCGATCCAAAATTGCACCGGAGCGGCTAATACCAGTTGAACCCAAGGGTTTAACAGAAACCCTGGAATCCACATAGAGGAAGTCCATTGGAAATGCGCGATCATTGCCCATAGCAAAGGCAAGGAAAGTGCTGCGGAGATAATTAGTTTCACTTTTTGTTTCCGGATCGCCTTGGCCCTATGGTCCTCTTGCTTTGATTCGCTTTTCGGCGTGGCCTGATAACCTAGCTTCTGTACCCGTTGGATCATATCCTCCACTGTAACCTCGGATGGAGTGTATTCCACGTGAGCCGATTCCATGGCCAAATTTACGTTAGCCTTAGTTACTCCCGGTAGCTTATTAAGCCCCTTTTCGATTCGTGTAGCACATGCAGCGCATGTCATTCCCCCGATTTGGAAATCAGCCGCAGACTTTACAGTGCCATATCCAAGATCAGAAATTTTCTTTTCAAAAGCCTCAACGTCGGTTTTATCCGAATCAAAGTGAATCGTTGCTTTCTCTAATGCTAAATTGACATTAGCCGATTCTACTCCGTTCACTTTGTTTAATCCTTTTTCAATCCTTGTAGCACAAGCAGCACATGTCATACCAGAGATCTGCAACGAAACCTGTTTGCTTGCCATGTCCGATCCACCTCGTTTTTTTCAAGTAATTGCTTAATCAAAATATACCCTACTGGGGTATCCTATGTCAATGCATTATTTTTATTTTGTTGGTGTTCCTTTTATCGACATTCCTTAGTATTGCCCACTTTTGAAGAGGAGAAGTATAATGGGAGAAGTTTGTATTACCATCGGAGGGCGTTATGAACGAATTGATTACAAAATTAGCTAATGAATATAAGCTAGATAAAGAATCCGTTTACCAAATATGGTTTCTGAATAATGAGGAAAGATTAAAAGCATTTCGCACGATTAGAAATGGGTTATTCGAAGTGATTAACGCCATAGAAAATAGAACTTTCGGAAATGATTTTAAAGGCTCGCTTTTAGAAACAGTTATTACAGCAATTTCTGAGCAAAAACAAATATTTACTGGAGCAGCCCATGCTTTTTATTGGAAACCTAAACTTCGTATACCCGACATTTATGAAAATGAAAGTAATCAGTTAGCATTCGGGCGTTTTTTGAAAGCTTGTATTTCAACCACTAATGAAAGACAAATTCTTCAGGAGATTGTGAAACTTGATCAACTCCAAATAAAAGGACTTGGTCCTGCTGTAGCTAATATTCTTTATTTCCTGCACCCCACTCTCTTCCCTCCATTTAATACTGCCATTGTTAATGGGTTTAACACTCTTTTTGACATGAAAATAAAGTTAGGATCCTGGAGTGCTTATTTGCAAATGAGGGAGACAATTATCTCAGTAAATGAAAAATACCGAATTCATTTTTCTAAGGATTTGGGAGCTATTAGTGGTCTTTTGTTTGAAATTGGCTCTGGTCGTTACATTTTTGAGCAGAATGCCGAAAAATTTGTTGCATCTTTTGATAATGCCCAAAACGTTAATTGGACTAAAAGACACCAAGAAGTAGTTCAGAACATCGTAGAAGAAAATGAACATTCTGAAATGCAAGCACATTTAGCTAAGGTTGGTTTCGCGTTGGGTTATAAAGTTTGGATTGCTCAAAATGATCATAAAAGGGAGTGGAATGGTATAAAGCTTGGTGAGTTTTCGATCCCTTCATTGGATCTGCCAGCTATACCAAAACAAACGGCACAAACGATCTCCCTTATCGATGTCTTATGGATAAATGAAAGAAATCAAATAGTAAGTGCGTTTGAAGTGGAGAAAAGTACATCAATCTATTCCGGAATTCTTAGACTACATGACCTCTCCATATCTATAACAAGTCATGAAAGCCGACTATATCTTGTTGCCCCTGAAAAAAGGGAAAAGGAAATAAAGGCCCAACTATTAAGACCATCTTTCCAACAAGGCGTGCATTTCCCGATTTCTTATATCCTTTTTTCTGAACTACGTCAGAATTGTGATGCAATGTGCATGTTCGGCTCAGATTTGAGTGTATTAGGAAAAATCGCCAAGACTGTGTAAAGTTGTTATACCGACTTTACTGTAGGCTGGAATATGAACAAAAGGATATATATGGATGCTCCTATCCATAGGGTGACTGTAAACCCAAAGGTTAGTGATAACGCTGCGGCAAGTAATGAGCCGACTACGGTCATGACTCCATTAATTCCCCAACTCATAGCAACTTGTTCATGTTGCAAATGAGCAAGTCCATGGGGAAAAGGCATCCCCATAAAGAACCCTAGCGGGAAAAGCAGCACGACAATTATGAACATGCGGTGAGTTTCCGGGATTTCCAAAGAATGATCGAATAAACCAACTAGCGTGTTTGCCAATAAAGCTAAAAATCCAATTATCACTAACGGGGAATACCGGCCATAAATGGTTTTCCCTTGCTTTGAGCAATAACTTCCTATTCCGCCGGCTACCAAAAGAACTCCCAGAACAGTGACAAAAGATCGAGTTGGATGGCCTAATGGCAAGCTCAGCTTTTGGATAAATGTAACTTCAATTAACATAAATCCAATAGCGATACCGGAAAAATAAACGGCTTGTCCTGAAGATAACACCCTCCTACGTAGTAAAAACATAGCCACTAATATAGGAATCATAATCGCGACGACAAGTCCCATAGGGAATTGGTTCGTTTTATTATAAAAGAATGGCCTGTCGTCCCGATTAGAATTCACGTTGACATGTTGTGTGTTAAATAATGCTTGTAGTGTTCCGTATTGATCGTTTATATGAGGGATATGAATCGGAATTTGTTGAATATGTAAAGTTGAATCCATTAGCAACTGAGCCATTTCTTTGTCCATAGGCTGTTTCTGGAGTATAAGTAACGGCCGATTTATGATGGGCCCTTTCATACCAACAAGAACATGGCCTAAATGCTGGTAAGTTCCCACCACAGCGATATAGTTTTTTATGGATTTTTCATCCATACCCTGTCCCTGATAATATTTCTTCGCAGCATACATCATTTTATTCAATTCCGTGTCATCATGTAGCAAGAAGGCAAGCCTGCCATCGCTATTCAGTCTATTCATGTAATCCTTTAATGCTTCATGCGTATAGATGAAGTTTTCAGTTAAAGCCAGACCAAGCCCATTTTCGGATTGCTTTTTAACCAGAGATAAATAAATGAGGTCATACTTTTTTGTGGTTTTTTTTATGTAGCTTCGCCCATCAGAAATAATCTCCTTAACACCGTTTTGATGAAAAATATCACCTGAAAGCCCTGCTAGAGCATGAACCGCATCAAAACTCCCCTTATTGATATCTACTGCATCGATTTCTTCAAAGCCGGACATTTGAGCAGTCAATACTTCCTGTCCTCCTCCTGCCCCGATAATCAATGCGCTTTTCTTAGGCCCATGCTGAAATGAAAGCGCACCGGTTGTAGTTAGCAAGTAGTCCACTTCTTTGAGTTCTTTGGAATATTTAGAAATCGGGGACATCGCACTTCCATCAATCGTCATATAAAGCAATTCATCTTTGGTATCGTAAACATCCGTTCTGGAAAACGCATCCCAATGTGTATAAACAATTTTTGCATCCGGTCTCTTTGAAAAAACGGTAAACGGACTAGTTCGATATGCTTTAAATTCGATGAAGTCCAAAAAGGGATAAACCATATTAAGGGCGAGTCCCATCAAAACGAAACTGTAAACGAACTTTGACCATCTTCCTGTTTTGCGATAGCTGACAACTAAATATACAAAAATCAATACAAATGTTATTAGACCTATAGTTTGAATAGGGTTAATCGCATTCATCAAGAAAATGGCTCCCGTAGCCCCTAATCCAGCAGCAACCAAATCAACAAAATATAAAATATGAACCTGCTCCTTGCTGGATTGCATAGTGCCAGCCAGAATAAGTCCCCCCAGAATAAAAGGCAATATGGCGCATAGTGCATAAAAAACAATGCCCTGATAAGGTAATGCATACATAGTCAAAACCACGAGCATCATTGAAACTGCGAATGTTCCCAATATCGAAGTGCTCATTTCAATAAATCGTTCGTTCCATTTATAAGCCAAATAACCGCCAACGCCTATCCCTAATGTAGCTAAAGAAATAATTAAAAAAACATAGTTATAATCCAAAATGACAGAAAAAAATCGGGAAAGAAATATTTCAAATATAATCATGGCTAAGGATGAGAAAAAAACTACCGTCATATCTTTGACAACTGCTCGTGGTTGTAATCGGTACATTGATCAATACTCCTTATGAAATAGGTACGATTACAGTGTGATCCATTGCCATAATTTTATTCAGTCAGATTTATTCGTCAACCAACTCATCACTTCATTAATTTGTTCACTGTCACCATAAGTTCCTTCACTACACTAGTATCCCCCTCCTGGATTCGCTCAATAATACAACTCTTCATATGATGCTCCAATAACAATTTTGCAACACCGTTTAGAGCAGATTGAACCGAAGCGATTTGGTTTAGTACATCATCACAGTAGGTATCCCGATCGATCATTCCTTTTATTCCTCTAATCTGACCTTCGATTCGATTCAAACGGTTGGTTAAATCGTTTTTTGTCGTCTCTGAATGATGACTTTTTCGATCCGTCGCCAATTTCATATTGCCCA
>NZ_GG695975.1:193365-206107 GCF_000159955.1 Paenibacillus sp. oral taxon 786 str. D14 | reverse complement strand
CTTATTATATAAATAATATACCCCCACCCCCTATTAATTGCAATTACATAACTGGGGTGCATATTCAAAATGAACAAGCCATATCTTAAAGTATAATATAGGTCTAGGGGGTATAAGCATTGATCTTCTTCCCATTAATTGCATTGTCTTTTCTTCTAACGGTATGGCTATATTTATTTATTATTTCTTTTCGAACTCAGTTAAGTAGTATGGCAGGCATGATGACGGCGATGGCTGTGGGAATGTCTGTCGGCTTGGGAATGGGTAGCCTTCTGACAGTCATAATTTCAGACGACTTTTTCATAACAACTTTGCTTAGCATGTTAGCAGGTGGCCTTACTGGCACATTTATTGGATGGCCAAAAGGTCTTATGGCGGTGATAGACGGATTATTATCCGGAGTCATGGGTGGAATGATGGGAACAATGCTTTTGGTTATGATCCCTCCATCTTCAACCCATACCATGTTGAATATTATTGCTTTGTTTACAATTGCAATCCTGTTCCTAGTCTTTATTTTGTTACAAGGTGAAATAGCCCCTGGAGATCTTAACAAGAAATCGTCCCTTCTATCTAACCCCATTTGGATGTTTACGACGATTTGTCTTTTTCTGGCTGCAGATTTTTTTATCATGTAATTCGAATAACATTCCAAACAGATCAAACCCTAAAGCCCGACAGAAACGGGTTTTAGGGTTTGATGATTATGCGGCCATTTTACGGCATGCTTCAGCACATCTAAAACATGCTTCGGCACATTGCTGGCAATGTTCTGAACTATGCTTTTTGCATTCGTTTCCGCATGCTTCACAAACATCCGCACAGATCTTACAGATTTGTTTCGCATAAGAAGTGTTCATGGACATCGCTTGCGCAGAGAAGGCGCAAATATCAGCACACTCCCGATCCAATCGTATACATTCTTTCATCATCCCGATATTGTCTTCTTCTAAACAGGATGTGTAACAATGGTTACATGCGACCATGCAGCGCAGACACTCATCGATGCAATGTTGAAACTGTTCGTGAGACATTTGTAACTTTTCACCTTCCATTCCAATTAATTAAAATACATGAGGTATTATGCTCCAGTGTAGTTTTTTAATTCAGAAATTCGATGATTAGTAATTGTTCCGAATATCACATCATTTCTACAAAGAAAACACATATTTTTCAGATACAATTTAAAGAGATATTATTTTGGGGATGACCAACAGATGAACCATAAGCTTAAAAAGGGTGATTTAATCTTAATTGTTTGCATTATACTACTGGCCACATTTATATTGGGAGCCAGATGGATTACAAATGATGCCGTAACGAACATGAACAAGGATTATTACGCGACGATTAGGGTGGATAATAAGATCTTCAAGACGGTGAAGCTTACTGATGAACCCCAAATTATCGAAGTAAAAACAGAAAGAGGTTATGATATCCTGAAGATCCATGACAAAGGCATTGAAGTCATCGAATCCGATTGTCCGCAGAAGATTTGCTTCACTTTCGGACTGATTTCCAAACCCAAAGAAGCCATCATTTGTTTGCCATTGCGAATGTTTATAGAGGTCGATGGATCAGAAAAAAATAACGCCGAAAACGAGATCGATGCTTATGTAAAATAAGCTGATCTATAAACGGGGAGTGCTAGATATTGAGAAAAAAGACGATTTGGGCAGTAGGATCGTTATTCATCATTATTGTTGTTTTGGGAGTTGGCAGCATTTTTACGAATAAATCTTCTAATAATTCAAATTCCTTTTCCTTTGATGAAAAAACTTATGATTGGCAAAATAACGGTAAAGAAAAACGGTACATTACTCAATTACTCGAGGGTAATGTGGATACTTTATTGAAGGGCACCGTTAAAACAGATACGGATTGCGAAGCAGACGAAACTGGAATTAGCAGATGCCATAATCAAATCGAATTGGAGAATAAAAAAACAGTAACGGTCATTAACATCCATAATATGCAAAACTTCGCCTGTTTCTCCCCTGGTGATGAGGTTGAAATTCAGCCATTAACCGAGGGATGGGTGACAACCTTAAAAACAAAAGGTGCCAGCGTTCATGATTCGACAAATTAAAATGATTAAAAAGATGAGCTCTTCTGTTAAGATAGCTCATCTTTTATTTTGACATTTGGGAAAGTGTAATGTAAACTGGGTGCCTTGATTGATTTTACTCTCGACATGAATACTGCCGCCGTGTGCTTCTACGATGGCCTTTACGATAACCAAACCGATTCCGGCACCGCCTGTTTTGCGATTCCGCGATTTATCTCCACGATAGAAACGCTCGAAAATATGTGGCAGCTCATCGGACGCTATGCCCGAACCCGTATCCGAAACGGTTACGTTCACTTGATCTGCAGCTTCAAAAATTCTAACATAAATTGAACCTTCGCCAGTAAATTTATAAGCGTTATTCAACAGGTTCACAAAAACTTGAATCAGTCGTCCAGCATCGCCGGTGATAACAACAGGAGTTTCTTCCTGAATGGTGAGATCGATCGGTTTCTCGCTGAACTGAGCTTTTACCGTTTTTTTGGATTCTCTGATTACCTCAAGTAGTCTAACCGGTTCTTGTTTTAGCTTGAGCATCGGATTTTCGACCGCTGACAAGTTCTCCAAATCATGAATAAGCTTTACTAACCGGATAACTTGCCCATGACAAACCTCCAATTTATCGGGCGTTGCTTCCCATACACCATCCTGAAAAGCTTCAATATGGCTTTGGATCGTGGCCAGCGGTGTGCGTAATTCATGGGCGATATCGGCCGTTAAATTTTTGCGCAACTGATCTTGTTGCTCCAGTGTATCCGCTAGATGGTTTAAAGCGAGTCCCACCTCCTCGATTTCCGTTTGACGATGCGCCAGTACAACACGGGAAGACAAGTCCCCTTCCTTCATTTGAGTAGCTATTTGTTTAATGCGTAATAAAGGCCTGCTTAGGCTATTTGACATAATTACGCTAAATATCGTTACACCGGCAATGGCTAAAATAAACGCCACCCAAAGTAACGTGTTAAACAGGTTCAGAAACTGTCGGTTTTGTATTTCAAAATTGCTTGCAAGTCCCTCAATTTCGATCCTGCCGATCTTCACATTATTTTTTGTAATATCTCGCGTTATTACTTTCGTATTTATAGTACCTTTTTCAGCCAGTGTAGAGGCATGCATCATTCTCCCCATGGATTTCGTATCCCAGATTAAATTGCCTCCAGCGTCATAAATGTTCACGTTATAGTTCCGAAGCATAGCTTGATGGGAGATAGACATTAAAGAATCCTCAGACCATCCGCTTGAACTTTCATCATAGGATCCCACCAAATCTTCGACAATCGTATCTGCCTCTGCCTGTTGCTGGGTTTGCGTATACCTTCCAAATGAGAAAGACATGACGAGATAAACAATGATCATGATGAGCAGCAGTGAACCGAGGCTTACGCCTAGATGCGAAATTAACAGTCTTTTACGCAGTCCTCCGCTATTCATCAGGGACCTCCTGAAATTTATAACCCACCCCATAGACCGTAATAATAAACGATGGATTTTTAGGATCATCACCGATTTTTTGGCGGATGTTCTTGATATGGACATCGATCGTTCGTTCCATACCTTCAAAATCATCACCTTGGATCAGATTAACCAGTTCGAAACGGCTAAATGCTCTTTTAGGATGTTTGGCTAAAGTTTCAAGTAATTTGAATTCAATGGGGGTAAGCTGGACGATTTCACCCCTGACTGTTACTTCATGCCGTTCCGGATCGATGGATAGGCGGTTCCCGCCGAAAGAAATCTTTTTTTCCTGAGTCGTGTATCCAGCGGACTTGGATCTTCTTAGCAAGCTGATCACTCTGGCCATCAGTTCCCGAGGGCTGAACGGCTTGACAAGATAGTCATCAGCTCCAATTAATAGACCGTGAACAAGGTCATCTTCACCGCTTTTGGCGGTCAACATGAGGATAGGTATATCCGATTTCTTTCGGATCGTTTTGCAGACATCCTCACCCGAAAGATCCGGAAGCATTAAGTCTAAGATGATTAAGTCAGGTTGGAGATTTTCAAAAAGCCGAAGCGCACCCTGCCCTGAATCTGTTTCATAAACCAGGTAATCCTGTTTCTCCAGATAGGCTTTAATGACGTGGAGAAGGCTTGGCTCATCATCGACAATTAAAATTTTTGTCCGTTCCATACAAATCCTTTCATTAAATAAGACAAGACCTCACGTAACTCGCGAGGCCTGTCTAAATTCGTGATTAGAAGTTCATCATATTGCTGCCCATCTGAGTATTGTTCATCATACCTTTAGCACCCGAGCCATTGCCACCATGGCAGTTATTATACATCTCCCGAATTTGTTCCTCGGAGAGATCCGGGTGCATTTGTTTGGCATGCGGCAACATTTGTTCAAAGGTGCTTTGGTTATTTGTTTTACCGCTGTCGTCGGTGCCGTTTTCGGATGTAGCCGCATAGACACCTGCCGTTCCAATTCCCATCACTAAAGCCATCGTTGCGAGTCCAATCCATAGTTTTTTCATTAGTATCTCCTCCTTTTGAATATAATATAAACAATAAATATGAAGAACTAATTTATACATTGTGAAGAAGTTATTAAGATCAAACCATTGTACTCAGGGTTATACTTCTGACGATTGTCGAAAACAACCGTTCATTTTGTTCAATATCGAGCCCCGTTTTTTCCACGTTTTCCTTCGTTCTTCGATTGATATTCGCCCCAGACATCTTTACAGTGATTAGTGCGTATCTTGGAGTGACGGCAGCTCCCATGATTCCTCCAATCCATGAGATGAAGAACCCTGATACCAACCAAACAAAGCGACAACCACAATTATTCTCCACCTGTTTTTATGAAGCGATGTTTTTTAAATGTTCGATCGAAATTCGTTGAACAAACTTGCTGAATTTCTCTTTTCCCTTGGCATGTTCCTTATAATAATAAACGAGTTTGCTTACGACCGAAACAACATCATCTTCCGATAAGCTGGTCAGAAGCAGTTGAGCGAACGATGCCTTTATCCCTTTTGGCTCTCCTCCTACATAAATATCAAATGTATTTCTCATTTTCACGACACTAATATCTTTTAATAAAGGCTCGCTTGTGCCAAGCGCACAGCCAGCATAACCAATCTTCAAAGGGGACGGTGTTTGCATACCCGAAATGGCTTTGTTTAGCTGGCGAGCTACATCTAAGCCGGCTTCTTCGGCCCCTTTGCAAAAATTGCACGCAATCAAGCTTTTGGTTACAAAACCCGAAGGATTTACTTCAAGACCCTGATTTCGAAGCTGCTGAGTAATCTCCTCTTCCCGATAGGATGGTATTTCCAAGTATAATTGTTTAAAAGGAGTCATCTCCATTTTCCCTTCTGGTCCAACCAGACGGCCGATTTCGATTAATTGTTCGGATGTAAAGAGGCTTCCTCCTAGTTGTATAGGCGGAGATACAGCGATTTTTATCCGTTCACTCATCTTCTCATCTCCTCACTTTTTAGGATTGTCGCATTTTTACGCGTCGCATCCGCATGAATACATCATCGAAATTTAAAATCGTTTCAAGGATTTAAACACCGGTTAAATAACATCGTAACCCTGTTCTTCGATGGTCTCCTTGACCAAGCTTTCCGAGATTTTACTTTCATCAAAGCGAACTTCAACCGACCCATTAGCTAAATAGACTTTACCTTCTACTCCGATTTGTTTCAGAGCACCTTCGATCGAATTTACACAATGTTGGCAGCTCATACCGCTTACTTGTAATGTCATGGTTTTCATCTTAAAGAGACACTCCTTTAAATTCTTTGCTGAATGCATTATACCCCTATGGGGTATATTTCGTCAATCGATAATTTAGGATACCGCCGTAGGGTATTTCAAAAAGAAAAACAGCATATTTTGCTGTTCTTTGTGGTATTCCCTTCATCTTTCAAATTATTCTTTTCATTACATGGACGTTTGCTCAAGGAGTGTTACGTGATGGGGTTATAATCAGGGTTAGACTTCTGACGATTGTAGAAAACAACTGCTCGTTTTGTTCAATAACGAGTCCCGCTTTTTCCACGTTTTCCATCGTTCTTCGATTGATGTTCGCCCCAGACAACCTCACAGTGATTGGATTAAGCAGATCCATGATTTTTCCCACAACCGGGTTATCGCTACGCATATGCTCCAATAAACGAATTTGTCCTTCCGGCTTACATACACGAGCCATTTCTTTCATCCCTTGTATAGGGTCTGGAACAGAGCAAAACACGCAGGTAGCTATTACATAATCAAAGGTATGGTCCGCAAAATCCATGTGCTCTGTATCCATTTCAATCAAATCTACCTTCATGCCGAGTTCTTCGGCGCGTAGCTTGGCGTAATTCAGCATACTGGGACTAAAATCTATTCCCGTTAATGAAACGGAAGAAGGATAGTAGGGAAGATTAGCTCCCGTACCAATGCCAACCTCCAGAATATTGCCACTTAATCCTGATAATAAGCTGCTTCTCCAAGTTTTCATCATTTTACTGTCCATTTTGTGGAACAGAGGGGCTACGCGATTGTATCGCCTTTTTATTTTTTCGGTTTGGACCTTATTCAATATTTTCACCTCGGATTTGAACTTAGGGAACCGATAGGAGTTAAGGTTTGTTTCTTTGCGTGAACCAATATACGATACCAAAGATCGTAGCTATCACAATCATCGATAAGCAAGCCTGCCCGATGGAAAGTCCCATCTGAGTAAATGACATGCCACGGAATGAGAAAGCCGATACGATTAAACATGCCAGCCCCATAGTTATGAGAACAATGACTATAACCCAATCCGCCTTCTTCATATTCGTTCCTCCTGGTGTTCAGGCACAAAGCGGATCTCAAACCTAGTTCCGTGGCCTAACTTACTAAAGACCTTGAGTTCCCCGCCTTGCAGCTCCACCAACTTTTTAGCGATTGGCAAACCGAGCCCTGTACCACCATATTGCCGTGAGCGGGACTTCTCCACACGATAAAAACGGTCAAAGATGTACGGAATCTCATCCTCAGGGATACCCATACCGGTATCTTCCACTGCTATATAAATAAAGGAGCGGTTTTGGTCCAGTTCAACGACGATGCTGCCCTTCTCCGTATAGCGTACAGCATTTTCCAACAAGTTAAGAAGAACCTGCTCCGTTCTCAAACCGTCACCGTAAATCAATGGAATGTTGCTGTTGATCTTCGTTTGGAGAGATAAGTTCTTCTCGCCGGCTTTAAGCTTAATTTTTTGAACCGCGTTATCCGTAATTTCCGCTAAGTCAATCCACTCCAGCGACAGGCTGACTTTTCCTTCTTCCATCTTAGCCAAATCGAATAGATCATCAACGAGGTGCTGTAAACGCATGGCCTCTTCATGAATAATATCTAAATATTTATCCTTCTCCTCCTCTGTTTCATATAGACGCTTCTTGAGGACTTGTGCATATCCTTCCAAGTACGTGATCGGAGTTCGCAGCTCATGAGATATATTCGCAAAAAATTCCTGCCGGGTATCCCTATATCGCTGTAGCTCGATGGCCAGATGATTGATGGAATCCGCCAAAACACCAATTTCATCATCTCGCTGAATCGTTAATCGAGTTTCCAGCTCACCCGCGGCAATTTTCCGGGTTGCCGCTTGCATTTGCAGCATGGGTCGGGATAGGATTTTGGCGATGATCCAGGTGATTCCCAGTGCCAGTAGAAATGCCCCTAGGCCTGACAGTACCAATACGCTACGAACGGCCGTGATGGATTCATCCATATGCCCGGTTGAAGAAAGGACATAAACCGCGGCTTTAATATTTACCCCCGTGGCATCCAATACGGGTCTGGCCGCCACGAAGTAACGTTCTCCATTAGCATCGGTATGTTCAAGCTTTACGGCTTTCCCGGTAAAAAGAAGCTTCAGGTCCTTGGGTTTAATGAATGTTCGGTCCGATATTTCATAGGTTCCGGAATTTGCCAATATGTCTCCTTGTTCAGAAACAAATAAAATACTGACGTTTGAAAAATCGGCAAACTTGAGCAGCGTCTCTTCGGACAACATCTCAGGCGATTGGCTCATCGCTGTGAAGTGAGTCGTGAGTTCATTTACCTCTGTTCTCATTTCCGAGTTATAGAAATTCGTGAACATTCGATCAATCGTCAATCCTAAAGAGAGAATCACGACAACAAAAGCGACGAGAATCATCAAACCAAGCCTGAAGCCAATTTTATTCCTTCTCATTGGAAGTACCCGCTCCGTTGAACTTATACCCTACTCCCCACACCGTTTGAATCGGATTATAGCCAAGCCCTGCCTTTTGAGTCTTTTCCCGAATATTTTTGATATGAGTATCTACGACGCGAACTTCTCCCTCGTATTCGTCTCCCCAGATTAGATTCACCAACTCTTCGCGGCTGAACGCACGTTGTTCGCTTTTCGCGAGCGAGATGAATAAATCAAACTCTTTCTGTGTGAATTCAACGGAATGGTCATGGATAATAACTTCTCTACCTTCCGGTAATATTCTCAGATGGGGAAACTCTAACGCAGCCTCTTGCCGCCTGATGGATTGTGTAATCGCCGAACGGCGGATTAAGGAATAGACCCGGGCAAGCAATTCCTCAGGTTCAAATGGCTTGGTCAAATAATCGTCCGCGCCGATGCCAAGCCCGTACACTTTATCTTTCGTCTCCGAACGCGCGGTGAGCATCAAAATAGCTACATGATCCTTCTCCCGGATCTTTTTGCATACTTGCCACCCGTCCATATCCGGCAGCATAAGGTCCAGCAGAATAATGTCGAAATGATGGTTAGCCGCCATTTCCAAGGCTTCATTGCCGTTTGTAGCTTCCTTGACCTCGAACCCTTCTCGCGTTAAATAAATCCGCAAGAGATTGCGCATATTCCATTCATCATCTACAACAAGAACCTGTAGTTTTGGCACGCCGCCACCCGCCTTTACCGATTGACTCATTTTTACATAGTGATTACCTTTGTCTCTTGGTTGCGCTTAAAGAAGAAATACACCATCAAGGCCATAGAGATCAGGAAGATACTCATACTGGTCCATTGTCCGGCAGTCCAATCCAAGGCGTACCGTGGTGAATCCCCACGAAGGAATTCCAAAGAAAACCGGACCAGTGCATACATCATATTATAACTTAAAAACAGCACCCCTACGGGAAGCTTGATATTCTTCATGGCTATGAGAACTCCAAATACGATCAAATCGAGCTGACCCTCCCAAACTTCGGCCGGCCATAGCGGAACGGAACCATACCGTTCAAAAGCGATGGTACCTTCAGGGTAAACAACCCCAAAGCCTGTCCCAGTCGGAGCTCCAAACGCATCACCATTTAGGAAGCAGGCAATCCGGCCTACGGCCTGACCTAATATGATGGCAGGAGCCACAATATCGGCGAGTTCCCAAAACGAAATTTTATTTTTCCAGGTATAAACAGCCGTTGTCAGGAATCCGCCAACCAATGCTCCCTGTATGGCGATTCCGCCATTCCAGATGGCAAAAATCTCAGATAAATGGTTCGAGTAGTATCCCCATTGAAAAAAGAACACATGCCATATTCTGGCTCCTAGAATGGCACCAAGAAGTACATAGAACACCAGATTAAAGATATGTTTTTGATATTGCGTCCCTCTAGCTAAATAATACGCCATGCCCACGGCAAGCAATACAGCCAAACCCACTACGACGCCATAGGATCTAAGGGAGAATCCCCCGATTTCAAATAAAATTACTCTCACGTCACTATCCCCTTATTATTATGGAGTAACACTAATTCCATTTGGCGTTGTGCCTACTTTAATCGTTGTAATCACTTTATTGGTTTCATTGTCGATCACGGTTACAGTGTTATCGAACATGTTTGTCACATATATTTTACTGTTATCCGGGCTCACTACCACGCCATGCGCCCCTTTGCCCGTCTCGATCGTGGCAATGACCTGATTTGTAGCCAGGTCAATTTTCGAGATACTATTTGATGGATTTTGTTCGGTACCTTGATTCGCAATAATCGCATACTTGTTGTCGGATGGAATATACACCTGCGCAGGACCGTTACCGACAGGTACTTTGATCATTTTCTCGGTAGCTAAGTCCACAATTACGGCTGCATTCTCTGCGTTTAAAGGAACGACCAGGGTTTTACCGTCACTCGTTACGCCAGTCGTTACAGGCGTGCTACCGACCTTGATCTTTTTCTCCTCAACCATGGTCTGCAAGTTCAACACACTAACGGTGTCTTCGCTCATATTTGCCACATAGGCAAATTTACTGTCCGCCGACACTCTAAAACCATGAGGGCCTTTTCCTGCTGGAATCGTTCCCACCGTTTGAAACGTCTTGGCATCCAGTACCGTTACATTATTTCCTTCATTATTGGTAACCAGAACATTTTTCCCATCCATCGTAAAAACGAGATGAGCCGGGTGGATACCTACTTCGACTTTCTTGACGAGTTCGTCTGAAACCGTGTCATAAAAATAGGCATAACCGCTCATTTCATGATCGCCATCTTCGCCATGTCCGCCCTCTTGATCTTCCGCCTCCGACATTCCTTCCATGTCCGACATTGATGGAACAACCGTAGCTCCTACCAATTTCCCGTCGGGAGAGACCTGGACATTATGAACGGCCCCTTCAACCTTAATGGTCTGCAGGACTTGATTTGAAGTTGCATCTATCTTAGTAACACTTCCCCCTTCATCGGCAGTGTAAAAAAACGCCGGCGCAACATTTTGTGAAATTGGGGCTTCAGCTTTGTTTTCAGAGTTATTCGTGGTTTGATTTGGTTGTGCAGCATTGTTATTCTGTTGTGCAGCATTGTTATTCTGTTGTGCAGTACCACAGGCAGTAATACCAATGGCTAAAACCGCTACAGAGAGCGTTATCATCCAGTTTCTTTTCATGTTATTTATCCCCCTAAATTTATTTATTCTCATTTTTATATTTATCCCCAAAAAATATAGTGAGCGTGCTCACTATATTTCTCGATTCAGTTACTCACTCCAGGATAAAGAAACCGTTTCTCCATTGGGTCCGTCAATTTTCATTTCGACCTGAGAGGCTTGCTCTGTTTTTGGAAACCAGGCCAAATAAAAAGGATGGTGTGAGTCGTTGCTTACGGAAACCAACCGAGAAGGAGACACATATTTACCATTTAAGCCTTGCAGGCTAATCCTCTGCTCATTTAACAAATCAGAAATATCGCCAGAATGAGCAGCTAATGAAATTCCATAGATATCATTTTGTTGAAAATCCTCCGCTTTGATATCCGTAAAATTCGGATCATTCCCAAGGTCAGTTGCCTTTAACCTTTGCACCGTGATTTGAGCCGAGCCAAGCGTTCCCTCCTGAACGGATGGATCCGGACTAATGTCAGGGGCGGTTACGTTCGAAGCTTGGACAGGAACAATGATATCTTCCAGCGATATTTCATGCGGTTCGGAACCTACCGGAATTATGGCTACGACCTTTCTGTCTTCTCGGTTGATCTTTACGATATCGTTCGATTGCCGATTTGAGACAAAAGCCCATACCCCATCAGGTGAAAAGCCTACGTGATTTGCATAGGAACCCGTTGAAATCGTCGCTAAAACACGAAAGTTGTCCGTATTGATCACTGTGACATCGTTCGATTTGTTATTGCTGACCCACAATTCTTTTCCGTCTGGGGAGACAGTTACCCCATGAGGAGCCTCTCCCGCTTCAATATCCTTGATCACTTGCATGGTTTTCATATCGATGACAGACACCGTATTCGACTCTACATTGGCAGCAAAAGCATATCGCGAATCCGGCATAACCGCCACCTCGTTAGGTACTTTCCCGACAGCGATGGTTTTGACGACTTTTGCCGTTGTTGCGTCTACGATGGAAATCGTATCATCATTCACATTAGCTGTCCAAACTTGGGAACCATCCGCAGTAACTGCCACATGCGCCGGGCCTTCTCCCGTCTCAACCATGGATTTTAGATTGAGATTCGCCGTATCCACAATGGCTAATTTCCCGCCCGTTTTACCAAGCCCCGGATTAAGGGATACGTATAAGTTTTGACCGTCCGGGCTTATATCGATGCCATGAACGCCTTCGTCAAAAGCAAGTTCCTTTATTTTCTTTTTGGTTTTCGTATCGATCGCTATCAGCGTTTTGCCGTCAAAGCCGGTGCCGACGTAAAGTACTTTTTGGTCTAAGCTTAGTGCAATACCATGGGAAGCTTGGTCTGTTCCCAGTTTAATCGTGTCCACTGCTTTTCCTTGTTCATAATCAACAACGGAGATGGTTCCGTCTCCAGCGTTTGGTACATAAAAAACTGAAGCAGGAGCTGCTTTCCCTTCTGGCTGTTTTACGAAAAGCCAAGTACCGGCAACGAGCAAAAGGAAAAGCAAAACTCCCCCCCATCGATAGATATTTTTCATGAACTCATCCACTCCATGTTCTCGTCATTGGGTTTGTTAGTGTCGTTTCTTACTCATCATCGGCATCAAAACCAGGTGTGACAATGGGCAAATCAGCAGAAGCAGGAATGGAATAATGTTTCCCGTTGAGCCTGTTATTCCGTTAAAAAGTAGCATTGCAGCGAATAGAACGATCGGCAAAACACAGCACAAGATCATCATCCAATTATGTTTTTTGGAATGGCCGGAATGCTCCCCGCCAGCATGATTATTTCCGTCATGGTTGTGATTACCACAGCAACTCATGTTAG
>NZ_GG695975.1:183848-191799 GCF_000159955.1 Paenibacillus sp. oral taxon 786 str. D14 | reverse complement strand
GTTAATTTGAACTTCGGATTGGTTTACCGGGATAATTTTTGAATTTCTTGCTTCATTTGCTCATTTTGCGCTTTTAGTTCGTCAAGCTGTACTTGCATCGCACGGTCATTTGAATGCTCCGAATGAGAGCCGTGTCCATGACCATGCCCCTTCATTCCAAACATCATAAACACCATCATTAACGGACAAGCCAACAATAGCAGCCAAGACCAATCCATTTGTATTCCTCCTTTATCATTTCAATAACTTGATATGTTCATTGTAAAGAGTGATTGTGTAGAAACCGTGTGGAAAGCGTGCAATTTCTATGGACTTATAAAAAAACACGACCCGATATTATGGTCGTGGTAAGGCGTGGACGGTACTGTATCCAAACTAGGCATGTCAATAATTCAGCCCCTTCGATCCTTTCTTTGGCGAATGTTTAAATATCCGACTTCCTAGATCTGAACTTTCCGGGTATAAAGAGAATGAAAAAGAATGAAAATAGTAGCAATATTGAAATACCCGTCTTGACGCGTTGGTCTTCAATCATCTTAAACCCATAGCCAGCCATAGACTCTAAAAGAATGGACGGGGCTTTTCCGATGCCTGTAGCGAGGAGATAGATCGGGATACGTACTTGTGCTATTACACTCATGACTGTAACCAGGGCGGACGGCATATATGGAATGATTCTGGCGATCAAAACCGTGAGAAACTGCCTAAGAGTACTCATCCGTTGTATACGATGGAACCACAATCTTCTGTTCTTTGAAAGATACTTCTCCTCTAGTTTGAGTGCCCCTTTTCGGTATAACATATAGGAAACAATCGCACCGGCCATTTCACCGAGCCAGGATACGAAAAAACCTGGGATTCCCCCAAACACTAACACATTGGCCATCGTGAGAAAAACGGAAGGAATTACCCCTAAGATGCTGATGACCACATTGAGGACGATGCTAAGGACGTACGATCCTATCCCCCAGCCTGCCAACCATTCTGCAACATCTTCTGCCTGTAACATTGCCGGATTCGCTCCCTAATACTAACATCATTTTTTTAATAAAAAGGCTGCATGGATCATATTAAACAATCCTATACAGCCTTTTTGCCTTTTCTTCGGGTTAGTGGTTCATCCCGGGCATATCCTCCGTATTGCCGTTCATTCCACCCATACTTCCATGATCCATCCCTGATGCCGATACAATCTCCAGCATGGTGTCGATTTGCCCCTGAGCTTCAGCAGAAATGGATGCCTGAGAGCCGGTTAGCCAGGCATGGTTATACGGTCCCTCTGTTGGAGATTTCTCATATTTGGGTTGGACAGACATCACGTAAGACATCACCGAATCCGGCATACTGTCCTTTGTTGTCCATAGAAGCGGTGCATGCTTGCCTAAGTGAGAAAAAGGCGCACCCGCAATAGCCAGTCCCGGATTTTCTGGATTTACAAACGAAAAGTTATGCCCAGGTGTTGTAATTCCCCAACCAAATCCGGTTGCTTTGTCCTTATATTGAGCAAAGGCAACAGCGTTAGCATATGGATCATCGCCAGCAATACGTACCACTTTGCCATATTGCTTTATTTGATTGGCTACATTCTGTGAAATGACAGATTCAGGCCCTAAAATATAAATATTGGCCTTTCCTCCCCGGGTTTGTAACGCTTCTTTGGTTTCCTGCGGTATCTCATCTTTCATGACATACAACAGGGGCTCAGGCATATGAGCGATCCAGTTGATGGCCGGCATTGTATACTCAAGACTTTCCATCGATCCAATGATGACGGAAGAAGGATTTTCACCCGCTACTTTAGCGTAATAAGCATCAATGGCTTTAGCCAAAGCTGCAGGATTATCGGCTACAAGTTTGTCCGTTTTGAACCCGAGTTCCTTTGCCTGATCCTCAACTTTTTGATCAAGATCACCAACCAAGATCGCTTGAATTCCCTCGTTACTCTCCACGCCTTTCGGCTTTAATCTTTTCATCTCATTTGCAGTAGCTTCAGGAATACCATCCTGATTGACAAACAAAATCGGGCCATTGCTTGGATGATGGATCAAGTCGGCACTAACAACTGCATTCTGCCAATCATCAGCAGATGTAAGAATAATACTCCCTGGACGGTTATCATCACTGGTTGCCATCCATAACGTTCGCGATACCGACACCGCCGCTTCCACGGGATTATCCGTGTTTATCCGCGTCGTATTTTTTGAGGAAATCCATGGAGTCACGACTTTTACTTCGGAAACAGTTGTATTACTTGATGGTTGAACCGTATTCTCAGCTTTAGCAGCATTGTCGTTTCCCGAATTGGTGCAGGCCGATAAAATGAACACCGTAACTAATAAAGCTACTCCGAGTTGGACTGGTTTCTTCATAAGCGCCTCCTGTAAATTCTCATTATTTTCTAAATAGAGTTATTAGGTGATATCCATTTTAAACAAAAAGCTTGTGGAAAGTATGTGGTTTTCGTGGAGATCCCGTTTAATTATTACCTTTTCCGCTTCCAAATATTACGCCTAAACAAACCCTGAAATCCTGTGTTAGGATGACGTCAGTTTCACAAAAAAACATCAGGAGGAAATTCAGCATGAAGAAATCTTTAGCAATTTTAATGGTATCTGCTTCTCTCGTAATGAGTCCGTTTGGAGCTCCGACGACTCATGCATCAAGCGACATTCCTACACAAGCTAAAGCAACAGTAAGCAGCGTGCGGGAAAATGTTATCGCAAAAGGGATGAAATATTTAGGAACTCCTTATGAGTTCGGGTCCAGCAGAAGCAATACCAAAACCTTCGACTGTTCCGACTTTGTAAGACAAGCCTATTGGGAAGGAGCAGGAATCAGGTTGCCTTCTAATTCGAGGACTCAAGGAGCTTATATCAAGAAAAACGGCACCTATACAACAAACTGGAAGAACCTCAAGCGTGGAGACATTATGTTCTTCATGTCTTACAGAGGCAGCAAAGCTTCTGACTACCAAGGAATTAATAAAAGCACTGCCCGCATCACTCATAACGGAATTTATCTTGGAAACGGGAAAATCCTGCAAACTTATTCCAAAGAATCGGGCGGCGTTCGTATCGATAAAATTGAGGGCACTCAATGGGAAAAGCGCTTTCTGTTTGGGGGAAGTGTGTTGAAATAGCATAACAAGCCAGTGAGAAATAACTCACTGGCTCGTCCTTTCTCCAAATTTATACTTGAAATTGATTAACGGCCTTTCTCATTTTTTCGATCGTTTCCAACATTTTGGATGAAGTTTCGGATATATCCTCTGTTCTATTCACTTGTGAATGGCTCGCTTCCATGATGTGTTGGACATTTTTTACTGTCTCGTCGGCGATTGAAGATACCGTCTGAAATGAGGAGGCAATTTCTTCAATTCCAGCAGATATTTCCTGAGTTGCCGTAGATATTTCCTGATTTTGCTTAGCTACAACTCCAGCAGAATTGACAATATTGCTGAATGCTTGTCCTGCTTTCTGTAGGACTTTTATCCCTCGATCAAGCTGCTTGAGTCCCAGCTCCACCATTTCTGCAGCGTCACTTGTCTTCGTTTGAACAGTATCAATTAAAGATTGAATTTCATGTGAAGAACGCTCAGATTGTTCAGCCAATTTTTTCACTTCATCGGCGACCACCGTAAACCCTCGGCCATTCTCTCCTGCTCGAGCTGCCTCAATGGCTGCGTTCAATGCCAATAGATGGGTTTGTGAGGAAATCTCTGTAATCATTCCTGCTATACTGCTAACATTATCAGACATCTGGTACAACTCATTAATACTATCTGCCATTAAGCGAGTCGTTTCATTAAGCTGATGGATCTCCTCAACAGCTGTTTGGATTGACTGGTTTCCCCGATCAGCATGTTCCAACATTTCACTTGAAGTTAGTGCGACAATGGAAGTTGTTTCGGCGATATGCTGAATGTTTTCTGAAATATCATCCATGGCATTAGCACTGGCATTCATTCCCTGAGCTTGCTTAAGCGCCCCTGATTCAACTTGTATGACATTTGAGTTCACATCTAGAGCCATCTCTGCAATTTGCTTCGTCTTCTCGTCAACAGATAGAGAAGAATGGTGAACACCTATAGAAACTTCTTTGACGGAATGTACCATTTCTTGAAGCCCCCGCACCATTTGATTGACGCTAATAGCTAGTCTACCTAGCTCATCTCTAGACTTAGAAACCAGAAGATCTACTCTTAAATCGCCAACTGAAACCTTCTCCATAAGATGTGTCATCTGGAGAATTGGCCGTACAAATCTGACCGATAAATAAGCAGCAACTATTAAGGAAACTAAGAGACCGATTAAGGCAAACCAAATCATACTTTTTCGAAAATTTTGGGAGGCATGCTCATACATTTCTTTCGGCATACTTACATGAAAAGCTCCAATAACATCGCCCTGCTTATTTCTTATCGGTTCATATAAAGAAAGTTCTTCTCCATTATGGGAAGAACCAAGATAGGCTTCCCCTTTCTCCAAAACCGTCTTTTGAACCTCGGTTTCAAGGGAACTCATCGATTCATTATTTGCCATGGAATCATCTGCAGTTGCAACGCTGATTTTACCTTTAAAAATGACGATACTATCTCCAGTCAGTTTATTAATGGATTCTACCGCTTGACGATTATTTTCCATTAGTGTTTCGCCCTTGTACAACTTGGTATTTTTAATTTCCCACTCCCCTGGATATTTTTCATTGAGCAATGCCTTGGCCATAGCTTCATTCGTTGCGAGTTTCTTCTCAGCAAGGTGGGTTACCTCATTTTTCATCATTACTGCCGAGTATCCCCCTAATGAAACGACAACAATTAAAATGACACTCGAAAACATGATCATCAATTTTATGGAGAGTTTCACGATAAATAGCTCCTTATACAATATTAATACATAGTTTCTATTACAAAAAATATAGGCTTACCTATTTCTAAATGTCCCTGCAATTTCTGAAATTTCATTTCTAGTTAATAATCTTCTCGGAATGAATGCCGGAACTATTTTTTTATACTCCAGATATTTTTCTCCAAATTCTTCTATCATTTGTTTTTCTTCTCTTTTGGAAAGTTTTGTATACATGACTAAAAGGATAGGCGCCATCAAAATCGTAATTATTGTTGGCCACTGCACCAGGAAGCCAATGATACTAAGCACAAAACCGCTGTACTGAGGGTGCCGTACTATTCTGTATATCCCGCTAGTGACCATCTCTCCCTTTCCGGCATGAATCCCTTTCCAACCTATCCCAATAATCAATATCCCCGCAAATATAAGTAGGTTACTGAGAGGGTGGAGAATGGAGTATAGTGTTGTTGAACCGCCAGCCAAGGCTACCCATAAATGCCCATTAAGATGAGTAAACGGATCTAGTACCGGGTATTTACTCCCCAAAGCTGAAGTTAAAATATAGATTGTTAACGGAAATCCAAACATTTCACTGAAAAGTGCAACTATAAATGCCGCGAAGGCTCCTAATGTTCTCCACTCCCTTTTCGTTTGGGGCTTATATGCCGCAAATACAAACATACCAAAAAACAGGATGTTAAATAGAACGGATCCCCAGAGACCGTACGCATTCTTATCCAAAAGATGCATAATAATCGTACCTCACTTATTCAAAATTAGGGTCTATTAATAACGCTTATCAGAGCATAAATGAATCCGCCAACGAGCAGTGCGCCATTGAACCCCAGGCTCATGGAGAGAATAACCGCTAGTACCGAGCCCATTACAGACATAACACCGTTTATGCCGAACATCATCGGAATTGCGTCCTCTTTACCTGATTCCTCAAGTCGTTTTAGTCCTCTTGGAAATGGAATCCCCATAAAGAACCCTTGAATCATTACTAATATGGAAGCAACAATGATTTTATTAACTAAGCTCCACTCCGACGTGATGAGAAACATTTTTACTAAAAGCAGTATTAATGCTATATTGACTACCACAACCAAAAGAGGAGGTATACAGTCATTTTTCAGAATTTTGTTAAGCGATTTATTTCTACTCATGTATCCTCCCAACCCGCTTCCTACCAGCAATGCCGCCAGAATATAGCTAAAAGTAAGTACAGGATGACCGAAGTAAAGAGAAAATTTCTGTATGAGCGGTGTTTCAATCAACATAAATCCGGCACCTAGAAGTCCAAAGTAAAGTGCTGGTCTCTTCAAGTTCCGATTTCTTATTAAAAACGGGACAAAGAGAATCACACTCCCAATTCCAACAGCAGCAAGAAGATTAAGCAACGATGTAGGTAAACCCTTCTCAAAATTGTAGAAATAGGGACTATCATCTGTAGACGGGACCACATTGTTGCTAAATTTGGCTGTGAATTGTTTGAAAGTATCGTGCTCATCTTCCAGGTGCTTTAAAGGCCCCTCCTCGTAAATATTAGGAAGGAATAACGGCGTATTACCGCCTTGTAATGCCTTGTCTAATAACTGGTTACTCTCATTCTCTGTAAAAGGTACATTTTTTATGATTACAATAGGATAATGAATATGTTCAGCATCACCGCCATGTTCTGATGGAGGCATATTTTTGGCTAAAATAGCGATGTATTTTGGTGCTTCCTTCAAGGGAACTCCTCTTTGAGTAAGAGCTGAAATGGAGGTTGCCACTATTTTTTCGAGATCGTTTTGATCATGAGCAAGAAAGGCGACTCTTCCGTTACTTTCCAGTTTATTTAGATAATCTTTCACTGCCTCAACCGTATAGATATAGTTTTCAGAAAGAGCGTACCCCACACTTTGAGAAGCATTGGTCATTACTAAGGATAAAAAGATCGTATCGAATTTATCGTTCGTCCTTCTGACGAAATTCCGACCATCTTCTGCATATACCTTCACTTCCGGCAAATTGTAAATGTTGCCGTTAAAGTCGGAGTACTTTTCTACGGCGTCAATGCTCGAAGTATTTATTTCAACTGCGGTAATATCTTTACTCCCGGCCGCTAAAGCGTATAATATATCTCTTCCCCCTCCTGGCCCAATGATCAAAGACTTATCATTCTTCCCTATCGAAAAAGGTAAAAACTCAGTTTCCTTTTTATATTTCTCCAGACTGCTTAAATCACCGTTATATTTCATCATTGGGGCATTAGCCGCTCCATCAATAGTAACCACCATATAGTCGGGTATTTCCGGTAGTCTTATAACATCAGTCCTAGAGAATGAATTCCATTCCGTAGATATAATTTCTGCATTCTCACCTTCATATTGATAAAACCCAAACGTTTTACCTGGATTAGTCAATAAACCGTTGAAATTCTTCTCGATCGAATTTATATACTGAACTGGAACGAATAAACCTGAAGATAATAGAACGAGAGAAACTATGGTTACAGCAATCAACCTCTTAAAATTTGCTAACAACGAGAAGCTGAGCGCAGCCAATAAGGCAATAATAGCTATAACCAAGGAAGACCTGAACATTCCTAAATTGTTCATTAATAGAAGTACAACTACGCTCCCAACCCCTGAGCCGAGCAAATCTGCAAAATAAAGTTTATTGCTTATCCCCGCGGATAGTCTGAAGAGAAGGGATATATAATATCCCCCTATTACAAAAGGAAGGGTTCCCAACAGGGCATAGATTAAAACACTATTTATATAAGGCAGCTTATAGATCACCGATAATATGACGAGATAAAATAGGGCTAACAAAAAAGCCGCATAACCTATACTTTGCACCTTCTGTATCTTACCCGGTTCTTTTGCCTTTTTCTGCTGCATATATACAAGTACGCTTCCGACACCAACGCCGCATATTGCAAAAGATGTGATAAGAAAAGTATAGTGATAGGATAAAAGTGCCGAATATATTCTTGTTAGTATTACTTGGTATACAAATAAGGAAACAGATACAAAGGAAATACTTAATAAAATTAAAAAATTTCCCTTTATATTGATTGACTTTATCAAGAATGCCTACGCCCCTCTAAGTGGTAG
>NZ_GG695975.1:180838-182621 GCF_000159955.1 Paenibacillus sp. oral taxon 786 str. D14 | reverse complement strand
GAAGTGCGTTTTAAGCACTTCTTTTTACTGTTAAATTCTAGGGTTAAGCCTGTCCAACTAATGTACCGAGCTATTCTTTCATTCTTTTGTTATTTTATTATACTCATCATCAGATAATATACGGCGAGCGGTTACATAACGTTCGACATAATAATCCTCCGAAAGTTTGCTGATTTGAACTCCCTTACTTGCAGATGAGTGGGAGAATAATCCATTCCCCATATAAATGCCGGCGTGCGAGATGCCCGTTCCGTCCGTATTAAAAAATACAAGATCCCCTGAACGCAGGTTTTTCTTCTCCACCTTTGCTCCTTCTTTTGCCTGTAATTTCGTTGTTCTAGGGAGATCAACATCTACTTGTTTAAACACATATTGAATAAATCCAGAACAATCAAATCCTTTGGTTGTCGTTCCACCATATAGGTAGGGGGTCCCCAATACTTGATCGACTTCCGACTGCAATGCCGACTCACTGGCAAACACGCTTCCGGCATTAAACACGGTAAGTAGGGTAAGGAATAAAATTGATCCAATAATCTTCTTCAATCTATTTCTCCTCTCTTACTGAACTCCTCCTATGACTTATTCCATGCCGCTCTGGGTTTGAACAGTAGCCGGTTGGCCTTCATATTGGATCACACCGATTAATCCGCCTGGTTCCACTTCACCGTTCATTGTGTGGTGCAGTTCATGGCAATGGAATACCCAAGTTCCCGGGTTGTCGGCAATGAATTCAATATCGTAGGTTTTACCGGGTGCAATATCAATGGTATTCATGACCTGCGGATTAGAGATGGGATGGCCGTCTTCCGCAATGACCCGGAAATCGTGTCCATGCAAATGCATCGGGTGATTTAGGTTGCTGATATTGATGAGACGTAAGCGAACGGTTTGTCCCTTCTTGACAACAAGAGGTTTCGTGTCCGGGAATGCTTTCCCGTTGATCGTCCAGTAATTGTAGTCCATGTTCATCTGAGCTGAGCCGGTTCCTTCCGCAGTGTGCATCCCCATATCCATACCTGCCATATCCGTCATCTTGCCATGTGCATCCGGCATTTCAGCATTCATACCGGCTTTATCTAACATTGTCCCATTGACACTCATTGCTTGCATATCGCCTACGTTCCAGCCGCCAAGCATCCAGGTTATATCCTGATCAAATTTGGGTTGTGCTTCGGGTTTTTGCGGATCTATAATAAACGCTCCGTAAAACCCTTTATCGATTTGCTTGACACTATTTAAATGGGAATGATACATGAAAGTTCCCGCATGGTTCGCAATAAACTCGTAAGTATAAGATTTACCCGCTTTAATGCCATCTTGCGTAAAAGGAGGTACTCCGTCCATATTGTTTGGAACATGGAGTCCATGCCAGTGAATCGATGTGTCTTCCTTAAGGTTATTTTTGACCGTGATACGAACCGTATCTCCCTCGGTCACCCGGATTTCCGGTCCCGGGACCGTGCCGTTGATGGTAATGGCGTCTACGGTTGTCCCTTTCACCAACTCCCACTTTTCTTCCTTGACATCGAGCGTAAACTCTTTTACTTTACCTGTCGGTACAATTGTGTCTGTCTCTTTTAACGGAGGCAATTTTCGCAATTGAGTGGTGGTCAGGATATTCAAATCTTGTTTAGCCGGCTTGGCTTGCTCCGCATTAGCGGCCCCTACAGAACCAAAGGCACTTACCGCGAGTAAGACCGCCAAGCTGCCATGCTTCCAAAATTTTTTGATCAAAATCGTCTCCTCCATTTCTTGATTTACTCAATAATCGTGTACTGTA
>NZ_GG695975.1:174481-179794 GCF_000159955.1 Paenibacillus sp. oral taxon 786 str. D14 | reverse complement strand
CTCGTAATCTATGATGAGTCCATTGTACATGGAAAATGTTGAGAATCTGTGTGGAAAGTAAGAAGATGAAAAATAGAAGCGAGTTTTGTCGATAGACATAGAGAAGAGTTGAAACAAAAACTCCTGCAACGACTGATCGCTGCAGGAGTCTGTTAAATTATTCTGGCTTATTTCCGACTGTAGGGTCAGGTGTGTAATTACTTTTGTAGCCCTCGTACATCACGTCTGTAACCATCCCTGCGGACGCATGGTGTAAATCATGGCAGTGGAACATCCAATCCCCCGGATTATCCGCTTCAAATGCAACCACGTATTCTTCGCCAGGCTTCACATTAAGCGTGTCTTTGATCACAGGTGCTCCTTCTAGTGGTTTACCGTTCTTACTTAATACTTGGAAGAAATGACCGTGTAAGTGCATGGGATGATCATCGGTTTTAGACAAATTAACTAAGGTAACCTTCACTTTGTCCCCTTTATCTACTTTGATCGAATCGGTATCAGGAAACATCTTTCCATTGATTGTGTAGACCATTTCCCCATCCTTCATTTCTGTGTTCAGATTTAATTTTACGTCTTGATCAAACTTTTGATCCAAAGAGAAATTAGACATCGCTTGTTGGCCGTATTTGGTTAAATCAAAGTTAGGCAGCTCATCATCCGCATTCGAGTTATCGGTTTTGCCTATTGCGCCCTCATACTCAATTACAGCACGCATGTTCTTCACCCGCTCATCTTTTCCATGCTCTTCGAAGAGCCATGATCCGGGGTTATTGGCAGTAAATTCGAGATCATAGCGTTCACCAGGCGCGATCGCAATGCCTTGATTGGCGATCACGGCTGGACTATTTACAGGTTGCCCATCGGAGGCAATGACTTTAAACTCATGTCCGTGTAAATGCAACGTGTGCGTAATGTAGCCCGCATTGACCAAACGAATGCGAACTTTATCCCCTTCCTTCACGATAAGCTTATCAATCGAATCCCCAGTTTTCCCATTCATGGTGTACAGGTCATACACGCTCATATCATGCCCAGCCATCTCTGTCATGCTACTCATATCTCCCATGTTCATTTGGCTGTGATCCATCCCCTCCATGCCTTCCATGTTGCTCATATCCATCTCGCCTGAGCTCATCCACTCATCCAGCACAAGGGTATAATCACGGTCATAGTTTTCATTGGGATCTTCTACGATTAACGTACCATACAAGCCCTTATCAAGCTGATTTACACTATCTTGGTGCGAGTGATACCAATAAGTTCCCGGGACAGTCGCTTTAAATTCATAGGTGAATTCCTTACCTGCAGGTACTGCATCTTGAGTTACCCCCGGAATACCATCCATATTATTTGGAACAGGATAACCATGCCAGTGTATGGAGACAGGCTCCTCCAACTCATTCTTCAATTTGATTTTCACGGTATCACCGACCTTCACACGAATCTGTGGACCCGGCACCGAATTGTTAAACGTCCACACAGGCAGCGTCAGATCATCCGATACTTTCAAGTTGCTCGTTTGCGCGGTAATCGTAAATTCTTTTCCATCCGCAACAGGAGCAACTTTCGTCAATTTGATTTCCCCTGACTGGTCTTTATTTTGATCCGTATTCTGTTGAGAATCACTCATGTTCATTTTTGAATGATCCATGCCTTCCATCCCATTTTGACCGTCTGAATTTGCGCAACCTGCCACAATGACACTAAAAGCACCTACTGCAAGTAGAATTTTTAGTTTACCTTTCATAATGATCCTCCTATTGATTTTATCTCCAACAGTATATCTAAAATTTGTGTGGAATTTATGAAGACATCTAAATTTTGAAATAATAGATAATAAAAATAAGGAGAGATCAGAAGATATATGTTTATTCAACACTTGCTCTCAGTGACCAGCTACTGCCGCCATTGTCGCTTTCAAAAACAGAATATCGGTCAGTCACAATGACCAGCCGGTTGGGATCACGTTTCGACGCTTTGATGCCGAGCGGCATTTCACCTTTTAAATCAACATGAAGGTCTGACCAGTCTTTCAAATCTTTTGATTTTAGAAATCCGCTTTCCGACATAAGGATGACCTCCCCATTAGCTAAATAAAGCACCCCATATACCGGTTCATTGGTTAAGAGCAAGTTCTGAACCTTGCCTTCATTAACAATGTAATGAATAAGTCCTGTTTCCGTGGCTGCCAAAAAGGAAACAGGAGCTCCCGGCAGCGCCGTAATGGAGTACGCACCTTCAGGCAGAGTGCCTATGTTCTGCCATATCTCGCCCCCATCTTTTGTTTCAAATAAGTTGTTCTCCGAACCTGCCAACAAGGTAAATAAATGATTCGGATCGTCAGGATCCATAACTAAATAATGCGCATCGGGTTCATTGGGTTTGGATTGATTAGGAAGTCCATTTTCAATCGTTTCCCACGTATCTCCGCCATCGACAGATCGTTTCACAAATCCGTGACCTGCGGCATATATTTTTGAAGGATTCTCGAAATCCGTTTCGATTCCCATCACATCGTTGGTTTTAATCGGCTCAAAAGTTCTCTGCCACTTTTGATCAACAAGTTCATATACACCTGTATGTGTCCCCATCAAAACCGTTGTATCATCGAGTGCATAACTAAAGACGTGTGGGTGCGTGTTGGACTCGGTAATCAAAGATGCCAAATTTGATTCTTTGCTTTTTTTAGTTCCACCCCATATCGCAAAAATGATAATTAAAGCTAAAGCTATTGTTAAGTAAAAGCCAAATCCCCAAGAAAATTTCTTTTTTACTCTAAACATGTTCATTCTCCTAACCATTATGATGAATGTCATTTTATTAATGACCGATGTGAAGACCATTTGTGCATGAACAAGGCAGTTAATCAATTTATCATGACCATTTTCATATAATCGGGCTGAATATAGAGGGACTTCCACAATGAAAAAATATAAATGGTCCAGAGCTTTCTGGAGTAATCCCCTAAACCTTTGCGGTGCCGATCTAACATCTCCTTCACCTGACTAAGTTTAAACCATTCCTCTACCCCACTACCTATGATTTGCTCTAGCATGTGATCCCCTATAGATGTCATAAGCCATTTTCTTAAGGGTACGGGAAAGCCAAGCTTAGGCCGATTTAACACATGATCAGGGACCAGACCGTCCATGGCCCGACGTAAAACAAACTTTGTAGTGTCTTTTGATATGCGATAATTCACCGGGATTTTTCGGGCAATATTGAAAACCTCTTTATCCAAAAAAGGAACCCGAATCTCTAAAGAATGTGCCATACTCATCTTATCTGCCTTCATGAGAATATTCCCTGGCAACCATAAATGAAGGTCAATCAATTGCATTCGGGTCACATCATCGAGATTTTTACTAATTTCATAAATGCCTTTTGTAAGTTCCGTGGTTGGTTCCCAAATATTGAATAGTTCAGGCCGAAAGACCATGATTTGTTCCTTTTCATCCTCATTAAAGATTTTGGCATTCCCAAAAAATCGCTCCTCTAGGGAAGTAAACCCTCGCATTAAATAGTTTTTACCGTAAAAGGAAAATGGAATTTGTGCAAGATACTTTCTAAATTTATTTTTGATTTCCTTCGGTAAATAAGAAATCGGTCTAAGTGAACCAGGTTCCCGGTATATTCGATATCCGCCAAATAATTCATCTGCTCCTTCACCAGATAATGCAACAGTAACCTGTGATCTTGCTAGCTTGGACAATCGAAACATGGCAATGGCAGACGGGTCCGCAATCGGTTCATCCATGTGCCATACTGCTTTCAAGGTATCCTCAAAAAATTTTTCAACTGAAATGATTTCATCATAATGATCCGTATTAAGCACTTCAGCAGTTCTTCTTGCGAATATGGTCTCATTCTGATCCCCCTCAAAGCCCACTGAAAAAGTTTTCAACTGTTTGTTGCATTCCGTAAGATGGCTAGTAATAGTTGTTGAATCAATCCCACTAGACAAGAAGCTGCCTACCGGTACTTCACTTTGGATATGCAAGTTGATCGAATCCCGAAGACTGTAACGTATTTCTTCTACAAATGTCTCGAGAGGCCGATTCTCCGGCTCAAATTTCGGGTCCCAATACTTTTTTTTAGCAACGAGACCCCATTCATCAAATTTGAGATAATGACCTGGCTCCAACTTACAAATTCCTTGAAACATAGTTTCTGGTTGCGGCACATATTGTAACGTTAGATAATGTAATAAGCTTTTTTGATTAATGATCGGCTGAATTCCCCCAGCAGCCAGTATACTTTTGATCTCGGAGGCAAAGATAAGCCGTTTGCTATCCTGATAGTAGTAAATGGGTTTAATTCCGAAGTGATCCCTTACAATAAATAGTGATTTTGCTCTTCGATCCCAAATCGCAAATCCAAACATGCCTCTTAATTTATCAAGGCAACGTTCTTGATATTCCTCATACAAATGCAGAACAACTTCTGAATCCGTATTGGTTTTAAATCGATGCCCCAGACTCTCTAGTTCTTTCTTCAATGATTTGTAATTATAAATCTCACCGTTAAATACCAACCAAAGGGAACGATCTTCGTTAGCAAGAGGCTGATTCCCATCATTAATACCTAAAATAGAAAGACGGGTAAAGCCCAATCCTATATTTTCAAAGATGCGAATCCCCGTTTGATCTGGTCCACGATGCTGGATCATATTTATCATTCTTCTCAACGCACTGACTTCTGGTCCTGAATTATCTCCAAACGTTAAAATTCCAGCTATTCCACACATGTATCTATTCTCCTGTCGCTTTTAAATATGAATCATTGGACCATCTTTTATACTACAATACGTAGTTTTAAAATGAAAAAGAAAACGGCTTTTATGTGCAGCCGTTAAGTAACATTATGACACTAAATGTGATGAATACACTAAAAGATATAACCATAGGGGGAATATCCAGTATTGGAACTTTGATATGAGAACTCGGTTCAATTAATTTTTGTATCCGGTAATTGATGGGATCATCCGCAAATCCAACCCCAATGGGGAATCGTTGATGATTTGAACTCGCACATTTATATAATACACTGCCCAAAGCATATGGTGACCCCATGTGTCTCATGGCATATTGATCGGCATCAATCTCCATCCATACATGAATAAAATGATGCATTTTTTTAAAGATCGGTACAAAAGGAAGACTATTCTTTATGATATTTATGATTAACGAACGAAGAGGATCGAATCTTTTCAGATGAGCGTATTCATGTAGCAATACCGCTGTAATTTCTTCTTGATCAAAACATTCCAGCATTTTGGTGGAAATAACAATTCTCGGTCGAATAAATCCATAA
>NZ_GG695975.1:169623-172865 GCF_000159955.1 Paenibacillus sp. oral taxon 786 str. D14 | reverse complement strand
CCATAAGTTAAAGCGAATAATGAATGGTCTTTAATAACTATTATTTTCCCATTAATTCTTTGATATTTTTTGTTTATTGCTTCCGTCAACAAAATATCCGATTTGAATTGGACTTCTTTATTCCACTGTATTTCAAGATACACTTGTTTGAATAGAATGTAAAAAAATGACAGAAAGCTATATAAAATGATGATATTCAATCCTATTAATATGAACTGGTGTATCATTGTGGTCTCTCCAAGAGCGGAAAGACAATATTCCAATATTCCCCATTGAATGGAATAACCCCAAATTTCATGCAGAACATAAAATGCCATATGACTCCAAAAGAGCAAACCAAGGACGATCATCAAGTAAAAAATAATCGAATGCTTTTTAATGGTTATCATGGCGATTTTTTTTCCATTCATTTAAACGTGATTCTAATAACTTCATCAACTGAGGATCGGCCTGCTGCATCGCATCAACCATATGATTTACCATCAAGTTCCCATAGTCGTTAATTAAACCTACGGTAACAGTTTTCGTTTGTTCGGTAATAAATTCTTCCTTGCTTTGTACAGGTTCAAAATAACTCTGTCTTGCTCTTCCCTTCCCTATAGTTGCTTTCTTCAGATGCCCTTTTTCAATCAAGCGATTCATCACCGTCATCACGGCATTGAAAGATAAATCATCATCCAGAAGAGACTGCACTTCTTTAATGGTTATTCTATTATGTTCCCAAATAATCTCCATGATTTGAGCTTCTAGAGAACCAAAAAAGCGATTTAGCCCCTCCTCGTTTAAATACATACGTTTAACAGACATGCTTACACCCTTTCATCCAAAATTGACTCTTAAAGTCCTATCTTGGACCAGAATCAACAACTGCTGTAAGTCTAACATACTACACATTGTAGTTAATAAATCTTCTTTGGTCAAATTATGAATATGATCGTCCTCTTTGGATGATCATATTCGAAAAATAGAAGGACAAGCCCATAACTATAGCTTGTCCTTTTAAAGGTTATTCTTCACCAATCATTTTAAGGTAACTCTGCTCACTCACAACACGTCTTGCAGTAACATACCGATTTTTATAATAAGATTCTGACAAACTGCTTATTCTTACACCTTTACTACTTGAAGAGTGTGCAAACTTATTGTCGCCGATATAGATGCCTGCATGAGAAATCCCCTTCCCATCCGTATTAAAAAATACCAAGTCTCCAGCTCGAAGATTGTCCTGATCCACCGGAGTTCCCTCTTTTGCCTGGCTTTTTGACGTACGAGGCAAATCCAATTTGAACTTATCAAAAATATATAAAATAAAACCCGAGCAATCAAAACCAGCTACTGTTGTACCTCCATACAGGTAAGGCGTCCCCACGACTTTATCCACTTCATTTTCAAGTTTGACCGAACTAGCAAAGGAACTGGTAGCGCTTGCTGAAAAAATAAGTGCTGCACCTAATGCCGATAAGATCAGTTTTTTCAAATATGTAGTCTCCCTTCGATGCCTACGGAGTTAGCTGAGGGTTCGGTAGAAGGTTCCCTATATTCTTTTTTACGAAAAGAATAATTCACCCAAAAGTGGTTCCCCCGTTTTCTGTTAAGAAATTCGGCAAAAATTAATTTTTTGTAACCCTACATAATGTAGTCTATTTTCTGTTATTTTGTCAATCCTTATTTTTTTAGAAGTACAAAAACCGTGATATGAATGGCTTAAATCACTTGCTAAAGGCTTTCGAGAGTTATTTGAAATGTCGAACTAAATGATTTTTTATAAAATAAAACCGCGCCGAAAATTGACATTATAATGTACCATATTTATACTACAATTTGTAGGGTTACAATATTTTAATTATTTAGCTTCCCTTCTTACATAGTGAATATGTCCTTAGCAACTGCTTATTTTTCTCTTCCTCTCTTCTACAATACGTTGATGTTGGAATAAGAACCGGAAGGTGATTAAAAATATCAAAAAAGGTTAAATTAATTACTTAAAAATAAATAAAAATGCGAAGGAGCAAGATCATGAATAACAATCATAAACATGATCAAAGCGATCATTCCCAACATTCCTCTGAACATCAACATAAAGAACTACACCACGAACCCAACGAACACCAACATTTACAACATGATGAACACGAGCACCATCATCAGCATGATGAGCACCGACATGTAAACCATGGCATGCACGCTGGCGGACATGATCATTCCAGACATCATGGGCATATGGTTGAAAATTTTAAAAAGCGTTTCTATATTTCCTTAATTGTCACGATTCCGATCCTGATCATTTCCCCAATGATTCAAATGTTTATGGGCGTAAACTGGCGATTTCCAGGGGATACGTACCTTCTTTTTCTATTGTCCTCGTTTGTGTTCTTCTATGGGGGCTGGCCTTTTATTAAAGGCCTTAAGGATGAGCTTTCCGCTAAAAACCCTGGAATGATGACTCTCATCTGTCTCGCCATCGTTGTTGCGTATGTATATAGTACAAGCTCTACTTTCGGTCTCACCACAACCGATTTTTTCTGGGAGCTTGCTACATTAATCGACATTATGCTGCTCGGGCATTGGATTGAGATGAAGTCCATCATGGGGGCCTCTAAAGCTTTAGAGGAGCTCGCCAAACTTATGCCTTCCGATGCACATTTGGTAAAAGAAAAAGGCGAGATTATCGAAATCGATGTCACTGGGCTTAAAAAAGGCGATATCGTACTCGTCAAACCGGGGGAAAAAGTTCCGATCGACGGTCAGATTACTGAAGGCGAAACCTTGATTGATGAGTCGATGCTAACCGGCGAATCCGTACCGAATGCCAAGCAAGTAGGCGACCAAGTTATTGGCGGCTCCATTAACGGTCAGGGCTCTGTCAAGATTTCCGTTCAGAGCGTAGGCAAAGAGACATACCTATCGCAAGTAATTGCACTCGTTCAAGAAGCCCAGGCTTCCAAGTCCCGAGCTCAGGATCTGGCGAACCGTGCCGCTAAGTGGCTCTTTTATGGTGCCTTGGTGGTAGGGATTCTCACCTTTGCCGCATGGATTACACTAGGGTATCCGATCTCTTTTGCTTTGGAACGTATGGTTACCGTGCTGATAATTGCATGTCCACATGCGTTAGGGCTCGCCGCTCCACTTGTCATTGCAACTTCGACATCGCTTGCCGCAAAGAACGGACTCCTGATACGCAACCGAACCGCATTTGAAGGTGCGCGGAATATCCAAGCCATTGTGTTTGATAAAACAGGAAC
>NZ_GG695975.1:166690-168842 GCF_000159955.1 Paenibacillus sp. oral taxon 786 str. D14 | reverse complement strand
GGGGAATTCGGGATTACAAATATCCATCTCGGTAACGCGTCCTCCGAGACGGAACTTCTTACCTATGCAGCAAGCGTGGAGACACATTCCGAGCATCCAATCGCCAGAGGCATTACAAAAGCTGCAAAGGAAAAAGGGATTCAACTTAAAGAAGTGACTGACTTCAAAGCACTCCCGGGCAGTGGCCTTCAAGGGATTGTGGACGGCAAGGAAATTATGGGGGTAAGTCCTGTATACGTAAAGGAGAAGCGCCTTTCATTTGATGAGGAACGCTTTAATCAATGGTCGCAAGAGGGTAAAACCGTTGTCTTTATCCTCGTTGATGGTCAAGTGGCAGGGATGATCGCACTGGCAGATATGATCCGAGACACTGCCAAAGATGCCGTTCAAGAACTAAATGATATGGGGGTTAAATCCATCATGTTAACGGGGGATAACCAGAAGGTGGCCCAATATGTCGGCAAGCAGCTAGGCTTGGATGAAATCTTCGCCGAGGTTCTCCCCCATCAAAAGTCGGATAAAATCGACCAGATTCAAGCAAAAGAAGGTTTGCGTACAGCGATGACCGGTGATGGGGTTAACGATGCTCCAGCGCTTGCCAAGGCAGATTTAGGGATCGCGATCGGTGCCGGTACTGATGTTGCGATTGAGACTGCTGACGTCGTGCTTATCAAGAGCAATCCGCAAGACGTCGTCAATATCATTAAGCTTTCCAGGGTGACCTATCGTAAAATGATGCAAAACTTATGGTGGGCGACTGGTTATAACATCGTTGCCATCCCACTTGCTGCAGGTGTTCTATTGCCGTTTGGCATTGTTCTCGATCCTGCAGTTGGCGCCATCCTGATGTCTTTAAGCACCGTCATTGTAGCCATCAATGCTAAATTACTGAAACTGTAAGCAAAAACTCCTGCCATTTAGGCAGGAGTTTTTGCTCAGGAATGTATCAAAACTTTGAATCATGAAGTTCCCATATTCAAAATATTTACATGAAGCTTGTCCATCGGCCCGAGGTCAGTAGAGCATTATCCGATCATGTTTCTTAAATGGCTGAGTTATGATCTTCATGCCAAATTTCATGAATCGCATCAGCCAAAATCGATATCGTACGATAATTTTCTTCTAATGCATTTTCAACACCGCCGATTTCAATAAGCGCGCTATATTCGGCAAGTGATTGATTATATTGTCCATTCCCGCTGGAGTGATCCTTTTGGTAAATCCCCTTGGAGATTCCAGGTATTTTTTCATTTAATTTATTTTGTAGCCGGGCTGCAAATTTCTTGATTTGTTTCCAATTGGGATTATCCCGTCCAACAACAAAATATAACTGAGCGTAATTCACATTGTTGTACAGTATGGTTGTTTTGCTTTTTGATTCCGAATCTCGATGTATATCAAATACATATTCAATGGATTTATGTTTAAAGAGCTCCTTGCTCAATGTAGCCTTTGAATAGGCGTAAGATTTTGCGTAGTCAAATTTATTTATTTTACTTGGATAATCTTCAGCAGATTGGATCACACTCATACCTTTTACTTTTAATTTATTGGATAGATCCTTTCCCAATAAAGTAACGTTTATTTTGGAATCAAAGGCCTCATTGGGATCGGTTTTACCTTGAAGTTCTGGCAACCAAGATTCACGATTATGGGTATGGTAAATCAGCACTCGTGGTTGCTCCGATTGCTTCGGCTTTTGAACCATCCTTTTCGCAGTTGGGGTCACCGCTGAATTTTTCAAGGAAGCGATTGGATTTGGCTTCTCTGCTTTTATTGTCTTACTTGATTTTTGAATAATGATCTTTTCTTCTTTTACCATCAGAACCTGACTTTTTTCAGGTAAGGTGCCAACTTTAGGTTCGTTTAGTTCAATGTACGCCGGGATGACTTTTAGGGAAATTAAAAAAGATGATAGAAACACTGACAGGCCGATCACTCTCAATTTGGTTCGCGTCATTGGTCTCCCCCTTCTCTTCGTTTTAGTACTAATCTATTTTTATTCGTAGCACTGATAGAATAGAACGAAATTAAGAGATTAGGACGCGAGCAGGCATGAGATAGGTGAAGCAAAATATTTAACATCACATTAAATCCACATAGTAACGACACAATTAAATGCTACGATAAACGAGTAGCAAAAAGTTGATAG
>NZ_GG695975.1:112894-164875 GCF_000159955.1 Paenibacillus sp. oral taxon 786 str. D14 | reverse complement strand
CTATGGCAGTAAGCGGTATATCGAATTCAGCAATGCCAAAGAATTGCGGGATGGGAAATATGCACGGAGGGACTAGGAAAACATCGTTAGATCACCAACATACTGAAACAGTGCATCAGCAGCACAAACCAGAGAAGCAAGATCAATATCGCGGACAAAACATAGATACTAAAGCTTAAAAGTTTAAATACCCTTGATTGTGAGGCAGGGATAGGTAGCCAGTCGTCAGATTTCAGTCGACGGCTGGTTACGCATTCCTGACTGGTTGTTTGACTAACAAACAAAAAGAATAGCATCTACCCTGTATTGGCTAAAGGTGCTATTCCCGGTTTTCTATATCAATACACATGGACTTTATAATATTCCTTTCAATTTTGCTTTTTTGGCAGCTTCTCTACCGGTATGAACCTTTAATTTTCGAATCACTCGGTTTACATGCTTTTTGGCCGTACTTTCCGTTATATGCAAATGTTCCCCAATTGCGGAACGGGTATGACCATTATGAATAAAACGGAGGATTTCAACTTCGGTTCGCGTCAAATTTTGGCGCATTTCTTGTTGCTTCATTCGAACAAATTCGGATCGAAGCACGCCTGCAGCCGAAGCATGAATGGAGGATAGTCCCGAATGTGCAGCTCGAATAGCCTCCGGAATATCTTCGAGCGCCGTTTTGACAATATAATTGAAAGCACCGTTGCCGAACGCCTCGGAAACGATCTCTGCCTGGTCTAATACCGTAAGCATGATGACTTTCGCCTTACTCATGCAGACAATTTCGAGCGCTGCGTCAAGCCCGTCTGCTTTTTTCCCATCCAACACCACATCCAATAGTACCACATCAATGTCTAACATACTGACAATGCGAATTGCATTGACTTTCGTCCGAGCCGTTCCGACCAAAAACAAATCCGGTTCTCGATTCACCGTTTCGGATATATATTCGTTCCACACCGGATCGTCTTCCACCAATAATACTTTGATCTTGCTCATGGTCTCCCTCCCATCGGTTCAATGGCGGTGAATGACGAATGACTCTTTGGATGGGAAAATGAAGCGTAAATGTCGTACCGATTCCGATTAGACTTTGTACCTCGATGGATCCTTGATGGTGACGCATGACTTCATGACTGTAGAATAAACCCAATCCATCGTTCTCTTCGTTCGACTTGGTTGTAAAATGAGGTTCAAAAATATACGGCATTGCTTCCGGAGCGATGCCGCAACCGGAATCACGAACAGAGATATCCAGCGTTTCTTGCGACAGACTCGACGTTATTGTCAGACACCCTCCTTCGGACATCGCTTCAATGGCATTATAGAAGAGGTTCTTCATGACTTGCTGCACGTGAACAGAATCACAACACAAAACAATCGATTCATCCAATTTTTTTCGGACGATAAGATTCTTGCTGCAAAATTCTCCCGTCAAGCTATTCAATAGTTGCTCAACGAGTTCATTTATAATGCATGACTGCTCGTACAATACCAACTGTTGTGATGAATTACGAAAACGGAAAGCTATTGCCATAATCCGCTCGGTAGCATCGATCAAATGAGATGTATCCCGATACAATTCCTGTTGCTTGGTCCGTTGGGCAAGATAAAATATACGTCTGGCTGCAATCTGTATTTTTCCAAGTTCACTTTTTAAAGCATGATAGAATTGAAATGTAAGCGGAGTCTCCCCATATGGCTCTGGGGATGTGGAATACTTCTCCAATCGGATTCGGACGCCCAATACACCGTAACGTACAACAAATACAAAAAAGAAAATGCACACGGCTGCTAAACCAGCACGTTTGGTATCAAAGGGCGGGTGGAATTGGAGCAAAGGCAGAATATAATCGAAAAGCAGTACAAAACCGATCGACGGTACAACAATCCAACAGACCACACGGTGTTGCTGCCTGATCCTCTTATCAACTTCACGGTATGCCAACCTCAAGCATGGCACTGCTGCGGTAGCGTAATAAATCATTGCCCAGAACGGTATCGGTCGTGTATCACGTGAAGCCTCTGAAGGTAGAAGAAACATGATCAGAACCGGTATCAGTGCCCCGACGATTATGGAGCGCTTCCAACTCTTTCGCCGTTGAAACCACCCCGCATAGCTCAAGCTGAACATCAATAATGAATAGGGAGGCAAGTATAAGGCTAAGAAGTAAAAAAAACCTTTTACCCACTCTAATCCGGCTATAATTGGACCGTTTGCCAAGGGGACAATTACGGGAATTATCTTCTCATCTATGGCGATAGTCAACTCTCCGAGTACAGAGAAAAAAGCGACTGAACCGGCCCAACGATTTGGCTCTCTTGTCGGATGGGCGAATAGCAGAATGGCGGTCATCAGCAATAATGACAGTACAAGCACCACTTCAGTTCCCTCCCTCGATGAGGTTCCTCGGCTTATTCGGAATCGGACATAGACGACAAAAAAGACACGTACCCTAAACGTGCCTTTTCTCCGGAAGCCAGCCTTTTAGGGTAACCCGGCGATCATAGCCTTACGGCCGCAGACCCGTGGCTTTGCGTCCCCGTCTTTCGAGCGGGTTTGCCATTTTTCCTTCAGCTCATATTTATTTGGACAACCAATAGGAGAATAGTTCATAACCCATTCGTCCATGGCGATGTTCGAATCCCTCACCTGACCTCATAATGTCATTTAACAGCCACCAGGTACTACCTACATAGATTTGACATCAGATCCCTCCTCTTTTTCAGTCTTTCTATAGAAAAGTACTAGAAGCACAGTTTCGACCGAAAAACGGACCTTTGTCCTAATAACCGAGCCGAAAAATATGGTCCAAATTCCTGTCTAATCCTCGCTTTATAGACATATTATACTAGAAGATTCCAGCTTTTGCGAGAATATAGTTGCTAAAACTTTCCTTATTTATTTTCATTTTGGGTCACATTCATTCGAATTGGAAATATAGGTATCGAACAGCAGTGTCTTTTAGTTTTTTGTAACATGTGCAAACGTTCATACATAAATTAGAAGCAAAGAACGTCACCTGCTTTTTAACCCCTCGCCCTTTTGGCTTGGGGCTCTTTGTTTTTTCTGTAACAGGCCATCCGTACGCAAGTTTCGAATAGTCCCAATATCTTGGGTTGATTCGCCGACCTGTAGGCGTCAGCGAATCTGAATTATGTATCAAATAAATCATAAAAAGGGCGTTTGACTATAGGCATTCGCCGGATACGGACTAGGTATCTAACCATAGAATAATGTTGTAAAACAACTCAAACGGGAGAGATCGACCGGAATCAAGTTCTGAGTTGGCCTACAGTTACAAGTTTACTGAAGAAAGAATTGCGTATCGCAATATTTAGGCTGAGGATGTTTAAAAGATCGGAAGATTACAAAAATAATCAAAGTAAGCACTAGAGCCCCCAACTTCGAGAAGTTGGGGGTACTTTTTGAGTCTGGACTAACTAAAAGGAACTTATGATCTTACTATCAGTAAATGATAGTCAGGCGACTCCTCTGTTTTAAGAACCTCTTGAATAATTGGACTATTAGGGACATTAGTGAAGCCCAATTTCCTTGCCAATCCAATACTCGCATCCGTGTTGGCATTTTCGATACAAATTCGGTCAAAACCTTTGTTTTGGGTATAATTTTTTAACCACTCGATCACTTTTGTCCCAATCCCCATCCGCTCAGAGACCAATGAAATAACACCAATCTCCGCTCCCGTAACGACAGCAAAACAACATGATCATTATTCCAAAAATAGAGAAAGCAACCGTGCCGCATAAAACCTGTAAAGGTTGTATCGCTTCAAGAAATCGGGTCTTAATGAATAAGTTTCGGCTCCTTAGGTATATGCGAACAAGCGTTGTACTCCCTGCTTATTATTTACTTTAAATGCGAAGAAAACCCTGATCATTGAATTTTTCAACGATCAGGGTTTTTGTTTTAAGTATATGGTACCGGTGAGAGGACTCGAACCTCCACGGGTCTCCCCACTCGATTTTGAGTCGAGCGCGTCTGCCATTCCGCCACATCTACTCCCTTAGTACCTGCTGTTCTTTTATCAGAATTGTTGCCTTCTTCAAATTGATCGCTTACTTCTCCCAAATTATGCCCTAGCGTTTTATAGCCCCTCACTACCTCGATTTAGTTACTTCTAAATTCTCTACTTAATTAAGTTTCTCCAGTAAATAGGAAAAACAGGAGTGCGAAAATGCCGAAAAGACAGAATACCCATAATCGGGAAAGATTCTTCAAAAAAAGAAAATTCCACCTTCTCCATAATCTCTTTCATCTCTTCACAAACCATGGCTCGGTACTGTTCAAAACTCTCGGGCAATTTAATCGTCGTCAGCATTGCCCCAGAGTCGAATAGAGCATTCGATTTAAACATGTGCTTCTCTGAAAGCTCATCTGGAAACCATATTTGAAGATCTACGTTTTTAAAAATCTGATGAATCATGTCACGTGCTTGAACATATTGTTCTGGCACATCAAGTACGACTGTCCATTCTAGCAATATCGGTAATAAAGTGGACGAGGACGGCTCCGCACTCTGCAGTCCCAACTCAACTTCTATTAAGTCATCGTAAGAATCGCTTAGTAGTGGGAACCTTCCAAGTAGTTGATATCCACGACCAATATGCACGAACAATTGATTAATCCACGTCTTCGTTGCACCTAATTGATTTGTCCTGTAAAGTAGGATAAGTGCGGTTGAAATTTCATTGACGTGGGAATCGTATACCGGGAACCGACTGATATTATTATTCTGTATAAGTTTTTGCAAGACATACGCAGCTTTTTGAGCTACTTCTTGAAAATGGTCATTCGGCTCATCCTGTCCAAGTGAATCTTCTGCATATACAAAATCTAATCCGATTGACGCAATGATTCCAATTTGTTCAAATACTAACAATGGATATTCAATCCGCTCCGATCCGTACCCGCTAAGCCCATCGCGAACTAAGCAATGTGGGAGGATCTTATCCAGATACTCATTATTGATTTGACGGCGGGTCTCATCGATCGCAAAAAAAATTTCCCAGAGCTTTTTGTTATCTTTCAAGCCTTCTTGGTGTATCCATTCCCACATACGCAATATTACCCGCTCAGCAGCAAAGACAGCATGCTTAAGATTTCTAGCTTCCCGACTCCAGTGATATACAAGGTTTAAACATAAATGGAGGCTGCGAAGAATCTTTAATGGTTTATTTTGAGATTGCAACGTATCGTTGAATAAAATTTCCTCGACCATTTCATAAAAGTGAGACAAATCGTACTCCACCAAATCAAGAAAGGCTAACGTTTTCCGCATCTGCTTTTGAAGCGATTCCGGTATTACAAACTCATTTAGCAAGTAACGAACAACTAAGGAAGATAGTACATCACCACCCCAAAAATCGAATTCTATCTTGCCTACAACGCTATGATCGTTGATGTAATTAATCCAATTGATAGCCACATCCTGTTTCATATCTCCATTTGTACATATGACAATTTTTTTGGGGAGATCTCGGAATCGGTCATCCAGCATGCTCCGCATGTAGACATCAAAAATTTCGTTCAGTGTGGGCCGAACAGCCTGGGGACCGGTATCCCAATTATTGCGATCAATATCCTTTTGTTTTATGACAAAAAGAAATAGCTTCTCTCGCTGATCCTCAGGATCAATACCAATTGCGGATTGATCGACTCCATATTGCCGAACTCCGCGTTGGGGTTTGAAAATAGGCTGAATATCCATTGAGAGCAGAAGATCGGGAAGGAGATTGTCCAATTCGTTTGACTCTCTTAGCATAGACAAGTATTCACGGACTATAAGTCTCATTCTATATCCTCCCTTCTGCAAAGCCGCCAATCCGCTCTAGTCATGACTTGACCTATTGGGTCCAAATATTCACCTTTAGGAAATTCTATAGCCACCGAGAACTCAGAAAGCCCTGTTTTATTTGTCAGTTTCCCCTGTACTCTAGAGAATGAGGACCTTCCACCCTTCAAAACTACACGATGGACAAGCTGTAATAAAATTGAATTCTTATTGGTGCCTTCTTCGATCTGACGGCTCATTTGTTTTGATTGCATTTTCTCGAATTTTTTCGCCCTCCCTTCTGGCGGGAAGAACTCTTTTATTTTCGGGAGACCACTCAAATCCTGCAGATAGCTGTCCAGGTCGCTAAGGATGACACTTGCAACTTTTCTTTCCGTATCCGTGTATCCGTGCCATTTTCTGTTTTATCAGTAAGAATCTCACGAGTAGCCCCCGGATAATTATATGCTATATAATCCCTGAACGCGGCTCTTACCAACATATTGATCGTTTCATCCTCAGGTGTTCTTTGTAACACAGAGAATGTGAGATGGCATAAATTTTTATTATCTGCGACGAACCCCAAAATTTTCATTAGCACATACTTGGTGTCTTTAAAAGTCCATTCGCTGATGATTTCTGGATCCAAATGTAAAGTCACACCGTGCACAGTTAAATGATGAAGCATTTCTTGAATATGCAGATGGAATCGCTTGTCATCCGCAATAAACCAAGACGATAGCAATTTCTCAAACCATGGCTTGTTCTCTTTTACTAGTGATAGAAGTAACATGTCAAAGAGCTTAGCAAGAGATTCTTCTCGTTTCGGAGCCTCGTGCTCTAATATCCAGTTCTCTAGTAATTTTTTTACGCAATCTAAATTACTTGAAGCTAGGCGAGTTAGGATAAAATCTAAGTTATTAATAATATCTTTTTGTTCCACCTTCACTTTTGTCAACTGTAGTAATGTTTCCTGAAACCACGTTTTATCCAATTGATCTTTATTATAATTAAACAAAATAAGAGCTACTTGGGCCTGAACCTCTGGCAAAGACTCTGTAGATAATATTTGTATGGCAAGCTGTGCACGTTCCGACAAGGGGACAAGTTGCCCATACGCATATGCCAAGGCTTGACGCACTTGAATATTTGGTTCGTCTTTAAGTAGTTTATCAAACTTCACTAACGTGTTATTTATTTGATCGTCATTAGTTTCGCTGTAAGGAAGGAGTCCTAATATGCGCACGCCAGCATCGACTAACGATTCCTGATGAGAGTCCACAAGATTCAATGTTTTGCTAAACACACTTTGAATTCCTTCACTTCGAGCAAGACCAACAGCAACTGCTGTAATGAGCCAAACGGACTTAAAGTCAGGAAATGTCGACCAAGTTTCCCATAACTCTCGACCAATATCAGGATAATTTGTAGCTAGTATTTCCACACCTTTAGCAAGGACCTTTATATAGGGAATTTGAGTATCGTGCAGATCTTCCAAAAAGTTTATAATACGCTCTGGTTTCAAGTGTAGGTAAGGCAGCACATTAGATACGGTTTGCAATAGCAACCAATGGTCTCTTTCCGTATCAGTCTTTAGAATTAAGACAAGTGACTCCAAAATATCTTTTCCATAATGACGCTGCAATAGTATCAACAGCATCACTTCTATATACTGCAGCTGTTCGAACGACACGTATTCTAATTGTAAAGAATCAATTTCATCCCAGAACTCTTCTTTATACACCCATACTACCTCAAGACGTGATAAGATCAAAGATTTTGCCCAAAAATACAAAAAATATTGAGAGTCCGTAAACGATATAGCATCATCAGATGTCTTTACAAGGATACCTTCTTGAATAGCATAAATTATCTCATTGCTCTTTAATTCATCTGACCAAGATACACTAGGAGATTTAGCATGGTAAATACGTTTTGCTATTTCACCTAGTACCACTTCACCTTCTGGATTAGCCGCAGAATATTTTTCTAGAGTTACGAGCTTTGTCTCATCTATTTCTAACACAAGCTCCCCCTCCCCTTTTAAGTATTTACCTCAAATTAATAGTTCTATGTAAATGAATAAAAACCTGTGGAAGAGGACTTAAAATTGACGAATGTCAAAAATACTTTTTACTTTTAGAATTTTCAATTTTATTACGCTATACGTTAATTACGTTAGGATACTTTTAATCTTACATTAATTCCGTCATAATTCATGCGCTTGACTGTTGATTCAATAGGAGCTATGATCCTTTCAGCAGCCTCGTATATCTTGTGAAAATCAGGTGCACATATCTTTTTCCGCGTATTACCTTCAAGAACCTGATTCGTATATCTTGGCTGAAAAAATTCAAGTTATGCGAAGACAAAGCGACAAAAGCGAAGTGGGGAATTAGTGAAAAGCCTTATGTGATAAGGGTTACAAGTATTTCTGAAGGGCCGGAAAATGGCTCGTATAATACGGTGTTATGTGAAGTTCCTGACCTCTTGAATAAACTTCGAATTTATTAATATGCATTTATATCGTTCTACTCCAGGATATTTCTCTCCCAAAGTCGTAATGTAAAAGCCAATCTTTCTATAAAAATCTACTGCATCCTTATCGGTTTCGGCTTCTATTCTTCTTATATGATTCTCTTTCAAAAATTCCATTATTAATTTAGTGCCTAATCCTTGTCTTCTATTACTAGATTTTATTGCTATATGTTTTAATTCAACTTCGTTATCTGATTGAAAAACGATTCCGAGTAACCCAACTAATTTTTGGTTCTCAATTCTTCCTAGTAATATTCTAGATTGATCATTCTTATATTGTTCATATTCCTGAACTACTCGTTCTTCCTCTGAGAACATGCATTCAGCTAATAAATTTATGATTTCCTTTCGATCATTGTAATCTTTTAGATTAATCATTGATTTGGATTTCACCTAATTTCATTTTTCTTTTCTCTCAGGAATTTCGCATAACGTTGTTGTATTCACGAACCCGAGAGGCTTAAGGTCCGCTAGGACCGGGTGGCTCCGCCACTTAGCCTCACAGGGTTGTCTGCAGAATCCACTTCCTCGAAATGCCCCTTGCAGACCAAGGGCTGTAAGGCCCGAAGCGTGAATACTGTGTTATGCGTAGTTATTGGCCTCTTCGAATATTCCCCCGTTTCCTTACTCTTCTTTGTTTTTTATCTGTCTACTTTTGTTAGTAATTAAGAATGGTGATTTCGTTTTAAATTTATCTTTAAAGTATGCAAAAGAAGATATAGCATAAATTACTGTGATAAATCCGAGCACAACTTCCAGTAAAACCAATAACCTTGGAAGGCTTCCTACTGGGCTTATATCACTAAAACCAACAGTAAATATAATAGTACTGAAATATAAAAACGAAATGAGCTGACTTAACATTCCTTCTCCTACATTACCTTGAAAAGCAGTATTTCCTGAAACTCTATATACGATTGTATAAATTAAAGCAAAATATATGCACGAAGATGCAGCGGCATACCCAATTCTAAATAGTGCTTTTGTTACATTATCATCAATAGATGACTGAGCAATTCTTTCAAATATATATAGAATATAGAACCCAGTAATTATGAAACTAAAAATTAACACACAAAAAATGGTTTGATTTATATTACCCGCAAATATATCGATAACTGAACCGAAACTAACTAAGTTAGCAAAATAAATTAATAATGGAAGTAGAATAGGAGTAAAAATCAAGGCCCTAGCAGAAAGAAAGCGTTCCAGTTTATTAAAAATAAATATTACAAGCATTAAAAGTAGCAAAGCTAGTATTGTTTGAAAAAATCCCACAGTTGACACCTACTTTATATTCTTTGATCTTCCAATAATTACGCATAACGTTCCCGTATTCACGACGCCCAGCGAATGCTGGGTGTGTCCGGCTCTGCTTCTACTTCCACGAAATCCCTCTGCCGGACCGAGGGCGTATGCCCGATGCGTGAATATAATGTTATGTGATGTCAGCATCTTCTTCGAACTACTTAAGTCGGTTCTTTGATTTCTTTGCGATGGTTTTAAACTCTTCGTATTTCTCTCTCGATGCTTTAATTTTACTCTCAACAACATACGGGGCAGCAGCTGCTAAGTTAGGTAACTTCTCATTTATGTAACTGTATAATGATCTTTTCTCACTATCGGTTGGAACTATTGGAGCAACAGGTATAGGTAATGGTTTATCATCTACTTCTACTTCTTCGAGTAAACTCGGCATTCCAAAAGCAAAGAAATTATGAAAAGCTCTTTTCCTATCTACTTCTGTTTCTTCATAATTACCATTGGAATCTAATCGGAATCGGTCAAATTCGACCGTAAGCAATTGATGTGGCTTCCTGTCTTTATTTTTGTAAAATAAAATGACCTCAAGTACATTCTGATTTGCTAATTGAGGTACAGACTTATATTTGTGATTTTTGGGTTGAGAGATCTTTATAATCTTATCTCCATTAGAAGAAATGAATAAATATCTGCATCCAGTCATTCATACCACTCTTTCAATTTTTTATTTATGCTGATTTCACATAACTCCCTTATCTCTGCACGTCACAAATACCATCTTGACCTGGGGATTTGCGTAATCGATTACATCTCCTTAATTATACCTCCATTCCTTAATTCTGTAAGTTGTAATTTATCCTCCTCCCGGAGTCTGCTATTCCCCCCTTCGATCACGTAAAATCCGATCAAGCGGACTCTTAATCCGTTTCAGATTCTTGGTGCTGACGTGAGTGTAGCGTTCGGTGGTGGAGGGATTGGCGTGGCCCAGCAGTTCCTGGATATAGCGGAGGTCGGTGCCGTTCTCAAGCAAATGGGTGGCGAAAGAGTGCCGAAGGACGTGAATGCCTACCTGTTTCCGGATGCCGGAGGTTTGCAGGGCTTCCTGAAATACCTTTTGCAATGAACGTTCATGCAAGTGGCTCCCCGAATGCTGCCCCGGAAACAACCACATCGAGTTGGAGAGTCGCTCCGCTTCTACGTATTTTTGGATCATGTCCCAAGCCGTTTGCGATAGTAAGGTATGCCTGTCCTTTTTGCCTTTTCCTTGCCGGACTCGAAGGATGCCGCGTTCTGGGTCGATATCCGTGACTTTCAGCCGGACGACCTCGCTCACGCGCAGCCCTGAGGCGTAAGCCAGATACAACATCGTGCGGTGCTTCAGATTCGTCGGCGCTTGGATAACGCGGAGTACTTCCTGCTCCGATAGGACATAGGGCAGTTTTTTCTCTTTTTGGGGTCGGATATATTTCATCTGTTCGGAAGGTTGCTTGAATACCTCGACGGCCAGGAAACGCAAAGCACTGATGGCTTGGTTCACATAAGCAGGAGAGTGCCCTTGCTCAAGGAGCTGCAAAGCATACTGTTGTGTACGGGACGAGTCGATGATCGCGGACGTCATTTTCTCATCCTTGAGGGTTCCTGGGCTTTTCATCTTCAAATGATCAGCCAAGTTCTGTAAATATCGCCGGACATGCCCCCTGTAGGCCTTGCTGGTTTTGAGGCTGTATCCCTTCAGCTTGAGCGTGGTGAGCAGCTTTTGATCCAGGGCCTGAATGAGTTTTTCATTACTGGATAGCTTTGACGACACGGCTAACCCGTCCATTCGAATCTCCGCTTCCGGAAAGCACTCTGCGAATTGCCTGATTTTCTCCTCTGTGCAAGGAAAACGCCAGAACTTCCCATTAGGATCCCACTTCCCTCCCCCAACCGCACGCAGCTTACCTACATCCTCTTTCGAGAAATCCTCCAATTTCACGGAAACCTGATCATGTTCGATCCGATGAATATGAATGTACATCCCTGATCCCCTCCATTATTCTGTCTAGCTCGAAAAAAAGAGACAGCCCCTCCCGGGGTCTGTCTCCGATTCTTTCGGATGAATGGCGTTACTTTATCGGTATGAATCCATTAGATTCTATTACTGCATAAACCACATTTTAAACATATGCTTCGTGGTCGCCTTGTTCATTTCGGCGATGGAGGTGGTCAGCGGGATGCCTTTCGGGCAGGCGCGGACGCAGTTTTGCGAGTTGCCGCAGCCTTCGATGCCGCCGGGTTCCATCAGGGCCTCCAGACGCTCTTCGGCGTTCATCTCGCCTGTTGGATGCGCGTTGAATAAGCGCACTTGGGAAATGGCTGCCGGACCGATGAAGTCCGTCTTCTCATTGACGTTTGGACAAGCCTCCAGGCAGACGCCGCAGGTCATGCACTTGGACAGTTCATACGCCCATTGGCGCTTCTTCTCCGGCATCCGCGGCCCGGGTCCCAGATCGTACGTGCCGTCGATCGGGATCCATGCTTTCACCCGCTTGAGCGCATTAAACATCCGGCTGCGGTCGATCACCAGGTCACGCACGACCGGGAACGTCCGCATCGGTTCAATGCGAATCGGCTGTTCCAAATTGTCGATGAGTGCCGCACAAGCCTGGCGCGGTTTGCCGTTGATCACCATCGAGCAGGCGCCGCACACTTCCTCCAGACAGTTGGACTCCCAGCAAACCGGCGAGGTATGCTCGCCCTTCCGGTTCACCGGGTTCCGCTGGATTTCCATCAAGGCGCTGATCACGTTCATGCCAGGGCGGTAATCCAGCTCGAATTCTTCCGTATAAGGCTTCGAGTTCGGATCATCCTGGCGTGTAATGATGAATTTAACTTTTTTGGCCGTTTGTTGTTTGGCCGATACATCCGTTTCCGCCATTGCCATGGGTATCCCCTCCTATTTGTCCTTCGAGTAGTCGCGAATCCGCGGTGGGATCAAGGAGACGTCGACCGGTTCGTACGAAATTTCCGGGCCGTCCGGCGTCCACTTCGCCATTGTCGTCTTCAAGAATTCCTCGTCGTTCCGGTTCGGGAACTCCGGTTTGTAATGCGCGCCCCGGCTTTCGTTACGCAGCAGCGCACCCTTCGTCATGGCTTCGGCCAGCTCCAGCATATTCCACAGCTGACGGGTGAACGCCGCTCCCGTATTGTTCCAGCGGGACGTATCGTTGATGTTGATCTTTTTGTAACGTTCTTTGAGTTCTTTGATTTTGCCTATGGTTGCTTCCAAGCGATCGTTGTGACGAACGACGGTCATGTTCGCGGTCATCCATTCGCCCAGTTCTTTGTGGATGACATAGGCATTTTCCGTGCCATCCATCGCCAGGATCCCTTCGTATTTCTCTTCTTGGGCCTTGCGGTAACTTTCGAAAATGCTTGGGCTCAAATCCTCTGCCGATTTCTTCAGGCCGCGAAGATATTCCACCGCTTTCGGTCCGGCCACCATGCCGCCGTAAATCGCCGACACCAGCGAGTTGGCGCCAAGACGGTTCGCCCCGTGATATTGGTATTCGCATTCGCCAGCCGCAAACAGGCCAGGAATGTTGGTCATTTGGTTATAGTCGACCCACATGCCGCCCATGGAGTAATGGACTGCCGGGAAAATTTTCATCGGAATCTTGCGCGGGTCATCACCCATGAACTTCTCATAAATCTCAATAATCCCGCCGAGTTTCACGTCCAGCTCTTTCGGATCTTTGTGGGACAGGTCGAGATACACCATGTTCTCGCCGTTAATGCCCAGCTTCAGGTCCACGCACACATGGAAAATTTCCCGTGTCGCAATATCCCGCGGTACAAGGTTACCGTAAGCCGGATATTTCTCCTCCAGGAAGTACCACGGTTTGCCGTCCTTATACGTCCAGATCCGTCCGCCTTCGCCGCGTGCAGATTCCGACATCAGACGCAGCTTGTCATCGCCCGGAATCGCCGTTGGGTGAATTTGAATGAACTCACCGTTAGCGTACGTGACGCCTTGCTGATACACGGCACTGGCCGCGGTCCCCGTGTTGATGACCGAGTTCGTCGTTTTACCAAAGATAATCCCTGGGCCACCTGTCGCCAAAATGACCGCATCGGAAGGGAACGTGGTGATTTCCATCGAGCGAAGGTTTTGTGCGGTAATGCCGCGGCAGACGCCTTCATCGTCCAAAACAACAGACAGGAACTCCCAGTTTTCATATTTCGTGACCAGGCCGGCCGCTTCATGACGGCGTACCTGCTCATCCAGCGCGTACAGCAGCTGTTGTCCGGTCGTTGCTCCGGCAAACGCCGTGCGGTGATGCTTCGTCCCGCCGAACCGGCGGAAATCAAGCAGCCCCTCCGGCGTGCGGTTGAACATGACGCCCATCCGGTCCATCAAGTGAATGATGCCAGGTGCAGCTTCGCACATCGCCTTCACCGGCGGTTGGTTGGCCAGGAAATCCCCGCCGTATACGGTATCGTCAAAATGCTCCCAAGGCGAGTCGCCTTCGCCTTTCGTATTCACGGCCCCGTTAATGCCGCCTTGCGCGCACACCGAGTGGGAACGTTTTACCGGCACAAGGGAAAACAGCTGTACCGGCACGCCTGCTTCGGCTGATTTGATCGTAGCCATCAAGCCGGCCAAGCCGCCGCCAACGACGATTAAGCTTTGTTTAGCCATTTGCTTTCAACTCCTAAAAGTTTTGTGAGCGATACTTCAACGGAAATGCTTCGTACAAAACTTGCACCGGAAGCATTCGCTTAGTTTTGTGAGCGTTACTTCAAACGAGTCATCTACGAACAAAGCCTAAGCCATCCAAGCCTTTGCCGTCTCCAGCAAGGCAGTGCCTTCGGCTTGGAATTCCGAGCCGCGGAATGCGATCAGCGACCACACGAACATGATAGCAACGATCGCGAACAAGCCCATGCAAATATAGGAGGACACACGTTGCGACCGCGGGCCGACTGTCACGCCCCAGCTGACGAGGAACGACCACAATCCATTCGTAAAGTGGAAGGCCGCCGACACGACCCCAATGATATACAACGTGAAGAGAAGCGGGTTGCTGACGATCTCATGCATCAAGCCGCCCAATTCCTCATGCTCCACATTGCCCAGCGCTACCTGTACACGGGTCTCCACCACGTGCCAGATCACGAACACAAACGCGATAACGCCGGTAATCCGCTGCAACAAATAACGCAGGTTGCGCTCGGTTGGGAACCGCCGATTGTTCGGCTTCGCCTGAAACGCAATATAAAGCCCGTAAACCCCGTGATACAAGAGCGGCAGCCAGATCCCAAAAATCTCCAAAACCAAGACGAGCGGCAGGCTGTTCAGGAACGCGACAGCTTCCCTAAAGCCTTCGCTCCCGCCTTCCACCGCCGAAAAGTTGGTGATCATGTGCTCCAGCAGGAAAAATCCCAGCGGAATGACGCCCAGCAGCGAGTGCAGTTTTCTGGAATAAAACCCTTTCATAAATGCGTATACCCCTTTCTCATTCCATCATCCGTTTCAACTTGCGCAATTTCACTCAAGATTCGACCTTACGGGGGCGCGGAGGTTGAATATGATAAATACCACACCGCAGTCGGTAAAACCCCTTTGTACCTCCAGTTACTTGTGAACAACTTGTGTCACTTTTCATGTTACTCCTTTTTATCTTATAATGGAATTGCAATATATTTATTAATCATTATAACAAATTCGCATAAGCTAACCTGTCGAATCTTGTCCTTCACCCAGAAAAAGGAGGTAACCCATGCTGGAAGAGTTGCTGGTGTTCACCACCGTCGTGGAGCAATCCAGTTTGAACAAAGCATCCAAGCTGTTAAACCTGTCCCAGCCTGCCCTTTCGCGCAAAATTGCAAAATTAGAAGAGGAGTGGGGGGTCTCCCTGTTTCACCGCAAAGGGAAAAGACTCGAGCTGACCCGCGTCGGGCAGGAAGCTTACCAATATGCGCTGGAACAGCGGCAACGCCACCAGAACTTCCTGCAGACCGTGTCCCGAATCAAGGCAGCGGAGCGCCGTATCGTCACGTTAGGCGCCAGCCTGACGACGATCCAAACCACCCTGCCGCCGCTCGTGACCTCATTAATGGAGAAGTTTCCAGATATCGAATTGAAGCTCGTTACCGGCAAAACCCATGAAATCGTCTCTTATGTCCGCGAGAAGAGAGTGGACTTCGGCGTCGTGGCCTCCCTGGTAAATGAGACGGGCTTGAAATGCTTGCCGCTGTTCAAAGACCACCTCGAGTTGGTCGTTCCCAAAGGGCATGAGCTAGCCGCCGCCGGGCAGAAGCGCCGTCTGATCATGGACGATCTGAACGGTCGGCCGATGATCGTATTTTCCAAGGGAACTTGGTATCGCCGGCTGATCGACGACCTGTTTGGACGCTACAGCATCGTGCCCGATATTCGCATGGAAATCGATTCGTTTGAAGCGATCGTCCGCCTGCTGCCGATCTGTAAAGCAGCCGCGCTATTGCCCAAATCGTACCTGCGTATGCCGCTGCTGCGGGATAACGGCCTGCTGACCGTGCCGATTCCAGAACTGGCCCAGACACGGCGCGAAACCTGTCTCGTATATGGCGACAAATCGGAGCTGACGAGCGAAACGAAGGAATGGATCACGCAAATCCGCGAAACCCTCGTGAAAGAATTGCCGCTCTAACGCCACCATGATCCACCCGAACCTAAACAGCTATTCGTTACACCAAAAAAGCTGCCGCTCCTTCAGGCTAAAACCTGGATTAGCGGCAGCTTGTCTATTTTAAATGAAGTATCGCAAATAAACGTAGAGGCTGGAGATCAAAATGGTGACGATCATCAGCGGCAGCCCGTATTTCAAATATTTTAGGAAGCTGATCGGTTCCCCTTCCTTGGCGGACATCCCAGCAGCGATCAAATTGGCGCTGGCTCCGATTAATGTTCCGTTTCCACCGAGACAAGCGCCAAGCGATAGGCTCCACCATAGCGGCTCCAGGTGCTGAATCCCCATTCCGCCCATGTCTTGGATCATCGGAATCATCGTCGCCACCAGCGGAATATTGTCGATAAACGCCGACGCCAAAGCACTCAGCCAGAGGATCAGCATCGAGGTGGTTAGCGGATCGCCTCCAGTCAGGCGCATCACCTCTTCGGCCACTCTCGTAATGATTCCCGTTTCAACCAACCCTCCGACCAATACGAACAAACCCACGAAAAAGAAGATGGTGGGCCATTCCACCGAACGGAAGGCTTGTTCCATCACGTGCTCGCCGGTCATGAGCAGCAGCAAGAAGGCGCCAGCCAGCGCAATAGTAGCCGTTTCCAGATGTATGTATTGATGAAGGAAAAAGCCCAACAAGGTCAACCCCAAGGCGATCAGGCATTGGGTGAGCAGCTTTTTCTCCGTAATCAAGCCCTCCAGACTGATCTCCATCAAGCTCTGTTGATGAGCATAAGCCTTTTTCAACTCTTTGCGGAAGATCACGATCACAAGCGGCAGAATCACTGCCAAAATGATCAACACGACTGGCGTCAAATTTTGCATGAAGGCTACGAAGGTCAGTTCCTTCACGGCGCTGCCAATCATAATGTTGGGAGGGTCTCCGATTAAAGTCGCCGTCCCGCCGATATTCGTGGCAAGAATCATAGAAAAGAGGTAAGGGAACGCCTGAACCCTCAACCTCCGCGTAATGCTAAATGCCACCGGGACCATCAAAATAATGGTCGTTACGTTATCCAGGAATGCCGAACCTATCGCGGTGATCAGCGCCAGCAACCACAGCAGAGTGATCGGATTGCCTTTGGCCAGCTTGGCCGTCCATATGCCGATGTACGTGAATAAACCGGTCTTGGCTGTCGTATTCACGATGATCATCATCCCGATCAAGAGTCCCAGCGTATTAAAATCAATATGATGCACTGCGCTCTCCTGATCAAGGATGCCAAAGATTATCATGAACGCCGCACCAGCCATAGCCAGCACCGTTCGGTGAATTTTCTCAGATATAATGAGTGCGTAGGTCAGCAAAAAAATGATTAAAGCCCAAATGGCCTGTTGTTCCATACTTCTCTCCGTTCCATGCTAGTAAGCCATCTTACCATCTTATTAAGGATTGATGATTGATTCAAATTGCTCGATATTTTTCTTTGCTCCTATAATAACCATAATGTCGCCTTCATTTAACTGATCCATCGCAGTGGGAGCAACCAAAATACCGCCATTGCGGTGAATCGCCACGATGCTGCAGCCAAAGCGTGCCCGCATATTGAGGTCACCTATGCTTTTATGGTTCAAGCAAGTGGGAACTTTCATTTCTACGATGCTGTATTCCTTCGACAGTTCAATATAATCCAGCAAATTTGGAGTAACCAGCTGATGGGCCACACGAACCCCCATGTCGCGTTCTGGATAAATCACCCGATCCACCCCCAGCTTCTCCAGAGCTCGGCCGTGCAGAAGCGAGATCGCTTTGGCAACTACCGTTTTAATGCCAAGATCTTTGAGGAGAATAGCTGCCAGGATGCTCATTTGAATGTCGGTGCCAATCGCTACGATCCCGCAATCGAAATTACGAACCCCCAGCGACTTCAGCACCTCTTCTTCTGTAGCATCGGCGACAACCGTATGCGTGAGCCGATCGCTAAGTTCTTCCACGATCTCTTCATTCCGGTCGATGCCCAGAACCTCATATCCTAACTCCATCAATTCCAAGGCCAGACTCGAGCCGAAGCGCCCCAAGCCGATGATCACAAACTGCTGCTTTTTCATTTTTGCCCGTTTTCCCCTTATCCAATAATGATTTTGCCTTCTGGATGGCGGTACAGCTCTTTTCCTTTCTTCGGACCGAGCGCATAAGCAAGCGTCAGCGGCCCGAGCCGACCGGCGAACATGGTGAAGCTGATGATAATTTTACCGATAACCGTTAGTTTCCCCGTCAACCCCATCGTAAGTCCGACCGTGCCGAAAGCCGAAGTGGTTTCAAACAAAATCGATAAAAAGCTCGCGTCCTCCGTGGTAGACAATACCATTGCCACTGCTAAGACCAGGAATAAGGCAAGCATCGTGATCGTAAGCGCCTTAAAGACCCGTTCCCCGGCCATCCGGTACCTGAACAGGACTAGGTCAGTCCTTCCGCGAATCATCGAACCAACCGAGCCGACCAGAATCGTAAATGTGGTCGTCTTAATTCCGCCCCCCGTAGAGCCTGGGGAGGCCCCGATAAACATCAGGATGATCATGAAGAATTGCGTTGCCTGCCGTAATGACCCAATATCCAGCGTGTTGGCTCCCGCCGTACGCGGCGTCACCGATTGGAAAAACGAACCCCAGATCTTGCCGCTCCAACTGAGCTGAGCAAGCGTACGCGAGTTCGTGAACTCAAAGATGAAAATGACTAACGCCCCGATCACGATCAGCACCGACGTCATCGACAATACCACCTTCGAATGCAACGACAGCTTCCGCCGCTTCCGAAACTCGAATACGTCGGACAGTACGATAAATCCGATCCCGCCCGAGACGATCAGAAACATCGCAACGAAGTTCACGATCGGATCAGCAACGTACTTCGTGAAGCTTTGATATTCACCAAACAGGTCAAACCCTGCATTATTGAACATCGAGACCGCGTGCCAAACTCCGAAATACAGCGCCCTACCAATCGGCATATCGAATGACCATCGAATCGCAAACATCAGCGCCGCACTGGATTCAATAACGAGCGAATACAACAGAACTTTGCGGATTAACCGTACGATTCCTTCCACAGAGTTTTGGTTCATCGCTTCTTGGAGGATGAGACGGTCTTTTAGCGATATTTTTCGTTTCAGGACAAGGGAGAACAAAGTGGCCATGGTCATAAACCCAAGCCCCCCAATCTGGATCAGCAGGACGATCACGACTTGTCCAAAGGTTGAAAAATAGGTCCCGGTATCAACCACGACCAACCCCGTAACACAGGTTGCTGAAGTAGCCGTGAACAGTGCGTCGACGAACGGGAGTGTTTCCCCGGTCGTACTGGAAATCGGCAGCATGAGCAGTAGCGCACCCAGCAAAATAATGATCGCAAACCCAGTCACCAATATCTGCGGCGGAGAAAGGTTAATTTTCTTGGTATGCAACGCGTTCACCTCATCATCGTTCTGAAAAAAACACAAAAGAAAAAAAGCACTGGAAATCCAATGCCTTTCGGTGTTTGGTTCCTGATGCACAGGCCTACGAGGTTAGCTGACGGATTCGGACATGCCCAGTTGCCCTATTCGCGGAACATATCCCCTTGCTGGGAGTTGAAGCTCCGTGAAATTCACCCCAAAATATACGGTTCCCCCGTTTTCATTGCGAAATTCGGCCAATCTTTTCAATTGTTTTCAATCATTTTTCGTCAAATGGATTATATCCCTTATTCCGTCCCGCCACAAAGCTCTATTTTCAAGAAAAAGACCAGAAAAGGACGAAATCAGGGATTGTGCAGATTAAGTTCGCCCCCAATCTAAATGATGCGTAGACTTGCCGAAGTTTTTGCCGTTTCTCGTCAATTTTGCCCTCCGTCTGGCGCAGGGGGGATAGCTGTGTTATCTTTACTTTGACGTACTTGAGGGAAAAACATACCTCATAATATAAGAAGAGTACGTGTTCCCGATTTCATTCAACTTAATAACAAAGGAGTTTTGCGAGTGAGTTCCCCTTTGACGTCAAATGGCCGCCGCAGGATGAAGACCAAAAATCTGTGGCTGCTGGCCGCCCTAGGATTCATTGTGTTCGTCGCCGTTCAACTGTTTCCGACCACCGATTCGGAGTCCTTGCAGCTGCAGCAAGCAAATGAGGTGATCAGCAAACCGGAAGCAGCTGCCCATGCAAGTGAATTTGTCCAATCCGTACTTGGGATCGACCTGCCGAATCCCACGAAGGATAAAGCATTGATTACATACGAAACGCGTTCCGATCTGTTTGGTTACTTAACCAAAGCCGATCTGCTCGCCCCATACTTAAAAACGTATGACAAGCAATTTCCATATGACGTATTTCGCGTCCGTTACACGGACCCCACCGAATCGTTAAGCGCCGTGACCGTGGATGTCCATATGACCACCGGTCAAGTCGTCGGCTTCGAGGAGATCAGTTCCTCCAGCAACGCCACCAAGCAGATGATGCTTAATGTAGGATCGGAAACCACCGATTCCATGAAGGCATGGGAGGGGGATTTAACGTTAGCGGAGAAAGAAGAGCTGGCACAGCCTTACCTGAACGCCTTTGGATTTAAACCAAGCGATCTGGAGCTGGCCTCCGGTGAAGGGGATGTGGGCCTCCTCTACCATATCAATGGCTACACGTTAGGCGAATCGCAAGCGGAAATCAAGCTCAGCTTCGAATACGGCAAGGTTTCCTCGTTGGAGAGCTATTTTACCGTACCGCAGGCTCATCAGGACTACGTCGCCGGACAGACGAAAATCGCCAGCTGGCTCACCTATGCCGGATACGCCCTGTTGACGTTCGTGCTGGCGATTCTGGCGATCGTCTACAGCGCGCTGACGCGGGCCCATACCTCGTTTAAGCGGGGTATTTTCCTGGCTTCGGCTTACTTCGTGCTATCCACGATTGGAACGATCAACATGATCCCCGTGTTCCAAAAAGACGGTCTTGAATCCGGCGTGCTCATCTTTGGCCTCTTCTTCCAAGGTCTGGTGACGTTGTTCCTCGCCGCTTCCGTGTACTTCTCGCTGGTGGGCGGCGATGGACTGTGGCGGAAGAACGGCATCAACTTGTGGGCGCGATCACGGGAAGAAGGGTACGGCCGTTCCATCCTGACCTCCGTGGCTGACGGGTATGCCTGGGCATTGATCCTGTTAGGCGTTCAATCCGTTGTTTTCTTCATTTTAGAGCAAACGATTCATACCTGGTCCACGACCGATGCGACGCAATCGCCTTACAACATGGTGTACCCGCTATTGTTTCCGCTGCTGGCTTGGGTGGCAGGGATCGGAGAAGAAGCGGTGTATCGCTTGTTCGGGATCCCAATGCTGAAGAAAATGTTCCGCAGCACCTTTGTCGCCTGCCTGCTGTCGACCTTAATCTGGGCGTTTGGCCACACGTTGTATCCGATTTATCCGGTCATTTCGCGCCCGATCGAATTAACCTTTATCGGACTGCTGTTCAGCTTCGTGTTCCTGCGCTACGGCTTCGCGACCGTTGTCTTCTCGCACGTCATCTTCGACAGCATCCTGATGTCGCTGAGCCTGATGTTTATGGGCGGAGCGCTGAACATCGTCGCCGGGTTGTTCTACATCGCCTTGCCGGCGATCGTTGCGTATGTGATTTACTTGTTTAACCCGCCAAGCAAGGAGCGGAAGACCCCGACGCCGCAACAAAAAGAGGAGCCGTATGTTATGACTCCTCTGGCGGATCTTCGTCCCGAAGGGCATTAAGGATTTGACGGGCTAATTTATCCCCGATAGAAAGAGGCCGAAAGTCTTCGACGGAGGCCTCTTTAATTTTTTTCAGCGATCCAAAGTGCTTAAGCAGCGCCTTCCGGCGTTTCTCCCCGATGCCGGGGATCGAGTCCAGCCGTGAGGCGACCATCGACTTGGCCCGCTGTTCGCGATGGAACGAAATGGCGAAGCGGTGCACCTCGTCCTGAATCCGCTGCAGCAGGTAGAACTCCTGGCTGTCGCGCGGCAGATAAACCGGCTCCGGCGGATCAAACGCCATCAGCTGTGCGGTTTTATGCTTGGCGTCCTTCACGAGGCCGCATACCGGGATGTGTAGGCCCAGCTCGTTCTCCAGCACATCGGTAGCCGCAGAGATCTGCCCCTTGCCTCCGTCGACCACGATTAGGTCAGGCCGCGGTAAATTCTCCTTCAGCACCCGCTCATAGCGACGGCGGATGACCTCGCGCATCGTCTCGTAATCGTCCGGGCCCTTCACGGTTTTTACTTTATATTTGCGGTATTCCTTCTTGGCCGGCTTGCCGTCAATGAACACCACCATGGCTGAGACCGGGTTCGACCCTTGGATGTTGGAGTTATCAAACGCTTCGATCCGCGACACCGACTCCAGGCCAATCGCTTTGCCGAGGTTCTCGGCCGCCTTCGAGGTGCGTTCCTCATCCCGTTCGATCAGGCGGAACTTCTCGTCCAGCGTCACGCGCGCGTTCTCCTCGGCCATTTTGGTCATTTGCCGCTTTAAGCCGCGTTGCGGCACCAGCGTCTTCACCCCCAGCCATTCCTGCAAGGCGGTTGGAGCATCGAGCGCGCCGGCCTCCTCTTGATCCTCCGGCTTCTCCGGCAGCAGAATCTCCTGCGGCAAAGCCGGGTTATCGCTGTAATACTGCGTCACGTAGGACATAAAATCGCCGTAGGCGTCGCCGTAAAACGGAAAGACCGACGCATGCCGTTCGATCATTTTTCCCTGACGCATGTACAGAATCTGTACGCACATCCAGCCCTTGTCTACGGCATACCCAAACACGTCGCGGTCCTTCGCATCGGTCACCGTAATCTTCTGCTTCTCCATCAGCGCATCGATGTTGATGATTTGGTCGCGCAGTTCCTTGGCCCGCTCGAATTGCAAGGCTTCGGCCGCCTCGTGCATTTTGCGCTCCAGCTCTTTCTTGATCTCCTCATGCCCGCCGCTAAGGAACGAAACAATTTCTTGAGTCATCTTCTCGTACGTTTCCTTCTCCACCTCATGCACGCAAGGCGCCAAGCACTGGCCGATGTGATAATACAAGCACACTTCCTTCGGCATCACATTGCATTTGCGCAGCGGATACATGCGGTCGAGCAGCTTCTTCGTTTGCTGAGCCGCGTAGGCGTTCGGATACGGACCAAAATATTTTGCTTTATCTTTAAGCACCCGCCGGGTCACTTCCAGCCGGGGATGCGGTTCATTCGTAATTTTGATATAGGGGAAAGTCTTGTCATCCTTCAGGAGGATATTGTAACGCGGATGATGTTCTTTAATCAGGTTACATTCCAGGATCAGTGCTTCCATATTGCTCGCGGTCACGATGTATTCGAAGTCGCGGATCTCGGATACGAGCAGCTGGGTTTTCCCGTTATGGCTGCCTGTAAAATAGGAACGGACCCGGTTCTTCAGCACCTTGGCTTTGCCGACGTAAATGATCTTACCGTCTTTGTTCTTCATTAAGTAACAACCCGGGGAATCGGGCAGCAGCGCCAGTTTATGTTGGATTCGCTCCATCGCTTTCTCGTAACTTAACGTTTCATTGGCCGATGTGTCCAAGCTTCCTCCTCCTTTCTCCACGCCAAGTTAACGCAGAAAACGCCTCCGGCCCAAACCGGAGGCGTCATCCAAGGCGTCAAGCGACGCGCCTGATCGTCTGGATTATTGATGTTTAGCGATCAGGTTCTTCAGCGTATCCTTCGAGTTCAATCCGACGATTTTATCGACCGGTTGACCGTCTTTGAACAGGATCAGTGTAGGAATGCTCATCACGCCGAAACGGGAAGCTGTTTCCGGGTTATCATCCACGTTCAGCTTGGCGATCTTCACGGAGTCACCTACTTCTGCATCCAGCTCCTCCAGAATCGGAGCGATCATTTTGCAAGGGCCGCACCATGGAGCCCAAAAATCAACAAGAACCGGACCTTGTCCTTCGATTTCAGCATTGAAGGACTGATCGGATACGTTCACGATAGCCATGATAATTTCCTCCTTATTTGGGTTGCCCGGCCTGGCACTTTAGTGACACAAGCGCGAACAACTGGATAGTTAGACAAAAAAATTGGAGCAGTCAGCCCAAAAAGCTGTTGCCGAACTCATTATACCACACTACACTGAAAAAAAGAAAGTGTATGGTAACGCCTTCTTTACAAAACGAAAAAAGTTTGGTTATACTAAGAATAACCTGAAAACGGATTGTCTATGACATATTTCATTGACGAGACGATAATTTCCTGAGGAGGCCCGTCGCCATGGATGCTAACACGCATGCGAACGATCCGCGGCAGCATATCAACGAAGAACCCCGCAACGATCTGTTTGATTTGATGAACGGCTTTTTTGGCATGTTGACGTTTATGATCGTGATTTTCTTCGGCATGGTCATCATTAAATTTATCGCCAGCTAGGCGGTAACCAGACCTCGAATTAACGAAAGAGCCAGGCGATCCCCCGATAAGGGATGTGCTCGGCTCTTTATCTTTGTCCGCAGTATTCCGTTATTAGGCTTGGCCGCGCTTATTCGTCCCATTCACCTGAACAACGTTCACGAACGGGGCAATCCGATCCATTAACCGTTGGCCCTTATGCCGCTCTTCCCCGTCCTTGCTCGTAAAGCTCAAATGCTTCTCCAACGCACTCAAGGAATAGTTTGACGTGTAGAACGTGGGCTTCCGGTTCATCCGATAATTCAAAATCGCGCCCATGACATGGTCGCGCACCCACGGATTCAGGTTCTCTGCACCGATATCGTCAAAGATCAGCAGATCCACCTGCTTCATCATTTCCACCGTTTCGCGCAGCTTGTCGCTGTCCTGCAGCATGCTCTTCAGCTCTTCCACGAATTCCGGCATATAAACGATGGCGCCGGAGTAACCTTCCTTGGCCAGTTCGTGCAGCAAATAGCACATCAAGAACGTTTTGCCGGTGCCAAACGGACCTTCCAGATACAGCCCTTTCGTTTGCAGGCCGGATTCCTTCGTTTCATTAATATAGCGGAACACTTGCCCTACCGCCGGCGCACGCATGGCATCCTTCGTCATGATTTCCACTTCGTCATAACCGGCTTCCAGCGCCCGCTCATCCACATAAAAGCTATGAATCCGTTTCTTGACGGACAATTCGCGCTCATATTGCAGTTGCTTGGGGCATGGCACCTGACGATCTACAAGCTGCGGGCTCCCGCCCACCTGCTCGACCGTCAGCTTCGTGAAATGGCCGGGGAAATCGTTGGGACATTGCTCCAAGCCCGGGCAGTTGGCGCAGTGCTTGCTGTCGTTGATGTATTGATACAGCTTGGCCATCCCGCGCGTCAGCTGCTCCTGTTCCAGCTCCGGATGTTGGTCCCGGAGTTCCCTTACCAGCGGGTCATTCATCAGACGTGCGGTCAGCTCCTCGGAGCGTTGTTTGAATTGCGTGCTTTTCATCTGCGTAAGCAGTTCCCCAAGTGATTCCATTGGTTGTGTCACCTTCCTTCCCCAAGCCTAAACGGATTCAGACTTCTTTTTTATGCTTTCCGGATTGCATGCGTTCCGCCATCTTAATCAGCTCAGCAAATTCTTCTTCCGATACGGCGGTCTCCTGGCCAGTCCGTTCCACAATCGGGATTTCCGGCTTCGGCTTCGCTCCCCGGCTGCCGTAGGTTCGCGCCCGTCCTCCACCGGAGGCGGCGCCGCCCGCCTTCTCCTTGACCTTCTCCTTCACCTTCGATTGGTCGCGGATATATTGTACGGCCTGCTCATACGTGTTGATCTGCTTAAGCAGCATGTTGGCTGCGATCGCATCGATGAAATTGCGATTGATCCGCTGCTCCCCGCCAGAAGTGAGCAAAGACATCAAATAATGGATCAGTACGTTGATTACTTCGCCGGGCAGCTTGTAGTTCAAATCGATTTTCTCAAAAATGTCCAGCAGGTTGTCCGGAATCGATCCCGGAAAGAACGTCTTCAGTAACCGGGTATACGGCTCATTGCGAAGCATCATATTATATTGGTGAATATCGCATTTGCTTTGGAATTGCGGCGGTACGTCAACGTAATACTCCATCTGTACCGCAACCTCCTCGGCCACGTTCCCCGCTTGAGCGGAAGCGGCCGCCGCTTTCGGATCCTCGCCGCGCAACGCGACGATTTTGCCGTAAGCTACCTCGCGTTCCTCCTGACGGCGCTTGCCTTGGCGGAACTGCAGGTTGGCCTTGTGCTGGAGTGCATCCAGCAGAATCCCGCCGCCCGGATCAAAGACGCCGTCTTCATCCAGCAGCCGGCAAATATCCTGGACGCTTAAATCGTACTTGCGGGCAACATAATTCACCACGCCCATCCCTTCCGGGTCAAAGCGAAGCGCCTCAACGAAGGAGCGATTCTGGGACTCACGCGGAAAACGCAGGATGATGTCCGCATAGTTGATCGCATCCTCTTCCAAAGCCAGCTTGAGCCCCGGCTGCCTGGCGATCGACGTCTCGGCAATCGCCTGCTCCAGCTCGTAATCAATGGAATGGGTGTTCAGCTCAAAGATCTCATAGAACGGAACCGTAATATTTTCCTTATTCAGGCCAACCCCTGACCACGCCTCCGGTTCTCCGCGGAACAACTGCTCCCGCAGAGACAGGACCGCGAATTTCCCGATCTTGTCTCGTAGCAGCAAAGTCAGGTGCTGAGTCCGGAAAAATTCCGCCGGCGCCAGCGGTGCCTGAAGCTCATATTCGTAGATATAATCGTCGCTGTCCGGAACATAGAGCCGGTTCGTCTGAAGCAGCCCCACCGCCTCCAACCGGGAAGTCTGCTCGATGAGAAACTTCCGCCCTTTCTCGCTTGGATCGAGGCCAAGAGTCAGGAACAGCTTCCGCTGCTGCTCGACGTCCGAATATCCAACCTGCTCCTGGGGAACATGCTCTACCAGCAGCCGGTACAGCGAAATCGCGAACGCCCCGACCATCGGTTGATAGATCAAACCTAGCATTTTGCCATCGACGGGACTGAGTCCGAAGTCACGGTATACGCAATAACGGTGATTTTCGGTAAAATGCAGCATGTTGTTCATGCGCACGGCTTCATCGCTCCTTCCCTATCACGTACAAATAGACTTCCTCTATTTTAGCATAAAAGACGCCGTCCTGAATCGCCCCCAGCTTACAAAAATCTCCCTTTTTCTTCCTGAGCCTCGCCGGGACAATGTTTTACGCCGGAATAAGCACAAAAAAGAACCGTCCCCCTGATGGGGCGGCCCTTTACTCCCTCTTCTTTATCATCTATTTGTTATGTAAATACCACTCTTTTAAATAAGGGCGATCTCCGGCTAAAAAACGCCGAACCTCATCAATGGAGACCCCCTCCTCCTTTGCCATGGCGAGCAAAATCACCCATTCCGGGTCAACGTTTCCGGGGAACCGATCATAAGAAATAACCTGGGCGGACTTCTTCAACAACAATCTCCTCCTAAGATCATTTTTTTGGTTTTGTCCCCAGGCAGTCCAGCCATCTTAGTATTCCTACCTTAGATCTGAGACTTTGTGCCCCTGCTTTTCAACAGGTTTACCCTTATCTGGTGCTTCTGATGCCAATGGATCTCCTTAGTCAGTATGCATCTTGGTACTTATTATAACGTCTCAAATTTGAAAAGTATGTCATTCCACGTAAGTTCGGCATACCGTTTTCATCGAAAAGGTTAGCTTTTTTTGTTTAATCCCTAATGTTCTTGTCATATTGAACCACCGCTTGTCAAGTACTAGGAATTGTTTCTTATAGAGAACAATAAATCGTGAAATCCCGTGAATTAGTCAGATTTTTAAAGAAAACAATAGATAAATGTTCTTTATTAAGAACAAATCACTGGATTTACGCCTTTCCTAACGTTAACCATTTCAGGTATATTCAAATCACGGTGTTTGTTCTTAATAACGAACATATTAACGAACAGAACGGACCATACCTAGAAAGGAGCGACTATTCTGCGAAGATCCCGAGCTGAAGTAATACGTAAACTACGCAAAAAACGGAAGAAGCAAAACATGGTCAAATCGCTGCAGTCCGGATTAATTCTCTCAACTCTGCTCTTGTGGACTTCTCAGCAGGTTGGCACAACCTTCGGCGAATTCACCAGCACACGCGAAGATAACACGGAAATCAATGCGTGCCGAGTATTTCCGAGCCAGATCGAAAGCCAGCTTGCGCTTTTGGCCGAGCATCTGGATCGGGCTGCTTCCTTAAAAGGAAGACTTATCGGAGCAAGCCTAATCCGCGCTTCGATAGATACAACAACTCCGATCTCGTCTCCGGCTCTTCCGAATGCGAGTGATCCGGCCACCAGTCTTCCGCTGCCCCCGTCTTCAACCGATGCGGTGTACTCCAGCGGCGACGGACCGGTCAGCTCGGAAGGTTCCGCAGATTTCTCCGCAAGCCTGCAGCTGGACGCAGCCGAAGGCTTATCGGCACGGATTAGCGAGCTGAACGCCACAATCCAGCAGCTGCAGCAGCAACTGGCGCTGAATCAGTCCACTTGGCAAGAGCTGGTGCAGGAAATCACGGCAGCGACCGCCGTGATTCAAGGGCTACTGACTTCATTAAACGGCCTGGAGCCGAATTGTGCCGAGCTCACGCAAACTACGGTGCTTGACCGGATTGCGGATCTCCTGAAGGGCAGCGGTTTGCTATCCGGCCCGCTTCGCGGGACGTTACAGGAGATCTTAAGCTACCTGCGCTCCGTCCATCAATCTGAGTTTAGCCTCTCGACCAACGGCTTTGTTGCTATCGCTTTTGCCAGCCCGTTTTCGTCCCGGTCGGCCGATGATTTAAGTGCCTTCAGCAATCCGGTCGCCGGCGAAGAGCGCACGTACTTTGAGAGCGTACATGCTTCTCTGGAATCGGCAATCGCAGGCTTAACTGCCGAGATTTCCAGTCTCGAAGCGCAGCGGGCTCAACTGTTGGCAGAAGCGGAAGCACAGCGGCTGGCGGAGCTGGAACGATTAAAGCAGTTGGAGGAAGAACCCCCTCCGACGGTGGGCGATTCCGGTGATGGAGCAGTCCAACCTCCTGCAGAAGAAGATGGTGTTGCAGAGGATGAATCTGCAACCCTTCCGCCGGATGCGCCGGCTAGCAGCGGCACACCGGGGCTAGAACCTCTGCTGCCCCCCGAGCAGCCAAATCCATTGGACAGTCTTATCCTGACGAAACCGGAGGATGAACTGCCCATCGATTTGAACGACGACGGGGATGAAGAGGATGACGATGACGAGAATGAGGACGCGATTCCTTCAGAAGTAGGTGAATAACATGCGTATTCGTAAATGGTTAGGAAACGCGCTGACGTTCCTGATGGCGGTTGCCTTTTTTACCGTGGCAGGCTCGGTGGTCCTCTCAAAGATTTCCGGCAGCGAACCGAACTTCTACGGCTATCAGTTGAAAACGGTCTTGTCCGGCTCGATGGAGCCTTCCATCCCTACCGGTTCCGTTGCGGCCATTAAGCCGGGCGGCGATATGACCCGTTTCAACGTCGGCGACGTCATCACCTTCCGGTCAGGCGATAACAAGCTGATTACCCACCGCATCATCGAGGTGACACAGGACGAACAAAACGGCCAGGTGCTGTACCGGACGAAAGGCGATAATAACGATGCCGCCGATTCGGAATTGGTGCACCCCGCGAATGTGACCGGCGTCTATACCGGATTTAACGTTCCGTACGTGGGCTATTTCTTAAGCTTCGCTGGAACGAAGACGGGGAATGTCACCCTGTTGATCATCCCAGGGATCCTCTTGTTCCTGTACGCGGTGGTTACGCTGTGGAAAGCCATCGCCAGTCTGGAAGAAAAAAAACCGGAAAGCGAATCAATCGCAATCGGACACCAAGCACCCTGACGTCATTGACGCATCATCCTAAGCTCAGCACTAATGATTTGGTTGTTCTCCTTATGTATACATAAGGATGCTATATATAAAAAATTTATTTAAGATCAGGGAGGAATTCAGGAATGGGTATCAAAAAGACATTAGGTTTTGGGGTAGCAACTGCAGCACTCGGTTTGACATTGATCGGCGGAGGAACGTTCGCTTACTTTAGCGATACGGTCGAAACGACTGGGACGTTCGCCGCAGGTACATTGGATATCAACGCTGATCCAACAGCGATTGTAAATCTTAACAACTTGAAACCAGGTGACACGATTCCTCGTACGTTCAAGCTCAAAAATGACGGAACGCTTGACATTAAAGAAGTTCTGTTGAAAACGAGCTACACGGTGACGAATAAAGCCGACGCTCCAGACAACACGGACGATTTTGGTAAACATATTAAGGTAAAATTCCTGAACAATATCGACAAGCTGAATGACGTCATTTGGGAAACTACGCTCTATGACCTGCAAAATCAAACACCGGACGCCGTTGAAAGAGGCTTCTTCCTCGGCGAGCGCAGCGGCTTAAGAGCCGGCACTACCGACACGTTGGCCGTTGCTTTTGAATTCGTGGACAACGGTCAAGACCAAAACCAATTCCAAGGCGACACGCTGAACCTGACTTGGACGTTTGAAGCGAAACAAGGCGACGGTCAAATTAGATAATTTGAGAAATTTAAGCAGAACACCTTACCCCGATCTGGGACTAAGGTGTTCTTTGTTTGGTTGAATTTCCGACTTAACACCTTTGTCCGATCCCGGTTATTCTGATATAATGACATCAAATTATTTCTGATAGAAGGGCGACGGCTACATGGCAGAACATATTGGCGAGCGTATTCAGAAACTTCGGCAGGACCGAGGGTACTCCTTGTCCGAGCTGGCGGAGAAGGCAGATGTGGCAAAATCCTATCTCAGCAACGTTGAGCGCAATATTCAATCGAATCCCTCTATTTCCTTCATTGAGAAGATAGCCGACGCTCTTAACGTCTCGATCAACCTGCTATTGTATGGCGACCGCCCCGCACCGGAATTACTTGATCCGGAATGGTCGGAGTTGGTGCAGGAAGCTATGACTTCGGGCGTCAGCAAGAAGGAATTTAAGGAATTCCTTGAATATCAGAAATGGAAGCGAGGCCAGCAGGAATAACGGTACACAGAGAAAAAGTACACACAGAAAAAGCGCGAGACCTCAGGGTTATCCCCCGACGGTACTCGCGCTTTTTTTAAAACATTTTGTACCCGCCCAACCGCAGTTTTCGGATCGTCCATCCGCTTAGGATCGCCCCGCACAGCCCGGCGAACGCCGTCAAATAATCGACCAGCCGGAACGATGCGAGATAGGTCCCAAAGCTCTGTTCATGGTCCCACAGCGTATAGACCACAATGGGCAAAATCACGATGATAAAGACGTATGCCGGAAACCAGGTTGTTTTCATTAACATATTCAAAATGAAACCGATGCCGAACATCATCACGAAGAAGAGAACCATCAGCACCAGTACGATGAGCCAGCCCATCGATCGCTCCCCCACCCTTCTTAGAGGTAACTATAACATTCATCACACTAAATCAAGCTAGTAGTTAGTTTACTAGATATTATGTAACGAAGCAATGAACTTTACATGAAAATGGAGTGAATCGATTTGCCCCGTCTAGGCTCCTTGCGATACAATAAGATACGTATTGGCAATTCGTAAATGAGGATCAGATTGAATCTAGGAGTGATTATACATGAACGAAGCTACCCTAACCTTAGAAGGTTGGTATGCGCTTCACGATTTCCGCACCATCGATTGGACCGCCTGGAAAGCGGCGGATGACGAAGAACGCGCCGGAGCCCTGGAGGAGCTGCATACGTTCCTGAAAGAATGGGAATTGATGGAGGAATCCAAAACCGGCAGCACCGCGGTGTATTCGATCGTCGGACAGAAAGCCGATCTCGTGTTCATGCACCTGCGCGAAAGCCTGGAAGAGCTGAACGCCCTGGAGACGGCCTTCAACAAAACAACCTTTGCTGAATATACAACCAAAGCATACTCCTACGTCAGCGTCGTAGAACTTAGCAATTATCTCGCATCCGGCGGCGGTGACCCGAAGGCGAATCCGGAAGTGATGGCCCGTTTGCAGCCGATCCTGCCGAAGACCAACCATATCTGCTTCTATCCAATGAACAAAAAGCGCGATCTCACCGACAACTGGTACATGCTGACGATGGAAGAGCGCCGCGAAATGATGCGCAGCCATGGCCTGATCGGCCGCAGCTATGCAGGTAAAGTGAAGCAGATCATCACTGGTTCCGTAGGCCTCGACGATTGGGAATGGGGCGTTACCCTGTTCGCCGACGATGCCTTGCAATTCAAGAAGCTGGTCTATGAAATGCGGTTTGACGAGGTCAGCGCACGTTTTGGCGAGTTTGGTGCCTTTTACGTCGGCAATCTGCTGAATGCAGAGCGTTTGGACGAGATGTTGAAAGTGTAATTCCATATAGATAAGAAAAACGTCTATCGACGTATATTCTAGGAAGACAGACCGCGGTTAGCGGTAGTTTTTCTTGTGATATCAGGAAGCGGAAGCTCCGAAGTTTATACTTTCTGATATCTTAAAAAAGAAGGGTGTGCCAGCCTCGGGCGGCACACCCTTTTGTTCGTTTAATCTTCCCTTTCGGCCTCTGCCTCCAGCGACTTCAGGAACTCCGCGGTCGCCCGGTCGCGTTCGCGGCTCTTCTCCTTCAGCCGTTCGATGGCCGGCTGGATCAGAAGGTCCACTTCCTTCTGCACCGTATAAGCCAAATCGTAACGCTGCTGCGATTCCAGGTAAGATCCCACTTCCATCAAGGCGTTATAGCGATCCAGCTCGTCCCGCGTCAACAGCCCCCGAACCTGTACGCTGCAGTGACGCATCTTAGAAGAATCTTCCTTTCTTCAACACCAGCGGAATCCCACCGATAATGAACAGGTAACGCATATCCACCAGCTTCTTTAATTGGGCAGCAACCCAACCTTTATATTTCTTGCCAAACGCGCTGGCGATGGCTTCCCCTTTGCCCAGCGAAGCCACGGTTCCTTTATTGCTGAACACAAATTTCTTGAGCTCTTTGCCGCGAATGGCCGCCACCACGTTTTGCGCACAGGTCACCCCTTGCTGCATGGCAATTTGCGCCGTAGGTGGGTATGGACGCCCTTCCGGATTAAACATCAGCGAATTGTCCCCGATGATAAAGACGTTATCATGGCCAGGTGCCCGCAAATAATCGTCGACCTTCACGCGACCGCGCGCTGTCTCGAAGCCTGCCGCTTCGATAAGACGGTTGCCACGGATGCCGCCTGTCCAAATGACGGTTTGCGACTTAATTTCCTCTCCGGTGGCCAAGATAACACCATCCGGCGTGCATTCCTTGATCGCTACGCCAATCTTGAACTGTACGCCCTTCTTCTTCAGCACGTCCATCGCGTATTCGACCAGCTCCGGATCGAAGCCTGGCAGAACCGTTGGTGCAGCTTCAACGTTGTACACGTTAACAAAGTTCGGATCAACGTCGTATTCCTTGCACAGCTGCGGGATCCGATCAGCCAGCTCGGCAACGAATTCAATGCCGCTGAAGCCCGCGCCGCCAACGACGAAGTTCAATCGGTCGGTCCGGCTTTCGTCCATTTTGTAAAGCGCGAATTGATATTCGATATGCTGGCGAATTAAGCGAACGGAATTGATACTGCGGATCGTCATCGCATATTCCGTCAGGCCCGGGATGCCAAAGGATTCCGGTTCGCCGCCCAGCGCGATCACCAGATAATCATAAGAAAGGGTTCCGTCCTGCAGCACGACCTTCTTGTCGGCCAGACGAATCTCCTGTACATTCGATTTCACAAGGTCGATTTTAAATTCGTCAATTAATTTGGATATTGCCACTCGGGTATGTTCAATGGAATCCGTCCCGGCAGCCGGCATATGCAGATGCGTCGTGAAGTAGTGATAGTCGTGCCGATTCACCAGAGTAACGTCTGCTTCATTGTAATTCAACTCTTTCTGCAGCCGCTGCGCGGTAAGAATGCCGCCATAACCCGCACCAAGAATCACTATTTTGGGTATGGTACTCATGTAATTGTTCTCCTTCCAATATTACGCACTCTATATTTGATTAAAGCCAAAAACGCAATGTGAAAATTAACACATAAAAACCCAGTCTATACCAACTCAAACCGTTTCAGTCATCCCATTAGGTCAATCCAGAGACATTTGTCACATTTTAGTATTAGTTTAAACCTTATTTGTAGGATGAGCAAAAGTCTTCTGTCGTATAATCATAAATGTACTTTTTTCGTCACAAATATGAATGCATACATTTGAATGATATCGGCTTTTGCCTAAAAGATCAAGTCTTATTTTACCCGTAATTATAGGACTTTCAACGGATTATATTCCAGATTTTCGACAGTTTTCATCTTGCCTTTCCAAACTAGGGATACGACGATTATAATAAAGTAGAATTGACATTATAGTTGCAGAAAGAAAAAGAAACCATCTGGAGGTGTTTGACACGTGTCAACCCAAAATAACGCCGAATTCACGGATCTTCTGATTGTCGGTGGTGGACCGGCGGGCATGTTTGCTGCATTTTACGGCGGAATGAGAAAAGCTTCCGTCAAACTGATTGAAAGTATGCCTCAGCTTGGGGGGCAAGTTGCTGCCCTTTACCCTGAGAAATATATTTACGACGTGGCTGGCTTTCCTAAAGTGACCGGCCAAGAGCTGATCAACAACCTGCATGAACAATTAAAGCTTTTCGAGCCGGACGTGCGTCTGGAGGAACGGGTGCTGCAAATTGAGAAGAAAGAAGAGCGCCATTTTGTGGTGACCACCGATAAAGGTGTTCACTATGCGCGCGCCATCATCATTACCGCAGGAGTCGGCGCCTTTGAGCCTCGTCGTCTGGATCTGGAGAACGCCGCCCGTTTCGAGAAAACGAACCTGCATTATTTCGTTAGCGACATGAACCGCTTCCACGGCAAGAAAGTGCTGATTAGTGGCGGCGGCGACTCCGCTGTGGACTGGGCATTGATGCTTGAGCCGATCGCTGAGCAAGTGACGCTGATTCACCGCCGCGATAAATTCCGGGCGCATGAGCACAGCGTTGAGAAGCTGATGGCTTCCCGCGTCCAAGTCATTACCCCAACGGAAATCGCAGAGCTTCACGGTGACGATCGCATCGAACGCGTCACGCTGGCGCACGTTAAGACGAAGGAGACTCAAGAGATCGTTGTGGACGACGTGATCGTCAACTTCGGATTTGTCTCGTCGCTCGGACCGATCGCAGAATGGGGCCTTGAGATTGAAGGCAACGCTATTGTCGTCGATTCCCGGATGGAAAGCTCGATTCCAGGCATTTTTGCGGCCGGTGACATTACGACATATCCCGGCAAATTGGACCTGATTGCGGTCGGATTCGGCGAAGCACCGACAGCGGTCAACAACGCTAAGGTCTATATCGATCCGGAAGCGAAGTTGTCCCCAGGTCACAGCAGTAATTTGAAGCTGTAATTTAAGCAGCTTATTCACGTTCTTACATGTTCTAGCAAACAAAAGGGTATCTTACCTTTACGGAAGATCATATCGTAAAGGAGAGATACCCTTTGCCATATATATGCCCGTTATGCAACGGTTTGGCTTCATTAAACGCCGCCTGCCCCGATTGCGGACACATTCTAGAGAATGCTGGAAAAAAAGAAGATTACGCCGGGCCTTACAGCCCCTACGGATCCGCTGATCAGTATACCTCAGCCATCTCCGCGCGTATTCCTTCGGGCTGCGAACATGTCGTTCAGTGTCCGCATTGTCATGAAGCTTATATTTATCATGTCAACGCCTGGCAGGCGCCTTGATGGTTGGGGATAACTATATCCTTCTTATTGAAGTAAGCCAGGTTGTCCACAATTAGTGCAAAACGGACGGCGCGGTAAGCTCTAATTCGCGTTTGCGAATTTCTGCTAACAGCAGTGCGATAAACTCCCGATCCAACTGCAGTTCGGTTGCTTTCTGATAGGATTCGAGGAGCAACTCATCCGTTAACAGCGCCATTGATAACACATCCTTTCTAGTATTTTCCCCATCATAACAGGAAAAGTTTAGTAGAACAAGTGTTCTTGTTATCCACAAACCCTTGTGGAAATCCTGTGAATAACGTGTTAGTAAATATCGAAAACCGTTGAAAAAGCTAGTGGGATAATGTGGACAAAAGTTATTCACAGGACACCCGTTCCCATTTTTCACCAAAAATTTTTTTATTTTCCGACAATCCGAGCTTATTGTGGCCGCGTATTGACCTCAAAAATCCAGATCTTCCCGTTCCGATCCACGCCATAATCAAAACCAAGCTGCCCGATCCCCGGAAACCGAGCCTCTAGAATCTGTACACAAAGATTCGTTAACGTACGCATCTCCCGTCGCTTGCTGGCGGCGATTTTGCGGCCCAGTGAGCGGCTGAGCCCTGCGCGGGCACTAAGCATCGTCCCTCCCTTGGACAAGTTGGTCACGAACAGCCCAGGGCGGGCTAACCGGCCGACCATGGAGCGATAGACCCAAACTTCGTTCTCTTTAACGACCTTCACGCGATAGTCGATCGGGCGCCCGGCGATGCGGGCCAAATGAATACCTTGCTGGATCATATACTTACGTCCGACCTTCACTCGGTTTAAGGAACGAAACATCGCCTCAAAGCTGGAAAACGCGCGTGTTCGGGACAAATAGGTATAAGCATAAACTCCGCCTGCGTAAGTTACCTTAATCACACCATAACCTCCGCCGCCGCGGAGGGGTTTAATGACGACCATGCCGAACTGATGCAGCATGCTCCTTAACGAATCGGCACTGTACAATCGGGTTTGCGGTATGTGGGCGGCCACGACCGCGTTGCTGAGAAGCGCTTCGGTCTTGAGCCACTTATTGGCCAATTGTCTCCCCGCCATGACACCATCCCCTTCCTCTCACTATACGGTATAGTACTCATTTGTAGATTCGTATTCTTGGATGATTGTCCAAGGCTTAAGCCCTTTCTCCGGTAAGGCTGTCAGGCAGGCTCTTTCTATGCAAAGCGAGGGATTTCGCGTATATTAAGGGGAGACGTTAGTCTATGACTAGCAGAGGAAGGAGAGTTCACAAGCTTTGAATACAGAGGGTTCTTCATTTGAGGCAGCTCTGTTCGAGGTCCTCTATTGGTTTGCCATGATCGCCATGTCGTTGGTGCTGGCCGGCATTACCGTCGCATTGTTCCTCACGGGCATCAAAATGGCCAGGACAACGCGTAAGGGTCTCGGCATCGGCTGTATCGTCTTTTCTCTGGCAGCGGCCTGTATGGTCGTCATGATGGTGAATCGTCAATTTTTCTAAAGCAAGTCGGGAGTGCCTGACCGCACAGGAAAAGCTCGGAGCATCGCTTGCGGATGGCATCCGGGCTTTTTTCCATAAAAAAGATGGGAACCAAAACCCATTTCTGCGTATTACTACATAGAAATTATCGTTACTTGGGATAGTAGAAAGATACAGGAGGTTCTATTGGCATGGGAAGTACGCAACCTTGGGGGGACCGATTCAAAAGGTTTTTTCTAAATAACCGTTTCGTAGTGTTTTTGCTCGTCGTCTTGCTGATTGGCTTGAATATTCTGGTGTTCGCCCATATTCCGTTTGTGTTCAAACCCATTACGGTGCTGTTCAAAACCGTCTTGCTCCCGATTCTGCTCACCGGAGCGATCTATTATCTGCTCAACCCGCTGGTGGATTGGCTGGAAACGAAGCGCATTCGCCGGGTATACACGATTACCGGGTTATATTTGTTGATCGCGGGGATCCTCACGGTGCTCATTATGACCGTTATCCCGTTGGTTCAGGCACAGATTCTGAGTTTGATCGAAAATTTACCAAGATATACGTCTGAGGTGCAGCGGCAGTTCGAAAGCTTGATCGGCAGCAACTTCTTCCATCAGGTCCAAGAGTCGACCGGCTTTAATCTGGACGACCTGTCCAACACGCTGTCGGAGCGAGGGACCGCTTTGTTGAACAACGCCTGGTCCGGCATCGGCGGATTCCTTGGAGCCGTCAAGAACGTCGTCCTGGCGATCATCACCATGCCGTTCATCTTATTTTATCTGTTAAAGGACGGCAAGAAGCTGCCGGAGTTCATCCTGCGTTACGTGCCCGTTCGCTTCCGTGAACAAACGCACCATGTGATGACCGAGATGAACAGCCAAATTAGCTCTTATATCCGCGGGCAAATCATCGTCAGCTTCTGCATCGGGGCGCTGATGTATGTCGGCTTCGTGATCATCGGCCTGGATTATTCGCTGACGCTGGCGATCATCGCTTCGTTCACGAGCGTCGTCCCGTATCTCGGGCCGGCTATCGCGATTACTCCGGCGATCATTGTGGCCATCGTCACCTCGCCGATCATGCTGCTGAAGCTGATCGTCGTCTGGACGGTTGTCCAGCTCGTTGAAGGCAAGTTCATTTCGCCGCAAATCATGGGCAAGACGCTGCGCATTCACCCGATCACGATCATCTTCGTGATCCTCACCGCCGGCAATCTGTTTGGCGTCCTGGGCGTGATTCTCGCCGTGCCGGGCTACGCTGTGCTGAAAGTAATTTTCACCCATCTGTTCCAATGGTTCGAACGGCGGTCCCATTTGTATGAGGAGCCGGATGCGCCTGCCCCTGATCAGCTTGACCTTCGCGAGCCTCCAGCTGAAACGCAACCATGAAAAAAGGACTCTTCCAGATGGAAGAGTCCCTTATTATTTTCCAATCAATCGCAAGGTTGCGGCGCGCCTTCCTCGTCCTTAAAGCGGAACGATTGACCGCATCCGCAGGTGGCGATGGCGTTCGGGTTGTGGATGGTGAATTTGACGGATGGCTTGCGCTCGGCTAAAACCGCGTCAGATCAACGTTTTCACCGCGCAGGCCGGGATTGTTAATCACCGAATTGACTCGTTAATCACACGCCCCTATGGCGTATAATCTCGTTAACCGTATTGTACCCTAGTGCGGTCAAATTTCGCAATAGTAGGCGCGTTTCTTCTATAGTAAAATTCCGGATTGGCGCGCATAATTATTTACATTAATTACCACCCGAGTTAATTTTGCTATGTCGATTGTGCGGGGGCCTGATGAGCCGCCGGCGAGGGGGTGGCTTGGGGGTCAGCGGCCGGCCTTATCCGTACACGTTACGATATACATTCGTATGCAATCGCGCGGGGTTGATAATGTGTAATCCGCAATCCATTCCGTGCGCCGCGAACCCGCACCACTACGCCATTTCCGCCGATCTTGCATAAACAGGCGTTATTCACTGTATATACATTTCCAGTAGATTTCGCGTAGTGGCGCGGATTATCGTAATTTCCGCTGGTAAATTATTCATCGCGGATTGAGGCGTTTATACATCGTTTATGCAGCGTGAACAGGCGAAATATAACCGCTGAACCCCCGAGTTTGCAGAGGCGCACACGCCACGCGCCCGCTGCAGGTTATTTACGCTAAGTCCGAAAGAATCCGAAGTAAAAGCGCCTGTAATCCGCATGGTTACACGCCATCACAAGCGCAATCACTTCGGACTCATTACGCCTTAACTCGCCTTTGTACCGTCAATCATCGCGTTCAATTCGTCAATCTCCGCGCGAATCTCCTCGTCTGTTTTGCGTCGCGTCTCGACCGTATCTCGCATGTCTTCTACGACAGTTCGATCGGTGAGCAATCCGTAACGACGCATGAATAAATCGAGCGCTTTAACGGAAGGAATCCCGTTCGCTCCACCGCGGATCGCACGCATAAGTTGAACGTACACCTCCGACCGCATAGCGTCAAGGTTGCGCTCGGCCAGATAGTTCACGTATGCCGCGAAATGTTCTTGCGACTTCCACTCAAACAACGTACTCCGCGCGATCCCGATTTCGTCCGCCAGTTCTTGCATCGTCTTCTTTTTGCCGTTCTCGCCGAGCAATTCTCCCCACTCGTTCGCGACTAAAAGCTGCGCGGCTCTCCGTTGCTGTTCAGTTAGTTGCGCCTCAAGCGCTTTGCGTTGTCTGCTCATAGATATCGTCCTCCTCTATTTCTTTAAACGCTTTATCAATCGCGGCCTGTAGCGCGACCGGATCGGATAACAAGCGCTCTGCTTCCTTCCGTGCGTCGAAATCGTATTTATCGCGGTGATCGAACGCATCATGTCGTAGCCCTTCATCTTTTGTCATCAACTCAATACAAAAGTGGACGCCGCGCATCTCCTTGTTTGTGTTGATCTCGTCAATTCTTCCGGCGTCAATCAACGCATTAATTCGCTGCATGGCCGCAAGCACTCCGTCAGCTCCGAGCGCATGTAGCCCGCAGAAGAAGCCCACCGAGTGACGCAAGAGGCGCGCCATTTCACCATATTCCGCAAGCTTATCCGTATCAATCCGCATAACCTGGCCAGCCGCAAGAATCGACGCGTACTTTACTGCAATCGCTCGGAACGGTTGCAACCGCTCAACCAACGCGAGCGATAACGGAATATCAACGCATTTCTTCCGTTTTGGTGGATCGGCCGGCCGCCCTTGTTCAATACGGATTTGTCGCAGACGCTCCGTTAATGCCGCAATGTCAATGCGTATTTCGTCGTTTGTCATATGACTCTTCCTCTCCTATCCCGTCTTCTAATGTAAGCAGCGACGTTGTAATCTCGTCACTAAGCGCATGTAACACGGCTAGGCGCTTATCAACGTCTGGATGCGCCGAGAGTACCGCGGAGATAACGGTGGTCAACCCCGGCAGCGGCTGCGATAGATCAACCGTACACTCAAGTAAGTTACGTACTTGCATCGTGTCCCTCCATTAATTACGGTATATGGACCTGCGCCATCAAGTCGCCATATCGATTGTACATCTTAAGATTGCGTGTACTTGTATCGAACGTAAGATTATAACCGGCATCCTCTACGTTTGCTTTACCGCCGAGGTCCGCCTGCATGACCAGGCGATTACTAGACGAGGCTGACCCGAGGTAAGTATTAAACGGGATTATGACGCGGTTTGCGTTAACGTTAACGTCATAAGCCGCATTTAGCGATACATTAAGGCCGCTATTGATGCGGATATCGTTTGCCGCGTAGAGTTCAAGCTGTTTCGTCGCGTTAGTAAACCCGACATACGACCGATAAGGCCCGCTATCGACAAACTCAATACGCCGGTCATTCGTTTGACCGGTCAATCCGAGATAAATGTTGTTACCTACCCGAATGTCGCGCGTAATATCGATGTCCGTGTTAGACGTAATGCTGCCGCCAATAATCTGCGCGCCGTTGATTTGGCCACCGTTAATAACCGCGGCTGTGATTGTTGACGTATTGATTGACGAGTTCTCAACCGTCCCCGTCAGCGTAATCTTCCGTGCGACAACGTTCCCCTGCATATCAACCCGAAACGGCGCGCTACTAAAGTTCGCATGACCGGCCGCAATCCCATTCGGATTGATGTACGTAATGTTGTTTCCGCTGCCGATCGATAAGCCGACGCCGTTAATTTGTTGCCCGACGATCCTCTCCGCGATTACGAGCTCGGCAACCGCCTTTTGTAGCACATCGCGAGTCAGCCGCTTAGTACCTGGTCTCTCCCGTATCGTATGCCGCAGGCTCTCCCGCACACCGGCCGCATCAATCTCGTACACCGTCAAGTTGCCGCCGATCCCCTCGTAACTGATTGCGCGAAATGCGTATTTGTAGGTAAAGTTAACGTCCAAAGTCTCCCGAAATTTCGCCATCGCCGCGTCGGTCGCCTGCTGTGTCCGGATGCCGCCCGCCCATACCGCGAAGTCCATCGGACTATTAAGCGTACGCTCGACGATCTCAAAATCGTTGTGATACGGCGAGATGCTGGCGACTACCGTTTTGCCGCGCCCCTTATCGTAATAGGCAATCATTAGCTCGACGAACATGCCACGCCGCTCCTTAACTTCCGGGTGTTTGGCGGTATATTCCGCGCATTGTCGGCGCGCAATCTTCTGCAGTTTTGCGAGTGAGTGGTCCGCGGCCGCTTCGTATTCCGCCATAATCGCGGCTGCCAGTTCCATGATCCCGGAGCAGAAAATCACCTTGTCGCCGACGTGAAATAATTTTTTGCCGTCCTCGTGTAGCCGATAAGTGTTACCCCCGATTTGCGTCGATACCGCGCTGTCCGCTCCGATCCATACGCGGTCATAAGTCTGAATAGCAATTACACTGCTCAATTATTCAATTCCTCCTCCTATATCGCACAATCCAGCGAGGCACAGCGCCGCCCCGCATCGGCCGCGAGCTTTATCGTATCCGGGAACTTGCGCGGAACCCGTATATCATAGTTAATCTTCACCGTAACACCCTGACTCGCAGCAAACACGTTAATCAACCGCTCATAATGCCGCCACTGCCGGAAATGAGGCACGTTAGAGCGCATAACAAGCCGCTTTGTCTCCGGATCAACGCAGCGCAATATATCCGCGGCAATCACCGGTATCTGTTGGCGAATTGAACCGGTGTAATAGAGCGATAGCACATGATAGAGATCGTAGTATGGCCGCCCGTCCTCCGCGATTCTGCGCTTGGATAGTTCGACGCCGGCGGCGATCTGGCCCGCTTCGCCTGTTAAAATTAAAATGTGCGCGAATGTAATTTCGTCAGGTTGGTATTGCATCGCACCCTCCCTCAAAATTAAAAAGAAGCCAGCGCGTTTAGCGCCAGCCCCCTCGATACTTATTTAATTTCCGCTCGGACCGCCAAGCGCTTTGGGCTTCGGTTTCTCAACTGGTATAAATAAATAATTGCTCTTGTTCCGAAGCTCCTCGATCGCATCATCTACGCCCCACACTTTACCGTTGTCGTCGATAGCAACGCCGGACAAATCGGCGAGTTTATACGCAGCGTCTAGCGCCTCCGGTCGAACGCCGGCATTCCGCGACGCAATCAAAAACTCCGCCCGGACAAGTCGTTTATTCGCGAGTTCCAGCGCTTCCTCACTCATTCCGCGTCACCCCCTCCGGCCCCAACGTTCAACGTCGGATTTTCATCGTCTTTGTAGATCCAAGCGATATCTTCCGCTGTTTGGCGAGCGAGTTCGCCCTCCTCGTCGATAAACGGCTCCGGCGTGTGCTCCGGATGTTCCGCGAAAAATGATTCGGTATCATTGATATACCGCGCATATTCTTCGCCGAACGCCTCTTTTGCCGCGTCATTAACGATCGGGCTGCGGTGGATGCGCGAATCCTCGGCGAGCATCTGCGCAATTTCAAGGACTTCGCCGGCCCCGCGGAAATCCTCCGTCTGGTACGGTTTGAGTAGATTATCGTACATCTCACCGAGCTCGGCGCGCACAGATACTTTGATGTCACCCTTTGCGATAGTGCCGTCGCCTGGTGCCGCTAGTAATTTCGGCGCGATGTCCGCAAAGTCATCACGTACCCGCTTGGCAAGATACGGATCGTCAAGTTTATCAATAAATCCGCGTAACTTTTCAAGCGCAGACCTTTGCGATGTGGCGAACATAAGCTCCGTTTTAAGCGATCTAAGGGCGTCCTCAAAGCGGCCGAGCTTCGTCGCGTCCGGTTTCCGGGGAGGTGCGTAAAGCACCTTTTCGGCCTCGCGGATCGCCTTCCTGATATTTGCAACGTACTCCTGCTTCATCGTGTGCGACTTCTGCAGAAACTCGATCGCGTGTTTCTGACGGACTTCGGCTTTGGCCTCCTGTTTACCCTCCTCCGTGAGCCGGCGGTCTAAATCAATTTTGGATAGTGCCGCGGCAAGATCTCGCTTAAATGCCAGCATCACGCTACTTGAAGATTGTTCAATCTCACGCGCTCTTTCTAAACTTGCTTTCGCCTTATGATAAGACATATATCATTCTCCTTTAAAATTAGTTTTTACCTTGTAACCTTCCGCGGCCAACCCGTCAACAAAGTCCTGTTCCCGCGGTATAATTGCGCTCAACATGACCGGTTGCCGGGTCCGCATTGACTCCGCGCGGATTACGGCTCCCGCCTGGTCTAACGCCTCAAACGTCACCGTCGCAAACAGATCGCCCGGGCTCGTATTAATTCGGCGGCGCACCGTTACAATCTGCTTCGGCCGCTCTATTGGTTGCGGCGTGATCCGGCGCGTCGTAACACCGGTGTCCCCGCCGATTAATCCCCGCGCGGTAATCATCGTGCTAACCTCACGTTTTTAGCGGTTGGCTTGCCGCGCTTATCTTCGCCAATCTCAAACGTTACCCGGTCTCCGGTACGCAATTTGTCCGCCCCTTGTACAGCGTTGATATGAAAATGAACGTCTGAACCATCCTCGCGCCCAATAAATCCGAAGCCTCGATCGTCATAATACCGTCGGACATAGCCGCTCAGGCGCTTATCTTTCGACTTATTAGGTAATTCACTCCTAGGTGAATAACCCAAACTCGGGCCGATGCGCGAATAAACCTCTGCCATCTCCTCACCGTTAAGTCCGTCCCATGTTTTTGCTGGTTGATACAACATAATTACTCATCCATCTCCTCTTGCTCGAAGTCATCGTCCTCATCTTGCTCGTAGTCTTCCGGATCGTCCGCCCATTGCAGGCGCACGCTATCTGCCTTATCCAGACGCGGATGATACGTTAATTTACCGCTAAACCCGCTCTCCGTCGCCGTATATTCGACGCGCCCCCGAACGTTACAGTCGTAAATAACGCGATCCGGCGCTAGGCTGCGCTTTAGGACGCGGAGCATGTACTTAGCGTGCTCGTCCGCAATTTGCTTGAGCGGATACGCCTCATAATTCGCGATATTTCGGTTTAGTACCGCGCCGGCGTCGTTAACAAGCGTCGTGTGTACGCGCGTCTTATCGCGGTCCACAAAAACGTACTGATAGACTGTTACGGTCATTCCGCGTCACCTCCGGCATATTTGTGTATCCAAGTAGCGGCACCGGGTCGAATCGGCACCGCGCCAAACCTTACAGCGCACATCCGACTTGCTCATCGCCGCCAACAACGCGCAAGTACATCCGTCAACGCCGCGAAAATAAGGACAGTAACGTTTCGCATCGTCTTGTTTCTCATTCATCCGTCAACCTCCCCTCCGTGAAATCAGCGCATATTCGGTACCCTTTTCTGCAATTTCCGCATTTAGGATTTAAGCTAGGGTAATTCATCCTATCTCTTAATCTAGTGTCTACAAACCCACATCTGACGCGGATTTCAAGCGTCTAAATGCGGAATTATAGGGCGGTCTTGCGTCCCTTCCGCGCCCGATCCGACTCCCTACGCCGGGCCTCCGCACATGTCGGACAATACCGCTGCCTATTAGATCGACGCACGAATGGTAATCCGCACGTAGCGCATTTATCGCCCGGTCCTGCATCCGCGGAAAAGTATGCGTCCGATAGCGCGGGATCGGTCGGCAATACGGCGCGCTCAAAATAAAGGCAGCGCAAAGAACCCGATTCGATATACGGTCGGGCTTGCTCGTCCTCGCGGAAGAAGTTGCAGCGCGGTTGTCCGTTTGGTTCGAGTTGGCAACCGTTAGTGCCGCAGAAGTTAGCGCACTGATTACGCGCGAGTGTCTTAATTCGGTTATTCATCGCGGTAACCCCTCAAGAATTGCACGAAAGTGCGGTCAGTACAGTGATAGGAGTCCAACCACTCCCCGGCTTCGGTTGCGGCTTGTAGCACAAATAAAACAATGCCCCTAATCTCTGACTTATTAATGCCGTATTCGGTTTTAGGGGAGAACGCGTAGCAAATCTTCGTCGCCAGTAATTCAACCAGTGCAAAAAAATTCGCATCCTCCATCTTAGCGATATGATGAGGAGAGTTTGCCTCGACGTGGATAAATCTAATGATGTCTTGTAAGATATCTGCATCCTCTGCGGATGTTACAACGAAAGGCTCGATCTTTATTGGGCGCTTACCCTCCGCGTAATGAATAATGGTAATGTGTTCGTCCTCTGTAATTACTACGGCCATACTGATCATCCTTTTTGCGGCTTAGCAGTTTTGCCTTTGAATTTTTACCTGCATATTTCCCGTAGTTACCCGCTCCGTACGGCGTTCAACTTAAACCGTAAGATGTTCGGACATTTTTGCGCGACGGATCATCTCAACTGCGTTATCGTCGCCGTAAAGTTGACTGACGCGGATGCGTACTCTATCAGACACCGGCCGACGTTCTTTCTCTATTTCGCACAACCACGTAGGACTAATGCCCAACGTCTTCGCAAATTCCGGCTGTGTCATCCCTTTACTGATTCTAATCGCTCTGATCGCAAACCCGTTCATTCTGTTTTACTCTCCTTTCTTATACAATCTTCGCTTTGACCCCAAATAAAAAATCACAAGTACCGACGGGTTTTGCCCGTCTATATAGTATTGGGATTTGGTTTGATTACGCGGCTGCCTTCTTGCGCTTACCGATAAGGGACAGCGCGCGGTTGCGCTCTACTTTGCAAAAATATTTCTTCTTATATTGCGGATGCACCATAATATCACACAACTTGACGCGTCCTGGCTGCTTACTGTGTGAATAAAAGGCGTTCCCACACACGACACACGTACGCACGCGGCGCATGTCCAGCGCTTCGATCGCCGCCCGCACGTTTTCCGGTGTTCGCCGCTTTACGGTGTTACTCCGGTTCCATGCGCTTCCGTCCGCGTATTTCTGGATGAACGCCGCCGGGTTACGCTTAATCTGCGATAACATTCCGATTAGGCGGTCGGCCGCCATCGTCACCGGTTCGTCAAACAGCGCGGAATCGACGGGCCGGTCCGTGATAAACGTATCTTCGTATATGCCGCGCTCTTCCGGGTCGCCCTCGTCCGGCCGCTCCGTCAATAGCTGCGATTCTAGCGCCTGTCGACGCAGCGCTCCGCGATATTCAAACTCCGGACCGTGTACCGGATGCTCCGCTTTTCGTTCGGGGATCTCGCGTACGTTCATAATATAATCCGCGAGAATATCGCCGATCGTCTGATGAGGCGCGCCTTTCCGGATTAACGCCGGATGCGTCATCTTCCACGTCCAGAACGCCTGCCGCGGGCATCCTTTATCGAATAGCTCGTCCGTAAATTGGCGGACAAGTTCGGCGCGCCAGGCGGTTGGAACATCCTTATTTTTGATCAAAAATTTCTGCACAGCTTCGTACGTCTCTTTTCTTGTCATCATAAGACGCCTCCTTAACTGGTCAGCGATTCCCGCAAACAGGAACCGGCCGTATCTATCGTTTTTATTCTTCGAATACACTCTCTTACGCGCATAGAAATCTATTAATATATCTTCAATCCGGTCCGCGAGGTTCAATGAGCGTAAGCGAATTTAACCGAAGCGGTATATTTATTCTTGTTATTCGTTGTTGTTAAGTTCGTTCTTATTACTATCCTAATAACGGGAATTAGCCGGTTCCTGAAAACAGGAATTATGCCACCCCATTAATGGGAATCACATCGCTTATCGGGTAAAATAGCGGCAGATACATCTTCTTTTGATTCCCGTGCCACTTAGTCATTTTTGTAATCAGCAGTCCCTCGGTTTCGAGAATCCGGCATAGCGGCTTAATCCGGTCTTTGTGAATACCGGTTTCTTCTTGTATCTGCTCAACAGTCGGAAACGCCCACATATAGTATTCGTTCGCCTCGGTTCCGTTCACATACGCGTGAAGATATAAAAGGAGAATTATTGCGTCGCGTGCCGCCCTCTTTTCGTATTTCGCGCCTAATTCCGGCAACTGGACGCGGAATAAATCGTGAAGGGACGGTGAATATCCGCCCTTACCTCGTTCAAGTACGGTTTCTTTCTGTTGGATCGCAATTTGCGCCAAGTGTTTTAATTCGCTCATGGCCGCACCTCTTCTTCATAGACAAAAGAACATAAACCCATTCTCTCTATTCTCTTTAATAATTGCTCTTCGCACCAATGACATCCTAATACAATCGCCTCCTCAACATCGAAGTTGGCCGACTCGATTAGTTCATCATCAATGTTGTTAATCCTTACGATCTCTTGATACGCGTGATCGTTGACAATTTTTGCGATAATAGAACTGACGCAAGTTACTTTACCAGTTTCGTCTTCTATCCTCTCCTTTTCTACCCATTCATCAAGTGTGATGTATTTTTGGTATAAATACCTCCAACTCACCTTATCTTTACAATTTAAAATAATTGTACGTCCTAATTCTTTAGCGTAATCGATGTAATAAACATAGCCGCCCTTTAGCCAGTTCAAGTATAGATTCTTCACTTCCTCCTCCATTTCTCTGAAAAAACGTTCTCCTGGCATTTGTAATGTGTTCATAATTGTTCTTCCTCCTTTTATTGGCGTTTATCCTTTAGCGCGATCCCAGCAGTGGCATATATCGCTTTATTTGGGCCTGCCAGCGCCTGAATCCGCCTTAATGCGCTATTTTTCCGCGCAATTTCTTTACGGAGTCGCTGAATTTCTGCGACTGCTTCCTCAATGTTGTGGTATTTCATTTGCGCGTCTCCTTTAATATTGAGATACGCGGCAGCCGGCGGGACCACCGCGCTCGTTTCAATTTCGTTTAAAGTACCCACGCGTAAGGCTCGCCCATCTTCTGGCACAATTCTTCTGCGAGAGAACAATTACGTTCATAATCGCCGGTATCAAACTTTGCAACTTCGGTTCCGTCTCTTTTCGTAAGAATAACTGCTGTATCCTCTGTACTGAAATCGATCAAAATACTCGCATTTTCAATCGCCTTCGTATTTTCGTGCAGTACCATATAACCCTTCTTAGCAAGAACCTTAGCGATAAATTGTTTGAACATTTTCATCGTCTCCTTTTGAATAATTTATAGTGAGCGGAAACTCCGCCTTCACTTACTTAGTTGCCGATGAACGCCGTTTCGCACAGTTTCGGCGTCACCTTTCACTTAAAATGTTGCCGGTACCCGCTGTTTTTCACATCCCGCGGCCAACTTTTTTTTCGCGGCCATCACTTATACCGACGGAGCCCGATGTGCTTTCGCACACTTTTACATTCATAAAAACGACGACCGATACGACTTCGCACAGTCAACGTATTATTGCCGCTAAATTTTAGGTTCGCACACTTAAAGTAACGACGCTCGATTTAATTTCGTACACTTTCCGGAGACTTTTCGCCCACAATATTTTATAGAACATCCGCACACCCGCTCGCACATCAATTACGCATTTTTCTTCTCACTTAATATAAGCACAAAAACTGAGAAGTTTGGGACATCCCTCTGATATATATAAGGACAAAAGTCTATTGATTTGGGACACTCATAATACATACGGACAGAAATTTCGGAGATTGGGACGTCCGAAAAAAAAAGAAAATTGAAACCGCACGAAAATACGAACGTATATTCCTATATAAAACGCAAACGAGCGGTGCCCTATACCGGATTTAACCGGCCGCCCGCTTGCGCAATCTATATCGATAATCGCGGCTTCACGTTCCGGAGTTGCCAGCTCCGAGCCGCAGGATTTTGCGATAGAGAAGCGCCCGCCCGTCGCGCTCCTCTCCTCTAATTGTCCGGCCGATAACGGAAACGTTGGCGCGATCGTTACCGACCGGATTTCCGCCGAGCATTTGGCGCTACTCGACGATAAAACTCCCGCATGGCGATCCCACCGGTTGGCGGCCGGCAGGTACGGGATATAACGCGCGTCTCCTCCGCTTATCGACCGTTGGCGCGGTCGGCATCATCGGAGGGCGCGGCCCGTCTTATGCGAGATACTCCGCTAAGTCCCCGTCCTTATCCGCGTCGTAATACCGCCGAAGTCGCCGGAGGGCCCGAAACGCGGTTTTTTGGTGGAGGCCGACTCGTCCGGCAAGCGCGCTGATTGACTCCTTACCGTCCGTTTGACGCGCCAGGTCTGCAATAAGGGCTGCGACCGGCTCATTACTCCGATCGAGGAGTTCGCGGATAAACCCGGCCCGATCCGGTTCGGTACGGTCAGCGGTCGCGCCGAACTCCTCGTACTCTTGCGGATAGTAGACGCGACTTTGCCAGCGGGCATTTTTGCGCCATAGCTCAATCCGCTTGTATCGTAGATGTACATATAGCAGCCGCCGAAAGTCCGTAATATCGTCCCTTGCCGCGAGCCGGAGGACCACATCATCAAACGATGCGTCAGCGTCGTAAACGTCACCGGCCCCGGAGGATACGACACACCGCCGATGCCAGCGCTTGATATCGGACAATGACGCGTAAAGCTCACTAAACGTCAAGGCCGCGCACCCCTCTCCGCGAGAATCAACCGAGTCACGGCCGCCTTGTACGCCATCAGGCGGTTAAATCGCCCAGCTGGCGGCCTCTTAGCGGTACGCCCTCGAAGGAAGTCATAACGGCGCGCCCCGTAATGATTCGCCTTGCGCGTGAAATATGCGATGCGATCGGCGGTCGTTTTAGTCGACATACGGCGTCACCTCCCGAAATCCGACCGGCTCGAACTCGTCAGGCTGCGCGTCAATACCAGTTATCGCTAAGTGGTCAATTGCGCGATCAATCGCAAGGCCGCGTAACTCGTCTTTCGTGACTGGTCGCGGGGTAAATACGTTGACGGTGATCCGCCATCCGTCGCGGTCGAGAACGCAGATATAGCGGTGTTCGGTCGCAGACTTAGGCCGATAGTTCATCTGCCGCCACCTCCTCTTGCGCGATAATGAAGCCGAGGGCGCGCGCCTGGTCCGCCGTTAACGAAATCGATCCGAGAACCGCGCGATTCGATACGCCGGTCACATGTCGGAAGTGCCGCGGATTAGACGATAACTCTTGGCGCGTCCCAAGCAGGCGCGCAATATAGCGGTCGATCTGCGGCGCGTAGACATAGCGCACTTGGTACGGCATGTCGGCGAGCTTGACCGTCATCTCTTTGCGCGGCTTAGGTCCGAGGCCGAGCGCGTAGAGTTGCGAAGGGTTTGCGTCGATCGTGCCGCCGGTCCAGCGCCGGTCTACGTCCGGAAATATCGCGATAAATAGCGTTGGGTGTACGGTGATGCGTTTGGCCGCGCGGCCCACTCCGAGAGTGACTTCGATAAGTTGCGTGCGCGCGTTGCGGTAATATCCGATGGTTGCGGTTGGGGTAATAATTGCTTTGGTCATAGCGTAATAACCTCCTCTAACGAGAGTGTAACGTTCAGGTTTCTACGGATTTCTTCCGACTTTTCAACGCGTTTTTGATAATTGTCGATTAGCCCGCCGGTGTGGTCGCTCAAAAACTTGAATAGCGGGTCCATGCGGGCGATCTCGTCCTTAACTACGCGGCGACGGCGAAGGACATCTTGTAACAAGACAGCGGCTGCGAAACCAGAATCAGCGTCGAGTTCGCACTTCTCTAATTCGTGATAGATAGCGTTGATCTGGCGGTCGAGTTCGGACAGCTTGCGGTTTAGAAGCGTAAAGGCCGAGTTTACCTCATCGCGGAGAGAAATTAACGCGTCGAAATAAGTTTTAGATTTGGACATTTCGGAACCTCCCCATACTCTTATACGTATATACGATTATCTGATTCAAAGTATATACGGGTTTTAGTATAATGTCAACTATTAATTTACGAATATCCGGATATTCGGTTATAATTGTTATAGGGAGGTTTGAACGTGAGAAAAATAACGATTAGATTAAACGAGGTAATGCAGGAACGCGGATTGACCCAAACAAAATTGGCGGAATTGAGCGGAGTTAGGCAGGCTGCCATATCAGAAATGTCCCGTAATATTCGCGAACAAATCAACCTAAGGACGCTTGAAAAAATCGCCGACGCGCTAGATATTGATGACATATCCGAATTAATTACAATCGAGAAGTAACACCATTTCACTTGCCAGTGAA
>NZ_GG695975.1:92775-111151 GCF_000159955.1 Paenibacillus sp. oral taxon 786 str. D14 | reverse complement strand
CCTTTAATATGCATTTCGTACATCCCGGCCGCCGACCGTTGAGGTTTGCGGTCTTTTTTTTTTCGTTTTCGCGACGCCCCAAACCCGAATACTGTTCGTGTTCCACGCCAAGGGTACGTATATTGTGCGTACCCTCATCCGACCTTCCCACAATCACCGCCGAAATCAACGCCTACAAGCGCGTCGCCGGCGAATCGGACGCCGTCTCAAATACGTTAAAGAGAACGATTTAGCGCACGGTCAGTGGTCGCGTTGGTGCTCGGAATCTATCGGAATGGATAGAAAAACAGCGGATAAATTCATCGTAGTATTCGATGAGTTGGGCGGAGACGACTCGACGTCGAGTCAAATTGGAATTTCCGCCCTCTACGAAATCGCAACGCTACCGCCCGAAGAACGCACGCGAGAACACACGCTAAAGTCCGGGGAGACGAAAACCCCGGACGAAATGACAGTCCGCGAGCTGCGCGAAGTCAAGGCGGCACTTAAAGAAGAACGCGAACGATGTGAGCGGGAGAGGCAGGCGCGGGAGAAAGCGGAAATGGTGCGCGATACTCTCGAATCTATTGGCGGACAGACTCCGCGCGTGGTAAAGTTATAGCGGTACGCCTCCACTTATGGTACGATATGGAAAACGCTATGTACGGAGGTTTCCGCTAATGTTGATGTTTATTATCGCATGCTTTATCCTCGCGCTCCCAATCGCCGTCGTTGTGGTAGCGGTCAAACAGATGCGTGCCGAAACCGTAATCTGCCCGCATTGCGGAAAGTCGTTTAAACTCATCGGCGGCAGCCACAAATGCCCGAAATGCCGGACGCGAGTAACGCGCACATCCGACGGACGATTAATTTCGTCATAAAACGCAAAAATGGGGCGCAAGCCAAACGGATTTTACTCCGCTAGCTTACGCCCCTCTTATTACGTTATTCTTCCGTTTTATTTCCGCCCCCTGCGTCCGCGATCCCCTCCGCCAACATATACGCCACACACGCGCCGGCTGCCGTAATCACACCGGTAACTTGCAGCGTCGTATTTTCGTCCGCGCCGATAATCGCCATTACAGACGTAGCAAACGCGGCCAGCAGCGCCCAGAATTTGCGCGAAGATAATTTCCGTTTCCAATCGATTTTCATCGTTTATTTCGCTCCCTTCGGACTATTAAAGATTCCTGCGCGGTCCCCTAAAGGGGATAAATAAACCTATTAAGTGCAATTTCGTACACGAGCGCATGATGCGGGCAGTACCAAGCAATTATTCAAGCTTCTTGATTCTCCGTTCCCCTAAAGGGGATAAATAAACCTATTAAGTGCAATTTCGTACACGAGATAAAAAACCAACCTGTCAATTAAACAGGGTGGCATTTGAGACGGAGAATTTCGTTGCACGTTCAACGATTTGGAAAACGAAGACGTCTTCGCATTTGTCGCTAAATTTGAGATGTTGCCACGTGGCAACAAATCGGAAATCGAACGTCAACATTCGGAAGACGGGAAATTGCGCACGTGCGCAAATATCGGACGCCGACTAAAACACGTCAAAGAGAACGACTTGACGCACGGCCAATATATCAGATGGTTACGCACTATCGAAAATGCGAAATCGGTTGCGCATTTGGGGTTCGCAAAGCTCCTGCAGATAGCATAACTTCCATCCGACGTCGACCGCGCCGACTTCACACAATCCCGTCTACAGGCGCGACAAAAACGGTATCCAGCTATAGGGATGTCTCGACGTCGATACATCGCGGACTAGAGGCGCTTTACGAAATCGCAACGCACTGCGACAAGACGTTTCGGCGTCGAATCGCACTTACGATCAATTCGCAACGTTTGGAATTTCGTTCGACGTCGAACGATTTTACGCGAAATTAGCGCTTATATACGCCTGCCCTACCGCTAGTATTCAGACGCGGCTAGAGCGGCTAATTTCGCGGTAAATGAGCGGAAAGAGTGCGGTATATGTATCGTATTTTACGGAGCCGCCGCCCGCCTGCGCTTGTACCGGAGCGCCTTATATTGCGCCAGCGCCGTCTTATACGCGTCAACGAACAAGCCTACCGGATTAATTACGTCGATCCGCGGCAGGTTAGTACGCATATCTATCGCCATCATGACGTATTGCTCCGCGGCCAGGTCGATTACTTCCGGATCGAGGCTGCCTGGAAAATGGCGCAAAAGGGCCGCGTAGATGTCCGCGAAGTAAAAGTCGCCGACTGCGTGCGTGTCATTGAGCGGTATGGCGGATAGGCGGCGGTGTAAGGCGGCCATCGTCTCGTCGTCTTCGCGCGTGTGCGCGTCATTCATACAGTCATTCTTTAAGTCATTATTATTTAAATCATTAATTACTAGGGGCGGATTCTCCGTAATTGGATTTTCCATATCCGGATTTTCCGCGTATGGAGAAGCCGCGTCTGGCTCCGTGTCGTCGATCGGTTCAACCGGGCGCTCAAAAACAACCGTCTCATATCCGGAGATCCGCTGCGTTTCGGGATCGCGTAGTTGGCGGCGCTCAATGTACCCGGCGGCTTCTAACTCGCGCAACGCCGAATAAACCGCGTCTTTACCGTCCTTCGAACGTTTAACGAGGTCCGATACATATACGCGCCAGTTGGACGGCTTAGACAATAAATAGCCGAGTAGCCCCTTCGCCTTCCACGACAAGCGCTCATCCGAAAGGAAATACGGATCAATGATCGCGTATGAGGAGTCACGTTTGGATACGCGGACAATACCGCCTTTATTCACCGCTGCCATTAGCGCACGCCCTCCTAATTCCGCTTCTTAATAAACCGATTCGTTGGCGAAAATTCATCATGACTCTTGCGCAAGTCGTCCGTATCCATCTGCACGTATCGCCGCATCGTGCGCATGTCGGCCCAACCGCCCATTTTCTGAATCGTAAACGGATCAGCACCGTTTAGGACCATCGCGCGGGCCCAGGTGTGACGGTAGACGTGCGCGGTCATCTTCTTACCGGCCACTCCCGCTTTTTCCCCGTAATATTTCAGCCGTTTATTGAAATGGTTCGGAGAGATCGGCTCCCCAAACGAGGACATAAAAAGGCGATCCGTCGAGAAGAATTGACGGTTTTCTTCAATAAGCTGTAGGAGGAGCTTCGCGGTGTGTGCAGATATAGGGACCATGCGCGGCTTCCGGTTTTTGTTCATCTCGCCGGGCAGCACGATAAACCGCGTCTGAAAATCAATGTCGCCGGCACGAAGTTTGAGCAACTCCGAGATCCGCAGTCCACTGTCCAAGAGCGTCACGATCCCGACGTAATCACGAAACCCTACGAAATCACGGCGGTTCGGCTGCGCGAGGATCGCCTTAACTTCGTCGTCCGTTAGACAGTTCGTAAGATCCACGTCCTGGCGTAACAGCTTCACCTTCGCGAGCGGATTAACTTCGATCAAATCGTCACGCTCCAACTGGTTAAATATCGCCTTGAGCGTACGCAGCCGTATATTGATCGTGGTATCCGATAGTCCGACGCGCTGATCCTTCGTGGGGATATACTTATGCCCCTCATACCGCGTCCGATCGTATTTCAAATACGAAATATGGTCGCGAACCATCTGCGTAGTAACCTCGTCCACGTATTCAACGTCAGCGTGCGCCTCCCGCAGCCAATCGACGAAATAGCCGTAGTGTTTCGCGTAATCTACGAGCGTCCTTTCGCGCAGCCCCTCCGCCTTCTTCGCGCTTATTACAAAGTCAATCGCCTGGTCCAGTTTAATCCGCGGATATTCGTGCAGCGTACGAGCCCCGTTAGGTACGCGCCGTTCCCGTTTCTTGAGCGACATAAAAAAACGACCTCCAATACGATATAATCGCGAGATTATACGTAATAGAGGCCGTGATCCACAACCCTGAAATGCGTTTTTTAGGGTTGTTAACGTACACTATTCGGGGTTGTTAACGCTCATTTTTCCGCTGTTATCCGCAATCCCAAACGTTCGTTCGCGCGTGGGTTTCCGTATCGGCTTCCGTTCAGATCAACGGAATGTGAAACCGGAGAACCCGCGTGGTTACTGCGTTTATCAATCGCAAGGTTGCGGCGCGCCTTCCTCGTCCTTAAAGCGGAACGATTGACCGCATCCGCAGGTGGCGATGGCGTTCGGGTTGTGGATGGTGAAGCCGCCGCTCAAGCCGGATTCCTTGAAGTCGATCTCCAGGCCGTTCAGATAACGGATGCTGTCCTTATCTACGACGACCTTCAGCCCCTTGATGTCCATATAGACATCCTGTTCGCTCTCCTGATCATCAAGGCCCATCCCGTAGGAGAAGCCGCTGCAGCCGCCGGGATTCACTCCGACACGCAGGAACATATTGGGTGTTTCTTCTTGGGCTATCATATCTTTAATCCGCGCCAGGGCGCTGTCGCTGATATTAATCATTATGCACTCACTCCTTTACGAAAAATTATACTCCTTCTCCTCCAATCGCTCAACAACTGTGATTTTTCTAGTTGCCAATCTTTAATCTTCGCCCTAGGCTTATTGCCCGCTTGGAATGTGAGGTTTATAATAGGTAGGTAATTCATACTGTTAGGATACGAGGCATTTCATGTAATTGGAAACGGAGGGAACGTCATGTTCACTGTAGTCACCCCAAACACCGACAAGAGAATGGCCGAAATTGTGGACAAAGTCCGCCAAGGCGAACGTCTCAACCTCGAAGACGGTGTCTATCTATATGAAAGCAATGATATATTGACGATCGGGCAATTAGCGAATGAAGTTAACCTGCGTAAGAACGGGAAAAAGGTATATTTTATCGAAAATATGAGCCTCTACTTCACGAACGTCTGCGAATCTCACTGTGCGTTTTGCAGCTTCCGCAAGGATCAAGGAGAAGAAGGGGCTTATACGCTTTCCGGGGAGGAAATGGTCGCTTACGTGAAGCAGCACATCACTCCGGGCGTCCGTGAGTTCCATATCGTAGGCGGGCACAACAACCACGTACCGTTCCAATATTACGTGGACTCGCTCAAAGCGCTGAAAGAGAATTTCCCGCATGTGACCATCAAGGCGTATACGGCGGCGGAGATCGAATTCTTCACCCGGCTCAGCGGCCTGAGCACGAAGGAAGTGCTGATGCAACTGCAGGAAGCCGGCCTCGAATCCTTAACCGGCGGCGGCGCGGAAATCTTGTCCGACCAATATCGGGAAAAGATGAAGGTCGAGAAAGCCAACGTCGACCAATATCTGGACGTCCATCGGACGGCGCACCGGCTGGGAATGAAGACCCCAACCACGATGCTCTACGGCTCTATCGAATCCTATGAGGATCGCATCCGCCATATGATGCAAATCCGCGATCTGCAGGACGAAACCGGCGGGTTCCAGGTGTTTATCCCGTTGTCCATGCAGCCGCGAAACAAGAACGCCAGCATCATGCGCCGCAATTCGGCCTTCGAGGACCTCAAGACGATCGCGATCAGCCGCTTGATGCTGGATAACATTCAGCACATCAAAGCTTACTTTATCAATATCGGCGTCCAGCTGACGCAGGTGGCCTTAACCTTTGGGGCCTCGGACGTACACGGCACGATCCTGAAGGAGCAAATCAGCCATGCGGCAGGCGCGCAAACCCCGGAAGGATTGACGTTAAAAGAGCTGATCTGGCTCGTCAAAGGGGCCGGGCGCATTCCGGTTGAACGGGATACGTTCTACAACGAGCTTCGGGTCTACGAATAATTTCGTCAGGGGGAACCTTTCGTTACGGATGGGTCTCCCTAATTTTTTGCAGGATTCGTTCGGCTAACTGGTCGGCCTCTTCCCCCTCCACCTGCTCGCCGTCAACCAGCACGTACGGAAACAAATAACACGTGCCGCAAGCGGTGAGGCAGCCGTATTCATAGATATCGCAATCGACTTGCTCCTTCACTTTCCAAATCGCTTCGTCCGTACCTAAACTGGCATTATTCGTACAATATTCAAGGATCGGTTTCATCTTCCGTCCTCCCCATGAAGAAGCATTTAAATTTTTGACTTTTTGTAATATAATAAGGCAAGAAAGGAGTTGAAAACAATGAGTGAAAACGTACAAGATAAATTGTATGATGAAGTATTGGAAGTATTGGACAAACTGCGGCCTTTCCTGCAACGTGACGGTGGCGACGTCGAACTCGTCGACGTAGAAGACGGCATCGTGAAACTGAAATTGATGGGTGCCTGCGGCAGCTGCCCAAGCTCCACGATCACCCTCAAAGCAGGGATCGAACGCGCTCTGTTTGAAGAAGTGGAAGGCGTAGAAGAGGTCGTACAAGTATTTTAATTCGCAATCCATGAATGATTGCTCTTCAGCAGGAGGGTTTAAACAAACCCGGCTCCGGCAAGATGTCGGAAGGCCGGGTTTTTTTGTTGGGTCTGACAGACCCGCTTAAGAAGGCTTGATCCACGGACGGATCGGGTCGAGTCCGCCGGAGATGTCCATGATATTGCCAGTGATGAAATCCGAGTCCGAATGGCACAAAAACGCAATGACGCGGGCGATATCCTCCCCGCTTCCGGGACGCCCCAGCGGCGTCTCCCCATCGCGGAGCCCCCGAACTTCATGTATCGACATCTCTTTCTGACTCCCGCGAATGTCGCCGGGGCAAACCATATTGACGGTGATGCCGTATGGGGCTTCCTCGACGGCCAGCGTCTTCGTAAAGGACACCAGTCCGGTTTTGGCCGCGGCATAGACCGCCCGATGCGGCCAGGCGCGCGATTCAGCGGCATGACCAAATCCAAAATGGATGATCCGCCCCCATCGTTTCTCCCGCATCCCCGGCAGCACAAGATGATCCAGCAGCAGACTGCCCACCAAATTCCCTTCGATCATGGCCAGCACTTCACTCTGGCTGTAGTCGGCAAACAGCTTGCGTTCGCGGATAAACGGTCCGGCGTTGTTGACCAGGATGTCAATCGTGCCGAGCTGCTCGTTCACTTGACGGGCCAGGTCCTCGATTTGCTCCCGGCGCGAAACGTCGGCTTGCACTGCGATGCAGCGGACGCCCAGGCGCTCGATGTCCGATTGGAGGGAGAGCGCTTCCGCTTTGCTATGTACGTAATTCAGCGCGATATGGCAGCCTTGTTCTGCCAGCGTCAGCGCTGTTTTCTTCCCGAGGCCTTTGGCGCTCCCGGTTATTAAGGCAACTTTGCCATGCAACGTTCCTTCTCCTCCTCCCAGGTGCTGTCCCTTTAAGTATAAAAGATTTAAAGGATTCCCACAAACCGCCGCGGCGTTCTATCCCGTTCTTTTGCGCTCCCCCCATGCTCCACGACGAAACAGCGCTCTTTAAATGCAAAAGTGCAGTTGATTTTCACCAAAATGCCCTGACATTAAGCTTTCAAATGCAAAAGTACAGTTGATTTCCCGTCAGAAGCGTCTTTTGGGGCCAAATTGCCTCCAATCGAATGCACTTTTACATTTCACAGGCCATAAATCGGGCGATTTGCCGAAAATGAACTGCAGTTTTACAGTTGAGATGCAATGGACGCTTCAAACTGGCAGGAAAACAAAAAAATCCCGCTGCACACGCAACGGGACATTTCTGCTTCTTGCTACTTAGAATACCGGTACCAAAGCACCATCATAGGTGTCGTTGATGAACGTGCGGACTTCGTCGGAAGTCAGCGCCTTCGCCAGCTTCTGGATCGCTTCGGAATCTTTATTGTCCGGGCGAGCTACCAGAAGGTTCGTGTATGGCGAATCTTTATCCTCGATGAACAAAGCATCCTTCGTCGGATTCAGCTTCGCTTCCAGTGCGAAGTTCGTATTGATCAGCGCCAGATCCACTTCAGGCAGCAGACGAGGCAGCATAGCTGCATCCGTTTCTTTGAATTTCAGGTTTTTCGGATTTTCTACGATGTCTTTAGCCGTTGCTGTGATTCCAGCGTCATCCTTCAGTTTGATCAACCCTTGCTTCTGCAGCAACAGCAACGCGCGGCCGCCGTTGGTTGGGTCGTTCGGGATCGCGATTGTAGCGCCGTCCGGAAGCTCGTCAGCGGATTTGTATTTGTTGGAGTAAGCGCCAAACGGTTCAACGTGAACCCCTACAACCGGAACGAGATCAAAGCCGTTTTGGGCATTTTGTTCGTCCAGGTAAGGCTGATGTTGGAAGTAGTTCGCATCCAACTCTTTTTCATACAGCTGTACGTTGGGTTGCACATAATCGGTGAATTCTTTAACTTCCAGCTCAACGCCTTCTTCCTTCAGCTTCGGTGCAATAAATTTCAAGATGTCAGCATGAGGCACGGTCGCACCTACAACCAGCTTCACTGGCTCGGCCGCGGTTTGGTTCCCCGTATCTGCGGCGTTCCCTTCAGCTGCCGACGTTTCGCCAGCCGTGTTACCTGCTGCCCCGTTATTGGCGGCGTTATTGCTGCCGCAAGCAGCCAGTACCAGTACCAATACGAGCGTTAACAAAGATAAAGTCCATTTTTTCATTGCAGGTTCTCCCCCTTAAAGGTTTTTTGAATAAGGATGCTTCTATATATTTAAGTTTCCTTATTTCCGCGTAAAATAAATCACCAAGCGGTCACCCAGCATTTGCAGCACCTGCACCAGAATGACCATAAAAATCACCGAAACGATCATGATTCCCGTCTCGTACCGGTAATACCCGTAACGGATCGCCAGGTCGCCGAGACCACCGCCGCCGACCATGCCCGACATGGCGGTATAGGACACCAGCGTGACTACGGTAATCGTCATGCCCGCGATCAGGCCGGGCAGCGATTCCGGCAGCAGCACCTTGCGGATGATCTGGAACGAGGAAGCGCCCATCGCTTGGGAAGCTTCGATCACTCCGCGATCCACCTCGCGCAGCGCCGTTTCCACCAACCGGGCGAAGAACGGGGCTGCCCCGATCACCAGCGGCGGAATCGTCCCCTCCACACCGGTGGATACGCCCATGATCGCCCGCGTAACCGGAATTAACGCAACGATCAAGATAATGAACGGAACCGAGCGAAGGATGTTAACAATTAGCGAAATTATCCGGTAAACCCATCCTAATACCAAGGATTGAGAACGCGAGAAGGTGTACAGCAACACCCCGAGCGGAAGCCCGATCAAGAAAGTAAACAAGGTTGCAAAACCCATCATCTTTAGGGTGTCCAGCGTGGCCACACCCATCTCTGCCCAATCGATGGTTCCGAGATCCAATCCACGCATTATTCGATCACCTCCACGTCAAGGTCGCGTTCCCGCAGGAGCGACAGCGTGCGCTCCACCTGGTCATCTTCGCCTTCAAACGATACGGTCAGTTGACCGTACGGGATATCCTTAATCGCTGAGATCGTGCCTTGCAGGATGGCAAAGTTGACGCCGGTTTCCCGAACGACCTGGGACAACACCGATTCGTAGGTTTTCGCTCCCAGGAACGTGATTTTCACCAGCTTCGCCCACGCAGGATGCGGAACCGAAGTCGCCAGCTTCAAGCCTTCGTCCCCTGACTCCCGGTGGATAAACTCCCGGGTCACCGGATGTTTCGGCTTCAGGAACACCTCCGTCACCGGCCCCTCTTCCACGATGCCTCCTTGGTGAATAACCGCCACACGGTCGCAGATGCTTTGGATGACATGCATCTCGTGCGTAATCAGCAGGATCGTCAGCTGGAACCGCTTGTTGATGTCCAGCAGCAGCTTCAGGATGGAATCCGTCGTCTGTGGATCCAGCGCCGAAGTGGCCTCGTCGCACAGCAGCACATCCGGTTCGCTGGCCAAGGCCCGGGCGATGCCGACGCGCTGCTTCTGACCACCGGAGAGCTGCGCCGGATACTTGTGACGATGCTCCTCCAAGCCGACGAGAGCCAGCAGCTCATTGACCTTCTCCGCGATGGCCGCCTTCGGCGTTCCGATCAGCGTCAGCGGAAATGCGATATTATCATAAACGGTAGCCGATGACAGCAGGTTGAAATGTTGAAAAATCATGCCGATCTTGCGGCGCTGCTGCTGCAGCTCACGCTTACCGAGCTTCGTCAGCTCAACCCCGCCGACCCACACCTCACCTTCGGTCGGGCGCTCCAGCAAATTGATGCAGCGGATCAACGTGCTCTTGCCGGCACCGGAATGACCGATGACGCCGAAGATTTCCCCTTTGCGAACGCTCAGATTTAATCCGGACAGTGCGGGGGTCGCCGTTTTTTTGGTGCGATAGATTTTCGTAATGCCCTTAAGTTCAATCAATCGGCTAACCTCCTGTTCCTAGCATGGCGTAAATATAAGAAAAACGTCTATCGACGTACATTCAAAGTAGACAGACCGCGTTTAGCGGAAGTTTGTCTTGCGATATCAGGATGCCAATGCTCCGAAGTTTATACTTTCTGATATCTTAAAGAAAAAGAGCCCTAACAGATTCAAAGGGCTCTCTTTACGTAAAGACAATGCCTTCTCATCTGCCAAAACCGAGTAAATCACATCGGTTTTGAAGGAATTAGCACCATGACATTCCGCCGTGACGAGTGCGCTACATCCTGCAAATCATTTCACGGGCGAATCGGTTGCTGGGCTTCATCGGGCCTTTCCCTCCGCCTCTCTCGATAAGAAATAAAATATGAAATTAAAAGAGTCATTTGCGAGATTACATCGTTGTTAACCTGTCATGTAAAACTATTGATGAGTATAATGAGTTTTGTTCGTTTTGTAAAGAGGAAAAATAAGAATGGCGATCGGGTTAGATCGCCGTAATTTTTTTCCATCTATGATTGATGTAGTCAAAAACCGTGAAATAGGTTTCGCAAACCATTTGGTATCCCTGCTCAAGCTCACGGATATGCTGATCCAAGTCCTCCAGAGCGACCTTTCCGAACAACGCTTGATGCCGTTGCCACAAGTCGTCCTTCATCTCCGAGTTCATGTAGTGAATCTCCGTATTTCTCCGGCGCCGCAACACGCCCAGCGCTTCCCGGTACGTCTCTTTAATCGCGTTCAACCGGTTCCCCAGCTCGGTGTGAGTCTTCAAAGCAGCAAATTGGCGCAGCACGGTAAAATAAGAGAAACGCGACTTCACCTTCGATGTGTTCAAATCAAACAGTTCATTGAGCACCGTGCCGAGCTTGTCCAGCGCCGAGAACACGCGAATGAATCCGTCCTTGTAAAAATACACATATCTTGCATAATCCGCCCGTTCAACCGGATCCATGTCTTCAACGAATTCGGTATGTACCTTTTTGCGAAAAAAGGTGGCGGCATATAAGCATTGTTCGAGCTCATCCAACGAAGTGATCAAGCCGTGCACCCAAATCTCCAGCTTGCGGAAATCATGCGTAGGGTCTTGATGCTCCTTGATTTCCTTCTGCAGCAGTCTCACGGTCTGCGTCATCGCGCTGATCGTTTCGGCCAACCGCCCCTCGTTTTGGCGAGGCGGCTCCCCAAGCAAGCTTCGCAGCATAGGCATTCCCCTTTTCACAGAAAGTAGGATTTCCAACGCTGATCCACCAAGGACACGATATCCTCTTGCGGGAACAGCTCATCCGGATAACCCGGCTTCATGCGAGCATCAATGACCAGCGGCAAACTGTAGGACAGATGATGCTGACGCACCTCGGAAGCCGCGTAAATGTCGCTGGCCGGATTAAACCGCGTAAACACCGTCCACAGGAACGCCGTTTGATCATGGGCCGCCGCTCCGGCGTTATCCACCAATACCACAAGCGGCCAAGCGGTCCCGCGTTCGCGAAGACGGCCCAGCAGACGCTCAGCAAGCTCCGGCTCGTCCTCATAGGATGCACCAGAAACGACAAGACATCCGTCATGAAAAACTTGGATCGCATCGATTTCCGCGATTTCACCTTCTTCGTACGCCCGTGGCAGCTCGCGCATCGGCTCGCCTACGCCGATCAGAATCGCCTTACTGCCGTGGTTCAGCTTATGGCCGGTATAATCCAGCGTATCATGCGAGGTGTTGTTTAGAATGAACAGATCCGTGCGCGGATCAAAACGTTCCAGCACCGTCTTCAGCAGCAGACGGAAATCTGCGAGATCAATCAGCTTGTCCGTCAGCATGAGGAATTTGGTCAGCGAGAGCTGGCCTTCACCCAGAATGCGGAAGGCGGACACCAGCGCTTCGCGGGAATAGCTCTCACGGACGACCGCCGAGCTCAGCGCATGGAACCCGCTCTCCGCATACGTCCATAGCGAGCGCACATTCGGCATTACGATCGGGAAGGCTGGCGACAGCAGCTTTTGCAGGAAATCGCCTAGATAATAATCCTCCTGACGCGGTTTACCGACGATCGTCGCCGGGTAGATAGCATCCTTCCGATGCCACATATGTCCGACGTGCAGCACCGGGAATTCATGCTGCAAGGAATAATATCCAAAGTGGTCGCCGAAGGGACCTTCGAGTCGGCGTTCATGCGGAGGCACCAGCCCAAAGATGGCGAATTCCGATTCGGCCGGAATGCGGTGGCCGCCCAGCGGGTTTTCAGCCATCGGCAGCTTCTCGCCGAGAATGAAGGAAGCGACCAGCAGCTCGGACAGATGCTCAGGCACCGGCGAGATCGCCGAGGCGATCATGGCTGGAGGTCCGCCCAGGAACACGGATACCGGCAACGGCTCGCCGCGTTTCTCCGCCTCATGGTAGTGGAACCCTCCGCCTTTTTGGATTTGCCAGTGCACGCCGGTAGTTTGGTCATCATACAATTGGATCCGGTACATCCCCAGATTGTTTTCTTTTGGCTGCAGCGGATTTTCCGTATATACAAGCGGCAGTGTAATAAACGGGCCACCGTCCTTCTGCCAGCTGGTCACCTTCGGCAGGTCCTTCAGCGGCGCTTCCGTTCGGCAGACGTCCAGAATGGGGGCGTCTTTTTTGGATACCGTTCTCATGCCGACCTTCAGTACGTCGCGGATTAGCCCGCGCTCATTCCAAATCGCTTTAGGTGTCGGCGGCAGCAGTTTATGTATCGCGTCAACCAGTTGGTTAGCAAGCTGTTCAGGCCGGGGACCAAAGGCCATCTCCACCCGGCGAGGCGTTCCGAACAGATTCGTTGCCACGGGGAAAGGCGTACCTTTGACATTGGTAAACAGCAAAGCCGGGCCGCCGTCGTCAATGACCCGCCGGTGAATTTCGGCCAACTCCAGGTAAGGATCAACCGGCACATCGATGATCGCCAGGTCGTTTTCTTTTTGCAGTGCATCGATCCATTGACGCAGGTTCTTGTAGCTCATCTCCTGATCCTCCTAAAAGACCGGGTCATCACCCGGTCGTTGCATCACTTTACACTATAGACAAAAGTATACCTTACCTCACACTCCTCGGGAGGCCCTGTCATTCTACAGATTCATGACAATCCCGACGTAATCGCGGAAGTCACGCCGAAGCCGGACGTCAAGAAGTGCCAGTTAAACGGCTTTGTCAGCCGGCGCAGCCTGTGCCTCCTTGGCTGTTCGGCTCAACTGCCAGGTTCGGACGCTTAAATAGCACAAGACCCCAAACAAGGAGGCCAACACGATAATATGGGCCAGCGAAGCGAAGAGATAAACGTGGTAATTGTTTAACGTCAGCGCGATGGTCGCCCCGGTCAACACTTGAACGATCACCAGCACCGTTGCAGCAACGCCCAGCTTGCGGATGTCCGGCAGTTCCGGATGCTTGCGGAAGGCAAAATGGCCAACCGTTGCGATCACGACCAGCAACAGAGCGGCCGCAACCCGGTGAATAAAGGCGATCCCTTCTCCGCCGGATAATCCGGGAATGAGCTGACCGTTACATAGCGGCCAGCCGCTGCATCCGCCCGCCGAGTCCGTATGGCTGACATAGGCACCGAGATAAACAACGATATACGTATAGCCCGTCGCAAACCAGGTCAGATTGCGGAACGCTTTAGACACGCGGGCTGCCGAGCCAGATGGGCGCATAGGGTCTTGCGGACAGCGCCCCACGCTGCGATCAGCTTGTCTGCGTTCTTCCTCGCGAATGCCCAGAACGAGCATGATCGAGCTGGCGAAAGCGATCAACGAGAACCCGAAATGCAGCGCCATTACAGCGGACGACTTCGGATAAATCACCGCCATCGCCCCCATCACGGCCTGTACCATGACAAAAATTAAGGCCATCAGAGAATACAACTGCAGATCCTTACGGTTCTTCCGGTACAGCCAAAACGCTACAAACGCCGCCAAAGAGAGCAAACCAGCCGCCCCGCTGACTGCCCGATGGGAATATTCAATCATAGAAGCGAGCGTATGAGCAGGAACAAACTTCCCGTGGCAAAGCGGCCAATCAGTGCCGCAGCCGAGTCCGGATTCCGTCTTGGTCACCACACTGCCCCCAAGCGTCGCCAGGAACATGACAAAACAAGAGGCATAACTGAGCCATTTCAAAAATTTCGTATGCAAAACGGTTCACACCTTTAAGTTAATCGGTCATCCTTTTCATTATAACCGATCAAGTAACCACTTTCATAGAAAATGTTGAAAAATAGACACCGCCGCAAGGGGAAGTCCTTGCGGCGGTGTGATGAATATAATGGCGCTTGTTTGATTTAGATTATAACGTATCGCGGGTTTCCAGCGTATCATGGAGCGTATGATACACATCCAACGCCTTGTTCAGGAAATCCTCGATTTCCTCACGGGACTTGCGGAGTTTGTTGACGAACCGAACCAGCTCGCGGCCGTCGGTATAGGCAACAAAGCTGGGGATCCCGAGAATGTTTTGCTCCTGGCTGACCTCGCCAACTTGGTCTACGTCGACCTCAATCAAAGTCAGGCGACCTTCGTATTTCGCCTCAACTTCAGGCATAAACGGATCTATGAATTTACAATCCGAGCACCAGTCGGCTTTAAAGACCGCTACGATTAAGTTGCTGGATTGAATGCTGACTTGAAATTCCGCGGGGGACGTAATTTTTTTCATGGATGATCCTTCCTTTCATCAGGATACTTCTAGTCAACCAGAAGCGGGAGTGGAAGTCAATCTTTTTGGACATACTAGATCGTATTATGCCTAGCCGGCCGCCAAATATTCGGACGCTCGATCTAAGGTAGAAGGGAGGCGGAATCCATGGGGGACCACCGCCAAGACAATGGGAAGGCTGTCAACCTGAGAAGATGGATGTCCAGCCTGCCCGCCGCAATCTCAACCATGCTCAAAAACAAAACCGCCGTGCTTTCCGATTCTTCTGAATTGCGGAAAGAGACGGTTGATTTGGGCTGGAACGAAGCGGCCGCCCGTACGGTCATCAGCGAGATCGAGGAGTTGCTGCGGCGCACTGCGGCCGCTCGGACGGCGTCAGCAGGTGAAGATTACAGCGCCGAGGATTTGCAGTTGGCCGAAGCAATCGCTGAGGAAACCCGTTTGGCCGGTGCGAACAACATCAGCCGGACGGCGGCTTATCTCGCCTGCTATCAAGCTTGCCCGGAGCTGCACTGGGCTTTCCTCGCGCATATGGTCTCGCGAAACGCCGGCTGGAACATGACAGACCTGCACAGCAGCCGAATGGCTGATGTGATTGATGCCGAAGAGAAACGGCTCACGTATCGGTTTCTGGAACGTTGCAACGCCCTGATTTTTCAGGACGCTTATCCGCAGCTTAGACTGTACATGATTAGCCGGGAGTTCGGAGCCAGCCGGTTCCACTTGCTGCCGTATTTTCACGTTTCCCGTTTTATGCGGCCGTTTTGGGAGCGGTTTTGGATCGACCGCAGCAGCGCCTTGCTGACCGTCGGACTCATCATCAACGAGCAGAATTATATTGAGAAACGCGTGGTGCGCCATCCTTACTTCCAGAAGCATGTCACGGAAAAAATGAACTTCCGCCTGTTCAGCCTGGCTGGATTAAACCAGGTGGTGTTCCCGCTGAGCGAAGCGGCGGGAGTGGACGGGGCTGCCGGGGGTAAAATGCGCCGCCTTGCGGGGCGCACCGTCTCCGACTTCGGCAGCCTGCAGGCCCGCATCGCGTTAGGCAAGAGCCTGTACGCGATGCTGATGGGCTACCGCGCCGTGCGCAGCGGCGCGGAGCACTTCGCCGCGAGCGTGCCGCACAGCGGCTCGCGGGCGGACTATTGGCCGGAACTGTTCACGGCCAATTTAGAAGAAGCTCTGACCGCCAAGGTACAGGGGTCAGAGCTTCTCGCCCAGGAGACGCTGCCGCCGGGCCAGCGTCTCTACAGCCCCAAGCTGCTCAGCGCTTGGGGCGACACCGCCTATGAGCCAATCTCCCGAGAGGATTGGCTCAAAGACACCCGCGCGCTGGACGACATCAGCGCGCCAAAGGCGCCGTTCCTGTGCGACATCAGCCGCTCGCACAGGAACGGCATCCTCACCACCGCATTTGTGCACGATGCGGTGGAGGAGCATTGACTGACCGGGGTTGAGGTTGAGTTGAACGTCACCCCCGCTCCCGTCTTCGTCTACCCTCCTCCCCCCGAGGGACCTCCCTTGCCAGCTCTTTTTCACCATTATCCCGTATGATCAGGTAACTCAAAAGCAACACAAGTGAATATACATTTTACCCAACGCCCTGCCGCTCACCCCACTGCAACCACATGAGGCATCCCCTCGTACCTTCCACCTTTCCTTAACCAAAGGGATAATCATGCAAAAGCGCTCACGCAGGATACCTTAGTTAGCCGAGCTTTACCCATCAACCTACCGCCCGCCCCTCTGCAACCGCGTGTGGCATCCCCTCGCACTTCTAGCTTTCCTGAGCCAATGGGATAATCGTGCAAAAGCTACATCAAAGCATCCCCGACGTACTTCTTCCTCACTGAACTTGACGATCTCGGCCGCCGCGTTGCAGGCGCATGAGCGGGGAGAGGATTTTGCGGAGGGGGGCTGGGTAGCTAGCCAGCTCGTCCTTCCGGACGACGCGCAGCAGGATGAGCAGCACTGGGTAAAGTGCGACTACTGCCACGCCAACGATACAGCAGGTCAGGAAGAAGGCGACCCGCGCCGGCATCAGGTCCACCATTTGAATTCCGGCCTGGTTCAGGCCGTAGCCGACACCGGACAACACCACGACCGTCACCAGGAAACCGCCCCAGCGGCTGCCCATGAGCGAGAACGGCACGATTTGCTTCATCGCCCGAACGTTCAGCAGCGTGATGACAAAGAAGCAGAGTCCGGTGGCGATAATGATGCCATATATCCCCCAAAACTGCGCAAACACATAGCTGGCCGCCAGCTTCACGAGAATCCCGATGGCCACGTGCACCATCGACAAATTAGCTTTGCCTACCCCAAGCAGAATCGAGTTACTGGTCATCATCGTAATTTGAAAAATCGTCGCATACGTCAGCAACGCCACGATGCTGCTGCCGTCCCGGGTGCTGAACAGCAGCCCGTTCACAGAGTAAGCCGCCGTGCCCAGCGCAAGGATAATCGGCATCCCGCTCAACACTGCGACTCGCATCGCCAGGGTGACCTGACGCTGGAGATGTTCCTGGTCCTTCCGCGCGTATGCGGCGGAGATGATCGGCACCAGCGATTGGCTGAGCGCAATCGCCAGAATCGGCGGAATCCCGGCGATCATCTGCGCCCGGTTGCCGAGGATCCCGAGGATGTAGGTGGCTTGTCCGGAGCCGATTTGCCCGGTCAGCAACGGCTTCAGGATCGAGTTATCGATGAAGTTGACCGCCGGTACCGCCAGCGCGGTTAGCACGATCGGAATCGACAGCTTAAAGATCTCCGCATAGATCCGCTTAAACGGCAGACGACCGGAATCGCCCCGCGGCTTTCCTCGCCCCGCGGCCTGGTCTTTCCGCTGCAGCTTCATGCTGTACACCAACATCACGATCAGTGCGGCAACTCCGCCGAGCACCGCGCCAAACGTCGCGCCGGCCGCGATCTTTTCGCCCGAATAGCCCCAGTGGAACAACACGAACGCCAAAATAATGCCGGCCGCCACCCGCACGATCTGCTCGATGACCTGTGAAACCCCCCCGGCGATCATGATATTCCGACCTTGCAAGTAACCTCGGATCATAGCGATCAGCGGGAACAGCAGCAAGGCCGGCGCCAGGGCACGAATGGCCATCACCGATTCCGGAACGCCGGAAGCTTCCGCATAATAGGGCGCCAAGGCATACAGCAGCACGAACATGACCAAGCCCGCCACACCGGCAAAGAGCAGCGCCGCCTGGTACACGCGCCGCGCCTCCTCCGGCCGGTTCAGCGCGTGCCGCTCCGACACCATTTTGCTCAGCGTACTCGGGATCCCCGCCGTTGCTAAAGTTAACAGCATGAAATACGCCGCATTCGCTTGCGAATACGACGCGTTCCCGATATCTCCAAGGATGTGCTCCAACGGAACGCGCTGGAACAAGCCAAGCACCCTTGCGATCAGCGCGGCTCCCGCCAAAATTAACGTGCCTTTAATAAACGATTCCTTCTTGGACAAAAGCAATTCCTTCTTTCCCGCAATCCATATAAGTGC
>NZ_GG695975.1:79449-91721 GCF_000159955.1 Paenibacillus sp. oral taxon 786 str. D14 | reverse complement strand
GAATGAAAACTAAAATGCAACGATCCAAATGATAAACACGATGATCATCACCAGCTGTAAAATCACCTTGACCACCATGCTGCTAAACAAGCCAACGACGGAACCAATGCCCACTTTAAACGATTTGGTGAGCGACTCGCCCTTAATCAATTCCCCGATCATTGCACCCAGCAACGGCCCTAGTACCAGACCAAAAGCCGGAATAACAAACGGACCGATGATGATGCCGATCGTGCTAAGCCAGACGGACAGCTTGCTGCCGCCGAATTTTTTGACGCCCCAAGCCCCGACCGCATAATCCGCCACCATCAGCGCGACCACGATCAACGTTTGTAGAATCCAGAAGAAGGGGCCAAACGACTCAAACGAGAAAAACCATCCGTACACAAAAAAGGCAAAATATATGGCGAGCACCCCAGGCAATACGGGATACACCGCTCCGGCCATCCCCACGGCAAACAGGGCAATCACCAAAATCCAGCCAATCACGGACAGCGCCATTTTCTCACACCCCTGTCAAAATATAATCCCGAATAATCCAGGCAATGCCATCTTCATTATTCGACGTGGTCACGACATCGGCCTTCTCCTTCACGGCCTCCTGGGCGTTCCCCATCGCAACCCCCAGACCCGCGGCTTCAATCGCAGCCAAGTCATTTAAGCTGTCTCCGATCGCGACGACTTCGGACATCTCCAGTCCAAGCAGTCCGCAAACCGTCTGAATGCCGCTGGCCTTGCTGATCCCTTTCGGATTGATCTCCAAATTGTGCGGGGATGAATTCGTGATTTCAAGTCCGCCCATCTCTTGCAGCTGCCGTAAAATCTCTCCCCTCACCTCATCATCCTCGGTAAAATAACCAAACTTCATCCAATGATTCCGTTCCAATAATTCCGGTTGCCAGTTTCCTTCGTTATAATTGCCTTCCACGGCGTAGGCCCAGAACCAGACATTCTTTTCCCGGGAAATGTCGTACATTCGTGAAACGAGTGATCGATCAAGCAGCACCCGACGGTACAACTCATGCGGCGACTTCCACACTTCGCTTCCATTTACCGTAATCATCGGCGTTCCAAGGTCAAGCTGATCGCCATACGGAACCGCCTCCCGATAGCCGCGTCCTGTCGACAAGCAGACGTGGACCCCGGCCGCCGCCGCCTTCCGAATCCATCGTTCCGTCTCCGGCGAAATTTGTAGTTCGTCGTTCAGCAAAGTTCCATCCATATCGAGCGCCAACAGTTTATATTTCAACAACAGACAGCTCCCCCCATCCCCAAAGAAGTTCTTGACTCTCTAAACAGCATATCGCCATTTTATCATAATCCCGTACTCCGACAAAGCTTAGTGAACATAAGGCCAAGTAGTTCATAAGCCATGATAAAAGCCGCCCATCAGGCGGCTTCGCTCCACTCAAAACTCTCAGATTAGCGTTGGCTGGTCAACGACTCGATATCGATGAAAGGTGTGGCGCCGCCCGTGACTTGCGGGAGCTTGCCGTCCCATTTTTCCAGCGCCTTCTCCTGCACTTCGATCTGTTTCAGCTGCACCAGCTCCGGTGTAACCTCCTGCTTCTTCAGCTTCAGCGCCTCAGCCTCGGCTTCCGCCTGAGCGATCTTCTGCTGCGCTTCGATCTGAATCCGCTTCAGATCGTTGCTCGCTTTCAGCGCCTGTTGCTGAGCTACCTGCTTCGCTTCGATCGATTGGTTAAACGCGTCGGAGAACTTAAAGTTGACGATATTAATTTCGTTAACGATTAAATCGTATTTGGCCAAACGGGAGGTTAAATGCTCGCTGATCTCCCCGGCGACAACGTCACGCTTGGCGATCAAATCCTCGGCTTGGTACCGTGCCGTCACCTCTTTGACGATTTCCTGCACAGCCGGGTTAATGATGACCGTATCGTAATTGCCGCCGATATTGTTCATCAGATTGTAGGCCGAATCCTTGTTCACCGAATAGTTGACGGCAACATGCGTCGAAACCGGCTGCAGGTCCTTGGATGATGCGGTCGTGTCCGTTTCCGTTTTGGTAACCTGCGTATTCACCTGAATGACGGTTTGAACAAACGGTATTTTGAAATGCATGCCCGGAGCCAAAATATTATCGTTTAACTTCCCGAACGTTTTGTACAAGCCGACATGACCGTATTCGACCTGCGCATAACTGTTGGATCCGACGATCAGGACGACGATGACGATGATGGCCGTAGAAATCCATTTCCCCACGGACATATTCCTCTTGGTTTGCTGCTGCGTACCTGTCTCCATATGAATCCCTCTCCCCTTAATATGTGGTCTAGCCGGACCGATTGACCGGCTAACTTTAATAAGTAATACGGAGAAGGCCGTCGCTTGGTGGCAAAAACTTGACAAAAGTGTGTCGGATTCATGTTAACCATCGTCTTCTACGTTCATCGAATACGGTTCCGCTGCCTTAAACCGCCGCAGAATGCAGCCCATCGCGTTTCCGGTGCTTCTTCCCGAACCGGGCGATCAAACCATGCTTCGGCGAAAAGAGCAACGCCAGCAGGAACAACATCCCGGCTACCGTTACCATTGAGCCGGCGATGGAAGCGTCCAGCCATTTGGCCGCATAGTAACCGCCGGCTGCGCTTATCGCCCCGATCAGCACGCTATAACCGAGCATTACACTCAACCGATCGGTCAGCAGATAAGCTGCCGAGGCCGGGATAATCAACATGCCGACGACCAGGATCGCCCCTACGCTCTCAAAAGAAGCCACCGTCGACAGCGATACGAGCCCCATCAGCAGATAGTGGAACAACGCAACCGGGATGCCGACTGCAGCCGCTAACGCGGGATCAAAGGCACATAGCTTAAACTGCTTGTAGAAGAGCAGGATGGCCGCGAGCACGATAAGCAGCGTCCCGCCCAGCATCCAGACGGCAACCGGCCCCATATCGTAGCCGTTCCAAATCCAGGTGTCCCATTGGACATAGGCGATTTCGCCGAACAACACGCAATCCAGGTCCAGGTCAATATGCGAAGCGTTCCGGCTGATCAGGATCACACCAACGGCGAACAGCGCCGTAAACACGATGCCGATTGAGGCATCGGATTGCAGGCCGCTTTGCTGCAGCGCCTGGATCAGGAACACGGTGATCAGCCCCAGCACGGCGGCCCCAATCAGCATCAGTAAGGAGTCCCGCGAGCTGCTGATCAGAAACGCGATGGCGATGCCAGGCAGCACGGAGTGGCTGATGGCATCCCCGACCATGGCCATTTTTCGCAATACCAAAAAGCAACCCAAAATTCCACACGTCGCCGCGACCAGCGTGCCGGTCAAAATAATCCAAAAATCGGCCATGTTATTCCGCTCCCCTCTCGGCTGCATTCACCGTGTTTCCAGCCTGCCGGATCATCGCCAGCTCCATCGGTTGCTGTATTTCGCTGCGGCTGCGCCAGCGGCGTATCCACTTGGCCAGCAGCCCCCGATTTGGCGCAAGCACGGCGGAGACGAAAAACAAGGCGGTCGCCGCTAACACTGTCACCGGCCCAGTCGGCAGGTTCGACAAAGTGGAGCTGATCAGCGTACCGGTGACCCCTGACAGCGCTCCGAAAGCGCCGGCCAGCACGACCATCACACCCAGCGCGTCGGTCCAGTACCGCGCAGCAACCGCCGGGGTGATTAATAAGGCGGCTACCAGCACGACACCCACGGCTTGAATGCCCACGACAACCGCCACCACGGTCATCAGCAACAGCAACTGCTCAAGGAAGGCCACGTTAAGCCCCATGCCCCTCGCAAAGCCGGGATCAAAGCTCACCAGCTTCAACTCCTTAAAGAGCAGTGCGCATATCGCAATCAGCAGCACGGACACCGCACCCATCAAGTAAACGTCAGCCAGCATCATCGAAGCCGCCTGGCCAAACATGTATTTGTCGAGCCCGCTTTGGTTCCCGTTGCCGCTGTGCTGGATCTGGGTCAGCAGCACGATGCCGATGCCAAAGAACACCGACAATACGATTCCAAGCGCCGCGTCCTGCTTGATCCGCGTGTAGCGGGTAATGGCAGAGATGCCAAATGTCGCCGCCATCCCGGCGAGGATGGCCCCAAGCATAAACAGGCCCACCGATTTGACACCGCTTAGCATAAAGGCGATGCAAATCCCCGGCAGCGCGGCATGCGCTAACGCATCCCCAAGCAAGCTTTGCTTGCGAAGATAAGTGAAAGAGCCGATAACGCCGCTGCCCAAGCCGAGCAACAAAGATCCCATTAAGATCCATTGCAGGTTCGGATCCGTTATCCATTGCCATAATGTCGTTAGCATCGCATCACACCGTCCCCGCAGGCACCGCGCCGAAATCGGCCAGCATGGCAATCTTCCCACCGTAGGTCTTGTGCAAATTTTCCGGTGTAAACGTCTCCCCGGTAGGTCCGGCATCAATCAATTCACCGTTCAGCAGCAGCACGTGATCAAAATATTCCTTCACCGTGGATAAATCGTGATGCACCACCAGCACCGTTTTCCCTTGCTCCTTTAATTCGTGCAGCAGGGCAATGATCGCTTTTTCCGTGGTGGCATCGACACCGGCAAACGGTTCATCCATAAAATACACCTGCGCGTTTTGTGCCAAAGCCCGGGCCAGAAACACCCGTTGCTGCTGACCGCCGGATAACTGGCTGATCTGACGCCCGGCATACTCCGCCATCCCTACCTTCGCCAGACACTCCAGCGCGATTTGCCGTTCCTTCGCTCCGGGGCGGCGAAACCAGCCAAGCTGGCCGTAACGGCCCATCATCACGACATCCAGCGCATGGGTTGGGAAATCCCAATCCACCGATTCGCGCTGCGGCACATAGCCGATCAATTTGCGCTGCTCCCGATAGGATTTGCCATAGATGCGAACTTCACCGTCCAGGGTCGGAAGCAACCCCAGTACGGCTTTGAGCAGCGTGGATTTCCCCGCTCCGTTGGGACCCAGAATCCCAATCAACTGCCCCTCCGGGATGTGAAAAGAGACCGATCTTAACACCGGCTTTTTCTGATAAGCGACGGTTAATCGGTTGACTTCAAGCGGATAAACATTCATATCGGATCACCCTTCCTTGAGTTATTTCAATGCCTCAACGATCGTGTTGACATTATGACGGACCATCTCGATGTAGGTGTCCGCTTCTGAGCCTGGTTCACCCAGCGAGTCGGAATACAGCTCACCGCCAATTTTCACCGTATGCCCCAGCTCTGCAGCTCCGGCAATCACCGCTTCCATCGATTTGGTCGGAATGCTCGATTCAACGAATACAGCTTTGATCTTGTTCTCAACCAGGAAGTCCCGGAGCTTGGCGACATCCTTTGATCCGTATTCCGCCGCCGTACTGATCCCCTGCAGGCCCATCACTTGGATGCCGTAGGCATCTCCGAAGTAACCAAACGCATCATGGGCCGTAACCAGCACCCGGTCCTGCTCGGGAATTTCAGCGATCCGCTCCTTCACTTCCGCATCCAGCTTCTCCAATTCGGCGATATACGCCTCGGCGTTCTTCCGGTAGACGTCCGCATGGTCTGGATCATAGGCCGACAGCGTGTCGCGAATCGTTTGGGTCGCTGTTATCCAATGCCGGACGTTAAACCAGATATGCGGATCGTACTGCGTGCCCCCGGCATCCGCACCGGAGCGCAATTCGCTCGGATCAATGTCCTTCGACACCGCCACGGTCCGCTTCTTCTGCTCCAATTTCTCAAAAATCTCCGTCATTTTCCCTTCCAGATGCAAACCGCCGTAAAAAACAACCTCCGCCTTATCCAGCTTCTCGATATCCCCCTGCGATGCCTTGTATAAATGCGGGTCCACTCCTGGGCCCATCAGACCGGTGACCTCGACCTGCTCGCCGCCAACCTCCTGAACGACATCTGTGATCATTCCGATCGTAGCCACCACCTTGACTGGCGAATCATTAGCCGATGCGCGAACATGATCCGCCTGACCCTCTACTTTGGAACAAGCCGCCAATACGATTAACGCCAACACGCCCAGCGTCATTTTAGCCCTTTCAAACGGGCTTTTCTTAATCCTCATTTCGTCCATTACGCTTCTCCTCTCCTCGAACTTTACCTAATTTTGTACAAGAGAACACTTGTTTACTTAATCTCTTTTTGTTTTATTTATATAAAAATGTTTCCTTAGGGCAAATTCTAAGCAAAAGATTCCCAAAAAGCAAGAGGAATTTCCCATAAAACAAAAAAAGCCTGCTCATCGCGAGCAAGGCTTCGTTTAATCCTATATTTACTTCTTAGGGTTACCGCCCAAACCGTATTCCCGATCATATGCATCAAAAATTTTCCGAGCAACCGGTGCCGCGCTGTAAGCCCCAAAGCCTCCTTCGGGAATTACAACCGCCACCGCCAGCTTCGGCTTCTCCCTTGGGGCGAACGCAATAAACACGCCGTTATCCAACAGTTCTCCTCTGTAATCCTGCTGCGAAGTTCCCGTCTTGCGGGCAAAATCGTAAGGAAACCCATCAAAGGCGTTCACAGCTGTTCGCATCCCTTCAATAACTTCATCCCAATAGGCGTCCTTCATTTTCACTTCGTTAAGCACCTTCGGTTCAAATTGAACCACCACTTGGCCTTCGGCATCGGTGATCTTCTGCACAAGTCTAGGTTGCATGCGTTTTCCCCGATTGGCCAGCGTTGCGGCATATTGCGCCAGTTGCATCGTCGTATATTTGCCCTGCTGCCCGAAGGAGGCATAAGCCAAGCGGGACAATGCCGTCTGCGATTCGTCTTTATAATCCAAGATCCCTCGGAAATCATCAGGCAAATCGATTCCTGTGGGGACGCCTAACCCAAATTGCTTCATGTAATCGTCCCAAACCTGAATCCCTTTGGCTGCATATTTGTTGTACAGCTTCTCCCCGACCATATCGACCATAAATGCATTGGACGATACGCGAATGGCATCTTTCGGATAGATGGAGCCGTAGACATGCCCGGAGGAATTTCGCACACTCGCTGAGTCGTTGCGGCCGAAATAGGCGATCCCGCGGTCGCTATATTTCGTTTTTGTCGTAAACAAACCTTCGTTTAGGCCGATTAACACTGACAGCGGTTTGATCGTTGATCCCAGGTACACCGTCGAGTCGAAATTATGGCCAGAGCGCCCGGAGGAAAACGGTGTGATCGTACCGTTTCGATAGTTTGACGAAATTTGGCTCCACACCTCTTCAGATACCCCGCCGGATTGCCATACATTCGTATCATAGTCCGGCATGCTGGCCATAACGATGACGTTTCCGGTATCTACTTCCATCGCCACGGCATAACCCGTTTTGGCATGAGGATGCACACTTCCGGATACGGGATTGTGATGGACCCACTCGATTTGATCGAGGATTGCCTGTTCCGCTGCTTGCTGTACGTTTTTATTTATTGTTGTATGCAGGTCATAGCCTTTTACCGGTGGGACGATTTCGGCTACGCCATTCGCCATGTTTCGCGGATCAATTGGAACGCGTTTATAACCGTTCTTACCACGCAGCTCTTGCTGATAATACAACTCCAACCCGTCGAAGCCGGCAAACTCCTCTTCCGTGTATTGCAGCGCCGGGTCTGCATCCCTTCGTTCCCGAATCGGCTTATACCAATCCAAATCGTAGGTGGATTGGAACTTCTTCAGGTAACCTACCGTCTGCACCGCTACCAAATCAGGATCATAATGCCGCACCGACTCCTCAATGATGTCTATACCGAGAAACCTGCTTTTTTGAGCAAGGAAATACGCGGTTTCTTGTTCAGTCAGATTGCTCTTGATTCGGCGTGGAGCAAACCCGCCGCTGCGGCGGAATTTCAAATCCATCGCATCCAGAATCTCTTCTTCCGACATCTGTGCGTTCGGATCGCCATACGTGTCAAACACCTTCTTCAGCTCTTTAGCCAGCGCCGCAGCTTCCGCCAAATTCGCTCTACCCGCTTCGGTCGTCGGATCGTAGTTACTTTTCTGCAAAGTCAAATATAAGGTTTGGATCGGCGTGGAATAGGCCAACTTCTCTCCCCCTGCGGCCAGAATCGAACCCCGGACCGGCGGCATTGGGACATCCCGGAACCTCATTTTCACCTCTTCCATGGAGATCGATGGTCCTTCGACAAACTGCAAGATGGCAAGTCGGATAATGATAAGGGTGAACATCGCGAAGGCACTGAAGAAAAACAGATTAAGCCGAATATGGAAATGCCGCCTTATGGAGGCTTGCTGTTCCTGAGGATCCTCGATGACGTATTTGTTCATCTTCATTTCCGCCTCCCTCGAAGTGATGAATCTTCCTTCCCATCAAAAAACGACCTTTTCAACATCTCTGCGAAAAGGTCGTTGCTGTCATTGGATTCAATTAAGGATTCGTTTGCTCGGTTTGATTCCCGTTTTGCTGTGAAGCGTTATTGTCTGTCTGTTGCTGATTTTGGTTTTTGGTCTTCTTCGGAACCCCGTCCAAGCCATATTCCTGATCATACGCATCAAAAATTTTGCGGGCAACCGGCGCGGCGCTGTAGGCACCAAAGCCGCCTTCCGGAATGACGACCGCTACCGCCAGCTTCGGATTCTCCCGAGGGGCGAAAGCGATAAACACGCCGTTGTCGCGATTGGCACCGTTAGCCCATTGCTCCGAGGTCCCGGTTTTTCTGGCAAAATCGTAAGGGAAACCCGAGAAAGCAAAGGAGACATCGGTCTCCATTCCTCCGATAACCTCGTTCCAATAAGCATTGTTAAACTTAACCTCATTTAGAACTACCGGCTTGAACTCCTTGACGATATTGCCGTCCGTATCGGTAATTTTGCTGACGAGATGCGGTTCCATGCGTTTCCCTCGTGTAGCCAAAGTCGTTGTATATTGGGCGAGCTGCATCGCGGTGTATTTCCCTTGTTGTCCAAAGGAAGCATAGACAAGCCTTGATAATGCTGTCTCCGATTCATTTGTATACTCCAGCTTGCCCAAATATTCATTTGGCAGATCCACACCGGTCGAAACACCTAGACCAAACTGCTTCATATAGTTGTCCCAGATTTCAATCCCTTTAGATCCGTATTTGTTGTAGAGCTTCTCACCGACCATATCGACCATAAAGGTGTTCGATGAGTGACGGATCGCGCCAGCCGGATCGATGGAGCCGTAGGCATGGCGTTGGGAGTTGCGGACGCTTGCGGAATTGTTTTTCCCAAAATATGCAATTCCTGTATCGTTATAATAGGTACTTGTCGTAAACAAACCTTCGTTGAGTCCGATTAACACTGATAACGGCTTAATGGTTGAACCCAACAAAATAACGGATTCCATGTTATGCCCTGACCGACCCGAACTAATCGGCGTGATCGTCCCGTTCTGATAGTTGGAAGAGATTTTGCTCCAATTCTCAGGAGACACCCCGCCGGATTGCCACACGTTGGTATCGTAGTCCGGCATGCTGGCCATGGCCACTACGTTGCCGGTCTCCACTTCCATCGCAACCGCGTAGCCAGTTTTGGCGTTGGGATGAACCTTGCCGGATACCGGGTGGGTATGAACCCACTCGATCTGGTCAAGGATCGCCTGCTCAGCGACCATCTGAATGTTTTTGTTGATCGTCGTATGGAGATCATGGCCTTTTTCCGGCGGTGTGATTTCCGGGATCCCGGTGGCCATGTTCCGCGGATCGATCGGCACGCTCTTGTAGCCGTTCTTCCCGCGCAGCTCGTCCTGATAGTACAGCTCCAGGCCGTCGTATCCGACGTCCTCGTTTTCCGTGTATTGCATCGCCGGATCATCGTTCTTCGCTTCCCGGATCTGCTTGTACTTCTCCAGCGATGTGGATGCCCCTTTAAACTTCCTGATATAACCGATCGTTTGCACGGCTACCGTATCGGGATCGTAATGGCGGATGCTCTCCTCGACGATGTCGATCCCCGGAAATTCACTTTTCCGTTCCAAGAAATAAGCGACTTCTTCAGGTGTCAAATCGATTTTGATTCGGCGCGGCGTAAACCCGTTATATTGCCGGTAATCAAGGTCCATTGCCTTGATGATTTCCTCTTCCGTCATTTGGGTCTCCGGCGAACCTAATCTATCGAAAACCTCCTTCAGCTTCTTGGCCAAAGCCAAAGCTTCCGGACGATTGGCTTTTCCTTTATCCGTGGAATTGCTGTAGTCTTTCTGCAGCGTGATATACAGCGATTGAACCGGCGTGGAATAGGCCAACTTCTCGCCCCCCGCTGCATAGATCGTTCCACGGGTTGGAGCCAGCGGCACGTCCTTGACGCGCAGGTTGCTCTCCTGTTTGGATAACGTCGGGCCTTCTACAAACTGTAATATGGCCAAACGTACGATGATGACGGTAAATATGGCAAAAGCACTAAAGAAAAACATGTTTAGCCGAATGTTAAAATGGCGTTGCATTGCGATTTCTTGTTCTTGCGGATCCTTCGCATAAGTGCTTTTCAAGGCGTTTCCCTACTTTCTTTCCCTTAAATCCTCATTTCTTGAAGTCAACTACTCTATAGTACCATAACGAAATAAGGGGCGGTGAAGTTACGCCCCCTTTCCAGCATTTTTTCCGCATGTTTTGCGTGCCGAATCGCACGACCCAGATCCCATGTTGCCCGGTTTTTTCCGCAGCCAAGGCTCAAATCAGCTTATTGGGGACGTGGGTTTCGCTGAACGCCGGCGGATTAAACCAGTCGCCGCTTTTGGCCCAAGTCGAATCCAGCGGAATCCAGGCGTTTTTCTCTGACAAATAAACCTCGTTCCAGGCATGAGGACCGTACCCGCCTTGCCCGTCGTATCCAAGTCCGGTCACGACCTTCACCTGAAGCCCAACGGTTCTAGCCATGACGGCATAGAGCCGGGCATAATCGATGCACACCCCGCGTTTCGTATCAAACGTCATTTGCGGTGTTTGCTCATGCCAGATGCCTTTTTCCTCATAGTCTTTCACTTTATCGTAATCGTATGACACCCGGGTTCCAACCCAGTCGTACAACCGCCGGGCCTTCTCTTCATCCGTATCGGCCCCTTTGGTGATCTCTGCTGCAGCCAGCTCAATGGATTCGGGAATGTTAGCATCAATGACTTCGTATTTCTGTTGAAGGATGCTGCCAAGCTCTGCTTCTACGCTGCGCGTGAATACCGGTAGCTTCTCCTTGATCAAATTGCCGGTAAGCGGCTCAATGACCGTTCTCGCCCCTTGCTGGTAGACCGGCGAGGCTTCCACGTAACGGCTGAACCCGCTGTTCGGATACAACGTCACAACAATAAACAACATGGCGATCAGCATCATACATCGCGCCGCACCAATCACCGCGCCAATCCCGGCGCCGGCCAAACGGCTCAGCAGCGAAGCCGGACGGTCCCCGCCGGAAAACAGCCAGCCGAACAGACCGCTCCCCCCGCGAACGAACAGCATCGCAAAACCCGCCAAGGTACGTATGATCCAATAGAGCAGAAGGAAAACGACGGCAAATCGCATCAGCGGAAAATCCCGTACCGCCATGACCAGCATGTACAGAACCTGCTCCCACTGAGCCAGCTCCCGATCCGGCAGCGGCAGCTCCGTCAACCAAGTCTGAACCTTCGGAGATAACCACATCGTTAATGGGATGGCAATCGCAATGCCAACCAGCGATAAGACGCCGCCGCTTAATAGCGTGAACAGACGGCCTGCCGAGCGGGAGGCTCCGCGCACCAATCCCTGCAGCACCGAGCCGAGAAGCACGGCAAGCAGCAGCACCGTGATCCAGTTATATTCGCTTAGCGTTTGCAGCAATATCGTCATGTCCAGCTTCATAAGCTCCTCCGTCAATCTAGGTGTAAGTTGTATTTTTCTTAGGGTTATTGAGAATTCCGTTTCGCTTCCTGGATAAATGCCTCAAGCGTGTCGTTCATCGACCATTCGCCCAACGAAACCCCGCGGAACGATACTTTCACTTTATCGCTGCCCGCTTGTCCGGTAACCTCCAGATTCGGGGTCGTAATGGTAAACGAACCGTCCGGATTTTGCGTCATTTGGGCTTCCTTCGCTTCATTTTTCATCATGTTCAACGCTTCAGTTTTACTGATGTCGAGGGCTTGTTCCTTCACCGTTGCTACCGCATCCCCGATATCCTTAAGCGTGATGCCGCTGTAAATCACGATAAATGCGGCGATGATCAGCACCAGCGCCCATTTGACGACCGTTCTTACAAAATTCAGCACAAGGAAGAGAATGACCAGCGCTACGACGATCACCAGCCAATTTTCTTTCAGAAATTCAGTCCATACTTGTACATCAAACATGATGAATCCTCCA
>NZ_GG695975.1:34430-77854 GCF_000159955.1 Paenibacillus sp. oral taxon 786 str. D14 | reverse complement strand
CCATGATTTTTGATTTCTGCATTTTGATTCTAACCCATTATACATGATGGCCCAAGACCATGTCAGCTTAACCCCCAATCCCGCGGATTTCAAGCATTTACGCCGAACCACATCTTCGTTCTACTTCGTGATGGAAAGCCGCAAAGGCTTTTCATCACCGAGAAGGTTGGATGAAGCTTGGATCGAGTAGCTGAGCGCAGCTGCCTGGGGGTAATAAGTTCGTCCTGGGGAGCGTACAAGTAATACTAACGTTCATTCTACGCAAAGGAGGGGCGACGCGTGAAAATCGCCTTCTGGCTGTACTTCTTTATGTTTCTGGCTTTCTTCGATCTGCACGCCCAGTACCCGATCCTAACTCCGTTTGCCTTGTCGCTGGGAGCCGCGCCGACGTTTATCGGCTGGATGATGGGGATTTATGCGCTGACGCATCTGCCGGGCAACCTGCTCGCCGGCCAGGGCGTCGACCGTCACGGCAGCAAGCCGTACATGATCTTCAGCCTGGTGACTGCCGGCGGGGTTCTGCTGCTTCAAGCCCATGTAACGGAGCCTTGGCAGCTGCTCGTGCTGCGCTCCATCAGCGGTTTTGTGCTCGCCTTCCTGTCCCCGGCCTGTCTGGCAATGCTCGCCTCGCTGTCCAAAAATCCGGTACAGCAAGGTAAGCTGATGGCCGGTCACGGGGTGATGCATACCGTTGCTTCCGTCGTGTCACCGGCCGCCGGTGCTTTCCTTGTCGCCCAATCCGGCTTTTCCATCGCCTTTCAAATGCTGGGCTGGCTGTTGATCTCGACGGGCATCATTGCCATTTTTACGATCAAGGAGCCTCCCCGTTTGGTTGCGGAAGGTCTGGCCAAATCGGGCTCTGTGAAGTCACGGGTACCGGTGAAGATCAATGTGATCCCTTTGCGCTATTATGTGCTGCCGCTCGCCGTCGCCTGCTCCCAGGGCATTTTGTTTTTTGAACTGCCGCTGCAAGCCGGCGGAGCCGAGGGGATCATGAATACAGGCTTCTATTTTTCCATTATCAGCTTAGGGGCGCTGGTCACGCTGTCGATGTTATTTTTGAGCCGTTATTCCCCTTATTTAAGAGCCAGCATCGGCGTTCTGGGGATCGCCTTATCTTTCTTTGCCCTGGCCGCATTTGAGTTCATTCCGCTTCCCGTCGTGCTTGTGGTCTTAGGGATGGCTAAAGGGGTCGTGTACCCGGCCATAGCTTCGTTGTTTATCGATTTAAGCGGCGGAAAACGGCTGGGTACCGTGTTTTCACTGCAATCGATCGCCATGTCGCTGGGTTCCTTTATCGGCCCGATTGTCGCGGGAGCGATGCACGGCAGCTATTCCCCTTACTTCTTAGCCTTTTTCGTGCTGATGCTTGCCATCATCATCGTCCCGCCCAGAAAGTTCACCGCAACCCTGCCGCCCCCAGTTGGCGCGGGCACCGGACACCACTGATCCATGTCCTTTTAAGCCTACGGGACAAGTGCAACGGATTTTTCATCCAAGGTTAGGCTGCCGCACAGGGCACATGATAGGGTCCTACATAAGATAATCGTGTAGTAACCGATCATGTTTGAAAGCGGGGTGAACATGAATGGGCGGCATTGACAATTGCGGACCGGGCCCGGTGGTTCCTGGCTATGGATTCTGGACAACGACGGGGACGATCCTCGTGTTGTACATCTTACTGGTAATCATCCTCCGTGCTCCTTTTTATTAATTCTTGCAATCGCTACTGACCCCTGCACACCGGTCTGCCCTCGGGCAGGCCGCTTTTGTTTATGGGGTTTCTAAAGTACTAAATTTCCATAATGTTCCGAAAAAGATGAACCCTTCCCTCCTTTGTTAACGTAACTAAAAATAGATAAAATTTTAGGGAGGGCTCTAGTTGAAGAAGAAACGAAACGCGATTTTTGCCATCATTCTTACGCTTACGCTATGGTTGCCTGGAGGTGCTATGGCAGCCGAGACTCCGCCGACCAACACCGCACCTCAGGGATTGGAGGAAATCGCCGCCGCAAAGGCCGCATTGCTCACCGATACTTACGGAACAACCAGCGTTCAGTACGCTCTGGTCGACCATGGCAAGCTCATCGTTTCGGGGCAAGCCGGCAAGAACGATCCTGAAGGAAAGATCCCGCTGACCTCTGAAACGATGTACGGCATCGGCTCCACCAGCAAAATGTTTACGACCGCTGCGGTCATGAAACTGGTCGATCAAGGCAAAATCAACCTCGATTCGCCGTTGGTGAATTATATCGCGGAGTTCAAGATGAAGGACGAGCGGTACAAGCAGATCACGCCGCGCATGCTGCTGAACCACTCCGCAGGACTACAGGGATCCAGTCTTGCCAACGCGTTTTTGTTCGAAGACAACGACCCTTATGCGCATGATACGCTGCTTGACCAACTGGCCAATCGATCTCTGAAGGCCGACCCAGGAGCGTATTCCGTGTACAGCAACGACGGGTTTACACTGGCGGAAATTTTAGTTGAACGCGTCAGCGGGATGGATTTTACTGACTTTATCCACCAGGAATTCACCGGACCGCTGGGCATGAAGCATACGCTGACGCCGCAGGATGGTCTGGACTTTGGCAAGCTTGCCGCAATCTATGCACCTGGAAGTCCAGAGCCATTGCCGAAGGAAACGGTGAATGTGATTGGGACGGGCGGCGTTTACTCCACCGCCGAAGACCTGGTGAAATTTGCCGATTTGTTTACGGGCGAAGCGGACAGCATTTTGTCCAAACAAGCCGCTAAAGTGACGGCACAGCCGGAATATAAAAGAGGAATCTGGCCTCAGGATACCGACAACAGCTTTGATTTTGGTTTAGGCTGGGACAGCGTAAAACTGTTTCCTTTTAATGAATACGGCATCCAAGCATTGGCCAAAGGCGGCGATACACTGATGTATCATGCTGAACTGGTCGTGTTGCCGGACCACCAAATGGCGGCGGCGGTTCTCTCCTCTGGGGGCTCCAGCTCGCTGAACCAATTGCTAGCGAACGAACTGCTGCTCCAAGCGTTGAAGGAGAAGGGCACAATCACGGAGTTTAAGCCGGCCAAGTCCTTTGGTTCGCCGGAACAAGCTGACATGCCTGAAGAGCTCAGGCAGTTTAGCGGGTTCTACGGGGCAACCAACCAGCTGTTCCGCATCGATGTTGCAGATGGTGAAATCCAAATCACATCCCCGTTTGCACCTGGCGAATCGTTAGGACTTCCCAAGCTTGTTTATACGAAAGACGGCACCTTTGTCAGCGAAGACGGCTCACTGAAGGTCAGCTTCGTGAAGGAGAAGAACGGGCGCACCTATCTATGGCAAAGACAATACGCCACCGTTCCTGAATTAGGTCAGCTCGCGCTTAATCTGTATTCCGCGGAGAAATTGGAGGAAAACGCCATTTCACCGGAAGTTGAGGTAGCCTGGAAGCAACGCGATGGGAAAAGTTATTACCTCGTATCGGAAAAATACAGCTCGATGGCTTACTTCATGATGTTGCCGGTCGTTCAAGTGAACCGTACGGACAGCTTGCCCGGTTACGTGATGGACAAACAAATTACGGGCCCTGATACGCTGATGGGCAAACATCAGGTTCCAACGACAGGCAGCCGGGATTCCGCAGAATACCGCTTCTTTACCCAAGGCGGAAGCGAATATTTGGAGGCCGCCGGCTCCTTGTACCTCAGCGGCGATCAAATCCAAGAGTTGTACCCCGGCAAGAAGTCCACGGTGACCTTGCAGCCGTCTGAGCAAGCCCGTTGGTTCACCATTCCGGCGAAAGCCGCTGGAAAGACGATCACCGTAGATCTGCCAGCCAAGGCATCCTTTGCGGTTTATGACGCCGCCGGGGCTTGCGTGAACTTCTCGGTGGCCAGCGGCAGTAACCAAGTGAAACTGCCCGAGAACGGAACCATCGTGTTTATTGGCGATCCAGGCATGCGTTTTGGCATTGAATTGAACTAATCGATAATACTTGTCCTTATTTTCTTATCTAATTTCTAGCAGTTTTGCATGAAGTCCCCTCCCGGGTATAAACTAGAAGCGTAACGCCCCCAGCTTGGAGGTTTACGCTTTAGCCCGGAGGGGATTTATTTTGCCAATTAGCATTATCGTGGAAGGGAAGAACGACCGCAGCAAGCTGCGGCGCTTATTAGACGAAGAAGTCCGCATTTATTGTACGTTTGGTACGTTAAACACTGAGAAGCTGGAGAGCTTGCGCAAGAAGGTCAAGGATGACGAGTTGTTTCTGTTCCTCGACAACGATCCTTCCGGCAAACGGATTCGCGGCGTACTTCGGGATGCTTTTCCCGATGCGGAGCAAATTTATACAAGACGGGGATATGCCGGAGTCGAAGGAACGCCCGATGAATACCTGATCGCCCAATTAGAAAAAGCCGGGCTGGAGGAATACATTGTCTATCCCCCAACACCGGCTTCCTATGACAAGTTTTGATCGCGAAGTGAGTTACTCCTTGGCGAGGCTGATCACACCCGCAGCGATTTCATCCGGCGTCGCCTCCGGCCGGTAAATTTCCCGCAGTTGGCCCTTACGGTCTACGAGACCGATGAGATCCATATGCACGAAATTCCCATCCGCATCCTTGTCGATCAGAATTTTAAAGGAGTCCATCGCCAGGTCGATCGTCTTCTGCTGATCCCCGCGCAGGAAATACCAGCCGGAATAATCCGCTTTGAATTTATCCCCAAACGCCTTGATGTTCTCCAGCGTATCACGTTCCGGATCAAACGTGATCGAGACGATCGAAGCATCTTTGCCGAACAAGCCTTTCTCTTTCAAAATATCCTGTACTTGGCTCAGCCGAAAGGTTGTGATCGGGCAAACGTCAGGGCAGTTGGCAAAGAAGAAATAAAACAGCCGGACTTTGCCATTCGTATCCTGCAGCGTCACCGTCTTGCCGTCTACGTTCTCCATGCTAAAATCCGCAACAGGACGGATCACCGGAAGCTTAGGCTTCGCATACGTATCCCAGAGCAGATAACCGGCTAGAATCACGCAGATGGCCAGCAGAATCCATGTCCATTTATATTTCTTCAAAACCGCCATTCCCCATCCCCCTAATTACAACCTTACCGTATCCAAGATCATCACGATTAAAGCAATCGTTAAATAGTTCACTGAGAAAATAAATACCCGTTTCGCCCAAGCGTCGTTATCCTTAGCCCGGAATCCCTGAAGTGCCATGAGCAGCCAAGCTACCGACAGCAGGCAGCCGATGATGAGGAACCAAACGCCCGTATAGCCGTAGGCATACATCAAAATCGGAATCGGAATCAGCAATGCAAGATAAGGGATCATCTGCAACTTCGTGCGCGGAATGCCCTTCACGACCGGCAACAGCGGGAAGCCAGCGGCCCGGTATTCCTCGGTACGGCGAATCCCCAGCGCCCAGAAATGGGGCGGTTGCCAGAGGAACAACAGGGCGAACAGCATCCAAGTTCCCAAATCGATCCGTCCCGATGCCGCAACATAGCCAATGACAGGCGGCATGGCGCCGGAGATGGCACCAACCGACGTACTCCAGGTCGAGCTCCGCTTAAGCCACAGCGTATACACCACCACGTAGACAAACATCCCTACCGCACCAAACAACCCGGCCAGCAGACCGGAGAAAATAAACAACACTGAAAGGCCCAGCACTCCCAAGATGACGGCATACCATAACACCGTCTTCGGAGCCAGCTTCCCCGTGGGGAGGACGCGATTCTTCGTCCGGGCCATCTTCGTATCCATCTCCCGGTCGAAGTAATTGTTAAAGACACAGGACGATGCCATCACCAGCGTCGTCCCCAGCAACATGACAATTAATTGAATATAATCAAGCTCCCAGCGGGAAGCCACCCAAAACCCGGCAAACGCCGCAATCAGATTCGAACGCAAAATGCCCGGTTTCGTTAAGGCGATAAAATCTCTCCAAGTCGCCGTCTCTCCCGGAGGAGTAGGTCTCACGGACAACGCAGCGGATTCCGAAGAAGCCTGAACACTTAATGGTTTGTCCACGCGCGATTCATTCCTCCTATATTTGAAATAAAGTTCAGTTTAGGTTTAGGTTTACCTCTATTGATCATTCATAAAACGTTCAACGTTTTTACCCTTACGCTATAAACTTTATCATATCAAAACCCTGAAATGTTTGACAATCGATGGAATATCGCGCATTAACTATGACAATTTAGTGACACAATTAGCCGCCGGGCGCAGCCGGCGGCTTTCTTTCAAAATATCGTTTATTTTCCGACAAACCCCATCAGGCGCTGAACATCCTGCAGCGTTTTCTCAGCCATTTCGGAAGCGCGCTCCGCCCCTTGGCGCAAGATGCTGCGCAGCTCGCCCGACTCGCGAATTTCACGGTACCGCTGTTGGAGCGGCTCCAGCACACTGACGACCACTTCGGCCAAGTCTTTTTTGAACGGACCATACATTTGCCCTTCATACCGCTGCTCCACTTCTGCGATAGTCAGTCCCGAGCATTGGCTATAGATTGTAATCAGGTTGCTGATCTCCGGTTTCGTCGCCGGATCGAATCTCACTTCGCGTCCGGAATCGGTCGTTGCCCGGCTGATCTTCTTACGGATTTCGTCCGGCGTGTCCAGCAAAGCGATATAGCTGCCTGGGTTCGGATTGCTTTTGCTCATTTTCTTGGAGGCATCATCCAGCGACATGATGCGTGCCCCAACCTCAGGAATGTACGGCTCCGGCAGCGTAAAGTATTCGCCAAACCGATGGTTAAACCGTCCTGCTAAATCACGGGTTAATTCCAAATGCTGCTTCTGGTCATCCCCAACCGGTACCAGGTCAGCGTTATAAATCAAGATGTCCGCCGCCATCAAAGCAGGATAGACGAACAGCCCAACCCCAACGGATTCCTTCCCGGCCGATTTGTCTTTAAATTGGGTCATTCGTTCAAGTTCGCCCATCGAGGTGAGCGTCGTCAGCAGCCATCCGAGCTGGGCATGCTGCATCACATGGGATTGCAGATAAACATTTGCTTTATTCGGATCGATACCGGCCGCGAGATAAAGCGCCGCAACCGCTTCGGATTGCTCCGTCAATGCTGCCGGTTCCTGCGGAACGGTGATCGCGTGCAAATCCACGATCATAAAGTTGCAGGCATGATCATGCTGCAGCTCCACGAAGTTCTTAATAGCCCCGATGTAATTGCCTAGTGTCAGTTTGCCGCTGGGCTGGATGCCAGATAATACTCTCTTCATGACGAAAATTCCTCCCTTTGATTCAAATGCTGCATGAGTAAGACCCCGGTTTTGGTAAAATGCAAAAAGGCCCCACGCCCGCAAGGGACGTGAGACCGTGGTGCCACCCTTATTTGCTGATGGTTGGAGCATTGGGGTTCGCGGTCAGCTTAGACGCGATGCCTCAACAAGATCAGCCTTTCCAATCCGTAACGTGGATGACCCGGCCGGCCTACTGACAACAGGCTCGCCGCCTCTTGCGTTCAACCTGGCGCTCCGAGGCCCATTCGGCACAAGCTCCTTCACCGGTTCGCATCAACCACCGGCTTTCTGCAGAACGGAAACTTCGCTTACTTCCCCTCATCAACGCTTTCTCGTTATGCCTATCATCATAAATAACACCAGCGGTGGTGTCAAATCTATTTTTCGTCTTACGCAAAAAGTGTTATGATTAGTCTAGCTTAAGGAACTGATTATGTGGGAAAAGGAGCAACGATATGAAAAAGGTGACCAAAGGGCAATGGAACGGTTACGATACGTACATCTTACATAGCCGCGAGCTTGAAGTCACGCTGCTACCTCGCCTAGGAAATAACGTCATTCGTATATGGGACAATGTCCAGCAGCGCGATGTGCTGCGTCATCCAGAAGAGAACGAACTTGATTTCTACCTGCAGAAGCCATATCATTTCGGCATCCCGCTCTTAACTCCCCCCGGACGCATTCGCAGAGGGAAATTCACGTATGCCGGGCAAGAATATCAATTTGATCGCAATACGGCAAATGACAACCACATCCACGGTCTGCACCGTACGCAAAGCTGGTGCGTGAGCGATATCGAAGAAGACGACGAAGGCTGCACCATCACAACGGAATTCAAAACCTCTGACGATCCAAATTGGATCCGTCAATATCCTGAGCCCTTGAAGCTGGAAATGACGCTCAGACTGCAAGGGGCAAGATTAACGCAAACCTTCAAAATTACGCACCTGGGTCAAAACCCGGCCCCCTTCGGTTTGGGGCTGCATACCTGGTTTCGAATTGACGGCGAGCCTGGGCGCTGGAAAGTGAAGTTGCCGGTGACGGAGCTTTACGAATTGGACGAGGAGAACATTCCTACCGGAAAGACCGCTCCGCTAGGGATATGGGATGCGTTAAACTCGGGCATGAATCTGCAAGGCGTGAATTGCGATACGATGCTGCGAATCGGAGATAAGCCGGTCGAAGCGTTGATGCTGCGCGACGACGGCTATGGCCTGCGCTACGCAGCGGATCCTGAGTATTTTAAATTTTGGGTGATCTACTCCAAGGGGGAAGCGGATCAATTCTTCTGCATTGAACCATACACTTGGTTGCCGGACGCTCCAAATTTGAACCTTCCCGCCAGTGAGACCGGGCTGATCGAATTGACGCCGCAACAAACGTTGGAATTAAATCTTTCCCTAGAAATGATCTATCCGAATACCGGTGATGATAACGAAGCTTAACCTTTTTCAAAATTTCCGCCTTCCTTTGGAAGGCGTTTTTTTCGTGATAACAAATCTTCTCGGCGAGAAGAAATAATTACCACTGCCATAGCTTTGAAGCTCCCCGCATATTTTGCACCCTACGAACCATACTAACATCACAAACGCCAAAGGAGGTGACAAACATGGCAGGTCAAAGCCGCGGAAGCCGTAATAACCTTATTGTTCCTCAAGCAACTGCTGCGCTGCAACAACTGAAATTTGAAGCAGCTCAGGAATTGGGCGTACAAATTCCGCAAGACGGTTACTATGGGAACTATACTTCCCGTGAAACCGGTTCTCTTGGGGGCTATATCACGAAACGTTTGGTTCAAATGGCGGAGCAGCAATTGTCGGGTCGTTCGAACCTGTAACTTGCATCCTCCCATTACCCTCTATAGAAACAGGCGGTCTGCTTAGCAGATCGCCTGTTTCCCTTAAATGTTGAACCCTTTAGGAAGACAGCTTTCGGTATGTACTAGCGCCTTTCTCCTTCTGCGGATACCGTTGGATCAGCAAATTGGCCATGTTATAATTCGATTCCATGATTGCATCCACGACTACGGCCCCTTGGCGCAGGGCAAATTCGTAGCTGATCTCGCCATGCGTCCAGTACCGCTTGTACTTCAGCGCTTCAATCGCCATTTTTCGAAAAGAGTGGATCTGTTCTGCATTTAGTCCGTAGGGTTCTTCACTAAGCTGCCCGTTTCGACCCGCAATCGGATTGTGGCGGATGCCAAACTTCCCGATGGTATTATTCCGGATCTGCAGAAATACGGTACCCGAAGTTAACCCCGACAGCTCCTCCTCCAGTTCCTTAAAAACCATGTCGATCTGCCTAACCAGCGATAGTTGCTCGGCTTTCAGCATATTCTCCCACCTTTCCCCCAAAGAATGCAACCTATGGTATAGGTCTTATGTCACATTATAGGTTAAATTTCCCTTTATATCAACATTATGCTATATATTTACTAATTATGTCTTGTTAGTCCAATATTTTCTTCTATCTTCCGACAAAATTCTGCAACAAAAAAGGCCCTCTTTCGAGGACCTAAACCTGTGAAGCAGATACAGTTGGTTATTGGGTTAATTCCAAGAAAGCGTCAACGTCGGCCACACATACCGCCATCGCATCGCGCCAAAAATCCGGCTTCGTTAAATCCACGCCCAGATGCTTGGCAGCCAGCTCTTCCACTGTCATCCGGCCGGTGTCTTGCAGCAGCGCATCATATTTCGCCGCAAAGCTTGGGCCTTCACGCAGCGCTTGCGCATAAATTCCGGTGCTGAACATGTACCCAAAGGTGTAAGGGAAATTATAGAAAGGCACATCTGTGATATAGAAATGCAGCTTGGATGCCCAGAAATGCGGGTGATAGCTGCCCAGCGCCCCCTGGAAGGCTTCGCGCTGTGCTTCTTCCATCAATTCACACAACTCGGCGGCATCCAAAAATCCCTGCCGGCGTTTCTCATAGAACCGGGTTTCAAACAAGAAGCGGGCATGAATATTCATGAAGAAGCTGATCGAATTTTGCACCTTATCGGCGAGCAGAACAATTTTCTGCTGATCATCTGCCGCATTTTTGACGAAGGCGTCAGCCAGGATCATTTCCGCGAAGGTCGAAGCGGTCTCCGCGACGTTCATCGCGTAATCCTGACTAAATCTCGGCAGCTCCTCCATCACGTACTGGTGATAGGCGTGCCCCAGCTCATGCGCCAACGTATATACGTTGGATACGTTCCCGCCAAACGTCATGAAGATCCGCGTCTGCTTGCTCAGCGGCAGAGAGGTACAGAATCCCCCCGGCCGTTTACCAGGACGGTCCTCGGCCTCGATCCAGCGCTTGTTAAACGCCATGGCGGCGAACTCCGCTAGCTTCGGGCTAAATTTGCCAAACTGCTGGACGATGTCTTCGGCCGCCTGTTCGTACGTAATTTTGCCGGCGGCTTGGCCCAGCGGGGAATCCACGTCGGTCCAGCTTAATTTCTCCACCCCAAGCAGCTTGGCTTTGCGCTCCAGATAAGCGACGAATTTCGGCTTGTTCTCGACGATCACTTGCCACATCGCATCCAGCGTGGCTTTGGACATCCGGTTAAGGGCCAGCGGTTCCTTCAGGATATCGTCCCATCCGCGTTTCTCGTACAATTTGATCCGGAACCCTGCCAAGCGGTTCAGCGCATCAGCACAATAGTCCTCCGCTTTGGTCCAGGCCTCCTCCCATTTTGGAAACACGCGCTCGCGCACGTTCCGGTCCGGATCATCCAGCTTGTTGGCCGCTTGGCCGACGGATAGCATTTTGACCTCACCATTGTCCTCTTCAAAGGGGACTCCCACTTTGGCAACGATCGTATCATAATGCTGACCCCAGCCGTGGTAACCGTCTACTGCCAGATCGGAAACCAGATTTTCCAGCTCCGGCGCAAGCTTCTCCCGCGCTTGCTCCCGTTTCTCGCGAAGCAAGAAGGAGATCGGCGCGATTTCCTCCCGCTGCATCCAAGCTTCCCACACCTCATCGTTCGTCAATCGGAGCAGGTTCCAGAATAAAGTCATCACGTTATTGAATGCAGCGTTTAACGAAGTGACTTTGGCGTCAAGCTGGAGAGCTTTCTTGTCGTGCTGGTCTTGCGCCGTCAAACAGCCGATAAAGCTGCCGGCTTCGGACAGACGGCTGTCTGCTGCTTGCAGATCCACAATCAGGCTGTCCAACGCCTTGGTCTCTTCTACAGTAGACGGGGCCTGCAGCTCTTGCAGTTTCGCCTGGTATGCGGCAATGTCCCGTTCCAGAGCATCCAGATGATCTCGCAGCGCTTTTGAGGCAGAGCCTCCCGGGAAAATCGTTTCCAGGTCCCAAGTGGGTTGAAGGGTTCCTACGAATCTTGACATAAGTTCGCTTCCTTTCCGTATCGTTTATAATTGATGCCTTATGGGATAACAGTGTATGCTAGTAGAGGATGCTCTATTATAACGCTTGTCTGAATACAGGGGGGATTTCCATGAGACCGTTGCAAATATCGGCGGATACCGCCGTGAAATTAGCCGCAAAACTCAAGGTGCCGGTCGAGCACCTTATGCATATGCCGCAGCACATTTTAATGCAAAAAATCGCAGAACTGGCGAAAGAAGAAGCAGGCCAGCCTTCCGCAGAAGCGGAAGCCGGAGATGCCAGCCAAGCCGGTCACGAACCGGAGCATTCATGATCCCCTTTAACCAAACGTGGCCTTATGATGTTGTCATGGGGGACGTGTATGTCCATGAGTGCCCATTTTGCTCCAGCCGTAACGTGCTGCTGCCTCTGAAGCCCCGCGAGTTGAAATCGATCCACGAGGGGAAGAAGAAGCTGCTCGTCTTCCCCTGCTGCGGGAACAAGCTACATGTCCTTGACTGTGACAACGATTACCTGTTAACCGATAAGGTTGTCCGGTAGAAATAACGTAATGTGACCAGGTCGCCTTTAGCGATCTAAAGGGCCGTTTCCTCTGGATACGGCCCTTCGTCATGTCTACGCTTGGATGTCTGCTTGTCCGTTCCGTCAACCGCGCATTTCCTCAGGCAGCTCATGTCCGCCATTCATCATTTCTTCGCGCAGCAGCGCCCATTGCTCGCGGGATGCCCGAATCATCGCCGCATCCATGATCCGCTTGTCATTAATGACGCGCCCAAACCATTTGACTGCGTCGTTGTACTTGCCAATCCGCCGGTTCAGCTCGCCGATCAAATACATCAGGCGGGCATCGCTGCCGCCGACGCCTTCTTTTTCGTAAACGCGGATGTAGGCTTCCAGCGAATACTCCAGAAAACGCTTCTCCTGTTCGACGTTGTACTTGTATCGATACAACCAAGCAATATGATGCAGCAAGCTGGCAATAATCCGGTCGGTTTCGCCGATGGTTTGTGCGCAAATCAGCGCCAGCTTGTACGTCTCCATCGCAGTCTCCCAATCCCGGCGCCCGCCATAGTCCTTCTGGTTAAACCGGCTGCCGATCGCCTCTTGGAAGAGGGCTCTTTGCCGGTCGGTCAAGCGGGATACCGAATTTTCCGTCGAAGCAAAACCGCAGGACGGGCATACCCGAACGACGTAATAATCCGGATTCTCCTTCTGATAATAGCCGCAAAAATCCGTATCCGTACGTACAGCCCGTTTAAAGCTCGGACGCACACGCGAGGTCGAAAATTCACTCTGGCAATGGATGCAAGTGACCTTGATCTGATAAAGCGGTTCAAGTTCCAAAACGTCCTACTTCCTTTCAATAATCTGCCCTGCCCGGCACATTAGTTCATCGGTCTAAGGTGTGTTCACGAAATGAAAAGCCGGGCCGGACAGACGCTCCAGCACGATCCCTCGCAGCGGCTCCTCGACTCCAATCTCCTCCAGCGCAGCTTTCATGCAGGCCAGCCAAGCCTCGGCGCGTTCCGTCGTCACCGGAAACGGCAAATGCCGGGCACGCATCATCGGATGACCAAAGGCATCAGAGTAGAGGGACGGGCCTCCAAAAAACTGCGACAAGAACATAAATTGCTTCTCCATGACCGGAGTAATGTCTTCCGGGAATAAGGGTCCTAACAACGGATCACGTTGAACCCGCGGATAGAAGGCTTCCACCAACCGCCGAATCGTCTCTTCTCCGCCGAGGTTGTCGTATAAACTCAAGCCTTGATTCATCTGTTCACCGCCTCCGTTTTTCCTTATTATATCAAAAAAAAATAAAAGCTCCTACCAAAGGAGCTTCTACTCGAATGCGGTCTTTCAATCTATCAGTAGCTGCGCCAATCCTCTTCGCCGGGATGGACGAGAGCGGCTCGAATGACATAAACAAAAGCACAGACAAGAATACCTGCGACAATGCTCATGAACATCACTCCATCCTCAAAATTTGGCTGCTGCACCATGTTTGATCAAATGATAGCTGGTACTAAAGTTCTATATTGGTCTTAAGCATCATTTTAGCATAGAAGCTCAAAAATATCAGCCCTTTTTTGAAACCGCTTCCTTTATTTTTTTGTGCTGTTTGTCCCATTCATTTCATACACTTCACTATGATTTGATGTGGAGGCGTACCCATGAAATTCCAACGCTTAACGGCTGTTTTGTTGCTCGTTGCCGCGCTGATGCTGGCCGTTCTGATGGCCTGTTACCCGGAAGCTTCCTGGCAGGCAGGGGTTCGCGGCCTCGCCATCTGGTGGGACGTGCTGTTCCCGTCCCTATTCCCGTTCTTCGTCATATCCGAAGTGCTGCTAGGCTTTGGGATTGTGCATTTTCTCGGCAAGCTGCTGGACCCGCTGATGAAGCCCTTGTTTCGGATCCCGGGCAGCGGCGGGTTCGTGCTGGCGATGGGGTTTGCTTCCGGCTACCCCGTCAGCGCCAAGCTGGCGACCAAGCTGCGCGAGCAACGGCTCGTTTCCCGGGTAGAGGGAGAACGACTTGTCTCGTTCACGACGTCATCCGACCCCATCTTTCTCATCGGGGCGGTCTCTGTCGGCTTCTTTGGCAATCCGAAGCTGGCCGGGGCGCTCGCTTTGACCCATTATGGAGGGGCCCTGCTGATCGGCCTGGTCATGCGCTTCTACCGTCCGGACCGAAACTTGCCGGCAGATCCCGGTGAAGGCGATGAATCCGGGCGCTTCAGCCTGAAGCTGGCGCTTAAGGCCATGCATGAAGCCCGGGTTCAGGACGGACGCAGCCTCGGAGAGCTGCTGCGGCAGGCAGTTGCCTCCTCCCTGCAGCTGATGACCGTAGTAGGCGGCCTGGTCGTATTTTTTTCCGTGATCCTGGAGGTGCTCACCGCTTCGGGCTTCATGGGCTTCCTATATACCGGGTTCCAACAGCTGCTGCCGCTGCTGGGTCTGCCCAGCCAGTTAACCGAGCCCCTCATGGGCGGCTTGTTTGAAGTCACCTTGGGCGCTAAAGCATCCGCGGCGCCGGAGGGAATCCCTTTGCAGTTCAAAGCCGCAGCAGCAGCTTTCATTCTCTCTTGGGGGGGCTTATCGGTTCATGCCCAAGTGGCCAGCATCTTAAATGGAGCTGACCTGCGTTATTTTCCTTTTCTAATCGCTAGGCTCCTTCATGCCGTGATTTCCGCCGGGCTGTTGCTGCTTCTCTGGAACCCCCTGATGGGGGCCGCGCCGGCGTGGGCGATTCATCCTCCTGAGTTTGGAGGCCAAGAAGTGCTTTACGGTTGGGGGGCTGTTCCGGGAGCGTCCCGTTTCTTCCTGGTGACCCTGGCCATCCTACTTATTTTGTCATTCCTGGCCGAAATCATTCGCCGCCAGCGGCACCGAAAATGAAACGTTGTGTTCTGCGGACGAATTGATTATGATCTTTACAAAAGGATATTCAAGCGCATGTTCAAAATAATGTTCGTTTTTGAACAGCCTTTTTCAAAGGAGCTTGTCAACTTGAGATACTTTGTACTTGACCGCGGCGATCAGCTGTCTGTGGAATTAAGCCAAACCTTTCATAAGCTTGCTGCGCAGCATGGGCTTGAGCTGGATGCGAAATCCCCGGACATCGTTGTCTCCATCGGCGGAGACGGCACAATGCTTCATGCCTTCCATACGTTTATCGATCAGATTCCTTCCATCGCATTTGTAGGAATTCACACGGGCCATCTGGGCTTTTACGCCGACTGGAAAGCCGACGAAATTCCTGAGCTGGTGGAAATGATGAGCGGTCATGCAGATCCCGGCTTGCTCAGGCCGCGCATCGTCCGTTACCCCTTAATCGATCTGGAGATTCAGAAGAGGTCGGGCAGCTCTTCCCACATTTGCTTAAACGAATTTACGCTGAAGGGCGTCGATGGCACTGTGGTTGCCCAAGTGGACATCAATGACCAAATGTTCGAAATGTTCCGCGGCGACGGCATTTGCGTATCCACCCCCTCTGGCAGTACTGCCTATAACAAGAGCTTGGGGGGAGCGATGATCCATCCGACGATTGAAGCGCTGCAGATCACAGAGATCGCTTCGATCAACAATCGGGTGTTCCGGACGCTAGGCTCTCCGTTGGTGCTGCCCAAGCATCATCATTGCGACATTTATTCGCGCAAGGAACAGCGCTTATTGCTGACCATTGACCACGTCAACCTGCCGATGGACGATCTAGTGTCCGTACGCTGCCAGGTGTCGGATCAGAAGATCAGCTTTGTCCGTTATCGGCCGTTTCCGTTTTGGAACCGGGTCCGCAATGCGTTCCTGGACTAATCGGCAGGTCTGACAAGCTCTTTGGATATCGAAAATATTGTAAAGGAAGAACTGAATATGATCTTAAGCTCATTCCGCAAGTATGCATTCATCCCGATGTTGTCCCTCGCCTTGCTGGGCTTGCCCCAGACGGTTGGAGCGGCCGGGACGGCAGGCGCTGCCGGTACCACCGCAGCTGGAACGATCATTCAGCTGGGAACGTCAGAAACCTCCACAGACCTTCAGACACTTCAGGAAGTGCTGAACTACCTGGAAGCCTACAACATTGAAGGCGTTGAGCGTCAGGAGTTTCTCGATAATGCGATACGCGGCATGGTTTATACGCTGGACGATCCCTATAGCGATTACTATTCCAAGGATGAACTGGAGAGCTTCGAGAATAGCGTAAATCAGGAGTTCGTTGGCATCGGAGTTACGCTTCGCTTCTATAACAACAAGCTGTACATCACCGACGTGTTGCCCAATTCTCCAGCCTCCAAAGCCGGCCTTCTGGCAGGCGATATCATCACCAAGGTGGATGCGAAGCCGGTAACCAGCAGCGAGGATGTCGCACGGATTCAAGGGGAGGAAAATACCCAAGTCACCATTACGATCAACCGGAACGGACAGGCTCTAGTATTTCCGATCACAAGAGCGCATTTCTCATTGCCTTCCGTCACCGGCAAGGTCATTCCTTCCAGCAAGGTCGGCTACATCGCCGTGACCTCCTTCTCCGATACAGCGGATGAGGAATTTGCGCAAAAATTAGCCGCCCTGCGCAAGGAAGGGATTGGCGCTCTCGTACTGGACCTGCGTGACAATCTTGGCGGTTACGTCGAATCGGCGGCCAACATCGCCAAGCAGTTCATGAAGGAGGGGATCCTGATGTACACCTCCGGCCAAAGCGGAGAGCTGCAGCCCGTTGAAATCACGGGTGGCCAAGACATCGGGATGCCGGTCGTGGTGCTGACCAACGGTCTGACCGCCAGCGCATCGGAAATCTTGACGGGGGCGCTGCGCGACAACGGAATCGCCAAGGTTGTGGGGGATCAAACTTACGGGAAGGCGCGCATTCAGAACGTATTCCCGCTGTCCAACGGCAGCTCATTGAAGCTGACAGTCCAAGCCTACTTGACGCCAAATAAGCTGGATTTCAACCATGTGGGGCTGAAGCCGGACGTTGAGGTGAAGAACAATGCAGCAGCGCAGTTGATTACCGGGATGTATGCAGCCGGGGTACGGCATATCAGCGTATCCGGCGGACCTGCCTCGCTGAACATTAACGGAGCGGCTTTCCCGGGATATATCGATGTGATTCAGGACGGCAAACTCATTTACGCCCCTTCCCGCTTATTATCGTCGCTGATTCAAGGAACGCCGGTGTGGAATTCGAAGAACGGGAAGTTAACCATCACCGATTCGCTTGGGAAGCAAACCGGATTTACCTTGGCTGCCAAAACGATCAAAGTTGTAGATGGTGAAGCTTATCTCGAGCTGCACGAGTTCCAGAAGAAATACCCGAAGCTGACATGGAGCTATAAACAAGGTATACTGAACTTATCTATGAAGTAATAACATAAAACAACAGAAACGGCCTCCCGATTATTCGGGGGCCGTTTCTGTTTCCTGTACTTGAACGTCTTTACCGTTTCCGGCATCTTTGTCCTTCGCTGCGTCCTTGTCCTTATGGTTGTCCCGCACCTTCTGAAGAACGAAATAGGCACAGCCGAAATTGCAGTATTCGTTAATATAATCCGTGATGCCGGAATACGCGGTATCCCGATTGGCCTTGGGATGGTTGTCCCGCAGAAAACCCTTGAGGCGGAGCTTCTCGTAACCCCAATCCCCAATAATGTAATCATAGCGGTCAAGCACTTCGCTGTAACGCTGCTTAAACGCTTCAGGATCCCACGCATCCCGATAATTCCGAATCAATTCGTAGGTTCTGCCGCCAATTTGAATCAAAGCTCCATCCTCCTTTCGGTTTACGGCAAAACGGGTACGCCGGCTTGTTTCTTGGCCGATTGGACCTGTTCATGCGCGTGATACGAGCTGCGCACGAGCGGGCCGGATTCCACGTGGCTGAAGCCGCGCTTCATGCCTTCTTCCTTCAACTCTGCAAACTGTTCAGGCTTATAATACTTCTCTACGCGCAGGTGCTGCGGAGTAGGCTGCAAATATTGCCCGATCGTCAAAATATCGCAGTCCACGGCCCGCAGATCGTCCATCGCCTGCAAAATCTCGTCCCACTCTTCCCCGACACCCAGCATAATGCTGGACTTCGTTGGAATCTCCGGCCGCATCTCCTTCGCCCGCCGGAGCAGCTCCAAGGAGCGGCGGTATTTCGCCTTCGCGCGAACGCGGTCAGATAACCGTTCCACCGTTTCGATGTTGTGGTTCAGAATATCCGGCTTCGCATCCATCACGATCCGCAGCGCTTCCTCATCCCCCTGAAAATCTGGAATAAGCACTTCTACGCTGCAGAACGGCAAGCGTTCCCGGATCGCCTTAATCGTCCCGGCAAAAATGCTTGCCCCGCCGTCCTTCAAATCGTCCCGGGCTACGCTGGTCACAACGCAGTGTCGCAAATTCATCTGCTCCGCTGCTTCAGCCACGCGCTGCGGCTCCTGCAAATCGAGCTCAGTTGGCATCCCGGTATTTACCGCACAGAAGCGGCATGCCCGCGTACAGATATCGCCTAAAATCATAAACGTTGCCGTCCGGTTGGCCCAGCACTCATATATATTCGGACAACGCGCTTCTTCGCAAACGGTATGCAAAGTTTTGGAGCGCATCATCTGCTTGATGTCTTGATAGTTGTCACCTGTCGTCAATTTGATACGAATCCAATCCGGTTTCGGTTCCTGGATTTGTTTAGCCAAAGCGCAAGACCTTCCTTCTTGTGATATAAGCTGTAGCGCCATTTATTATATCATGAAACCGCTGGAAAAACCTACTTCGCATATGGAATAAAAAAACAGCGTTTGCCTCAATCTAAGAGGGTCACGAATCGCGTGCAAAATAAAGGCGAAGGAGGAATACTTGCCTTGAAGTCTCAACGGTTTGCCCGCGGCAAAGCGCTCTGGTGCATCGCCTGCGTGATGCTGATTACCTCATTTTGGCCGATATCCGGCATAGGCGCTGCAGAGGCGAACGCTCCAGGAACAGCAGAGAAGGCGGTAGTCAGCGTATATCAGCAACGACGCACCTTGTACGAAGAAATGGAGTTGTTGACGAATGTTCCCTGGTATTGGCTTTCGGCTGTGGATCAATATGAACGCACCATCACGCCGCGTAAGGAACAACAGCAAGAGCAGCGCGTAACCGGATTTCGCTTCAAGGAAGCGTTCTGGACTGGGCCGCTGAATCCCGATCCCGAGGACCGGAATCCAGCCACCATCGAACTGTTTGGCGGCGTCGGGAAAGACGCCACCGCAGATGGCGCGGCCGATCCGAAGAACGATCGAGACGCCTTGTACACCTTGGCTTCTTACTTAACCAGCTTTGGCTATCAAGATGAGGATTTCCGCATCGCCTTATGGCGTTATTATCAAAATGATGCTGCCGTCGAACGGATTCGCCAATTCGCGAAAATGTACAAGCACTGGGGCAAGCTGGACTTAACGGACAGCGCCTTTCCGCTTCCGCTGCGCAGTTCCTATACCTATCGCGATACCTGGGGAGATCGGCGCGGCTGGGGCGGCCTCCGAATCCATGAGGGAACGGATATTTTTGCCCCGATGGGCGTCACGGTACGCAGCGTCTGCTACGGGATTGTGGAAACAAAAGGTTGGAACCCCTACGGGGGCTGGCGCATCGGTATCCGGGATATCCAGAACCGATACCACTATTATGCGCATCTGCAAGGTTATGAGAAAGGAATCGAGGTCGGTCATTTCGTCGAACCCGGGCAAACGATCGGCTGGGTCGGTAGCAGCGGATATGGCCCGCCAGGAACGTCGGGAAAATTCCCGCCGCATCTGCATTACGGAATCTATCGGGATACGGGAAGCACGGAATGGGCGTTTGATCCTTACCCTCTGCTGAAGAAATGGGAGCAAGCCGAACGTTCCAAAAAAAATAAAAGGGCGACCAAATAATCGGCGCCCTTTTATTCATGTCCCCCCGCATCGGATGTCTCTGAGCTTTCCGACTCCTCCGAGCTTGATCCCTTGTTCCCGGCCTCTGTATTCCCAGCGGAATTGGAATCCCCTGTTCCTCCAGTTCCATCCGGCAAAACCGCTTTATCCTTTGTTAGCGGCTCGGTCGTATCCTTGTCACCGGGCAGCACCGGAAGCGCAATGTTGGGTGCATTTGCCTGGCCTTCACCAACCGGGTTGCCCTTACTGTCATAGTAGTACATCGGCACATCTCCGACCACAAGCAGGTAGGACACCGGGATTTCCGTTTCGACCGTCTGCGACTCCATGTCAAACGGGACGACTACGGCCAGCTCCGTTTTTACCCGTAGGTACACTTCGACAAGAATCATATTAATCCCGGCATCCTGTTGCCGGGTATTCAGGTCAACCTTCACATCCCCTTTGGGCTCGATTTTGATCGGGATGCTGGGACCAAAGGAAGCCAGGATCGGACTGCCGAGAGCCTGCCCCAGCGGGATGGATTCCGATAATCGAGCGACTTCCACCAGCGTATGCCGCACCGTTTGAATCGTTTCAGACGTCACCTTCATATGGGCCGAGTAGTTGAGCATAAACCCGGTAATTTTCCCGTTATCGCCCATCTTCCAATCGATCAATTCTTCGACCTGTTGTTGATTCGCCACCTGCGCGGTGATGGCGTCGTTAATGGATTCCGTAGCGATTTGTTTCACTCGAATTTGCGCCAGATGAATAATCGGCCCTGTCATCCGGCGTTCGACATACTGCACAAATTGCACCAAGCCGATCACCGTGATGATCACAAGAACGATCCAAATCGTCCGTCTATGCTTCGGCCGCCTTGTTCGGCTTCGCCATCCGCGTCGTCGTCGTATCCGCATGTTTCATCCCCCCTGCAGCGGGAAACCTTCTAGAGGTAAGCTTGAGCTTGACATCAATACTTCTCTACAAAGTTATGCGGGACAGGAGCAAAAAAGAAGGACGCGCATTGGAAATACACAGATGTGCTGTTTTGTCTCTTGATTTTTTGCGATCAATTTCGTATAGTTCTCTAGTATTAAATTTTTGTCATAAATTTACTTCAAAAGCTCCCATGAAGCGTGCTATAATATTCATAATAGTGTATAAATATACAAGGGGACCTGCATCATGAACAGCTCAAAAACGCTGTACCAAGTCACCATCGAATTAAGGAAAGATCAACTGGCGTCGAAAGTCTTGCCTTGGAAGTTGCTTGTGGAAACGAATCGCTATTACGAAATCAAACCCATTACAGGATCGGGATCGGTCAAACGACTGTATAAAGAGAAGCTGAATATCGCCGTTCACGAAACAAAGCACTACTCGGCCGGGACCTTGGCAGTTTCCGCTTTTTGTAAAGAGGAGCATATCGAGGAGATCCGCAAGTATCTGATCGAACAGCTCGACTCCAAAATTAATAACTACATGAAGGACCTGGAACTAAACAAAAAAGCCCTTTACTCCAAGCTGGCCATCAAAAGCTACACCTAAATAAACCCTGAACCAGACGATCTGGTTTCGGGGTTTTGATGTTTTTCTTTAATGCATGGCTCGTTAGTTTACGGCTTTTAAATGAACCGAGCTTGACCGCTGGCGTTAGCGGTAATACCGTTGCCGCATCGCCTCATACAGCAGCACGGAGGCGGCCATTGCCACGTTCAGCGATTCGGCCTGGCCGCGCATCGGGATCAGCAGCCCGTCGTCCATGAGCTCGCGGACCGCCGGGCTAAGGCCGCCGCCTTCGCTGCCAAACAGCAGCCACACGGGCTGCGTGAAATCGTAGGCGAAGCAGTTCGCCGCCGCCTGCAGGCTGGTGCCGGCCAGCCGGATGCCCCGCTGCTTCGCCTGCGGCAGCACCTCTGCCAGGTCGGCATGCACGACCGGCAGGTGGAACAGCGAGCCCATGGTGGCGCGCAGCACCTTGGGCCCGTAGATGTCGGCGCAGCCAGCGCCGACGATGACCCCGTCCGCCGCGACCGCATCGGCGCTGCGGATGATCGTGCCGACGTTGCCGGGGTCCTGCACACCGTCGAGCACGACCACCAAGCTCCGCTCCTTCGCAAGGAGCGGAGCGACCGTCCCGCGGTCCTTGCGCACGACCGCGAACACCGGCTGCGGCGACTTCGTATCGCTGCACTTGGCGATCACGGCGGCGGACACGCCGATCCAGTCGACGTCCAGCCCGGCGGACGCCGCAGCCTGCAGCTCGACCGGAATGCCGTGCTCGAGGTCATAGCAGACGCATTCCACGTCCGCCCGCGACTGCAACGCCTCCTGCACGAGGTGAATGCCCTCAATCAGATATTTCCCTTGCTTGTCCCGATTTTTCTTCTCAAGCAGCCCCGCCCATTCCTTGACGCGGGGGTTCTGTGCAGACAAAATTTCCATATCTTTTCCATCCTTAACATGGTTTAAAAAATGATCCGTCGCTCACGAAGCGAGGCTCGTCTTACTCCTCCGCGTAAGCCAACTCGAGCTTCGTCAAGTCGCCCTTCTCGCCGACGATGACGAGTACGTCCTCCTCCGTCAGCGAGACCGTGGCCGCCGGGGAGATGTTCATTTTGCTGCCCCGTTTGATCGCCATCACGTTACAGCCAAACCGGGCGCGAATATCCAGTTCCTTCAGATTCTTGCCGATCATCTGTGAGCTGACGCGCATCTCCACGATGCTGTACTCGTCGGACAATTCGATGTAATCCAAGACGTTCGGTGAAGTCAGATGATGTGCCACCCGAAGCCCCATATCCCGTTCCGGGAAAATGACCTTATCGGCCCCTATTTTCTGCAATACTTTGCCATGCAATTCGTTTTGCGCCTTCACCACAATGAGCGGCCCGCCCATGTCTTTGAGGATCAGCGTGGTTAAAATGCTGGCCTGGATGTCTTCACCGATCGCCACGACAACGACGTCAAAATTCCGAATCCCCAGTGCGCGCAGCGCATCTTCATCGGTGGAATCTGCGGTTACCGCGTGCGTGACCAGATTCGCCACGGCTTGCGTATGATGTTCATCCGCATCGATCGCCAGTACGTCAAAGCCCATGCTGCTGAGTGCCGTTGCCACGCTTAAACCGAATCGGCCCATACCGATCACGGCAAACTGTTTTTTGGCTGCATTTGCCATGCTCTCACCACCCATCCATTTTCCATCCGATTTAGTATACCACAATCCCCCGAAGAGATTTGGTTAAACCCTGCAAAACGGGTCGTTTTTCAACACCCCTGCGCATTATCCCAGTTCCAATCGGGCAAATTAACACCGGGCAAGTCACATATTTCAAGGAGGGAAACTACGTGCCATCCATTACACTCGACCTGCGTCAAGCGATTATGCACAAAATTCACGGCAAAGACGAGCAAGGGCTGCGGGAGATGATCGAAGGTTCGATCGACGCTCAGGAAGCCGCACTGCCGGGTCTTGGCGTCGTCTTCGAAACGATCTGGAAGCATATCGATACGTCCAAACAAAATGAACTGGTATCCGTGCTCAAGCAGCAAGTGGATCAGGCTAGCCTCAAACCATTGAAATAGAACTGCCCGCTACAACAAGACCGCCCTGTCCAAGGGCGGTCTTTCCTTTGTCCGGGAGGCTGCGGACTTTCACTTCTTAAGGTGCGGTCTCCAGGAACTTGGCGTCTGGATTTTTCTCCATCGCCGTCCGCATCGCGTATTCATTTTCGAACAACGCGACATAATTGCCTTTCTTATCCTTCACCAGCGTGGAATTGATCCGGAACTTGGACGGGTCGATTTTGTCGCCTACGATCCAGCGCGCGAACTGGTACGGCATCCGTTGAAGCTGGACATCCACGCCATATTCGCTCTTCATCCGGTATTCAAACACCTCGAACTGCAGTTGCCCGACCACGCCCAGCAGCGTATCTTCAAATCCGACCGTCGTGAACACCTGAATCGTGCCTTCCTCGGTCAGTTGGTCGATCCCCTTCTGGTATTGCTTATGCTTCAGCGCGTTCTTCACCGTCACCTTGGCGAAAATCTCCGGCGAGAACGTCGGCAGCTCGTCAAATACGATTTCACTGCCTTGGCTTAGCGAGTCGCCGATCCGGAAAATCCCCGGGTCAAATAACCCGACGATGTCCCCAGGATACGCTTCGCTGACGATATCCCGATCCTGGGCCAGGAATTGCTGCGGCTGGGACAGCTTGATCTCCTTGCCCGCCCGCACATGCTTCACCGTCATGCCGCGTTCGAACTTGCCCGAGACAATGCGCAGGAAGGCGATCCGGTCGCGGTGGGCCGGGTTCATGTTCGCCTGGATTTTGAACACGTACCCCGAGAACTTCTCGTTCGTAGGTTCAATCAAGCCTTGGGTACTGCGGCGCGGCGTCGGCTTTGGAGCCAACTGCAGGAAGTTCTCCAGGAACGTCTGCACGCCAAAATTGTTCACCGCGCTGCCGAAAAACACCGGCGTTAATTCGCCGCGGCGAACCTTCTCAAAATCAAACGGGTCCCCCGCCACATCCAACAGTTCCAGATCCTGACACAGCTGATCATGGAGATATTCGCCAGCCATTTCGCGAATCACCGGATCGGTATACCCATCCACCTTCTTCACCTGGATCGTGGAGTGGTCGTCTCCCTGGAACAGCTCAACCTGGTTTTTCATCCGGTCATACACACCCGACAGCTCGCGGCCCATCCCAATCGGCCAGTTCATCGGCACGGAGCGGATGCCCAGCACCTGCTCGATTTCCTCCATCAGTTCAAACGGGTTCCGGCCTTCCCGGTCCAGCTTGTTTATGAAGGTGAAAATCGGAATGCCCCGCTTCGCGCAGACCTGGAACAGCTTGATCGTCTGGGCCTCAACGCCCTTCGCCACGTCGATCAACATGACGGCGCTGTCTGCTGCGGTCAGCGTCCGGTACGTATCCTCCGAGAAGTCTTGGTGGCCCGGCGTATCCAAGATGTTCACCCGATGGCCGTTATAATCAAACTGCATGACGGAAGAAGTAACGGAAATCCCCCGCTGCTTCTCGATTTCCATCCAGTCACTTGTCGCGTGTTTGCTCGCTTTGCGCGCCTTGACCGATCCGGCGAGGCGAATCGCGCCGCCGAACAGCAGCAGTTTTTCGGTCAGCGTCGTTTTCCCGGCGTCCGGGTGGGAAATGATTGCAAACGTACGCCGTTTGTCCACTTCCTGCTGCAGCACTTGGTCCAATGCTTTGCTCATGCTCACTTTCCTCTCGTTCCACAAATTCACGTTCTCTATTGTAACATATTTTGTCCTTCCGTTAAGCAAAAACACCTTACGCCCAGACGGGACATGAAGGTGTTTCCAGCTAAACCTATTCTATTCGCCCATAGGCCGGATCGTTCACGGTCAACGCAGCATTAATTCGGGTTAATCCAAACGACGTTGTCTTCCTCCTGGCCGTTCACCGGCCACCAGTGGAAGCCGTCCTTCGCCAGCAGCTCGTCCGCTTCCTTCGGCCCCCAAGAACCGGCAGGATACGTACTGATGTCGGACGGATTTTGCGCCCAAGCCGCGGCGATTCGATCAACGAAGGCCCAAGCCGCCGCCACTTCGTCCCAACGGGTGAAATACGTCGAATCCCCTTGAGCCGCATCGTAGATCAAGCGTTCATAAGCCTCCGGCGAGTTGATCCCCACCAGGCAGCTTTGGCAAAAGTCCATCGCCAGCGGCTGGATTTGCGATTCCGAACCCGGCTTCTTGGCATTAATCTTGATGTAAATGCCCTCCATCGGATTCACGCGGATCACGAGGAGGTTCGGCTCCAGCGTGTGCTTCTGACCGAGATAGACATTCGTTGGCATCGCCTTGAATTCCACAACGACCTCCGTCGTTTTAACGGGGAGCCGCTTCCCGGTGCGAATATAGAACGGCACGCCGGCCCAGCGGAAATTGTCAACGAACACTTTGGCCGCAAAATACGTTTCGGTATTGGAGTTCGGGTCAACCTTGTCCTCCTCACGATAACCCGGAAGCTTCTTGCCTTTCGCTTCCCCTGCGATATATTGCCCGCGAACCACATTCTCCTTCACTTCTTGCACCGATTCATACGGACGCAGTGAGCGCAGCACCTTCACCTTCTCGTCGCGGATGTCCTCCGCGTACAAGCGGCTTGGCGGCTCCATGGCGATCATCGTGAGCATTTGCAGCATATGGTTCTGCCCCATGTCACGCAACGCACCGGCATGATCGTAATATCCGCCGCGTTCTTCCACGCCAACCGTCTCGCTGAGCGTAATTTGCACATTGGCGATATGCTTGTTGTTCCAGAGCGGCTCGAAGAAAGCATTCGCAAAGCGAATCACTTCAATGTTCTGCACCATCTCCTTGCCGAGATAGTGGTCGATCCGGTAAATTTCCTCTTCTTTAAATACCTGACTCAGCTCTTCGTTCAGCTTCTGAGCAGACTGCAGATCATACCCAAACGGCTTCTCAATCACCAACCGGTGCCAGCCGCTCGTATTCAACATGCCGCCCTTCTGCAGGTTAAAGGATACGCTGCCGAACAGCTCCGGCGCCAAAGCCAAGTAGAACAGACGGTTTCCGGGAATCCCAAACCGCGCTTCCATGGACTCGGTCAGTTCTCTGAGTTCGTGATAACCGTCAACGTTATTGATGTCCAGCGATTTGTAGGAAAAATGCTCCGCAAAGCGCCCCCATTGCCCCTGGTCGTCGATCTTATATCGGCAAAATTCCTCAATCGAACGATACAGGTCATCCTTGAATTCCTCGTCCGAACGCGGACGCCGGGCTACACCGATGACGGCGAAATCCTCGGCCAATTTCCCTTCGCGATACAAGGAATAGATGGCCGGGAAGAGCTTGCGGCGCGCTAAGTCTCCGGTAGCCCCGAAAATAAAAAATACCGCCCCTGGGGGCTGAACTGTTGGTTGTGAGAAATTGTCAGCCATGGCTCCTCATTCTTTCTATGTAAGATTGGTGAATTTAAAACTTCATTCCCGATCAATGACATCTCTTTACAAGGCATCACGGGATGTGATGCCATTTTAGCACATTCGCCTGACGGATTCCATCATCTATCTATAGATATGGGGTCATAAATGATATACCCCGCTGGAGGCTCGACCTCAACAAACCCGGCCATGCCGTGGGCTTGATACTGAATCGGTTTGCGGCTGCCCGCGATCAGCATATTCCGCGGTTCATGAGGCTGACCTGCCGGCAGCGAAAACACCCGGACATACTCCATCACTTCCCGCAACGTGGCAGTGAGCGCGGCAATCCATGCGTCTTCTGCCCCTCGGCCAAATAGATTCAGAAGCAGGATCCCTTCCCGATCCAGTCTTTCTGCCGCCAACTAAAAAAAAACAAGCGACGTTAAATGGCCCGGCGTACCCTGTTCGGAGAACGCATCCACGATAATTCCGTCGAAGGAATTCGGCTTCTCTTCTTCAAGCAAAGAACGCCCGTCACCGATGCGCACCGAATCACCCGTATAGCCGAAAAAGTTGCGGCTAATTTCCGCCACCACCGGATCAATCTCCGCCACAATAACGTCGCTCCTGCTCAAATGGCTGGCGATCGTTCCCGTTCCATGGCCGATGATGAACACCCGTCCGGGATCGGGAACATGGCGCTGAAGCAAATACAACATCGCCCGTGGATATTCCAGTATGATCCGTTCGGGCCGGTTCATATCCATTGCGCCTTGCACCGCCTTGCTGGCGAATTGCAGGACGCGAAACGCCCCGCGCTCGCCGTATAATTCGTCCGTTTCATAGACGAAGATTTCCGAGCAGCTTTGCTGATGCAGCAGCAGATGTTGCACGAGTCCCCGTTGCCTCCTTCACGATCTCTAATATTCTACGGTTAGCAGCGGCGTACCGATCGTAATCTCATCCATCCCGGTGCCGCTGTTGCGATGGACAGCCATCTGCAATGCCACGTGATGATCGCCGCTGAGGACGGTGATCGGCAAGGGATCCACCCGATACGTGCGGCTGGCCGTCCCTTCGTCCCCAAACGCTTCGACTTGCTTCAACTTCAGTTTGGCGGATCGCTCAATTTGCGATTCCAAGCGGTCAAGCGTCGCGACGAGCACGGGTTCACCGGAGTCCGTCCCCTCATCTGTAACGGATGCGGGCCAGGCCATCCCCTGTATTGCTGCATTCCATCGCGTATCGACGCCTTCATCTGCCAGCGATTCCCCAGCCATCCGTTGGGCTTCCTGAAGTTGCTCCCATATCGCCGGATCCCCGCCGGCGGCCTCCAAGCGAAGCATCGCATAATTCTTGCCCTCTTCCAGTGTGATCAGCTCCAGCTCGGCGCGAATCCCCTCGATCTGACCTTGGGACTCATAAACCGTCCGCCCTTGAACAGTCCCCGCCTCCGGATTCGACAGCCCCAACCGGCTGGCTAACACCCCGGCCGCTTCCTCTGCGGAAAGCAGCGAGTTCCATTCACCTTGCCATTTCAGTGTCATCCGAAACGGATCCGACGTTACGGCCCTGCCTATCGCAACCAGCGCGTCCAACTGCTGCTCCGCGTCTTTCAGTGAATCTGGAACGGCCGCTTCTTGCTCAGTCGCTTGGATCCGTTGCAGGCCGACCAGCAGCATCGCGCAAACGAGGATCAACAACCCAATACTCCATAACTTGCGGTTTTGCATGTCACGCGCCTCCTCTGCGAATAATAACTCAATGTATAGAGCCAAAACCTATCAGGATGGGGAAGCTTATAATCCGCTCGCCGAAAGCTACGAATTTTCAGGCTATCATGACGTTGATGTTGGCCCTCGGACTCATAAACCATGTCTTCATCATCCCGGCCTTGCTGCAAATCGCCAAACGGGATGCCTGGTTTTCCGTGCTACTGTCCGCCGTGCCATTTGCACTTGTGGTCTGCCTCATTCGTTACACTTCGTCCCGGATTGGAACCCAACCTCTTCCCGAATGGATTCGCCATCGGCTGGGCCGAATTCCTGCTTTTGGGTTTCAATGGGCGATGACAGCGTTCTTCTTCGCTACGGCGTGGTTCAGTTTATATGATACCGTAATGTGGATGAAGGTGACGTTTCCTGATCCAATATTTCCAGACTTCCTCCGACGTCAAGCTTCGCCCGTTTGCTGCCGGGATGGAGCCGGGGCGTTCGATCACCTTAATCTATTGTGAGCCGATGACGGATTTGAAACAGTTGAGCGAGGTGGTCTATCCGCGGCTTGCTGAACTGTGTCGGGAACAGGCCAATATCGGAATCGAGGCGTTCGGAGCCAATCCCTATTTGCCGTTAAACCGGATCGAAGGGCCGGACTTGCTGCATCGTCTTACTCTTCAAGTCTACTCCGGCAAGCTGGTCCTTTATTTTGAATACAACCAGACTTTCTTCAGTTGCGATATTTCGAACCCGCCAGGCCGTTCCCCCGAAGAAGCCAGTACGGAATCGGCCGTCAAGGGAGCCCGTGACGGCTTTACTGAAAACCTGACGACCAACATCGGGTTGATTCGAAAACGGCTGCGGACCGCTTCCCTGGGGGTGGAAGAGATCATCAAAGGGACGCGGGGGGAAACGCGCATTGCGCTTTTTTATATTCAAGATGTTATTAACCCGGACATTCTCGCAGAGGCTCGAAAGCGATTGTACGAGATTGACACCGATGCAATTATCGGCACCTCGTATATCGAATCCGTCGTGAAGGGAGCGCATAAACGAGCCTTATTCCCGCTGACCGATTACTCGGGGAGACCGGACTACGTTGTCGATGCCCTGCTGGCGGGCCGATTTGCCGTGTTGGCCGATGAGAATCCGATCGCCATCGTTGCTCCTGTGACCTTGATGAATCTGCTGATTTCTCCAGAGGATGCCAACACCCCTTATTACATCGTGTCCGTGCAAAAAGTGCTCAGACTCATCGGACTGACCGTCGGGCTGTTTCTCCCGGGCTTCTATGTCGCGTTAACCAGTTTTAATCTGGAGCAAATCCCCGTCCCGCTGCTGGCAACCATCAGCAAATCGAGGCATGGCTTGCCGTTTCCGGTCCCGTTTGAAACCTTCGTCATGCTGTTTCTGTTCGAGATCTTTAACGAGGCAGGCAAAAGATTACCCCATGCCATGGGACAAACGATAACGGTCGTAGGCGGCCTGATTATCGGAGATGCCGCCATCCGCGCCGGGATCACCTCGCCGACCATCATCGTCGCCGTGGCGATCGCCATCGTCGCCAGTTCGACCTTAGAGAATCAGACGTTAAGCGGTACGACAGCCCAACTTCGCATCGTGATTTTGCTGTTGTCCTCCATCTTTGGGATGTTCGGGTTCCTGATCGGTTTTATCGGTCTAATCCTTTACCTTGCCTCATTAGAGTCCTATGGCGTGCCTTATCTATCGCCATTTTCCCCGTTCGTCAAAAGCGACTTTGCCGAAGCGGTCCTGAAGAAGCCGTCGAAATCCGTGAAGAGGCGGCCCCGCATTCTGCATCCGCTGGATCAAACGGCAAGGAGGGACAAGCCTTGAGAGCGATCCGGGCTTTCCTTGCGCTGATCCTGCTGCTGACGGGCTGTTGGGATATGAAAGAGGCGCAAAATATCAATTTTATCACCGCATTGGGTGTCGATTATGCGGATGGCCGTTTCATCATTTATGCCCAGTTGCTGGATTTTGCAGAGATTGCTAAACAAGAGGGGGCGGTTGAAACCGGAAACGGGAAGGTTTGGATCGGAAAAGGCGAGGGGAAGACGATCGACGAGGCTTTGATTTCGCTCTACCCCGCCTCGCAGCAACGGACGTCCTGGACGCATGTCCGAACGATCATCTTCTCCAAAGCGCTGCTGGACAAGCATTTGCCGGAAGCCGTCAACGGCTTGATCCAAACCCGTGATCTTCGGTACACGCCTTGGGTGTTTGGCACCGACAAGCAAATTCCCGATGTGTTTGCGAGCATCTCCCTTCTGAATGAGTCGGTGCTGAATTCGGGGCTGCTTGAACCCGAAGAATTATTTAAACTCTATTCTTTCGTCGAGCCCATTCGGCTCATCAAGCTGATGGACGGGGTGAAGGAGCCTGCGGTGACGAGGCTGTTACCTCTGATCAGCTGGACTGACGAGGTTTGGAAGGGGGAGGGCAAACCTATTCCTCAAATCAAGCTCGTCGGCGCATATGCCATCGCACAAGGCCGCAACCGTGGACAAGTTGACCCGGCAATGCTTCAGGGGGCGAGATACGTGGCATTCCACAGAATGATCAGCTTTCCGTTGCCTTTATCCTTAGAGGATGGATCCCCGGTGACGATCAATATCGCGCATCGCGATCCGGACGTACAAATCGGCGCGGGTAGTGACCCCATTCGGATCAATTTGAACGTGCGCGCCAAAGCCTATATCACGGAGGTAGGGGCGGGAGGCGGGATTGCCGCCGCCCGGCTCCGTGCCTTGGCCGAAGAGACCATCGAACGCGAAATCAGGCGTTCCTTCGACATTGCGAAGGCTCGCCATATCGACCTATACAATCTGGAAGAGAAGCTCTACCGCTATGACCAGGCGCGGTGGAAGCAGCTCCGTTCCCAAGGAAAGTCCCTGATTTCCATCATGGAATTGGATCAGGTCCAGGCCGAGGTGACCCTCGTTCACTCCTCAGCCTATAACTTGTTGAACTAATAAGAAAAACGTCTATCGACGTACATTCAAAGTAGACAGACCGCGTTTAGCGGAAGTTTTTTCTTGCGATATCAGGATGCCAATGCCCCGAAGTTTATACTTTCTGATATCTTAAGAAAACGGTTTGGCAGAAATTCACTCCGCCAACCCGTTTTTGTATGCGTAAATAGCCGCCTGCGTGCGGTCCTCTACGCCAAGCTTCGCTAAAATATTGGTGACATGGAATTTCACCGTTTTGATCCCGATGATCAGCTCGTCGGCGATATCCTGATTCGATTTCCCTTGAGCCAGCAAACGCAGAACGTCCATTTCGCGCTCGGTCAGCTCTTCGTGAGCCGGAGCCTCCACCTTTGGTTGGCGGAACCGGTTCATCATCTTGGAAGCGACCTGCGACTCCAATACCGATTGGCCGCGGGCTGCTGCGCGAATCGCCTCAGCGATCTCGAAAGCGCGCGACGTTTTCAGCAAATAGCTGAACGCCCCGGCTTCAATCACGGGATACATCTTCTCATCATCAAGATAGCTGGTGAGCACGATGACTTTACAGTCCGGATGCAACGCAAGCAGCTGACGAGTCGCTTCGATGCCGTCCATGCCTTCCATCACCAAGTCCATCAGCACAACATCGGGCCGGTACTCCTGCGCCAGGCGAATTCCTTCCTCGCCGCTGCTGGCCTCGCCAACGACCTCGATTCCTTCTTCCGTGCCCAGCACCGCCGCCAGACCAATTCTGACCATCTCATGATCATCCACAAGCAGTACTTTAATCTCCTTGTCTTCCATCTCCATGACTGCCTTCATCCCCACTTTCTTCATGAATTAGTGGAACGGATATCTCAATGCGCGTCCCTTTGCCGGGCGCAGTGATAAACTGAATCGATCCGCCGATCTCGTGAATGCGTTCCTGCATCGTTGACAAGCCATAGGATGCTTGCTTCTTGTCATCCAACTCGAAGCCGATCCCGTTGTCGCGCAGCGTCACCTTGACCGCCTCGCCTCGGTGGTGAATTCGTATCTCCATCTTGTCCGCCTTGGCGTGGCGCAGCGTATTGGACATCGCTTCCTGAATGATACGGAACAGATGGTTTTCAATTCCTTTGCCTAAATTCAAATCCTCGTCGATTTCCAAGGTTAAATCCATCGGCACCTTCGTCTTCAGCTCTTTAACCAAATCGCTTAAGCCCTGCGACAATTCCTTGCCTTCAAGATAGACCGGACGCAAATGCAACAGCAGCGCGCGCATTTCGGACTGTGCCACCGAAGCCATCTCCTCAATGAGCTCGACCTGGCGCTGCGCTTTGTCGAAATCCTTCTCCAGCGTACGTCCCACAGCCGTAGCCGTCATCGAGATGGCAAACAGCTGCTGGGATACGGCGTCATGCAATTCGCGGGCCAGCCTCTGCCGCTCCTCCACGATCGCCGATACCCGGGCTTGCTCGGCCAACTGGGCGTTGTGCGTGGATAACCGCTGCAGCGAGGACACCTGCTCCTCCCAGCGTTTGCCGATCCGCTCCAGCTGCTCTGCCAGTCGGCCCAGTTCGTCTTCGCCGAGCTTGGGAACGCTCCCGGTTTGATTGCCTTTCTCCCATTGCAGCAAGGCTTCACGTAAACCGTCGATCTGTCGTTTGGGACGATACCCCAGAAAGAAGCCGAAAGCTGCGCCGATGATGAGAAGCAGCGACAGCAGCGTCATGCCGGCTTGGATGACCGTCCTCCAGGACGGTTGGGGTTGAAAATACCCGTATGTATACATCACATAAATGGTGGCTGCCATCGTAATAACAGACAGGAGAATCCCTCCGCGCATGCTGCGGGAGACCATGTTGCTCGGCTTTTTCGATTTCATGCGGGACGTTCCTCCTGTCTAAAGTAATCGTATATCGACATCTCCTACAAGATAGGAAATGATGATTTTCACTTTTTGGTCACGGACCTCGTAGTTCGGCGACTTCCAATATAACCGATTGAGCATGCCCGTCTCTTTGTCGTGGCTGAAATCGATTTGTCCGAACAGGACAAACGCTTCGATCTCCACGCCGTAATCCTCCGGAATCACTAAATCCACGTCCCCGACAATCCCTTGAAACATGAGGACGTTATGCCCACCTTCCATCATCGCCAGCGATAAATCGATGTCAAGCTCGCCAAGCACATGCCACATGCTTGTGTTCCGCAAGTTCCACGGATCGCGGTCCCAGCGGATGCTGGAGGTGATGTTTTGCTTCTGCACGTAATTGCCTTGCGGTTGGGTTTTGCGAACTTTCGCGTAGTAGTACCCCAGCGAGATCATCAGAATCGCCAGGATCAGCATAAAATGGTCCAGCAGGATGAGTCCGCTGCCGACCGCCATCAAGATATAGCCGGTCTTGACCTGTTCCCCTTGCCGGATTTTATATATGCCGAACCCAAGCAAAAAGAGGGCGACAATGGTAAAGAAACTCAGCCACTTCCCGAAAATCAACAGTAAGCCAAATGCGATTAAGCCGATGGCTAAGAACCTTTTCCGTGTATCCATGTGCCGCACCTCCCTGCAGGTTCATAGAGTCGTAAAAAGCCATAACGGCATGGCCTCCCATACCGTATGGCTTCACCAGTATTTAGAATATCACAATGTCCAGCGGACGTGTAGTTATTCCTTGTCTTCTTCGCGAGCTGCGGACGGGTTCAATTTTGCTTTCAGCGCTTCAAGCTGCGCATCCACTTTCAGCTGCTTCTCGGCATCTGCCGGGCTGATGTAAGTGGAAGGCGATGTTCCGCGATAAACCATGCCGGCGACTTCGGCTTCCGCTTCCAGTTGCATGATCTTCTCTTCCATCCGGTGGAATCCGAGCGAAGCGTTGCCGCTTTCGATCGTATGCAGCGTGCTGATTTGCGACATTTGCTTTCTAGCTTTCGCCATTTGCGCGCGGCTCACCAGCTCGTTCCGTTTGTTGCGCAGTTTATAGAACTCGTCTTTCATATCGTGCAGCTGCTGTTTGAGTTCGGCAGCATGAGCTTCAGCTTGCGCGTGCAGCTCGGCGAATTCCGTTTGCTTTTGGTCGTAATGGATTTTCTCCTCCAGCATTTTGCGGGCAACTTCCTCCTGCCCATTGCGGAGTGCAAGCTCAGCTTGAGCCTCCCGCTGTGCAGAGATGCGGATCGCTTCGTCCAGACGTTGCTTCATCCGGCGCTCGTTGGCCATTTGCTTCGCCACCGTTACTTCGGCGTCGCGAATTTCAGCCTCCATATCGCGCAGGTATTGGTTCAGCATGACAATCGGGTCTTCCACCTTATCCAACAAATCGTTTACAGACGCTTTCGTAATATCTTTAATTCTCTTGAATACTCCCATCGTCTACACTTCTCCCTTCTCGTATTCGGAGAGCTTCTTGCGCAGCTCTTCCAATTCTTTTTTCAAGGCTTTCTTCTCAATATCTTCCATCATGGAATCCAGACTGGATGCACCCGGGGCGGACTGAAAGCCGGCTCCCGAAGCACCTGGGCCGTATTGCGGCGGCTGGGTTCCGTAAGTATTGCCGGTTGGATTACCGTACGGTGGACGGGGACCAAAGCGTTGATCCTCGTAGAAGTCCCGGCGTTTACCGCCGTAACCCGGATGCGGGCCGCTGCCCGGCCATCCGCCATGATAGTACGGATCGTGGGGCTGATATGGCTCCTTGGAGATCACCAAGGTAGCGATGAAGTAGATAAAGATCGTTGTCCCGCCGGTAAAAAATATGCTAAGAAAAGCGACCAACCGGAGCACGCCGACGTGAATTCCGAAATATTCTCCGAGCCCTCCGATCAAACCGCTGATCCAGCGATCCCGTCTGGATCGGTACAAGGGTCTTCCCATCGATTCTTACTCCTCTCGCTGGTTATTTAGCTTCTGCTTCAAGCGGGAGAGCTCCTGTTCCAGAGTTGATTGAACGGCGGAGCCGGCTTGGTTCAAGAAATCCGAACCCGCTCTCCGCAATTCGCGCAGGCTGCGGGCTTCCCATTCCATATCGGATACCCGGTCCTCCAAGCGATGGAACATCTTCGGCACATCCTGCATCCCGTAACCGTTCATCCGCTGGTTCATCCGCTGCTGTAAACGAAGCGTCTCCATTCTTGCGTAGTAGTACTGCCGTTTGTTATATACGACTTGATATTCGGTCTTCAATTCGTTGAGTTGAGCTTCAAGCTCCTGCAGCGATTCCATGCTTTGCGTGTACAGCTCGGTGTATTGCTCAACCTTTTCCTCGTACAGCATCTTCTCCTGCAGGGCCAGCTTCGCCAAGTGCTCCTCGCCTGCTTTCAAAGCAAGCAGCGCTTGTTCCTCACGTTTGTCGCGCATGACCTTGGCTTGATCGACCTGCTGCTTCAATTGCTTCGCATGTCCGCTGTATTGATAATGAAGCTTCTCGGCTTCCGCAATTTCCTGCCGCGTTTCTATCAGAAATTGGTCGATCAAGCGAACCGGATCCTGCGATTGTTCCAACTTCTCATTTAGAGTAGCTACCGTAATATCTCGTACTCGACGAAATACACTCATGACATCCTTCCCTCCTAACCTTTCGGTTCACATTCAAGTTCATCTGCATGTATTTAATCAATCAGTAACTCCGTTTGCCTCTTAAGGAAGAGATACCGTAAACGATTAATCCAATACCTAAGAGCGGAACGATCAGCCAGGCCAGCTTGGAGATCAAGGAAATGACCCCGAAAATCAACACCAGCCATCCGAAGAAGGCGTTCCCCCGTCGAATCCCGTAATAGCCGAGACCGATCATGACAATCGCAATCACCAGTCCGAACAGGCTGCCTAGGAAAGGAGTTAACTTGCCCAGCAGAATCAGTGCGCCAAGGGCAATCAGTACAATAGCAAATACATTCGGTCGATTGGTTCTCATTGAATATTTCACCGCCTCTCATTTGATCAACCTTATGTCTCTATTCTAGGATGATTACGGGTTATCCAAAACGGACTGGGGACGGTTTTTCACCCTAGACCTAAGTCGAGGATACGCTCAGCCTGGAGGAGGCGCAACTCGCAGCCTCCATATCGTAAACAATTGAACCAATTAAAAACTGGCACCGGTAAGTACCGATGCCAGTTCCTTTCACTTTGGGGCTGAGCTTTGGCGGTCGAACTCCTTCTTCAGGTCGTCCCGAACGCTTTGCTCCCATAAGGGGACTCCGCTGCGATAAGCAGCCCTGCCGTTCAAATGCCCGGCAACAGGAGCAGTAACAAACACAAACACAATGCCAAGAAGCAGCTTGGCGCTTGCATCGGCATAATCCAAATAAATCAAGAAGTAAAAGAAGGCGGCACCCAGAATAAACAATATACCCAGCGTCGTGCTTTTCGTGGCCGCATGCGAGCGTAAGTAAGTGTCAGGAAGACGCAGAAGTCCAAAGGTGCTAAGTGCACTAAGAAGCGCACCGAGTAGCACGATAATCCCAATCAAAACTTCACCTGTTTTCGTGATCTCCATCTTCGAACACGATCCCCCTTTCGATAAATCTAGCCAATGAGGCCGTACCGATAAATGTAAGAATGCCAATTAGCAAAATGATATCGATATAAGCTTTCGTTTGCTGGAACATGGAAAAAACAGCGATCATCGCCAGCATATTAATTCCGATGGAATCCAGACTCATAATCCGATCAGGCAGCGACGGCCCCTTAAGCAACCGAAACAAGCAACCGAAAATGGACAAGGACAGGATACCCAAAGCCAGATACAGAAAAGTCGACATCACTTGCGCGTCACCTCCATAATCGCCCGTTCAAACGAGCCGCGGATCTGATTAACCAGGAGCTCCGCATCTGCTACATCCATGGCATGAATATATAATGTGTTCGTGTTCCCATCCGACAAGACCTCAAGCGTGAGCGTCCCCGGAGTCAGCGTAATCAGGCAGGACAACAACGTAAGCTCCCAGTCACTTCTTAACTCGGTTGAGTAAGCGAAGATACCCGGTTGTATGTTCAACCTCGGACGTACGATTTGCCGAATCACCGTAATGCTGGAAACAACCAATTCCTTGTTAAACAACATCAATAGCTTCAGAATTGCCCAAACCTTTTTCAAATAAAAGTCGTTAGGCCAAATCCTTCTAAACAGGCCGATGAGTACCAGTCCGATCACAAAACCGATCAAAAATCCTGAAGCGGACCAGCTGCTATTCAAGAACATCCAGATGACGGCAATTAGAAGGTTCAGCAATATTTGCATAAACATACCATCTACTCCTCGTTCAAAATATCGGTCGGGGTGATAAGGCTCACCTCTTTAATACGGCTTCTACATATAATTCAGGAGTTACGAGGATACGACCTGCTTGCGATACGAAGGCATAGATCTCTTCGGCACCCAGTCCCATCCCGACGAGCAGCACAAGCAAGCCGAAGGTAATAGCCAATAAACCTTTAAAACTCTCCTCGCCGATTTCGCTGCGCTTTTCTTCCCCCAAAAAAGCCCCGATAAACACTCGAATTAAGGAATATAAAACCAACAGGCTTGAAAGGACCGCTACTGCGGTCAACAGAACATTTCCGGATTCCAGGCCTCCGCGGAGCATCAGCATTTTTCCCGGAAAACCGCTGAGTGGCGGTACTCCGACGAGTGCCAGCGTCACAATGAAGAACAACCATCCGAGCAATGGATAACGCTTGATCAGACCGCCCATTTCCCTTAAATCCTCCGTCCCGGCCGCTTTGATCAGCATACCGCCAAGCAGGAACAATAGCGCTTTGGCCAACATATCGTGCAGCAGGTAAAAGATCACCCCATCCATCGAGGCATGATTTCCGACGGCGATCCCAAAGCCGATAAAACCGATACCCAGGATCACGTTATAGTTAATGATCTTGTGAATATTGGTGTAAGCAACCGCGCCGATTCCGCCGAGAACCATCGTCGCCATCGCCATCAAGCCGATCCCGTCACGTATAAGGTCCGGTTGATAGGGGAAGAGGAGCGTTACCGTCCTTACGATGGCATATAACCCTACTTTGGTAAGCAAAGCGGCGAAAACCGCTCTAACCGCGGCAGGAGGCGCACTATACGAACCGGGAAGCCAAAAGAACAGCAGCAGACCTGCCTTCAGCGCGAACACAGTCAATAACATAACGGCAATCACCGTCAAGATCCCAGCTTGCTCAAGCTCCGCAATTCGTACGGACAGGTGAGCCATATTCAGCGTCCCCGTTACGGAGTACAAGTAAGCTACGGCAGCGACGAACAGCGCTGAAGAGACGATGTTAATCAAAATATACTTTAGGGTTTCCCGCAGTTGGCGTTTGGTCCCACCGAGTACAATCAGAGCATAGGAGGCGATAAGCATCACTTCAAAACAAACAAACAGATTGAACAAATCCCCAGTCAGAAACGACCCGCAAACGCCCACGATCAAGAACTGAAAGAAGGGATAGAAATAGTAGCGCTCCCGATCCTGGCCGATCGTCCGAAAGGCATATAACAAACAGGCCAAGCTGACAACAGAAGTGGACAGCACCAGCAGAGCAGCGAACATGTCCGCTACAAATATAATCCCGTAGGGTGGAAGCCACCCCCCCATATACAGGGTTTGAATCCCATCATGATGTACTTGGCGCACGATCAAACAGGATACCACGAGATGGATCAGCGAACCGACCAAACTTATCCAACGCTGAAGCATGATCCGGTTATGGCCAAAAATCAACGCCACCGCGGTGAGCAAAGGAATGATCAGCGGAAACACAAGCAGATTATTCATCCTCTTCCCCCCTTAGCTCCTCCATATCATCTGTCCCCAGCTTCTGATAGACCTTATAAGCCAAAACGAGAAAAAACGAAGTAACTCCAAAGCTAATGACGATCGATGTTAAAATGAGTGCCTGAGGAACAGGATCAACATAAGATGAAGCGTTCTCCCCGAGAAGTGGAGCCGCTCCGTTTTTCAACCGAGCCATCGTAAGCAGAAGCAGATGAACGCCATGCGTTAGCAAAGACGTCCCCAGGATGATTCGAAGCAGGTTTTTGGATAGGATGAGATACACCCCGACCATAAACAAAATGCCTACGGCCAAAGACATGATTAATTCCATGACTTTTTGTCCCCTCCTATCGATAATATGATCGTCATGGTTACGCCCACTACCGTCAAATAGACACCAAGGTCGAACAAGACAGCCGTTGCCAATTCAACATCGCCCAGAATCGGCAAATGGAAGTGATTAAAGGCGTGAGTCAAGAATGGCACATTAAACAAAAGTGAACCCAGGCCTGTAAGATAGGCGATTAGCAGCCCTACAGCGATCATTTTGCGAAAATCAACCGTAACAATATTGCCCATTGTCCCCTTCCCAAAAGCGAGTGCCAGCAATACCAGTGACGACGCCGTCATCAGTCCGCCTATAAACCCGCCGCCGGGATTGTTGTGTCCGGCCAGAAACAAAAATAGGGAGTAGATCAAGATAAGAAAAACAGTTACTCTGGAAGTTGTTTTAAAAATCACGTCATTTCTTTTGCGGACTGGCCTTGGTTCAAGCTTCCCATACGAAAGCTTAACTCCCAGGTGGTCAGATGCAAGACTAAGACGGATCATTGAAAAGATAGACAGTGCTGCAATTCCTAATACAGTAATCTCCAGCATTGTATCAAACCCGCGGAAATCCACGAGAATCACGTTAACCACATTATTACCGCCGCCCAATTCATAACTATTATCCAGGAAATAATCTGCGATCGATGCAAATGGCTTGACGCCCCCCGCACTAAGAGCGATCAGCGTCATCATGACACCAACCCCCAGTGAAATCATAAGCCGAGTCAGTTGAAATCTCTGGCTGTTTTTCTCCTTCTTCAGTTTGGGCAAGTGATAGAAACAGAGCAAAAACAACGTTACGGATACGGTCTCGACGATCATTTGAGTTAACGCCAAATCGGGGGCCCGGAAAATGACAAATAGCAACGTCACCATATAACCAACGGCGCCCGTCATGATGATTGCGGGAATTCGCGCAGAAGCAAACGGCACGGACAAGGCGGAAATCGCCAGTACGGCCACGATAACCATCTCATACAGGGTTACCGAAGAGTAATTCTCCATATTCAGCGAAAAGCTCTGCGTTGCAATCATCGTCCCCCCAAGAGAGGCAATGAGGAATACAAAGATATACATCAGATAACGCCGGACCGAACCGTTCATGTAACGGTCTGTCAATCGGCGCGACGATCGTTCCATTCCGCTTAATCCCAGGTCATAAACCCGATTTAACGTAAACGAACGCTCCCAAGTCTCTCTGATTGAACGGAACTTTCCATATCCGACATAAAGCAGTACGCCAGCTACGATGACACCGAGGGTCATAAACACTTCCGGGGTCCAACCGTGCCACATGCTGATGTGAACCTCAAAATGCTCACCGGCTGCAAGCAGTCCTGGATGCACCGCAGCGACTGCAGGAGCGATTAAGGTGTGCGAAAGAAAGTTAGGGTATAAACCAATCGTGACCGCCAATGCAACCAGGATCACGGGAGAAATCAGCATGCCTAGCGGGGCTTCATGCGGTTTTTTCTCAAGCTGGTCCGGTTTGAATTTTCCCGTAAACGTCTTGAACACGAGCACCATGCTGTACCCGAACGTAAATACGCTTCCGATCCAAGCAATGATCGGGAACAGGATGCGGAAAGTTTGAACATTCCAGATATCCAAACTCCAAACGTTCAACATTCCGGTGAAGAACATTTCCTTGCTCAAAAATCCATTAAACGGCGGAATACCTGCCATGGAAAATGCGCCGATTACTGCGATCGTAAACGTAATCGGCATCAGCGACATCAAGCCTCCGAGCCTGCGTATATCGCGGGTACCCGTCTCGTGATCCACAATCCCAACAACCATAAACAATGAGCCCTTAAAGATCGCGTGGTTAATGATGTGAAAAATAGCGGCGGTCGTAGCGGCGGTATATAGCATGCTGTTGCCGGCTACCGCACCGCCCGCTGAGCCAACGCCCAGCAAAGACATGATGAGCCCCAATTGACTTATGGTAGAAAAAGCAAGCATCCCTTTTAGATCATGCTGTTTAATCGCTCGAAACGAGGCGAAAATCATCGTGAACAAGCCCACAGCAGACAACAGCCAAAACCATGTGCCGTTCGCCCCAAAAACAGGCGTTAACCGAGCAACCAAATAAATCCCTGCCTTGACCATCGTGGCTGAATGCAAGTAGGCACTGACCGGGGTCGGTGCTTCCATAGCATCCGGTAGCCAGATGTGGAAGGGGAATTGCGCCGACTTTGTGAATGCACCGAGCAGTACGAGGACGAGAGCAGGAACAAATAACGGATGGTCAAAAACCACCCCATGCTGCACAATGATTCCTCGAATACTAAAGGTTCCCGTCATCACGTAAAGCATAAGGAAGCCGGTCAACATGGCCAGCCCCCCGAATACGGTGATCAGCATCGATTTTAACGCCCCGTAACGCGCCTCTTCTCTCATATGCCAGAAAGAGATCAACAGAAACGAAGAAATGCTGGTTAACTCCCAAAAGCCGTACAAGACCATCAGATTGTCGGAGATGACTACGCCGAGCATGGCTCCCATGAACAGGAACAAGAAGACGTAAAAGCGATGAACCGCTTCTTTATCTTTGTCCATATAATAAATGGAATACAACACGACCAGCGCACCCATGCCTGTAATCAACAAAGCGAACAGCAGAGCCAGACCGTCCAGATAGAACGAAAAATCGACATCGAGCGACGGCATCCAAAGCATCGCGGCAGAATAAGATTTCACTTCGTTTACGGCGGGAATGTGCGAAAGAAAGTACAAAAATAACAAAACCGGCAGCCATAGAACAAACCATCCGGGATGGATGCGGCTCATATTTTTCTTGCGCAACAACGGGATGAATGCGGCAATTAAAAATGGCGCCATGATAACAGCATGAAGTAGCGACAAACGAATACCCTCCAGTCCTCACAGATGTTCCAGATTTCTTTAGTGTTTCCATATTTCGCCTTCCAATTACTCCATGATCATACCTCCAGTATCCCTTAAAATAGACAAAAGGAGCCCAATTGGCAGGCTCCTCCGGTTCAATCCATAATTCAATTTTACAAATTTCCTGTATTAAATAATATAACGGCTTTCCATTACATTGTAAAGGTCTGTAATCAAGAGTTCGTATATCTTCAATCCTTATAGGGAATCACTTAATTATCGAAAGGAGTGATTCCGTGTTAAGGAAATTGTTCGTTTGCTGCAGTATATTTCTCATTGTCTTGGCAGCAGGCAGAGAACTGGAGTCCAGAGTTTCTGATTCACATTCGAATTTCATGATTCAGGAAGATCCAAATCGTCCGTTTCACATTCAAGTCCAGCGAGTATCTCCTTTTTCTTCAAGGGAATATATAAGAAAATCAAAACACATACAACCATAGAACAAAAGAAATTGCTAATCCAGCCAAGCAAACTTTGTTTGAGATCTGGTTCCACCTGAAATATAACTCCTCGATGTCAGAACTAATACCTGTTATAATAATTAATGTACATGCTGTAAATGCAGCCTCTACCGAGCCAGGAGGGCGATATGAAATATCAAGTAAGAGTTCATTTACTCAGAAAATCCAGTAGCAGTTCAAGGCCCCCTGTTTCAAATTTGATCCGCGTTACCGGAATTATTACTGGTGCATCACTTGCTTCTGTGAGCCTAGTGTTTTTCCTTATGCCTCATGGCATCGTAGTGGGAGGAATAACAGGTTTATCTGCCTTACTCGCACTACTTACTGAATTCAGACTTGCGCTGTTCCTGTTTTTTCTTAATGTG
>NZ_GG695975.1:25079-32963 GCF_000159955.1 Paenibacillus sp. oral taxon 786 str. D14 | reverse complement strand
TGGAATGATCTTCCGCTTCATTTCGGACGATTTCCGGCAAATATTTTCGATTTGCCTTCTTTTATTAGTAGCTTTAGAATAAAACATTGGGGCTGGGCGACCCCGGAAATCCGTCAAAAAAATATATGAACGATACAAAAAATTGGATTCGAAAGCAGAATACGGTTGGAAAGAGCAGTATGAATCCATTCTTGATCCGAATCCACGACTAATTGCCTGGAATGACTACCCCAGCTCAACAATTTCCCTGTCTTCATTCAGGAATAAACCGTGAATCCTGACGTCTGACGGTACTAATGGATGATTGCTAAGCATATCAACACTTTGCTGTACGCTCTCCTGCACAGATTTGCCGTCTGACAGCCATTCCTGCAAGCTCATATTCGGGAAATCAATCTGGTTACTGCTTAATAGATAATTTATTATTTGCATTTTATCTCTTAATTCTACATTTTTGTGAAGGTGATCATATAGAGTCGGGGTATCATCAGTAATATAATGCCGCTCATGTACTCCTACCACATAAATTTCTTCGATATCCTGGCCATATACAAGTAGAAGTATGGTGCGCATTAAATCTCCGTAACGATGAGCAATCAATGGCCCTGCAACACGTAATGTCACCATGCTGTCCGGTTTAATTGGAATTACTTCATATATTTCAGGTTCCATTTCATGGTGCAATCCTGTCAATAGCAGTACTTTCTTCTGCTGTCTCATATCCATCAGTTTCCCTCCTTCGGGCGACTTGAAAGAAGTTTCTCCAAACTGCCTGAAAGCTTGAATAACATCACTCGCTCACCGGTCTGAGTGCTGACATCAGTGAAGAAGCTCAACACTTCCAGACCGGTGATATCCAGGATAATTTTCTTCAAATCTTCAACACCTGATTCGACCAGACGATTTCGATTCGTCTTCACATGCAGCAGACCTTCTTTGTCCTGACACAAGGAATATTCGGCAGGAGTCAGGACTCTTTGCATTGTAACAATAATCATATCCCTCAAGATATCTGACTTGACAAAGACAGACCCTCTCCCGAGATAACTTTTCTCCCAGTTGGTCAACGCTTTACTTATTTCCGCTTCCAACGTTCCTTTGGTTTTATCCAAAATATTATCCTCCTCTACTAATTACGACCAGCTTTTCCACTGTCCTTCCGAATCAATGGATGCCAGACGCAACCACCTGTTCTCTATTTTTTGCCGAAATTCAGGAACACGCCTCAACAATCGATCCACGTATTCTTCAGGTGCCTGGATGACTACCAGCAATCTCAGTGGAGTATGATACAATTCCCCCTCCGATCTCATGACGGTTTGCCAGGGAAGACCAAATAATAAATCGCTGGCATTCCCCTGCATAACGCCAATACCGGAAGTTACGGTTTGTGTAGCTTTATCCCCGCTTCCATAGTAGTGTGGTACAACCGCAGACGCATAATACTGCAAATTAATCCATTGCGCTACCTGAACAGGCCCTGCGATAATACTTTCAAGTATCGCTCCGTCCGTATCCTTTTGCCACTCGTAATTATGGAGGAATACTCTCCCCTCAAGATCGCAGTTCATAGTAAGCCTGCATTCTCCTATAATTATTGCAGCATTGCCTGCCAATCCCCATTCCGGGCGCAACTCGCTCCAATCTTCCGCCAAGCGTTCTGCTGCCGCATAAGGAGGGTGTAAAATCAGACTATTGTTGGGTAATTTGCTTATTCTATCAGCTTTCGCCTGTTCGCTTATGTCCGGCAGCACGCTTTGGACATGATTTAAGGCTCTATAAGCTTCTTTTGAAAGCTCGGGCACGTATACCCAGTTGATCTCATCCAATGTGGTGACATGTTCGGCGGCAGCAAACGCCGTACATTCGGGAATCGATATCCCTCTTGCTGCCAAAGCATTCCGAATTTCCGGTTCATTGCATAGCTTTGCCAGCACACGTGCATTAAATTCTCCCGATGCTCCTCCGCAAGCGCCGCAATCCAGTGCAGCTGCATACGGGTTATTGGCACTCCGGCTGCCATGGCCGCAGAACACAACCAGCGGAGCAAATTGTTCAGTAAGTCCCATAGAAACTAATGCCTGCTTTACATAATCTGCCTTCTCCTCAATAGTAAGCCTATCAGGCCATTCAGATCGGTGACAGATTTCAAAATCAGTTTCAGGCTTGCTCATCCATGCTTCTCGAATTTGGCGAATGAACGTCCCCGTTTTCCGAGGCAGGATGCTGCGAAAGAACAACTGCATGCTGAACCACGGGGCACTGATCTCCGGCAGCAGCAAACTGGTCAAGAGATTCTGCTTCATTGTTTGAAATGCATTATGAATGGAATTAATCAGTTGTTTTCTGTTCTGATACCTTTCCGTCTCTGAGGCAGTCGAAATTTCAACAACCCTTAATTCAGGTTTGCTTATAACTGGCAGGGAAGGATGTTGACGAACGGATCCGAGTTCATATTTCTCGATCGGCAAACCAAAGAAACCTGCCGTTCCCAGAGTCTCGAACGGTCCAGACTGTTCAATCTTCCGTCGTAAAGGTTCCGAACGAACATCGATACAGAATACAAATTGAGCTGCAACGGTTGCTGCATGTTGATCAGTAGATCTTCCTTCAGAAAAAATAATCATTTCTTTTATACGATGTTCATAGGTTTCTTCCCACGCTTCCAACAACAGGCGCTTTTTGGCGAAAAGATCGAAATCGTATGCAAGCATAATGCGCGCTTTGATTTCTTCGTCCGATAATTCTGACCATAAGCTTAAGGGGATTCCGCCCCAATGAATAGCCTCGGCTAACAAGGGCTTAACCGATATTTGAACCTCTTTTTCGGGCTTCAGCTTCAGAAGATGGGGTTGAAGCAAAGTCCACTCCACCCAAATCCGCACTGCAAGATAGTCCGTCATCAATGTATTGGGTTTGCTGATGTGCTGTGAACGCCACAGCATCGCGCCAGCCCAGCCAGGCAAGGCAAGCAAGTGCGCCTTTAAATAGCCTTCAATCATGGACTCCGGAATATTCAATGCAGACAAAGCGGCCCAAAGTGTTTCTTCGGAAGTTTCTGGCAAAAGTTTCAGAAACTTGCGCATCTCTTTCGTCAGACCTGGTTCATACCTAATGATTTTTTTCCATGCGTTGTAAAATCCATTTTCACGAAACGGCATCGGCCATGAAGCTTGAGATTCATCCAAAAATAATTTACACCATTTAATCAGGAATCGATCCAGTTTGCTAGCTAGCTCGATACCTGACTGTTGTTCCAAACGTCTGCTGTATGTTTGAAATTCACAGCTTTCCGTAATTTGGAACCCGGTTCGCCTTACTTTTTGCACCAAAGCTGATAACTCGGGTGTTGCGAATAATGCCTCAGGCGGTCGATCCAGCTTAAGTGCAGCTCGGCAAAACTGCTCTGCCGCCTCTCGGGGCAAATCTGGCAAATGCATATCGAGCCATTTCTGCATTGATTTTTCAAGAAACTCCTCCCGAATTTCGCCTTGATTTTTTGCCTGACACAAAATTGCTTCACTAGGATAAATATCAATTCCACATATTTGCATTTGCCGTCGAGCCGTTTGCTCAAATGATTGCTCTTCCAGCCCCGCCCATGGGCTACGCGCCGCAAATCGGTGTATCGGGTCAAGCGGAACGATGACTTTTAAAGCCGATTGGACAAATTGATTTATTTTTAAATGAGAAAGCGCTGATTGTTTGTCTGAATTTGGCGATTGGTCAAATGCGGCAACTGTATTCATCAGTACTGTGTCCTCCTTGTAACTGAGGTTGAAATAGGACTTCTGGAACGAACCTCAACCGAATTGCTTTGCGGTTCACTTAACCTCAAAAGCCAAAGATAAACAACAACGGAAACCGGTAATGTGCGATTACGAATAAACCATGCAATAAGTAAGTTAAATGTTACTAAAATGATCAGGAAAATAAATACAATATTCAAGGACAATGTTGTCCCCTCCGGCAACGCAGTATGCAAAAGTTGATAAAATGCTCTGTGAATTACTTGAAACAAGACCGCGGCTCCAGCAATCAATATGATGCCCGTTATTTTGTTGATCCAGCCGCGACCGGAAGCTACAAGTTGCTTCCATGATATGAATGCAGACAGACTGAGAATTACAGCGCTAATCAATTGATAGGACTCCCCATGTGAACTGATCCAAATTCCTGTCCCTACCGCAAGACTGATAGCTCCGCCAGCAATGACCCATAAACTTGCCGCAGACTGGGAAGGGTGAGGATCACGTTCTTTAGGTTTCGCCACCGAACCCGATTGCAGAAATTGTGTCGCTTTAAACAAACCATGCAGCACTGCGTGAGCAATAGCCGCCCAATAGGATCCTAACGCACATTGAACCAGCATAAAGCCCATCTGGGCTATAGTAGAACCTACCAATTGCCGCTTATAATCAACCTGAACCAGCATAATTCCGGTACCCAGCAGGACAGACAAGCTCGAGATAACCAAAAGCATCAGTTGACTATCTTCAGTGGCCAGCGGAGCCAAACGAGTCAAGATAATCCCACCGCCATTCACAATCCCTGCATGCATGACTGCAGATATAGGCGTTGGCGCAATAGCGGTGTCCAGCAACCACCGCTGAAACGGCCACTGCGCTGCCGGAATCATAACTGAAATAACAAGCAGCATATTCAAGAAGAATCTTTCTAGTGAATGAAGATCTTCCATGCTGCTTTGCGAATGTAGCGAAACCTCCCAATTTCCTGTTCTCCAGCCAATCCACAACAACGTGACCGACAACAATCCCCAACTTCCTGCCAAGAACTTGCCGCTTAATGCCGCTGCGTGTCTTGTCGCCGGCCATTCTTTCCTCAAACCGATAAGCCCGGTTAATCCCCATAAAGTAGCCCCCCAACCTGCCAATAACAAGCGGAAGTCGTTACTCAGCCAGGTAATCGAAGCAGCTGCTGCAGTGACCGTCAATAGGGTAAAGTATTTACGATAAGATCGGTCCGCAAGCAAGTAGCGCATGGAATACTTCTGTACAAAAAAACTGATCGTGGTGACAAACCATGCCATTAGCCAGGACAAGCGATCAAAGTACAACGGACCGCAGCTTGCGCTCTCAGATGCTAAGACCAGCGACAGAAGCGCTATGACAGGAGGCAGTGTCAAAATTCCAAGGTGAAACGGAATATACTTCAACGGAGCTTTGAGGCCGATTATCATCAAACCGCTCAACAATGACACTCCGAGAAATCCCAAAAAAAGAGTTGAAAATGGCACAGACAACGTTCCTTTCAATGAAATCTAAAATAAAAAACCGACAACTTCGGGTTCCGCGGTCTTAATGCCACGAATTCCAGAAAATTGCCGGTTTACTTTCAACTAGCATCTCTCGCACTTTTGAAAAGTCTACCTGATTCTGTAATCTCAGTTCAAGATTTATCTTTTCAACCCAGTCAATAAAATTAACTGTTTGCTAAGACATTCTTGAATTGCACTATTTATATGTCTAGTTTATATTAATTCTTAATAATCTGTCAATCATGCGCGATCACTCAGTTTAAAATGTTACTAACGAGGCAAACGCTATGGCTGCCCGGAACAGAAGAGCGCTCAACTTCAATATTGCCCTGCCTGATCGGTATTTCAATTGCTGCTTGCCCACTCCCAAGTTGTTAGGCAAGGAGCGTTGCGCAGCACGTGTAAAGAAAACATTCGACACGGCCAAAACACCCGTAGCGCGGTTAATTGAATTAGACGTACTAACACTGGAACAATCCGCACGCTTACAAGCGTATCAGATTTCCCAAGATCCGCTTGCATTATACCAACAGTTGGATCGATGCTTTCCCTATATCTTTGGAAAGAATGACGCCAATATGCTATCCTTAAGATAAGTAAATAGATGTCGAGGGGAGGGATGACGCATGACAACGCAACAACTAAGGCTTCGTTGGTTAGCTGTGGTGGTATTGACGTTGGTCCTGGCGTTGTCCCTCCCTTCCTTTATTTCATCCCCCGTTCATGCAGAGTCTCGTGGGGAAGAGACGCTTGAGACCGATTATGGCCATGTGCAGAACAAGGTATCACTTCGCCTCAATAGTACACCGTCTTACGGCAAGCTGTTTATCGACAGAACCCCGCATCAACTGGATGCCGTCTCGGCCTTGATCAGCTTTATGCTGCTGGCGCCATGGGCGTGTTTCCGACCGTTATTCTGCCTGCTGTTAAAGCGGCGTCTGCTTATGCCCATCAAATTTACGAGCATGTTCGTGGCTTAACCGAAGTTGTATCGTTTTTTTGATCCAGTCTCCTGCAGGACTTTCACGTTTTTTCAAACGAAATCGCATGAGGCTTATTTTGTTATTACCCAAAATGGAAAAATGACTTTAAAAACTGGAGGCTTGACTCAAATGAATCTCAAAGAAACAGATCTGCCAGGAATCGGTAAACAATTCGTGGTCCAGGCCCGCAGCGGCGACAAACTCTCGATCGTTATTCATAATGATGGACGGCGCGAATTATCACATTTCGATGAAGACGATCCGGACAACAGCGTTTCCATGGTCACTTTGGATGACGATGAAGCGAGATATATCTCTGCCATTATTAGCGGTGCGACATATAAGCCAACAGCAATGGAGAACATTGAAGTGGCTTTAGGCGATCTGATCATTGAGTGGTATAAATTAGATTCGAACTATAAAGCGATTGGCAAAACCATTGGCGAGTTGAAAATTCGTCAGCGTTCTGGAGCGACGATCATCGCCGTAATCGAGAAGAACCACAAGAAACACATCAATCCCGGACCTGATCTGATGCTGACCTCCGAGGCGACGGTGGTCGTGCTTGGCGAACGTCTCCATCAACAACAAATCAGACAGATCCTATTGAGCGGAAAATAATTCATTGGATCATCTCATGCTGAAGGCGGTTTGTCCTTCACCCGGATCGCGGCGAGCAGATAGTCTACTGTCCGCGATCTATCCGTTGCTTGGTATAAGAACCGCCTGCCCTTGATGATGGGTTTATCCAGTTAGGAGGGGTCGGTTTGAAACACCAGTTAAGAATTCATTCCTCCCGGAAGACCCGCGGCGGCTTCAAGACACTAATTCCGACGTTTGGCCATGCTGCCGGCGTCATAGCTGGCGCATCGCTTGCTTCCGTCGGCTTAGAGCTGTTCCTGATGCCCCACAGCATCGTCGTTGGAGGAATGACCGGTTTATCCGCATTGCTGGCGTTAACGACGGAAATGCGGCTTGGATTGTTCTTGTTCTTGCTGAATCTGCCCTTACTCTTTCTCTATCGTAAAAATATCCATGGGTCCTACGGGATCTTCACTGTGATTGGCGTATTGGTATTTTCACTGGGGACGCTTGTGCTCCATCCTTATCCTTCCCTGATTGACGAGCCGCTGCTGGCAGCGCTGATCGGGGGATTATCACTGGGACTTGGGCTTGGTTTAGCTCTGCGTTTTGGAGGGGCGCTGGACGTTGCGGAGAAAGCCGTGAAGCAGCTCCAATATGGCAGATTGTCCCCGGAGCGGATCTTGCTGATGCTGAACTGTCTGATCCTGATCGGTGCGGGCTTTCATTTTGGCTTTCTGCAGGCCCTCTATTCGGTTATCGCCTACCTGTCCGCCTTCGAAGCCGTCAAACTTCCGGTCCAAGGTGGGATCTTCACCCTAACGGTGCGGATTAAGAGCCGGCATTGCGCCGCCATCCAGGGGGAGCTGCTTCGATATCTGAACCGTTCGGCCGTTTATCGGCTGGGTCCCGAAGCACCCGGGGACGAGGAAGGGATGGGCATTTTGGAATTCCAATGCCATCGGCTGGAGCGGTCCCGCTTGATTTCCATCGTCCATCAATGCGACCGCGAGAGTGAAATTACGTTTCTTCCAAGGAAAT
>NZ_GG695975.1:22231-23187 GCF_000159955.1 Paenibacillus sp. oral taxon 786 str. D14 | reverse complement strand
TGAGCCGCAGGAATTTACTCCTGCGGCTCGTTCGTTTTCGGGGGTACGCGTAAATATTAAAATTCTTCGTAAACGGCAGGATCCTGGTTTCTAATCCGCCCGTCCGGACGGGATAAGCCATTGATCTGCTTCATCTCTTCCTCGTCCAATGTAAAGTCAAAGATCGTGAGGTTCTCGATCTGCCGAGCTGCAGAGGCCGATTTCGGGATGGATACAGCGCCCAGCTGATAATGCCAACGCAAAATAATTTGGGACACCGACTTGCCATGCCGTTCGGCGATTTGCCGGAGCGTCTCATGCTGCAACACCTCATTGCCATGGGCCAGCGGGCTCCAGGATTCCGTGACGATTCCGTGCGCTTCATGATATTTGCGCTGCTCGGCCTGATTAAAGAACGGATGCAGCTCAATCTGGTTTACGCTTGGCGTCACGCCCGTTTGCTCGATCAGGCGGTCCAGGTGGTCCGGCAAGAAATTGCTGACGCCGATGGAGCGGATCAGCCCCCATTTTCGGGCGTCGATTAGAGCTTGCCACGCTTCCACGTAATGCCCTTGAATCGGATTGGGCCAATGAATCAAATACAGATCGTAGTAATCCAGCTGCGCCCGGTACAACGATTCCTGGATCGCCTTGACCGCTTTATCGTACGTGTGGTAACGCCCGGGCAGCTTGGACGTGATGATCAGCTCTTCCCTCGGTACCGCAGAACGCCTTACCGCCTCACCAACCGTTCCCTCGTTCTCGTAGTTATACGCGGAATCCAGCAAACGATAGCCGGAGCGGATCGCGTGAACGATTGACTGCACACCTTCGCTGCCACGGAGCGTGTAGGTTCCCAGCCCGACCACCGGCAGCTTCAAACCGTCATTTAACGTCATTTCCGGAATGATATGACCCAAGATGAACACTCCTTTCGGATAAGTACTCTCTCAGACTATCATAATCGAATCTATATG
>NZ_GG695975.1:0-20339 GCF_000159955.1 Paenibacillus sp. oral taxon 786 str. D14 | reverse complement strand
CAGAAATCGCCGAAAGCGGCGATTTCTGCGGAATGTATATAAAATTTCGAATAGATTTGCGTCGAAGTCGGCCCAAAACCAAGATTCTATCTGAAATATCGAATAGAATCGCTTTTTTCGGTGTGAACTGGCAAATTTTATTCGAAATATCGAATAGATTCAGATCCTACGCCCGATCCCATCCGCGATCCTTCAGCAGCTTGATGAATAAGCCGCCAACCACGGTCCGATGCTGGAAGCCGATCTGCCGTGCCGTCTTCGTGTCGTACCAATCCGTAAACGGTACGCGGTCCCGCGTCTCGTTCAGGAAAACCCAGAGCGGATCAACGATGCGCTGGAAGTCCTCGCGCGTCTCCGCGAGCGCCCCCGCCCAGACGAGCCAATCGGCCTTCGTATAGGCGGCCCGATTATCCAGCGGCGTACCATACCGTTCCTGTTTCTTCTGATACCATGCCACTTCACGGCGGATGATTTCCTGATTGAACAAGCCGGTTCCAAAGATGCCGTCCCAGACAAGGTTATATTTGAGACTCCAGGTCCCCGGCTGACCAAAGGCCAGCAGTGTATGGTTCTCGTCACTCGGATCGGCGGCGAGGATTTCCCATTGGCGAGCCATTTCCGAAGAGGCTTGACGGTAGCGCTCGGCTTGTTCCTTGTCACCCAGCATTTTGCATAGCAATCCGTAGCTGGCAACGCCCATCACGGCTTTCGCCGACAGGTTCGCGTTGCGCGCCAGATGTCCGGCGAAATCATCGGTACATAATTGATGCTCCGGATCAAGCCCATGCTTCACCAGATAGTTGGCCCATTGGGCGAGCAACTCACGATGCTCCTGAACGAAGCTTGTATTCCCGTCAGCCAGCGTAACTGCGGCCGCCATGACCAGCATATTGCCGCACTCCTCCACCGGCATTTGCCCCTCCAGCTTGTTCTCGCCGTAAACCTGACCGTTGGCTAGCGGATATTGACCCACGTCATGCGGAGCAAATTCAAACGTCCAGGCGTCGCTGGCGGCGTATTTGAAGATCGGACGCATCATGCCTCGGACCAGCTCCGGCTGGTACAGCAAGAACAGCGGAATTGAAGGGTAGCTCACGTCCACCGTGGCAATACAGCCGTTACTGAAGCATTCCTTCGACATGAACAGCACCTGTCCCTCAGGATCAAGGACCAGTTTATGCGCTGCAATCGCCTGCCGGTAGGATAAGGACAGGATATCGGCATATTTCTCCCCGCCGGCGCGGATTGCGTCCTCGCGCAGCTTGGCATCAAAGGAATCGCAGCGTGCAAGAACGTCCGGATAATCCCGAAACGCTTCGCTGAGCAGGGTCGAGAAGGTTTTCCCGTCTTTTCTCCAATACGCCTCCAAAGGCTGACCAAAATACTCAATCGCATATACGTCGTCATAGGCAAGAACGATTAAGTGCGTCTTCTCGTCCGTTCCGGTCACTTCACCGACATTCCACACCGAAGCCATAGCGAGCTCAGCCTCGCGAACGGGCTGTGGTTGGGATAGCGGAGCCGCACCTTCCTGAAGACGAACCTCACCTTCGCGAACGAATTGCTTGCGAATCTGTGCCCGATCCAGATAGGTCTCTACATCCGGCGTCTGCTTGACGGCCAGCATGAAAGTGCCCCAATCGATCCGCTGGTCATCGCCGGAGCTATGGAGCGGGTTCTGCTCGACATGTCGGACCTGCAGTACGGTGAGGTCTCCCTGCACCTCTTGTTGCCAAGTAATCGCCTGATCGGTTTCATTAACGCACCATTCCCCGGTTACGTCGACATAGACCCGCACTTGGTGGGGCTTCCCGTCGAGGGAACGCACGCGGAAAGCGACATAGGAAGCCGGCCGCGACAGCAGCTCCAGATCGTCCGGCAGCAGCGGACTTGTAAAGGTCACGTCCAGCGCAACTCCTCCCGCCTCGAACTGATAGCGGGTGGAGAGCGGCGTGACTTCAAGTCCGGTTTGGTTCATCGCCTCCGGCTCTGTATAATACCGTTCCGGGTTAGACTCGACGCGTCCGGCAAACCGCCAGGCTACGCCGTCGATATACACCAGGCCGGTGAACGCCTGCCGACGCCCGGTCCAATGGCGAGTGAAATCGTCGGTCAGACGATCAGCCATCGACCAGACGCTGAAAAAGGGATCAACGGTGACCAAAGGTACTGCCGGTGGACGCAATTTTGTGTTCATTTGTAATCTGCCTCCTATCTGGATCTCGCGATTTGTTAAATCACTTTTTATCTGTTAAACTTCGTTTCCTATTTCGTCACGGTGATGCGGGTTCCTCCATCTCCATGCTCGTAATGAAGGAGCAACGTGTGTGACTTCGCGTCCCATTCGAACTGCAGGGAGATGATTGGCGCCGAAGCAGAGCCGTCTTCCTGCTGCGGTCCCAACACTTCTGCCGTCACCGCCGTTGGTCTCGCTTCACAGCGAATCCGCGCCACGGCCTGCAGCGGTCGAGGCCCCTTGGCCGTAAACGTAATGGCGGTTTCATCCTCGCGATAATCCTCAATCCGGGAGGATGCAGCAATCACTTTGGAGCCGGGTTCGGAGTCGGTGCTGTGGCTGCCCGGCCCGGTGTATGCTAAATCATAAAGTAAGGCCTGGCGTCCGGGTTGCACCGCAACTTGCTCTTTGACCGGCAAACCGGGATCAAGCAAGTCAGCGAAAAGTCCTTCGAGCTCCAGCGGCGCATCGCTGACTGACTCGGTCATGACGGAAGCGATCACATACGGACCGCGGCGGAGATGAAAATAGTTGACTAGTTCCCAACGGAGCGCGTCTGCTGGAGCCGGCTTTCCTTCTGCGGAACCTCCCGCCCCTGTCTGCGCTGCAGATGAATCCCCCGCCGCCGCAGGTGCTTCCCCGCTACCCAGCAACTCTATCGCTTCCCGTACTGCGGCGCGATAGCGTTCCGCCGCCTCTGCACTCTCCGCGATCCGATTCGGCCGCAACGGCAAATAGCTGACTAACCCAGCGCCAACTCGGGTGATGCCTTCTGCTGCTGCCCCGGCCGCACTTGGCAAGCCGAGACATTCGAATAGATGAGCCCGAGGAGAATCGTAGCGTCGCCGTCCCTGATTCCACCATTCCCGTACCCGGTGATACGGATCGCTGTCGTCTCCAACGTAAATCAGCGCTCCGCCTTCCCGCACCCATTGGGCCAAAGCGTTATGCAAATCCGGGAATTCCGGCTTCATAAATTCATAGCTTAAAACCAGCACGCGGTAGTCATCCAAATATCCCGGGAACCGCCGAACGTTATCAAGCTGGACCGGCCGTACCGGCAGCCCATGCTTGACAAGCGGCAGCGTCAGCCCATAAAAAGGCGAGAAGTTCAGCAACTCCACCGACGAATCATCGGTCAACTCCACCTCGTTCGTCCCGTCGTATTTTTGCATAAAACCGGACGTTTGCGTCCCAATCCGTTTCCGCTGGAACATGGCTGAATCGGCCAGAAGCACGCCGGTGACGGCGGTATTGCCGTACACCTCAATCTCCTCCTGGTCCATATTCCCGAGCGTATGCATTACGTTCAGCAGCACGGTCGCGTAATCGGACGGAATCCCCTCTTTGCCGTTGCCGTCCGCGGAAGGATATTGGCCCTGAAAGATCCGCCGCGGCCAAGGGGCAACCTCATAGCGCGAAACCGCCGGATGCAGCAGCGAAGCGATCAGCGTCTTCGTGTAGTTCTCGCGGTAATCGATCCACGTCCGTGTCGGATCGTCCTCGATCGGATCGTGCAGGAACCACATGCGGCGGTGCGTCCCGCGCACCAGTTCCTGCATGATGCCATATTCCAGGAACGCCGTCTCGAATGTCCGCTCCGCACGTTTCCCTTCGTATACGTTCGCGGTGCGTGATGTCCCCGTCCAAATTTGGGCGATATAACCGTCAATCGCCGGCAAGTCGAGCAGCCGGGATTCCGGACTGACGATCCGCCATTGGGTGTAGTTAATCAAGCTGTGGGTGGGTACAAAAAAACGCAGCGGTCGATTATACCGGACCAGCGAATATTCCTTCAACGCCGAGCAGATACGGTCCAAACAACGCGTGTACAGATAAGCCTTCAGCTTGGAGGCGCGGAATTGCGCGTCCTCCGAAGTATGGGGCGGTTGCCAAGGCTCGTTATAGTAATTGCGCCATTCACGCTGGAATGCCTTAGAGTATCCGCCTTCCACCCAGAATTCCGGTTCCTCCAGGTGAATGGCCTCCACACCGGCATCCACAGCCGGCCGAATCCGCTCGATGAGAAAATTCGCATAGCTGATGGTTGGCACCATGTAGGGAATATCCACCGAGGTTCCGTGGATGATCGTCTCGCCGTCTTGATATTTCTGGGCTTCGTCCCAATGGGAGCGGCCGTCAACACGGCCGTTCAGATAGTCCTGGTAACCGCCCCAGGACACCCCGGTCATGAGATGCACATGGTAGCCCCGCTCCGCCCATTCGCGAATGCGCTGAGGCATCGACTCCCCAATGCCGTACACCATCACAAAATCCGTCTGCAGATCATAGGCCGCATGATAAGCGCCGCTTTCCTGAAATCCGGTCCGTTCTTCCGCCCGTGCTCTTCCCGTCACGCCTAAGCCCTCCCTTGTAACTTAGAGTTCGTTCACAGCCAACCTCATTCACAGCTAACTTATAACCTCTACACTCTATCCATCATTCAGCCAACTGAACGCGAATCGATTTGATCTCAAACGGTGTAAATTGCAAGCGAATCCGATCCGTATTTTCTGCTAGCAGCCCGATCGGCTCCTCCAGCAGATTCACCTCTTCAATGGTTCGGCAAGCCGGCCCAAAGCTCAGTTCTCCATCCGCCCCAGCTCCTGCCGTTTCGTACAGACGAACGATCAGATGATCGCTGTCCTCGGCTTTCTTCACCGCTTCCACCATCACGTTAGGATGCTCAATCGTAAGGAAAGCTTTCCCGTGCAAGGAACTGCTGTCAGACTTCCCGCCGCCTTGAGGCGTCACCGGGATGGCCGCTGCGGATGCAATCGGAATGTTCAGCTCATAGCCTTTGCGGTATACGCCGGCTTGGATAAAGTCGCCCGCATGCGGGTACAAAGCATAAGTGAAGCGATGCTCCGCCCGATCGGCCTGCGGATCCGGATATCCCGGGCTGCGCAGCAGGTTCAAATCCAGCACGTTGCCTTCCACGCTGTGCCCGTATTTGCTGTCGTTGAGCAGCGCCACGCCATAATCCGGCTGCGACAGATCGAGATAATGGTGAGCGCAGATTTCGTCGCGGGCAAATTCGATCGCATTATTCCGCGTCGTCGGCCGCTTTAACACCCCAAACTGAATTTCGCAGTTCACCTGATCGCTCACAACGGCCACCGGGAAAGCAACCCGGAGCATTTTACCCGTTTCTCGCCAATCAGCTTCCGTATCGAAGCGCAGCAGACCATCACCTTGCAGCAAGCGGATCGTTTGCTTTAACGTCGATTCCCCAAAGCGGTAAACCTGCTCAACAACCGCCTGCGGCCCCGAAACGTAAGCGCGCCGGCTTTCCAGCGTCATCGTTCCAGCAATCGTATCGCGATAGTCGCGCGGGAAATCCCAGGCATCGCCGTCATCATGGTAGACGGTAAATACGTTGGCCTCAGCGCCCGGCTGAATCGCTTCCCGTCCGGCGGCCTTATCGTACAGCGACACGATGCTGCCGTTCTCGGCAAACCGAACCGCAAGCCGTTCATTCTCCAACCGGAAGTCCTCGGCAATCAATGCTTGTTCCGAAGCCGATGGTTCTGCCGCAGCCTCCGTGAGCTTGTGCCAGCTCATCGCCGGCACTTGCACATACTTCCAGCTTCCGCCGATCTCTACCCATTCCTGCCGGTCCCAAGGCAAGGAATTGAACAGAACAATTTCACCGGCGGCAGCTCCGGACCGCCCAGCGATTCGTCCATAAGCTTCCGCAATCATCGTTTGGACTTCCTCCAGCAGCTGAGCGTAGCGCTCCAGCGACTCGTCGTACACCCGGGTGATCGAAGATCCTGGCAAAATATCATGGAATTGGTATAAGAGCACTTCCTTCCAGATCTTCTCCAACCGGGCGGCAGGGTACTCTGCAGGGCTTTCGCCCAGGGCAATCTGCAGCGAAGCCGCGAATTCGAGCTCACGCAGTGCTTTTTCCAGCTTGCGGTTATACCACTTGTTGCGCGCCTGCGTGGTTAATGTCCCTTGGTGCTTCTCCAGATACAACTCACCGCGGTACGTTTGGAACCGCGAAGCCTCTTGTTCCAGCCGCTTGAAGAAGGTGATCGCAGGCTCCTGAACGACCGGCGGGAGTCCCAGCAGGTTCACCTCCCGCTCAAGCCGCTCCAGGTGCTCTTCTCCTGGTCCACCGCCGCCGTCGCCAATCCCAAACAGCATCAGCGCATGCTCCGAGACGTTCCGATCGAGATAGTCCCGCTCGATCTTGGTCAGCGACCGCGGGGCCGCTGGGCTGTTATAGGTATCCTCCGGCGGCAGGTGCGTCAGCACCTTCGTCCCGTCAATGCCTTCCCACAGGAAGCTGTGGTGCGGATGCGTATTGTAGGTGCTCCAGGAGAGTTTCTGCGTCATCATATAGTCGACACCGGACTTCTTCAGCAGCTGCGGCAGACTGCCCGTATACCCAAAGACGTCAGGCAGCCACAGCACCTTCATGTCCTTGCCGAACTCCTCACGGAAGAATCGCTTGCCATACAGGATTTGCCGCACTAATGCTTCGCCGCCGGAGATGTTCGTATCCGGTTCGACCCACATCGCGCCTTGCGCTTCCCAGCGTCCTTCGCGGACCCGCTCCTTCACTTCGGTGTACAGCTGCGGATAGTGCTCCTTCATCCACTGGTACAGCTGCGGCTGGCTTGCGCCAAAGACGTAACTCGGATACTTCTCCATGTTCCGCAGCGCCGTAGAGAAAGTCCGGGCTCCTTTGCGGATCGTTTCGCGGATCGGCCACAGCCAGGCTAGGTCGATATGCGCATGGCCGATGGCGCTGATCGTCAGGACGGAATCCCCGCCTTTCTTCGCCAATTCGCGGGCCACATGCGCTTTCGCCAAGCGTACCGATTCCTCATTGATCTCCGACAGCTGAAGAGCTGCCTCGTAGACGGATTGCAGGACCTGGTCTTTTCTGGCGCTGGAATCCGGCAGCTGCTCAACCAGCTCGATTAACACTTCCAGATCGTAGGCCAGTTGCCGGGCTTCCTCATGGCAAATGGCGATGTCCGCTTCCTTCAGCGTTCCGCTGCGATAATGTCCAAATAGGTCATTGCAGCCGCCGTCTCCCCACAGATTGATCGTTTCCCCGCCTCGGGCGGCAGCGCTGACGTCCACCACCCGCTTACCAGGCCGACCTAGGCTGTAGTCGAATTCGGAGCTAACGTTCGTTAAGCCTTGTCGCGGGGTTCCCGCTTCATCCACGAGACATAATTCTCCATTAATATCGATCAACAGAACGACTTTTTGGCCAGCGGCCGTTTCCGGTACGGTCCCTTGAAAATGAAACCAGGCGCAATCCCACAGCTCTCCCCATTTATCCCCGGGCTGAAGCCGTATGTGCCGGCCGCTCATTCGCTCGGCGTAAGGGACCGGCTCTTTCGTTACCCAAGCTTCAACCTCAAGCCCGGCAATCGGGCGGTAAATGTAATCCTGCAGTTTGGCAAGCCTTTGCTTTGCCTTTTGGATCATAATGTGGTTCGTTTCATACGGCATGCTGCATCACTCTTTCAATATAATTTACTTGGTATAGGCCTCCGCTTTCTTCTGAGCGTCATCCAGAATAGACTTGATATCCTCCTTGGTCATTAACGCTTTCGTCACGGCTTCACCAAAGATTTGCCATACCTTGGAGTCTGAATTCTTAAACGTTGGCAACCCTTGCACATTGCCGGTCATCGCCAGATAGTGCTGATACATTTCCGGATGCGCCTCTTTATATGCATCGGTCTCAGCCACCGATTTCAGTACAGGAGACCGGACGCCTGTATCGGCGATCAGTTGTTGGATCTCCTCGCTGTACATCGCGCGGATATACTCAAATGCAGCTTCCTTGTTCTTTGCATCCTTCGGTACGGCATGGAACGCGGCGCCGATGGTGATATTGCCGGCTTTGCCATTCGGGGACAGCGGAATTTGCGACATTCCGTAATCGATTCCGATTTGCGAGCTCTCGATCGCACGCCACGGTCCATCGATCAGATATGCGATTTGTCCTTTTTTAAACGCGTCAAAATACGTTCCTTCAGTAGTGTTCACCATCAATCCAGCCGGATGGTTGGCGTTAAGCTCTTTCAAGAACTGTACCGTTTCTACGTTGGCATCGGAGTTAAAGACAGGTTGGCCTTGATCATCCGCAAATCCTCCGCCATTGATAACAAGCAAGGTACCATACCGCAAATACCCGCCGGCATTCGGCCCGGCATAGACCCCGCCGCCGTAGAACTTCCCTTTGCCTGCTTCCGTTACCTTCTTCACGTTAGCCAACAGCTCATCCCAGGTTGCTGGCGCTTTGTCCGGATCCAGGCCTGCCTCCTGCACCAGCTTCTTGTTCCAGAACAAGCTGCTAACGCCAGGTTGCGAGGCAAAACCGTAAATTTTGCCGTCATACTCCATCGGCTTCCAGGCTGCCGGGGCTACTTTTTCGCGAATTTCTTGGGCCATGTCGTCCGGGAACGGCTCAAGCAATCCCTGTTGGGCAAACCCAGGCATTTGTGTTTCCCCAACGATGATGTCGGGCATGTTTTTCGCCAGGAATCCCGCTGTTTGCTTCTGGATCAGCGGTTCGCCCCAACCCCAGTCCTCGGTTTTGACCGTAATGTTTTTGCTTTTCATTTTCTCGTTGATAATCGATTGATAATAGTACGGGAAGACGCCGGCTTTTTTCAGCGGCTGACCAGGCGTATAGTTGTAATCCTCCTCTGTAATCCGGGGATTCAGCGTCTCGTCGGCGATCGTTTTTTCCTTGCTTTTCTCCAGCAGCTCGCTCAGCACCCCGACGCCAATCGCTACGGCTCCTTCATTTAATACGGTAATGGTAGCGCCTTCAGTTGACGACGAACCTTCATTTCCCGAAGCCCCATTCTGGCTGGTTCCCGGGGTGTTCGCGGCTTGATTGCCACCTGTGTTGCCGCCCCCAGATCCGCAACCTGCTAACAAGGCGATGAGCAACAGCGATAGAAACATGACATGCATCTTTTTCAACAACATGCTTGAACCCCTCCAAAATTCATTTTATTCAACGTGAGTGTCCATTAAGTCAAGTTTTCAACACTGGTGTTTGATCTGTTTCATCGGTTCGATCCATAACGGACCGCAGTGCACCTTCTACATTGAAATGAGTTCCCGGCCTTCCTAACCTTTGATACCTGTGTTCGCCAGGCCCTGCACAATATACTTCTGGAAGAAGGCAAAGATCAGCAGCGCAGGAATCGTGATGCCAAGGCTCAGGGTAATAATCATCGGATAGTTGATCACGGCACCCGGGCTTGCTCCAACGGAGGAAATTCGCGTGATCGCCGCAGGAAGCGTTTGCAAACTGTCGTCTGTTGTATAGAAGAACGGGGTAATAAAATCGTTCCACGTTCCGAGCGCTGTCGTAATCGCGATAAACGCCATAATCGGCAACTGCAGCGGGAAGAGGATCTGGAAGATCAGTCGCAACGTCCCGGCCCCATCCACAATTGCAGCTTCGTCGATTTCCAGCGGTACTTTTTCCAGCGACTGCTTCACCAGAAACGTCCCCATAATATTGATGCTAGGCCCACCGATCAAGTAAACCCACCAGGAGTTCAGAATACCGGTTCCGCCGGTAAAGATATCGTTTCCCCCGGCAAACGGGAAGCGGGCAAATTCAAGGTAAGTCGGAATGATCGCGAGCGTCCCGGGAATCATCTGCGTAGCAAGCATGATCAAGAAGATCGTATCCCGTCCTTTAAACCGCAACCGTGCGAACACGTATCCCGCCAAAAATGAAGTCAAAATCGCCCAAAACGTGTTGTAAGCGGTACGAATCAGCGAGTTCTTCATATAAGTGGCTACGGCGGCATCCGTGGACCCGACGATCAGCGCCTTGAAGTTCTCCAGTGTGGGCGCTTTCGGAATGGGGAAGATGCCTAACACCGTTGAGGAGAATTCCGTCTTGTTGAAAAAACCAGCAAGCACCATGAAGATCAACGGGTAAAGCAAAATGAGCCCAACGCCAAGCAGGATAAGATGTCCCAGTAAATGAACGGGCTTAAACTGTTTGCTAACTTTAGCGTTCAAAGGACTGGGCATGCGGGAGCGCCTCCTTTTTCGCAGATTTGACGGGCTTGATCGGAATGGTTGTCCGACGATCGGATTTCGTTGACCAGTTGTAATACAGCACCGTCACGACGATCACGATCATGGCCATGATGAGCGAGGAGGCGCCAGCCATCCCCAAATTAAAGTCCCAGAAGCCGTCCCGGTAGATCCGGAACACCAGCACTTCGGTTTGCCCGTAAGGCCCGCCGTTCGTAATGAATAAGACCTGCTCGTAAATCTGGATCGCTGCGATCAAGTTCGTAATCACGATATACGTCGCGATAGGTTTTAACCCTGGCAACGTAACATACCGCAGCTTATGCCACCGTCCTGCACCATCCATTTCCGCCGCCTCGTACAAGGACAAATCTACGGATTGCAGACCGGCCAACCAGATTAAAGCGGCACCGCCAACCCCTTTCCAGACCGAATAGACCACAATCCAGAAGATGCCCCATCCGACAGAGTACTGCCATACGATAGGTTCCTTCCCCATCGCTTTCAGCAGGTTGTTGATGACCCCATTGTTTGAATCGAGAAAAATGTTGAATACTTGCGTGGTCGCTACCGTTGCCGTGATGGCGGGGATGTACCAAATGGAACGATAAAATCCTTTGCCGAACAGCGGCAGGTTCATCAGCAGTGCAGCAAAAAAGCCTGCTCCCAGCGTAATGACCGTGACCAGTCCACCCAGCCAGATCGACCTCCACAATGCATCCGTGTATACCGGGTTGTTAAAGAAGCTAACGAAGTTATCAAACCAGATGAAATTAGGTGTATCTGCCAATCCCACCCATTCGAAGAACCCTAGCACGAACCCGAACAAAGTGGGGAAACCCGAAACCACCAACCATGCCAAAAACATCGGCACGAGGATAACGGCGGCGATCAAAGCATCTTTACGCTTCCCTAACCTGCGCTGCATTGCCTTTCGCTTCTGTAATCCCGCGGTTTCCATCGTCCAAGCAACCCTCCTTACTGTGAAGTGCACTGTTAAAGCTTTTTTGTTCTAAGTTGTATTATCTATTTGCAATATTAAATATATTTCACTATATCATTTATGTCAAGTATTAGATATATCATTTAATGCTAATTTGCTATAAAAAAGACACCTAGCTTGCAAGGGCAAGCAGGTGCCCTGTCAATCTATTTACTTTACTCGTTTCGCAAGTGGGCCCGTAGATTGACTTTCAATTAATTTTGGCTCGAGGATCACTTTCGTGTACCCCGCATCTTTCTGCTCAGGCTTCTCGAGAATGTCCCGCAATATCCGAGCTGCGGCTTCTCCCATCTCAATTTCCGATTGCGAAATATGCGAGAAGAATCCCCATTCATGCAGCCCCGGCGAAGGATCGTCAAACGTCAAGATCGAGATGTCCTCCGGTACCCGAAGCCCTAGTTCTTTACAAATTGAATAGATGTGCAGGCCAAGCCGTCCGTTCAGTGTGATATAAGCGGTAGCGATCTGGTTCTTGATAAACCGGTACAAAGGGTGCTTCTTGTCAATCTCGCTGTAATCCACATTGAAATCCGTGAGGATCAGTGCCGGATTAATCATCGCGCCCTTCTGTTTGAGCGCCTCCATATATCCGTTAATCCGTTCCTCTACCGTAATGGTGGGCAACGGGGAATCGGAGCAGATGGCGATATCGCGATGCCCCAGACCCCACAGATAATCAACAGCAAGCTGTCCGCCGATTAATCCGTCGCTGCGCGACAAGTTCGTCGCCACTCCCGGCAAATACCGATCGAGCAGCACAAACGGGTAACCCCGCATCTTCAGGGCTAAAATTTCCTCGTTGTACGTTTCCGCATCACTTGGGAAAATAATCAGACCAGCGGCTCCTTTGCGAATCAGATCGTTGATCGCTTCCTTCTCTCTTTCAATGGAATTGTACGTCAAGACGATTTGCAGGCTGTAAGGACTGTCTTCAAGAATGTTCGTAATTCCTTGAAGCAGGCGGATGGCAAAATAGTCTACCATCATTGGCATAATGAGCCCGATCGTGGTGCGCCCCGGAATATGGGATGCTGCTTCAATCGCTCCCAGCGAAGGATCCGTTCCCCCTCCGTTTAACGCTCCGGGGTGGACTTGTGCCCCCGAATTTCCGTCCAGCACAGGCCATAATCCGCCCCCCTCTGCCAGAGAGCCTTGATGGCGTTGCAGCAGCTCACCGATGCCTTCGCTGACGAAGCTTCCCCGCCCGGGGATCCGGTAGATCCACCCGTCCTTCGCCAGCTGCATCAAGGCATTGGCTACCGTTATTCGGCTGACGTCGAACTGTTCCATTAACTCTTTTTCCGAGGGGATCTTATCGTTCTCCCGCAGTTTGCCCTGCAGGATCATTTCTTTGAAGTGCTGTTGAATCTGCATATATAACGGTTTACGTTCGTTTTGCATAAGGCTTCTCCTATCTTATTTCTCCCCATATATTCACATTATATCATTTATAGCATTTCGTCAATCTATTTCAAATCATTAACTCGCTTGACATTGACTATTGGATATATTAAACATATTATACACGTTCTATCGTTTTCTTTACACTTTCGTAAAAAAAGGAGGGGATTTGTGATTCAGCGCTTCAAGGAACCTGTCTACGAGCGATAACCCTAATATGAGGACACCTCTGCATCGGCACAATCCTCAGTGGAAACCGCGTCCAAGAATACGATCAGCTGGCCTGAATCGCAAGCGCTCCCAAGCTTCGGGAAAGTAAAACGGCTGGATGTGGCCGACGTTACAAAGTCTCCGCCGGGAACGCTTATCTCAGATGGTTCAGCAGCGACGTTGCGGGTGAATTCAGCTCCGTAGAAGTGACCTACACCTTCAGCGAAGGCGACAATTTCCGATACAATCAACATCGCAGGGCCAAAGAATCGGTTGGGGATTCAATCGATCCTTTGGCCCTGCTTTGGGCTGTTGAGGATGCCGTTCATTTCTTGGATGCACCGTAATCCGTAATCGTAAAGTCGATGTCAAAGGTCACCGGCGTACGGCTAAAAACGTCGTCCCAATGGCTTTCGACTTCCTTCCAGTATTTAGGGTGCGTGATCCTCAACCGGTTGCCGAACCCAGCCACATCGGTTTTATATTCTGACTGCATTTTATGCATCGTCGTCTCGAGCATTTGGTTTAGCCTTTTTTCGAAGATCTTCTTTGCTTTCTCCAAAAATTCGGTTTTGGAGGGGTCTTCCTCAAGATCCCAGTTTTCGATTAACCGCCCTTCCGATTCAATCTTGACATGAAACGAAAGCCGCCCTTCCTCGATCCGGGGGGTGATTTGCGTCTTCTCGTCTTCAACCTCGTAAGTGATCGTTTCATTTCGCCAATCATAGCTTTTGATCACCCCACCTTCAACATCGCCTTGAATCCAAGCAATGCTCTCCACGTCCGTTTGATCCAATGTGCCGATCCATTTGCCGGTCGACCCTTTGATTATCCCCGCTCCCGTAAATTTCGTTTCCCCACCGTACTTAGACACCTCCTGCAGGAGAAAGCTCTGCTTGGTGCCCAACCTCTCATTCAACTCGGTCAGATTCACCTCATTCATAATTTTGCCGGTCCTAAAACGTTCTTGCAGCATGTCCCTCAGCTTGAAAGCGGGGGGATCTCCGGAATACGCCATTTCCAGCGTTTTTCTCGCCTTCCCTTTGCTCAATAATACGATGCAGCTAGGGCGTGTATCGTTATCGCGAAGCACGAAATCCATCAGTTTGTCGATGCTCTGCTGACGAACCAGCTCAGTAGATACGACGATCACCTTCAAATGCTGGCCGATGACCGCCCGCTTCAGGCGAAGCGAATACTGCCGCATGATTTCAAACAGAGAATCCCCGGTTTCCGACATATTCAGAAATTCGCTTTTCCTCCCTTGACCCCCTGATTGTTTGTCGCTGCTGAAGTTTCCCATCGGAACGATCTGGATCGTAGCCGTAATCAGATTTCGCTTAGGATAATTTCCTCCTTGTTTCTCCAGCTCCCGTTCAACGGTCGTCGGTTCTCCCGCATCCAAGGCCAATCCGATATACAAGCTTAAATCTTCAATTTCTTTACTGCTCCAACAACCTGTTTGCAACGCAAGCAGGCCAGCGGCAAGAAACAGCGACAAAATACGGCGCTTACGCATTCGGTTTGAGTCCCTTCTTCCGAATTAGGTATATGGTGGATAACGGAACCGTAACTAAAGCGAAAATTATCATGCCGGTGTTTCCGACGGCGCTGCCAAGCGTAAATAAGTCGTTCATGTTTTTGGGGACAAGAGCGACGATAAAAACCACCGGCATCAGTGTAAAGAGCGCGGTTGGGAATTTTATGCGCATTATTTTCGATACGCCCAAGACCGTCGTAAAGAAAAAGATAGTGAAATTGCAAAACATCTGCATTAACCAGATGACCAAAAACGGAAATTCAAGTCGTTCAAAAAACAAACCGGTGACTTCAAAGCTTCGCAAAAGATCAAGCGTCGGCCAGGTGCTTCTTAGAACGGCGTCAACCGACATGCTTCCCACGACGATCACGGTGGCGCAAAAATAAAGAACGAACGGAATACTCAAGCCAGCCAATATCGCCTTAACCGCTTTCTCGGGGTGCTCCATATGGCCAACTAAATACAAAACGACTTCACCGCCCGCAAAAATAAGCATTGTCGATTTCAAGCCATTGAACACCGGAGGCAATCCTTCACCGAGAAAAGGCCGCAAGTGATTGATATCAAACATCCTCATGCTGAAAAATAAGCTAAGCAGCAAAATCAGGATACTCACAGGAAAAATAATTTGACACAAGCGGGCAATGCTGTTGATTCCTCCAGAAATCAAATAGGCCGCCGTCCAGATGAACGGAATAATGACAGCCCATATGGGGGTACCTTCCAGCAATAAAAAGATATCCACCTCTGCCAGAGCGCGAATCTCAAATCCGGCCAACACCAGAAAATAAACGGTGATCAGGAGGGACATTATACTGCCCATCACTTTCCCGACAATTTTTTGAGAAAACTCGAAAATCGTGCTTCCCGGAAACTGCTGGCTTAATTTGACCATGAGCAGCACCGCGAGCATCACAACGACGCCTCCCAGCAATACAGACAGCCAGGAATCCGGGGTACGCATTTTTTCGGTCACATCCCGGGGCAACGTTAGAATGCCAGCTCCCAGAACACTGTTGGTCATAAAGATGACCGCTTGCGATGAGGTGATTTTGTCGTTGGTGCGAATAAACAAGTGATCCCCTCCTGGCTTTTCGGTTTAAGATCTGCGTTGTTTGCGGACCGTCTTCAACAATTCGGGTCTGCGTTTCATTAATGTCAAGGGCGCACGGACGAACAAGTCCTTCCAGTCGCCGATACGGATCGGCGAAAAGGGCGTGACATATGGCACACCGAAGCTTTCCAGCTTGGTCAGATGGCTGCAAATCAGCAAAAAAAACAATATCGTACCGAATATCCCCAGTACTGCTGCAAAAAACATGCCTACGAATCGCAACATACGCAATGTGATTCCTGCACTGTACATCGGAATCGAAAAGGAAGCGATGGCGGTTACCGAAACGACGATGACCAGAAACGGACTAACGATCCCCGCCTGAACGGCGGCCTCTCCGATAATCAGACCGCCGACGATGCCCATCGCGGAGCCGATGGGCCTGGGCAGCCGAACCCCCGCTTCCCGCAAAATTTCGATCGAAACTTCCATGATTAATACTTCGATCAACGACGGAAATGGAACCCGTTGGCGTGCCTCGATAATCGTAATGGCTAATTCCGTCGGAATCAGTCCGGGATGAAAAGAAATAAATGAAATATACATCGCTGGAATTATGAGAGACATAAATGCCGCAACAAAACGCAGCATCCGTAAAAGTGACCCTGCCATCCATCGTTCGTAATAATCTTCCGGGGACTGCAGCAGCATGCTGAAGGTCACCGGAACAATGAGCGCAAAGGGGGTTCCATCCAGGAGTAAGGCGATTCTCCCCTCCACCAAGGCGCTCATGACCCGGTCCGGACGTTCCGTATTTTGCGCCTGTTGAAAAGGACTTAGGATGTCGTCTTCGATCAGTTGCTCGACATAGCCGGATTCGGCAATGTAATCCAGATCGATCTTGGCGATGCGTTGCTCCACTTCCTGCAGCAACTCCGGATTCACAATGTTTTTCATGTAGACGATCGCAAGATCTCGCTTGATTACGTTGCCGACAACGTATTTCTTGATTTCCATTTGTTCCGTCCGTCCTTGGAGCCGGAGCATCGCTGTATTATCGCTCAGGATTTCGGTAAAGCCCAATCTTGGCCCCCGCAGCAGCGCTTCCGAAGTTGGCTCCGTTATCGCCCTGGATTTCCCGCGGGGGGTGCCCACAAGCAGCGCGCACGCCATTCCTTCAACCATCAAAGCCGTATACCCTGCGAGAATCGACTCTCTGAGTTCCCGTTTGCCAACGACTTCCGTTAGTTCGGTAACCGGCAGTAGGTTTTGTTTGAAGTAGGAAACTAACCCCTCCGCCGGGGGAAACTTCATCCCTTGCTGCGCACTGTTATCCGACTTCAGCATAAGCACTTGCATAATGTGGCTATTAATCAACTGTTCATCTTGCATACCGTTAACAAAGATCAGTACCGCTCGCGCACCAAACCCGGCGAGTTCGTATTCTCGAAAATGAACGTCGTCATTTTGGCCGATCGTCTCTTTAAGATGCATAAGATCGGTTTCATATTCGCCGGACAGCTGCGAATCCGTACTATTATGAGTTTCCAGAAAAACACGGTCTGTCGTTAATCCTTCCCTTGAGCGCCCGTGCTTATCCGTGACAATCGAGCGAAACCAGCGATGCAACGCAAAAATGAGGAGAGGAATGAGCAGAGTAACCCCGGCCAGCATGAAAGTCGGCCAGTCGGGGATATATTCTGTGATTGTCGACCACACGATAGATCACCTTAATCATTTATTTGGATTAATTTCCCCAAAAACGGTTTATATATTCATTTCCTTTCCACGCTGTGCAACGTGAATCTGGTTTGCCGGGGAGCCTTACATCAACTATTCCTTCCCTAAGCTTTCCTCGGCTCCAAAGGATAATTTACACACGAACGCTTATTCATATATGATCATATGGGGATATATAGATCACGCCCTATGGTGTATGTCAATGATATTTAATTCGCATCTTCATTATTCGCGAAAGAATCTGAACTTATCACACATGATCGGAGCGATATTTTTATGAGAAAAGTATTTTCTTTATTACGATGTTTACCTTTGTCTCTCCAACGATTACCTCGGCGCATACCAAGCTGACCTCTTCTTCCCCAATGCAGGATGAAGTGGTAAACACTGCAATCGGCCAAATTCGGCTGGAATTCAACACCACCTTGTCGCCTGGTACGGCAATATAGGGCTCATTACGTACACGCTTCATTTTCTTGCGGTTGCAATCTGGTCCGGCACATTGCTGGTGGCAGGTTAGTTTAAACCTGTACACTCCTGGCGCCGCTTCCTGTCATGGTTCCACCCCGTAGCAACGCTCGCGATGCTGGTCATTGTACTGTCCGGACTTTACTTGACAAATGCGGTTGCGCCCGAATACCTAAATGCTTTGGCCCTTCCTTATGGACAAGCAATCCCTATGATTCATCAGGGTTATGAAAATGCGGAGCTTCAGCTCCGCCTAAATACGATGATCTTTATTTATATTGTTATTGCATTGGGATATATCGCCGCCATATTTTACTTGTTCCAAAAAAACAAAAATGCGTATCTCGCCGTTTCGCTCAGCGTTTTGCTCGTTATAGCCTTATATGTTATTGTGATGACAACAGTCGCTTAATTGTAATAATTTCGTTTAACCAATCTTTTTTTGATAAAATGATGCAAACGCCTTACAGAAGGGGATAGTCCATGACACAGTCCATAAATACAGCGAAAGAATGTGATACGAACTGCTCGGGCACACTCGTTGATTTAAAAGCTATCAAGGCGGAGCTTATCGATAACCAGGCAGCGGTTCAATTTGCCGACTGGTTTAAGGCTTTCAGCGATCCGACGCGCGTCAAAATCATCAGCGCCTTGCTAAAAAGGGAGCTTTGCGTGCACGACCTGACAGTGCTCCTCGAAATGGGTCAATCGGCCGTTTCTCATCAACTGCGATATTTGCGCAACCTCAGAATTGTTAAGCGGCGCAAGGTTGGAAAAACGGTCTATTATTCACTTGACGACACGCATATCGAGCAAAGTCGCCTCTTCATAAAGTACAACCATGGCTAAAAAACGCTACTTTCTGCTGCTAGACTGAATAGTAGACACAGATTACACCACCGAGCATAATTTCCTAAACAATAAAAAAGCCCTTAGGATTCCTGATCCCAAGAGCTTAATTTCACAGTTGGTACCGGTGAGAGGACTCGAACCTCCACGGGTCTCCCCACTCGATTTTGAGTCGAGCGCGTCTGCCATTCCGCCACACCGGCACATATAAAGTTTTAATCAAAAGTGCGGAAGACCAGACTTGAACTGGTACGGTAGTCACCTACCGCAGGATTTTAAGTCCTGTGCGTCTGCCGATTCCGCCACTCCCGCGAAGTATCAATGGAGGCGCCACCCAGATTCGAACTGGGGATAAAGCTTTTGCAGAGCTGTGCCTTACCACTTGGCTATGGCGCCATAATATAGAATGGAGCGGACGACGGGAATCGAACCCGCGACCCTCGCCTTGGCAAGGCGATGCTCTACCGCTGAGCCACGTCCGCTTAAACTGGGGATATAGGATTCGAACCTATGCATGACGGAGTCAAAGTCCGTTGCCTTACCGCTTGGCTAATCCCCACTATATTTGATTGAGAAAGAAATGGGGCGATCGATGGGACTTGAACCCACGAATGCCGGAGCCACAATCCGGTGCGTTAACCCCTTCGCCACGACCGCCATAATATAAAGTTTATCAAGAGAGAAAAAGTGGCAGGGGCAGCAGGAATTGAACCCACACCAAAGGTTTTGGAGACCTTTGTTCTACCTTTAAACTATGCCCCTAGAAAACTGGTGGAGGCTGATGGATTCGAACCACCGAACTCGTAAGAGAACAGATTTACAGTCTGCTGCGTTTGGCCACTTCGCTAAGCCTCCACGTGGTGCCGGCGAGAGGACTTGAACCCCCAACCTACTGATTACAAGTCAGTTGCTCTACCAATTGAGCTACACCGGCTCTTCAACATAATTGTTGAATGGTGGCTCGGGACGGAATCGAACCGCCGACACGAGGATTTTCAGTCCTCTGCTCTACCAACTGAGCTACCGAGCCTTAATATGAAGTTAAATGGCGGAGCCGACGGGATTCGAACCCGCGGTCTCCTGCGTGACAGGCAGGCATGTTAGGCCTCTACACCACGGCTCCACACGAGAATAATGCCATCCTCTTCAAGAGGATAATTGCGGGGGCAGGATTTGAACCTGCGGCCTTCGGGTTATGAGCCCGACGAGCTACCGGGCTGCTCCACCCCGCGTCAGTATTAAAGATGTTATGGTGGAGGCTGAGGGGATCGAACCCCCGACCCTCTGCTTGTAAGGCAGATGCTCTCCCAGCTGAGCTAAGCCTCCATGGGAAAAGACAAGTTATATTGTACCAGACATCCCATTCATAAATCAAGTCAGTCAGCAAAAGAACTTGAAATGAAGGGAAGAAATGACCCGTAGGGGATTCGAACCCCTGTTACCTCCGTGAAAGGGAGGTGTCTTAACCCCTTGACCAACGGGCCATGTAATAATAATGGCGGAGAGAGAGGGATTCGAACCCTCGAGACGCTTGTGACGCCTACACGATTTCCAATCGTGCTCCTTCGGCCAACTCGGACACCTCTCCAGAAAAATGGCTCCCCGAACAGGACTCGAACCTGTGACAACTCGATTAACAGTCGAGTGCTCTACCGACTGAGCTATCAGGGAACATTATAAAGTTATCAAGGTTTAATCCTTGAAAACTGGATACGAAACTCATCTGCATTTTAGTGTGTTTTTGGATAAGCCCTCGACCGATTAGTACCTGTCAGCTCCATGCATTGCT
>NZ_GG695976.1:107385-177960 GCF_000159955.1 Paenibacillus sp. oral taxon 786 str. D14 | reverse complement strand
ATTAAACCTTGATTTTTTATGGTTTGGAGAGATACCCAAGTGGCTATAAGGGGACCCTCTGCTAAGGGGTTAGACTGCGTAAGCGGTGCGAGGGTTCGAATCCCTCTCTCTCCGCCATTTGTACAAGCTTATCTGTGGCGGCGTAGCTCAGCTGGCTAGAGCGTACGGTTCATACCCGTGAGGTCGGGGGTTCGATCCCCTCCGCCGCTACCATAACATTTCGGAGGCTTAGCTCAGCTGGGAGAGCATCTGCCTTACAAGCAGAGGGTCGGGGGTTCGATCCCCTCAGCCTCCACCATGATCTTTACTTGAAACATCATAGTTTACACCGTGCCGGTGTAGCTCAATTGGTAGAGCAACTGACTTGTAATCAGTAGGTTGGGGGTTCAAGTCCTCTCGCCGGCACCATTTTCTTGCGGAGCCGTGGTGTAGAGGCCTAACATGCCTGCCTGTCACGCAGGAGACCGCGGGTTCGAATCCCGTCGGCTCCGCCATTTATTTGAATATTTCCACCGTAAAGTGGGAAAGTGTTCAACTTCACCGCTTTATTTTTTTGGGATTTTACCGTGTAATTTATGGCTCGGTAGCTCAGTTGGTAGAGCAGAGGACTGAAAATCCTCGTGTCGGCGGTTCGATTCCGTCCCGAGCCACTTTTATGCTTCCAGCATCATATTGGACTGAACTGGACAGCATAATTCATATGGAGGCTTAGCGAAGTGGCCAAACGCAGCAGACTGTAAATCTGTTCTCTGACGAGTTCGGTGGTTCGAATCCATCAGCCTCCACCAGTTTTTATGAGCCATTAGCTCAGTTGGTAGAGCACCTGACTTTTAATCAGGGTGTCGAAGGTTCGAGTCCTTCATGGCTCATGATCAAAGCCGTTAACCTTAGGGTTGACGGCTTTTTTGCGCTTAAGGCAGGACGAGGAGTTCGGTTTGCTTCGGCGGTTATGATAAAATGAGTCTAATGAACTCGAAAACGCATGGAAAGAAAGGCTACGCTATGGAGATCAAATTGCTAAAGCAACAAGTGGAGAGCGTCATCGGTACGTCGCTGTCGGAGAGCGTTTGGGAGGCAAAGGACTGGAACGATGTTGTTAGAGCAGCGAATTCCTCGGAGCCCGGGCCATATCGCGTGGACGAACGATGGGTATGGTTCGTGGAACATCAACAAGGAAGCGTACGCGTACTTGAATCGGAGGCTGCCACAGTAACGGAGTCTGAGGCCCGATTGATTCAAATGCTCCTGACTGCTGCCCGAGAAACGGCAACCCCCTCACCTAACTTGAAGCGGGAGGATGAGATGCGCAGCATCCAGCTGGGCGAATGGCTGGAGGAGCGTTTGGAGCAAGGGGAGCTGACCCAGCCGCTGCCTGATCACTTGACCTTGAAGGTGAAGCTCAAGGGAAGGATGTTGCCCTTTTTGCTGAATTGGGAAAGTTCGGGGCAAGGACAGGCCATTTCATTTTCGAAGTTGAACAAGCTGTTGAAGAGTTACTTCGGAGGCGAAGTGATCCTGGCTCCGCTAAAAGAAGCTTGGCTGATTCTGCTGGGCGAAGAGCTGTTTATGAGCCTGCGGGAGGAGAGCGAAGAGGCGGCGGAAACGGAACGTGACTTGATGGCAGCTTTATGCCAAGGCTTATACGAGCTTGTGACGAACGAATGGGTTGGAGGATTTCACCTTACGGTCGGAAGTGCCTTAATTGCTGAGACCGAATTGGTCTCCGCCACGTTGTTCTTGCGTCAGACGTTGGCCCTCGGCCGGATGTTTAATGTAACGGCCCCCATCCATTTTCCCTGGGAGCTGAGGCTGGAGCGGCTGGTGTACAGCATACCGGAGGAGCAACGCCGGCAATTTGCTTTGGAGCTTGGGGATCGCGCAGATTTGCTGCAGGATGAGGAGATACGGACCACGTTGGAGACTTTTTTTGCGTTGGATTGCAATGTGAGTGAAACCGCGAAACGGCTATATATTCACCGAAACACGTTATTATACCGGATAGATAAATTCAAACAGGAAACTGGGCTGGATGTAAGAACGTTTAACGACGCGGTTTTGGTCAAGTTGGAGCTGCTATTGTATAAAGTGACGAAAAGGCTTTAAGATTTTTGTGCAGTTTGTGGATGGATGGGCAGCCCCCTATCGTCTAATATATAAATATAAAATGTATCCGATTTCATAAAAGTCATAGAACCAATACCCTAATACCACCAAATTTAAGTAATGGGAGGACGAAGACATGGCAGGCGTACGTTTAGAACACATTTACAAAAAATACCCGGGTGCTGCTAAAGCAACCGTAGAAGACATCAACCTCGATATCAAGGATAAGGAATTCCTCGTACTGGTAGGACCTTCCGGTTGCGGTAAATCCACAACGCTTCGGATGATCGCTGGTTTGGAGGAAATTACCGAAGGTAAATTGTACATCGGCGACCGCGTCGTAAACGACGTTGCTCCGAAAGACCGCGACATCGCGATGGTATTCCAATCCTACGCGCTGTATCCGCACATGAACGTATATCAAAACATGGCGTTCGGTTTGAAACTTCGTAAAGTGAAGAAAGACGAAATCGACCGTCGCGTTCGCGAAGCGGCAAAAATCCTCGACATCGAGCATTTGCTGGATCGCAAACCGAAAGCTCTTTCCGGTGGTCAACGTCAACGGGTTGCCTTGGGCCGCGCCATTGTCCGCGATCCTCAAGTGTTCCTGATGGACGAACCGCTTTCCAACTTGGATGCTAAGCTGCGCGGTCAAATGCGCGCGGAAATCACGAAACTGGTTAAACGTCTGGAAACGACTTGCATCTACGTAACACACGACCAAATCGAAGCTATGACGATGGGTGACCGGATCGTCGTTATGCATGACGGTATCATCCAACAAGCTGCTTCTCCAGAAGAGCTGTACAACCAACCAGGCAACATTTTCGTAGCTGGCTTTATCGGCTCGCCTACGATGAACTTCGTCAACGGTACTTTGGTGGAAGAAGCGGGCACCGTTCGTTTCAAAGCTACCAACATGGACGTTGTTGTGCCTCAAGGCAAAGCAACGATCCTGAGAGACAAAGGCTACATCGGCAAAGACGTTATCATGGGCATTCGTCCTGAGGACATCCATGAAGAGCCAGTGTTCCTGGAAGCTTCGCCGCAAACGACATTTACTGCTAACGTGTATCTGACGGAAAACCTGGGTCACGAAATGCAATTGTACCTGAACGGTGCAGGCAGCGACGGTTTGATCGCTCGTGTGGACGGCCGTTCCAATACACGTGAAGGCGACAACGTTAAACTGGCGATCGATATGAACAAAATTCATATCTTCGACAAAGAAACAGAACGCAACGTGTTCTTCAGCTAATCCGTTAAGCGATGAAGAAACCGCCCTTCGGGGCGGTTTTTTTGTTAATCGGGAGCAAGAAGCGGCAGTTGGACGATCCCTGGGTGGCACTCGGCCCAATGATTGATTTACGTGACAATTTCCTATACGATGAATACATTAAGTGATCTCGTACAAAGATGAATAAATGCCAATAAGGCAGCTGATATCGGAGCCGGAGCCCGTTGTTGACGGGCAGCCTCATTTTGAATGCCGGCAGGGGAAAGGAAGAGCACCATGGCTAAAAAAGTGAAAGTATCCGAATTAGTGAACCAATTCGGGCTCGAGGTGGTTTCCGGAGAGCAGGGTTTAAAACGTGCGATCACGGTCGACGATTTGTATCGTCCGGGCCTGGAGATGGCCGGGTATTTTGAATACCATCCGCCGGAGCGCGTTCAGATTCTGGGGAAAACGGAGCTGGCCTTCTTCGAGATGCTTCCAGAGAAGGAACGGAAAGATCGGATGGAACGGCTATGCAGCAGCGAGGAGACGCCCTGCATCATCGTCACCCGCTCTTGGAAGGTTCCAGAGGAACTGATTGAGATCAGTTCAGAGAAGCAGATTCCGGTCCTTCGTAGCAGTATGGCGACGACGATCCTGTCGAGCCGGATCACCAGTTTCCTAGAACGGAAGCTGGCACCAACCGCAACGATTCACGGGGTCCTTGTTGACGTCTATGGCGTTGGGATGCTGATTACCGGCAGCAGCGGGATCGGGAAGAGTGAAACGGCACTTGAGCTGGTTAAGCGCGGTCACCGCCTGATTGCGGACGATGCCGTAGAAATCCGACAAACGTCGGATAACCAATTACACGGTACGGCACCTGAACTCATTCGCCACCTGCTGGAAATCCGCGGTGTGGGGATCATTAACGTCATGACGTTGTTTGGTGCCGGGGCCATCCGCAACAACAAGCGAATTTCGTTGGTCGTGAGACTGGAAGCCTGGCAACAAGAGAAGCAGTATGACCGATTAGGTCTGGATGAAGAGACAACGCGGATTATCGATACTGATGTGCCGCTGGTGACGATCCCGGTACGTCCTGGACGGAACTTGGCCGTGATTATCGAGGTAGCCGCGATGAACTTCCGTTTAAAGCGAATGGGGTATAACGCCGCGCTGCAGTTTACGACAAAACTGACCGAAACGATTTCGGAAGATATCGACGATTTGGAGTAGGAGCGTGAACGATGGGCACTTTGTTATTAGACCCGATCGCTTTTTCCATCGGGGGCTTGAAAGTACACTGGTATGGCCTGATTCTGGGCTGCGCGGCTTTGGTCGGCCTTTTGTTAGCCGTTTCGGAAGGGAAGCGGTTTCGCATCCCTCAGGAGTTTTTTATGGACTTGCTGTTATTGGGTGTACCGTCGGCGATTGTCGCCGCGCGGATTTATTACGTCGCGTTTATGTGGGACGATTACAAGGATAACTTCTGGGATGTATTTAAAATCTGGAACGGCGGTATCGCCATTTACGGGGCGCTGATCGGCGCGATCATCTGCGCGGTGATCTATGTTCGGCGTCGCGGCTATAACTTCTGGCGGATCGCTGATATTTGTGCGCCTTCCCTGATTGTGGGGCAGATGATTGGGCGCTGGGGGAACTTCGTGAACCAGGAAGCTTATGGCGGACCAACAACGGAGAGCTTCCTTCGCGACAACCTGCATTTACCTTCATTTATTGTGAATCAAATGAACGTGCAGGGGACATTCCATCACCCGACGTTTCTGTATGAATCGTTGTGGAACCTGGTGGGCTTGATCTTGCTGATGATTTTGCGCAGACAGAAATTTTTGCGCGCAGGGGAATTGTTCGCCTCGTATTTCATCTGGTATTCGATCGGACGATTCTTCATTGAAGCGTTGCGGACGGACAGCTTAGCGTTCCAGGGAGCATCCTGGCTAGCGTCGTTCGTGAATGGGCTATGGACGCCAATGACCTGGCTTGGATTCGAACAAGGGTATCTGGCGCCTTCTTACGGCAACGTTCGCATTTCCCAGCTGCTTGCCTTGGGCATTGTGGTTGCGGCGATCATCTTCATTATCGTACGTCGCAGTACCGTTCGTGACCTGCCGTATTACAGTGATCCTATTATATCTACGAAAGCCGCCGCAGCGGATGCTTTGCCGGTAACGGGTGGAGCGGCTGAATCTGAGCAAGCGAAGCTGTCTAAGACGGAGGAAACGACTGTGGAGGAGTTGGCGGAAGCGCCGGAAGACAAGAAGGAGTAGCAGCCACATGATAAACACCGTGTTATTTGATCTTGATGGAACGATCATCGATACCAATGAACTGATCATTACAACCTTTTTGCACGTCATTGATAAGCATGGCTTCCAGCCGCGCACGAGAGAAGAAATTATCCCGCATATGGGACAAACGTTGGAGCACCAGTTGCAAGTGTTCTCAGGCCGTGAGGATGTAGCGGATCTGGTGGCAGATTACCGGAAATATAACCGGGAGCGTCATGATGAACTGATCCGTGAATTTCCGCAAGTGAAGGAAGTGATCTCCGATCTGCACGAACGGGGGATCACGATGGGGATTGTCACGACGAAGATTAAGGAGACGACGATGCTCGCCTTAAACATGTTCGGGTTAAAACCGTATATGAAATCGATCGTGACGGTGGAGGATGTCAAGCATCCGAAGCCGCATCCGGAGCCGATTCTAACGGCGTTGCGCGAGCTGGGCGCTGATCCTAAGCACACGTTGATGGTGGGCGATAGTGCAGCCGATCTGCAATGCGCGAAGGCGGCGGGTGTGCAGGCGGCCGGTGTAGCCTGGTCGTTAAAAGGCGAGGCGGTGCTGCGTCAGTATAATCCGGATTACATCCTCCAAGAGATGAAAGATCTCTATGGGATCCTAGGCTTGGAGCCGGTGAGATCGTGAGACGAGTTAAGCGTTATCCGGTTGAAGGACCCAACGCACTCTGGCAGTTGTACCGGACGGTAAGCCCGTGGAAGGGCGTCCGGAACTTTATTTTTATCCAAATCGCCCGGTATTGCCCGATATTATCGCTGAAGAATGCCATCTACCGTCGGGTTCTTGGCATGAAGGTAGGCGAGCATACCGCGTTTGGGTTGATGGTGATGGTGGATGTGTTTTTCCCGGAGCTGATTACGGTTGGACGCAATTCGGTGATCGGGTACAACACGACGATTCTCGCCCATGAGTATTTGATCAAGGAATACCGCTTGGGTGAGGTGCGGATCGGCGATGAGGTGATGATCGGTGCGAACAGCACGATCCTCCCGGGCGTGACCATCGGAGACGGGGCGGTCGTCGCCGCCGGATCGGTGGTACATAAGGACGTGGCTCCGGGCGCGTTTGTCGGCGGCAACCCGCTGCGGGTGCTGGAGCGGAAGAATCCCTAGTTGATGCAGGCATGCCTCATGTCATCAGGAGCCCGATGTGGCCCAACCCACATCTGCTGATGCGCTAACGCTGATCAGGAGCGCTATTGTGACGATTTTGGTGCGATGAAACTTCTAACGACGCTGAGCAGCGCTATTTCGAAGAAAACACTTGATTTCGGCAGCAGAATGGAACAATAAGCATGGTGGTCAGCGTTAGAATCGTAAAACGTTGATTTTGGCTGATATAAGCTTTGTGGTAAGCGTTAGATGCTAAGCTGCCGTTCCTCTGTCTGGGGCAATCGAAGTCCGAAGGCATGAGGTGCGGCGACGATGTCGCGGAGTAAATCTGAAAGTCTACGCGGCAGCTACGGACACCAGCGTAAAAAAGCGGTCCTGAGCCCGGCAATTTGCCGGATGGGACCGCTTTTGTGTGTTACTTTAGAGGGATTTTGAATTCTTGGGGTTTATAGGAACTGTCGAAGTCTTCCATTATGGTAATGTGCAAGGGCTGGACATAATCGCGTTTCTCTATTTTGAAGCGAATCGTTTCGTTGTCCCCATCCAGTGAATACATGGGAGAGTGCTCATCTTGAAGGATACGATAAACGGATTTGGCTTGATTGTCGTTGAAGTACTCGTCCACGGTATAAGGCTTACTTAAATGATTATCCGGAGTTGGGTTCATATGGAGAACCAATTCGATGACATTTTCGTGTTCAAGTACCTCCACTTGTTTGACGGACGGATCAAGAATGAAAAGCTGCTCCTTATCTGCATCTACCCACAGGCTAAAGGATCTCTGTTTCAAAGGATAGACGCCAAAATTATCAATTTCGAGTGTCACTTCTTTCCAATCCTTGTCATAGATACTCTCAAATTCAAGTCCGGTAAGAAACGCATCGGGAGATCCCTTCTGATAATCATAGATCAGGCTTCGTAGCGGGGCATACCGTCGGAATTCTGCTTCGCCTTCTCCACCTAAATATAGTTTGGCTTTAACAGGTTGGGACATCCATTGATTCACGCTCTTCTGAGGCTTGAACAGGATCGTCGTACTCAACGGGCGGATAACTATTTGATCAATCGTTAATGATTGGCCGTAGATAGTCGCGATTTGGTTAACTGGAACGGTCTTCTTCATTCTGGTATAAGGTCGGCTGTTCCATTCAATTGGTATTTGGCTGATAGGCTTCTCGTTGGATTCCTCCGTACCTACGGATAACACCAGACGATTCGGTGCATCGGGATCTTCGATATTTAATGTGTACTTTAAATGGGTGACAGAGCCGACGGGATACGTACCAACGGGAAGAAACACAGGTAAATGATCAAATGTATTTCCATGAGCATCTAATAGCCACAAATGAATGTCGTTATCGAGTTTTTTTCGCATCTACATAACTTGGGATCGCATCGGTAGAACTCGCGGTAGTGGTTATTGAACCGACAAGAGGTATTCCGCCATGCCAGATGAATAACATCAGCATACAAACCGCGATCACCCCGGCAGTTCCAGAGATCCATGCCCACCCTCGGTGCACACGCCATCTGCTACGGAGGCTTCGCCCCTGTTCTAGACCACGCTGGATCGCAGCGTCCAGTTTCTCGTCTAGGATTTGCTTCTCGGCTAGACGGATCCCATCAAAATAACAGGCAAGCTGGTCTTCCTCCCGATCAACCATAATACAATTCACCTCCCACATGCATATGGCGGCGAAGCTGCTTGAGGCCCTGATGCAGCCAGGTCTTAACCGTCCCCTCCGGACAGTCCAGCACCCGGGCAATCTCCGTTAAGGTCATGTCTTGATAATACTTCAAGGTGAGGACATGGCGATATTTTGGCTTAAGCTGGTCCAGCGCGGAGTCCAGATCCATTTTGAACACGCTCACCATTTCTCCCTTTGTTTGCATTCGCTCTGCCACGTACGGAAGAACCCGTTTCCGCCTTTTCAATTCGTCGATGCAGCAATGAACCAAAATTCGGATCAGCCATGGAATAAAAGCCTCAGGGTCCTTTAAGCGCCGACATTTGATCCAGGCCTTGCACACCGTTTCCTGGATGGCCTTCAGAGCGTCCGATTCATTGCGTAAATAGCTGTAAGCAATGCCGTAGAGCTTACGCCGGTGCAGGGATATTAACTGATAAAAGGCTTGTTCGTCTCCGCTGCAGGCAGCGGCAGCCCATTCTCTCTCTTCCAATTCGGGCTCCTTCCTTCCCATGTAAAATGCAGCGAAACAGGGTTACCGGCCGGTAATTTGATTCCCTATGTAAAGACGGGCAAGAAGGCCAAACGGTTTTATGATCGTCCAACTTTTGGTATAGTGAAGAGAGTGCTAGAGAAACTTTTCTCAAGCCCAGACGTCTAGTAGTACATAAATCAGGCTTCTTCTTAATTATGAACAGGGGTTGGTTGAGTGAGCAAGGTGGTCAAGGAACGTTTGCCGCAGCTGGACATCTTTCGCGCGTTAGCGATCTTCAGCGTCATCCAGGTGCACGCTTCATCGTTCGCGGCGGCAGAACAAGCGCTGAATTCACCGGTCTACTACTTTTATAATTGGATGAACATTTTCTTTAAAATCGGCACCCCGTCGTTTATCCTTCTCAGCAGTTTCGTCCTTTTTTACAATTATTACGATCAGCCGATTAGTCGCAAGCTGGTAAGCAAATTCTACAAGAAGCGTCTGACCTATATCATCTTGCCCTATCTACTGGTCTCCTGTTGTTATTTCATGTTAATAGCTATTTACCGCAACGATTTTGTCAATAACTCCAAGATGTATGAATTGAAGTCGCTGGGGACGGCACTGCTGACCGGCACGGCCTACACCCACCTCTACTTCGTATTTATCAGCATTCAGTTCTACCTGTTGTTCCCGCTCTTCTTGTGGTTATTCCAGTCCTTTCGGAATCGCCGCTTCTTGCTTGCGCTTATTTTACCTTTTGGTCTTGCGCTGCAGTGGGGCTTCGTATTCTGGAACAAATATCAGCTGCATCTGCCGAATAAAGGGAGCTACGCACTGAGCTATATGGGGTATTACATGTTAGGTGCGGTGCTGGCGATTTTCTTCAGCAAACTTAAGGGTTGGCTGAATACGGACTGGAAGGAAATGACCAAATCCCAAAAGGGATGGACCGCCGCGTTGTGGATCGGATGGCTGGCCGTTGCCTTCGTTCATGTCCAGATCTGGTATGTATACCGCCAAGGTTATGCTTCTCCCAACACCTTATGGTTTGAATTGTTATGGAACGTTCACACGATGTTCTCGGCGTTAGTGCTGCTCAAGGCGGCATTTTACATTCAGAGAAAAGGCTCGGCCTTCTGGGTTCGGACGCTGACCCGGGTGGGTGAGCTCTCCTTCGGGATCTATTTGTTTCATCCCGTCGTGTTGTTCGCGTACCGGCTCTTCTGGAATGAACAACGGCTGCCCGGTGCTTCCTATGGCTACCTGATTTATATCATCGTCGGTTCCCTGGCAGCTCTATTTCTTTCGTGGGGGTTCGTGCAGTTGTGCTTCCGGCGGCTGCCGTTTGCCGCGTGGTTTCTGGGGAGTGTACCGGCTTCCTTACGCAAAAATAAACCGTCCGGACCGCAGGAAAGCGGACAAAGTCCATCCGTTGGCGCAAATATGTAACTTCGATCAGTTGAACCGGTCCGGGCGTACCCGGCCGGTTTTTTTGTATGGATCGAGAGATCGCAAGGGTTTTGACCCTCGCTTGGGGAATACTGTAGGGCAGGCTAAATCGAGAAGTCGACCGGGGAGAAGCAATTGACGGTCTAAAAGGAATTATGATAAAATTGGGCTACTCTTTAATTTGGTAGTATGGTAGTACTTTAATATAATAAAGAAATTTCACATAAGAGAGAAAAAACGGTGAGGTGAAACAATTGTCGAAACCAAAAGGCTTTGAAAAACCGGCGGGTGTCCGCGATTATCTGCCTTTTGCCGTGGATAAGCTGCGGGCGATCGAACGGCGTGTGCTGGATTGCATGGCCGGCTGGGGATACCGGCAAATCATGACGCCTACGATGGAATATTACGATACCGTGGGCGTAGCCAGCTCGACGTCGGATCAGAAGCTGTTTAAATTGTTAAATAACCGGGGGACCACGATGGTACTCCGTTCCGATATGACGGCACCTATCGCCCGAGTCGTCGCTTCGTTGTTGAAGGAAGAGCCGTTGCCGCTTCGCTTGTCGTATCACGCTAACGTATTCCGGGCGATCGAGGAAGAGGCGGGACGGGAAGCGGAGTTTTATCAAACCGGGGTTGAATTGGTAGGAGATGATTCTCCGGATGCGGACGCCGAGGTGATCGCCTTGGCAGTGGCCTCGCTGCAGGCTGCGGGCGTGAAATCATTTAAGATCGCTGTCGGGCATGTCGGCTTCCTGAACGGTTTGCTGGAGGACGCGGTCCCGGGACGGGAAGATATTCAAGAGGCTTTAAAGGCTGGGCTACTGCATCGCGATTTTGTAGGTTATCGGGAAACACTCTCCCAGTTGTCTCTCTCGCAAGAGCAGCGTGACGAGCTCGAAGGGATTCTCCGTCTGCGCGGCGGGAAAGAAATCTGCGGCCAAGCACTGGAGCTGAGCCGCAATCCCTTGGCCCAATCCTCGGTTCAACATCTGAGCCAGGTGTGGGATGCCTTGGAGGATTTTGGCGTGGCCGAACATGTGATGATCGACCTGACGATGATTGGAGATTTCTCCTACTATACGGGGATGACGTTTGAGGGTTATGCCGCAGAGCTGGGTTTCCCGGTGTGCAGCGGCGGGCGGTATGACAATCTGCTGCAGCAGTTCGGACGACCTGCGCCGGCTACGGGATTCTCACTGAAGACGAACCGGATTCTCGACGGAGTCGGCGGGCTGGAGACGGAACCGGAGCTGCCGGTGGTGCTGCAATATGATGTGCCGAACCGGAAACGGGCGTTTGCTGAAGCGGAGCGGCTGCGCAGTGAAGGCTGCAGCGTGCTAATGCGCCGTGCGGAGGGGCCGGAGGATCTGCTCAGTGCGCCGGAGTCGGTGCGGAAGGCGGGGCCGCTGGGACCGGCATACGGCGATATCCTGACGTTTGTCAGCTTTGAGTGAAGGCAGCTGCCTGAAAAGGAGGGCACAATCCATTGAAACAAATTATTAAAGTCGCTATGCCCAAGGGGCGTATTTATAAAAAAGCTTCCGCCTTGTTCCGCGAGGCGGGAATCGAGATCCCAGACGATGTGGATGAAACGCGCAAGCTGGTCATTCCGCTTCCGGACATCGGCATGGAGTTCATTCTCGCGAAGCCGGTAGACGTGCCGACTTACGTGGAATACGGGGTAGCTGATATCGGGATCGTTGGCAAAGACGTACTGATGGAGGAAAATCGAGACGTCTACGAGCTGCTTGACCTGGGCATCGCTCGTTGCCGCATGTCAGTTATTGCGCTGCCGGATTGGAAGCCGGGGATTCAACAGCGGGTCGCAACGAAGTATCCGAACGTAGCGTCGCAGTTCTTCCGCGAGCATGGGCAGCAGGTTGAGGTCATTAAGCTGAACGGCTCGATTGAGCTGGCGCCGCTCATCGGCCTTGCCGACCGGATCGTCGATATGGTGGAGACCGGGCAGACGCTGAAGGAGAACGGATTGGTTGAGTTGGAGAAGATCTTTGACATCACCAGCCGTTTAGTTGCGAACCGTGTCAGCTATCGGATGAAAAACGCTGAAATTCAGGCCGTGTGTGATGCGCTGAGCAAGGTGATTCAACGGGATGAAGTCTCGCAGGCTTGAGATTGAGGCAGGTTAAGGCAGATACGAGAACTTATAAGGATGAAGAAAGCAGGGGGATGCCGGATGATGAAACTAATATCGGCACAGGATTTTGATTTGCGGCGGGAAGCGGAATACGGCTCGCCGGAGCGAAACGAAGCGGTGAAAGCGATCGTCCAAGCGGTGAAAGCGGAAGGGGACGCGGCCTTGCTCCGGTACACGGAGCAGTTTGACGGCATGAAGTTGGAGGCGTCCGGGCTGCGCGTGACGAAGGAGGAGCTGGAAGCGGCGTATGCGGCCGTGGAGCCGACGTTCGTGACGGCGATCCGGGGGGCGGCCGAGAACATCCGGGCGTTCCACGCCCGGCAGAAGCGCAACTCCTGGATGGATTTGCAGCCGGACGGGAGCTTGCTGGGACAAATCATCCGACCGTTAAAGCGGGTCGGCGTGTACGTTCCCGGCGGGAAGGCGGCCTACCCGTCTTCCGTGCTCATGAACGTGATTCCCGCACAGGTGGCCGGCGTGCCGGAGATCGTGATGGTGACGCCGCCGGCGACGGGCGGCAAAGCCGGGATCGACCCGTACATCCTCGTGGCCGCAGCGGAAGCCGGCGTACACGAGATCTATCGGGTCGGCGGGGCCCAAGCGATTGCGGCGCTCGCTTATGGCACGGACGCGATCCGGCCCGTTGATAAGATCTGCGGGCCGGGGAACATTTACGTCGCGCTGGCTAAACGCGAAGTATACGGTGTCGTCGATATCGACAGTATCGCCGGTCCTAGTGAAATCGCCGTGCTGGCCGATGACAGCGCCGATCCCGCCTATGTGGCGGCGGATCTGTTGTCCCAGGCCGAACACGACGAGATGGCGTCGGCGATCCTCGTGACGCCGTCGGAGGCGTTTGCGAAGGCGTGCCAGGCCGAGATGGAGCGGCAGCTGGCCGCGCTGCCGCGCAAGGCGATCGCCGGAGCTTCGATCGAGCGCTACGGCGCGATCATTCTCGTCGATACGGTGGAAGCCGGGATCGACGTGATTAATCAGCTGGCGCCGGAGCATTTTGAGCTGATCGTGGACAATCCGATGAGCTATCTGGGGCAGGTGGAAAATGCCGGGGCGATTTTCCTCGGACCGTACAGCTCGGAGCCGGTGGGGGATTATTTTGCCGGTCCGAACCATATCATTCCGACCAACGGCACGGCGAGATTCTCGTCACCGGTGGATGTGGACGATTTTATTAAGAAATCAAGTCTGATTTACTATAGCAAGGAAGCGCTGCTGGAGAACGGAGCAACCATTATGGAGCTGGCGCGGCGGGAAGGGCTGGAAGGCCATGCCCGGGCGATCGAAATCCGGCTGCAGCAAGAAGGAAAGGCGGGGAACGAAGATGGCAGGCAACAATAACGGGGGAGCGGCGCCACGCCAAGCGAGCATCAGCCGCACAACGAACGAAACGGATATTCAACTGACCTTTGCGGTGGATGGGAGCGGGAACGCGCAGTTGGAGACGGACGTGCCTTTTTTGAACCATATGCTGGATTTGTTCACGAAGCACGGACATTTTGATCTCTCGGTTCAGGCGCGCGGCGATATCGAAATCGACGACCACCACACGGTGGAGGATATCGGTATCTGTCTGGGTCAGGTGATCCGGGAGGCGCTAGGCGATAAAAAAGGGATCAAACGTTATTCCAGCGTGTTTATTCCGATGGACGAGGCGTTGGCGCAAGTGGTGATTGACGTCAGCAACCGTCCGCATTTCGAATACCGGGCGGAGTATCCTTCGGACCGGGTGGGCAGCTTTGACGTTCAGCTTGTCCATGAGTTTCTGTGGAAGCTGGCGCTGGAGGCGCGGATTACGCTACACGTGATCGTGCACTATGGCCAGAACACGCATCACATGATCGAGGCGGTGTTCAAAGCGCTCGGACGGGCGCTTGACGAGGCGACGAGCATTGACCCGCGCGTCAGCGGGGTGCCGTCGACGAAGGGAGTGCTGTAGCCGATGAAGATTGCCATCGTCGATTACGGGATGGGCAACCTGCACAGCGTGAGCAAGGCGGTGGAGCGCCTCGGCTACGAGGGTACGATTACCGGAGACGAGGCGCAGATTCTGGCGGCGGACGGCGTGCTGTTGCCGGGCGTCGGGGCTTTTGGCGACGCGATGAAGCATCTGCGCGCGTCGGGCTTGGACGCCGTGGTGCGGCAGGCGGCCGCTGGGGGGACACCGCTGCTCGGCATCTGCCTCGGGATGCAGCTGCTCTTCGGCGAGAGCGAAGAGCATGGGCGGAACGAGGGGCTGGGCTTGCTGCCGGGCCGAGCGGTGCGGTTTGCGGGCACCGACGGGTACAAGGTGCCGCATATGGGCTGGAACCGGCTGTCGTTCCTGCAGCCGGAGAACCCGCTGCTCGCCGGGCTGGAAGAGGGACATGTGTACTTCGTCCACTCTTATCACGTGTTGGCGGAGCAGCCGGGGGATGTGCTGGCCGTGACCGACTACGGCCATCCGGTGACCGCCATCGTCGGCCGCGGCAACGTCTTCGGGATGCAGTTCCATCCCGAGAAGAGCGGCGAGCTCGGCATGGCGTTGCTGCGCAATTTCCTGACGCTGGTGGAGCGGCAGGGGTAATGCCGCGAGATCGACACGCATGATGCAGTAAGCGCCAGCTAGATGCGATGAAGCGTCCGGTGTGCTTGGAGCGTTTGATGGTTGGGGGCGAATGGCGTACTGGTTGCACACGAAGCGCCCCCCGACGCAACTGCCAGCGGCGAACGCGGCTTCGCATGGAGCCATCCGAGGTTAGCGGTAATTTATGGCCTTATTTTTGCGGGTAGACAGGCTTAGCGGAGGATTAGCGGTAAAAAGTGGCGTTATTATGGAGCAAATCGCTCGAGTGCTGGGGTTTTGGCTGAAATAGCGCCTTGAAATACCGTTATTTTCACTGAGTGGCATGATTGCGTTGAAATAACGCCATAAATTACCGCTATTTTGAAACGGGATATGTAGCTTTGACACGGAGCATTACGCACCATTACGGAATATAACGGGGCAGTGCGGAGCATTCAAACATTCATTTAACGTAGTCTTTAACCATGAACGGCGGGAGGTAGGAACATCATGTCATCTTTTATTATTTATCCGGCTATCGACATTCGCGGCGGAAAGTGTGTGCGGCTGGTCCAAGGCGATTATGATCGTGAAACGGTGTATAACGCGAACCCGGTTGAGGTGGCCCGTTCTTGGGAAGCCCAAGGCGGGTCGTTTATCCATTTGGTCGATTTAGACGGCGCGAAGGCGGGGCATCCGGTCAATGATGAGCTGATCGGAGAGATCGCTCGCACCGTACAGGTGCCGGTCCAGGTTGGCGGCGGCCTGCGGACGCTGGATGACGTTAAGCGGCTGTTGTCGCTTGGCGTGAGCCGGGTCATTCTAGGTACGGCGGCGATTGAGGACCGGGTGTTCACTGAGGCGGTGCTGGGCACCTACGGCGATAAAGTCGCGATCGGCATCGATGCCCGAAACGGCTTCGTCGCGACGCGCGGTTGGCTGGAAACCTCCGAGGTTCAGGCGGAAGTGTTAGCGAAGGAACTCGCGGCCAAAGGGGCGGAGACGTTTATCTTCACCGATATCTCCCGTGACGGGATGATGCAAGGGCCTAACGTTGAGGCGATTTTGTCTCTGGCCCAGGCGTCCGGCAAGACGGTAATTGCCTCCGGCGGCGTCACGGTGCAGGACGATTTGCTGCGCCTCGCTGCCCACAGAGATCAAGGCATCGGCGGAGCTATCGTTGGCAAGGCGCTGTACACGGGGAATATTGATTTGGCTCAGGCGATCGAGGCGATTGGAGCTTTGAATCGTTGATCTCGAAATCAACGAATAGACGAATTACGGAAAGGAAGTCGAACCAGCATGCTCGCAAAGCGAATTATTCCCTGTCTGGACGTGAAGGACGGGCGGGTCGTCAAAGGCGTGAATTTTGTGAAACTGCGCGATGCCGGTGATCCGGTGGAGCTGGCCGCGTTGTATGATCGCGAGGGGGCGGATGAGCTCGTCTTTCTGGACATTTCCGCATCGCATGAAGGCCGGGCAACCATGATCGAGGTGGTGAAGCAAACGGCCGGCGAAATCGCCATCCCGTTTACGGTGGGCGGCGGGATCTCCCAGGTGGAGGATATGAAGCGCCTTCTTCGGGCCGGGGCCGATAAGATCGGCATCAATACGGCGGCGGTCGTTAATCCAGAGCTGATCTCGGACGGGGCACGCCGTTTTGGCTCCCAATGCATCGTTGTGGCTGTAGATGCCAAATATAACGCCGAGTGGGGCGAATGGGAAGTGTACACCCACGGAGGACGCAAACCGACGGGCATCCGTGCGCTGGAGTGGGTACGGGAAGCCGAGAAACGGGGCGCCGGGGAAATACTGCTGACGAGCATGGACGCCGACGGCACCAAGGACGGGTTTGATCTGCCGCTGACCAGTGCGGTCAGCCGGGCGGTAGGGATTCCGGTCATCGCCTCGGGCGGGGCGGGGAAGACGGAAGATTTTTACGAGGTATTTACCGAAGGACTTGCGGATGCGGCGTTGGCGGCGACGATTTTTCACTATAAAGAAATTGCCATACCGGATTTAAAACAGGAGTTAAAAGCCAAAGGGGTGGAGATACGATGACCGCAGAAAATCAACAGACCCTGCAACTCTCGCTTCCGATCGAAGCGTTGGAGCAGACGGTGAAGTGGGATGCAGCCGGTCTTGTGCCGGCCATTGTCCAGGATGCGCGCAGCAAGGAAGTGCTAATGCTGGCCTACATGAACCGCGAGTCGCTGCGCAAATCGGTGGAAACCGGCCAGACGTGGTTCTGGAGCCGGTCGCGCGCGGAGCTGTGGAACAAAGGGGCGACCTCCGGCAACACGCAGCAGATCACGGCCTTGAAGTATGATTGTGACGGCGATACGCTGCTCGTTGAGGTCATTGCGAACGGGCCGGCTTGCCACACGGGAGAGCCTACGTGCTTCTATCGCACGGCTGCTGCTGCCTCTACGGGATCGGGGAGCGGTGCCGATGAACGGTTCAAGGTGCTGGCTGAGCTGGAGCAGTTGATTGCGGAGCGTTATACCGAGCGTCCCGAAGGGGCGTACACCACGTATTTGTTTGAAAAAGGTCTCGATAAAATCCTCAAAAAGGTCGGCGAAGAAACCGCCGAGTCAATTATCGCAGCCAAAAACGGCGATAACGATGAGCTGCGTTACGAAGTCAGCGACCTGATCTACCATCTGCTGGTGTTGCTGCGTGAGCGCAATTTGCCGCTGGATGAAATTATGCAGGAGCTGGAGCGGCGTCATGAGCGGCCGCGGCGTGACTAAAGCGGAGGGGTGAAAAGATGCTGATCGACTACCATACCCATCATGAACGCTGTGGTCATGCCGCTGGCGCACTGGAGGATTACATCCGCCGAGGGATCGAGATCGGGTTGTCCCAGCTGGGCGTCTCTGACCATATGCCGCTGCTGCATGTGGATCCGGCTGCCTATTATCCGGAAATGGCAATGCCGATGGAGGAGCTGCCGCGGTACGTGGAGGAGGCTTTTCGCCTGAAGGAAAAATACCGCGGGCAGATCGATGTACGCGTCGGCCTGGAAGGCGATTATATCGAAGGCTGGGAGGAGCAAATCGAACGCATCATCACAGCATATCCGTGGGATTATGTGATCGGTTCGGTGCATTTTCTCGGGGAATGGGATGTATCGGATTTCCGCCAGGTCCACAACTGGGAAGGCAAGGATGTGTTCGCGGTATATGCGCAATACTATGATGCCGTGACCAAAGCGGCGCAAACCGGGTTTTACGATTTCCTTGGCCACCTCGACGTCATTAAGCGGTTTGGGTACAAGCCTGGGCCGGAGCTGGAGCAAGAGACGATTGAGCTGGAGCGGCGGGCCTTGGCTGCCGTGAAAGAAGCCGGGATCGCGATCGAGCTTAATGCCTCGGGACTGTCGAAGCCTTGTGCGGAGATGTTCCCTAGCGAGCGGATCTTGCAGGCGGCCATCGAGATGGGGATCCCGCTGACGGTGGGGTCGGATGCCCATGATCCCCAGAAGCTGAGCGAACATTTGGATCAAGCGCGAACGCTGCTGTATAAACTGGGAGTGCGGGAGTTGGCGACGTTCAAGGGACGTCGGCGGACGATGATTCCTTTGGAAGCAGATAAGTAAGAGCCCCAAAGCCATGGCTGGAAATTGCTGGACGCCCCGATCGAATCCATGTACGATAATAGTGTAGGGATGTCCAAGTCTTAAATGTCATAAATAAGGATTCGGGAGGATGTTATGGAAGCCAAAATGCGCATGTTTTCCGGTTCGTCCAATCCGAAGCTGGTATCGGATATCTGCAGTCGACTCGGGATCGAACCCGGGAAGGTGAAATTGTCGCGCTTCAAAAGCGGAGAAATTTATGTGCATTATGAGGAAAGTATCCGTAATTATGACGTATTTCTCGTACAGTCGCTATCCCATCCGATTAATGAGATGTTCGTCGAGCTCCTGGTGATGATCGATGCGGCCAAGCGGGCTTCCGCCCGCACGGTGAACGTCATCATGCCTTATTACGGCTACGCCCGGCAGGAGCGTAAATCCGCGCCGCGGGAACCGATTTCGGCTAAGCTGCTCGCTGATGTGCTGACGACGGCTGGGGCGAGTCGGGTCGTGACGATCGATTTGCACGCGCCGGCGATTCAGGGCTTCTTCAACATTCCGGTCGATCATCTGACCGCGTTAGACTTGATGACCGATTACCTGCGGGCCCAGCAGATTCCGAATCCCGTGATCGTCTCGCCGGATGCGGGACGGGCCTCGATGGCGGAGAAGCTGGCCAACGGACTGGACTCGCCGTTTGCCATCATGATTAAGAAGCGTCCCGCGCACAACCAGTCGGTGATCACGCATGTGATCGGCGACGTGGCCGGGCATACGCCGATTATTATCGAGGATTTGATCGACACTGGCTCCACCATTGTAAACGTTGTCGAAGGGTTAAAGGAACGGGGCGCGGAGGACGCCTATGTGTGCGCAACGCACGGGCTCTTCTCGGACAATGCCCTGGAGAAGCTGAAGCATCCCAATATCCGGCAAGTGGTCGTCACCGATTCGATCGCGCAGCCGGAGCTGCATTCTCCCCATGTGCAGGTGCTCTCAGTAGCGCCCATGCTAGCCCGGGCGACGCAGTTCATTCTGGAGGGCGGGTCGATTGCCGCTTTGTTCAAAGATCGAGGCATTTAGAAGTCCAACATCATTCAAGTAAAAAGCCAAGCCGCTGAAGAAGCGGCTTTTTTGTTCACGAGTTATTGGTTCCTACGCTTCTTAGCAGCTTTGGCTTCGGCGGCCAGGCGGTTTTCCGCCGCGCGGAAGAGAACGATGCGGCGAATCAGATCCAACGGCAGCGGCTGGTCCAAGGGAAACTGTACTGACCCTTTCCCGCCTTTGTAATGGGACAGTTCCTCCGCAAATTCCTTAGTACCGTTGGGGGTTGGGTAAAAACCGATATGTTTCTTAAACGCTGCGAAATGCACCAGGATTCTGCCATCGGTTTCAAAGGTCGGCATTTGATAGCTGATCCGCTCGATTGCGTTAGGCGCAACCTCCTGAACCAGCTTACGGATTTGCTGCAATCTGTCCTGAGTGCCGTTTTTTTCTGAAAAAAATGGACCAGAGGATGTAAATCACCAGTGCGAATATCAATAAGGCAACAACCGTGTTTTCCCAAACGAACTCCATAATGGAAATAGCTCCTTTCTCTGCAAATATCTCAAATTATTCGCCTGCGGAGAGCGGATTTCCTTCCAGTAGCGGCGTATCCGTTATTTTCCGATTGGATTCCCCGTGGGAGGACAGCTTCTCCTATGTTATACTGTGGAATGGAGAGTTTACCTGAAACTTACGGAAAGTAGACTTGGAAGAATGAAATCAAAGGAGGTGCCTTGCTTGAAGGAAAGAAAGCGACCGGCTAAAACCCAGCGGGGGAAAGTGCTGCCGATCTCGATGGATGCGGGATTTTTCTTCGAGAGAGCCGTTTCTTCGTTGGACCGTTATCGCTACGACAAGGCATTAAAATATTTCCGCAAAGCCGTAGAATACGAGCCGAACAACCCGGTGAACCACTGCAATATGGCCGGGATTCTATCGGAGATGGGGGACTATGCGGCATCCAATGAGGTGCTCCAGACCGTGCTGGAGGAGATCGACCCGTCCATGACGGAATGTTATTTCTATATGGCGAACAATTACGCCAATATGGATATGTTTGAAGCGGCCGAAGAAGCGCTCATCCGCTATTTGGAGGAGGATGAACAGGGGCAGTTCCTGAGCGAGGCCGAGGAGATGATCGACCTGCTGCAATACGAGCTGGACCGCCCAACGAAATTAAAGAGCATCAAATCGCGGCATGGCGTCTATGAGCACGATCAGGCGCGTGCGTTGCTAGAAGAAGGTAAGTTCGCTCAAGCCGTCAAAATGCTGGAGGAGCTGGTGCAGAGCCTTCCCGATTTCCTGGCGGCCCGTAACAATCTCGCATTAGGGTATTACTACCTGGGATTGTTCCACAAGGCGGTGGAAACCGTGGAAGAGGTGCTGGTGAAGGATCCCGGAAATTTGCACGCCTTATGTAATCTGGCGATTTTTTATCAGCATGCTGGAAACCGCGAGGCGCTGGAAGAGTTGGCCGGCCGATTGGAAAATATCGTTCCTTTCCACCAAGAGCACGTGTTCAAGCTGGCGACAACCATGGGCATCTTGGGGCGGCACGAAGCGGCCTTTGGCCATTTTATGCGGCTGATGCGCGGGAATGAGACGAACTTGGATGCCAGCCTGTATCACTATGCCGCGGTGGCTGCCTACCATACGGGACGGAAGGCTGAAGCCGAGCAGCTATGGAATACGGCGAAAAGGCTGGATCCGAAATCGAGCGTGCCGGGCTATTATTTGAATATTCTGTCCCAGGAGCGTGAGCATCCCGAGGCGGAACCGGTTCCTGTCAATTATCAGTACCTGCTTCCGTTCGAGGAGCAAATGAAGCGGTGGGAGGCTTCAGAAGAAGGAATCCCGGCCGAGATGAAAGAGAACCCGCTGATTCGTTCCTCATTCTTCTGGGCGCTGCGCCACGGGGACAACAAAACCAAGCTTCAAGTCATTCAGGCGATGGGCCTGATTGCTGACCGGGAGGTTGAGGAGGCGCTGCAAGCCTTCTTGCTGGAGCCGGAGGAAGATGCGTATTTGAAGGAAATGGCTTTGTTCGTGCTCCGCAATCTCGGCGTGAACCAGCCGCTGCCGGTTCGTTCCGGTGCGACGACAACGCTGGTCGATCCAAGCCGGGTGACCACGCAGCTGCCGGTATGGCGGAGCGAGTGGCAAGCGGTTGTGGATTTGGCTCTGGAGCGGATGAAGCGGAGCTTTGATCTTCAGCAGCAGCATGATATGGAGACGTTGTGGGCGGATTTTCTCACCCGGTTATATCCGGATACGCCAACGGTCTCCCATTTGGAGGGCTGGGCCGCGGCACTTGAATACTTGACGGCCAAAATGCACGGACAATCCGTCACTTACGAGCAGGTGGCGCAGAAATACAATATTTCCGCCTCTACGGCACGCCGTTATGTTCAACGGGTGGATGAAGTATGCGGCGTGAAGGAGAAGCTCGCGGAGATTTTTCCTTCGGTCCAATAGTTTGATGGGTAAAGCAGGTCCAACTTGGGGAAAATTTGATGGAGTATTCCATTTACATAGGAATCGACGGGTCGAGCTATTTCCTAGGAACCAAGGAGGTACGAGCGTATGCACAAAGTATTGGTGATTGGAACGGGGCCGGCCGGATTAACGGCGGCGATTTATTTGGCGCGGGCGAATCTGAGCCCGGTGGTGATCGAGGGATTGGAGCCGGGCGGCCAGTTGACCACGACGACGGAAGTGGAAAATTTTCCTGGCTTTCCGGAAGGAATTATGGGCCCTGAGCTGATGGATAACATGCGCAAGCAAGCGGAACGGTTTGGTGCAGAATTTCGGAGCGGCTGGGTGGAGAAGGTGGATTTCTCCAAGCGGCCGTTTCAAGTGACGCTGGAAGGCGGTCAGGTGCTAGAGTCCGAATCGGTAATTATATCGACCGGGGCATCGGCGAAATATCTGGGTATCCCAGGCGAGCAAGAGAACGTGGGCCGAGGGGTTAGTACCTGCGCGACCTGCGACGGGTTCTTTTTCCGCGGCAAAAAACTCCTCGTCGTCGGAGGCGGTGACTCCGCTATGGAGGAGGCGAACTTCCTGACGCGATTCGCGACCGAGGTAACGATCGTGCATCGGCGGGAGGAGCTGCGCGCCTCCAAAATCATGCAGGATCGCGCCAAAGCCAACGAGAAAATCCGCTGGGCGCTGAACCGTACACCGTTGGAAGTGGTGACGGATGAGGGCGGCGTCAAAGTGAAGGGCCTGAAGGTGCGGAACAATGCCGATGGTCAGGAGGAGCTGCTGGAGGCCGACGGGGTGTTCGTGGCGATTGGTCATACGCCAAACACGAAGTTTCTCGGCGGCGCAGTGGAGACCGACGAACACGGCTATATCGTTGTGAAGCCGGGAACCACGGAGACGAACGTGCCAGGGGTATTTGCTTGCGGCGACGTACAGGATACGCGTTACCGCCAAGCGATCACCGCGGCGGGGTCCGGCTGCATGGCGGCCATGGACTGCGAGAAGTTCCTGGAGGGCAGCATGGTGCATGATTGGAGCGGCCCGACCGGGAGTTAAAGTTGGGGAAGGAATCACGGGGGAAGTCAGGGGATGTCACTTTGCCGTCCTAAATGTATGCGAAAAATCAAGTATATTTTGGGGATTTCGGCGATTTCAAAGGATTGTATATGAAATTTCATACAGATTTTGCCGATCCCACCCCAAACTCCAAGAATCTATATGAAAAATCGAATACAATTCGGATTTTTGATCGTCAAACGCGTGGATGTATGCGAAAAATCGAATAGATTGCATCCCGAAAATAACTCATAAGGACGCCGACCTCGGCGTCCTTTTGCACGTCTCACGTGTGTGCTTAAATCCAACCGTTCTCTTCGGCGAGGCGGACCGCTTCGATGCGGCTTTTGACCTCCAGCTTGTTCAAAATTTCGGAAATATAATTGCGGACGGTGCCGTAGGACAAGTGCAGGGAAGCCGCAATCTCGCTGGCGGTGCAGCCTTTGGCGGCCAGCCTCAGAATCTCCTGCTCGCGGGCGGTCAAGGGATTGTCCCGGCGGAGACTGCCGAAGACCAGCTCCGGCGAAGCCTCGCGGTGGCCGGCCTTCACCCGCCGGATCGCTTCCGCCAGCCGATCGCTGGATTCATCCTTGAGCAGGTAGCCTTGGACGCCGGTTTTCACCGCCCGCTCGAAGTAGCCCGGCCGCGCGAACGTCGTCAGGATGATAACGCGGCACGGCGATCCCTGGGCCTGCAGCCGCTCGGCCACCTCCAGTCCGCTCATCAGCGGCATCTCGATGTCCATTAGGCAGACATCGGGGCGCAGCTTCTCGATGAGCGCCAGCGCCTCCGCGCCATCCCCTGCCTGACCGACAACCTCGAGGTCGTCCTCCAGATCGAGCAGGGAGGCCAGCGCTCCCCGCAGCATACGTTGATCCTCGGCAATGACGATGCGAATCATGCGGTTTCACCTTCTTTGGCAGCTTCTTTCACGATCAGCGGGATGGTGATCTGCAGCCGAGTGCCCCGGCCGGAGCCGGCCTCGGAACCGTCCGAGCCTTCCAGGCTCCCCGCTCCGACGGTTAATGTGCCGTCGATCAGCGACAACCGCTCGGCCATGCCCTTCAGGCCGTTGCCCGCGGCGCTGTTGCCCGGCAGCGAGGACACCCCGTCGCTGCCCACTTTCCGCGAGGACAACCCGATCCCGTTGTCCTCGATCTGCAGCCGCACCTCCGCCGGTGCGGTCTCGATCGTGACGGCGCAGCGCGTGGCCCGGCTATGCTTGACGATGTTCGTCACCGCCTCTTTAATGCAGAGGCTGACGATGTTCTGCGTCAAGTCCGACACGCCGGTCAGCCGCGGATCGCCTTCTACGTCAAAGGCGATGTCGGCCGCACGCAGGATCTCGCCGGCTTCCGCCAGCGCCTCAGCGACGGTGATCGCCCGCATGTCGGAGACGAGCTCCCGCACTTGCCGCAGCGCGGCCCGGGAGGTGCGCTGGATCTCCCGCGCCTCGGCTTGGGCCCGTTCGGCGTCTTTGGCGGCGAGCTTCTCGACGAGCTGGCTTTTGAGCGTGATCAGGGATAAGGTATGCCCAAGCGTATCGTGCAAATCGCGGGCGATTCGCATGCGTTCCTCCCGCTTGATCAGCTCCTTAATCTGCTCGTTCGCCCGGTCGAGCTCCTGCTCCAATTGCTGCCGTCTCGCCATCGAACGGATGCCGTAAGGCATCACCAGCATGATCACGAGGAAGGGCATCATGAACGGCAGGTCGCCGGCCACCAGATCCCGGGCGCCGAACAGGAGCGACAGCACCTCCACCGCAGCAAAGCAGGAAATGGCGACATGGAACTTCTTGTGATCGGTGTACCAACCGATAAAGTTCGAGGTGAAGAAGCCCAAATAGAAGTTATACGGGCTATAGAACATGCAGAGCGCGAGGATGAGTGCCATTTGCAGCGCAAGCCAGAGGTTAAATACTTTGCCGGTAACCCAATATAACTGGCGGTAGGTCACGGCAAACAAGACGATCATCGCGCAGCCGATCCACAGCTTGATTCCATGCTCTCCCCGAATGTTGAAGAAAGGAAGAACCAAGTAGATCGGCCAGATGTAGGGGAACCAGCCGTATTTTTTCGGAAACCATTCGAACTCGAACTTGCCGAACCGCATTTGAAATTACACCGCTTCCTGTTTTTTTCGGATATATGTGGATAGTACCATAAACAGAAAGAGGTAGCCCAGCAAAATCAGCACGCTTTGCCAACTCGGCGCATCCCCCTGAACGATGGACCAGGCACCGCTTCCGAACTGGTAGGAGGGCAGCCATTTGCCGATGGCCTGCATCACCTTGGGCAGCACTTCGAATGGCATCCACATGCCGCCCGAGACGGCTAGAAGCAGATACAAAACGTTGCTGACGCCGCTCGCCGTATCCACGCGTTTCATCAGCCCCACCAGCGTCCCCAACGCGAGAAAAGGAAGCGAAGCTGCAATGATCCACAACCCGCTGGAAATCCACAGATACCAAGGCAGTGTTACCCCGTTAATTAAATACCCCGCGATAAAAATAAACACTACGGAAAACAGGTGCATCATGGTTTGGCCGAACATTTTGCCGAAGAAATAAATCGAACCGGGCAGCGGCGTGATTCGCATGAAGGTCGCCCAGCCTTGGGTACGCTCCTGCACCAGGCGGATGCCAAGCGTCATAATCGCCGACCCCATTACGCTGAAGGTCGTCATGGACATCAGGTAATACGCCCGCCATTCACTCGGATTGTCGGCCCCGGTATTAACGACCCGCGTGAAGATAAAGTAGAACAAGACCGGCATCAACAACGACCAAAATACATAATAGGGGTTGCGGATCACCCGAAGCATTTCCGCTTTACATTGCATCGTAATGGTACGCATCGTTAGATTGCCTCCTCTTCATGGTTTGTCGTTAGCTGTTCGAACGCTTCATCCAACCGTCCTTGCTCGATCTGGATGTCGTGCACGGGCAGACCGGCGGTAAACAATGCTGCCAATGCTGCGTCGGTATCCTCCGTTGTCACATGGATACGTCCGTCTTTGTTGTAGCATTCCGCGACAGGGGAGAGCGCCAGCAGCCGGCTCCGCAGTTCTGGGCCGTCGCCGTCGGCAAGGAAGGAAATCGAACGTTTGACAATACGCGATTTGATCGCTTCGGGCGTGCCGTCGGCGACCAAGGATCCCCGGTTAAATAGCAGGATCCGATCAGCGATATCGTCGGCTTCCTGCAGGTAATGCGTCGTGAAGACGATCGTCTTCCCTTGCGCGGCCAACTTGCGGATGCTGTCCCAGAAGCGGCGGCGCGCCGTGATGTCCAGCCCCACTGTGGGCTCATCAAAGAAGACCAGTTCAGGGTTCCCCGCCAAAGCAAGGGCAAAGCTAAGGCTGCGCTTTTGCCCGCCGGACAGCTTCTCGGCATAGCGGTTTAAATCGCTATCGGACAACCCCGTCAGACGAACCAATTCGTCCATCGCCATCGGGTTGGGGTAGTAGCTGCGAATCAGCTCCAGGATTTCGCGTACCTTTAGCCGATCCATCACGCTTACCTCTTGCAGCATCGCACCGGTCCGCTCACGGACTGAGCGGTCTTTGGGCGGCTTCCCGAACAGCTTGATCGTTCCGGTTGTTGGCTCCAGCAAGCCGAGCAGCATGGAGACTGCCGTTGTCTTCCCGGCTCCGTTAGGCCCAAGAATGGCGGTGATGGTGCCTTTGGAAATGGTAAATGATAGATGATCTACCGCTTTTTTATCTTTGAAGCTCTTGCTGACGTCCTTCATTTCAATAATAGGTTCCACGAAACACTTCGCCTCCTATTTAAGGTTTCGCCTTGGTAAGTTCTCCCTCCGCTAATTTAAGCATAGAGGAACGGCGATCCCCCCGTTAGTAAGGACTGTCATGACATTGAGATGACAATTGTCATTCTGATTTGAGTCTGAAGAAGCCCCCTCGATCTCAAGACCCAAAAATAGTTGAACTTTTCCCAATAAGCGCTTACTTATGGAGAACAAAAAGATGTATTAAAATGTGAATGCGGTTACAAAATACCGAGAAGAGTAAACAAAAGGGGAGGCAAAGCATGAAACGCATGAAACGTATGAAACACCTGTTGATCGGGATCTCCGCCTTGCTGGTGATGACAACAGCTCTCACGGCTTGCGGCGGCAATTCCAAGAATGAGTCGTCCTCGAACAATACAACACCTACGGAAACGAATTCTTCCGCAGGTAAAGGTTCCAGCGGCGAAAAGGTTACCATCAATCTGTGGAGCTTCACGGATGAAATTCCAAATATGACTACAAAATATTTGGAAACGCATCCAGACGCTAATGTTGAATTCAAAACAACGGTTATCGCTACAACGGATGGCGCTTACCAACCTGCGCTTGACCAAGCTTTGGCTGGCGGCGGCAAAGACGCCCCGGACATTTATGCTGCTGAAGCAGCGTTCGTTCTGAAATATACGCAAGGCGACGCTTCCGGGTATGCAGCGAACTACGCTGACCTGGGCTTGACTGACCAAATGGTTAAAGATGCTGGCATCGCTCAATACTCCGTAGATATCGGTAGTAAAGATGGCGAGCTGAAAGCTCTTGGCTACCAAGCAACTGGCGGCGCTTTCATCTATCGTCGTTCGATTGCGAAAGACGTATTCGGGACAGATGACCCAGCTGCTATCAAAAATGAAGTTGGTCCTGGTTGGGATAAGTTCTTCGATGCAGCTGCGAAGCTGAAAGCGAAAGGCTATGGTATCGTATCCGGTGACGGTGATATCTGGCACGCGATCGAGAACAGCTCCGACAAAGGATGGATCGTTGACGGCAAACTGTACATCGATCCGAAGCGTGAAGAGTTCTTGGATCTCTCCAAGAAGTTGAAAGACAACGGTTACCACAACGATACGCAAGACTGGACGGAAGCTTGGTATGCTGACATGTCTGGCTCCGGCGCTCAACCGATCTTCGGGTTCTTTGGTCCGGCTTGGTTGATCAACTATGTCATGAACGGTCAAGTTAAAGATACAAACGGTGATTGGGCTGTAACTGAATCTCCAACAGGGTTCTTCTGGGGCGGTACTTGGCTCTTGGCTAACAAAGACGTAACGAAAGACGAAGCGAAGAAGAAAGCGGTTGCTGATTTCATTCACTGGGTAACGCTGGATACCTCCGAAACCGGCCTCCAATATTATTGGGCAAACGGTACGATGAAAGAGGGCGAAGCAGGTACGAAGGATAGCGTAGCTTCCTCCGTGGTGATGGCGAAATCGAACGGTGAAGTTGCAATGCTGGGCGGTCAAAACATGTTTGACATCTTCGTTCCAGCGAACGAAAATGCTTCCGGTAAGAACTTGACGCAATACGACGAAACGATCAACAAACTGTGGCGCGATCAAGTTCGTGAATACACGGCAGGTAACAAATCCCGTGACGATGCGATCAAAACCTTCAAACAACAAGTGAAAGACCAACTTGGCATCGACAGCGAATAAGAATACGCAGTAGATGCGAAGGGGCGGGGAGTATAACCCGCCCCTTCATATCCATGAAAGAGGTGAAAGCATGCGCCGCAAAGGTGTCAATTATTCGAGATACGGTTACTATTTTACGTTGCCATTTGTGTTGGCTTTTTTGGTTTTTTCACTGTATCCGATTCTATATACCGCCGTTATCGGTTTCACTAATTTACAGGGGATCATCCCCAAACCATTGGAAATTCTCGATAACCCGTTTCAGAACTTTAAAGATCTGATTCTAGAAAATGCTTCTTTCAAGAAATCTCTCGCGAATACGTTTATCCTCTGGATCGTTAACTTTATTCCGCAGATAGGTCTTGCGCTGTTGCTGACGGCCTGGTTTACGAATAAACGTCTGAACATTAAAGGCCAGGGCGCGTTTAAGATCCTGCTCTATATGCCGAATATTATCACTGCAAGTACGATTGCAGTGCTTTTTAGCTCTCTGTTTGCATATCCGATGGGGCCGGTGAACAGCTTGTTCCAGCTGCTTGGTTGGTCCGATGCTCCGATCTTCTTCCTGCAGGATAAGACGACCGCACGTGGGATCGTTTCCTTCATTCAATTCTGGATGTGGTACGGGAACACCATGATTATTTTGATTGCAGGTGTAATGGGGATCAATCCGTCGATCTTCGAGTCCGCTGCGATTGACGGAGCCAACGGCTGGCAGACCTTCTTCAAGATTACACTGCCAAGTCTGCGCACCATCATGTTATATACATTAATTACGTCGATGATCGGCGGTCTGACGATGTTCGATATTCCGCAGCTGTTCCTTCAAGGCGGACCGGACGACGCAACGCTGACCACCTCGATGTTTATCTACGGGCAAGCGTTTAAAGGAAGTTATATGTATAACCGTGCGGCAGCCGCAAGTATGATTCTGTTCGTTATTGCTGCCGTGTTGTCCGCCATCCTGTTCTATCTGATGCGTGACCGGGATGCGGCGAAATTAAATAAAGCGATCAAAGAACAAAGAAAAGCAGAGCGTGCAGCAATGAAAGGGGAGGTGTAAGCCATGGAAAAAATTAAAGAAGGCAGTGCGGTCGCCCTCCGAATTAATCGGACGATTGTATATGTCGTATGTATTTTGCTGGCACTCCTCAGTATCCTTCCATTCTGGATCATGTTCGTGAACGCTACGCGTTCGACGGCGGAAATTCAAGCGGGCCTCTCGTTGCTTCCATCCACTCATATGATGAGCAACCTGAAGGTGCTGCTGGACAAGAGCTTTGATCCGGTTCGAGGGTTCATAAACTCGTTTATTATCTCGGGATCGGCTACCTTGTTGACGGTTTATTTCTCGTCCCTGACGGCCTATGGTCTGGTCGCTTATAACTGGAAGTTGCGGCAGCCGTTCTTTACCTTTATTATGGCGGTGATGCTGATTCCGGCTCAAGCCAGCTCGATTGGTTTCTATCAATTTATGTACAAAATTCATTGGACCAACAACCTGTTGCCTTTGATTTTGCCAGCCATCGCGGCTCCAGCGGTTGTGTTCTTCATGCGCCAGTACCTGCTGGGTACTCTCTCGCTTGAGATTGTTGAAGCGGCGCGTGTCGACGGCTCCGGCGAATTTAAGACGTTTAACCGGATCATTCTGCCGCTGATGATGCCGGCGATTGCGACGCAAGCGATTTTTGCCTTTGTCGCGAACTGGAATAACCTGTTTATGCCGCTCATTTTGTTGACAGATAAGAGTAAATATACGATGCCGATTATGGTCAGCTTGCTGCGCGGCGATATTTACAAGACGGAATTCGGTTCAATTTACATGGGTCTGGCTTTGACGGCGTTGCCTCTGTTTATCGTCTACTTCTTGCTGTCCCGGTATATTATTGCCGGCGTAGCGTTGGGCGGCGTCAAAGAATAATCGGGCATTTCACTTGCCTTGCTTGAAAGCCAAATGAATGATGAATAACCTCCCCATAAAATAAGAAGGCCTGTAGAGGGTTAGGATGGGCAACATGCTCATCCAGCTCATCTACAGGCCTTTCGTCATTTACAGGGGCAGAACGGCTGCGGGGCGATTGTATTAGACCGCTTTGCGGCGGAAGTACAGCATGCCGGCGATCAGGAACAACAGGAAGCTGCCGAGGACCGTGATGAACAGGCTCTCGTACGGCAGATTAAAGGCACCGTAGTTCGCTTGTCCGCGCGGCATCATGGCCAGCAGCGGCTGTGCCCAAGGATAGAAAGGGCCGATCTTGGCCGAATTGATGATCAGCAGGTTCGGAATCGTCAGCGATACGTTCACCGCAAGCGGAGCTGCAAAACTGGACCACACCAGGGAGACGCCCAGCTGTAAGGCAACCAGCGGCATACAGGCAATCCAGCCTCCGATGAGGCTCGTTGCGATCATCCCCCATGGCAAGGGGCCAGCGATCCCTTGGACTTGGTCTACAATCAGCAGCGCGGCTAGAAAGAGCAGCTGGGATGCCGCCAACAAGACGGCAACGACAGTGAACTTGGCCAGATAAACGGCGCTCCGTGAGACGGGAAGCACCAACAGCTGCTTCCAACCGCCGCCGGTGTGCTCGTAACGGCAGAGGAACGACGGAAATAAGCCGGACATGATCGGCAGAAACAATAGCGCGTGCAGCATCGACATGGTGCTGATCAGGAGCGGCCAGACTTCCGCATTGGCTCCTTTCGGCAGATTGACCAAGGCGCCGATCAAGGCAGACAGGGCCGGGCTGACCAGCAGGATGAGCCAGAGGCGCGAGCGCGCCATTTTTAGCCGTTCTGCGGCCAAGACGTTCAGGAACGTCTTCATATTAATCCACGTCCTTTCGGTTGAAATGAACAAGTCCGGTCAGCAGGATTCCTGCGCCGCAGGCAAGCCCGGCTGCGACAAACCATTCGCGGTGCGGGCCTTCGAACCCGAACACCGGCCAGTTCAGCGGAAACCACTCGGACAGGTTCAATGTAAACGGCGAAAGGATCGAAATCGTGACGCCAAGGGATACCGGCAACGACTGGTTCCGATAGGTGAGCGAAAGCCAGAGCTGGAGGGCCAGCAGCGGCAACGCGGCAAAAAACGGATAAAATCCAAGGCGCGCCAAATCCACGTAAGGGATGGACCCGGCCTCAAAACCGAGAGCTATACCAAGAATTACGGTCGCGACCGATAGCAGCACGCAGGAAACGGACAGCAGCAGGAAGCACAACAGAAATTTAGCACAATACACGGCGGTCCGTGAGATCGGCAGCGCCAGCAGTTGTTTCCAGGAACTAAGCTGATGCTCGACGTTCGCCACTAGCGAGCTTACTAGGGTGCATCCCAGATATATGGCCATCGGCACGAAGAAGGAAATGTTCTGCAGCAGGCCTCCCCACGGGTTATCGGCATATTGCTTGATCATCCAGTCGAAGCGCAGCCCGTAATTGAGCGCCTGCATGGCGACCAACCCGAGCGGAGCAAGAAAGATCAGGAACCAGATGCCTTTGCGCCGGATCTTCAGGAAGTCGGCCGAGAGGGAGCGTAACATCATACCGCGGCCCCCTCCCCGATTACCTGCATAAAGATGTCCTCCAGCGATTTCTTCTTCTGCTCGACGCGATAAATGGCATGTCCGTTTTCCACCAGCTGTTTGACCAGGCGGGCGACCTGGGCGTCAGCCATCCCTGGGAACGAGAGAACTCCGCTTTGCAGCTTGCCGATGGCGCCCAGATCACGGGCAATCCAAAGCGCTTCATCCGGCTCCGAAACAACGAGCTCCATATCGTGAGCTGCGCGGAGCCGCAGATTGTCGATCGTATCCTGGAACACCATCCGGCCTTCGCGGATAATGCCCACTTTGCTGGCCATCAACTCCATCTCCCCGAGCAGGTGGCTGGATACGAGCACGGTGATGCCGTAACGCTTCGGCATGCTCTTAATTAATTCGCGGATCTCGTGGATCCCGGACGGGTCCAGCCCGTTGGTTGGTTCGTCCAGGATGAGCAGTTCGGGGTTGCCGAGCAACGACGCGGCGATGCCCAGACGCTGCTTCATCCCGAGGGAGAAGCCCTTCACCGGCCGGCGTGCGTCGCTGGTCAGCGAGACGATGTCCAGCACCTCGTCGATGCGCGATTTCGGCACCTGCAAGATGCGGCGGATGGCCTCTAAGTTGTCGATGGCGCTCAAATGTCCGTAATAAGACGGGGATTCGACCAGCGAGCCGATGCGGCGCAGGATTGCCAGCTTATCGCGGTGCAGCTCGCGGCCGAAGATGCGAATCGTACCCGAAGTCGGCTGGATTAAGCCCAGCAGCATGCGGATCGTCGTCGTCTTCCCTGCACCATTAGGTCCGAGGAACCCGTAGATGTCCCCCTTCGCGATCTCCAGGTTTAAGTGGTCCACTGCGTAGCGGCCGCGGTATGTTTTCGTTAAACCTTCCGTTTGAATGATCATTTCACTCACGAATTATCACCTCGTCATGATCATATCGCCCGGAGGTTAAAGGCAAAGACAGGAGAAGTTTAAGATTCGTTTAATTTTGGGGCATGAAAAAAGGGACTGTAAACAGTCCCTCGCCTCATCTCAATTACAATAGCGCCATTGGATAAATATAAACTTTCGTTCCAGCTTCGCTCGATACGGTGGCCCGTGCGAGACCCATTTCCCGCAGCAGCAGGTCGACGATTTGCAGGCCAAGCCCCGCGCCTCCGCTAGCGGAAACCGACTCCATTCCAGGGCCGTGGTCGCTGATCGTGAGAGCCGTGGTGCCTTCGTATTGCTCTACCGCAATCCCGGCATAACGGCCCGATCCAGCATGGCGGACCAGGTTCTGGAACAAGTTATCGAGTACGCGGCGGAACCCTTGGGCGTCAACGTTCCAGTAGATCGGCTGCTCCGGCAGCTCAATATCGGCCGTAATCCCGTTCTTCTCCCAGACGGGGTACCAGGCGGCCGCGCTTTCCCGCACGATCCGCAGGATATCCAGCCGCTCCAAAGACATGGCATACCGTCCGCTGGAGAGCAGGTTATACGATAATAGATGATCCATCAGTCCGGATAAATCGCTGATTTTCGTCTCCATCAAAGCCAGGGACTGTCGTCCCTGTTCGGATAGGGGTTCCTGACGGAGCGAATACAGATGGCTGCCCAGCACGGTTAACGGCGTCCGCAGGTCATGGGATAGGTGGCTGATCAGGCTCTTGCGCAGCTCCTCTTCCTCGCGCTCCCGCTGGCGGCTGTCCTTCAGTGCGAACACCATATGGTTAAAAGCAAGCTCCAATCGGCCAATTTCGTCCGGGCGTCCTTCTTCGATGGGAGACGGCAGCCCGTCGGGACCCGGGCGGGTCATGCCGGCTTCCAGGCGCAGCAGCCGCTTGCGGATATCGCTAAAGAACAGATAGGAGAGCAGGACGAAGGCCCCCAGCAGAATCGCTAGAAACACCCCGTAAAAACGAATGTCACTAAGCTGTTCCCCTTTTTGAATCACCATAAATTTACGCGGAAGCTCCAACACCATGAAGCCTTGCTTGGCTTGTTCGTCCCCGCCAATAAAAGCGACAACCGTAAAAGGGTCGGCGTCCACACGTTGCTTCATGAAGGCGATAGTATCCTCCAAGGACCACTGCTGGGGCACCGACTCTTGCTCCGGCAGCTGCAGGCGGGTTTGGCCAGCCGTGTCAACCCAATACAGCGCGGCATCAGGATACAGCAGCTTCATCTCTCTGAGCTTCGCATCGATGGCATCGGCTTGAGCTCCCTTCAACTCAGCAGCAGCTTGATGCCAAGCGGTCTCAATCTCCTGTCCGGTACCGTAAGGACGGCTCTCGTGCACATAATGGCCAGGGTTTAGGAGATGGTCTCGATCACTTCAGGATTTGCGGGATCCCGTTCCAGCTTCTCACGCAGGTGGCGGATATGGACCATCAAGGTTTTGTCCCCGTCGAGGTAGGGCTCGTTCCATACGGCTTCGTAGATCTGCTCCTTAGTCAGGATTTGACTAAGATGGCGCAGCAGATAGGAGAAAATATGAAACTGCTTGCCGGTCAGCACGATTACCTCGTTGGTATCCTGATTGATGATCCGGTTTTCTTTCTCATACACAAGTAAATGTTTAATACGCAGCGGCGCTGGGTCGGCGATCCCCCCGCTGCGGCGGAGCAGCACCTCAATCCGGGCGGCCAGCTCGTCCGGATGGAACGGCTTCGTTAAATAGTCGTCGGCGAACTTCAGTCCCTGCAGCTTGTCGTCAATCGAAGTTCGGGCCGACAGCATCAATACCGGCAGCTCCGGATACTTCTGCTTTAACCGCCCCCCAATCGTGAAGCCGTCCAGCCCTGGAAGCATCACGTCAAGGATCACGAGATGGCAATCGGCGGCTTTCTCCACGGCCTGATCCCCGTGCTTCAGCCAAGTGACCGCGTATCCGCGCGCTTCCAGGTTGGAGCTGACCCATTCACCGATTTCGGGATCGTCTTCAATATATAGCAAATGCGTAATAGGCATAATGGCATTCCTCCTGATTCTATTTTGGCAAAAGACGGAGCAAAAAGAAACGGAAGGATCGATGAATTATTTGTGATTGAAATCACAAGTCAGACATTTTCCCTGTGCTACCTTGTTATTGAGAATGGTTATCAATGAAGTCATCGGGACATATCGAAACAGAAATTCGGCTGAAATTCAATAAGGAGGGGTTGGGCGATGAGCGAACTGATCAATAATCGGGAGTATGGCGCACCGGAACAAAGCCGCCGCCAGCAGCTGTTAAAGGAGATTATCAAGGAGCTGCATCAGGGGAAGAGCGTGGATGAAGTAAAGGCACGGTTCGAAGAGGCTGTCGGTGACGTGACGGTCGCGGAAATTTCCGCGATGGAGCATGCGTTGATGGAAGAGGAGGGCATTGCGGTCGAGGAGGTTCAGCGGCTGTGCTCGGTGCATACGGCGATTTTCAAGGGCTCGATCGAGGACATTCACCGTTCGTCCAAGCCGGAGGAGCAGCCGGGTCACCCGGTTCATACCTTCAAGCTGGAAAATCGCGAGATCGAACGGCTGGTGAACTTCAAGCTGCAGCTTCACCTGGACAAGTACCGGAAGGATCCCGGCAGCGAGATCGTATTCAAGCTGCTGGAGGATTTAAACCTGCTGATGGACCTCGACAAGCACTACAGCCGCAAGGAAAACCTGCTGTTCCCGTATCTGGAGAAGTACGGCATCTACGGCCCAACCAAGGTGATGTGGGGCGTGGACGACGGCATCCGCATGATGATCAAGGAAACGAAGGGCAAGCTGGCGGACGGCAGCGCGGATCCGGAGACGATGGTGATGGATCTGGAACGGATTATTAAGGAAGTCAACGAGATGATTTTTAAGGAAGAAAATATTTTGCTCCCGATGGCCCTTGAAAAGTTAACGGAAGACGAATGGGTGAGCATTGCCCGGGAAAGCGACCAGATCGGCTTCTGCTTGACCGCACCGGAGCGTGAATGGATTCCGGAGCGCGTGCCGCTGCAGCCCTCGGGCGAAGAAGTGAAAGGGACCGCACAGGCAGGCACGGAAGCGGGGGTTCCGCAAGGCTACATCAAATTCGAGACCGGCGTTCTCTCGATGGAGCAGCTGGAGGCGGTGATGAACCATCTTCCGGTGGACCTGACGTTTATCGACGAGAACGATGTCGTCCGATATTTCTCCCACGGCAAGGAACGGATCTTTGCCCGGACGAAGGCCGTCATCGGCCGGACCGTACAAAATTGCCACCCGCCGCAAAGCGTTCATGTCGTCAACCAGCTGTTGGAGGATTTTAAGGCGGGGCGGAAGGATGTCGAGGACTTCTGGATTCCGGTGAAGGACAAATTTGTGTACATCCGCTATTTCGCTGTACGCAGCGAGGATGGACGTTATCTGGGGACGCTGGAGTTCACGCAGAACATCGCCCCTATCCGCGAACTGCAAGGACAAAAACGTATTTTGTCCTAGCAGGGATGGCTTTATCATGTTTATCTTGCCTCATTGGGCTTACATCCGGCGTTTGCACTAGCGAATGCCGGTTTTTTTAGTTGCAGTAGCGGGGAGAGAAGGAAAGGGGAACAAGGGAAATTAAGTTCGTATACGCTTGTCTGTGATCTGTGTCATTTACGCAAAATCCCTTATCGGTATTGGGATTGCCGTTTCTTCCCTTCTCTTGACCGAACCGATGGGTTCGCTTATAGTTGGTACGTAGGAGAAAACTACTTGCGAAGGCGTTTTCAGTCATGGCGCGGACTAAAGCGGCGATGGATCGAGAATGGCCTTTTTGCACGTATAGGTATGTAAATGATCTATATATTTATGAAAAAGGTGGCTTGTGAAAATGTCTGAAAAAATCTACATTGGCGTTGACCTGGGAGGTACGGCAGTCAAAGTCGGCATTTGCAATGAAGAAGGGCAGCTTCTTCATACGTACGAAGGACCGACCGAAGTCGATAAGGGCGCGGATACGGTCGTGGCGAATATCGAGAAGTACGTCCGGCGTGTCGTGGAAGAATCGCCGTTCGCCTGGGAACAGGTGGCTGGGGTAGGCGCCGGGGTCGCCGGGTTTACGAATGTCCGCGAAGGGATCATCATTTTGGCGCCGAATGTAGGTTTGAAGGATTTCCCGATTCGCGCCATTTTGGAGGAGCGACTTGGCAAGCCAATCAAAATAGACAATGATGCCAATGTGGCCGCACTTGGTGAAGCTTGGGGCGGTGCAGGCAAAGGCATCGACAATTGCGTATGCTACACGCTGGGAACCGGCGTTGGCGGCGGGATCATCATTAACGGGAAGATTTATCAAGGCTTCTCCGGAATGGCCGGAGAGCTTGGACATATGTCTGTAGTTCCGGATCTGGAAGCGATCGGCTGCGGCTGCGGCCAAATGGGCTGCTTGGAAACCGTATCCTCGGCTACGGGGATTATTCGCATGGCGAAAGATGCCGTAGCGCGCGGTGACCGGACTTCGCTGGCTCATGTGGAGAACATTATGGCGAAGGACGTCTTTGATGCAGCTAAAGCGGGTGACGAGGCGGCAATTCGCATCGTGAACCGGGCGGCCTTCTATCTGGGCAAATCGATGGCGGCTGTCGCTGTCGTTCTTAATCCAGAGCTGTTTATTATCGGCGGGGGCGTGTCCAAAGCCGGTGACATTCTGTTTAACGAAGTTCGCAGCGTATTCGCCAAATTGACGCCGGAGCCGGTGCAACGCGGCATGCAAATCGTTCCTGCAACCTTGGGCAATGACGCGGGAATGGTCGGTGCCGCTGGCCTCTTCCTCCGTTCCTAACGAAAAGGTGCTAAGCGGAACTGCTTGCAGCTAGCTGGGGGCCGTTGGTACCGCTGGTGTCGCTGCTGGTGTCGCATCTAACGGACTCTAGAAGCGTTATTTGGCAGTCTTGGAAAGATTACAGTTTCTAACGGACCTAGGAGATCTTATTTCGGTCAATTGCAGCTCAAGGGTCGTCATCAGAGCCAGATAAGGTCTCTGGGGTCCGTTACAGTGGGAAATGGTCGGGAAATAAGCAAATAAGGTCATTACAGTCCGTTACATCATCCTTTTAGAATGGACAAGGAGAATTACGCGAGGAGGGAATAATCATGCCGGAGAAGGAAACAAGTTCGGTCGCCAATCTGATCATTATCACGGGCATGTCGGGGGCAGGGAAGTCGCTGGCCGTGCGCAGTTTGGAGGATCTCGGATTTTTTTGCGTAGATAATTTGCCTCCGGTGCTGATTCCCAAATTCGCAGAATTGATTGAACAATCCAAAGGGAAAATCGCCAAGGTTGCGCTGGTCATCGACCTGCGCGGCCGGGAGTTCTTCACGGCGCTTTCGGAGTCGCTTAGCTTTATTAAGGAGCATTTCACCATCAAGTGTGAAATCCTGTTCCTCGATGCCACCGATTCGGTCCTTGTGCAGCGGTATAAGGAAAGCCGCCGCCGCCATCCGATGGCCCCGGACGGGATGCCGCTGGACGGCATCCGGCTGGAACGCAAAATGCTGGATGATTTGCGGATGTCGGCAACTCAAGTCATCGATACCAGCAATATGAAGCCGGCACAGCTCAAGGAGAAGATCATTTCCCGATTCTCGCATTTGGAGAGCAGCAACTTATCGGTGAACATTACATCGTTTGGATTCAAATACGGGATTCCGATCGATGCCGACCTGGTGTTCGACGTGCGCTTCCTGCCGAATCCCCATTACATCGAGCAGCTGCGGCCGCTCACGGGACAAAACAGCGAGGTATATGAATATGTTATGAAGTGGCCGGAGACGCAGACATTCCTGGCCAAATTGCTGGATATGCTGCATTTCCTGCTGCCGCAATACCATAAAGAGGGGAAGAGCCAGGTCATCATCGGCATCGGCTGCACCGGCGGCAAACACCGTTCGGTCGCGATTGCGGAATACCTGGGTAAGATGCTTGGCGTCAGCGAAACGGAAACGGTCCGCGTAAGTCATCGCGACGAAGGCCGGGACCGCTAACCAAGCCCCCTGCAAGTATAGAGGACATTCAAAAGGATAACCTGTTCCCTTTTTGAACCCTCATTAAGAGGTGAACCAAGTGATACATCGGGCTAAGGATATAAGAGTTCCGCGGATCGTCGTGATGGGCGGCGGTACCGGCTTGTCTGTCATGCTCCGCGGGTTGAAAGAGAGACCGCTCGATATCACGGCTATCGTAACTGTAGCCGACGATGGGGGCAGCTCCGGGATCTTGCGCAATGAATTACAAATGCCGCCACCCGGGGATATACGCAACGTACTTACCGCGCTGGCCGACGTCGAACCGCTGCTGTCGGATATGCTGAACTACCGGTTTGCATCGGGTTCGGGATTGGCTGGGCATAGCTTGGGCAATCTGATCTTGGCGGCGATTACCGATATTTCCGGCGATTTCGTGACCGCGGTGCGCGAGCTGAGCCGCGTCTTTGCCGTACGCGGGCGCGTGTTGCCGGCTGCGGGTCAGGCCGTCGTGCTGCATGCGGAGATGGAAGACGGTACGATCGTGACCGGGGAATCGAAGATTCCGGAGGTTCGAGGTAAGATCAAGCGCATTTTCCTTGAACCGGAGGAGGTGGAGCCTTTGCCGGAAGCCGTAGAGGCGATTCGCGAGGCGGACGCCATTCTGATCGGACCGGGCAGCTTGTACACCAGCATTATTCCGAATTTGCTTGTACCGAAGCTGGCAGAGGCTGTATTGGAAAATACCTCCGCGATCAAAATATTCATATGCAATGTCATGACCCAGCCGGGCGAGACGGACGATTATACGGTCAGTGACCACTTACAGGCCGTGTATAATCACGTCGGCAAGCATCTGTTTGACTACGTCATCGTGAACGACGGCGAAATTCCGCCGCAGGTTCAGGATTTTTACGCCGAGAAAGGCGCCAAGCCGGTCCAAGTGGACTGGGATAACGTGACGGGTCAAGGCTATAAGGTCATTGCCGATACGCTGGTGTTGTTCCGCAGGTATTTGCGGCATGACGCCGATAAATTAAGCCATCATATTTACCAGCTGGTTGAAAACTGGATTTTACGAAAGAGGTGAGTCTCTTGTCCTTTGCGGCGCAAACCAAAAAAGAGCTGACGATGGTCGAAGCCTCGGACTGCTGCGAGCAGGCCGAACTATCCGCTTTGATCCGGATGAACGGATCGGTACAGGTTTCGAACAAAAAGATCGTTTTGGATATCTCCACCGAAAACGCCGCGATCGCAAGGCGGATCTACTCCCTGTTGAAGAAGCATTTCCACATTCACACGGAGCTGCTGGTCCGCAAAAAGATGCGCCTCAAGAAAAACAACGTCTACATCGTTCGCATTCCGGCCCGGGTTGAGGAGATTCTGAAGGAGCTGAAAATCGTCTCCGAGGGATTTATTTTTAATCCCGGGATTAATCCGGAGCTCACTCGGAAAAACTGTTGTAAGCGGGCTTATCTGCGCGGGGCGTTTATGGCCGGCGGGTCGGTCAACAATCCGGAGGGTTCGTCTTACCATTTGGAGATCGCCTCGATGTACGAAGAGCATTGCAAGGCGCTGGTCGATCTGGCGAACGAGTTTCATCTGAACGCACGTTGCATCGAGCGGAAGAAAGGTTTTATTTTGTACATCAAAGAAGGCGAAAAAATCATCGAGCTCCTCAGCATCATCGGCGCGCATCAGGCGTTGTTCAAATTCGAGGACGTGCGGATTATGCGCGACATGCGTAATTCCGTGAATCGCATCGTGAACTGCGAGACGGCGAACTTGAACAAAACGATTGGTGCCGCTGTCCGGCAGATCGACAACATCAAGCTGCTCCAGAAGGAAGTCGGTCTGGAGAACTTGCCGGAGAAGCTGCGGGAGGTCGCTGAGGTTCGCTTGGCTCACCCGGATATGAATCTGAAGGAAGTGGGCGAACTGCTGAAAGGAACGGTCAGCAAATCGGGGGTAAATCACCGGTTGCGCAAGATCGATGAGCTTGCCGAAAAAATTCGCGGGGGCTAAACTGGTTTTGCTGCTAGTGTGTTTTGTACTCCGTATGCTATAATGATAGAAATTATAATGTCAACGAATGTGACGAAATGGATTGAATTCGTATAGGGGGTAAGTTTTCATGGTCAAACACCCGGTTACCGTTCGTTTGAAAACGGGGCTGCATGCTCGGCCGGCTGCGCTTTTCGTTCAGGAAGCGAATAAATATTCTTCAGAGATTTTCGTTGAAAAAGACGATAAAAAAGTGAATGCCAAGAGCATCATGGGGATTATGAGCCTTGCAATCAGTACCGGTACCGAGATTTACATTAGTGCGGAAGGTGCGGACGCTGAGCAGGCTGCAAACGCTTTAATCAATTTAGTCAGCAAAGAGGAGCTGGAGAACCAGTAAACGCTGGTTTCGCCTTACGAAACAAGGGGATGTTTCCGTGAAAGGATCACGGGATCATCCTTTTTTGCTTTTTACTGCAACATTTGTCCACGGTTTACGTTTAGAAGGTAAAATTACCAATACTTATCCCAAAAAATGAACGGAGGTCATGAACATGAAAACATGGTTGAAGCCTGCAGCTTCCTTGCTGGTTGCGGGAACATTGATTACCGGAGGTATGTTTGTAAGCGGTGCCCTTAACGCGCCGGTGCCGGTTTATGCGGATGGCGAAATGCAAAAGAATGTGGTGACGGTGGTGGGCAGCGGTGAGCTCTCCGTGAAGCCGGACGTAGCGTATCTGTCCATTGGGGTAGTGACGGAGGCCAAGACAGCGAAAGAGGCTCAAAGCGCTAATGCGACTAAAGTGGCTGCGCTGACGAAGCTGCTGAAGGAGACGTGGAAGATTGCCGACAAGGACATTCAAACCGGTCAATTCTACGTACAGCCGAACTATACGTACAGCGACAAGGAAGGCCAACAGATCAAGGGATACAGCGCTTCGCATTCGCTGGAGGTCACTTACCGGGATTTGTCGAAGGTAGGACAATTGCTGGATGCGGCATCTGCGGCTGGAGCCAACCGGATCAATAATATTCGCTTCAGCACAGAAAATCCGGATCAGTACCAAGACCAAGTGATTCAAAAAGCGATGAATGATGCGAACAAGAAAGCCGCCTCGATCGCGAAAGCCGCCAACCGCCAGCTGGGTATTGTGCTTAGCATCAGCCAAGGCAGCACAAGCACGCCGATCTTCACGCAGAACGTGAAAATGATGGAAATGGCGGCAGCGGATTCTGCGGTGAGTACACCGGTGGAACCAGGCGAAATCGACCTGCAAACCACGTTAACAGTGATGTATGAGCTGAAATAGGGCATATAGGGAATCTATATCAGTTACTTAATGAGCTACCGCATAGGTTTGTGTGATAGCTCATTTTTGTATTTTACTAACTTTAAAGCCTTTGGAGATAAAATGACTGTTGAGAAAGTGGGATATAACACATTTAATTTGATAGTTAGCCCAGATCAATTGAAGATTCTTGAAACCCTGTCTACAGTCGACGCTATTTATATTCAACCTAAGAGTGGCGGTGGAGTTTATATCGAAAATTGTCCTTTGCTGCATTAGTAGGTATCGGCATTGAATGACAACGGGGCAGGCGCCATATAGAAGTGTGCCATAAATTAAGATAGAAAAAGGAATTTACATAAGTAAATATTTACAAATTTAACATGGGAAAATAAGATAGAAACAGGTATAAAATACCAAAATTAAGGAGGAAAGAAAAATGAAAAGATTAAGTTTATTTTTATTGGTTTTATCTTTTATTCTCAGTAGTTTTTCAGGAGTTGCAAGTGCAGATATAGGGCGCAGTGAAGAAGATTTCGGCAAAATAGTACAGCAAGTTGACCGAATGAAAACTAACGGTGCTACAAAACAAGATGTCATACAATTTCTGGAATCAAAGGGTATTGAAGTACTAGCAAGTGATACTGTTATTTTTGATGCTAAAGGAAATGAATCTAATAGCATGACTCCAATGGCACTCAGTCCCCAATTAAGAGTACTTACAAACTATATTACGAAGGATAGTGACAGGTACTACGCTTGGGTACAGGTTGAGAAAAAAGCATCACTTCCTGCAGATGCTACCTATGAATTGTATCCAGCTTCATACGACGTTGTTTCTATTAACTGGGATTCTAAAAAGTTTGATTACGTGTCGAGTGGGACAAGTAATTCTGCGAATATGTGGTTAGCCGATGCCGATAATAGAAACTCAGGAACAATACTTTTCAACATCTATGATAACCTTGAGGGCGGTGGAGATGCATGGACAGTAAGTGCATATGCAAAATTATCTGCAAAAACAACAGGACAAACTACAACAGCTGCCAAGTATACTCATACTTATGATACAACTCAAAAATCAGAACAATATTCAGGTACAGCAAGCTGGACATGGGGTAGTCCTCTTGAGATAGGTGTGAACTACACAGTAACAACAACAGATGTCGAAAAAAATTGGACAAAGGCCGCAACTGCCTCTGTTACACTTTCAAAATAGTACATTTTATGTATAATAAAGTAAATGGGAAGTGATTTTGTTCCCGTTTACTTTATTTTTTTGGATTATTATTCCTAATAAAGGGAAGTGTTCCCAATAGTGAAAAAAGATGTTAATTTCAAGTGGATTTTAATCACAGCTATAGTTGTATTGTTATCGAATTTAATCCAATACATCATATTCGATCAAACCAAGGTAGAAAAGAAATCTGAAACTCAAAATATTTATGATATATTTACTACTTATTCTGATCGCGTTCTAAGTACCTATAGATTTTTAATTGAATTAGAAGATGATGATCGAACACCAAAGGAAGCGTACTTATTCTCAGAGGGTTTTTTAATGGGAATTAGCTCTGATTATTATACAAAACTGGATTTATTATTGGAAAAAATGGATGGGAAAGAATACAATTATGAACTTACTAACATTGTTGAAACGAATAAGAACTTGCAAAGGATGGTCTATGTTCTAAATAAATATTTATTTAGTCAACAAAATAATTCAGAATTCCCTGAAAATTGGGCGGAAGTAAAAGGCTCACTGATGAAAATAAGACCTTTATTAGCATCTTCATCCACGGAGGATTTAACCTTGTATAATATTACAAGCTATCCCAGGGAATTCATTACGCAACCCCAATATAGAGACACCATGATTTCTGTTAATAGGGGGATTTCTGAAGTTATAGATCAAATGATGAGGCTCGGAGACAGTGAGTAAAGTTACTCAGAGGTTCCTTGAAAACCCAAGGGAATTATAGCAAAACTATTGTAACCCGCGCCAAAACAAGGTATAGTGAATATGCGAAAAAATGAATCGAAGTACCCGATAAAGCCATACCAATGGATATGGCTTTTTTTTCTTAGGAAGACAAGCCTACATTGAAGGAGTTGATGCAAAGATGATAGAACTGGCCGCGGTGGAGAAGCACTTTGCGGGACAGGTCGCCTTGCATCCGCTATCGCTCACGATTAAGGAAGGGGAATTCCTCACCTTGCTGGGCCCAAGCGGCTGCGGCAAGACGACGATTTTGCGCATGATCGCCGGGTTCGAGCAACCGACCTCCGGGAAAATCCTGCTGGACGGAAAGGACCTGACGAATTTGCCGCCGAATCGCCGGGATTTGAACCTTGTCTTTCAACATTATGCTTTATTTCCTCATATGACGGTGGAAGAGAATGTCGCCTTTGGACTGAAGATGAAAAAGATGCCGATCAAGCAGCAGCAGGAACGTGTGCGGGAGGCGGTTGAGATGACGCAGCTGACCGCGCTCACGAAGCGGTATCCGCACCAGCTGTCCGGCGGGCAGCAGCAACGGGTGGCCATCGCGCGGGCGATCGCCAACAAGCCGCGGGTGCTGCTGCTCGATGAGCCGCTGGGCGCGCTGGACCTGCAGCTGCGCAAAAGCCTGCAGGCCGAGCTCAAGCAGCTGCAGCGCAGTCTGGGCATCACGTTCGTCTACGTGACGCATGACCAGGAAGAAGCGATGATGATGTCTGACCGCATCGTCGTGATGAACAGCGGCCGAGTGGAGCAGATCGGCACACCGCGGGAAATTTACGCACAGCCGGCTACGTTGTTTTCGGCCACCTTCGTTGGCGAGAACAATATTTTCTCCCGGGACGGGCAGCTGTTCGCCGTGCGTCCGGAGAAGCTCAAGGCCGTGCGGAGCGGCGAAGGCGTCGAAACGAAGCGCAGCGGCGAGCTGATGGACGTGCTGTACCTCGGCGGCGTGCATAAGCTGATCGTGCAGCTGGATAACGAACCGATGACCGTATCCATCGTGCTGGATGTCAACGATGAGCGTACGTGGCAAATCGGGGAGACGGTTGGGGTGGATTGGAAGCCGGAGGATGAGGTGGTCATCGGATCATGAAAAAATCTGGCTTAAGCATGCTGCCGGTGTTCCTGTGGTTATGCCTGTTCCTGGTTGTGCCGATGCTGATCGTCATAGGCATCTCTTTTATGGGTCGTGACGAGCTTGGCAATGTGGTGCTGGACTTTAATTTGGATGCCTATGCGTTATTTTTTGACCCGTTATATTTGGGCATTTATTGGGATACGATTGTGTTATCCGTGATGACGACCGCATTATGTCTATTGCTCAGTTACCCGTTGGCCTATTATATTGCGAACGCCGGTCCGAGAATGCAAACCTGGGGCCTGGTGCTTATTACCGTGCCGTTTTGGATCAACTTTCTGATCCGCACTTATGCCTGGGTGCTGCTGCTGCGGACGCAAGGGATCGTCAATGAGTTCTTGCTCAGCATCGGACTGATCTCCGAACCGCTGCAGATGCTGTATACGAAGGGCGCTGTGTTGCTCGGCATGGTGTATACGTTTATTCCGTTTATGGTGTTGCCGATATTTGTGGCGTTGGAGCAGATGGACAAGCGACTGCTGGAGGCGGCCAGCGATTTGGGTGCGTCGAGCTGGAAAGCGTTCTGGCACATTACGCTGCCGCAAACGAAGTCGGGGATCATGACCGGCTCCGTGCTGGTGTACGTTTCGACAACCGGCATGTTTGTCGTGACGGACATTCTCGGCGGGGCGAAATCGGCAATGATCAGCAACATCATTCAGAGTCAGTTCCTTGGGGCCCGCAACTGGCCGTTTGGCTCGGCGTTGTCCGTGATCTTCGTGATCACCTCGCTGATTCTGATTGCGCTGTTTAATCGGGCGATGACGTCCCGGTATCAAAGGGTGCGGGAGGTGCGTTCATGAAAACCAAAAGCCATCCGCTGCTCGGCGTTCATTCGCTGATCATGATGATTTTCATCTATGTGCCGATCCTGTTTATCGTTGCGTATTCGTTTAACAGTTCCAGGCTAGCGGCCGATTGGAGCGGCTTTACGTTCGACTGGTACATCTCGCTGTTTGATAACCGCCATGTCATGGAGGCCTTGGCCAACAGCTTAACCGTGGCGATCGTCTCAACGGTAATCTCGACGGTGCTTGGCACGCTGGCGGCGCTGGCGATGCGGAAGATCGGACGCCGCTTGAAGCCGGGCATGGGCGGCTTGTTGTATTTGCCGATCATCATTCCCGATATCATCATGGGCTTGTCGTTGCTGGTACTGTTTAATCAGCTCCATATGCCGCTGGGTAAAATAACGATTATTATTGCCCATATCACCTTTAGTTTGTCCTACGTCTACGTTGTCGTGACTACGCGTCTTTCCGGCATGGGGGGACAACTGGAGGAGGCAGCGCAGGATTTGGGGGCGAGCTCGTGGCAAACCTTCCGATACGTGACGTTGCCGCAGATTGCTCCGGGCATTATCTCCGGGGCCTTGATCGCGTTTACGCTGTCGCTGGACGATTTCATGGTCAGCTTCTTTGTTAGCGGGCCAAATTCGACCACATTGCCGATTTATATCTATGGGCAGGTCAAACGGGGTATTTCCCCGGAAATTAACGCGCTGTGTACGATTTTGATCCTGGTGACGGTCGCTTTGATCTTCCTGGCGCAATTTGTGCTGAATCGCGGCAAGGGCCAGAAGAAACAATCATTGCTGCCGTTTTAGGCGAATTTTGATATTCCATAAGACGAAACCGAAGGGAGATTGGGAATTGAACAAAAAGAGATGGGCCGGTCTCGTACTGGCAGGGATGTTGGTTGCCGGACTATTGTCGGGTTGCGGATCGTCGAAAGAGACGCTCAACATTTACAGCTGGGCGGATAACTTTGACGAGGAAGTGCTGGAGCAGTTCGAGAAAGAGTTTGACGTAAAAATCAATTATGACGTGTTTGCCAACAATGAGGATCTGCTGGCTAAAATTAAGGCGGGCGGCGGCGGTTACGATTTGATTCAACCGTCCGATTACATGGTGGCTACGATGATCAAGCAGGATCTGCTGGCACCGCTGGATATGAACAACATTCCGAACTTTGCGAACGTGTCTGACGCGTATAAAAACCCTTCCTACGATCCGGGGAACAAATACTCGATCGTATACACTTCGGGGGTTACGGGGATTGCGTATAACAAGAAATACGTGAAAGACGAGATCGACAGCTGGGAGGACCTGTGGAATCCGGAATACAAGGGCAAGGTCATTTTGCTGGACGATAACCGCGAAGTAATTGGTATGGCCTTGAAAAAGAACGGCTATTCCAACAGCTCCACCGACGAAGGTGAAATCACGACGGCTGTGGAGGATTTGAAGAAGCTGCTGCCAAGTGTGCTGGCTTTCGATACCGACAACATCAAGCAAAAAATGATTCAAGAAGAAGGCTGGATCGCCACCGTATGGTCGGGTGACGCTTCCTACATTGCCCAAGACAATCCGGATGTCGCTTATGTAGTACCTAAGGAAGGCGGCACGATCTGGTCGGATAACTATGCGATTCCGAAGGATTCGAAGCATAAAGAGCTGGCCGAGAAGTTTATCAACTTCATGCTCGATCCGGAAATTAGCGCGAAGAACTACGAAGCGATCGGATACAGCGATCCGAATGTGAAAGCAGCGGAGTTCCACAGCGAAGAATACCGGAACGACAAGATGATTAACCTGTCAGAGGATGAGTTGTCCCGTACCGAATGGCTGAGTGACGTAGGCGATAAGCTGCAGCTGTACGACCGGTACTGGACTGAATTGAAGAGCGGCCGTGAGTAATATCGGCTTACATTTTACAATAGCGTCAGGCGCTTTCCTTGAGGGAAGGCGTGCTGGCGTTTTTGCGTACATGAATTTTTGCCACCCGGGTCATAATTTAGGTATTAACCGATAGAGGGTGGCGATAACAAGTGAAGCGTAACACGGTAGAAATGATCACTTTGCTGATGACCGCAGGCTTGATGATATCCGGCTTAGCCGTTGTTCCGGCCGAAGCTGCGCCGCAGTCTCCAGTCGAGATCAGCGGGAAGGCGAATGAGGCAGGCTCGGCGCTTGTGCAGGAGCGGCAAGGCGTCAAAATCACGAACCATACGATTGAGAAGAAGATTCCGGAAGCGTCGATTAAAGTCGACTATCCACAGCTGAGCGGATTAAAGCACAAGTCGGTGCAGAAGAAGATCAATAAGCTGTTTAAGGTAAAAGCCGAGAAATTTGTGGCCAATGCGTTGAAGGAAGCGAAGGCGGGACAACCGTCGACACAAAGTGGGAACCCCTATGAGTATGTCGGTACTTACAAAGTGACGTACAACCGCGACGGGGGGCTCAGCCTCTATCAGGACTGGTACTCCTACACCGGCGGTGCGCATGGGATTACCGTACGCGACGGCTTAACATTTTGGCTGGATAACGGAAAGCTGCTGACGCTGGACGAGCTGCTCCGGGCAAACCCGAATTACCGCAGCATCGTCGATCCGGAAATCGCCAAGAAGCTGCAGGAAACGGAAGGTTACTTCGGTAACTTCAAAACGATCGGCTCGAATCCGTCATATTATGTGAAGGATGAGGGCGTGACGATCTTTTTCCAACTGTACGAATACTTGCCTTATGTGTTTGGTTTCCCGGAATTTTATTTCCCGTTTAGCCAGCTGCTGCCGCCGGGAACGAATCCGTTTGATTTCAAAACACGCTGAAGCTTTATCGAATCAATGTTAAACGCCCTCTCGGCTGCATTCGTGGCTGAGGGGGCTTTTTTAATCGGTCAAGGGCCCATATTCTCTCTTGCGTTTTCCGATAAAACGTTTACAATATTAAGCAGCATACTAATGTTAACGTTAACAATGAGTTGAACTAAATGAAGGGAGAATGGGAAATGGCGAAGAAATTTTTAGGGGAAAACTTTCTGCTGAACAGCGAGACGGCGGAGAAGTTGTATCATCAATACGCGAAGGAACTGCCGATCATCGATTATCACTGCCATTTAAGCCCGCAGGAGATCTACGAAAATAAGACGTTCCGCAACTTAACCGAGGCTTGGCTGGGCGGCGACCATTACAAATGGCGGGTGATGCGGGCCTGCGGCATCGACGAGGAACTGATCACCGGTGGGGCGGACGATTACGACAAGTTTCTCGCCTGGGCGAAGGTAGTGCCGCAGCTGCTGGGGAATCCGCTGTACCATTGGACGCACTTGGAGCTGCAGCGGTTTTTTGGGATTGACAAGCTGCTGAATGAGGAGACTGCGCCGGTCATCTGGGAACAAGCGAATGCCCAGCTGCAAAGTGAAGGCTTTGGCGCGCGGGACTTGATTACGAAATCGAAGGTGACAGTGGTCTGCACAACCGATGACCCGGCGGATTCGCTGGAGTACCATTTGAAGATCAAGGAGCTGGAAGGCTTCGATACGTTGGTGCTGCCGAGCTTCCGACCAGACAAGTTCCTGGAAATTAATCGCGATACCTTTAAACCTTGGCTGGCGAAGCTGGAGGCGGCGGCGGGTAAGTCGATTCAGGGATATGGAACGCTGTTGGATGTGTTACGGGAACGGATCGACTTCTTCCATGAGGCCGGCGGGCGCGTATCAGACCACGCGCTGGATACGCTGGAATACGAGGAAGCGACGCTGGAGGAAGTGGAAGCGATCTTTGCTAAGGCGCTGAGTCAGGGTTCGGTGACGCCGGAGGAGGAACGGAAATACAAATCGTATACGATGGTGTTCCTCGGCAAGGAGTACGCCGCTCGGGGCTGGGCGATGCAGCTGCATATCCATGCGTTGCGGAACACGAACACGGCGATGCTCCGGCGGCTGGGTCCGGATACGGGCTATGATGCGATTAACGACGGTCCTTTGGCTGAAGCGCTGGCCCAATTGCTGGACGCCATCGAGCAGGAGGGCGGGCTGCCGAAGACGATCCTGTATTCGCTGAACCCCAATGATTACTGGGCGTTAGCCAGCATTATGGGCAGCTTCCAAGGCGGGGGCGTTCCTGGTAAAATCCAATTTGGCACCGCTTGGTGGTTCAACGACAACAAGGACGGTATGATTCAGCAGATGCACACGCTGGCCAACTTTGGCGTGTTGTCGCAGTTCATCGGGATGCTGACGGACTCCCGCAGCTTCCTGTCCTATACGCGGCATGAATACTTCCGCCGCCTCTTATGCGACGTGCTTGGCGATTGGGTGGAGCGCGGCGAGGCGCCGGAGGACTATGCTCTGCTGGGCCGGATCGTCACGGATATTTGCTACGGCAATGCTAAGCGGTATTTTGCTTTTCCCGAAGCATAGAAAGGATTGACGCTGTTGTATGTCCGCTACGATCAAAGACATCGCCAAGCTGGCGAATGTCTCGCATATGACGGTTTCCCGGGCGTTGAACAACAGCCCGCTGATTAAAGAGGAGACCAAACGCAAGATTATGGAGATTGCTGAGCAGCTGAACTACATGCCGAATTATAATGCCAAAAGTTTAGTGCTGCAGCGTTCGCATACGATTGGATTGTTTTTTACGAGTATGGTTCAAGGGACTTCCTCCAGCTTCTTGGCCGAGGCGATCCGCGGTGTGAGTCAGGAGGTTGGCGTCCAGTACAACTTGTTTCTGCGGGGGATCGACGATTTTGAGGACTTTAGCTCAATCCATCGGCGGCGGTTCGACGGCATCCTGCTCATGAGCCAAAGTGAGCGTGACGACACATTTATTCGTCATGTGCGGGAGCAAGGAATTCCTCTGGTCGTGCTGAATCGGAATGCAGACGATCCGACCATCGTCAATTTCGTGTCCAATGACCGGGCAGGGGCTTACGAGTTAACGCGATACTTGGCGGGCTGCGGGCATACGCGCATTGGCCTGGTAGAGGGAATCGCCGGCTATAAGTCGACGCAGGAGCGCAAGGAAGGGTATTTGCGGGCGATGAAGGATGCGGGCTTGGCCGTACGGGAGGAATGGCTTGTCGAGGGCCGCTACGACGTGGAGAGCGGTTATCTGGCGATGCACAAGTTGCTGGCGTTGCCGGAGCGGCCAACTGCGGTGTTTTGCTGCAACGACGACATGGCCATCGGTGCGATGAAGGCAGCGACAGAGACGGGAATGCGGATTCCAGCGGATGTCTCGGTCGTTGGCTTTGACGACATCGGCTTCTCACATTACACGAATCCGCCGCTGACGACGGTGAAGCGGCCGATTGAGCAGCTCAGCCGGATGGGCACGCGCAAAATCCTCGAGCTGATCGAGGGGCCGCCGGCCGGCGGGGAGCTAGTTCTGCTGGATACGAAGCTGGTTCGGCGTGAGTCGGTGGAAGAGCTGCACCCTCATTTGTCGGTGCGAGCGACTCCGGTATGGAGTAAAACAAAACCCGCCAGAAAGGGTTCACTTTCTCGGCGGGTTATTTACATGCATGCGGCTTAACCGACTTCCACGGGCACGAGCTTGAACTCGTTCACGTCCGCTAGACCGCGGTTGGTGATACGCAGCTCCGGAATGACCGGCAAGGCAATCAGCGAAAACGTCATGAACGGCGCGTTCAGTTGGCAGCCGAGCTGCTTCCAGGCGGCTTCGAGCTCTTTCACCTGGGCGACCACCGTCTCCAGCGGCTGATCGGACATCAGGCCGGCGATGGCCATCGGCACGGCGGCGAGCACTTGGCCGTTCAGTACGGCGATCATGCCGCCGCCCAGCTTCGCCAGCTCATTCGCAGCAAACGCCATGTCCTCGGGATTCGTACCCATGACGATGAGATTGTGACTGTCATGCGCAACGGTAGAGGCTACAGCCCCCTGCTTGAGTCCAAAGCCGCGCGCGAAGGCGAGGGACAGCTCGCCGGAACCGCGGTGGCGGTCGATGCAGGCCAGTGTGGCGATGTCCTGCTCGACGGCCGGACGCACGACTCCCTTTCCGTCAACCGGAACGGTTGCCGTTCCCTTCGCCGTGCGGGCGCTGTTCTCGATCACGTCGACGACGTGGATCGTCGTTTCCGTCTTGCCGCTGGCGCTGCGGTAGAGGAAATCGTCGGCGGTCAGCGGACGCGCCAATTTCACCGAAGCGCGCGCCTGCGCCGGGTACGGGTACGCCGGGAACGGGACGCGGAGCTGCCCGGCGTCGTAGGCGACCTTGCCGTCGGCGATCACGGTCGACGGCTCCATCCGCCGCAGGTCGCCGATCAGCAGCAGGTCCGCGCATTTGCCCGGCGCAATGCCGCCCACGTCGCCGTCGACCTTGAAGTACCGCGCCGTATTGATGGTTCCCATCTGGATCGCGGTAACCGGATCGACGCCCTCTTCAATCGCCCGGCGCACGACATGGTTCATGTGGCCTTGCTCAATCAAGGTTTGCGGATACACATCGTCGGTGACGAGCATAATGTTTGAGGTATTCACCTTATCTTCGGTGACCACCTTGATCACTTCCTTGACGTCATGCCATGCTGAGCCCTCGCGGATCATCAGGTGCATCCCGAGGCGCAGCTTGGCGAGCCCTTGCTCCCGGGTTACGGTCTCATGACAGGAAGTCACACCCGAGGCCAGGTAGGCCTGAAGCATGCGCTCGTCGTCACTCGGAAAATGTCCGGTGACGGTTTTGCCTGCTTCCATTGTGGCTTGGATTTCGCCGAGCATTTTCGGGTCTCCGTATACGACGCCGGGGAAGTTCATGACCTCGCCCAGCCCCTCGACGCCGTCCCAGGTCATCCCGTCGGCGATATCGCGGGTATCCAGCGACGCTCCGGCATCCTCCAAATGATCGGTGGCCGGTACACAGGAAGGGAATGTAGTATACACCTTAAGCGGCAAGCCTTGGCCCTCCTCATGCATCCAGCGCACGCCCTCCGCTCCAAACACGTTGGCGATTTCATGCGGGTCCATAAAAATACCGGTCGTTCCTTTGGGAAGCGCAGCCTTGGCGAACTCAGCCACCGACAGCATGGTGCTCTCCACGTGCATATGCCCGTCCAGGAGCCCGGGAACGATGTGGCGGCCTGCCGCATCGATCACAACGGTGTTCTCGCCGATCGTGTGCGCGGCGTCCCCCACGAAGGCGATCCGCCCTTCGGCAACCGCGACGTCCGTATTCGGCAGCAGCTCTCCGGTATAGACGTTGACTAAGGTGCCGCCCTTAACCACCAAATCGGCTTTGGCTTTGCCCATGGCGACATCCGCCAACGTACGGCTTACTTCATACAATTTTTTTCTTTGTTCCATCTCCCGGTTCGCTCCTTTAAAAAAGTCGTTCAAAAAGTCATCCTTCTAACGCTTACCACCGACCTTATACCCGCCAAAATCACGATGTTGAAAGTATAACGCTTGCCAGAATGCTTATTTACCAAATATCCGCCTGAAAATAAGCACTTGCGTCGAAATAGTGCTTCTCAGCGTCGTTAGAGCCGCGGGCACGCCAATTTTGCCAACATAGCGCTTCTCATCAGCGTTAGAGCAGAAGGGCTATCTCGAGGTGTGTGCCTGTAGCTTGCTATTCTGACCTTTTGAACTCTCTCGTTAAGTTATTTAAAGATAAATATAACAAGAAAGGCCGCTCCTCGAACAGCACTTTCTGTTCGAAGAGCAGCCTTTTCTGTATAGCCTTAAGCTTTGGCCGGATTCACTTTCTCGATGACTTGGTCGATCAAGCCGTATTCCTTCGCTTCTGCCGCGCTCATGAAGTAGTCGCGGTCGGTGTCCTTCTCGATCCGTTCCAGCGGTTGGCCGGTGCGTTCCGAGAGGATTCGGTTCAGTTTATCGCGCATCTTGAGGATACGGCGGGCGCGGATCTCGATGTCCGTCGCTTGACCTTCCGCTCCGCCGAGCGGTTGATGGATCATGATTTCGCTGTTTGGCAACGCATAACGTTTCCCCGGCGCACCTGCGTTCAACAGGAAGGCGCCCATCGAAGCGGCCAGCCCAACGCAAATCGTGGAGACGTCCGCCTTGATAAATTGCATCGTATCATAAATCGCCATGCCGGCCGTAATGGAACCGCCAGGGCTGTTAATGTATAGGTGGATGTCCTTGGTTGGATCTTCCGCGTCCAGAAACAGCATCTGGGCAATGATGGAGTTGGCAACAACATCGTTTACCTGGGAGCCCAGGAAAATAATCCGGTCTTTGAGCAGACGGGAATAAATGTCATAAGCGCGTTCGCCGCGGTTGCTTTGTTCTACGACCATAGGAATATAACTCACCGATAAAACCTCCTTAAATTTAGGCTGTTCAACTGGAACGCCCCGTCGAATGGAATGGTTTGGGATTCATCGTTTCCATCAATCTAAGAATTGACGGAAATGATGGGGATTAATCTCATCATAAACAATTTATTTGAGAAAGTCAAAGAAAGTCAAACTCAAGGTAATAAAAAAGTCCAGAAGACTTGTGTCACAGGACTTTGAATGTGCAATATATGGCGCGCCCGCGAGGAATCGAACCTCGATCTCAGGCTCCGGAGGCCTACGTCATATCCATTGGACCACGGGCGCAAATTTAGCGAACAAAATAGATTATATGACATTTTGTCTCAAAACGCAAGGTGTAGATCCAAATAAAATAGGGATTGTCATGAAAGAGTTTCTATGATAACTTGAGGAATATATAAAAACGTTTTTATAGACAAGGGTGTAATCAGGGATGGGGAAAGTCACCATTAAGGATGTAGCCAAAGCAGCAGGGGTTTCCATCTCTACGGTATCCAACGCGCTCAACGATGTGGATGTGTTGAATCCGGAGACCAAATCCCATGTGCTGAAGGTCGCCAAGCAGCTCAATTACGTACCGAACTTAAACGGGAAGCAGCTCAAGTCGAAGAAGACGAATATGCTTGGTTTTTTTACGACGAGTGTATCCGGACCTTATTTTTACATTTTGGTGGAGTCGATGGCGCGCGAGAGCGAGCGGCTGGGATACGGTTTGCATGTCATGGTTACCGCCGATAAGCAAACGATTATCAGCAATATCATGGGCCGCCGGGTGGATGGCGTGATCATCTACGAAGAATTGCGGGTCGATGACCAAGATATCGCGATGATGGAGAAGGACAAGATCAAGGCGGTATTTCTGGATCGGGTGATTCAGAAGGAAACGATGGGGACCGTGATTTTTAATTCGTATGCGTCCGCTTATGAAGCGACCAAATACCTGATCAGCCTGGGCCATAAGAAAATCGCCTACATTTCCGGCGTTGATACGATGTACGACAGCGTACAGCGGAAAGAGGGATATCTCGCGGCCTTGCGGGAGCATCAGCTGCCGATTGATGAGGATTTTATTGTGCAGGGGTATTTTGAGGAAGAGAGTACCTACAATGCGATTCGGGCGTTTATTCATAAGCATCCGGGCAAAGTGCCGGACGCGATTCTGGCCGGCAACGATTTGAGCGCCATTGGTTGTATTAAAGCGTTACGTTCGTACGGCCTCGAGGTTCCAAGGGACATCAGCGTCGTAGGGTTTGACGATATTGATATTGCCCAGTATTTTACGCCGCCCCTGACCACGGTTCGCAATCCGATCGCCAGACAAGGGATCTTGGCGGTCAATCATCTGGTGAACATGATTAAGAAGCAGGAGCAGGGGAAGGTGCAGAAGCTGGACGGGGAACTGATCGTGCGAGGCTCAAGTCATGTTCGTTTAAGCTAAGAGAAGCGGAGACGAAGCTGATCTTGAGCTCAGCGGAAAATGTAAGCGGTTAACTACAGGGGTTCTGTTGACGAAAATAAAAACGTTTTTATCCATACGGGATAAAGAGAGGAGCGCAAAATGGCGAAGTCAGCTGCGTCAGCCAAAAAGCCGATGGGATTAAGAATGAAGCAGTTCTTTATCGATTTCGGCAGGCAGTGGGAAATCCAGTCGATGATCTGGCCGGGCATCATTTTTATGATTATTTTTTGCTACATTCCCATCTACGGACTTACGATCGCTTTCAAAAATTATACGGTCATCGATACGTTAAGCTCCGCTCCATGGGTAGGTTTGGACAACTTCAAAATTATCGCCACCGACAAATACTTCTGGGAATCCGTGGTGAATACGCTGGGGATCAGCTTCCTGAAGCTGGCCATCGGTTTTGTGATCCCGATTATTCTCGCGATTATGATCTATGAGGTCGGGATGGGCCGGTTTAAAAAAATCGTGCAGACGATCTCGTACCTGCCGCACTTTTTGTCCTGGATCGTGCTCGGCGGGATGCTCATCACCTGGTTCTCGACCACCGGGATGTTCAACCAGATGCTGCTGGACTTGGGCTTGATCTCGAAGCCTCAGAACATTCTGCTTGATCCGGGCAAGTATTGGTGGATCGCGGTGCTGTCGGATGTTTGGAAAGAGGCGGGCTGGGGAACGATCCTGTACCTCGCCATCATGGCCAAGATCGACCCGACTTATTATGAAGCCGCGAAGATCGACGGGGCGAGCCGGCTCCGGCAAATTTGGAACATCACGCTGCCCAACATGCGGATGATTATTAGCTTGAACCTGATTCTGACCATCAGCGGCCTGCTGGGTTCCAACCTGGACCAGACCTTGGTGCTGATGAATTCTCAGAACCGCGAAAAGGCCGAGGTCATCAACTCCTACGTATACCGGATGGGGATGACGCAAGGGGACTTCTCCTACGCGACTGCCGTCGGACTTGGGGTTTCGGTTGTATCGGTCATTTTGTTGGTGCTGGCGAATAAGGTGACCAGCAAACTCAACGATAATCAATCTGTCCTGTAAGGAAGGAGCAGCAGCCATGAATCGAAAGGTGCTCAAACAGGATCTCGACAGCAGAATCTTTGATACGGCGAATGCTGTGATCCTGATCTTATTTACGATCATTATTGTGATTCCACTCTGGAATGTCATCGTTTCTTCCTTCAGTTCGGGACGAGCTCTTGCCGAAGGAGGGTTTGTCTTCTGGCCTAAAGAGTTTTCTCTGGAGAACTACCAGGCGGTGTTTCGGGACGATACGATTTGGCAGTCGTTCCTGATCTCCGTCCTCAAGACAGTCATCGGCGTTGTGACCCACGTCTTCTTCTGCGCGATGATTGGCTACGGTCTCAGCAAGAACAATGTACGCGGCCGCAAGCTGTACGTGACGATGGGCGTCATTACGATGTTCTTCTCGGGCGGTATGATCCCGACGTACTTACTGATTAAATCCCTGGGGCTGCTGAACAGCTTCTGGGTGTATATCATTCCGGCTTTGTTCAGTTATTACGATGTCGTGATCTTGATGAATTTCTTCCGCAATGTGCCGGATTCCCTGGAGGAATCGGCCAAGATTGACGGTGCCGGCGACTGGAGAATCTTCTTGAAGATCTTTATCCCGTTATCGATGCCGGCCTTGGCTACCATCGCTTTGTTCAACGGGGTAAGTCAGTGGAATGACTTTATGACAACCAAGTTGTACATCACAGATGAATACCTGTACCCGCTGCAAATGAAGCTGTACGAAATCATCGTACAGTCCCAGACCCAATCGATGCAGAACATCGCGGGTTCCGTCGTCATTGAAACGACAACCAAAGGAGTTCAACTCGCAACAATTGTGATTACGACTTTGCCGATTGTTGTGATTTATCCATTGTTACAAAGATACTTCATCTCGGGCATGATGCTGGGGGCGGTGAAGGAGTAACGCATCCGCATGAAACGCTAGGCTTGATGTGCGAGTTGGACTAGCTGTGCTTCTTACAAAAAAAGGAGGGTACAACGAATGCTTAAGTTGAACAAAAGTCTTGCAAGAAAAGGGATGACCGCATGCGCTGCACTGCTCACCGCTGCGCTGATCGTTACCGGCTGCGGCGGCTCCGGCGGCGGTTCGAAGGCCGCAACAGAGGTATCCTTGGAAGATCGGTATACCTTGGACCCGAACACGCCGGCATGGAAGCTGGACAAGAAAGAAGAGCCAACCCAGCTGACCTGGTACGTGAACGCCGATTGGTGGAATACCGATTTCGGCAACGATGTGGTCACGAAGAAGATCAAGGAAGATTTGAATATTGATATCAAATTTATTACCGGCGACGATACCAAGCTGAATACGTTTTTTGCCGGAAGCGACATGCCGGACTTGATTACCGTGTTCGATTCCAATTCGGCCGTTGTGCAGAAGGCTTCTTCCTGGGCCTTGCCGCTGAACGAGCTGGCGGAGAAATACGACCCTTATTTCAACAAAGTCGCCGCGCAAGATACGCTCAACTGGTTTAAGCAAGCGGACGGCAACACGTACGGTTACCCGAACTACTCCAACACGCAGGCCGATTATGACAGCGGTAACATTCCAGCGAAGACGGCTTTTGTGATCCGCAAAGACGTGTACGAAGCGCTGGGTCAGCCTAAGATCGGTACGCCTGAGGAATTCAAAAATGTGATGCAGCAGATTAAAACCCAATTCCCGGATCTGATTCCGTTTGGATTTAACTCAATTGGCGAGGGGACGGGCTCCTTGGGGGATGTGTTCCAAGACTTCCTGGGCGTTCCGCTGGAAACGGAGAACGGCGAGTTCTACAACCGTAATTTGGACGAGGATTATCTGACCTGGCTCAAGACGTTAAATGAAGTGCATAGAGTTGGCAATATCAGCGACGACAGCTTTGCCGATGACGGCCCTGCTTTTGAAGAGAAAGTGAAAGCCGGCAAATACGCCACGATATTGCTGGACGGAACGCCGCAGCAAGGCGGCAACTTGCAAATCTTCGCCACCGCTCATCCGAATCAAGCCTACCTGGCGATCGACGGACCGCAAAGCACGGTGGGCAACACGCCAAAGCTGAACCAATCCGGGATTACCGGCTGGATGATCAGCTTTATCACGAAGCAATGCAAGGACCCGGCGAAGGCGATCCAAATTTTCACGTACCTGTTGGATGAAGAAGGCCAAATGCTGATGAACTACGGCATCGAAGGCGAGACCTACACGAAGAATGCGGACGGAACGGTGCAATTCACACCAGAAGTGAAAGAGCTGCAGCAAAAGGATGCCGATAAATTCAAGAAGGAATACCGCATGGGCGAATTCATGTTCTTTGGCCATGACCGTCACAAAGCGCTCAGCGCCGATGCTTTCCCGGATTCCATCAAGCAAATGCAAGAGTGGGGCAAAGGAAAGCTGTACCCTCACTTCGTCCTTGAAAATATCAACCCGGATGCCGGATCTCCGGAAGCTCGCTCTTTGACGGCGATTAACACCACTTGGAACACGACGATGGTCAGCTTGATCCGCGCCAAGAGCGACGAAGAATTCGAGAGCACGCTCAACAATTACAAGAAGTTCCTTGAGGACAACGGTTGGGATAAAATCGTGCAAATCCGTACGGAGAAAATGAAAGCCAATAAAGAAAAACTCGGCCTCCAGTAAACCGTGGCCATTAATCGAAGTGGAGGGAAACAGCATGCGTGAGCTTGACATTTATTATTCCACTGGAGAAAAATCACTCTTCGTCCGTACAACGGAGGAACAGCTGAGGCCGGCGGATTCCGATGCCGGGGATGTCGAGGTCCGATTAGACGAAAGCGTCAACTATCAGACGATGGATGGGTTTGGAGCGTCTTTTACCGATTCGGCCGCCTATCTGATTCATCAGGTGCTTCCTGAAGAGCAGCGTTCTTCCTTGATGAAGATGCTGTTTGACCCGGAGGAGGGAATTGGCTTATCCGTGCTGCGCAACCCGATGGGGGCCTCGGATTATGCCCGGTTCTTCTATAGCTACAACGATTTGCCCGAAGGTGAGTCCGATCCGGAAATGCAGCGGTTCTCGATTCGTCACGACGAAGTCGATGTCATTCCGCTCTTAAAAGAAGCGCTGGCCTTAAATCCGTCCATCAAGCTGTTTGGCTCCCCCTGGAGCGCACCGGGATGGATGAAAACCAGCGGTTCAATGATCGGCGGGGAACTGAAGAAGGAGTATTACGAAGCGTACGCGAACTACTTTGTCCGTTATATCGAGTCTTACGCCAAGCACGGTTTATCCATATATGCGGTGACGCCGCAGAACGAACCGCTTTATGTGCCGGGACATTATCCGGGGATGCTGATGACGGCTGAGATGCAGACCGATTTCGTGAAAAATTATCTGAAGCCGGCTTTTGTGAAGCATGGCTTGTCCACGAAGATTTTGGCGTATGACCATAACTGGGATCGGCCGGATTATCCGCTGACTGTGCTGAAGGAAGCGGCCGAAGCGGTCGACGGAGTAGCATGGCACTGGTATGGAGGGGTAGCCTCGGCGCAAAGCCAAGTGAAGGAGGCCTTCCCGGGCAAAGAGGTTCATTTTACCGAAGGCTCTGGCGGGGAATGGATTCCGGCGTTTGAACCGGCGTTCTCCAATGTCATGCGGACGGGAATCGAGATATTGCGAAATCACAGCCAATCATTGGTGCTCTGGAATATGGCTTTGGATGAGCAAAATGGTCCGACTGTACCAGGCTTTGGCCGCAGCACCTGCCGCGGGATCGTGACAGTGAACCAGCAGACCCGCGAGCTCGAGTATACGCTGGACTACTATGCACTGGCCCATTTCAGCAAAGTGATCCGTCCGAAGGCCATAAGAATCGCTGCCGAGTCGGGACAGCCTTCGATACGTTCCGTCGCGTTCCGCAATACGGACGATTCGATTGGGGTCGTATTGTTTAATGACGGCGAGCAGGCCTCTGATGTTCGCTTGCGTCTCCGGGGAACCGAGCTGCCGAGTTTCCGGATGGAATCAAAAAGCGCTTTGTCGATCCGACTGACCAATTGAGAAATTGAGAAACGAGGAATAAGTAGACGAGGCTCTCCCTATGCGGGAGGGTCTTTTTTTCTATGAAAACAACCGATCTGCTTTGCCGCCATCCGCAATTTTGCTGAGACACAGCAGGCCTATTTTCGACAACTCTCTGATCCAAATGTCAGGATCTTACGGGATTCTTTGCGCCTAGGGGTATAACTGCTCGGAAGAAAGTAAATGATACGGACGTCAGGCTTGCAACTAAGGAGATTATTGAGTAAAATAGCAGCGGGACTTAAAAAGTTATCCCGGGACATTTTAAGGCCAGGAGATGGAGAGAGAAGACGAAGCTTGCAGGAGTGGAAAGCATGCGAAACATTATAGAGATTCAAAAGCAGCTTCTTCCTGATCTCATGGACATTCTCAAGAAAAGGTACACCATACTTCACCAGATCATGTTGTCTGATGTCATAGGCCGTAGAACCTTGGCGAATTCGCTGGACATGACGGAGCGTGTGTTGCGTGCCGAAACAGATCTCCTGAAGGCCCAGGGCCTGATCGAAATCGAGAATATAGGCATGAGTATCAGCGACGCGGGACGGCGATTGCTTGAGGATTTGGAGCCGGTCGTCAAAGAATTGTTTGGCCTCTCCAACTTGGAGGAGACGATCCGTCAGCAATATGGGCTGCGCAAAGTAGTGATTGTACCTGGAGATTGCGAGGCCTCCCCGCTGGTGAAGCGGGAACTGGGGCGCGCAGGTGCCAAAGCGCTGCTTAGTGTCATGCGCGGGGATGAGGTGGTCGCGGTCACCGGCGGCACTACGCTGGCGGAAGTCGCGGATCAGCTGAATCCGCCGCCTAACGTCACGATGAAGCAGAGCTGGTTCGTACCGGCACGCGGGGGTCTTGGCGAGAGCCTGGAAATCCAAGCGAACACGATTGCTTCCGGTATGGCGAAGCGTGTGGGGGCGGGTTATCGTTTGCTGCATGTCCCCGATCTGTTGGGGAAGGAAGCTTACGAGTCGTTGGTACACGATCCGAATATCCAGGATATCGTGGACATGATCCGTCAGGCGCGTATCGTAGTGCACGGGGTCGGAGACGCTATGGAGATGGCGCGCCGGCGCAAGCTGGAGCCAAGCATGGTCGAAGAAATCCGAAGAGAAGGCGCGCTCGCGGAATCATTTGGATATTACTTTAATGAAGACGGCGTCGTCGTGCACAAAATGCTGACCCTGGGCCTGCGTCTCGAGGATATCATGCGAACCGAGACGGTGATCGGCATCGCGGGCGGCAAGAGCAAAGCAAGAGCGATCCATGCCGTATTGCGGTTTGGCCAAGAGGATATCCTAGTGACCGACGAAGCGGCGGCACAAGAGATCGTAAATGAGTTGATCAACGGCTCCGGGAATAAATAGGTTTACTCATGACGGGTTTTATCGGGCCTGTCTTGAATAATAAAAAATCAAACACTGGGAGGAACTATCAATGAGTGTAAAAGTAGGGATTAACGGTTTTGGACGTATTGGACGCCTGGCTTTCCGCCGCATTCAAAACGTTGAAGGGATCGAAGTCGTAGCAATCAATGACCTGACAGATGCAAAAATGTTGGCTCATTTGTTGAAATATGATACAACTCAAGGCCGCTTCGAAGGCGACATCGAAGTACATGATGGATTCTTCAAAGTAAACGGCAAAGAAGTTAAAGTTCTGGCTAACCGCAACCCTGAAGAATTGCCTTGGGGCGAGCTTGGCGTTGACATCGTTCTGGAGTGCACAGGCTTCTTCACAACGAAAGAAAAAGCTGAGCTTCACCTGAAAGGCGGCGCGAAGAAAGTTGTTATCTCCGCTCCAGCTACCGGCGACATGAAAACCATCGTTTACAACGTAAACCATGAAATCCTCGACGGTACTGAAACGGTAATCTCCGGTGCTTCTTGTACGACGAACTGCTTGGCTCCAATGGCTAAAGCGCTGAATGACAAATTCGGTATCGTTCAAGGCTTGATGACAACCATCCACGCTTATACTGGCGACCAAAACACGCTGGATGCTCCGCATGCGAAAGGTGACTTCCGTCGTGCTCGCGCAGCTGCTGAAAACATCGTTCCTAACACCACTGGTGCTGCAAAAGCAATCGGCTTGGTTATCCCTGAACTGCAAGGCAAATTGGACGGCGCTGCACAACGCGTACCTGTTCCAACTGGTTCCTTGACTGAGCTGGTATCCGTTCTGAAAACGAAAGTAACTGCTGACGAAGTTAACGCTGCAATGAAAGCTGCTGCTGACCCAGAAACTTTCGGTTACACGGAAGACGAAATCGTATCTTCGGATATCAAAGGGATGACTTTCGGTTCCCTGTTCGACGCTACGCAAACGAAAGTATTGACTGTCGGCGACCAACAACTGGTGAAAACTGTAGCTTGGTATGACAACGAAATGTCCTACACTGCTCAATTGGTTCGTACGCTGGAATACTTCGCGAAAAAAGTAAAATAATCCAGTTACCCATATTAGAGATTCATCCCAAAGAGGAGCAACCTGTTCAGGACTCCTCTTTGGTTCTTGCATGTAATACGGCATTCACACACACCCCAAATAAATAGATAGAGATTCGTTTCATTGCGTTTTATTTAGGAGAGGAACCAAGACAAAGCCGTAGACGCGCATTTTTTGGTCTGAGAGACCCGCGCATACCGTTTAGGAGGAACGTGGAGATGAACAAGAAAAGTGTACGTGATGTGGAAGTCACCGGCAAACGCGTGTTTGTTCGCGTAGATTTCAATGTACCAATGCAAGATGGTCAAATTACCGACGACACCCGGATTCGCGAAACGCTGCCAACGATCAAATACTTGGTTGAACAAGGCGCGAAGGTGATTCTTGCGAGCCACTTGGGCCGTCCGAAAGGCCAAGTCAATGAAGATATGCGGCTTACGCTGCCGGCAAAACGCTTGAGCGAGCTGCTTGGCAAAGAAGTAGCAAAAGTCGATGAAGCTGTTGGGGAAGCAGTTAAAGCGAAAGTCAATGCGATGAACAATGGCGACGTCCTGGTACTTGAAAACGTACGTTTCTACCCAGGCGAAGAAAAGAACGATCCAGAACTCGCAAAACAATTCGCTGAGCTGGCTGACCTGTTCGTCAACGACGCATTTGGCGCTGCACACCGCGCGCACGCTTCGACCGAAGGGATCGCTCATTATCTGCCAGCCGTATCCGGCTTGCTGATGGAGAAAGAATTGTCCGTTCTCGGTAAGGCCTTGACGAACCCGGACCGTCCTTTCACCGCAATTATCGGCGGTTCGAAGGTAAAAGACAAAATCGACGTTATCGACAACCTGTTGAACATCGCGGACAACGTGTTGATTGGCGGCGGTTTGGCTTATACCTTCTTCAAAGCCCAAGGTTACGAAATCGGCAAATCGCTTCTGGATGAAACCAAACTCGATGTTGCCCTTGGCTTCATCGAGAAAGCGAAGAAGCTGGGTAAAAACTTCCTTCTCCCTGTCGACTGCATCGTAGCGGATGACTTCAGCCCAACCGCAAACCACAAAGCTGTGGATATCGACAGCATTCCTGCAGATTGGGAAGGCGTGGACATCGGGCCGAAGACTCGCGCGAAGTATGCTGAAATTATCAAGAACTCCAAGCTGGTTGTATGGAACGGACCGATGGGCGTGTTCGAAATTGATATTTTCTCCAACGGGACAAGAGAAGTGGCGGAAGCCTGCGCAACGACGGAAGGCTACACCATTATCGGCGGCGGGGATTCCGCAGCAGCAGCCGAGAAGTTCAATCTGGCTTCCAAAATGGACCACATCTCCACAGGCGGCGGCGCTTCCCTGGAATTCATGGAAGGCAAGGCGCTTCCTGGCGTCGTAGCATTGAACGACAAGTAAGAAAAAGTAGCTAGATCAAGGCTCAAAAAACGGGCTTCCAGCACCTCAGAAGGTTGGATGAAGTAATGAAGTTCGTTTTTTGAGCTACCTCTATGAAATAAAAGGAGTGGGCTCTGTGAGAACACCTATTATCGCCGGAAACTGGAAAATGTTCAAAACCGTTTCCGAAGCCAAAGCCTTCTTCGAAGCCGTGAAAGGGAAAGCGGAGGTTGCCGGCGTAGAGAGCGTCATTTGCGCGCCGTTCACCAACCTGCCGGCTTTGGTAGAAGCTGCGAAAGGCACGTCGCTCAAAATCGGCGCACAAAACATGCATTTTGAAGACGAAGGAGCTTTCACTGGCGAAATCAGCGGTCGCATGCTGAAAGAGCTTGGCGTGGACTATGTGATCATCGGCCATTCCGAGCGCCGGGCGTATTTCGGCGAAACCGACGAAATCGTCAACAAGAAGATCCTGGCTGCCTTCAAACATGGCTTGACCCCGATCCCTTGCGTTGGCGAGAAGCTCGAAGAGCGTGAAGCTGGCCAAACGAAAGAAGTCGTGAAGGTTCAAACCGAAGCGGCTTTGAAAGGTCTGACTGCAGAGCAAGCAGCGCAAGTGGTGATTGCGTACGAACCAATTTGGGCAATTGGTACGGGCAAATCCTCGACCGCACAAGATGCGAACGAAGTAATTTCCTACATCCGCAGCCTGGTTCAGGGGCTTTACGGTGACGACGTAGCGGCGAAAATCCGCATTCAATATGGCGGCAGCGTAAAACCAGAAAACGTGAAGGAGTATATGGGCCAAAGCGACATCGACGGTGCGCTTGTCGGCGGTGCCAGCCTGCAGCCAGAATCGTACATCAAGCTCGTTGAGGGGGCGAAATAAATGACGGCTCCAAGACCAGTAGCTCTGATTATCATGGACGGGTTCGGGCTTCGCGACAAAGTGGAAGGCAACGCGGTTGCCCAAGCGAAGAAGCCGAACTATGACCGTTATTTGAAACAATACCCGAACACTACGCTGACGGCCAGCGGGGAAGCCGTTGGTTTGCCAGAAGGGCAAATGGGGAACTCCGAAGTCGGCCACTTGAATATCGGCGCCGGCCGGATCGTTTACCAAGACTTGACTCGGATCTCCAAATCGATTCGCGAAGGGGAATTCTTCACGAACGAGACGCTGGTGGATGCGGTACGTAGCGCGAAATCGAAGGGTAAAAAGCTGCATCTGTACGGCCTTCTGTCCGACGGCGGCGTTCACAGCCACATCGATCATATGTTTGCGATGCTCGAACTGGCGAAGAAGGAAGATATGCATGAAATTTATGTGCATGCATTCCTGGACGGACGCGATGTAGCTCCGGACAGCGCGAAAGGCTTCCTTGAGCAATTAATCGCTAAGATGAACGAGCTTGGCGTGGGCAAGATTGCCACCGTCCAAGGCCGTTACTATGCGATGGACCGCGACAAACGTTGGGACCGCGTCGAGAAATCGTACCGGGCCATGGTTTATGCGGAAGGTCCCAAATATACCGACCCGATTAAAGCAGTCACGGAATCGTACGAGAAATCGGTCTATGACGAATTCGTGATGCCAACCGTAATCGTGGACGACAAAGGCGAGCCAATCGCACAAGTTGAGAGCGGCGATTCCGTCGTGTTCTTGAACTTCCGTCCAGACCGTGCGATTCAGCTGTCCAACGTATTCACGAATAAAGACTTCCAAGGCTTCGATCGCGGCCCTAAATTCCCGAAAGATCTGCATTTCGTCTGCTTGACGTTGTTTGCAGAAACGGTGAACGGGTACGTTGCGTACAAGCCGAAGGATCTCGACAATACGTTTGGTGAAGTGTTAGCTCAACACGGGAAGAAACAACTGCGGATCGCCGAAACGGAAAAATACCCGCACGTGACATTCTTCTTCAGCGGCGGACGCGATGTTGAGCTTCCAGGCGAAAAGCGCGTGCTCATTAACTCCCCGAAAGTCGCAACTTACGACTTGAAACCGGAAATGAGCGCTTACGAAGTCGCTGAAGCTTGCGTGAAGGAAATCGAATCCGATGAACACGACGCGATCATTCTGAACTTCGCAAACCCGGACATGGTCGGCCACTCCGGTAAAATGGAGCCAACGATCAAAGCGGTTGAAGTGACGGACGAGTGCGTAGGCAAAGTCGTAGACGCCGTTCAAGCCAAAGGCGGAGTGGTTGTCATTATTGCCGACCACGGGAACGCGGATATGGAAATCGACGATGAAGGTCGTCCGTATACAGCGCATACCACGAACCCGGTACCGTTTATCGTAACCGACGAGAACGTGGTGCTTCGCGATAAAGGCATTCTCGCCGACGTAGCTCCGACGCTGCTCGACCTGATGGGCTTGCCGAAGCCGCCGGAAATGACCGGTCAATCGATGATTGCCAGCCGCAAGGCGTAAGAACATAGATTACCATTTGAAAGGAATAACTACTTAAAAAGGAGACTGTAACCATGACGATTATTTCTGACGTATACGCTCGCGAAGTACTGGACTCCCGCGGGAACCCAACGGTTGAAGTTGAAGTTTATCTTGAATCCGGTGCTATGGGCCGCGCCATCGTTCCTTCCGGCGCATCCACGGGTGCGCATGAAGCTGTAGAGCTTCGCGATGACGACAAAACTCGTTACCTAGGCAAAGGCGTACTGAACGCCGTGAAGAACGTTAACGAAATCATCGCTCCTGAAGTGATTGGCATGGACGCGCTGGACCAAGTCGGCATCGACAAATTGATGATCGAGCTGGACGGCACGCCAAACAAAGGCAAACTGGGCGCTAACGCGATCTTGGCCGTTTCCATGGCAGTAGCTCGCGCAGCAGCTGATGCATTGGATCTGCCACTGTACGCTTACCTGGGCGGATTTAACGCGAAGCAGCTTCCAGTTCCGATGATGAACATCGTGAACGGCGGTGCGCATGCGGACAACAATGTAGACGTACAAGAATTCATGATCCTGCCGGTAGGTGCTCCTTCCTTCAGAGAAGCGCTCCGTACAGGTGCTGAAATCTTCCACAACCTGAAATCCGTTCTGAAAGCCAAAGGCTTGAACACGGCTGTAGGCGACGAAGGCGGCTTTGCTCCAAACTTCTCTTCCAACGAAGACGCATTGTCCTCGATCATGGAAGCTATTACGAAAGCTGGCTATACTCCAGGTAAAGACGTATTCCTGGGTATGGACGTTGCTTCCACCGAGTTTTACAAAGACGGTAAATACCATCTGGAAGGCGAAGGCAAATCCTTTACTTCCGCTGAATTTGTGGACCTGCTCGCTTCTTGGGTTGAAAAATATCCGATCATCACGATCGAAGACGGTTGCGCTGAGGACGATTGGGAAGGTTGGAAACTGCTGACTGAGAAACTGGGCAGCAAAATCCAACTCGTGGGTGACGACCTGTTCGTAACCAACACCGAACGTTTGTATAAAGGCATCAAAGAAGGCATCGGTAACTCGATCCTGATCAAAGTAAACCAAATCGGTACGTTGACCGAAACGTTCGACGCAATCGAAATGGCAAAACGTGCTGGCTACACTGCGGTAGTATCCCACCGTTCCGGCGAATCCGAAGACAGCACGATCGCCGATATCGCTGTGGCAACGAACGCTGGCCAAATCAAAACCGGTGCTCCGTCCCGTACGGACCGTATCGCGAAATACAACCAATTGCTTCGCATCGAAGATCAATTGGCCGATCTCGCTCAATACAACGGCTTGAAATCCTTCTACAACCTGAAAGCTCATCGTTAAGAAGGGCGGCCGTTCAGATCACGGCTTAACTAACGCAAGTCCCCTGCTCGTAAGAAACAGGGGACTTTGTGTATGGTTGGACGGGGTTGTACGCACGAAACGGTTGTTATTTCGGGAACGCTGTGGTACAATAATAATGCTGTTTTTGTATCGTAAACATCAAAGTTATGGAATAGATGAAAGATGTTTCTCACTTAGGAGGTGGATTGAATGGATATTTTGCTTAAGGTATTGCTCGTTATTTTCTCGATCGGCTTGATCGCAGTTGTGTTGCTGCAGAAAGGGAAGAGCGCGGGTCTTTCCGGAGCCATCTCCGGGGGTGCTGAACATCTTTTCGGAAAAACGAAAGCTCGCGGCATGGAGCTCGTTCTCGAACGAGTCACGGTTGGCTTGGCGGTTGGCTTCTTCATCTTGTCGATCATCGTGGCCATCGTACTAGACTAAGCAAATCAAATTTGTCAGGCAAGCCCTCGTCTCCTATGGGGAGACGGGGGCTTTTTAGCTTTTACACGCATTTCGGTGCGGCCTCTCCTCGGCAACATAGTGTCTCCTTCCGGCAACATAGTATCTCCGCCCGCCTCTTTTGAGGATTATCCCGTTGCATCAGGTCGTTGTGAAAGTGCAACAGAATCAGAAACAGAAAAGTGAACAGAAATAGGGCAACAGAAACAGAAAGTGAAACAGAAGTAGAAGCAGAAATAGCAACAGGAACCGAAACCCAAGCACAGTGGGGAAGTAAAATTGTCTGCGAAAAAGGCTAATCGATACGGGCCTATAAGAAAAGTTGCAAAAAATTGATTGGTAAGGATATCACGATCAAGCCGAAGGGTATGGATAAAAGCCGTCTTGGAACGAGTTCAGAGATAACGAATTGTTTGAGAAAAGAAGGGAGCCTTGTTTAGGCTGATTGAGTACAAATGGCACCCATTGTGAAACAAACCACCCACCTACCTGATTACATACACTCCAATAACCCCAAGCTATAGCACCTCATCCTGCCATTTCCCGACCGTTCTAGCACTTCGATTAAGCAGCAGCCGCAATCGCAATGGACTGATTCTGGTGATGGTTGATCAACTCGCGGTAAGGGATAGCTGGAATGGATATGCACATCTGCAGCATGTTCTGGTGCATTTCTTCCTCGGAACCGGACATACGCAGATGGCGGCGGACGGTGCACTCATTCAAATATGCCTGAAGATGCTTTATTCCTAAGGCGACATATGTACGCTTTAGAGAATTCCATGCCGCTCTTACTTCTTTCCGCAAAGGCAAATACAGCCGATAAGCCAAATGGAACGACTGAACGGTGGAGGTATGGACATCGATATGATCATGGATGAACGCGGCGAGATCATGCCGGTCGGCCCGTTGTCCTCTTTTATGCGAAATCAGCTGGATCTTCACCCGCTCCGGCTCGCCATACTCCGTGACCGTGCAGCCGGCTACAACCGCGGTGGCATAAGGCTGAGCAGCCGGATGATAACGCGACGAATCATACGCATACTGATCGCAGTTACCTTCACGTCTCCAGAGAGCAGTTCCCGAGCATCGCATTCGCCAAGGGCATGACGGATTTTGTGCAGCATGAGCCAAGCGGTCTTGTAGGTAACTTGAATCACCTGACTCAACCGCAGCGCCGAGATGCCGTCGGGAAGCAGGAACAACTCGATGGCTCGAAACCACTTCACAAGGGGCAGATGGGTTCTTTCAAAAATCGTGCCGACCAAAGG